>JAUIBW010000018.1 GCA_030427585.1 Bacteroidia bacterium
GTATGTGATCATGAAGGTAAGGTGTGTGTACAGCTATATGGTGTTGGTTATCAGCAAGTGGTTGATGATGTTATAGAGGATACTTTTAATCAACAGGAAATAGTAAAACCATCGTTAGATTTAGAGAAAATTCAGAGATCGCTACGAGAACTATCCATACCGATTCCTTCAAAGATAGTATTAGAAAATTCAGAAGTAGAAAAGTTTACAGAGAATACATTAAAAAAACCGACTCAAATTTTATTAGTTACTCCGGATACTTTTGACATAAAAGAAATGGAAGATTTTGTGTTGGATAAAACAACTACAACTCTTTCTAATATAACATCTTATAATGATCAGGGAGGAGAATTTTCTAATGCTTCATTAATTAGGTTATTTGATCACGATAAAGGGTTGTATTCACTAGTTATATCTGCACCTAATAAAAATACGCTTTCTTCAGAATTGATTTCAGAATTGATAGAAGCTTTAACATATGCAAAGGAGATTTCTTCTTTAAAAGTATTGTTATTACGTGGGGATGATGTTTTTTTACAAGGGGACAGAACATCCTATAATGAATCGGTACGATCAGGATTATATCAAACTATAGCATCTTTTCCTTTTCCGATAATTGCCGAGATGAAAGGATCTGCTATTGGAACTGGATTTCTAATAGGAGGGTTATGTGATTTTATGATATGCAGTGAAGAAAGTAACTATTCTTATACAAATTATAAGGAAGGATTTTTCCCTGATTTAGAAGAAGAGTTATGGTTTAAAGAACGATTTGGAAATGCTTTTGCTTATAGCTTTCTATACCAATCCGAAGAACTAACAGGCAAGGCTTTACAAGAGCAAAAATGCAGTTGTCCTGTTCTTCCATTAGATCAGATAAGTTCTTTTACAGAGAGTTTTGCATTAGATCTTTGTGAGAAATCAAAGGATGCTCTGCAGCTATTAAAACAACATTTGGGGCGCAAGTTACTTACATTGGCAAAACAATTGGTTGTAGTGCCTACAATACAAGTAGGGAGTATAGTAACTACAAAACCACAACTTACCTTTGATTTAAAGTATTTGAAGTTAGAAACCCTTACAGATCATGTATTAACAATTACACTACATAAAGGAGGGAAGAACTGCTCATTAGAAAATATCATTTCAGAATTAAAAACTATTTATGCCCAACTAGATAAAGACAATTACTATAAAGTGATTGTTCTAAGCAGTGATATTGCTGATTTTCTTTCAGTATCCGATTTGATGAGTTCGCAGGAAGTCGTTTTAGGATTTCAGGATCAAATCCTGAAATCCCCGATTCCTATAATTGCTGTAACAAATTCTAATGCTAAAGATATTGCCTGGTTGATTTGTTCGTCTTGTGATGTTTGTATTTACAATACACAAGGTGAGTATTCTGTATCAGGTCTTGTAGAAGTTCCAGAGTTGGCAATGCGATCAGTTACGTTATTTAGTCATCGGTTAGGATGTACTATGAGTAAAGAATTACTACTGGCAGGTAAGACTTATACTGGGATGGAGCTACAAGATCAGGTAGGTTCATTGATTGTAACCAATGATGTTTTTTCAGAAGCATTGCATCAGGCATCCAGGTGGGTGAAATTACCCTTAGAAATTGTACGGACTTGGAAAAAGACACAAACTTCATTACTGAAGAAAACGATAGAAGAGTTACCGATTTGGTCGGAGGAACAAACAAAAACTTCAGAGTTATTACCAAAAACTATAACAAACATTACGCTTAACACAAAAGTTATAAAAGCAAAGAGTTATCCAGAAGGTATTATTGAGGTTAAGATGGAAGATAGGGAGGCAAAGAATATGTTTTCAGATGCCTTTATAGCCGGAATGATAGAGGTCTTCGATCATATAGCAGCGTCTTCAGTATACAAGGTAGTGATCTTAACGGGGTATGACAGTTACTTTGCATCTGGTGGTACCAAAGAGAGTTTACTGGCTATCCAGAAAGGTAAGGCTAAATTTACCGATACGAAGATTTTTCAACTAGCTCTAGATTGTAAGATTCCGGTGATCTCGGCAATGGAGGGACATGGTATTGGAGCAGGATGGTCTATGGGTATGTTTTCAGATTTTGTTTTGTTTAGTGAAGAGAGTCGTTATGTAAGCCCATATATGAGATATGGATTTACTCCCGGAGCAGGAGCTACTTTGATCTTCCCTGATAAAATAGGATATGATCTTTCTCGGGAAACTTTATTGAGAGGAGTTGAATATTCTGGAAAAACATTACAAGAAAAAGGAATGTCTTTCCCTGTTTTCTCCAGAAAAGAGACCCATTCAGTAGCACTTGAACTAGCTCAGCAAATAGCAAGATATTCTCGCAAAAGCTTAGTGACGATCAAAAATCAATTAACAGCGTATCTTAAAAAACGTTTAGAAGAAACATATAGCTTTGAGTTGGCGATGCATGAGAAAACATTTGTAGGAAGACAAGATACTTTACAACAGATTCAGAGTAATTTCTATCAAGAAAGTACAATTTCAAAAGAAGCCATCAATGCTACAGAAAAGTCACCTGTTGTAAATATTGAAGATACTGTTTCACGTACAGATGTATTGCCCGATATTATTTCAGATCTCAAAAAACTGCTGGCAAAGGAGTTACATTTATCAGAGGGTGAGATTGATGAACGCAGTCAGTTTGTAGATCTGGGACTGGATTCTATTGTAGGAGTAACTTTTATACGTACTATTAATGAAAAGTATGGGCTTTCACTACAAGCTACTATTGTGTATAGTTATGCTACTATAGCAGCATTAGGAGGTCATATTAAGGAAGCACTAGAAAAACAGGGAATATCTGTAAGTAAATCAGTAACATCTACAATCACAGATATACCCAAAAAAGAGCCAAAGGCAAATACTCAAGATGTATTTCCTAATATTCTTTTAGATTTAAAGAAACTACTGGCCAAGGAGCTGCATTTATCAGAAGATGAGATCGATGATAACAGTCAGTTTGTAGATTTAGGATTGGATTCTATTGTGGGGGTTACTTTTATACGTACCATTAACGAAAAATATGGGCTTTCGCTACAAGCTACCATTGTTTATAGTTATTCAACTCTGAATGCTCTTAGTGATCATATTCAGGATGAAATAAAGCAACAGGGAGTACGTATTACAGATTCTGCTATTTCTATTGATATCCCCGAAAAGATCTTTCAAAGTGATATTCCAAAAGCAGTTAGAAGAAGGCATCTTACATCATTACGTAAAGGTTCACAGGGAAATGCTACTCAATTCAGAAAACCGTCTTCCCGATCACAATCTATTGCAGTTATAGGAATGTCGGGTCAGTTTCCAAAGGCAGGAGATGTAGAATCATTTTGGCAGAATATTGCTCAAGGGAAGAACTGTATTAGTGAGATTCCTAAGAAGCGTTGGGATATCAATAAGTACTACCAGAAAGGAGAAGCTGTTGCGGGCAAGACCTATAGCAAATGGATGGGTGCCCTGGAAGGCTATGACCTTTTTGATCCAATGTTTTTTAATATCTCTCCTATTGAGGCAGAAAGTATGGATCCGCAACAACGATTATTTTTAGAGGCCTGTTGGCATACGATAGAACATGCAGGATACAATCCACATGTATTTTCTGGTAGTAAATGTGGGGTGTATGTAGGATGTGCAGCTGGAGATTATCTTCAGCAATCAAAAAAACATCAATTGAGCGCTCAGGGATTTACTGGTGCTGCCGGGTCTATTTTAGCATCGCGAATTTCTTACTTTTTAAATTTACAAGGCCCTTGTATCTCTATAGATACTGCTTGTTCCTCTTCATTAGTAGCTATTGCCAATGCGTGTGATGCTTTAGTATCGGGTAGTATTGATGCTGCTCTTGCAGGAGGCGTTTATATAATGGCAACACCTTCTATGCATATTATGAGTTCACAATCGGGTATGCTTTCTCCAGATGGCAGATGCCATACTTTTGATCAGCGGGCCAATGGTTTTGTCCCGGGTGAAGGAGTTGGAGTGGTGATGCTAAAAAGGTTAGAAGATGCAGAAAAAGACAACGACACTATTTTGGGAGTGGTACAGGGATGGGGTATTAACCAGGATGGAAAGACCAATGGGATTACAGCCCCTAATACAGAATCCCAAATAGAATTAGAACAACAAGTGTATGATCAATTTGATATAGATCCAAATAACATTCAGTTGATCGAGACACACGGTACAGCTACCAAGTTGGGAGATCCTATTGAGGTAGAAGGATTGTGTAGGTCTTTTCAAAAGTATACAGAAAAAACGGCATATTGTGCCTTGGGGTCAGTAAAAAGTAATATTGGTCACTGTTTAACAGCAGCTGGAGTAGCTGGTTTTATTAAAGTGCTACAGGCTATGAAGTACAAACAGTTGCCACCTACTATAAATTTTGAACAACTAAACGAACATATCAACCTGGATGATAGTCCTTTTTATGTAAATACAGAATTAAGAGATTGGGAGGTTAGGGAATCACAGCAACGTCAGGCTGCAATCAGTTCTTTTGGATTTAGTGGCACCAACGCACATTTGGTGATGGGTGAATATGTTTCTCAAAATCAGGAAATGGTTAAACGGCCTGTTCAGGTTATTACACAAAACTCTGAGTTTATAGTTCCTTTATCAGCTAAATCTGAAGAACAGTTAAAACAAAAGGCTTTAGGTTTACTGGAGTTTATCAAAAAGGAAAAGGGAAAATTAGATTTGGTTGACATGGCGTATACTTTACAAGTAGGTAGAGAAGCGATGGAGGAACGCCTCGGTTTTATGGTAAAGGATATCGATCAGCTTACAGAAAAACTTCGAGCTTATAATGAAGGAGAGGATTCTATTCGTGGTGTCTATTTGGGACAGGTGAAACGTAATAAAGAAGGTTTGCAAATCATTAGTAATGATAATGAGATGAAAGAAACCATTATAGATAATTATATAAGTCAAAAGAAACTATCGAAATTACTGGATTTATGGGTTAAAGGCCTGCAATTAGACTGGAACAAACTCTACGGAGACCATAAACCGAATCGTATCAACTTACCATTATACCCATTTGCTCGAGAACGGTATTGGATTGAAAAAAAAGTAGATAGTTATAAAAATGAGCATAAAAAGGTTCTGGAAGTACTTCATCCATTAGTACATAAGAATACTTCAGACCTTCGTCAGCAAAGCTATAACACCATATTTGATGGTGAAGAATTTTTTATCAGAGAAAATGAGATTCAAGGCAATAAAATCTTACCGGGATTAGCTTGTTTAGAAATGGCTCGAGCTGCTATGATATTGGCAAATGCTCCCCAGGATGAATCTGCAGTAATTGAATTACACCATATTTCCTTTGCAAAACCAATGGTGATTGAAAAAACAAAAGAAGTTAAAATAGCATTATTTGCAAGCGAAGAAGATCATGTGGATGAACCGATAAATGTTGAAATTTATGGTACTGAAGAAGAACTATATTTTGAGGCACAAGTTATGTATAGTCGTCTAAATGAAACTGCAACGCTTGATATTTTGCAACTCAAAGAGGAAATGAAACAGATTGCTCTGAAACCTAAAGATATATACGCAGATCTATCAAAAAGAGGATATGTGTATGGTTCTAACCTTCAGGGAATCTCATGTATTTATCAAGGAAATAATCAATTATTAGCAGAAGTAAACATACCTATGTTAGAAGAAAATGATCAAAAAGGATTTGTACTTTATCCTTCGATCATGGAAGTTGTAATGCAGGCATGTATCAGTTTAGTTACTGATATCGAATCTCTAAGTCAACCGTTATTTCCAACTTCATTAGATGCTGTACGAATACTATCTTCTTGTACTAGAGAAATGAATATCTGGGTACGTATTAAAGATATAAATACGACTCATCACATACTGGATATTGACCTTGTCAACCTGCAAGGGAATATTTGTATAGAAATGAGGGGACTATCCCTACAGAGTCTTGGCGAAAAAAACAACATTTCTGAAAATGAAGAAAAGGCGATTGAAGTATATCAAAACAAGTATGATGATACTGCCTTACAGCCAGAAGAAGTATCTCAAAGTTTATTTTTTAAGGAATATTGGAAAGAGCAACCTCTTACTTTAGGTAGTTCATTAACCGATAACAAGGAGATTGTCATTTTTGCAGATAAAGAGTTTAAAAAGAGTATTATACATAGCGATAATACGGGTCAGTTTGCAAAATCAATTTTTGTATTTAAAGAACAGAAATACGAAAAAGTTTCTGAAAACTTTTATCACTGTCGCTCCAATAATGTATCAGATATTCAAAAAGTACTTAAAGATATAAACGATAAAAGTAATAAGCCTATTAGATTAATATATACCTGGGCAAAAAATACTAAGGAAAAAGGTATTCATGCATTGTTTAATGTATTTAAAGCCATTAAAAGATTTGACAATCCTATCGATGTAACATTGGTAGGTAACTATGATCCTTCATCTATAGAAACGTGTTGGGATTATTCCTGGATAGGCTTTGAGCGTTCTCTAAAATTGATATTACCTAACTCAAAGATATCATTACTTTATATCGATTCATCTGGATGTACACCTCGGCAGTTATTAGATGCCATACAATATCCCAGAGTAATTAGATATAAAGATGAGCAAAGGTTTGAATTGTCGTATAAACCATTTGATCTTGATAGTACTGAAAAAATACCAGTACTCAAGAAAAACGGTAGTTATTTAATTACAGGAGGTGTTGGAAAACTTGGGTTTGAGCTAGCGCGTTATTTGGCTAAGGAGTATCAGGCAAAACTGTTGCTACTTGGTAGAAGGCCGTTAATCCCTGAGATTCAAGAAAAGGTTGATCAATTAAAACAGGAAGGAGCTAAAGAAGTTCACTATTACTCTGTTGATATTAGTAATAGAATGGCAATGATATCCTTGGCAAAAAATATTCCTTTTAACCTATCAGGGGTTATTCATGCAGCAGGAGTTGAAGGTTCTGAGACTTTCTATGAAAAAACAACAAAAAGTATCAATGAGGTACTTCAACCTAAATCTAAAGGGATACTACTACTAGATGAAATACTGAAGGAACAACCTCTGGATTTTGTGTGTTATTTTTCATCATCGGCTGCTATGTTGGGTGATTTTGGATCTTGTGATTATGCAATAGCAAATCGTTTTCTAATGGCGTATACTTATTATCGTGATCAGAAAAACCAAAATAATGGAAAATCTATTGTTATAAACTGGCCTTTTTGGCGAGATGGTGGCATGGGCAAAAGTGATGATGAGAAAGCTAAATTTTATCTTAAAAGTAGTGGTCAGGAGGTACTCGAAACATCAGAAGGGGTAACGATATGGGATGACATTATCAAATCGAATCAAACACAAACACTGGTACTTAAAGGTAAACCTAACCGTATTGAACAATTCTTAGATCGTACCTACGCAGCTATGCTACTTGATCAATTACCATCGAATGTTCAAAACCAACGTGCTCACATGGGTAAAGGGTGGAAGATACAATATCAAGACCTTTCACTACACGAATGTGTATATATTGATCTTATAAAGCTTGTGTCTATGAGTTTGAAAATACCTTCAGAAAAACTGGATGGAGTAACCAACCTGGCAGATTATGGCTTTGATTCTATCAGCTTAACAACATTTGCCAAAGAAATAGGTACATATTTTTTTATTACAATAACTCCTGCGGTATTTTATAATTATTCTACTATTAAAAAGTTAAGTGATTATTTCGTTCAGGATTATTATAGTCATCTAGAAGAGTTTTATAGTAAACCACAGCATAAAGTGGTTGAGAGACAGCAGGTAACCAAGAAAAAACCAGTAATAAAGAAAACTGTAACCCAAAAACGATTCTTACAAAATAAGTTGAAAGATGCTTCATACTTTTCGAGTTTAGCTCAGGAACCTATTGCCATTATAGGTATGTCGGGACGCTTCCCAGGAGCCGATACAGCAGATCAATTATGGGAAATGCTAGAAAAGGGAGAGAGTGGTATTAGCGAAATCCCTTTATCACGTTGGGACTGGCGTGATTATTTTTCAAAACCCGGGGATCCGGATAATAAAATCAGCACTAATAAAGGAGGTTTTATTACTAATGTAGATGAATTTGATCCCTTGTTTTTTGAAATTACACCCAGAGAAGCAGAAGCTATGGATCCCGGTCAACGCATGCTCTTAATAGAAGCATATAAAGCGATTGAAGATGCTCAAATCGATCCTTCATCATTACGAGGAACCCTGGTTGGTGTTTTTGCAGGAATGGAAGAAAGTCAATATAGTTCACTTATCGACGATGAACAAGGTGTTGGGAACAGTGGCAATGCAATGATATCATCCAGGCTGTCATATTACCTTGATTTACACGGGCCCACTATTGCAACTAATACAGCATGTTCGTCAGGATTAGTGGCTTTGCATCAGGCAATCATGAGTTTACGAAACAGAGAATGTGAATCAGCGTTAGTTGCCGGTATTTCCTCCTTGATTTTAACTCCTGAATTCTACGTTAAGATGAGCCAGGCAGGAATGCTTTCGCAAGATGGTCAATGTTATAGCTTTGCTAAAAATGCTAATGGTATTGGCGCTAGTGAAGCAGTTGTAGTGCTTATGCTAAAACCGCTATCAGCAGCTATTGAAGCCGGCAACCCTATTTACGGAACCATTAAAGCCAGTGGTATCAACTTTGATGGCAAAACTAATGGAGTTACAGCACCTAGTGGTAAAAGCCAAGAAACATTAATCAAAAATGTGTATAATAACTATGGTATTAACCCTCAGGATATTTCACATATTATTGCACATGGCACGGGAACAAAATTGGGTGATCCTATTGAACTAAATGCCTTAAATGATGCCTTTAAAAAACTTATTGAGAAGCAACCAGATTCAAAACAAACAACTAGTTGTGCCATAACAAGTTGTAAAAGTAACCTGGGGCATACCATGGCCGCCTCAGGATTAGTAAGTGTAGTGAGTTTGTTAAAAGGACTACAGCATAACAAAATACCAGCTACTATTAACTGTGACGATGAAAATGATTATATAAGTTGGGGGAACAGCCCGTTTTATATTAACAAGATCACCAAGGAATGGAAAAAAGAACAGGATAAACCTCGTATGGGAGGTATAAGTTCCTTTGGACGTAGCGGGACTAATGCTCATGTAGTTATTGAAGAATATATAACACCAATGACTACTCAATTTTCTTCTGTTGCACATCCTACAGAAGATACACAAATCATGATTGTTCTATCGGCTAAAACAGAGGAACAATTACTACAAAAAAGTAGTGATCTGCTAACTTTAATAAAAAATCCAGGCCAAACTATTGATCTGCTTTCCATAGCGTATTCCTTACAGGTAACCCGAGAAGTTATGGATATACGTTTAGGGTGTATTGTGAACTCTGTAGAGCAGTTAGTAGATAAACTACAAGCATATCTTAATTCAGAAAAAAATATTGAAGGCTTTTACAGAGGAGAAGTAAAACACTATGATACCTCGATATCTATATTTAATTCAGATACCGATTTGCAGGAAACTATTGATAAATGGATAGCAAATAAAAAACTTTCGAAAGTACTCGAATTATGGGTGAAAGGTCTAGAATTGGATTGGGATAAACTCTATAGAGAAGTTAAACCTAAACGCATCAGCCTGCCTAAGTACCCATTTGCCAAAGAGCGGTATTGGATCAAAAAAACAATATCAAAGCATGCTATAGAAAATACATCGGTAGCGATTAATAATAATTATGAAATCATAGAAAATCTTGTAGAACAGATTGAAAATGAATCTATTGAAACCGATCAGGCTATTGGCTTATTAAAGAAATATAGCACATATTAATAAATACTTAAGATAAATCGATTATGCAAAGTATAAAAGAGACCATCATACCCTTGTTAAAAGAAGAGTCATCGACCATAATAAAAGGTGAAAATGGAATAACCACCATAACTTTTTATAAAGGTGACCAAACGCACGTATCTAATGCTCTACGTGTCCGATTAAAAGAAATTATCAATGGTAACCCTTGGTTGGCAGGACGATTGGTGAAAAACAAGAAACATAAAAATTTACAACTTGTATATCCTTCTGGGCCTATACCAGATGATGTAATAGAACGTATTTTCTTTGACAACCCTTCTGATATTAACATCGGATCTGAAATAAAATATGAAGAACTATTTGAACTAAGCAAACCGGCAATAGTAAACAAAGGAGTAAAATTGATTAACAAATCTGATCCTGTAACCAAATTAACCATTGTTGCTGATCAACATTCTCAGGGAAAAGGATTTGCCCTTATTTTTTCAATTTCTCACGTGGTAGCAGATGGGTATACGTATTATAAAATCTTTAATCAATTGTTTACCGACACACCAGTACAACAATTGGAAGCAAAACGAAATCAAGAAGCTGCTGATAGAGTAACTGAGGTTGTTGGTAAGAAATCATTTAAGTTTTTTCATTCTGCGCCGTTTATTTTAAATTTAGTAAAAGGAGCCATATTTGGTAAAAAGACAAAATGTTATGGGTTTTATGTAGCACCCGAAAAAATCAACATAGCCAAAAATCAAGTTAAGGAAAATTCATCATCAGTAGATTATATTTCAACCAACGACATCCTTACTTCAAGCTTTGCAAAAGTGATCAATTCACGAATTTGTATTATGGCAGTTAATTTGAGAAGTTGGATTAAAAATATTGGTAATGATGATGCAGGAAACTATGCAGGAGGACTTCTGTTTGATGATCATACAAGCTACCATCCAGTTAATATTCGCCAGTCTTTTCAAGCAGAATTACCTGTTCCCGCAAATGCAAAACCTCTTCCCAAGTTTTGGGAAGCATTACGGTGTAAACTTGGTTTGATCAGTAGCTGGGCCGATTTTCAGGAAAACCATGATTTAGAAAAATGTGAACAAGTATTTCATATTCCTTTATATGAAGCTAAGAAGGCTTTTCCGTTAGACTCTGCAGTCGTGTTTAAAGCCAAACCCGAGCAATTGGGAATTATATACTTTTCGAAAACAGTAGAACGAAATAAATTTTTGTCGAATTGTGAAATTGATGATACCATCTCATCAAAAATTTTCGATTAAAAAACGCTTACGAGCCTTTTTTCAATTAAGCATCTTAAAACCTTTTAACCCATTTTATCAATTAGAACTTTGTGATGAAGCTTTGAATTGACATAAATACTACCGTTTTACTATATTTTGATTTAATCATAGCTATGCTATGCAAAAATTAAGAAGCCATTAGTATTTATGTCAATTCAAAGATGTAATAAATTTTCTAATTCATAAAGAGGATTTAATCAATAGCCAGTACTATAATGATTGATTTCATAGAATATGTAGTTTTAGAATTAAAGAGCAAGAGACTTTCAAAAGCCAATGCTCTGGATCTTATTAAACAATTTAGTCACCGTACAGTAACTCATGCTAACAGAGATATTATACATCCTTTGTTACATAAGAATACATCCGATTTAAGCCAGCAGAGTTTTAGTACGACATTTAATGGAAAAGAGCTATTTCTGAAAGATCACGTGGTTAAAGATCAAAAGGTTTTACCCGGAGTTGCCTATTTAGAGATGGCTAGAATGGCTTTGAGAAAAGCTTTACCTTTTCAAGAAGAATCAATTGTCGAATTGCGCAATGTTATATGGGCTCAACCAATTATAGTTGAAAACTCTAAAGAAGTCACTATTGCTTTATTTGCTGATGAAGCTGAAATAAGTAATAGACAGATAAATTATGAAGTTTATAGTACAGAACCAGACACAGAAGAAGGTGTCAAAGAAACAATTCATTGTCAGGGGCAAGCTGTCTATATCAATACTTCAAAACCCATACGATTAGATATTGATAAGCTCAAGTTGAG
The DNA here is from genome assembly GCA_030427585.1 of Bacteroidia bacterium. GTDB lineage: Bacteria > Bacteroidota > Bacteroidia > Flavobacteriales > Flavobacteriaceae > Aquimarina. The sequence continues at coordinate 11,914 of JAUIBW010000018.1, forward strand.
AATGCAACAAGGAGAGCTAAAATCCACACCTATTTATGCTGCATATTCAAAATTAGGATTGAAGTATGGGCCAACTTATCAAGGTATAAAAACGATATTTCGGGATAATGAACAATTACTGGCACAATTAGAATTAAGTGAGATTGCAAAATCAAACTTCGAGGAGTATGTTTTGCATCCAGGTTTGATGGATAGTGCGTTGCAGTCTGCTATTGGCTTATTCGGAGATCTCGATCAAATTCCTGATCAACCATCATTACCATTTGCTCTAGAATCTCTAAAGATTTTTTCTGATTGTACCAAAGAAATGTTTGCATGGGTTCGATATTCAAAAGGAAATAAACCTACTAATAAAGTTACCAAACTCGATATAGACCTATGTAATGAGAAAGGAGAGGTTGCTATACAAATGAGAGGGTTTTCTTCACGTAGGCTTCATGAAGATTCGGTGACCAAAGAAGCCACTGTAACAGAAAAAGGAGTTTTATATGGAGCTCCTGTTTGGGAAGTGACAAATGATATGAAGCCTTTCAGCCAAAATGGAACAGATATAGTGAAGCACCGATATGTTTTTCTATGCGAAGTTCCCCAGGTGGATACAAAACAACTAGAATCTCTTCTTACTTCTAGTAAAGTGATACCGCTGCAAAATACTCAGCAAAAAAATATAGCAGAACGATTTAGCGAATATGCACGAATTTGTTTTGAGAAGCTAAGGGAAATATTGAATGATAAACTTCAGGAAAAAGTGCTCATTCAGATTGTAACCACTAGTAAAAGTGAACAATCTATATTTACAGGTCTTTCTGCCTTAATTAAGACTGCTACCCTTGAAAACCCTAAGCTAACGGGTCAGGTTATTATTACTCATCCAGAAATAACCGTAGAAAAACTGATAATACAACTAGAGGAAAATCAAAACAAGACGCAGGATACAATTATAAAATATAAGCAAGAAACCCGACAGATTCTGCGTTGGAAAGAAATACCGCTAGTACATAATAAACCCAAAATTGTTTTTAAAGATAATGGCGTATACCTTATTACAGGAGGGCTGGGAAATCTGGGAAAAATACTTGTTAGAGAAATTTTAAAACAAACTCAGAATGCCAAAATCATCGTAACAGGTAGGTCAGAACTTACCGAAGAGAAACGAATCTTGATAGATGAAATAGATGGTAAAGCTGGTCGGCTATTTTATAAACAATTAGATATCGCAGATCTCGATAAGGTAAAACAAATCATTACTTCAATAAAAAAAGAGCATAAAGGGATTCATGGTATCATTCATAGTGCAGGAATGATTTCAGATAACTTTATTCTGAAAAAGACATCAGAAGAGTTTAGCAAAGTTCTCGCACCTAAAGTTTTAGGAACCTATAATTTAGACGAAGCCAGTAAAAATATTGATCTTGATTTCTTAGCTTTATTTTCATCAATATCCTCTATAACCGGCAATGGTGGTCAGGCAGATTATGCCACAGCCAATGATTTCATGAATCAGTTTGCGATGTATCGTAACCAATTGGTTGAAGCCAAACAACGATCAGGGAAAACCATGACTATCAATTGGCCCTTGTGGGAAGAAGGAGGAATGAAAATTGATCAGTCGAAACAAGAAATGTTAGAACAGAGTGCAGGGATGCTACCTATGAGTAGTGAGACCGGAGTACATGCATTTTATAGAAGTTTAGAGTTAACACAAGATCAATTACTAGTTGTAGAAGGCAATGTAGAAAAATTACATCAGACATTATTTAATGATAATGCTTCTGAAACCTCTTTGTTTGGTGAGGCTACTTCTGTGAAAGAAGAATCAGTTGTCGAAATGGATGAAGAAAATCTGGAGGAGAAAACCCAGAATTATATTAAAAAACAACTTTCCGAATTGTTCAAGCTTCCGCCTCATAAGATTGACCCACTTGCTCCTTTAGAAAAATATGGTATTGACTCTATCTTGGCAATGAATCTAACCAATGAGTTAGAAAAAACTTTTGGTTCCCTACCAAAAACTCTCTTTTTCGAATATCAAACAATTCATGAGCTTACAGACTACTTTATAAATTCACATTCAGCAAAACTGGCAGTGCTCTTTACTTCTGGATCTAAAAAAAATAGCCTAGAAAAAAATAAGGATATGTCTATCGATTCACCTATCGAGGCACAATCAAAACAAGGAAAGTCAAGAGGTATTAAACGTTCAAGAAAGATAGAAGTTTCTGTTGATACAGACCCCATTGCAATTATAGGTTTAAGTGGCCGCTATCCAAAAGCTTCTAATATTGAAGCGTACTGGAATAACTTATGTGATGGTAAAGACTGTATTACTGAGATACCAAAGAGTAGATGGAACTGGCAAGAGTATTACAGCCCGGATCGTAGTAAAAGTGGATATCATTATAGCAAATGGGGAGGGTTTATTGATGGTGTTGACGAATTTGACCCTTTATTTTTTAATATTTCCCCACTCGAAGCAGAGATACTAGATCCTCAGGAACGATTATTTTTGCAACATACATGGATGGCCATAGAAGATGCGGGTTATACCAAAGCCAGTTTGCAAATACCACACGAGTTTGGACAGCCAGGACAAGTTGGTGTGTATGCCGGAGTTATGTATAGCGAATATCAACTTTATGGGATCGAAGCCAGCAAAAGAGGACATCGAATAGGAGTTCCCGGAAGCTATGCCAGTATTGCCAATAGAGTATCATATGTGTTAAATCTTCATGGACCTAGTATGACTGTCGACTCTATGTGTTCCTCATCATTAACAGCAATTCATTTAGCATGCCAGGATCTAAAACAGGGACGAACCAGCTTAGGAATTGCAGGTGGAGTCAACGTTAGTATACATCCTAATAAATATACGGTGATTAGTGCAGGACAATATATTTCAAGTGAAGGACATTGCCAAAGTTTTGGAGAGGGGGGTGAAGGCTACATCCCAGGTGAAGGCGTAGGTATAGTAGTATTGAAAAGACTATCTGAAGCCGAAAAAGATGGAGATCATATCTACGGTATTATCAATGGTAGTACCCTTAATCATGGAGGTAAGACCAATGGATATAGTGTACCTAACCCAAAGGCACAATCTAATCTTATAAGTAATGTATTAAAAGAAACAAACACAGACCCTAGACATATAAGCTATATTGAAGCACACGGAACAGGGACTAAACTAGGAGACCCTATTGAAATATCAGCCTTAAATAAAGCATTTAAACAAAGCACATCAGATATAGGGTTTTGTTTACTTGGCTCTGCCAAATCCAATATAGGTCATTGTGAGTCAGCAGCTGGTATTGCAGGATTAACCAAAGTATTACTACAATTAAAACACCAACAAATAGTTCCATCGCTGCATTCAAAAAATTTAAACCCTAATATAGATTTTGAAAAAACACCCTTTATTGTCAACCAAACATTAAGAACGTGGGAACAACCCATAATTAATGGGATCCCGCAACCTCGGATAGCTGGTGTTTCATCTTTTGGTGCCGGAGGAGCAAATGCGCATATTATTGTTCAGGAATATATAGTACCAACAAAAGTAAGTCAGCCTAAGGCTTCTACTGATTTAGATTCAAAAGCAATCATTCCTTTATCAGCCAGAACACCAGATCAACTTAAACAAAAAGCTATTGATCTTTACGATTTTCTTCAGAAATCTAAAATAGAAAAACAAAATCAGGCTATTACACCGATTGACCTTACCGAAATGGCGTATACGTTACAGGTAGGAAGAGAAACTATGGATATGCGACTTGGTTTTATGGTAAACTCGGTTGAAGAGTTGATCCAAAGACTTAAAGCATATATTGATGGTGAAAATAATATTGAAGACACATACCAGGGGCATACAGATACAGATAAAGACACTTTATTAGTATTTAATGCAGACGTAGATTTTGAGCAAACTATAGATAAATGGATAGCTCGAAGAAAGTGGTCTAAACTTCTGGATTTATGGGTTAAAGGCTTAAATCTTGATTGGAATAAATTCTATGAAAACAATACACCTAAACGTATAAGCTTACCTGTGTATCCTTTTGCTAAAGATAAGTATTGGATTGATGTAAAAATGAATGATCAAAGTACAGTTGATAGAAAAATCACATCGGTACTACATCCTTTACTACATAGTAATACCTCAGACCTTGGCAAACAGAGTTATAGTTCTATCTTTAGTGGCGAAGAGTTTTTTCTTGCCGATCATCTGGTAAAAATTAAAGAAGGTAAGGTAAGCAAAGTATTACCCGCTGTAGCTTACCTCGAAATGGCACGAGTAGCAGTAGAGAAAGCCGTTCCTGTTAAGGTCAAATCTAGTATTCTGGAGCTTCATAATACCGCATGGGCACAGCCACTTGTTGTAGAGAAAGATAAGCAGGTAGGAATAGCTTTGTATATCAAAAAAGAAAACCAGATAGATTATGAAATTTATAGTACAGATAATGAGCAGGATATTATTCACTGCCAGGGAGTAGCTACATATAGCACGCATCTTTCACTTGAAAAATTGAGTATAGAAAAACTCAAAGAACAAATGAATAGAGGTAGTATAGAAGCAGCTAGTCTATATTCTATATTTAAATCTATGGGGCTGGTTTATGGCCTAGCATATCAGGGAATCACTAAGATTTATCAAGGAGAAAAACAAATCTTGGCACAGTTGAGTTTACCGTCGGTTGTTAAAACAAATCAGAATGACTACTTGTTGCATCCGAGTGTAATGGATAGTAGTTTACAAGCTGCTTTTGGTTTGATAGATGATTTGACCACGATTCCTTCACAACCTTCGGTACCTTTTGCTTTAGATACTATTCGAATACTATCTGCTGTTACCGAACACATGTTTGCTTGGATTCGATATTCGGAAGGGAGTTTGGCTACTGATACAGTTACCAAACTGGATATTGATATATGTGATCAAGAAGGAAATATATGTGTACAAATGAAAGGAGTTTCTTCTAGGCAATTAAGTGAAGATACTATTGATTTAAAAAATGAAGATATAGGAATTTTGATGGCTAAACCTTTATGGAAGACCTTCAAAATACCTCAGATACCAGAAACTACCGAAGCTGAATTTGCAGAGAAACATATTATTCTGTGTGAAATGTCTGATATAGAAACGAGCCAGCTTCAAACATTAATTCACTATAACCATTGTATACAACTTGAAGCTTCACAAAAAAATATAGCAGAGCGTTATACAGGTTATGCATTAACTTGTTTTGAACATATTAAAACAATAATAAAGAATAAGCCTAAAGCAAAGGTTCTTATTCAAATCGTAATTACCAATGACAAGGAACAAGCACTTTTTTCAGGATTATCAGGATTACTAAAAACTGCTGCTCAGGAAAACCCTATGCTAACCGGTCAAATGATCCTTACAAAATCAACTATACAGACAAAGGAGCTGGTAGAACAACTACAGAAAGCAGCAACAATACCAGAAGAATCTATTATAAAATATGAAAACAGCACTTCATATATTTTACAATGGGACGAAGTAAAAGCAAACCAAAAGGACACTAAACCTGTATTCAGAAATCAAGGCGTTTACTTGATTACAGGAGGCCTTGGTGCTTTGGGGGTCTTGTTTACCAAGGAAATTTTACAACAAGCCAAAGAGGTAAAGGTAATAGTAACCGGGCGCTCTGAACTGACAGAGGAAAAGCAGATAATTTTAAATAAACTACACTCAGATAATGGTCAGGTTCAATATCAACAGGTAGATCTTAATAGCTTAGAGCAATTGGAAAAGCTTATAGCTACTATTGAAAAGGAAAATGGAAAACTTAATGGTATCATTCACAGTGCAGGGATGATATCAGATAACTTTATTCTAAAGAAAACCAGTGCCGAATTTACTACGGTGTTAGCACCCAAAGTTACCGGAACGTACAATCTGGATCTGGCTAGTAAAAATATTAATCTTGATTTCTTGGTATTGTTTTCATCATTATCAGGCGCGATGGGTAATTTGGGGCAAGTAGATTATGCGACAGCTAATGCTTTTATGGATCAATTTGCCAAATACCGTAACCAATTGGTAAATCAAAAATTAAGACAAGGGCATACCCTTTCTATCAATTGGCCATTATGGGAAAACGGAAACTTAAATATCACTCAGCAAAATATTGAAATGTTGCAGCAAGCAACAGGGATATTTCCTATGCAAACTTCATCAGGCATCCAGGCATTATACAGTAGTATGGCCTTACAAGGTAGTCAGGTTTTGGTGATAGAAGGAAATGTTAATAAAATGCGCTCAATCTTGCTTTCTAAGCAAATTCGCAAGGTAGAACAGATATCAAAGTCTACAAGTAGTCAAACTGTTGAAGCTGCAAAAACTACTACGATAGATTCAAATACACTTTTAGATAAAACTATAAATTATCTTCGAAAACTGTTTGCAGAGGTTTTAAAAATTAAAACTAAGGAACTTGATCCAAAAGCCCCATTAGAGAATTATGGTATTGATTCTATACTCGCTATGAGGTTAACTAATATGCTTGAAAAAACTTTTGGCTCTCTTTCTAAAACCTTGTTTTTTGAGTATCAGACCATAAAAAGCTTAGCAGAATTTTTCGCCAGAACATATCCCCAAATTATTCAGGAACGTACAGGGATTCGGCAAATTATATCTTCATCAATAGAATTGCCACAGGATACAATCAAGAAACAATCACTGGTTTCATCAATGTATTCAGGTAATCGTTTCTTTAATACTACAACCAATGTTCAGAAAGAAGTTGCTATTGTAGGATTAGGGGGTAAATATCCACAGGCAGAGAATGTGGAAGAATTTTGGGAAAACCTCAAAAATGGTAGAGATTGTATTACAGAAATTCCAGAGGGACGTTGGGATACAGATCGTTTTTTTAACCCTAAGCGTAATCAAGTAGGAAAAAGTTATAGTAAGTGGGGTGGGTTTATTTCTGATGTTGATAAATTCGATCCGTTGTTTTTTAATATATCTCCAAAAGAGGCTGAATTAATTGATCCCCAGGAACGACTTTTTATCCAAACTGCATGGCAAACTATTGAGGATGCCGGGTATAGTAAAGAAAGTATCTCTACACTTGGAAGAGTAGGTGTATATGTCGGAGTAATGTATGGGCAATACCAGCTTTATGGCGCAGAAGCAATGTTGACAGGTAATGCTGTGGTTCCGGGTTCGTCTTATGCATCAATTGCAAATAGAGTTTCTTACTTCTTAGATCTACATGGACCCAGTATTGCTTTAGATACTATGTGTTCGTCATCGTTAACGGCCATTCATCAGGCTTGTGAAGAAATACGGAAAGGCGAAATAGAAGCAGCCATTGCCGGAGGAGTTAATGTTTCTATACATCCTCATAAATATCTTATGCTTAGCCAAGGTAATTTTGCCGCCAGCGATGGCAGATGTAGAAGCTTTGGAGAAGGTGGAGATGGATACGTCGCAGGTGAAGGCGTTGGAGCTGTTTTACTCAAATCTTTGGATCAAGCTATCAAAGATGGTGATCACATATACGGTATCGTGAAATCGAGTGTAATTAACCATGGAGGAAAAACTAATGGCTATTCTGTTCCAAACCCTAACGCACAAGGCGATTTGATTCGGGAATCGCTTAAAAAAGCTAAAATTAGTCCTTCGACATTAGGCTATATCGAAACTCACGGTACAGGTACAGCATTAGGAGATCCTATCGAAATTACCGGGTTAAATAAAGCTTTTGGAGAATCAACACCACAAAAACAAGTTTGCCCAATAGGCTCTGTAAAATCAAACATCGGGCATCTGGAATCAGCAGCAGGAATAGCAGCAGTTACTAAAGTATTACTTCAGTTGAAACATAAAAAACTAGTACCTTCTTTACATGCAACTACGTTAAATCCAAATATTAATTTTAAAGAATCACCTTTTTATGTGCAGCAGGAATTAGCACCCTGGAAAGACAATGAAAAACATCCCAGGCGTGCCAGTATAAGTTCTTTTGGTGCAGGAGGCTCGAATGCACACCTTATTATAGAAGAATATAAAAGCAATACTAACAAGAAAATCGAATCTTACCACCATAGACCACAATCGTTTGTTCTCTCTTCTAGAGACAAAAATACATTGTTGAGGTACGGTAAGAAGATGACAGACTTTCTTAGAAGAAACAAAAATATTGAATTAGAGGATTTGGTATACACTTCACAGGTAGGAAGAACACCAATGAATGAACGTCTTGTGATCGTAACTACCCATATTAATGAGCTTATCGAAAAACTGGACCAATGGTTATCCATATACGAGACAGAAGGTGAGACGCTATTAAAACGGAATGTAGATGAGTTGGAAGGTGTATTTTATGGAAACATTAAGAATGTTTCTTCTGACACCATTACCTTATTAGAAGGAGAGGAAGGCAAAGCTTATCTGAAAGTAATTATAGAGGCCCGTAATCAGGAAAAATTAGCTAAGCTATGGATATCAGGAGCAGATATTGATTGGTCTTTGCTCTATCAGAATGTTCGACCAAAGCGTATTTCCCTTCCAACATACCCTTTTGCTAAAGAACGATATTGGATTACTAAACCTGTATTGCCTATAGCTGCCAATTCATTAGAAATACAAGAAAACAATGCGGAGAACACATCTAAAGAAGAAAAAAAGAAATTACATTACTGCACCAAATGGATTGAACAAAATCTTGAAGTATCTGAAGAAAAATCTTCTGAAAAAGGTTTCATACTCATCCTGGATACCTCAGATGAACTATTCCTTGCTCTAAAAAAACAACCACATCAATATCAGCAAGGAAACTCATATATTTTGTTAAAACCGGGATCTGCTTTTAAGGAAATAGAACCATCTGTTTTTACTATTGATTTTCAGAAGGAAGAAGACTTTAAACAACTTGTAGAGCACCTTAGTATAAAAGAACAACTTCCTTATCAAATTATCCACAACAGATTAGAAGCACATGGTTTAGATAAAAAAGAAAACATAACTCATCAACTCAATTATAGTATTTATGCTCTGTTTAACCTATGCAAGACATTAATAGAACAAAAACATCAGGTTCCGCTTCAGATCTTGTCGATCTTTTTGGGCGATACAGATTTAACAGTTCCATGCAATGCTGCTCTAGGCAGTTTTTTCAAAACTTTAACCCTCGAGAATCCTCACTATAAAGGAAAAATTGTTGAAGTTAAGGATAGTAAGCAAATTTCTATAGTAGAGAAGATTCGTATGATCAGGAATGAATTCGGTGATGAAAACTGGAGGAAGAATGAAATTCGCTATGATCTCCGAAAAAATGAACGAACCTATATTCGTTACGCTAAGAATCTGGTTCCACTTACTGATGTTGAGCGTAATATAAATCATTTGCCATTAAAACAGAATGGTGTTTATATTGTATCGGGAGGCTTAGGTGGATTAGGCCTTATCTTTAGCGAATATTTAGTTAAAAACTATCAAAGCAATCTTGTTCTTTTTGGAAGATCAGCGCTTAACGCTTCGCAAGAAGAAAAACTCAATAGGCTTAAAGCATACGGTTCTAAAATAGTATATCTACAAGGAGATGCATCAAAATTAGAAGATGTAGAAACCATTGTAAAGACAGCAAAGACCAATTTTTCACAAATCAATGGAGTGATTCATAGTGCAGGAACTAATCAGGATTCGTTTATTCTCAAAAAATCTAAAGAAGAGATAGATAGAGTATTAGCTCCCAAAATTTATGGGACAATTAATTTGGATTTTGCTACAAGAGACGAAAACTTGGATGTCTTTATCATGTTTTCTTCAATCGCAGGTGTATTGGGTAATATAGGACAGTCTGATTATGCTTATGGAAACCACTATCTCAATTCATTTGCAGAAAACAGGGAAACCTTGGTAAGAGAACAAAAACGCTACGGAAAAACATTAGCTATTAATTGGCCATACTGGGAAAAAGGAGGGATGCATATTTCTAATGAAGAAGTTACTTTGATCCAAAAAGAAACCGGTCTTTGCCCTATACCTGTAACAGAAGGAATACAGTTTCTTGAAGAGTTTCTGTTATCCGATATCTCTCAGGGTATTCCACTATATGGTTTTCCTTCCAAAATCAGGAAATATATTGATCAGACCACTAAAAAAACTGAGAAAAATAAGCGTACACAAGCTAATATAATAGAAACTGATACTCTTTTCGAAAATACAGTAGAATATCTTAAAACGTTGATCGGAAAAGAGATTAAACTTGATCCAAACCGAATTGATCCAGAAGAGCATTTTGAGTCTTTTGGTATCGACTCTATAAGTATTAACCAGATCAATTTGAGTCTGGAAAGAGACTTGGGAGATTTGTCAAAAACGTTGTTTTATGAATATTCTACCATAGAAGAATTGGCCAAATATCTAATCCGTGAAGAGCAGGAGACGTTAATCCAATTTCTACATAAAGAAGATTTGATAAATGTATCAGGTAATCACGTTAAACCATTATATGAAACAAAATTACAGAGAGAGTCTATAAGAGAAGACAAACAGGAAATGAAGAATGTAATTGATACACCAATTACATATAAAAATTCAGAACCGATAGCCATTATCGGAGTTCATGGAAGGTATCCTCAATCTGAAGATTTGGATTCATATTGGGAAAGCCTGAAACAAGGGAAAGATTTAACAAATTTAGTACCTAAAAGCCGATGGGATTTTGAAGAGTTTTATCACGAAGATCCAGAGAAAGCGTCTGAAGGAAAAATTTATGGTAAGTGGGGAGGTTTTATAAGTGATGTTGATAAATTCGATCCTCATTTTTTCAATATTACTCCAGAAGAAGCCAGGATAATGGATCCACAAGAGCGACTTTTTTTACAATCTGTTTGGGCTACTATAGAAGACGCAGGATATACAAAAGATAGCTTGAAAAAACGATATCCTAAAGCTAAAAGTGCCAATGTAGGAGTTTTTGTAGGCGTTACAACAAATACTTATAACTTATTAGCATCTGAAGAATGGAGTAGAGGAAACACGAGTCCTAGTGCACACCCTTGGTCAATTGCCAATCGAATATCCTACTTATTCGATTTTAACGGACCTAGTATGCCCGTAGATACAGCTTGCTCATCATCTTCTGTAGCGATACATCTTGCATGCGAAAGCTTGAAGAAACAAGAGTGTCAGGTTGCTGTTGCTGGTGGTGTAAACTTATATTTGCACCCTTCTAAATACCATTCATTATGCAAGAATCGAATGGTGTCTCTAGGAGGAAAATGCCATAGTTATGGTAAAGGCGATGATGGTTTTGTTCCGGGTGAAGGAGTAGGATCGGTTTTATTAAAACCACTTAGTAAAGCTGTCGAGGATGGGGATCACATATATGGTGTACTTGCAGGAAGTGCATTTGATCACAGTGGCAAGTCGAATGGATATTCTGCTCCAAATCCTAATTCCCAGGCAAACTTAATAGAACATACGCTTCAAAAGGCTCAAATCCATCCAGAAACTATCAGCTATATAGAAGGACATGGTACAGGTACACAGCTGGGAGATAGTCTTGAAATTGTGGCTTTAACCAATGCATTTCAAAAACAGACCATTCAAAAACAAGTTACTGCTATTGGGTCGGTTAAATCCAATATAGGGCATCCCGAGTCAGCAGCAGGAATTGCAGGTGTAGCAAAAGTACTGTTACAAATGAAACATAAACAGTTGGTCCCCACAATTAATTCTGATCAAGTAAATCCAAATATTAATTTCAAAGAATCGCCATTTTATCTTCAACATAAGCTAACACCATGGGAATCTCCTTCGGGTTATCCTCGTAGAGCACTTATAAATTCGTTCGGAGCAGGAGGAGTGAATGCATGTTTAATACTAGAAGAATATAGAAAAATAAAAGAAGAATCTCCTAAACAGGGGCCGCATCTTGTCATATTTTCTGCAAAAAATGAAGAACGTCTTCAAGAGTATGTGAATCGAGCACTTAATTATATAGAAAAAGAAAAGCAAGTGAATATTGCAGATTTATCTTATACCCTACAGGTTGGTCGGGAAGCGATGTCAGATAGGTTGGCAATTGTTGCTTCAAATAGAGAAGAACTTATAATTAGGTTGAAAGATTGTAAGCAACAAAATGAGTCAAACTATATTTTTTGGGGTAAACTCAGCCCTAAGCAAAGAAGAAAGAAAACTCTGAATAGAGAAGAAGAGTTTAGCTCTTTATTTGAGAGAGGCGATCTGGATAAACTTGCACAATTATGGGTTGACGGAGTTGAAATAGATTGGGAAAAGTTATATACTCATGATAAACCCAATCGGATATCATTACCCACTTATCCTTTTGCCAAAGAAAGATATTGGGTTACAACTCAGCCTCAGGAAGAAAAGGGAGCAATGGTCAAACAAGTACGAACTCAATTACATCCTTTAATTTCCTACAACTCATCAACATTAAAAAATATTCGTTTTAGTTCACTCTTATCGGATAAAGAATTCTATGCTTCAGATCATCAGATTAATAAAGAGAAAATTTTTCCAGGTTCAGGGTTTATAGAAATTGCCAATATTTCAGGAAATCTGGCAGGGGAACAAAAGGTTAGCAAGATTAAAGATATTGTATGGGCTCACCCATTAAGTTTTAAAACAGGTTCACAGTTTATTAATACAATATTAAAACCTAATGGTATTGGTACCGAATTTAAAATTACGTCACTTGATGATGAAAATGAACAAGTTGTACATTCTGAAGGGAAGTTGTTTTTTCAGAACGGCAATAAACATTCAGCCGATATTGAAAATATTTCAATACATAAGCTTAAGGAGCAATGTGCTGACCCTCAGGATGGCTCTTACTACTATGATATTTTTAACCAGGTTGGTTTTAATTATGGTTTAGCATTTAAAACTATTCAGGAATTTTATGTCAATGAATCCTTTGCTTTATCTAGGTTAAAATTAACAGACCACTTATTAGTTGATTCTGATCGGTTCATTCTCCACCCTTGTATTTTAGATGGTGCTCTACAAACTGTTGTGGGGTTAATTGGGGAGATGGAATCAGTAACTCTGCATGTACCATTTGCAATTGATGAAATAGAAATATTTCGCTCATTACCTCATACGTGTTATGCTTATGTAGAGCATGTAGAGGAAGAGGCTCGGTCACAGGCAAACATCAAAAAATTCAACATAAAAATTATTAATGAAGCAGGGGATGTTTTAGTTAAGATTAAAAACTTTTATGTGAGAGCATTTGATAATACGAATACTGATCAGGTTAAAGAATCTAATAGTATGGCTTTTGCTGTAAGCCTATAATGTAGATGTGTATGAATTCGGCAAAATCACATTTCAATATCACAAAACTGTCACACTAAGAAACACAAAAAGTACCCTGGTTATACAAAGGGGTTGTTTCAATAAACATAATCCAATCTTTTTAGAAGAAATGGGCTATGAACTATATATAATTAAAAACTCACTAAAATTTCCATTATGAAGGCTATTAAAGAAGGTTTAAAAGTATTATCCAGAGGGACTTGCGGAACAGCATTTTGTTCTCTGTTAAATAGCGAGTATGGTGTTCCGAACGAAATAGCAGAGATTGCAGCATCTCCTTTTGCAGGAGGACTATTAAATAGAGGATTTCAATGCGGAATGATCGGAGGAGCTGTTTTGGCTGCCGGAGCAGAGTCATACCGAAGGAATGAAGACACAGGAGAAGCAATAGCAATGGCTATAACAGCTACGCAACATCTGATGGAATCCTTTAAAAAAAGAACAAATACAATAAGTTGCCGTGAAATTACAGATATGGATCTTACTGGTAAATTAGCACCTCTAAAAGTATTGTTTACAGGAAAAGCATTTGGTTGTATGAAACTGGCAGGAAGATGGGCTCCCGAAGCAATTAAATCAGCAGATGAAGGCTTATCGGATGAATCTGTAAGTTTCTGTCCGGGATCGGTAAGTTGTGCATCTGAAGTGGTCAGAAAAATGGGGGCTACAGAAGAGGAAATGCTTATGGTAGCAGGATATGCAGGAGGGCTTGGACTAAGTGGTAAAGAATGTGGAGCGCTAAGTGCTGCAATTTGGTATAAAATGGTGGATTGGATAAAAAAGAATCCCGGTAAATCACCATCGTCATTTGATAGCTTAGAGACCAAAAAGATGCTGAGGGCGTTTTATGTTCAAACAGACTCCGAAGTATTATGCAGTAAAATTACAAACAAAGAGTTTAAAGACATAGACGATCACTCCGAATACATTAAAAATGGGGGCTGTAAGAAGATCATCGATGCACTTGCTGCACTATAATTTAAAATATGATTGCCATGCTAAAACAAATATTAAACAAACGAAATGTTTATTTCGATCATAATGCAACAACCCATATAGCACCATCTGTAAGAAGTGTAATGAACCGAGTATTAAAGTCCTATTGGGGAAATCCCTCGTCGGGATATTCAAAAGGGAAAATGTCTGCACAAATTATTGAAAAAGCCCGTGAGCAAGTTGCTGCAGCTATCGGAGCCCATTCACATGAAGTATATTTTTCTAGTTGTGCAACCGAATCCAATAATGCGTTATTGAAAACAATAAGTACTCATTTCTATCCCGATAAAAACAAAATAATATCTACGCCAATCGAGCATCCATCGGTGATCCAAACATTAGAGTATTTAAAAACTAAAAATATAGATGTTCAATATTGTCCTGTAGATAGTTCTGGCCGTGTATTGATTAAAGAACTCGAAACTATGATAGATCATAAGACTTCTATAGTTTGTTGTATGTTGGCCAATAATGAAATAGGAACAATTCAGGATATTAAAAAAATATCTGAAATGGCCAAGGCTAAAGGTGCCTTGGTTTTTTCTGATTGTGTACAGGCATTAGGCAAAATCCCTATAAATGTGAAAGAATTAGGAATCGATTATGCTACATTTTCTGCCCATAAGCTCTATGGCCCCAAGGGGATAGGTGCCTGGTACGCCAAAATTAGCTGCCCTCTAGAGCCTTATATACATGGAGGACATCAAGAAGAAGGAATGCGAGCGGGTACAGAATCCATTCATAATATCGCAGGTTTTGGAGAAGCGTGCAGGCATGTAGATAAACTTGTATCTCTTTCAATAAAAAATGAACCTCTTAAAAAAACATTCATTAATGAATTGAAAGCTATAAAAAGTGATATAATTATTAATTCTCCAATAGATAATTGTTTGACAAATACCATTAATTTAACCTTTCCGGGTATTGGTAGTGGCGATTTAATGAAATCACTGGATTATAAAGGGATTGCCGTTTCTTCTGGCTCTGCGTGTAGTACATCATCTAACAAACCCTCTCATGTTTTAAAAGCAATAGGCTTAACAGACGAGGCAGCACAGGAATCGATCAGGATAAGCTTTGGATCGAAGACAAAACACCAACATATCAGATACGCTTTAAAGGTGATAAAAGAATATATTGAAGAAATAAATAGTGAAAAACTAAACTCAGCTGTGAAGATCAATAGACCAGGTCTGAATTATAATAGGTAAAGATATTCACTCGGATAAAAAATAGAATAGTGCATTAAAAATTTTGAACGATTATTTAATGTAAAGAAATGATTAAATTTTTTAAAGTAATGAAGAAGTGTTTATACTTAGTCTCAATTTTATAACTAATTTGTAACTAAGTGATTATTAAAATTTAAATGTGTAAAAATGTATAAGTCTGAAAAATTTTGGGATAAAAGTGCTACTGGGTATGATAAGGAAGAAATGAAAGATAAGGAAGTGCGAAATAAAATTCTTCAAAAAATCAAAGGGTATCTCAAAAAAGAGGATAATGTTTTGGATTATGGATGTGCCACCGGGATATTAGCCAATGAAATTGCTAGTAATGTTAATAAGGTTTATGGCATTGATATATCATCAGAAATGGTTCGGATTGCCCAAAACAAAGCCAATGAGCTGCATATTAAAAATGTGCAGTATTCGCATACTACAATATTCGATGAGAACTATAGGTCGGGAGACTTTGATATGATATTAGCAGTGTATATGCTTCATTTATTAGAAGACTTGCCTAAGGTTTTGGAAAGGATCTATGAATTGTTAAAACCTGGAGGAGTGTTTATTTCTGTAACACCTTGTTTGGGGAAAAGATCTTTTGCCGGTATCGGGCTATCACTGGTTAGTAAAATCGGATTAATCCCGGAATTAAAAACATATACCGTTTCAGAATTAGAAAATTCAATAAAGAATACAGGATTTGAAATTTTTGAAACCGAATGTTTGCACCGAAGAGGGAAACAACATTTCATTGCAGTAAGAAAGAATTAAAAAACTTAATGTTAAGAAAATTATTTAAAAATAAGAATAGATTAAAAATCAAATAAAACGAGGTTCAAATGGAAACAACTATGTACAACGAGTATGGATCATCAAACGTTAGCCAGCTCAAACAAGAAGAAAATGGTATGCAAAAGGGTAATGAATCAGAAACAGCATTTGCTGAGCTGGAACGCGGAGTGCATGCAGCACTAGAAACTTATTCCAACGTACATCGTGGGAGTGGACACAATTCAATGGTATCTTCTCATTTATATGAGCATGCCAGGGATATTGTTTTAGAATATATGGGGCTTAATAAAGAAAAATATATTGTTATTTTTTGCTCCTCTAAAAGAACAAATGATTTAACCTCTCAACTTAAGTCAGGGAGCTATCAATTTCTGACAAGTAAAGAGGTGGGCTTGCCATTGGGTATAACCGCTGTTGTTGTCGGGAAAAAAGCATTACCTAAAGGCACACCATCAGAATGTGGTGGTGGAACGGCCAGACTTGTTGCTGCAAACTGGATAATCTGGAATAACGGGCCAGATAAATTTGAGGCAGGTACCCCAGCTATTGTTAATGTCATTGCGTTTAGCAAGGCACTTCTCTTAATGAAACAATATGGAAAAGATATCTTTAAGAAATTATCTCAAAAAGATCTTAGTGTAAATGAATTGATATATAAGGATGAGTTGGAGAAATACTCTGGACCAGAACTTATGAAGGAACTTAAACAAACCTTAATAGGACGAGGTATGATTGTACCCACTATGGAAGGTGAGAGACAATTTGTGAATCTGGATAATAGTGCCAGTACACCTACATTTACCCCAATTTGGAACACGTTTCGGCAAGCATTACGTTTGCCAGAGAAAAGAAGACAAGAAGTAGTGCAAGAAGTAAAAACTATTTGTAGCGAAATCCTGGGAGCACCTCTCGAAAACTATGATATTATTTTTACCAAAAATACTACCGAATCTATCAACCTTGTATCTGAAAATCTGATCAATAACCCAGAAAACAATATTGATCCAGTAGTACTGATCTCTTTACTGGAGCATTCTTCTAATGATCTACCATGGCGTATGATTTCTCCAAACTCTTTGGTCAGATTAGGAGTGAATGAAGAAGGTTTTATAGATTTAGTAGAATTAGAAAAAAATCTACGAGAATATAATTTGGAGTATAAGTATGCAAAGAAGCGTATTAAAATTGTTGCTCTTAGTGGTGCTTCTAATGTTTTAGGGTCATGTCATAATATCAAGGAAGTAAGTTCTATTGTTCATAAATATGGTGCAAAACTTCTGGTAGATGGTGCTCAGGTAGTTGCCCACCTTAAGGTAGATATAGAAAAAGATGGGATCGATTATATGGCCTTTTCAGCACATAAGGTATATGCACCATTTGGTACTGGAGTATTAGTGGTGAGAAAAGGGCTACTCAATTATAACCTTAATAAGAAGAAACGTATCCAATTGTCTGGAGAAGAAAATATAGGAGGGATTGCTTCTTTAGGAAAAGCACTTGTGCTTTTACAACGTATTGGTATGGATGTGGTTCATAAAGAAGAACAAGTGTTGACCAAACGAATATTAGATGGGATGTCAAAAATACCTGGACTTACCGTTTTTGGGGTAAATGACCCAAAATCCCCTCAGTTTAATGATAGGATTGGGGTTATTGTTTTTGAGACCAAAGGGATTTTGCATAACAAGCTGGCAGAAGAGATGTTTAGGAAAGGAGGTATCGGTGTACGATACGGCTGCCATTGTGCCCATTTATTGGTTAAGAAAATAACAGGTATTAGCCCAGTACTCGAGCAAGTACAACGCGTTGTACTAACTGTAGCTCCAAAGACCCAATTACCAGGAGTGGTTAGGGTGAGTCTTGGGATAGAAAATACAGAAGAAGATGTAGACATCTTAATTGAGGTATTGCATAAACTAATTCAACAAATTAAAGAGAAACCTAGTGGAGCGCAAAAAAAGGCAAACTCGAAAGCAGAAGCCGATTTCCAGAAACAGCTGGATGATTTCTCTCAGGCAGCGATTCAAAGAGTTTATGCTTAGTTGTTAAGATAAACTACACTATATATACATTACTATTTATGAATAGGAAATAATAATCTTATCCCAAAACATAATCTGGTTTTGGAGAATTCTTAGGATTCAAATTTTATTTACGAGAATTTCATTAAATATGCTGAGGTAGGATTTTGTATACATATCCAGATAGCTTTATTCATATAAGATCATCATGTCAGCAATTCAATATTCAGGATAAACATTAGGAAAAATAATTGATCTTGATTAAATACTTGATAATCGAGACTCAATGTTCTATTGATCATATAATGGTCGATGACCTAACATTATAAGTAAAACTAAGATACGGGTAATGTAACTTATTCTGGTATACTCAAAAGATTCGTATACCAATCACACAAAAACTTAATTTTTAACCATTTATAATATAAAAATATATGCGCATAGCAGGAATTGAAGCAATGAATGTCTTCGGGGGCACAACATTTTTAGACGTAGAAAAACTTGCAGAATATCGTAAATTAGATACTTCTCGTTTTAAAAACCTTCTTATGAAAGAGAAAACGGTGGCATTACCATATGAGGATCCAGTTACTTTTGGGGTAAATGCTGCAAAGCCTCTTATAGATGCTCTTAGTCCGGAAGAAAAAGATCGAATCGAACTGGTAATCTCATGTACAGAATCTTCTTTTGATTTTGGAAAATCAATGAGTACTTATTTTCATGAAATTTTGGGCTTGAATCGTAATTGTCGTTTGTTTGAATTAAAAAATGCATGCTATTCTGGAGTTGCTGGTTTTCAAATGGCAATCAATTTTATTTTATCCCAAACTTCACCTGGAGCAAAAGCTTTGGTAATTGCCACAGATGTATCTCGCTTTATGATAGAAGAAGGAGGAGATGCGCTCACTATGGAATGGTCATTCGCAGAACCTAGTGGAGGTGCCGGAGCGGTTGCTATGCTGGTTAGCGAGAAACCTTATGTATTTCAAGTAGATATTGGCGCTAACGGCTATTATGGTTATCAGGTTATGGATACCTGTAGGCCTACTACAGATGGCGAAGCAGGAGATTCTGACCTGTCATTACTCTCTTATTTAGACTGTTGTGAGAATTCTTTTTACGAATATCAAAAACGCGTTCCCGAAGCAGATTATGCCAAAACTTTTAGCTACCTAGCCTTTCATACTCCTTTTGGAGGGATGGTCAAAGGAGCACATCGTAATTTAATGCGCAAAGCAGTGAAAGCGAAACCTAAGGATATAGAAATAGATTTTGAAAATCGAGTAGTTCCCGGGTTGATCTACTGCCAGCGAATTGGCAATATTATGGGAGCTACAGCTATGATGTCACTCGCTAGTACGATTGAGAACGGCAGTTTTGACGCACCACAAAGAGTAGGATGCTTTTCTTATGGGTCAGGCTGTTGTTCTGAGTTTTTTAGCGGTATTGTAGGTGAAAAAAGCAAGGAAAGTATACAGAAATTTAAGATCAAAGAGCAATTTGATAAAAGGTACGAACTAAAAATGGATGAATACGAAAATTTACTGGTAGGGAGCAATGCGGTAAAATTTGGTACACGTAATGTAAAATTAGATACTGATTTTATTTCTCAAGCCAGAAAAACACTTGATAGAGAAACACTTTTTTTAAAAGAGATTAAAGAATTTAAAAGAGAATACGAATGGATATCATAAGTAATGCAACATTATACGAAACTATAAAGACCAGATTTGAAGGAGATATTTGTTTTATTCAAATCAATCGTCCAGAAGCTAAAAATGCGATTAATAATAAACTGATCGAAGAGTTTACAAATGCACTTGATTATTGTGAAGAGTTAGCAAAAATTGTGGTTGTCGAAGGTTCTCCTGAAGTATTTTGTTTTGGAGCAGATTTCAAAGGGATTCAACAAAGTCTTGAAAACGGAACTCTGCACCAGGAACAAAACCCAGAACTAATGTATAATCTATGGCTAAAACTAGCCTCAGGCCCATATATTACTATTGCACATGTTAGAGGGAAAGCTAATGCCGGTGGAATGGGTTTTGTGTCTGCTTGCGATATAGTTCTCTGTGAACAGAAAGCAGTATTCAGTTTGTCAGAACTTCTTTTTGGACTAATGCCTGCGTGTGTTTTGCCTTTTCTGATCCGTCGAATAGGATTCTCAAAAGCACATTACATGACATTAATGACTCAACCTATATCGGCAAAGGAAGCATATGATTGGGGATTGGTGGATGCATATGACGAGAATAGTAAAAATCTGCTGAGAAAACATTTATTACGACTACGTCTGCTTTCTAAGCAGGGAATAGCAAGTTATAAGAGTTATCTGAATAAATTGAATGATTTTCCAGATACTTCTAAATCACACGCTCTTGCAGCAAATATTGAAGTGTTTTCTGATGAAAGCAACCTGAATAAAATAGTAAGATTTGTAAAAACGGGGCAATTTCCTTGGGAAGAAGGGTAAATGATACATAGGGATATAATATCTGGTAACGTTAGCTATAGAATTGGATTTACTCATACTATTTAAATTAAACCTTTTAAAAACCAAACTCAATTAGCTTTCTGGGTTTGATTTTGATACATCGTTAACACTATGAAGAAACCAAATTATTATTAATTTATTTTTTAGAGAGATAAGTATGAAGAATTGCTCCAACTTCACTAATAATATTGTATTTAGTATTATCACCTCATTTATAAGTATTACATATTTTTATGGCCAGATTCCCATAGAAAATGATAGCATAGTAGATAGTGAGAATTTTGATATCATTGATATGGGATCTATTATGATTAAAGAAAAAAAGGACTCTCTATCATGGGTTTCGGATATGTTTAGTGCAATGCGTTTAGGCATACAATATGGATTTACTTATAAAGTTGAAAAACCGGATAAAGTCATGAATAATCGGCTTTCATTTCGACTAGAATATTCTAAATCTTTCATGAATTACCTTTCACTTCATATAGACACAAAAATGTTTGCTTTTCTTAAAAATGATCATAGGATTAGGGATAAAAAGGAGATAGCATTTGAAGGAAGAACCAGAGAAGCTTATTTGCAAACTAGTTTTAATGAAACAAGTATCAAAGCAGGAATTCAGATAGTTGTATGGGGAGAATCAGATTATGCAATTGTTACTAATGAAATAGGTCGTCTGGATTATCGGGAACCATTAAGTCTCAATATGGATGATCTTAGGATTGGACAGCCCATGTTAACTGTAGATCAATATTCATCATTTGGATATTGGAGTGCATTTTTTGTGCCGTATGCCGAATTTAATGAACAACCAAGAAAAGGAACAGGGTATTATTACAATCCTTTTGACGGAAAAGTTGAGTATTTAAAGGAAAAACAGAAGGGAAATTTTTTTGAGTATGGTTTACGATGGAGAAAAACTTATGGGAAGAGTGATGTTAGTATTATGGCCGCCAGTCTGATAGATAATCAATATGCTTTGCGAATGGTCACTCCTGATCTTATTGCCAAAAGTAAGCAACGATTTTTTATGACTGGTATTACTCTAAATCGAGCAATTAATAATTTACTTGTTAAAGGTGAAGTAGCTTTAAAATCCCGAAAAGCATATAATGATGCATCGTTTCAGATTGTAAAGAAAAATGCCCTGGATGCTTCACTTGGTGTTGATTATTCTCCTAATAGTACTTTTACATTAAGTATGGAAGCCGTAAATTATCATATTATGGACTGGTCAGACCAAATCCAGGGAATGCCTAGAAACAACTACATAATCCTAATGGCCTTAAGCAAACAACTAATGAAAAATGATTTATCTTTTAGTTGGGCTTCTATGTATAACGGGCCTTATACTAATTTTTTTAATGTATTATCAGCTTCTTACAATTGGAATGACCATATCACCTTAAATTTTGATGCACTCATTCCTATAGTAGACGATAATAGAAGTGGTTTTTACCCGTATCGTGATCAAAAACAAGTTGCTTTTAGGGTTTTATATCAGCTTTAATTAGATTATAATAAATACTACATGTGGCTCTTGGCTATAAATAAAAAGAAAAACAAATCAAATGAATAAACAGATTATATGTATGTTCTCTGGCCAGGGTTCTCAATACTACAAAATGGGTAAAGAACTCTATGAACATAATGAACAATTCAGGTATTGGATGGATCATTGCGATGAAATGATTTTTCAGTTACTAAAAACCTCTTTAGTAGATGTTTTATATAATGGAAAAAGAAAGAGTGAGCCTTTTGACGATATTCTTTATACGAACCCTGCTATATTAAGTATCCAATACAGTATGTTCAAATTACTGAAAGAGATGGGCATCCAGCCAGATTTTCTTTTGGGATATAGCATGGGAGAACTTCATGCAGCAGTTGTTTCAGGGGCCATTTCTCTAGAAGATGGAATAAGAATATCAGTGGATATAGCCAAGCTTACTCATAAAAGAACTCAACCGACAGGCATGTTGGCTATTATGGGATCAAAATCAATAATGACCCGTTACCCAGATTTTTTTCATAACTGTTGGTTTACAGCAGGAAATTTTCAGGAGAACTTTGTTGTAAGTGGTTTGCCTCATGCTATACAAAACCTTCATCAAAACTTAAATAAGGAAAACATTATATCACAAATATTACCAGTTAAATATGGGTTTCATACCGAACTTATAGATCCAATTAAAGAAGCGTATACACACATTTTCAGGGATATTAAAGTAGTACCTCCCAAAATTCCGGTAGTATCATCATTGCAAGCAGGAACAGTTCGGGAATTGAACGAGGATTACATATGGAAAGCTATCCGTTACCCTGTTGATTTTGAGAAAACTATACAAAGAATACTAGAAACCGGAGATTATATTTTTATAGATATGGGACCTAGTGGAACTTTATCAACTTTTGTTAAATATATACTTCCTTCAGATTCAAACTCTATTTCACTACAAATGATAAATCAATTTGGAAGTGATCTCAATGTTATTCAAAAGTTAAGAACCAGTTTATGTTAGTAATCTACCATAATAAACATTTTTCAGAGGTATTGATGGAACGTATTTTATAAAGAAGAATAAAAAAGGTGCTGTACCCAAGTGGATTAAGGGGAAGGTCTGCAAAACCTTTATTTCAGTGGTTCGAATCCACTCAGCACCTCTTAATACCATTTCCAATCTAAATTTACTCAATAAAACCGCGTCTTTTTGTCTAATATTTCAAAATAAAGCACAACCGTAGCCCTGCTATGCTTGAATTTTCTTTTTCATCTAAGCCAAAAATCCATCATTTTTCTTATGAGTAAATTTAAATCAGAACTGGTATAAGAACATTTTCATCTGTATGTTTTGAAGTTTCAAGCTATGACTTACACAAAAGGCGCTGTACCCAAGTGGTCTAAGGGGAAGGTTCGCAAAACCTTTAGTTCAGTGGTTCGAATCCACTCGGCGCCTCTATACATATAAAATAATGCACAATAATTTACACATCAATGAAATTTGAAAATCTGATCATGAATGTTGGATATACGGATACTGGTTATAGTGGTATAGTACAGGTTGTCATATTGAGAATGACTCATATGTCTATGGTAAACTATAGTTATTTAGTGGTTGACCATATTAATAATCAGGCTGTTATTGTTGATCCGGCCTGGGATATGAGAAAGGTAGAGCAGGCCCTCGAGAATACCGAAACAGTCTTAAGTGGGATTTTACTAACCCATTCTCATCTTGACCATATTCATTTAGCCAAACCACTTGCAGAAAAATACGGTTGTCCCATATGGATGTCAAATGAAGAAATTGCATATTCTGGTTATTATGCGCCACAATTAGAGGGTATTAATATAACACCATGGTCAGTTGGTCAAATACAGATAGAACCTTTGTTTACTCCAGGTCATACCCCTGGTGGCATGTGCTATTTAATAGGAAACAGTCTGTTTTCTGGGGATACATTATTTGCCGAAGGTTGCGGCTTATGTTTCGACGTGCAGGGAGCACATAATATGTTTGAAAGTATTGAACATCTAAAAAAAAGGATTACACCCGATACGCTCGTTTTTCCAGGTCATAGTTATGGCAGGGAACCTGGTCAGAAATTTTCGCAAGTATTGAAGAATAATATATATCTGCAATTTAAAAACAAAAATGATTTTACTGCATATCGCTTAAGAAAAGGACAGAATAAGTTGAACTTTTTTGATTTTCAGTAAAATAAAATCTTAAACCAAAAAGAAGTGTATAATATTTAAATAAATAATAGAAGTTATGTCAAAAGAACATGTTTTTGAAGTAGTAAAAAATGTAATTATAGAAGTGCTTCCGGATATAAAACCGGAGCAGATTCACATCGAGAAAAATCTACGAGAATTAGGTGCTAACTCAATTGATAGGATGGAGGTAGTCACCATGTCGATGGAAGAATTAGATCTGAAAATACCCTTAATGAGCTTTGCTCAAGTAAGTAATATTCAGGGTATGGTAGATGTATTAACAGAGAACTATATGGCGTCTGTTGAAAGTAATTAATATCGCTAATAGTATCACCAAAGAATATTTAAAACAAATCTAATTATTTTGATTTGTGACTAAAAAGAGATAGACAATGTTGACAACAAATAGAGTTGTAATTACAGGTATGGGAACAGTTTCTTCGATAGGTAATAATGTTTCTACATTTTGTAACTCCTTAAGGAGTGGAAAATCCGGGATTAAAAAAACATCAACTACAGAGGAACCAAAAGTATCTGTTGATATTGTTGCTAAGATAGAAGATTTTTCCTTTTCTGATTTTGTAGATCGTTTTCAAAATGTATCAGAAGAGAAATGCCAACACGCCAAGCGATTAGGTAGGAGAGCTCCTTTTGTTATCCAAACGTCTATTGTTTCTGCCCTAGAAGCGTGGTCTAATGCCAGACTGCATGATAATAGACCTTTACCAGAACGAGTAGGGCTTATTGTTGCAGGACAAAATAGTACTCAGAATTATCAATATGACTTAATTTCCAAGTTCAGGAAAAATCCAGAATACCTTTCTCCTCGATATGCTCTAGAATTTTTAGAGACCAATCAGGTTGGAGTTTTGAGTGAGTTATTTGATATTAAAGGAGAAGGCTTTACTGTGGGAGGAGCATCTGCCACGGGTAATGTCGGTATTATAAAAGGATATCAACTTGTTCGTGCAGGTTTGGTTGATGTGTGTTTAGTGACTGGTGTTGTTGCTGACCTTTCGCCGATGGATATTCAAGGTTTTATTAACATTGGAGCTATGGGAGGTAAGAAATATCTGGATCAACCAGAAAAAGCTTGCCGTCCTTTTGATTCGCAACATGAAGGTTTTATTTATGGGCAAGCCAGTGCCTGTATTATTCTAGAATCTGGAATAAGTGCCGAAAAAAGAGGTGCCCCATTTCTTGCTGAAATCAAAGGTTATGCATTAAACCTTGATAGCAATAGTGCTGCCAATCCAAGTGTAGATGGTGAAGCAAAGGCGATGCTTTCGGCATTAAATCAAGCCGGGTTATCAGTTTCAGATGTTGATTATATAAATACTCATGGAAGCTCTTCTCCTCTGGGAGATAAAACAGAAGCAGAAGCTATTAGCAAAGTTTTTAAAGATTATACTTCTGGTTTGTGGCTAAATTCTACTAAAGGGTTAACGGGGCACTGTTTGTATTCGGCAGGCGTAGTAGAGACCATAGCAACTGTTGAACAAATGCGACAAGGGTTTTTGCATCCGAATAAAAACCTGGAAACACCAGTATGTAATAATTTACAGTTTTGTAGTACCGAAGCTATGGATTATCAGTCCAATGTAGCAATGAGTAATTCTTTTGGTTTTGGCGGAATAAATACTTCGATCGTATTAAAAAGAGGAAAAAATTAAGATTATAAACCTAATATAAAAAAACAAGATAAAAATGAAGAAAACATATATGTTTCCCGGGCAAGGTTCCCAGAGAAAAAGAATGGGAGAACAACTTTTTGATGAGTTTCCTGCGTTGATAAAGAAGGCAGATAAAATACTGGGATATTCTATTAAAGAACTTTGTTTAGAAGATGCCAATGATCAGTTAAATCAAACACAATATACCCAGCCGGCATTATATGTTGTAAACGCTTTGTCTTATCAGAAGAAAATTAAGGATGGAGAAAAACAACCAGATTTTTTAGCAGGCCATAGTCTGGGAGAATATAATGCATTACAAGCAGCGGGCGTGTTTAGTTTTGAAAGCGGACTTAAACTAGTTAAAAAGAGAGGCGAACTCATGAGCCAGGCCAAAAATGGAGGAATGGCCGCTATTTTAAATTCTTCAGAAGAAAAAATTCAGGAAATACTAAAAGATGCAAATCTATCTACTATTGATATTGCGAATTTAAATGCTTCTTCTCAAATTGTTATTTCGGGTTTAAAAGAAGATATTGAAAAAGCTCATCCATTTTTTGAAAAAGCAGATATCATGTTCATACCTTTAAATACCAGTGGAGCATTTCACTCCCGCTATATGAAAGAAGCAGCTGCCGAATTTGAAAAATTTGTAAAGAAAACAAGATTCTATAAACCAAAAATTGAAGTAATTGCTAATGTTACCGGGAAACCTTATACACATAGTAATGTAGGTAAGTACTTAATAGACCAGTTATCCAACAGTGTAAGATGGTCCGAAAGCATGACATATTTGTTGCATCAGGGAGAGATGAAGTTTGAAGAACTGGGAGTAGGAGATGTACTGACCAAATTGATTGGGTATGTCAAAAGAGATTTCGTAAAAACTGTTAAGGAACAGACCAGTAAGAAGGCAGAAGTTGATCAAAAAAAGGGTTCTAAAACAATATCCAACAGTTCAAAGAAAACGACCAAGCCAATTAAAAAAAACAAACCGGTAACAAAAGTAGCAAAACAAAAGAAAATATTAGATCCTATTAAACTTGTAGAGCAATGGAACAAAGTTTATCCGGTAGGAACACGAGTACTCTCAGATTTTTACGAAAATGAACTGGAAACCAGATCAGAAGCAATAGTATTGTTTGGGCATCGAGCAGCAGTATATGTCAAAGGGTATAATGGATATTTTGATCTAAGAGAGGTGAAACCTGTTCAAAGCAGTTAAATGAAAAATAAATTAATATTTATTTTTTTGGATGGAGTTGGTTTAGGAAAAAATGTGAAATTCAATCCATTTACCAAAGCTTTTATGCCTACATTGTTTAGCCTGGTTGGAGAAAAATTAGCCGATACCACAAATGTCGTTAAGCCAAGTTTTCTGGCAAAAGGAATTGATGCTTGCCTGGGAGTTGAAGGAATACCTCAAAGTGCTACCGGACAGACATCTTTATTTACCGGGTATAATGCACAGGCGTTTTTAGGGCATCACTTGATGGCATATCCAAATGATCAATTGATAGCAATGATCAATAAAAGATCAATTTTTAAATATGCCAAAGAGCATTATATTAAAAGTATTTTTGCTAATTCCTATACCGATGGATTTTTTAAATCTTTTGATAAAAATTCTTCAAATTATAGTGTGACTACACGTTGCGTATTAGCTGCCAAAAATAGTTTTAATACTATGAATGATCTTGTTGAAGGCAGAGCTGTACATTGGGATATTACCAACCTTACTTTACAAGATATGCCCAATAATATGGTGCCTTTGATAACTCCGTTTATAGCTGGAGAAAATTTAAAGAACTTAACAAACGACTATGATTTGATTGTATATGAATGTTTTTTACCAGATTTAATAGGACATAGAAAGGATATGAATAAATCCATCATGTTTTTAGAAATGTTTGACGAATTTCTTCGTGGAGTAATTCATGATAAACCAGAAAATATTCATGTTTTAATAACTAGCGATCATGGGAATATTGAAGATCTTTCCTTTGGTGGGCATAGTAAAAATGAGGTTCCGCTTATTTTTATAGGAAAAGAAGCACATCACTTTTTAAAAGTGAGCGCCATTGATGAACTATTCGATACTATATTTTCAAAACTATTTAATACGATCTCTATTACTAAGTTTGAAAAGATTTGATAATGTATTCTATAAATATGTTTTTTGAATCCTTTAAAAAGTGGCTGGAGCATACCTTTTTTCAGATTACCTATCCTTACTATTGCCAGATTTGAGAAAAAATCACAATTCCTTTGTTGGCAATATAGTCATGCACATTTGTTCGGGTGATTATTGTTGATAGAAGCACCAAAGAGCTGTTATAGAACAATATTTGGGATTTTTGCATATAGCTCACACAAATGACCATATTTAACCTTGAATGGATATAATTTTGCATACCCACTCACTCTGGCGATGATGTAGTTTGTGCGGTAGAGAAAAATATCAAACTAGGAATTGATATTGAAGAAAACAGTGATCACTTCTACAATGTATCACTGGTTAAAGAATCACATTTGCAAGTTAGCCTAGTTAGCAAATTAATTAAGAACTAATTCAAACTTAAATTTTAGATTATGGATAAGAACGAAAACGACATTTTTGATAGAATAGCTGCTCATGTAGCAGATATATCTTTTGATATAGATCACGGACCGATTATACGTTCTTCAATGTTATCTCCCCTTGGAATAGATTCTATTGGGCGAGCTGAACTAATTGCCAGAATGTTAGAAGAATTATCGTTAACAGATTCAGCAAGAGAATTTTATAAAGCCAATAACCTTGGAGAACTTGCAGCGTTATTTGCAAATAGGCTGAAGGAGCAGTGACTCCTGTTAGTTGATCAAGATTCATAATTAAATACTTTTTATCGGAAACCAGAATTGATTTTTTGACTAAAAGCTTTTAGATAGATCTATCTATTTCTTGTTTTCACTTTGTACTTTTGTACAAAATTTTAAAAAACCAGTTAGTCGTGTTTTTGTTACTTATTAAAAAAAAAATTATAGCAAAAAAAATAGCTCATGTATTTAATAAAAAGTAAAGTAAGATTAGCAGGTTTATTATTTATTGCAGGTATGATTGCAGGGGTTTTTAGTGTAGCACCATCAATTGATTCTACAAAATATTTAACAGAAGCAGCTGCAAATTCTAATAATGTAATCATTGATGCTTTCTTTCAATTTATAATGTCACTTACATATTTAGGAATTGCAATTTTATTATATCCTGTAATCAGAAGGTTTGATGGTAGTTTAGCAATCGGCTTTTTTAGTTTTAGGATAATTTCGGCAACACTCGTAATTTTTGGAACCATATTATTATTGTCCATATTAGCATTAAGCCAGGAGTTTGTATATAATTCACCTCAAAGCTCTCCAGATTTAAAAGCATTAGGAAATGTATTTAAAGTTATGCGAGATTATATTAATCATGTATTTATGGTTCTGGTTTTATGTATAGGAAATTTTATGTTGTATGTTTTATTAGTAAAATCAAGATTAGTGCCTCGTTGGCTTTCAGTTTGGGGAGTGTTGGGTACATTGTTGTCTGCAATAGCAAGTATTTTGATTTTATTTCAGGTTATTGAAATTATCACAGCCGAATACTTAATTTTAAATGTTCCAACAGCAATACTAGAATTAATTCTAGGGATATGGTTAATGGTAAACGGATTTGACAGAAAAGTATGTGCAGAAATACACGAATAAAGAAAATACCAGAAAGTACAAAAGATGTATACTAATTTTATAATATAATGGTAAGTATATCTTTTTGAATTAGAATTTTAGCTTTGTGTAAATAGAATTCTATTTCCTTCATACTGCAAATCCGAAAATATTTTTTAGAAATTTAAGGTATCGTTTTTCTATACTGTATTTACTAAGTGGTAAGAATCTTTAGTTTATAGAATTAGCTTTTTTTTATCTATCATGGCTACTGTAACCGTTCCTTTTGCAAAGAGTGTATCACCATTATATGCCTTTATTTTTAGACAAGAAGCGGCTCCCATACTCCAGTCTAATTCTCCATGTAAATATACTAATGTTCCAGGGACAACAGGGGTAAAGAATTTAACCTTATATTCTCCAAAAACACCTATTTTATGTGAGTTCACCTTATAATTAATAGGTTGTTCTTTTTCCCATTCCTGATTACTTAACTGTACCAGTAAACCACAGGTTTGCCCCATAGCTTCAGTTAACAATACACCTGGAAAAATTGGTAACTCTGGAAAATGCCCTTGAAAAGCGGGTTCTCCAATACCTATAGCTTTTATGGCGATAATAGATTTCCCTTTTTCATACTCTATTACCTGATCAACTAACTGGAAAGGGTATCTATGTGGCAATAATTTTTGTATTTGATAATTCTGTAATAGTACCTTTTTCATTAGTTGTATTTTTTAATAAGTGTTACTACTGTATACCCTGTTTTGTCTATAGTCGCAACAATTACATTTATAGGAGTTATTTGAATACCCCCTGTTTGAATGGTGTTTTTTGTGAAGTAACCTTTTACTTCTTTTAGTTGCCCATCGAACAATCCTATCGTGTATAAAATACTCGCCAACCCACCAGCATTATCACCGTTTCCATATATCATTTCTGGGAAAAATAATTTAGGTGTCTTTCCTAACGTTATACAAATTTCCGAAGACAATGTAACTCCATTTATATTGTGAGCCCCAGAACCTACCATGATCATGTCTATATCCAAAATAGTAAGTCTGTTATTGACGATTAATTCTTGGATTAAGAAAGCTAATAAGTTTTCGTGCGACTGTTCTTTGTAACTTTGTCCTGAAATAACTTCAACTATAATCCCATAAATTAATTGCTCATTCTCTAATGCTGTCTCTACCCTTTCTAAAGCTATAGAAACCCCATATTCGTTAGCGATGGGTAATTTAGTCTCTCTGTTTTCTCCTTCTCTAATTGCCTTATGATATTTAGATATTATTTCTGTCGAACCCACTATGGCGCAATCAACGATATTATCTTTTAAATGCATAGAAGCAATATCAATAGCTTGAATCGCACTACATGTACCTCCGTTAATAGAAAAATTTGGTCCGGTAATTTTAGTTTGAATTGCCATTTGCGAAGCTGCGGCATTAGCAATTGTATTTGGTGTGCTCATCGGACTTACTAATTCTGGTCCATCGTGCTTAGCGACTAGATCAAAAACAAACCCATCTTCAATGTTGGATAATTCGGATCCATCATATAAGCCTATCCGATCTTTATTCAATTCAACGATATCATTTACTTTATTCTGATAGATACATTGAAATGCCAAGTTGCAATACATTTTAGTTGCTTTACTAAAATAACGAAACCCTCTTTTTCCTAAGAATCCATCTGGATCATAGGTATTCATTTTGGTTGTCGGTAAATTTTGATCAATTTTATTGTAGAATGTTTTTACCCCACTTCCTAAAGAAGAAACATATCCTAGCCCTACTATTGCGATATCATTATTACTCATTATTTGTTCTAGTTTGTTTAATTGTATTGACTAAAGATTAAACTACAGATGTTTCCTCCAAAAGCAAATGAGTTACTCATGATATTAGTAATTTTTGTTTGCTTTATTCCTTGATTATTTAAGTCTATTGAAATAGGGAAAGACTCATCTGTTTTTTCTGTATTCTTTGTACTTGGAATGATCTGTTCTTGTAATGATAATACTGCCGATATTCCTTCAAAAGCACTTGCAGCTCCCATACAGTGACCAATTACCGATTTTAAACAATGGATAGGTATGTCTGTTAATTTTTCTCCGAAAACTTTATACATAGCATTAACCTCATGAGAATCGTTGGCTTTTGTTCCTGTTCCGTGAGCACTAATATAGCTAATGTCGTCTATAGTTAATCCGCTATATTTAAGAGCCTTCTTCATGGCTAAAGCTGCTCCATTTCCGTCTGGATCTGGAGCGGTTGGGTGATAAGCATCACAACTTAATCCGTATCCAGAGATCTCTCCATATATTTT
This sequence comes from Bacteroidia bacterium, assembly GCA_030427585.1. GTDB lineage: Bacteria > Bacteroidota > Bacteroidia > Flavobacteriales > Flavobacteriaceae > Aquimarina. Next base: position 44,179 of record JAUIBW010000018.1, read on the forward strand.
TGCTCCTCTTTCTAATGCATGTTCTAATTCTTCTAAAACCATGATTCCGGCTCCTTCACCAACTACCATTCCTGTTCTGTCTTCTGCAAAAGGTTTAACTTTTTCTTTGGTCATTGCTCCTAATCTGTAAAAGATTGTATAACAAGACCTTGTAAATGGATCCGAACCTCCGGCTAACATAACTTTAGAACGTCCTTGTTTAATCATTGAGAAAGCTGTGCCAAAAGCGTAGTTTCCTGCTGTGCAGGCAGTTGGAATTACCATATTTGTTCCTCCAAGATTGCAAAGCTTAGCTACCGTAGAGCTCATTTCTATTGGCCTGAAATAAGATAACATTTTCTTTGCATCTGTTGATAATTCTTCTTTTTCATTTTGAATACCGAAAGTATCTATAGTGCGCTCTACAATGTCTTCTGTTCCGTTAGTAGTTCCTAAGATTATTCCATACCTGTTTGGGTAATCTATTTTTTCTGAAAGACCAGCATCTATTAGTGCCATTTGAGAAGCTTTATATGCATACTCTACAGACGTACTATATGAAGATATATCTTCTTTGCACGTTAATATATTCTCACCAATAACCTCTGCAGATAGTGAAGTACCTTTAAATCTGGCGCTATCCAATTTGGTTAAATGGCGTATTCCTGTATTCTTCTCTTTTACGTTTTTCCAGAATTCCTGGATATTAGATCCGATTGGGCTCACAACACCTAAACCGGTAATTACTACTCTTTTCATAATGCTTTGTTTGAAATTGTAATGTTTCTATTAGGTTATTATGCGGTCAATCCTCCGTCTATAACAAGAGTATGGCCTGTAATGTAATCGCTAGAAGGGGATGCTAAAAATTCAACAGCATCGGCAACTTCTTTTGACTCTCCCATACGTTTCATAGGAACCATGGTATTTATTTTCTTTTTAGCTAGTTCGGGCATGGTATCAACCATTTCTGTTGCAATAAATCCCGGTGCTACAGCATTTATTTGTACGCCAAAAGAAGCAAATTCTCTGGCTAATGTTTTTGTTAATGAGATAATTGCAGCTTTAGAACTAGCATAATTAGCTTGACCTTGACTACCTTTTAACCCAGAAACCGATGAAATATTAATGATTTTTCCTCTCCCTCTTCTAATTGCTTTATTTCCAAAAGCTTTAGTCATATTGAAAACGCCATTTAAGTTAGTATTGATAACATCATTCCAATCTTGTCGTTGCATTCTTAAAAATGCTTTATCTTTTGTGATTCCCGCATTATTTACTAATCCATAAATCTCCCCCATATCTTCTTCAATCTTAGAAATTAGTTGTTCTATGTCATCATAATTTCTAACATCTAGTTTATAGCATTTAATTCTTGAATCATTGTTTCCTAAAGTGCATATCATTTTCTCTGCAGAAGTTTGATTATTATTATAAGTAAAGGCCACTTTTGCACCTGATTTATAGAACTTTTCAACTATTGCTTTACCAATTCCTTTACTACCTCCTGTTATTAGAAATAATTTGTCTGTTAAGTCGTTTTTCATGTTTTAATTTAAATTTTAATGATGTTTGGTTAGCTGGTCAAACAATAGGTTGAAAGCCTAGGTCATCTCTTTATAAATTTATCTGCACTTTCTAATAATACAAGTTCTTTTTAGCCTAGCTTGGCATGCATAAAACCGTGACACATTGCAGATTCATATCCAGCTCCTGAAGCCCATGTTCCAACGAATTTTAACCCTTTTACCGGGGATTTAAATAAGAATCTCATATTGTCGTTTGGTGAAATTTTATACCCAAAAGCTGAGCCTTCTGGAGAATTTGTATATTTTTTATTCGTTTTTGGCGTAGAACTTTCCTTATAAAGAATATGTCCTTCTAATTTTGGGAAGTATTGGTAAGCACGCTGAATAATACGTTCTTGAATACGCTCTTTTTTTAGCAAATATGCTTGTTCTTCTAGTTCGAACCAGTCACTTTTATAATCTAGGACAATGAGTTGCACAGTCCTACCACATTCTGGATCCATTTTATGGTAATTAGTAACACTTAAGCTTAGTTTATCATAACGTTCGTCTGATTCTTTTTCTTCTGGAGTTAATATGTCGCCTTTATCACTTACAAGAATGTACTCTTCTTTAGTAAAACCTAATTCTTCGGGATCTACATCTGTAATGATGTAAACACAGAAATGCCCCCATCCAAATTTTAAGTTCTGTAGCTTACTTTCGAAAGCTTCTTTTTCAGAAAATTCAGGTAACATTTTCATTACATTGTGAGGAGAACATGTTGCCGTAACAGTTTTGGTAACAAAATGATGTTTTCTGCTATTTACCTGAGTTATTTTACCTTCTTCATTAAGTTCAATTTGATGAACAGTATCTTTAAGAGATACATATCCGCCTCTTTCTTTGAACTCTTTTAATAAAAAGTTTGAAAGTGATTGCGCTGTACCTAATACATATCCTGGTTTTGTACAAAAAACAGCATATAAATAGTGTAAAAAGTAAACAGCATTGGCCTCATTAGCATGTGTTCCTAAATACATCGAAATAGCACTTAAAACTTCTATTAAATGTTTATTTTTAAAGTGTGATTGGAAATATTGTTTAACTGTAAGATTGTGAAGTTGCCTGGTTTCTGGAAGTAAATTTCTATTTAATTGATATTCACCTAGAAGCATTCTTACAAACATATAGTTTTGATAACCAATAGTATTGATATCATGAAAAAAGTTATTAAGACTTTCTTTTTCTTCAGGAAATTGTGCATTGAGATATACCTCAATTTCTTTGATGTTTCCAGGAATGTGATAATATTGCCCTTTTACATGAATAGAAAACAGCTCATCAAAATACTTAAAATCTAATTTCTCCCAAAGATCTATTCTTTCAAATACATTTCTTAGGTTAGCATTTTTACCCAGACCTGTTATTTTGTGTTGACTACAATCGAATCTATATTTTCGCTTGTTACGCACAAAACTGGTAGCATACCCTCCAGGATAAATATGCCCTTCTACAATAGCAACATTTTTCTTTTTTTCTAATAGAGTAATGCCATATATCAACCCAGTTAAACCAGCACCAATAATAAGTTCGTTGACTTCTTTTGTTTTTATCACTAATTCTTTATGGATCATTTTAATTTCTAATTTATTGACATTAGTTTACAGACTATAATTGTTCTGCAATCATATTAGCGATCCTTTTTGGAGTAGTCATCTCTTGTAATCTTTCTTCAGATAATTTTACTTTAAACTTTCTCTCGATCATTACCATGATTTCTAACCCTCTTAATGAATCAACCCCTAATGTATTTGGTAAATTAACATCTGGAGTAACATCTGCTACATCACATTCGGCAATTGGTGCAATAATTTTGGCGATTTCATCTAATAAATTTTCCATGATTTCAATTTTATGTTTAATTTTCATATTCTATCATTCTGATAATGAGGAAACACTTAAATTTTGTTTCTTATACCTTAAGTAGGTAATTGATTAATAATTAGGTGACATTATCAGAATCACAAGATGATAGAAGTAATAATGCTAAGAGTTTTTACTAAAAATCTCGTGATGTATGTAGTATATGATTTGATTTAAGTTGTAAACTTATTTCTTTTTCAAAATATTTCTCCCCCCTGTTTACAGTGAAATGACGTTTTATACATATTGGTTAAAGGCTTATGACAGATTTTACAGGTAATTTATAGCAATCATAATATACCCTTTCATTCTTTTTTGCGAAAGACTATCTATTTTAAAAGTGATATGTGTTAGAATGTATTTTTCTTCTTGTTAATAACATTTTTAATAACTCATTTCTATGAATCTAAAAAGAGGAGTTTCTATTCTTATTTTTATAAAAGATAAAAAGGTCTTTTAATAATGTAATAATGAATTTTTACGATTCTCATATAGTGCTTCAAGAAGTGCCGGGAGAAATAAGCATATGTTTTAGTATTTCTGGATGTCCATTAAGGTGTGAAGGATGTCATTCACCCTTTTTATGGAAAGAGGGGAGTGGAGAAAAATTAACTGAAAAAAAATATGAAAGCATACTCGACCGGTATTTTGGATTTGCCACCTGTGTTGTTTTTATGGGAGGAGAATGGCACAAAAAGGAATTGATAAGCTACCTGAAATATGCTAAAACCAAAGGCTATAAAACATGCCTTTATACAGGATTAGAAAAAGTAGATGATAAGATATTAGTCCAATTAACCTGGATTAAAACCGGAAGATGGAACCAATCTCTGGGAGGATTAGATAGTGAAACCACCAATCAAGAATTTATAGAAGTAAAAACCAATAAGCGACTTAATTACTTATTTATTAAAAATTAAAAAACTCATGATACGACTTTCAGATGATCAAATAAAAAATAAAATTGATTTCATAAATCATTATTTGGATTCTACAAATGCTGCAGATGGCTCCAAAGTAGATGCTAATGCCAATGTAACTTCAAAAAACATTGCAACTATGGAGGCAGAGTTAAATAAAGATATTAACATACAGGTAAATAGAGCATTGGTAAAACAAAAAATAGCTACTCTGTTTAGCGACGATCTGGCCGAAGAATATTCGAGACAGATAGAATCTCATGAAATTTATGTACACGATGAGACCTCATTAAAACCATACTGTGTTTCTATAAGTATGTACCCATTCTTATTAGACGGACTCACAAAATTAGGAGGCGAAAGCAAAGCTCCAAAACACCTGGAAAGTTATTGCGGGGAGTTTGTTAACCTTGTCTTTGCGGTAAGTTCTCAGTTTGCCGGGGCATTAGCTACCGTAGAGTTTTTGATGTATTTTGACCATTTTGCCGTTAAAGATCTTGGAGAGGATTATTTGCAAACTCATGAAAAACGTATTGCAAACCATTTACAACATGTGGTCTATGCAATTAATCAACCCGCAGCTGCAAGAGGATATCAATCTGTGTTTTGGAATATTTCTTTATATGACGAAGCTTATTTTAATAGCATGTTTGGTGATTTTGTATTTCCTGATATGACCAAACCAAAATGGGAAAGTGTAAAAAAACTACAAGAGTTTTTTATGAAATGGTTTAATAAAGAAAGAGAAAGAGCCATACTTACTTTTCCTGTAGTTACTGCCGCAATGCTTGTAAAAAATAACGCTCCTGTTGATAGAGAATTTACCGAAATGTGTGCACAAGAATTAAGTGAAGGGAATTCTTTTTTTATTTACCAATCCGAAAATGCAGATAGCTTAGCATCCTGTTGTCGTCTACGAAATGAGATTAGCGATAATACTTTTAGTTATTCTTTAGGTGCTGGTGGAGTAGCGACAGGATCTATAAATGTAATCACCCTTAATATGAATCGGTTGATTCAAAAAAAAGCTGATATTGTTGAAGAAGTTCAAAAAATTCATAAATATCAGGTTGCCTACAGAAAACTTATAGACGAATATAATGAAGCAGGATTATTACCTGTTTATCAAGCAGGCTTTATAGCATTAGACAAACAATTTTTAACAGTAGGGATTAATGGTATGGTAGAAGCTGCAGAGAGCCAGGGAATTGAAGCAAGTAATAACACTACGTATAAGAATTTTGTAAATACATATTTAAAAGCAATTTATCAAGAAAATAGAGCTGCAAAAGAAAAATATGGATATATGTTTAACACAGAATTTGTTCCTGCCGAAAATCTGGGAATAAAAAATGCAAAATGGGATAAAGAAGATGGATTATTTGTACCCAGAGATTGCTATAATTCATATTTCTATGCAGTAGAAGATAATAACGTAAATTCTCTAGATAAAATAATGCTACACGGTAAAGAAATTATACAATATCTGGACGGAGGTTCTGCACTTCATCTTAACCTCGAAGAGACTCCTAATAAAGAAGGGTTTATTAAACTAATTCATGCAACAGCGGCTGCTGGATGTAATTATTTCTGTTTTAATATAAGAATTACAATATGTAATGAATGTTCACATATAGACAAGCGCACATTGTTTATATGCAATAAATGCAATTCTCATAATGTAGATCATGCTACAAGAGTAATAGGATACTTAAAACGAGTGTCAAACTTCAGCTCGGGTAGGCAGAATGAGCATCAATTAAGGCATTATCATAAGCAACATGCAAAACCTGATTTGGTAAATAAAAGAGTTGAAATTTTAACAGAAAACCAACCAGAATATGAAATTAATGATCATGCTCAAAAACTTAGAAGTTATTAAAACATGATAATTATCATATTTAGTTCTGATTCCATTCGTGATTTTTGACAGATGCATATGTATTAGGTTTAATACTATTATTGGTAGAGAAATGCTATAGTTCTAATACATATAGATTAACCAATACAAAACTTAATTCGTTATAATGAAACTACATTCATTTCACATTCCTGTAATGGGAATAGGCTTTACTATTGATACCCCATTAAAAGTTTCTCACCTGGGAATAGATTCTGTTATTTCATTGGTCGATGATATTCTATTAGAAAAACTAAGAAAAATGTATTGTGATACGTTCGAAATACCATATAACGAAATCACAGAGAGTATAGAAGATTTTAGAGCTAAGAGGATTACTTCTTATCTTAATTTGATGAATGACCTTGCAGAAAAAAAGTTTAATCAACTTAAAAATATTACAACAGAATGTAGTAACGAATTGAAACAATATTTCAACATTCTACCTGACACTTCAGCATTAAAACAACGATTTAAAAACCTAACATCTAACGATTTTAATTTTAATGGAATCAAAGATTTAATAGAAGCAAATTTATCAATGGGGAGTATTGATGTAAATATCATGACCAAAGTTGATAAAGAAAATTATCAAAAAAAAGAGAAACTATCTTCTAAGTACAATGATGCCCATGCAGCACTTAGAGGATATGCCAATAGTGATTTATCTTCATCAGTAATACTTTCTGCAGGAATGAACCCCAGATTGTATAGTTATATAGAAGAGTTTGAAGATTTTTATCCAAACGAGAATGGAGAAATAAAAAAGAAAATAGTTTTAAAAGTAAGTGATTACAGATCAGCGTTAATACAAGGAAAATTTTTAGCCAAAAAAGGATTATGGGTTTCAGAATATAGAATCGAATCTGGGCTTAATTGCGGAGGGCATGCATTTGCAACAGATGGATATCTTTTGGGGCCAATATTAGCTCAGTTTAGAGATCAGAAAGAAGAATTAATTTCTGAAATACATAAAATTATCACCGAGGTATTGTTTCGTAAGAATAGATATGTTCCTCAATCTCCTATGCCAGTTAAAATCACGGCCCAGGGTGGGGTGGGTACGGCAGAAGAACACCAATTCTTATTAGAGCATTACAAGGTAGATTCTGTAGGATGGGGAACTCCTTTTCTTTTGGTGCCAGAAGCGACAACTGTCGATAATAATACATTAGACAAACTAGTAAAAGCCAAAGAAGACGATTTGTATTTAAGTGATATTTCTCCTTTAGGAATACCATTTAATAGTCTTAAAGGAAATACAAAAGATCAGGAAAAACTTTCTTTGGTAGAAAAGAACAGGCCCGGGAGTTCTTGTCCAAAAAAATATGTAGCATTAAACAAAGAATTTACAGAAAAAGGGATATGTACGGCATCGAGACAATATCAACATATAAAAATTAAAGAACTGGATAAAAAGGAACTTTCTCCAGAAGATTATCAAAAAGAATTTGATCAGATTATACAAAAATCATGTACCTGTGTTGGTTTGGGAACTTCTGCATTACTGAAATATAATTTGGATACTAAAGTTGAAGGAGAAGGAGTTTCGATATGTCCCGGACCAAATATGGCCTATTTCTCTAAAATTATGAGTCTAAAAGAAATAACAAGTCATATTTACGGAGAATCTGATGAGGTTGTGCGAGCAGATCGACCTAACATGTTCATAAAAGAGCTTAACATTTATATTGATTATTTAAAAGATAAGCTTGAAGAAACAAGACATTCTATAAATAATAAGAAGAAAAAATACTTGTCAGTATTTGTCAAAAACCTAAAAGAAGGAGTTTCTTATTATGAAAACATTTTTGGTAACATAAAAATAGCTTTTGAAAGTTCTAAATCTCAAATTTTAAACGATTTAGATAACAGCAAAGTAACTTTAAATCAAATAAACTCAGAAATTGATGATTTGTAAATAAAATTCAGATATGCCGTTATTTCAGATCAAATCCTTTTAAAGAAATTACGGTTCCTTCTACTTCAATTTCTTCAACAAGCTTAGAAATTGTTTTATCTCTAAATTCATTCAATATTTTTTTCTTAAATGGTGATACTGTAGAATGTACAGGGCAAGGGTTTTTATCACTACATTTTGATAATCCTAAAAAACATTTTTCAAATTTATGAGTACCATCAATGCAACAGATAACATCCCAAATCGATTTCTCTTTATTGTTTTTATCTAGAAAAAAACCGCCTCCAGGGCCTTTGGTAGAAGAAACCAGCTTATTAGAAGTTAATTGCCTTAATAATTTAGCCAAAAAAGGTTGAGGAGTTTCTAGTTCTTCAGCAATTTTTTTTACTCCTATTTTGGTCGTTTCATCAGAATGTATGGCTAGATAAAGTATTGCTCTTATAGCATATTTACAAGCGTTAGATAGCATAGTAGCTCTTTTTTTTTAGATCAAATATAATAAAAAAGATCGTTTTATCTTTTTTGTGACTTTTATCATATTTTTCTAGCTATAATAAGGACTATATTTGCCGTATGAAAAGTACGGTAATCTTATTCGTTGCTCTCCTTATGCTCGTTAAGCCTCTTTGGCCGGTAGGAGAGTATATCATGAATTATGATTATATCGTAAAATACCTCTGTATAAATAAAGATAGACCCAGATTAAAATGTGATGGTAAATGTTACTTAAAAAAACAATTAGCCAAAGAATCCAATTCAGAGAATAACCCATTCAAAGACAAAAAATCTCAGAATGAGATTCAACATATTGTTTTTTTTCAACTATTACTTGATTTCAATTTTAAAAATCAACCTGAAAATACAGTTGAGAACAATTATAAAACTACACAAGAAATAATTTCCAAATTACTTGTTACAGATCTCTCCCCACCTCCAGAGTTTGGGTAATTCAATATGAACTCATTTGGACTTTTTTGTTTTTAAGCGAAAGTTTAAAATTTTTTGCCATAAAGAAATCTTTTTTCATAAGTATAGCTATAGCTACGTTACGAAAAAAGTCAAAGTTAAGGTAAATAAGAAAAATTTGCAGTAAAAAGTAAAAGTTAACATGAGTTCTATAGGTGTATTGATTATAAAGGTATGTTATACCTCAATTTCGTGTACACAAAACTTATATATATGTTGAATTATTTCTAAAATATATTCTAATGAAACCGACACGATTTTAAAAAAATCTTTAAAGACAGAAGTTAATGATTTTTTAATCGTCAAAGGTTCCATCTGACTACTAAAACAATAAAAATAAACAGATGAAAACCAATATTGGTGTGACCTCTTTGTTTAGGATTTTGAGGGCACCGTTTAAAAGGGTAAATATGCTATGGTATATCCTGCTTTTTCAAATTACCCCCTGTTGGATTAATGCCCAGGAAGAAATCCTAAACAAAGAGTCAGATACCATTATGCCTATCGATTTGGAAGAAGTAATTTTGATATCTGCCAGAAAAGAACTGGATTATCAAAAACAACTTAAACCGTTATCATCTTTAGATGAATACCTGGAGCTTTCACAAAAGGTTGGTATGATAAAAAGAGGAGCCTATGCTTGGGAACCTGCACTTAATAATATGACATCAGAAAGGCTTTCTGTTACTATAGATGGGATGCGAATTTTTGGTGCGTGTACAGATAAAATGGATCCTATTACCTCTTATGTAGATGTGTCTAATCTTGCTAAAGCTCATGTTGCTTCGGGACAACAGGGATCAGAATACGGAACCTGTATTGGTGGTGCAATAGATTTAGAATTGGATAAAAGTGATTTTAGAGAAACAGGATTTAAAGCAAGTTTAGAAGATGGTTTTGAGACTAATAATCAATTAGTGATTTTAGGAGCAGAAGCCAATTATTCAAATTCCGATTTTTATGTAGATGGAGACATCATTTATCGCAAAGCAGAGAACTATACAGCGGGAAATGAAGAAGAAATCAATTTCTCCCAATACACAAAGTATAATATTTCTGTTAATGCAGGATATAGGATTGATGAAGACAAAGCGATTACGGCAACCACAATTTATGATAAAGCACGAGACGTAGGTTATCCCGCATTACCTATGGATGTTTCTTTGGCACGTGCACTGATTGCATCGGTTGGTTTTGAGCAAAATACTATTGGGATATTTAGTGATTGGAAGTCTAAAGTGTACTTTAATAAAGTTACTCATGTGATGGACGATTCTCAAAGACCAGATGTGCCTATTCGAATGGATATGCCAGGATGGAGTGACACCTATGGGTTTTTCTCTGAAATCAACTTAAAAACCAAAAAACAGGACTTTTTGATAAAATGGGATGGATTTTATAATAAATCTCTTGCAGAAATGACAATGTACCCCAATAATCCCAACGAAAATCCTATGTTTATGCTTACCTGGCCTGATGTGCGAACCTGGAACACTGGATTATACGCTGAAGATAAAATTAGTTTTAAAAAAAGTTCTTTAAAACTATCTGCCAGATTAGCCGTACAAAACAATAACGTGGCTGATGATTTTGGACTTAATAGTCTTAGAATTTTTTATCCAAATATGGAAGAATCTAAAACTAGGGTTCTTAAAAGTGTTTCTGTTCAGTACCATAAACATTTGGATCCTATTCATATCAATGCAGGAGTATCCTACGGAGAACGAACTCCATCAGTATCCGAGGGATATGGATTTTATCTTTTTAATAGTTTCGATAATCATGATTATATAGGGAATCCTAACTTAAAAAATGAACAAGCTATTGAAGCTAATGCCAAAATCTCTCTAGAGAAAGCCAAATTAAACATTGCTCTGGAAGGAAATATTTTTCGAATGCCCAATTACATTATAGGCGAGGTAAATGAATCACTAAGTACTATGACTATTGGTGCAGATGGAGTGAAAATATATGAAAATCTAGAGTATGCCGATTTGATTAATGTGTCTTTAAATACTGAGTATAAAATCCTGCCAGAACTTACCTGGTCGGGTTCTATATCTTACCATCAGGGAAAAGATGATACCGATCGCAATTTACCTTTTATAAGTCCTGTATCCTACCAATCAGGAATTCAATATAATAAGAATAGTTTTTCTGGATCAATTACAATGAAAGGAGCAGGAAAACAAGTGAATTTTTCTCCAGAATTTGGTGAAAATAAAACATCAGACTACATCGTTTTTTCGCTAACCCTTGGTAAAACCTTTTATCTGGCCAACGATTTGGTATATGCCAAAGCCGGAGTAGAAAATATTTTTGATAAATACTATTCAACGTATACAGATTGGAAAAATGTTCCCCGAATGGGACGTAATTTATTTATCACATTTTCATATAAAATCAATTAGAAAACATACCATTAAAAATAAACAAATGAAAACCATAAAATTAATTTTTACAGCAATTATACTTTCAACCATTTTTGTCTCATGTAGCTCTGATGATGATAATGATATTATAGCAAATCCCATGGAAGGATTTAACCTGGTAACTTCTTTTGATGCTAATAATCATTCTATAGAGCTGTATTCTAAGAAGAATGATTTTAATATTGGATTTAACGAGGTGTACATACGTATTAAAGATATAGCAACAAAAAGCTATGTCTCTCAATCCGAAATTTCCTGGATGCCTATGATGCATATGACACAAATGGAACATTCTTGCCCAAAATCTACTTTGACTGTAACTGAAGATAAGACGGTTTCTAAAGGATTCATGGTTTTTCAAATGCCCGGAAACGCAGATGAATATTGGGATATTACTATTACCTATACAATTAATGGAGAAGAATTTACAGCCAAAAAAACTATAGATGTAATATCTCCGGCAGATGGTAAACAAAAAATAAGCACATTTATGGGAAGTGATGGTACTCGTTATGTTTTGACTATGACTGCACCAACAGAGCCAAAGGTGGCAGTAAACGATTTTACCGCTATGCTCTTTAAAATGGAAAATATGATGACCTTTCCCGTGGTAGAAAACTATAAAATCATAGTAGATCCTCGTATGCCAGGTATGGGAAATCATAGCTCACCAAATAATGAAGATTTGAGTTATGATGCAGCATTAAAAATGTATAAAGGAAAATTATCCTTAACTATGACAGGGTATTGGAAAATTAACTTAAAACTATTAAATGAATCTCAAGAAGTGCTGAAGGGAGAGGATGTAACCGTAGATAATCTCGAAAGCAGTTTATTTTTTGAAATCGAATTCTAACGTTTTTTCTTTTTATGAAATGAGCCATAACAATAGAGTGGATACCAGCCGGGATGGTCAATGGCGAATTCCATCTGACAATTAAAAAACAATAAAAAAGAACAGATGACAGGCCACTCAATAGAGTGGCTTTTTATACTATTAAATAAATGCTAAGTGCTTAGTACACTAAAAATCATAAAAAAGACTTTTTTATCTTTATTTATGATTTTTATCATAGTATTTAGATATAAAGACCTCTATTTTTCGCATTGTAATGAATATATAGTAAAAGTGGAGTTAAAAGAAAAAATAAGTAAAGTAAAGAGAGAGAAAAATGCTGTAATTCTTGCGCATTATTATCAAAGGCCAGAAATACAGGAAGTAGCAGATTATGTTGGGGATAGTTTGGGATTATCTCAAAAAGCAGCAGAAATTGATGCCGATATTATTGTTTTTGCGGGTGTACACTTTATGGCAGAAACTGCAAAAATTCTTAACCCAACAAAAAAAGTAGTTTTACCAGATTTAACAGCCGGATGTTCTTTGGCCGATTCGTGTCCCCCTGATGCATTTGGTTCTTTTGTAGCATCACATCCTAATCATGTTGTGATTACCTATATCAATTGTTCGGCAGAAATTAAAGCAATGAGCGATTTGGTTTGTACCTCTTCTAATGCGCTTAAAATTGTAGAATCGGTACCAAGGGATACCCCTATTATTTTTGCTCCGGATAAGAACCTGGGTAAATACATCATAAAACAAACAGGTAGAGATATGTTGCTTTGGGATGGTAGTTGTATAGTACACGAAGCATTCTGTATTGATAAATTATTAGATTTATATCAAGACAATCCAGGATCGGTAATTATAGCACATCCAGAATCTGAAGAGCATATTTTGAAAACCGCAAAGTATATAGGTTCTACTGCCGGAATGATAAATTATGTAAAAGAACATCCAAAAGAGAAATTTATAGTAGCTACAGAAGCAGGTATTTTACATGAAATGAAAAAAGAAGTGCCCAATACAATCCTGATTCCGGCTCCAGCCGAAGAAGATAATACTTGCGCTTGTAGTGAGTGTAGTTATATGAAGGTAAATACACTTCAGAAATTGTATGATTGCTTGCTTAATGAAACTCCCGAAATAAATGTAACAGAAGATATAAGAAAAAAAGCATTAACCCCAATTGTTCGAATGTTAGAACTATCTAAATAACAGGATAATGATATCGGTAGACTATTTAGTAATTGGTTCGGGTGCAGCTGGGTTAACTTTTGCGGTTAAAATAGCAGAAAAATTTAGAGATAAAAAAGTTTGTATAGTCACAAAAGCAGATGATGACGAATCTAATACAAAATATGCACAGGGAGGTGTAGCTGTTGTATTAGATACAGAAGAAGACTCTTTTCAAAAACATATACAAGATACTTTGATTGCCGGTGATGGTTTATGCGATCCAGAAGTTGTTAAAATGGTCGTTAAAGAAGGCCCCAAAAGACTTAATGACTTAATTCATTGGGGAGCAAATTTTGATTTAGATTATAACGGAAAATTGGATCTTGGTAAAGAAGGAGGACATTCAGAATATCGTATAGTTCATCATAAAGATATTACAGGCCGCGAAATAGAAACTGCATTACTAACTCGTATTCATCAATTGCCAAACATTAATATATTGAGTCATCATTTTGCAATCGATCTGATCACAGAACATCAATTACAAATACAAAATCATGAAAATATTTCTTGCTATGGTGCCTATGCTCTGAATCAAAAAACAGGAGAAGTAAAAACGATAAAAGCTACAGTAACATTGTTAGCAACAGGAGGCATTGGCAAAATATATGGTCATACTACTAACCCGGTTATAGCAACAGGTGATGGTATTGCAATGGCATATAGAGCAAAGGCAAGAATTAAGGATATGGAATTTGTTCAATTTCATCCAACAGCATTATACGAAGAAAAAGATGGGCAATCTTTCCTAATTTCTGAAGCAATAAGAGGTTTTGGAGCATACCTGAGAAATAGGAAAGGGCATAGATTTATGGTAGAGTATGACGAAAGGGGAGAACTTGCTTCTCGAGATATTGTTTCAAAAAGTATTGATAATGAACTTAAAAAATCCGGTGATCCCTGTGTGTATTTAGACTGTACCCATCTTGAGATAGAGGATTTTAAAAAACATTTTCCTACGATTTATAAAAAATGCATGGCCAATCATATTAACATAGAAAAAGATTGGATTCCGGTGGTTCCGGCATCTCATTATTTATGTGGTGGTATTGAAGTTGATAAAAATGGCATGACCTCTATTCAAAATTTATTTGCCTGCGGAGAATGTTCGAGAACAGGTTTGCATGGAGCTAATAGATTAGCTTCAAACTCTTTGCTAGAAGCCCTGGTGTACGCGCATAACAGCTACCAATACCTTTGTTATAACCCTATGCAATCTGATTCACTAGCTATTCCCGATTGGAATGATCAGGGAACACATGTTAATAAAGAACATATTATTATAAAACATAATACCAGGCAACTACAAGCTTTAATGAGAGATTATGTAGGTATTGTACGAAGTAATCATCGTTTGATAAAAGCTAAAGAATATTTGGATGTAATGTATAGAGAAGTGGAAGAACTATATAAGGATTCGAAAATAAATACAGCACTATGTGAATTACGAAACATGATTAATATTGCGCACTTAATTATTGGACAATCTTTAGAAAGAAAAGAAAATAAAGGAGGGTATTTTAATATAGATAATAATGCTTTTCCAGAAATACAGAACCCCCTAATATAGTATAATATGATAAATGAAATAATTAAAGCAAGTTTAATCAAAGGGATTTCCTATACAGCATATGTTGAATTGGTAAATCGTCTTGTTGCAGAAGAAGCTACAACGGGAACAGAACAAACTCAACAACGTATAGACTTTACTAAATTAAATGCAAGTAGAATGCGAAGGCTTGATAAGACTCTTGTAATACCAGAACAATCCAAACAAGTTTTTCAAGATATGAAAGAAAAACAAACCTGGTTTGTTCTTATAGAAAGTTGGTGCGCCGATGGAGCACAAACCATTCCTGTGTTAAACAAAATAGCAGAAGTTTCACCTGCAATTAATTTAAAAATTTTATTACGAGATGATAATCCTGAGTTTATGGATCTTTTTTTAACAAACGGAACACGCTCTATACCTAAACTCATAATTACCGATAATGATAGTAATGTATTAAATACATGGGGACCTAGATCAAAAGTTGCTACTAGTATGGTTCTGGCTTACAAAAAGGAAAACGGAAAAATAGATGACACTTTTAAAAAATCTCTACAGGTTTGGTATAATAAAAATAAAGGAGAAGCTATTATTGACGACCTTGTGAATATAGTTGAAGACTCACTCGCATTAGAAAAAGATTTTGATTAATAGCTTTGTTTAAATATAAAAAACTTCCGAAAAATCTTTTTCAGAAGTTTTTTATGAATGAAACTAATTTTTAAGAAGGAGCAGTCTCTGATCTTTTTACAATCTTCTTTTCTATTTCTATTGCTTTTGGAAACAAAATATTATTTTCCAGATGGATATGTAAATGCAAATCCTTTTCAAATTCTTCTAACATTGAAAAAGTGACATTATACGTATTACAAGCATCTTCGGGTGGAGTATAATGATTTGATAACTCCGAAATTTTTCGAAACCGTACGCCTTCGTTATCATGTTCTTGCATCATCATCGAGATAGGGTTTTCTACAGTTCCAAAATGGGGTCGTTGTACGTTATGCTCTTGTTCTAGACTTTTTACCATTTTTCTAACAAAAGGAAACAGTATAATTTCTTCTTTTTTCATATGTTGCGAAAGTTCACCAGAGGCCTCACTAAATAGAGTATGAATCTCTAGTAACTCTGGATGGCGTCCTCCGTGTACTTTGCAGAGTTTTTCTAAATATTGGCGTAGTATTGGTATTTTTTCTTCTACATAACGGTGATGTTTCTTTTCTATATAATCTACTAATAGATCAAGTGGCCAGGATTGATAATCAATAACAATATCATCTTTTTGAGTTAAAACATCATTTAAGTTCTTTAGAAGAGATTCAATTTCAATATCATTTTTGTTACAAACCTCTTCTAATGTTCTGTCTCCTCTACAGCAAAAATCAATTCCATATTTTGAAAAAACAGCAGCAGTTCGATAATCTTTTGCAACGAATTGCCCTACCTTAGTTTTTATTAGTATATCCATAATTTATTTATTTAAGATTGTTTTATTTTTTAATGTTAAATCAAATACGAACCAACAAATGGTTACCATACCAATTGCAAAAATGATATCCCCTATAGATCGTAACCATTTTAGGATGATCATTCCCGGATGTTGCATAAACTCGGCAGAGCGAGCATACCACATTCCGTGTTCCATACTTTCAAGTGCTTGCCACACACCCATTGGTAATAAGCTTAATAGCGCCATGGCTAATAGCCCAATATTTAAAGACCAAAAGGAGATTTTTAGTAATTTTTCATTCCAGCGTATATCCCTATACAAACTTCTTAGAACAAATAACATTAATCCGATTCCTAAGGTCCCGTATACTCCGTATAATGCGGTATGGCTATGAAGAGGTGTAATATTTAATCCTTGTACATAATATAGTGCAATTGGTGGGTTGATGATAAAACCAAAAATACCTGCCCCAAGAAAATTCCAAAAGGCTACTGCTATCATAAAATATATGGGCCACTTATAATCTTTAAGCCAACGTGTAGCTTTAGACAATTTGTAGTTGTGATATGCTTCGTAACCAATAAGCGTAAGAGGTACGATTTCTAGTGCACTAAATGTAGCACCCAAAGCCATTACTGCTGTAGGGGTTCCTGAAAAATAGATGTGATGAAAAGTTCCTAAAATTCCACCAGACAAAAATATTATAGTGGCAAACAATACATTGTGTATTGCAGTTTTTGTTTTTAAAAGTCCTAATCGTACAAATAAAAAGGCGATAACTACAGTAGCAAAAACCTCAAAAAAACCTTCTACCCATAGATGTACAACCCACCATCTCCAATATTCGGCTATTGCTAGATTAGTTTGCCTACCCCACATAAGGCCTGCTCCGTAGAACATAGCTATGGCAATACAGGATATCAAAAACATGATAATGAGATTTTTTTCTTCGGTTTTTTTCTTCAATACAGGTAATAGTGGTCTGGCCATTAAGGCTAACCATAGGAATAATCCAATGAGTAGAAAAATTTGCCAAAACCGACCCAAATCGACATATTCATATCCCTGATGTCCAAACCAAAAGTTTTCTACGAGATTTAGTTTTTGCATTACTCCAAGCCATTGCCCAAACATCGAACCTGCCACAATAATTAAAAGAGCAATAAATAGAAAATTAACACCAAATACCTGAAACTTTGGATCTTTACCAGATATTGAAGGAGCAATATACAACCCTGTTGCTAACCATGCTGTTGCTATCCAAAAAATAGCTAATTGAGTATGCCAGCTACGAGTGACCGAGTAGGGGAGAATCTGATCCAAAGGAATACCATAAAAGCCATCTCCTTCTACACCATAATGTGCAGTAACAATACCTAACAACATTTGTACAACCATAAGAAGGCTTACTACCCAAAAATATTTTTTTACTAAGCGCATAGAAGGAGTTATTCCTTGTCTTAATAAAGGATCTTCTGCAGGAGCAGGGATATGTTCATCCTCTCCCGATTTCACATGATAAAATACCATGATTCCGATAGATATGATTAAAAGAACAATACTCACTCCCGACCAGGTAAATAAACTTTTAGTAGGAACATTCCCTACTAATTCTTCTGCGGGCCAGTTATGAGTATAAGAAATGTTCTCGTCTGGTCTTTGTGTAACTGTTGCCCAAGTCGCCCAAAAGAAAAATGCATTCATTTTTTGCATTCGTTCTTCATTTTTAATAGTGTTTTTTGGGATTGCATAGTCTGATCGTAATTGATCAAATTTGGGATCATCGGTAAACAAACCTTTATAGTAATTACTTAAATACTGTATAGCCAAAATCCTTTCTTCTGAAATAGTGATCGATTTGGTTGTTTCATTATACGTATTAGCCCGTAAGTCTTTTTGTAATCGTATCTTTAAAGCAGCTTGTTGCTCGTCATTTACGAGCTTATAGTTTGTATTAAAATCTCTTTGTGCATAAATATCTAAGATAAATAGTGCCTCTCGATGAAGCCAGTCTGCAGTCCAATCTGGAGCGACATAAGCACCATGCCCCCATACCGATCCTATTTCCTGTCCACCAATACTTTGCCAAATGTTTTGTCCATCTTTAATCTGTGAGTTAGTAAAAATAATATCACCATTGGGTGAAATAATTTTATCAGGTATTGGAGGTGCTTTTTGATAAATCTCGTAACCGTAATACCCTAATACACTAAAGGAGATAAGTAATACTGCTGCAAGTCCCAGCCATAATTTTTTTTCTTTTTTCATGAGATAGTAGTTAAAATTTTAATTCGGATAATTTTATCCTATTTAATAATAATTTTTTTTAGGTTCTTAAATATGAAGCTCCTGATTTGATTCCAAGAGCTAATTCTTCCAGGTTGGTAGATTCCAACATTTTCTTTAATTCTTCTCTTACTGCAGCAAATTTGTGATGAACAGGGCATGGATGATCTTCTGAGCATTTATTAAGACCCAAACCACAGCCAATATAAATACTGTCCCCATCTATAGCATCAACAATTTCTGCAAGTTGTATAGATGCTATTTTATGTTTTTCTATTTCGAAACCACCGGCAGCACCTTTTACAGAATTAACTATATTATTTTTAGCTAGTTTTTGAAGAATCTTTGCAGTAAATGCTTCTGGCGAGTTAATTTTGGCAGCAATATCTTTAAGGCTTACCCGCTCTCCTTGATAAGATTTTAAGGCAATAAAAATAGCAGCTTTAATTCCGTATTCGCAGGCTTTCGAAAACATTCTATTCAAAAATTAGTTACTCTGCAAAATTAGCAATTATTTAATTAGGATAAAAATATCCGAATTAAATAATTGCAAACTTTTATACTTAGATCTTAATAAAAGATTAATTAGTCCAAAAACATGATATTTATCATATTTCATGTGCAGTAGTAATTCTTATTTTTACAGAATAAAAGACAAAAGAGTCTTTTATTAAAAGTAAAATAGTAAGAATATGAAATCAAAAAAACCATTTGTATTGTTATCTAATACAGGATTGTTTATAGGAGTTCTATTAATGATCTTGTCTGCCTGCTCAGAAAATAAGGAAGCCGAGGCAAAGAATTATTTGGGGCCAGAAGGCATTCCTGTAAGCCAGGAAATGATTGCCGAATTAACTTCACCTCCTAACGTACCTGGGCCTACAGGAAGAAGAAAAGCAAAGAAGCTTATCGTAAATATGGAGGTTTTAGAAGAAGAAGGGGAGATGACAGATGGGGTAAAATATGTGTATTGGACGTTTGGAGGCTCAGTACCGGGGAGTTTTATAAGAACAAAAATTGGGGATGAAGTAGAGTTTCACTTAAAAAACCATCCAGATAATAAATTACCTCATAATATAGATTTACATGCTGTAACGGGACCAGGAGGTGGTGCAACATCTTCTTTTGTTGCTCCTGGGCACGAAACCCAATTTTCTTTTAAAGTATTAAACCCAGGGTTATACGTGTATCACTGTGCAACAGCTCCAGTGGGAATGCATATTGCTAATGGGATGTATGGGTTAATACTTGTTGAACCCGAAGAAGGTCTTCCTCCTGTAGATAAAGAATATTATGTAATGCAAGGAGATTTTTATACCAAAGGAGAAAATGGAGATAGAGGATTACAGCCTTTTGATATGAAAAAAGCTGTAGATGAAGATGCTGATTATGTAGTTTTTAACGGAAAAGTTGGTTCGTTAACAGGAGATAATGCTATTACTGCAAATGTTGGAGAAACTGTAAGATTATACGTAGGTAATGGAGGACCAAACCTTGTTTCTTCTTTTCATGTTATCGGAGAAATTTTTGATGTCGTTAGGGTAGAAGGAGGAGATCTGATCAATGAAAATGTGCAAACTACTCTTGTTCCTGCAGGAGGCGCAGCTATCGTAGAATTTAAAGTTGATGTTCCGGGAACTTTCATTTTAGTAGATCACTCTATTTTTAGGGCCTTTAATAAAGGTGCTTTAGGGATGCTAAAAGTACAAGGAGAAGAGAACAAGAAAATTTATTCTGGTAAACAGGAAGAAGGAGTGTATCAACCCGAAGGGAGTGGAATCCAGGAAATGCCGGTTGATAAAGGCGTAGCACAAACTGAAGAAACAGCAAAATCACTACAGGAAAAAATGGAATTTGGTAAAGCCACTTATATGAGAACTTGTTTTGCCTGTCATCAGGCCGAAGGGCAAGGAATTCCTAATGCTTTTCCACCTCTAGCTAAATCAGATTATTTAAATGCTGATCTAAATCGTGCTATTGATATTGTGTTACATGGTAAAACAGGAGAAATTACTGTAAATGGTGAAAAATACAATAGTGTAATGACTAAACAGGATTTAACAGATGAAGAGGTAGCCAACGTGCTTACCTATATATATAACAGTTGGGGTAATTCTAAAAAAGAAGTAACAACATCTATGGTCGCAAATAGAAGAAATACACATTAAAATTATAAAATAAATGAAAACTCCTCCTTTAAAAATAATTTTCTTTTTTGCTATATGTATAGGATATGCAGTAAATAGTGTTATAGCACAAACAGAAAATATGGTTACTGTTAAAGGAGGGGTTTATATTCCTCTATACGGAGTTGATTCTACCACTGTAAAGGTCGATGATTTTTTAATGGATGTTTACCCTGTATCAAATAGTGAATTTTTAGCATTTGTTAAGAAATACCCGCAATGGAAACGAAGCCATGTAAAGCGTTTATTTGCAGATAAGAATTATCTAGTGCTTTGGAAAGATGATAATACACTAAGTGATCAATTAAAACCTAATTCTCCAATAACAGGTATATCATGGTTTGCTGCTAAAAAATATTGTGAGTGCCAAGGGAAAAGATTACCCACTATTGATGAGTGGGAATATGCTGCAATGGCTGATGATAAGACGATAGATGCAAGAAAAAAAGAAACCTATAATCAATACATTTTAGAATGGTATGAAACCCCTAAATCTTTTAACAATAGCATAGGGTCTACTTTTAAAAACTATTGGGGCATATATGATTTACATGGGCTGGTATGGGAATGGACACTGGATTTTAACTCAGTACTGATATCAGGAGAGTCTAGAAAAGATGTAGATAAAGACAGTAATTTATTTTGTGGTAGTGCAGCAGTGGGAGCTTCAGATTTAATGAATTATGCAGCGTTTATGCGCTATGCTTTTAGAGGCAGTATGAAAGCAAATTATGCAGTAAAGAATTTGGGATTTCGTTGCGTAAAAGATATTGATATAACCCCTTAGACTCATAAGACAAAACTCAAATGCATAATGTATGTTAAATCACCAAATATGATTAAAATGAATATCATAAAAATTTTACTATTAGGGACAATTATTGTGTTGAGCTCTTGTAATAAAGAAAAAAAGCAAGAAGAAGTAGCTGTATCAGAATCCACTTCCAAAGAAGACAATACTTCTATTTCAGAACTTTCGATCTACAACTTACCTGCTATTTGGACCACTCAGGATAATAAAAAAATAGAACTCAAAGAATTAAAAGGAGATGTTCTTGTAATGGTAATGATTTATACCTCTTGTAAAGCAGCCTGCCCGAGATTGGTTGCTGATATGAGAGATATAGAAGCTCAAATTCCAGACTCTAAAAAAGAGAATGTTAAACTCTTATTAGTAAGTATTGACCCAGAGACCGATACCCCCGAGAGACTTAAAAAATTCTCTATTGAGAACGAAATGGAATCTGACCAATGGCTATTTCTTAGAGGTACTAAATCTGATACAAGAGAATTTGCAGCAGTTCTAGCTGTTAATTACAAAAAAATATCACCAATGGATTTTTCACACTCTAATATCATAAGTGTTTTTGATCAGGGTGGAGAGTTAGTACATCAGCAAGAAGGATTAGGAGTAAACAATAAAGAAACTGTAGATAAAATTATAGAGTTGGCGCATTAATTAAAAAGAAATATAGTCTTTTATCCCCTTCTATTTAAGAATTTCCCGTTTAATTTTCTGAAAATAAGAAATAAAAGACTAATTTGTCTTAAATATGATTTTTATCATATTTATGTCCCCTTCTCATACTTAATTTTGTCTTATACAATCAAAATAATACTTCTCTTAAGAAATGAATTTTTGAACAATAATCTTAAATCTATTAAAATGATTAGACTAGACAAATTGATCCTCTTACTTGCTGTTACTTTATTGATAAGTTGCGGAGGAAAAGAAGAAAAAAAGGAAGAGCAAATTAAAATAGGAAAGAGCACAACAACTCAAAAAAAAGAAACCAAACCAGTTTCTACGGGCACTCCTGCATCAAAAAAAGTTGATCTTACAAATAAGGGTGTAGGCCCAATCAAAGATTTAGTGTTAGATGCCACTATCGATGAGAAAATGGCTGCTCAGGGAGCCGAACTCTTTAAGACAAAATGTACTGCTTGTCATAAAACTCATAAGAAGTTTATTGGTCCAGCTCCTGTTGATATTTTAAAAAGAAGAACTCCGGAATGGGTAATGAATATGATTCTGGATCCTGAAAAAATGATTAAAGAAGACCCATTGGCTCAAGAGTTATTAAAAGAACATAATGGCTCTCCTATGGCGAATCAAAGCTTAAAAGAGGAAGAAGCCAGAGCTATTTTAGAATACTTCAGGACATTAAAATAAAAGAGATAAATCAAGTATAGATAACTATACAATGAACTAATTTAAACTTTTTCGATTTGTTAAAACATCTAATTTTCACTTAAAACCAAAAAGTTTAAACGAGTTCAATAAGAAAATGTCTTAGATATATTTTAAAAGAAACTATTATTTAATTGGTAGGAATAACGAAACAAACTACTTGTCTCGATGAAAATCGGGAGCTATGTAACCCCATTGATCTATATCAATACTCGTCTGACCATTTAACTAATCAATATAAATGAATGAAATGGGCCATAACAGTTGAGTAGATACCAACCGAGATGCTCAATGGCAAATTCAATCTGACAACTAAAAAACAATAAGAAAGAACAGATGAAAACAACCAAAGTAACTTTTTTGATTTTACTATGCATTACTTTCTTGCTAAGTTGTAAAACTGAAACTAAGAAAGAGCAGGTAGATTCGACCACCAAAAGTGTAGTTAGAGAAACTGAAGAAAAACAAGGACAAGCATTTATCCAGGATGATGAAGCGACGCCTAATGTACTTAATATAGCCATTGGTTCTAAAGATCATACTACATTGGTAGCAGCTGTTCAGGCTGCTGGTTTAGAAAATGCCTTGGTAAATGCAGGGCCCTTAATGGTATTTGCTCCTACTAATGAAGCGTTTGATGCATTACCAGCCGGAACAGTAGAAAATCTTTTGAAACCAGAAAATAAAGATGCACTGGCAAATATTTTGAAATACCATGTAACTCCTGGTAATTATTCAAAAGATTTTTTGAAAAAATTTAAGAAGCTAGGTCAATCCAATGGTATAGATGTAAAAGTAACTAAAGAGGGTGGTGATGTTTTTATAGGAGAAGCTAAAATTATAGCAAGTATTCCTGCTGGTAACGGAATAGTACATGTTATTGATAAAGTACTACTTCCTCCATCTAATGAATAAATGAATAAAAACTGACCTATACTATAGCAGATTTGACCACCAAAACAATAAATATAAATCAGATGAAACAAATATCTAAAATACTCTTTTTAACAGCAGTACTTAGCATGATAATAAGTAGTTGTGCCGATGTTAATAAGGATAAAAAAGTGACCGACGGAGCTTTGGGTTCTAATGCAGCAGAAAAAGTTTACGTTGCTCCCGGAGAGCATGACGAATTTTATGCATTCGTCTCAGGAGGATTTAGCGGACAATTATCCGTGTATGGGCTCCCGTCAGGAAGACTATTTAAAGTAATTCCTGTTTTTTCACAAGATGCAGAAAAAGCCTGGGGCTATAATGAAGAAACAAAGCCAATGCTTAATACCTCTTATGGTTTTGTTCCTTGGGATGATGCTCACCACCCTGATATATCACAAACTAATGGAGAAGTCGATGGACGGTGGGTTTTTATTAATGGAAACAATACTCCAAGAATTGCAAAAATTGATCTAAGTACTTTCGAGACTACAGAAATAATTGAAGTACCTAATAGTGCTGGTAACCATAGTTCTTCTTTTGTAACAGAGAATACAGAGTATGTAGTAGCGGGAACTCGTTTTTCTGTACCTGTACCACAAGAAGATATTGCTATCAAAGAATACAAAGGAAAATTTAAAGGAGCTGTATCTTTTATTAGTGTAGATCCTGATCATGGAACCATGGAAATGGCTTTTCAGATTTTATTGCCTGGTTTTAACTATGATTTAGCACACCCCGGTAGAGGAGCTTCACATGGTTGGTTCTTTTTTACTACATATAATACAGAAGAAGCAAATTCTTTATTAGAAGTAAATGCATCTCAAAATGATAAAGACTTTATCGCTGCAATCAATTGGAAAAAGGCAGAAGAATATATTAAACAGGGAAAATTTAAGACGATGCCGGCTAATTATGCACATAATGTATATGATGAGAAAACGCACACAGCTACCTCTACAATGAAAAAAGAAGTAAAAGTATTAGATCCTGCAGAATGCCCAGGTCTGGTATACTTTTTACCAACACCAAAATCACCACATGGTTGTGATGTAGACCCATCGGGAGAATATATTGTGGGTAATGGTAAACTTTCGGCTGACCTCACAGTGCACTCGTTTAGTAAGATGATTAAGGCTATCGAAAATAAACAGTTTGATGGTGATGCATACGGAATTCCGATTATTAAATTTGAAGATGCACTGGCCGGTGTTGTTTCTCAAGCTGGTCTGGGACCATTACATACCGAGTTTGATGGTAAAGGAAACGGATATACCACGTTCTTTATTTCTTCCGAGGTAGTAAAATGGAAACTAGAAAGTTGGGAAGTAATAGACAGAAAGCCTACATACTATTCTGTAGGTCATTTGATGATTCCGGGTGGAAACTCTAGAAAACCATTTGGTAAATATGTGCTAGCGATGAACAAGATAACCAAAGACCGTTATCTACCCACCGGACCAGAAGTTACACAATCTGCACAGTTATATGATATCACAGGTGAAAAAATGGAATTACTATTAGATTTTCCAACTATTGGAGAACCACATTATGCTGCCGGTATTGCAGCAGATCTAATAAAACCTCGTTCTAAAAAAATCTATAAGTTAGAAGAAAATGAACATAAGTATGCCGTTAAAAATAATGAAGATGTAAGAGTAGAACGTGACGGAAAAGAAGTACACGTATATATGACTATGATTAGAAGCCATTTTACTCCAGATAATATAGAAGGGATTAAAGTAGGAGATAAGGTCTATTTTCATGTCACAAATTTAGAACAAGATTATGATGTACCACATGGAGTAAGTATGATCGGGGCCAATACTTCTGAGCTGTTAATAATGCCTGGGCAAACAGAAACTTTTGTTTGGGAACCAAAACAAGTAGGAGTCTGGCCATTCTATTGTACCGATTTTTGTTCGGCACTACATCAAGAGATGCAAGGATATGTAAGGGTATCACCAGCATCATCTACTATAGAACTTTCTTGGTCTCTAGGAGAAGATTAATTTTTTGATCCTACCAGGAAGGAGATAGATTAGTTATATTTCCAAAAAAGCGAGAGGGGTTTTGCCCTCTCGCTTTTAAATCAACTTAAAAAAGATTGTTATCATGAAGAAGAAATCAAGAATATTAATGCTTGTAGGAGCATTGCTACCTTTATTCCTGTTTGTATTTCCTCTTTGGAATATTACATTAGAAGCTCCTCAATATCCAACCCCGTTGGGAATGGATATCTACATAAATGATTTCGCAGACATGCATCCTCATGATATTAAGAATATCAATTTGATGAATCATTATGTAGGAATGAAATACATTCCCGAATCGATTCCAGAATTCAGGATTTTTCCTATCGTGATTATAGTAATGGCTACTTTAGGTACTGTACTAGCTTTTAAAACAAACTATAAATGGTTTTTGGGATGGTTTATTGTAATGACTCTTTTAGCTTTAGCAGGAATCTATGATTTTTATCTTTGGGAACACGACTATGGCCATAATTTAGACCCAAAGGCAATAATGAAATTTACTAATCCAGATGGTACTGTTATGGGGTTTCAACCTCCTTTATTTGGATCCAAAGATATTTTAAATTTTAGAGCACATTCATACCCTCAACTGGGTGCATATTTTTTAGCAGCAGGAATGGCTTTGACCTTTATCTCTTATTTCGTGGGGAAACGTGAAAAAACTTCAAAAGTTTGATAAAAATGGAAAAATGTAGCTTTAACAATATCATCTTTTTTGTTTTGATGACCGTATTTTTTGGTTCGTGTAATGTTCAACCAGAAATTATACATTATGGAGAGGATAATTGTCATTATTGTCGAATGACTATTGTCGATAAAATTCATGGAGCAGAGATTGTAACAAAAAAAGGCAAGGTGTTCAAGTTTGATGCTGTAGAGTGTATGATAAATTATTCTGCAGAGATAGATAAAGAAGAAGTGTTACTTTACCTTTCTAATCACTACGATACTCCAGAAGAATTAATTGATGCAACACAAGCAACTTTTTTGATAAGTAAAAATATATCGAGTCCCATGGGAGCATTTTTGACTTCATTTGAGAGTAAATCGAGTGCAGAAAAAGTGAAATCCGAAAAAGGAGGGGATATATTTACGTGGGAAGAACTTTTAAAACACCTAAAGCATTAAAAAAACAGGAATATATTTATCTGGTAATTAACGGATAAAATTACAATATCCCGATGAAGGTCGGGAACTATTCGGATTTTATATTGATATGTATGGGTACAAATCTTATCCATAGAGAAAGCAAAAAATAAATAAATGTTTCAAATCAGAAAAATACTATTTCTGGCAATCTTTCTTCTACCCGTTTCGCTTCTGGGCAAGACTGTAAAAGTCTGTAATTCCTGCGAAGTAAAAACGATTAAAGAAGGGATTGCTATAGCCACCGAACTTGATACAGTAGTGGTAAAAAAAGGAAAGTATAATGAATTTGATATTGTGATCGATAAACCTTTGACATTACTGGGAGAAAACTACCCCGTAATTGATGGAGAGTTAAAAGGAGGAATTATAAAAGTGACTTCTGATAATGTTACTGTAGATGGGTTATTCATTATTAATGTGGGTACTAGTTATACAGAAGATTATGCGGCTGTTAGAGTAGTGAAAAGCAAAAATTTTTTGATACAAAACTTGGTATTAGAAAAGTTGTTTTTTGGGATTTATATAGAGAAATCAAGAGATGGCAGAGTGTTTCATAATAAAATTATAGGTGATGCAGTAGAAGAGTACAATTCGGGTAATGGTATACAACTATGGTATTCTCAAAATATAGATATAGAAAATAACATCATTACACATGTAAGGGATGGAATCTATCTTGAATTTGCCAATGATTGTAGCATAAAAAATAATACAAGTTCTAATAACTTACGATATGGGTTGCATTTTATGTTCTCTAATGATGACGTATATGAAAATAATACGTTTGAGAATAATGGGGCAGGTGTTGCTGTGATGTTTTCTAAAAAGATAAAAATGTTAAGTAATACATTTAAAGAGAACTGGGGAACAGCATCCTATGGTCTTTTATTGAAAGAGATTAATGATGCAGAAATAACAGGGAATATCTTCAAAGAAAATACAATAGGAATTAATATCGAAGGCTCTAATCGAATTAAGTATAGCAAAAACAGTTTTATAAAAAATGGTTGGGCTATCAAAGTACGAGGTGCATGTTATACAAACATATTTAGCAATAACAATTTTATGTATAATTCATTTGATGTTTCTTATAACAGTAAACTTAATGATAACAAATTTGACAAGAATTATTGGAGTGGATATACAGGATACGATTTGGATAAAGACGGTATTGGGGATGTGCCCTACAGACCAGTAAAACTATTCTCATATATTGTAAATCGAACCCCAGAAACGATTATCTTAATGAGAAGTTTATTTATTGATATGATTGATTTTTCAGAAAAAGTTTCCCCTGTATTTACCCCTGATAATTTACTTGATAATTATCCGCTAATGAAAAGGAAGAATGATTAAAATTGATAATTTACATAAGAATTTTGGAAAGAATCAGGTTCTTAAAGGAGTCAATCTAGGTATCTCTGAAGGTGGGATATTTGCAATACTCGGCCCCAATGGATCTGGTAAAACAACATTAATTAAATCTATTCTTGGGATGGTTATTCCTAATAAGGGTGATATTTTTATTGGTGACACCCCAATTAAGAAAAGCTGGAAATATCGTCAGCAAATAGATTATTTACCACAGATAGCTAATTTTCCTGCAAACTTAACCGTGAAAGAATTGATTAGGATGATCAAAGATTTGCGAAATAAGCCTGGAGATGATAATACATTGATAACCTCTTTTCAATTAAGTCCTTTTCTGGATAAGAAACTAAGTAACTTGTCTGGGGGAACAAAACAAAAAGTAAATTTAGTATTAACATTAATGTTTGATAGTCCATTAATCATTCTAGATGAACCTACCACAGGACTTGACCCTATTGCTTTGTTAGAGCTTAAAAAAATAATACAAAAAGAAAAAGCAAAAGGAAAAACAGTTTTGATAACTTCTCATATTATGAGTTTTGTTGAAGAGGTTGCTGATGAAATTGTTTTTCTTCTTGAAGGTAAAGTGTACTTCAAAGGAAATATTAACAGTTTAAAAGAAAAGACAAAGGAAACCGATTTCGAACATGCGATTGCTAATTTACTAAAAGAAAACAATGCTTAAGATTTTAAAATATAGTTTTTATGACCTTATTCGTAGCCGATGGAGCTATGTATATTTGCTTTTTTATTTAGCATTGGGATTTGTATTATTATTCCTTAATAGTGATTTGTCTAAAGCCGTAATCACTTTGATGAATGTGATTATTATTCTTGTACCTCTTATCGGAACTATTTTTGGAGTAATGTATTATTATAATTCTAAAGAATTTACAGAATTACTTTTGGCGCAACCCATTAAAAGGTCATCTATATTTCTTGGGCAATACCTGGGAGTAGCACTTTCTCTTTCTATGAGTTTGATATTAGGGTTAGGGTTACCATTTGTTATGTATGGTCTCTTTCAATCAAATACGATTTGGGAATTTTTATTACTTCTCATTACAGGTACATTTTTGACATTAATTTTTACTGCACTGGCATTTAATATTGCTCTATATAATGAAAATAAGATAAAAGGGTTTAGTTATGCTATTTTGCTCTGGTTATTTATGGCAGTAATCTATGATGGTCTTTTTCTAATGTCATTAATCATGTTTGAATCCTATCCTCTAGATAAATTTTCAATAGGGGCGACCTTATTTAATCCTATTGATCTATCCAGGATTTTGATTTTACTAAAATTGGATATTTCTGCCTTACTAGGATATACCGGTGCTGTTTTTCAGAAATTCTTCGGAACTAATTTGGGAGTAATTTTATCTTGTGTTGCACTTTCTATTTGGGTATTTTTACCTACATTCAACATCTATAGAAAATCTAAGAAAAAAGATTTTTAAAGTTTGATTTGTTGTACTGAAGAAGACTATTGAATGATAAACTCGAAACGGGATACCATGATATCACTTGCCTTTTTTCTATTGGCAGCTGCACTTGGTGTTTTTTTAAGATTTTTATATGTTTTTGATATATCTGTGGATTATAGATATATTGTGCATACTCACTCTCATATTGCATTATTAGGCTGGGTATATATTGGTTTAACAACATTGCTTTACAAATTGTATTTGGGTAAGGGTAATGTTGGTAAAAGATATAAAAATATTTTTTGGTTTACCCAACTAACCTTACTAGGAATGTTGTTTAGTTTCCCTTTTCAGGGATATGCATCATTCTCGATAACTTTTTCTACACTATTTCTTTTCGCTTCGTATTGGTTTAGCTGGTTTTTTATTAAAAATATACCAGAGAAGTTTAAAAATGCAAAATCTTATAAATGTATAAAGATTGCTTTGTGGTATATGATTATTTCTAGTATTGGCCCCTGGGCATTAGGGGCGATAATGAGTACATTAGGAGCAGATTCTATATGGTATAGACTGGCCATTTATTTTTACTTACATTTTCAGTATAACGGATGGATGATACTAGCCTTATTTGGGGTATTGATTTTTATTCTTGAAGATCAAAAAGTAAGTATTTCTAATAGTGATTTTAATGGCTTCTTCTGGGCAATTAACCTAGGAATTATTTTAAGTTTTTTCCTTTCAGTATTATGGACTAAACCGGCTAGTATTTATTATATTTTAGGAGGAGTAGGTAGTCTACTTCAATGTATAGCTTTTTTGATATTTATTAAACTATTAATGAAATCAAGGATGGTATTGAGTACTATGTTTTCTGATTTTCAAAAAAGATTATTGAGAACAGTAGGGATTCTATTATTAATTAAGTTTTTACTACAGATAGCTTCTGCTTTTCCCTATGTTGCAAACCTGGCTACTACTATTTTGGATTTTACCATTGCCTATTTACACTGGACTTTTCTGGGAGTAGTAAGTATTAGTTTATTTATGTTCTTAGACTATTTTCAACTTATTAAGATTCCTAAAAAAGGATATTACATCTATCTTTTTGGGTTTGTTCTCACAGAACTATTGATTTTGTATAAAGGAGCAGTTATTTGGCTTAATTTTATTTTTTTTGAACAATATTTCGCCACACTTTCAATAGCGAGTATTGTGGTTTTGATTGGTATTGGTTCTCTTTTTATTATTAATTTAAGATCGATTACCAAAAACAATAACTAGTTAAAGTATCGTGTTATTATAAAGCCAAAGATTTTGAAATTTAATATTATTCTTGAAACCTATTTGTGATTACTTGATCAATAGTTCTTTTAATCATATCGGCATATTCTTCATCTGCTTCTTCAACCCTGTAATTTATATCTACGGCATTTACTCCTGTAAAGAATTTGGCAAAAGATAGTCCAACCATGTACATTCCTTCTATAGAAAGGTGAGTATTGTCGCTACTCCCTGCATAGAGTCGATTGAATAATTTTTTGTCAGGAGAAGAAGTGTCATCCAGATATATTTGATGTACTACAGATGCTACATCTACAAATTGAACCCCAAGTTCATCACATAACTTTGCTGTCTCTTCAAGATTTTTTTTGTAAGTTCTCTGACTAATTTTTAGAGACCAGGGATGATAAATAACCGGAATACTTTTTTCTTCCCGAATTAGATCTATAAATATTTTTCCATAAGTTCTGAAATCTTCAAGATGATCAGAAGGCTCATCTAGCATGGGCTGGAGTACTGTAACAGTATGTTGCTCTTTGATAGCATCAATTTCATAAGTGTCTCCTGGACTATCGGGATTAGGAGGGTTATCATATCCATAATGCCTTTTTAATGAAGCCCCTCCTCTGATAGATTCTACAAAACCATTATTTAAATTTAGTTCATTATAAATTTGCTGTAAATGATACTTTACAGCACCTTTTTTACTTTCACTATCATCACCCCATCTGGGGCCAAAAGGGTGTGTCAGGCTATTGCCAACAAATAAAATATCTGCCGGAGCTTCAAGAAGTACTGGTTCTTTAACAGAAATAGTAATATTTGCCTTAGTTTCTGTATTATCTTTTTCTTTTGCAGCAATGTTTAATATGTATTTTCCTATTGTACTATTATTATACACTATGCTATTCTCAGAAATACGAGTAAAATTTTCTTCAGGAGTAACTGTATATGTAACTAGATTTCCATCTTTATCCTTATCAGGACCAAGAGTTATTGTTAAATCTTTATTGATATGAACACTTAAAAACTGATCTTGGATAAAAGGTTCTTCTTCATCAAGGTCAATTTCTTTGAAAACCAAATCATCAATAGTTTTTTCTGGGGCTTCTAATATTATGATTGTATTGGCATAAAATTGAACCTTATCGTTTTCATAAAACTTGACTTCTAACTTATACTCACCATATGGGATTTTGGATAGTGTACCATTAAAGATATGAGTATCATGATCTATTTTGAGATCTATTGAATTTTGATAGGTATTATTTTTAATAACAGCAGTTGCTTTTGATATCAAAAATCCGGCATCAAATATAATTTTATTGTTATGAACAATACCCAATGTCGTTTCATTAATTACTTGTTGAGAATTATCATCGTTACTACACGCAAACAAAAGAACAAAGCAAATAGTAAAAAAAGACAATTTTACTTTCATTGTGTTTAAACTAGGTTAATATTATAAATTAGGAATCTGATTTGGTTCTAGCTCAATGATATACGCATTACTATCTTCATCTCTTCCGGCAAACCATGTGCTTGTAAATATTATTTTGGTGAAGTCTCTGTTTACAGATCCTTTTGTTTCTGCCCAATAGTTTTTACCCGGGAATTTTACATGATCTCCGTAGGTGTTCGAGATATTTAATATTCTTCCGTCTTGTTTTAATTCTATAGCAATGAGTTTATTTTGTGCCCATCCATTTAATGGATTTGAACTTGAATAAGTAGATAGTAGTGCCCATCCTGGTTTATTGAAAGCTTTTAAAGAATAATGATTAGCAGCATTAATTGGTTTGTCACCACCAGAATTATATTGATACAAATGGTTAAACTCTGTTTTTTGATTAGCTTGTATGTCATACATAAAGATTTGACCTTCATTGTCCTGGTAATCTGCAGCGATGTATACATCATGTCCATTGGGAAGAATTCCTAAATCAGAATGCTCAGAAGTTCTATGCAATTGCACATAAGAAGAAAAATCTCTGGTATAGGCACGTGTTCCTACGCCATTTTGTGTGCTAGAAGGAACTATATAATCACCAGAGGGAGACATGCTTACATGGTCTGGTTTATCTCCATAATCTGCTTTGTCCAAATAGCCAACAATAGCATTTTCTTGTTGATCATAAACGATTAATCCCAAAAAATGAAGGTCGTTACCAACTACTTTTTCTATCATCAAACCTCGATACCTTCCATCTTTAGAACTGGTTCCTTCGGCTTTGGTCCAGGCTGCTGCTGCATCGGGCCATATCTGTTTTACCGAAGTCAAACTAGTATTACCGTTAATAGAAGCAACTTTTGTAAGATCAATTATTGTTTTAACTTCGTCGGTCACTATATTATGTTCATAAAATTTAAGACCAATCCCGTTCAAATCTGTGTAAATAACTTTATTAGGGTCTGTAAGGTGCCAGTCTATTTCGCAGTCTGAAGCAGGACCTTGTAGTTTTTTATAATGACTCCCGTCTATATTGTATACATGATAAAATCCATCTTCAGCATAAATTAAAATTTTTGTGTCATCAATATTAAAAGATTGCTTTCTCGAATATTCATTAACCATAAAGCTTGCGCCAGCACCATCTTGTGATGGATTGGATAATCGTCTTACCGTTGTTTTATAATGAGGACTTGTATATGATTCACCTGGTAATAAAACAGTAGGGAGGTTAGGGTCAGATTTTGGATCATAGAAATCATAGCCTTCAATTAGATCAAAACTAGTATTTTCTGCCTCTTTTACAGTGATATTTATTTTGGCTGTTATAGGAGTATTTATGCCATCTGTAGCAGTCACATTAAGAGTTTCAATACCTATTTGATCAGACTTATATTCAATACTATTTTTTTCCGATGTAAAAGTAATTTTAGAATCTGGAGTTACTGTGTATGTTAGTATGTTACCAGATGAATTTTTGAGATCTCCCAAAGTGATTTTTTTGGATTCATTTTGAATTGCTATTATGTCCTGATCTTTGAGCCTGTATGAATCGGTATTTCCGTTAATAGAAATGGTGTCATCATCTTTAGAGCTACAGGATAAAAATAAAAGGGTTAATAAAGGATATACTAAAGTTTTCATAATTATAGGGTATGTATGAGTAGGCAAATTATTATTCTAATACTATAATCTATACCCTGTTTTCAGTGAAATTGATAAACTTCACTTTAATATGGTGGGTAAAGTGTCTGAAAATGTAAGATGTTTAATACAACCCCATGTTTTGGATCCACTTACAAAATAATTCTTAATGCTTTGCTAAAGTTTAGTTAAGTATAAAAAAGTGTATTAAGAATAGCAAAAAAGTGTATTACTAATTCTTTTTTGGTACCATACTTTTGCCAGGTAATTAATTACGATTTAATTATTTTTTTAACCCTTAAAACCCTATAAAATGAAAAAATTAATGTATTCCTCAATCTTTGTTTTATTTCTATTTTCTTTTTTTGCCTGTGACAAAGATGAAACAGAATCTATACAACCAGAAGGTGTAATAGAGACCGAAACGAGCATTTTAAACCAATTAGAAACAAACCATACTAAATCAGAGCTATCAATTACACGAGCCTCTTCAATTGATGGAAGATATGAGATCAATGAGTGTGATGGTGGTTTTGGTTATGGTTTTTTTACAGTACGTACAATGAATGGAAGAGTACAAGCTCAAGGTCAATTTGATTTCATTAGTTTTACGATATACGGAAGCTTAAATTCTGAAGGGAACTATGTGTTTAATTGGCAAGACTCTAATGTTTTTAACGACCCAAGAACAGGTGTTAAAACAACTCAAGTTGGTATGTATATTAGTGCAGACCGATCTGTAACTCGCGGATGGGTAAGAAATATTAGAACTAATGGGCAAATAGAGATCACAAGACGTTATTGCAAGTAGCACTCAGAAATAATAGTTTATTTAATATCACAAAGGCACTTTTTTAAAAAGGTGCCTTTGTTCATTTTATATTTTTACTCAAAAGAAATTTGACAGTTAGTCCTACATATAATATTAGAGTATTGTCATTATCAAAAATATTTTTGTCTCAGTTCCGAAAAATGAAACTGAGACCTACTATTATTGCAATGTAAAAATTGAATGTAGAAACCATATAAAAACTAAACATTGAAAAATGAAAAAACAATCACTTTTATTTCTATTAATGATTTTAAGTCTTACCAGTTATGCCCAAATTAAATTTGAACAAGGGTATTTTATTGATAATGATGGAACAAAAACAGAATGCCTTATTAAGAATGTGGATTGGCATGATAACCCAAGCCAGATTGAATATAAATTGAACGAAGATGCTAAAGCAAAGATAGGATATATAAGAAACATTAAAGAATTTGGAGTTTCTGATCTAAAATATGTAAGAGAAACTGTAAATATTGATTTGTCAAGCGAAGAGTTGAATCATTTAAGTGCTAATAAAAACCCTGAATTTAAAGAAACAACTTTATTTCTAAAACATATAGTACAAGGTGAAGCGAATTTATATCAGTATGAGGAGGGGAACTTAATTAGATATTTTTATCAAGTAGGTGATAAGGATATACAGCAATTAATCTATAAAACGTATAGAGTTACACAAGAAATAGTAAACGGAATAGCAAAAGAACGAACGAATAAAATTGATAAGAATAATCGATATAAACAGCAGCTTTGGACAGATGTTAGATGTGATAACATCAAAGAAAGCGATGCAGTAAAAACGAACTACAAAAAAAATAGTTTAATAAAGTATTTTGTAAAATATAATACATGTAAGGATCCAAACTTTGTGAACACTCGTAAACAAGAAGATAGAGATTTGTTTAACCTTACTATTAGACCAGGAATTAATTTTTCTTCTCTTTCTCTTTTAGATTCATATACCAATCTTTATACTAAAAGTGGTTTTGATGATCAAACAAATTTAAGATTTGGTGTTGAGGCAGAGTTTATTTTACCATTTAATAAAAATAAATGGGCTGTATTTATAGAACCTACCTATCAATCATACAAATCAGAGTTAAAAGATAAATCAACTACCTTTCTAGGAACGAATACTAGAACTTATACAATTGATTATAAATCTATAGAGTTTCCAATAGGTTTAAGATATTATATGTTTTTAAATGATAAGTCGAAATTTTTTGTTAATGCTGCATATGTAATGGATTATGAATTGGATGCAACATATTCTGTAACTATAAATGATGATTTAAATCCTATTACTGTTACAGATATGGATACAGGAACAAATATTATAGCAGGATTTGGATATAAGTATAATGATCGATACGGTATTGAAGTGCGTTATGCAACGAATCGTAAAATAGGTAATACATTTAATTATAGTTCTTTTTCTGTGATTTTAGGGTATTCTTTATTTTAAACATATTCTTTATAAGAAAACCCAGGAGTATGTTCCTGGGTTTTTTTGATTCTGGTAGTTGGTTGTGTTTCAGAATTTCTTAAACTTTTGATAAGAATTTTTTATGTATTTCTTTGTTCTCGTATTTAGTTGTACATTAGTCCCACACCTCAAAACCTAAAATTATGTCAGAGTTTTGGCTTTATATAAAGCTGGGTTTTGGTCACGTGCTAGATTGGCATGCTTATGACCATATTTTATTTTTAATTGCACTAACTGTAGGGTATACTTTTGATAACTGGAAACGTATTTTATTACTGGTGACCATATTTACATTAGGACATACATTGTCTTTATTTCTGGCCGCATATGATGTAGTATCAGTAAATTCGAGATTGGTAGAATTCCTGATTCCTTTAACTATTTTGATTACAGGATTGTTTAATGTATTTACTGTAAAGAACACCTCAAAAAACAGTAAAGTAGGAATCTTATACGGAGTAACTCTTTTTTTTGGATTAATTCATGGATTAGGATTTTCTAGTTATTTTAGAGCAATTAGTAGCAATGTGAATTCTAAAATTTTACCCTTAATCGAGTTTGCATTAGGAGTCGAAGCTGCACAGATTATTATTGTTTTGTTAGGTCTTATAGTTAGCTTTATATTTCAGACCTTCTTTCGATTTTCAAAACGAGATTGGATACTTGTTATTTCTTCTATTGTAATAGGGATGGTAATCCCCATGCTTATTGCAAATAAAATTTGGTGAATAAGTAGTGATTAGGGTTGTATTTGCCACATCGTAATAATATATTCGTACTTTGATTGTTATCAATATACTAGTCACTCTATTTTTATGTCAAAAAAAAAACAACTGAAGTACGATAAAGCTTATCTTAGGATTGCAAGAGAATGGGGGAAATTATCTCATTGTGAAAGAAAAAAAGTTGGTGCGGTTATTGTAAAAGATAGAATGATTATTTCAGATGGATTTAATGGTACCCCAACAGGTTTTGAGAATCCATGTGAAGACGAAGAAGGATATACAAAGTGGTATGTATTGCATGCAGAAGCAAATGCGATTTCTAAAGTAGCTTCATCTACTCAATCATGTAGAGGGGCAACATTATATATTACATTATCACCATGTAAGGAGTGTAGTAAATTGATTCACCAGGCAGGAATAAAGCGTATAGTGTATCAAATAGGTTATAAAGATAACTCTGGTTTACAGTTTCTTGCCAAGGCTGGAGTAGAAATAGAACAGATTACGGATTTAGAAGAATAATGGGATATTCAAAAAAATACTTGCCTTTGTTTTTGGGTTTGGCCTTAGGGGCTGGGGTATTTTTGGGTAGTAAACTTGATTTTAGCAACCCTTCGGCAAAGCTATTTTCTTATAACCCGAAAAAAGAAAAACTAAATAGGCTTATTGATTATATAGATTATGAGTATGTAGATGAAATCAATACCGATAGTATTGTAGAAGTTACGGTAAACAGAATATTAGAAAACCTGGATCCCCATTCGATATATATACCATCAGAAGAGCTTGAAGGAATTACAGAAAATATGCAAGGAGATTTTATTGGTATAGGGGTGAGTTATTACCCTTATAGAGATACAATATCTGTAATTAATACTATAAAAGGAGGACCTAGTGAAAAATCAGGAATTAAGGCAGGAGATAGAATATTAATGGCAGATAGTGATACTTTGTATGGAGACCGTTTAATAAGAGATGGATTAGCAAATAGATTAAAAGGTGAGCTAAACAGCCAGGTACAACTTAGAGTATATAGAAAAGGTAAAGGAATATTTGATGTAGTTGTAAAAAGAGGGCGTGTGCCTATACAAAGTGTAGATGCAGCCTATATGCTGGGTGATAAATTGGGATATGTGAAAGTAAATCGTTTTGCAGAAACAACGTACAAAGAATTTAAAACGGCATTAGATGAATTAATAGATAAAGGAGCTAAAAATATGGTAATTGACCTTCGTGATAATGGAGGAGGATTTATTGCCCCGGCTCTAAAAATGGCAGACGAATTTTTGAAGGATGATGTGCTGATTATGTTTACCAAAAATAAAAAAGGAGCTATCGAAAATAATTTTGCTACCAATAAAGGAAGTTTTGAACAAGGAAAAGTTTATGTGCTAATCAATGAGAACTCTGCCTCTGCCAGTGAAATTTTTGCAGGAGCAATTCAAGATAATGATAGGGGAACTATTGTTGGTAGACGTTCTTACGGAAAAGGCCTTGTGCAAAGAGAAATGGCATTAGGAGATGGTAGCGCAATACGATTAACAATTTCAAGATATTATACACCTACCGGGCGATCGATACAAAAACCATATACTAACGGAAATAAAGAATATTTTAATGAGTATATGGAGCGATATAAAAATGGAGAATTGCAGAATGCAGATAGTATTCAGGTAGCAGATTCTTTAAAGTTTAAAACTCCTGAAGGTAAAATTGTTTATGGAGGAGGAGGTATTATACCAGATATATTTGTTAGTAAAGATACGACACGTGTAGGTGAAACATTAGATTATATGCTACGTTCTGGCCGTATGGGAGGATATGTATTTGAAGAACTGGATAAAAATAGAACATATTATAATGATATATCTGAAAATGAGTTCAATGAAAAAATTAATATAGATGATACTTTTGCTGAAGATTTTTTAAAATATTCTA
This sequence comes from Bacteroidia bacterium, assembly GCA_030427585.1. Taxonomy (GTDB): domain Bacteria; phylum Bacteroidota; class Bacteroidia; order Flavobacteriales; family Flavobacteriaceae; genus Aquimarina. The sequence continues at coordinate 83,742 of JAUIBW010000018.1, forward strand.
GGCAAAGAGGGATAGAAATTGAGTTGAAAAATTATGAAGATCAATTAAAAAAATATTTGAAAGCAACAATGGCACAACAATTATTTGGAACTGGGGCTTTTGAAAGAATTATAAATAAAGATGATGCAATGATTAAAAAAGTAATATCACTTTCTAAAGAAGAATAACTTATACCCAAAATATATATGTCAGAATTTGAAGAATATCTAGTAGCTATCGCAATATGTTCCCCACTTTTTTTCTTTATTATAGCAGTTGCTTTTAGGTTGTTAGATAATAGTGCTTCTATTTTTTTAAAACATGATATATTAGTTGATACCTCTTATGTTTCTGGCGATATAATAAGAGAACACATCCATAGCTCTGAAGATATAAAACTTAAAAAATCCTTAACGAGAGCATTGTTGTTTAGAAAACTGCATAACTTTTTTATGATCCTAATGGTAATTTCAATTCCACCAGTGATTATTGCCTGCTTCTTCGTGTTTTAGATTTAAGTATTTGTTAGGTGTTTTGTTGTTAGAAACAAAGCTTAGTTTCCTCTTTTCTTTTTTTGAATACTTCTAGAAACTAATAAGATTGTCATTAACAAAACTACGCAGGCAGAAGAAAAAATACTAATAAGAGCTGTTTTACTATCACCTATCAATAAATTATCAAAATCTAGATAGGTTATATTATAAATGATTAAACCTATAGCAATAATAATTAATAGATATATAAAATATTTCATCTGTTTTAAAAAAACTAAATAGTGGTTAATAACTCTTTAATATTTGCAGTAAATAATTTAACTGCAATAGCTAGCAAAACTACCCCAAATATTTTCCGTATCACATTAATCCCTTGTTTACCAAGTACTTTTTCTATTTTTCCAGAGGATTTTAGAACAATATATACAAAGATAATATTAATTAGTATCGCTATTATTATATTAATTGTGTGATATTCTGCTCGTAAAGATAAAATCGATGTCATGGTACCTGCTCCTGCAATGAGAGGAAAAGCAAGCGGAACTACGGCCGCAGTTTCTGGAGCATCATCTTTATATAATTGAATACCTAATATCATTTCTATGGCCAAAAAGAAAATAATAAAAGATCCCGCAACAGCAAAAGAATTAACATCGATTCCGATAAGATTTAAAATTTCTTTTCCTACAAAAAGAAAAACCACCATTAATATAGCAGCAACAATCGAAGCTTTTTCACTTTGAATGTGCCCTACTTTTTTACGTAAATCAATAATAATAGGTATACTTCCTATGATATCTATTACCGCAAATAAAATCATACTTGCAGTAAATATTTCTTTAAAATCAAAGTTCATAGTAAAATAGTTACAAAAATTTGAGCAAATATAAATAGACTTTATTAAATAAAGGTATTATAAAAAGGTGAATAAATTGTAAAAAATCTCTTCTATAAGAATTATCTTAGCAGCATGTTTCAATTAGGAAAAACCATAGTTTCTGAAGATATTATTGAGAAAGACTTTGTGTGCAATCTCTCTGCATGTAAAGGAGTTTGCTGTATTGATGGTGAGGCAGGAGCACCTTTAGAAATGTCAGAAACCCATAAACTTAAAGAGATATACCCTATAATCAAATCTTATTTGAGAAAAGAAGGTATCGAAGCTATCGAACATCACGGAACGCATATTAAAACTGCTAACGGAGAATTAGAAACACCTCTAATTGATGGAGCGGATTGTGCATATGTGATTTTTAATGAAAAAGGGACAGCTATGTGCGCTATTGAAGAAGCGTATAATCAAGGCGAAATTGACTGGAAAAAACCAGTATCTTGCCATCTATACCCAGTTAGAGTACAAGAATATACAGAGTTCTCTGCTGTAAACTATCATAAATGGGAAATTTGTGATGATGCCTGTACATTAGGTAAAGAATTTCAAGTGCCGATCTATAAATTTGTTAAAGAAGCCTTAATTAGAAAATTTGGAGAAGATTGGTATGTAGAACTCGAAAACGTTGCAGAAAAATTGAAAAAATAACCCTTTTATTTATATTTTTAGATGCAAATGACACTCCTTTTTTATTCTTTTTTGTGTTAAAAAAAGAGTTTTTTAAGGTTACGGGTTTACCGTAAATTAATATATTTTCCCTTCTTCGCTTTTTTGTTGAAAAACCTTGGTTAGCAAGTGAAAAATAAGAGATTTTTGGAGATGATGTTCACATTGCCTGCTTTTTATGAAAAACACTTAATGTTTTGATTAACAAATAATTATATGTGTTTTTGTGAAAGATCATTTTAGTTGTGAAATCACTTCGTGTTGAAAACTTTGTTGAAAACGTTTGTTAACTTTTGGTAGAACTTTTAACCTATTTTTTGATCTTTGTAAGACCCTTAGGAAATAAGAAATTCTCAAAAAAAAACAGCTAAAAAAATAATGATGAGTGCCGTAGAACCAATTTTGCAAGAAAATAAAGATCGATTCGTAATTTTTCCTATTCAACACCATGATATTTGGGAGTGGTATAAGAAATCCGAAGCTAGTTTTTGGACAGCAGAAGAAATCGATTTGCATCAGGATATAACAGATTGGTCTACTAAGCTTAATGATGATGAGCGCTATTTTATCAAGCATATTTTGGCATTTTTTGCGGCATCAGATGGTATTGTAAATGAAAATCTTGCAGAAAATTTTATAAACGAAGTACAGTATAGTGAAGCAAAATTTTTCTATGGCTTCCAGATTATGATGGAAAACATTCATTCTGAAACCTATTCTTTACTAATTGATACGTATGTAAAAGATGAGAAAGAGAAAGATATATTATTTAACGCATTAGAGAATTTTCCTGCAATTAAGAAAAAAGCAGACTGGGCATTACGATGGATAGAATCTGATTCTTTTGCAGAACGTTTAATTGCTTTTGCTGCAGTAGAAGGAATATTCTTTTCAGGAGCATTCTGTTCTATATTTTGGTTAAAAAAACGTGGATTAATGCCAGGACTTACGTTTTCTAATGAACTAATTTCTAGAGATGAAGGAGTACACTGTGATTTTGCAGTTCATCTTCATAATAAACATTTGATAAATAAAGTGCCAAAGGATAGAATTAGAAAAATTCTGGTAGATGCATTAGATATTGAAAGAGAGTTTATAACAGAATCTCTTCCTGTGAGTTTAATAGGTATGAACTCTAAGTTAATGACTCAATATCTAGAATTTGTTACCGATAGATTATTGGTAGAATTAGGGTGTGAAAAAGAATACGAAACAGCAAATCCATTTGATTTTATGGATATGATTTCTTTACAAGGAAAAACTAATTTCTTTGAGAAAAGAGTTTCAGAATATCAAAAAGCTGGAGTGCTTAATAAAGATACCGAAGACAATAAAATAAGCTTTGATGCAGATTTTTAATCGAAAAGAATATTAATTTCTTAAGATTATTATTCCAACAAGAGTTGGATCCAAAATGCTAACAATAAAGATATATTCATTCTGAGCTAGTCAAAAACATTTCTTTGTTTAATTCAGATTAGCTCAGTTTGATAAAGCTTTATAAAAAGCCACGAAAAAAACAAAAGGGACGAAAGTCATATTATTATTTTTTATCTATAGAATTACTCTGATTTTTGGATGTAGAGATTTCTTTTTAGTATCCAATTTCAAGGAGATAGAATCTAATTTTTTGACCTTCAGAATGTAAAATTAGTAACACGAATTATCATCAACTTCTTCATTAAGAAGAAGATTTAAAAACCAAAAAAAAGTATGTATGTAGTAAAAAGAGATGGGCGTAAAGAACCAATTATGTTTGACAAGATTACCGCAAGGGTAAGAAAGTTGTGTTATGGACTTAATCCACTAGTTGATCCTGTAAAGGTAGCTATGAGAGTGATAGAAGGGTTGTATGATGGAGTAACAACTAGTGAGTTAGATAATTTGGCTGCAGAAATAGCAGCAACAATGACTATAACACACCCTGATTATGCAAAGCTTGCCGCTCGTATCTCTGTTTCTAATCTACATAAAAATACAAAGAAAACTTTTTCTGAAGTAGTTACAGACCTGTATGAGTATGTAAATCCAAGAACAGGAAAAAAAGCACCGCTAATTGCAGATGATGTCTATGAAGTAATTATCGCTAACAAAGAAAAATTAGATTCTACAATTATTTATAATCGTGATTTTGGTTATGATTATTTTGGTTTTAAAACACTAGAGCGCTCTTACCTGCTAAAAATTAATGGTAAAATTGCAGAACGTCCACAACATATGCTTATGAGAGTATCTATAGGAATCCATCTTAATGATTTGGATGCCGCTATAGAAACTTATGAGCTTATGTCTAAAAAGTATTTTACACACGCTACACCTACACTGTTTAATTCGGGTACTCCAAAACCACAGATGTCATCTTGTTTTTTGTTAACAATGAAAGATGATAGTATTGATGGGATTTATGATACATTAAAACAAACCGCTAAGATTTCACAGTCGGCTGGAGGAATAGGATTATCTATTCATAATGTGCGTGCTACAGGATCTTATATTGCAGGAACCAATGGTACTTCTAATGGTATTGTACCTATGCTTAGAGTATATAACGATACTGCTCGTTATGTTGACCAAGGAGGAGGAAAACGAAAAGGATCGTTTGCAATATATGTAGAACCTTGGCATGCAGACATTTTTGATTTCCTGGATCTTAAAAAGAACCACGGTAAAGAAGAAATGCGTGCACGAGATTTGTTCTACGCTATGTGGGTACCAGATTTGTTTATGAAACGAGTACAAGATGATGCAGAATGGACATTAATGTGCCCTAACGAATGCCCGGGTTTATTTGATATACATAGTAATGAGTTTGAAGAAACGTATATTCGTTATGAAGCAGAAGGAAAAGGACGCAGAACAATTAAAGCACGTGAGCTTTGGGAAAAGATCTTAGAGTCTCAAATTGAAACAGGTACACCTTATATGTTGTATAAAGATGCTGCAAATCGCAAATCTAATCAACAGAATCTGGGAACCATACGATCATCTAACTTATGTACAGAGATATTAGAATATACTAGCCCAGACGAAGTAGCGGTATGTAATCTTGCATCTATTGCATTGCCAATGTTTATAAAAAACGGGCAGTTTGATCATAAAGAACTCTTTAGAATTACAAAACGGGTGACCAAGAACCTGAACAGGGTAATTGATCGTAATTATTATCCAGTAAAAGAAGCAGAAAATTCTAATATACGTCATCGTCCTATTGGATTAGGAGTGCAAGGATTAGCAGATGCATTTATTCAATTGCGTTTACCTTTTACCAGTGATGAAGCTAAAAAATTAAATCAGGAGATTTTTGAAACACTGTATTTTGCCGCAGTAACCGCATCGATGGAAGAAGCAAAAGCAGATGGACCATATCAAAGTTATGAAGGTTCCCCAATATCTAAAGGTGATTTTCAATATAATCTATGGGGGATAAAAGATGAAGAATTAAGTGGCCGCTGGGATTGGGCAAAACTTCGTAAGCAAGTACTTAAAAACGGAGTGCGTAACTCATTATTGGTTGCGCCAATGCCTACAGCATCTACGTCTCAGATTTTAGGAAATAATGAAGCATTCGAACCTTATACAAGTAATATCTACACCAGACGTGTATTATCAGGAGAGTTTATTGTCGTAAATAAGCACTTATTAGAAGATCTGGTAAAATTAGGATTATGGAATGATGAGCTTAAAGATGCTATCATGCGTGCAAATGGATCGGTACAAAATATAGATATTATACCACAAGACCTGAAAGAACTATACAAAACGGTATGGGAAATGAGTATGAAGGATATTATCGATATGTCTCGTCATAGAGGATATTTTATCGATCAGTCTCAATCTCTGAACTTATTCTTAGAAGGTGCAACTATGGCCAAGTTAACTTCGATGCATTTTTATGCATGGAAAAGCGGATTAAAAACAGGTATGTATTACCTAAGAACAAAATCTGCTGTAGATGCAATTAAGTTTACACTTAAAAAAGAAACTAAAGAAGCGCCTAAACCAGAGCAAGTAGCTGTAGCTGCTGCACAAGTAATGGAAGCGCAAGCAACCAAAGCAGAACCAAAACAAGAGCCAGTTGCTCCAGAAGGAACAGCTCTTACTCCAGAAGAACTTCGTGCGATAATTGCACAATCTAAAGAAGGCGAAGGAGACGATTGTTTAATGTGTGGGTCATAGACCTAGATTTATATAGGGCAAAAGGGAAGTTTTCTTAGGATGCTTCCCTTTTTTGTATATTCGAATTTTTTTAGAAATATGATGAATTGGGAACAACTCTTGTCTTTAAAACGACAGGGAGATAGAAATAAAAGATTACGTAAAGAGCAAGACGAAACCCGATTAGGTTTTGAAGTAGATTATGATCGTATTATCTTCTCTTCGGCCTTTAGAAGTCTGCAGGATAAAACTCAGGTTATCCCGTTATCCAAAACCAGCTTTGTACATACACGATTAACACATAGTCTCGAAGTATCTGTCGTAGGACGTTCTTTGGGTAGAGTAGTAGGTAAGAAAATCTTAGAAAAACATCCACATCTTGCTGCTATTCATGGATACCAGTTTAATGATTTTGGGGCTATCGTTGCAGCCGCTGCATTAGCACATGATATTGGCAACCCACCTTTTGGGCATTCTGGAGAAAAAGCGATAGGAGAATACTTCAAGACAGGAAGCGGTAACCGATATAGAGACCAACTTACTCCTAAGCAGTATCAGGATCTAATAGATTTTGAAGGAAATGCTAATGGATTTAAAATCCTTACAGAATCACGAGAAGGAATAGAAGGAGGACTTAGGTTATCCTATGCCACATTAGGTGCATTTATGAAATATCCCAAAGAATCTCTGCCCAAAAAACCAACATCTCATATCGCTCATAAAAAATTTGGATACTTTCAGAACGAGACTTCTTTTTTTAAAGAGGTAGCAGAAGAAGTCGGGTTATTGCAATACCAGATTGACGATGAGGTTACTTATAGTCGCCACCCGCTGACTTTTTTGGTAGAAGCAGCAGATGATATTTGCTATACTATTATCGATTTTGAAGATGGTATTAATCTGGGATTGATAGAAGAAGAATATGCTTTAGAATATTTGATTAAATTAGTAAAAGATACTATCAATACTTCAAAATATAATAAACTTACTACTACAGCAGATCGATTAAGTTACCTTAGAGCATTAGCTATTAATACTTTGATAGGAGAAGCAGCAAGTATTTTTATCGAACATGAAGAGGCTATATTATCAGGAACCTTTGATATGGCATTAATAGACAAAAGTAAATATGAAGCTCAAATCGATGATATCATAAAAATAAGTATTGCTAAGATTTATCAAAGCCAGGAAGTAACAGAAAAAGAGATTGCAGGATATGAGATTCTTGCTACGCTTTTAGATCGTTATTGCGTAGCTACCGATAATTTTAATAAAGGAGGAAAGAACTCAAATTATGATAAGTTAATTTTAAGAGCCGAAGGGATGCATTTTGATTATACAAATGCAGATCTCTATACTCGCCTTATTGGAATAAGCAACTATGTGGCAAGTCTAACCGATGGTAACGCATTATTAAAATTTCAAAAAATTAAAGGATTACAGCTGTAAAATATTTTATACTTATATGTGTGTTTTAATCACTTTCAGGATTCCTTTGGTAGAAATTCCACAAATGTCATGTAGCTGATCTACAGTCCCATGATGAATAAATTGGTCAGGAATGCCTAGAGTAATGATCCTATTTTTAAAATGATGTTGATTGGCAAAATCGAGTATCGAACTTCCAAAACCACCTTTGATAACTCCATCTTCGACAGTAATAATAGTGTTGTAGTTCTGTAATATTTGTTTTAGTAGATCAATGTCTAAAGGTTTTATAAAACAAAAATGATAGTGACCAATGGTTTCCTCTATAGTTTTTATAGCTTTAGTTACATTATGTGTGATAATACCTGTAGAAATCACTGCGATTTTAGCACCTGTCTTTAAGGGGGTCGCTTTACCAATTTCTAGTTTTTGCATAGGAACCTCCCAATCAATGATATGCCCTCTCCCTCTGGGATAGCGTATCGCTATAGGATGGTCTAGCCCCAAAGAAGCAGTGTAAAGTAAATGCCGTAACTCGATTTCATTAGCTGGAGCAGCAACAATCATGTTGGGAATGCAAGTAAGATAAGCAATATCAAAAACCCCATGGTGTGTTGCGCCATCGGCACCTACAATACCAGCCCTATCTACACAAAAAATTACAGGCAAATTTTGTAAGGCTACATCGTGTATTACCTGATCATAAGCACGCTGTAAAAAAGTAGAATAGATTGTACAAAAAGGAATTAATCCTTGCGTTGCCATTCCCGCAGCAAGGGTAACCGCATGCTGCTCAGCGATACCTACATCAAAAGCCCGATCTGGCATTTCTTCCATCATATATTTTAAAGAACTTCCGGTAGGCATTGCAGGGGTAATACCTATAATCTTTTTATTTTTTCTAGCTAGCTCAAGAATGGTAAATCCAAAAACGTCCTGAAACTTAGGTGGTAATCCGGTATTGTCTTTTGAAATTAGATCTCCGGTCGAAGCATCAAACTTACCAGGAGCATGGTATTTTACCTGGTCTTCCTCAGCTTGTTTCAGTCCTTTTCCTTTGGTGGTAATAATATGTAAAAGTTTTGGGCCTTTTGTAGTTTTTAGTTTCTCCAAAGTTTTAAGAAGCATAGATAGATCATGCCCATCAATAGGACCAAAATAATTAAAGTTTAAGGCTTCGATAATATTATTTTTTCTAGGCCTAACTCCAATCTTGGCTTTAGTAAGGTATTCTTTCAAAGCACCTACACTAGGGTCAATACCAATTGCATTATCATTAAGGATAACTAGCATGTTGGTATCGGTTACTCCGGCATGATTAAGCCCTTCAAAAGCCATTCCGCTAGCAATAGAAGCATCACCAATTACTGCGATGTGTTGTTTTGTGATATCTCCTTTTAATTTTGAGGCAATTGCCATGCCTAATACAGCCGAAATGGAAGTAGAAGAATGCCCAACCCCAAAAGTGTCATACTCACTCTCGTTGCGTTTAGGAAATCCGCTAATACCGCCTAGTTGACGATTGGTATGAAATATATCTTTTCTCCCGGTAAGAATTTTGTGAGGGTATGCCTGATGTCCCACATCCCAAACAAGGATATCATTAGGAGTGTCAAAAATATAATGAAGTGCAATAGTGAGTTCAATCACTCCTAAACTTGCTCCGAGATGCCCTTCTTTGGTAGCAACAATATTAATCACAAAATCTCTAAGTTCTCTAGCCAGTTTGGGTAACTGATCAGGAGATAGCTTTCTTAGATCAGATGGATATTGGATATTAGATAGAAATGATTGTTGCATAGCACAAAAGTACTATTTTGTAATGGTTCTTTATATACTTTTTATTTCATTCAGAATACAAATATTTTTATTTAGCTTTACCTAAAAATTTAATAATATATGTTAGACCCGTTAGATGATTCTTACTTTATGAAGAAAGCGCTTCAGGAAGCAGAATTGGCATATGAGAAGAATGAAGTTCCGATAGGAGCGGTTATTGTAATTGCAGATCGAATTATAGCCAGGGCCCATAACCTTACAGAATTATTAAATGATGTTACGGCTCATGCCGAAATGCAGGCAATAACAGCGGCAGCAAATTTTTTGGGAGGCAAATATCTTAAAGAATGTACATTATATGTAACTCTAGAACCCTGCCAGATGTGTGCAGGGGCTTTATATTGGAGCCAGATTAAAAAAATAGTGTATGGTGCTATCGATGAACGAAGGGGGTGTACTGCAATGGGAACAAAACTTCATCCAAAGACTGAAATTGTAGGAGGTGTTTTAGAAAAAGAATGTGGAGAATTGCTCACTCGGTTTTTTATTGAAAAACGTAATCTCAACTAAATTAACTTTAATATTAAGGATCGATTAAAAAATAAAAAAAACACTACAATCAGTAGTGCTTTTGAAACGTTCAGAGTCTGCTTTCTATCCGTGAATTATACGCACATTAGCTGCAGTAGGTCCCTTTCTTCCTTCTTCTTCATTATACTCTACTTTGTCACCTTCATTTAATGCTTCGCCATCAATTCCTGAAGCATGAACAAAAATGTCTTTTCCTGTTTCGTCGTTGGTAATAAATCCGTAACCTTTTGATTCGTTAAAAAATTTTACTGTTCCTTCCATTGTAATAAGATAATAAGTATTTAAATAATAAAGGTAGTTTTAAATTTTTTATGAATTGTTATCAAAGTATGAATATTTTAAAAATTTATTAGTTATTACGTTCCTTATTTGCCTCATAATCCCTCATTTTCTTTAGGTTTTCTTCGGTAAGCATGTAATCTTTAACTTTTTTATTTTTCCACCTGTGATAGATAAAAATGGGCATCAAAATGAAAGAAGAAACTAATATACCAATCCCAACTAATACATCACCGGTACTATGATCTTCAGAGTTTTTGAAATAATATCCAACAGATATTAGGATGATAATAGCTATAAAAAGTATTTTAATAATATATTTCATGTGTTTAAAAGTTTTTTCGGTGTTGTGAGAATAAATTCATTAAAAATTGAGATTCTCTTGATAATAGCAATACTTGTTTTATAACAATGTTATGATAGACTAAGGGTTTTATCGTGTAAAATTAATCAACTTTCTACGATATGCTGTAAGAAGTTTTGATTTTGAAATAAAACCAAAATACTTACCGTTTTTAATCACGGGTAAATTCCAGGCTCCGGTATCCTGAAATTTTTTCATTACTGTTTTTGCATTGTCATGTTCGTAAATTATTGCAACCGAGGTTTGAGCCATCAAGGTGCCGACTGTTATTTTGTGATATAAGGTAATGTCAAACATAATATCTCTAATGTCATCTAGCGAAACCATTCCTATAAGATGACCAGATTCATTAATAACAGGAAATAGATTTCTGTTTGATTTTGCTACAGCCTCACTTAGAAGTTGTTTTAGTGTGTAATTTGGTTTTACAGTAATAAAATTAGTTTCTATACAATCTTCGAGATTCATTAGAGTCAAAACGGTTTGATCTTTATCATGGGTCAATAAATGTCCTTGTTTTGCGAGTTCTCGGGTGTAAATATTATGTTCTATTTTATTTTTTGAGATTATAAATGATATTGCAGTGGTAATCATTAAAGGAACAAATAACTCATAGCTAGAAGTGATTTCTGCAATAAGAAATATAGAGGTAAGAGGAGCATGTAACACTCCGGCAATAAGTCCAGCCATTCCTAGTAGTGTAAAATTGGCTTCAGAAACATGAAAACCTATTCCCAGATTATTAATTACTTTAGATACTACATTACCCAATGCACTGCCCATTACCATTGTTGGGATGAATATTCCTCCAGAACCTCCTGCAGCAAAAGTGGCAGTCATGGCAACTGCCTTAAAGACGGTAATGCCGGTTAATAATGCAATGACGATCCATATATTACTGGTCATAGCATCAAATGGGGTTTTACCGATAGCGGTTAGATGATCACCATGTAATAAACCATTTATAAAACCAAGACCTTCACCATAGAGTGGGGGAATAAAATATAACATGATCCCAATAGCAAGTCCACCAATTAATAACCTATGAATTTTTTTAGGAAAACGATCAAAAAAATGTAATATTCCAAAATACATTTTAGTAAAATATATAGAGGCAAATGCAGTTCCGATTCCTAAAATAATATAAAAAGGAGTATCGTAGATATCAAATTTTTCTAAAACATTAAATCTAAATAAAACTTCGTCACCTAAAAAAAAATAGGATGTAATTATTGACGATACCGAAGCAAAAAGTAATGGTAGTAGAGACGTTAATGTAAGATCTAAACTAAATACTTCTACTGCAAAAACTAATCCTGCCAAAGGGGATTTAAATACGGCAGAAATAGCACCAGCAGACGCACAACCGATAAGTAACACCCGGGTTTTTCGATTAACATGAAATAAAGTACTAAAACTAGAACTTAATGCTGATCCAGAACTAATTGCCGGACCCAAAAGTCCGACCGAACCACCAAAACCTACTGTGATTGGTGCTAAAATGAGAGGTAAATACCCATGAATAGGTTGTATAATTCCATTTTTTTTGGAAAGCGAATATAAAATAAGTGGGATAGCAGATTTTACGTCTCTTTTAAATATATATTTTGTGAATATATAAACAATTAGTAGGCCTATTATAGGGATAATAAAATAAAAAGAAGCTTGCCACGAAATGATATCACTTTCTAAAACAACCTGAATTAGATGAGTGATATTTTTTAATAATAAAGAAACAAGTCCTGCTGTAAACCCTACAAGAATGCTTAGAATAAGAATAAAGGTCTTATCAGAAATATGGCGATATCTCCATTTAAGTAGTTTATAAAGTAGTGTCTTTTTCTTTTGGGGAGACATATGTACTTGACTTAACTAGTTTAAAGGTAATAAAAATCCCGCCATAAGCGGGGTTTTTATTATAAATCAAGTTTTATATTTAATTCTTTAAGCTGTTCGTTATCAATATTAGATGGTGCATCAATCATAATATCTCGCCCGCTATTATTTTTCGGAAAAGCAATAAAATCTCGAATTGTTTCCTGACCACCGAGAATAGCGACTAATCTATCAAATCCAAAAGCAATACCACCGTGAGGAGGAGCTCCATACTGGAAAGCATCCATTAAAAACCCAAACTGAGCCCTTGCTTCTTCTGGGGTGAATCCTAAATGATTAAACATTAATGCTTGTGTTTCTTTATTATGAATACGGATAGAACCACCTCCAATTTCATTTCCGTTTAAAACAAGATCATATGCATTAGCACGAACATCTCCTGGTTTAGTATCTAATAAAGCAATATCTTCTGGTTTTGGAGAAGTAAAAGGATGATGCATAGCATGATAACGTTCTGTTTCTTCATCCCATTCTAATAATGGGAAATCTACTACCCATAGAGGAGCAAATTCTTCTGGATTTCTTAATTCTAATCGTTCGGCAAGCTCCATTCTAAGAGCACTTAGTTGTGCTCTTACTTTGTTTGTAGAACCAGAAAGTACACAGATTAAATCGCCTGCTTTAGCTCCGGTTGCCTCTGCCCATTTAGCCAAATCGTCTTGATCGTAAAACTTATCTACAGAGGATTTATATGTTCCGTCTTCATTGCATTTTACATATACCATTCCCAGTGCACCAACTTGAGGGCGTTTTACCCAATCGATAAGTTTATCAATCTCTTTTCTGGTATATGAAGCTCCCCCAGGAACGGCGATACCAACAACCAATTCTGCGGTATTAAATACATTAAACTCTTTGTGTTGAGTTATATCATTAAGTTCACCAAACTTCATCCCAAACCTTATGTCTGGTTTATCATTACCATAGGTTCGCATGGCCTCTTCATAGGTCATTCTTGGGAAATCACCAATATTTACTCCTTTTATTTCTGATAATAAATATCGGGTAAGCCCTTCGAATATATTTAAAATATCTTCCTGCTCTACAAATGCCATTTCACAATCTATTTGTGTGAATTCGGGTTGTCTGTCGGCTCTTAAGTCTTCATCTCTAAAACATTTTACAATCTGAAAATATTTATCCATTCCTCCAACCATAAGGAGTTGCTTAAATGTTTGTGGAGATTGTGGTAGTGCATAGAATTGGCCTTCATTCATCCTAGATGGAACAATAAAATCTCGAGCTCCTTCTGGGGTAGATTTAATTAAATACGGAGTTTCAACTTCTATAAATCCTTCATTAGAAAGATAATTTCTTACTTGCATTCCCACTTGATGACGAAATATCAAACTATTTTTTACAGGGTTACGACGAATATCGAGGTAACGATATTTCATGCGTATATCTTCTCCATCATCTGTCTGATCTTCGATAATTATAGGAGGAACAATTGATTCATTAAGAATGGTTAATTCGTTCACCAAGATTTCAATTTCTCCTGTAGGAATATTTTGATTTTTTGATTCACGTTCAATTACTGATCCTTTCACTTGGATGACAAACTCTCTTCCTAAGGTCTTAGCTTTTTTAACCACTGGTGCTGGAGTACGCTCTTCATCAAATATTAATTGAGTGATACCGTAACGATCTCTAAGATCAACCCATATCATAAATCCTTTATCACGAGTCTTTTGCACCCATCCGGATAAGGTGACTTCTTTTTTGATATCTGAGGCGCGTAATTCACCACACGAATGACTTCTGTACATATGTTATATATTAAGGCTGCAAAAATAAGAAGTTTAACTGTGAACAGGTAATAGATTTTGATTGTTTTGAGAATCTTGAGGTAGATTATGAGAATTGTTAATTATAAAACAATTTTGTTAAGAGTTTGAAATATTTAAAATCATCATATATTTTATGATATTTTAATACTTATAGATAGTGTTTTGATTGTTTTTACGCGAACAATTGTTAGTTTTAACATTGTTTTATCAATATCTTTTAATAGATTTAACCAAACATTTAAACAGATCATTATGAAAAAACACAATCATTTTTGCAAAATGAAGATTTTGCTATTACTAATTTTTGTTCCGACTTTGTTGTTGGCTCAGGAGACCATTACGGGAAAAGTGGTCGTTGAGGGCACTGGCCAAGGAGCTCCTTTTATGAATATTATTGAAGAAGGAACAGATAATGGTACTTCTAGTGATATTGATGGTAATTTTAGCATTACCGTAAGCAGTTTGCCAGTAAATTTAAAAGTATTTGCACTAGGATTTGCAGAAAAAACGGTGCCTGTAGCCACTGCAGGAAATATTACGATTCAAGTGGCTGAGTCTACAGAATCATTAGAAGAAGTGGTAGTAACGGGATTAGGTTCATCTATAAAAAGAGCAAATTTAGCAAATGCCGTTTCAACGGTTTCTTCAGAAGAATTAGTTGGGAATACCGGGCAAACTACTGTAGATGGAGCTTTATATGGTAAAGTTACAGGTGTAAATATTACTTCGTCTTCAGGTGCACCAGGAGGAGGATTCGCATTGAGATTAAGAGGAGTTTCTTCTATAAACGGTAATAATCAGCCTTTGGTTATTGTAGATGGAGTATATATAAATAATGTAGAAATTCCATCTGGATTACGATTTGCCTCAGGAGGAAACAGAGGGAATGAAGAAAATTCAGGAAACAGACTAGCAGATTTGGATCCTAATGATATTGAAAACATTGAGGTTTTAAAAGGATCTTCTGCAGCTGCTATTTATGGACAACGTGGTAATGCCGGTGTTGTTATTATTACTACCAAAAGAGGAAAAGGTGGTAAAACGAAAATAAGCTTTAGCCAGGATACAGGAATTAATGTTATTCAAAATAAATTAGGACTAAGACCTTGGACTGCAGCATCTGTAGAATCTACTTTTAATGCGGCAGAAAGAGATAAATATAATGCTACTATAGCTTCTAATGGGGGGCTTTATGATTATGAAGATGAAATTTACGGTAATACAGGTTTTATAACCGATACCAGAATAAATGCTACAGGAGGTAATGAGAAGACTAAGTTTTATGTAGGAGGGTCCTATAGGGATGAAGAAGGGATTATCAAAAACACAGGATTTGATAGATTATCGTTAAGAACTAATATAGATCATCGTATTTCTGATGTATTTGATTTTACTTCTACTACAAACTATGTAAGAAGTAATTCTAGCAGAAGTTTTACAGGAAATGAAAATGAAGGAGGATTAAGTTATGGATATACATTAGCATTTACTCGTCCATGGAATAGTTTATACCCTGACGCTGATGGAAACTATCCAAATAACCCTAATTATCCTGGGAATCCAATTTTTGTAAGAGACCAGGCAAAAAATGAAGATTCAAATAACAGAATTATACAAGGATTCAAATTGAATACTAAATTATTTACCAGAGAGAATAATAGAATTAGGCTTATTCTTAATGGAGGGGTTGATTACTTAGCAAATGAAACCTATGTATACGTGCCAGAAACACATCAAGCTCAAGTTGGAAACCAAGAAGGGTTTGTTGCACAAGGAAAAAATAATTTTACACAGTTTAATGCCCAGGCAATAGCAGTATGGAATAATACGTCACTTAATGGTGATTTGGATTTGACTACACAATTCGGTGTAACTTATTTAAATCAGAAATCTAATTTGGTAAATAGTAGGGGTTCTGATTTAACGGGGGGACAAACCAATGTAGATCAATCGGTAAACCAGGTAATAGATCAATTCTTCTCAAGAGAAAAAGATTTTGGATATTTTGCTCAGGTAGAAGGAAATTATAAAGATCAATTTATAGCGACTTTAGGATATAGATTAGACAAATCTTCAAGAAACGGAGATCCTAATAAGTTATATGGATTTCCAAAAGCTTCTTTGGCAGTAAACATTGCAAATTTAGATTTTTGGACTGTAGAAGCGATTAATCAATTTAAAGTTAGAGCTGCGTATGGAGAAACTGGAAACCCAGCTGCTTTTGGAGCTACATTTACTAGTTTAGGATCATCAAATACTGGAGGTAATGGAGGAACATCTGTTGCTGGTTTAAAAGGGGATCCAAATGTAGAGCCAGAAACAGCTTCAGAATTCGAGGTTGGTTTTGATCTTGGATTGCTGAATAGTAGAGTTTCTTTAGAGGCAACATATTATCATAAAAACGTGAAAGATCTAATTCTTTCTAGATCACTACCTGCTTCCTCTGGTTTTACTACAGAAACTACAAATTTGGCAGATCTTAAAAATGAAGGTGTAGAATTAGCTGTAAGAGGAGATGTGTTCGATGGAGATAATTTCCGTTGGAATACAGGAATTCAATTTTATTTAAATAGATCAGAGGTTACTCGATTAGATGTTCCTGCATTTGCACAACCAGGAGCTGGTTTTGGTACTGGTTTGGGTACTTTTTATATTGAAGAGGGAAAACCAGTAACACAGCTAGTAGGAAATATTAATGGAACACTAACTCAAGTAGGAAACGTAGAGCCTGATTTTCAGATGGCATTTAATAATCAATTAACGATATTAAGGCAATGGGATGTTTCATTTCTATTACAATGGAAAAAGGGAGGTGATAACTTAAACCTATCGAGATTTTTAACAGATTTAGGAGGAACGTCCCCAGATTTAGAAACTGCAGAAGGACAAGCACGTTTGGCTTCAACTGCTGATGCTTTACGATTTGTTGAACCTGCTGGTTATCTAAGATTAAGAGAAGCTGCAATATACTATAGACTCCCTTCAAAAACAGTTAGTAATTGGTTAGGAGAGTCTGTTGAAGGTATAAAATTAGGAGTATCTGCTAGAAATCTGTTTACCATTACAGATTATAGTAGTTATGATCCTGAAGTTTCAGTAAATGGGGGAGCAGGACTATCAAGTGGAATTGAGGTAACTCCGTTCCCTAGTTCACAGCAATTTTACTTTCATTTAAATGTTAATTTTTAATACAAGTGCATAATGAAAAATATATTTAAAATTAAGATGAAGTATACTATTATCGGAGCACTTTTTGCTTTACTAATAACTTCATGTACTATAGACGAAGTTGTAGACCCAAATGGCCCAAGTGTTGTAGGGGTTATTAATGGTGCATCAAAAAAACAATTAAATGAACTTGCAACAGGAGTAGAATCTACTTCAAGAAACGGATTAGGTGTAGAAGTTACAGCGAGTGGAACTATGGCGCGCGAACTTTATTTATTTGATGCTGATCCTAGAAATACAGGAAATTTATTAGGAAAAGATGGAGTATCACTGGATAATAATTCATTTTATAGTACAGCACAATGGAATGGAAGCTACAGATGTGTTAAAAATGCTAGTCTTTTGATAGAGGCTATAGCCAATACTAATGCAGTTTCAGAAGAAGAAAAGTCTGGATATTTAGGATATGCAAAAACAATGAAGGCTTATGAATTAATTCAGATCTTAAAATCTTATGGAACTGCTAGAGTAGATATTTCTGATCCAGATAATTTAGGTCCAGTTTTAGGATTTGACGCAACATTAGCTGCAGTAAGAAGTTTATTAGATGAAGCAAATACAGATTTAAGTAATGCGGGAAGCGCTTTTGCATTTACTTTAAGTGATGGATTTACTGACTTTGATACACCAAGTACATTTGCTTTATTTAATAGAGCAGTAGCAGCTGTAGCAGCTGTTTATGCCGGAGATGGTAGTGGTTCTTTAACATCATTATCAAATTCATTTTTTAGCCTTACTGCTGGTTTAACTACTGGGCCAAAGTATGTTTTTGGTTTAGGAGGAGGAAATGATCGTGCTAACCCGGTATTTAGAGTAGCGTCGGTATCTGCAGCAGAGCCAAACAATGGAGATCAAATTATAGTACATGATAGTTGGATTAATGATGCAGAAGCAGGAGATACAAGAGTTACTACAAAAACTGCTGTCAGACCTGATCCTAGTGTTCAAGATGGTCTTACAGGAACTCATGAGACCAGATTATATGCTACTAATGTTACTCCAATCGATATTATTAGAAATGAAGAGTTAATTTTAGTGTATGCAGAAGCAAGTATATTAGCTAATAATCTTACAGATGCAGTAACTGCATTAGATGTAATTAGGAATGCTGCGGGTTTACCAAATTACTCGGGAGCAGTAACTGCAGATGCTTTAACTACTGAGATGTTGAATCAGAGAAGATATTCTTTATGGGCAGAAAACCATAGAATGTTTGATTTAAGAAGATATAGTTTATCTAATACATTACCTATTGATAGAGCTGGAGATCAAATATTTAATGTACTTCCTATTCCATTATCAGAAAATGAATAACTAATCTTTTAAGATATAATAAACGCCGCAAAAATTGCGGCGTTTTTTATGAGTTATTTTACTGGTCTCAGAATAGGGTGAAAGCCCTGCAATTTCATTGCAGCACTTTAGTAGTGCGAAAAAATCTCTATCTTAGATTTAATGGATTCAAAAATAAGAAAAGGGCCTCATACAGTTA
>JAUIBW010000019.1 GCA_030427585.1 Bacteroidia bacterium
AAACTATGGAAGAATTATTATGTGAAAAATCCTATTATTGTAAACCAATAATAGGATTAAATAGTAACAGTAAACATATATCAGGATTTAAATAAAAACTGTAAACTTTTTTTAGGACGATACATAGCTATGGTCCTGGTTAGGGGTACTTCGATTAGAGGGGTGGGGTACTTCAATCAGAAGCAGCACTTGTGTTCAACAGAGGTGCTACCTCTGTTTTACATAGGATTGGCCTGTGTTTGTACAGGGGGAGGGGTACTTCTGTAGTAGGGGGAGGGTACTTTGTAAGTACCTTCTGTATACCTTTTTTTAGTTTTAGAAAATGAAATTTTTACCCGATACTATCATAAACCAAAGTGTGTATCTAAGACTGTGATAGGTGTCGCTAAAGCTTGGTTAGGTTATAGAAAATAAAAAACATTAAAGTGTAGAATGGTTAGGAGTTAATAATTTTATATAAACCAACAGTATACCTTATAAAAAACAAAAGCGAGATCAAAATTACCTCGCTTTTTTACATTTTATGTACCGGTCCTGATGAGAATGGTACGATCCTATATCTTCTCATGGCTTATCTGTGTATTGCATAACTAGAAGACGCAGGTAGTTGTTTTATAAAATTAATAAATGGTTTAAAGTTTAATCCGAATTTAATGTATAATGTTTTCATGTTTTTATCATTTTTAAATTAGTAATACATCTTTGGATATAGTATAAACAATTGCCGTGCCAAAAAAACAAAAACTCTGTAAAGTAAAGAATAACAAGGGGTTGTGGGTGTTGGTGTTTTGAAGGTGGGCCAATAATACGATTGGATACCGGATTTTTTGTAAAGGATTCATAGCAATCTTACTACAACTACATTTGAAAATGTGGTGAAACGATATTTCGCAATGATTTCAGGGGATAATAGATTTTCAATTGCGTAATGTGGGTTTAAACTAAAAAATGACAATTATTAATTTTAAAAGGTATATAGTTTAGTTATATTTGCGGCAAATTAAACAAAAGTATACAATGTCAATATCTGATTTATTTGATAGCGGATTTCAGAAAAGAAACCAGGACCATTTTGCAGCAATTGTAAGAGTAGCGATGAGTGATGGAGTGATTACCGACGAAGAGAAGGCTTTTTTGGATAGGTTAGCCAGAAAACTGGAAATTTCTGAAAATGACTTTAAAGAGATTTTAAAAGATTATAATACACACCCTATAAATCCACCTACAAGCTATGATAATAGATTGGAAAGACTCTATGATTTAGCTAGAATGGTATATGCAGATCATATTAAAGGAAAGGATCAGGTAGTTTTATTAGAAAAGTTGAGTATCGGTTTAGGGTTTAATCCTGAAAATGCAAAATATGTTGTAGATAAAGCATTAGATCTTGTAGATCAAGGTGTGGATGGAGATACTTTTTCAGATGAGATTAAAAATATGAATAGGTAAAATGATTTATTTTAAATCATAAAAAAGGCAGCTTAATTAGCTGCCTTTTTTGCTATTTGTTTTGTAATTTTATAAATCAATTCTTCTTGCTCGAAGGGTTTGGCTATAAAGTCATTCATTCCGGATCGTATACATTTATCCCTGGCAGTACCATTAGATTTGCCAGAAAAACCAATAATAGGTACTTCAGAAATAAACTTATCTCCATAATTATTTCGAATCATATGTGTAGCTTGATATCCATCGATTTTAGAAACGGTAAGATCCATTAAAATCAAATCATATTTGCGTCGCTCGATATAGTTAATTGCTTCTTCACCATTAATAGCAATGTCGACAAAAAAGTTGCCTTGTGAGATCAATACCTTCATAATTAGATATTGTGTTATTTCTTCATCTTCTACGACCAGAATTCTATATTTGGTTGCACTTTTTGGTAATTTATATTTTTTCTTTTTTCGTGCTGGTGACGTTTTTATGATTTCAAATTTAAATGGAAGTTTTATATTAAATGTGGTTCCTTTTTCTGGCTCACTGGTTACTTTTATTTCTCCATTTAAAAGATCTACCAGGTTTTTTACTATTGCTAGTCCAAGACCAGTCCCAGAAATTCGTTTGTCGAGATCAAAACGAGTAAATCGCTCAAAAAGATAGGGGATGTTTTCTTCCATAATTCCAATCCCGGTATCTTCAATTTTAAAAGTAAGACTTAGTTTATTGGTACGCTGGTAATTTTTGGTTATCGAAAAAATCACTTTTCCTTCTTCAGTAAATTTAAAAGCATTAATTAGGATATTATTTAAAATCTGATATATCCTGGTTCTGTCTCCGATAAGATATTCCTGGATACCAGGATCTATATTGGTCTCAAAAGTAATTTGCTTTTCTTCGGCTACCTTAGCATAGGATTCACGAAACCCATCTATCAAATTGTGAAAAGCAAAACGTTCTTCAACAATTTTTAGTGTTCCTGATTCTATTTTAGATAGATCAATCATATCGTCTATAAGAGCATTAAGATGCAGACTTTCTCTTTTTATAATTCTGGCAAGTTCTTCTTGTTCGAAGGTTAATTTGGTTTTTTCTAGGACTTCTACAAATCCTAATATACTTGTGAGAGGCGTTCTTATCTCATGATTGATATTAGCAATAAAACTATTCTTAAATTCTTCTTTTTCCAGAAGATATTTGTTCTTAAGTTCGAGTTCTTTGGCTAATAAAATGGATTCATTTTTTTGTTGTGCTATTTGATTCAGGTCTTTATATTTTCCTGTATAATCAAAAAGAATAATTATAATTTCTTCTTTTTCAAGAGTAAATGTGATGTCGCAAATCTTTTCTGTTTTGCCATCTTCCAAGTGAATACAAGGAAAGTTTAATGCTTTTTTACCAGAAGAAGTATTTTTTTCAAATTCCCGAAGGATTTCAAAAAAAGGATGAGCATCAAAAATTAGTGTACCTTCTTTCCAATTAAAAAAAGTATGATCACTTTCTGTAATGATATTATCATAAGTAACATGAATGATTTGTACTTGAGGATTAAATTGCGAATGGTTGTTTTGATGTTTCGTCATGCTTACCTTGTTATTTCTTCTGCCAAATCTAAAAAGAAACTCTCGACATTTTTATTTGTTTTAGCACTGGTTAGGTCATCAAAAGGAATATTCTTTTCGGTAAGTTGACGTCTGATTTCTTTTTCATTAACCAGGTCGAGTTTATTACCTAATACTCTGGCGGGTACTTTGATGTAGTTTTCTTTAAGGTATTCTAGATCTTTGGTAAGCGTCGCGTATGTTTCTTCTCTGGTAAGATCAAAGACATAAATAAAAGCATGTGAACCAAGAAGATATGATTTTCTGGTGTCTTCTATGCTAATAGAATGCCCTTCGGTATCCCAGATGATCATAGATAATTCTCTACCATCGGGTAGTTGTATCAATTTCTTTTTTATTTGGACTCCAAGGGTTACCTTGTATTCTTCAGAAAATTCGTTATCCATAAAACGTCTGAATAGAGACGTTTTTCCGACACCAAAGTGCCCTAAAAGGACTACTTTTTTAGACAATTTCATCTGCAAAATGTTTTTTTAATTTTTTAGTAAAAAGGGTACTGTTTTCTAAGTCTATGCTAGAAATATTATTTTTGGCAAAATCTATAATCTGATCTTCCAGAACTTCTTTAAACATCATGGTATATGCTCCAGAAATTACAGCAGCTACATAATAAGAATAAAAATTTTGTATGTGTATAGTATACAATTCATACTCTATAAGTTCTAAATTTTGATTTCCTCCTTCAAAAGCATCTTCAACAAAACTTTTTATTGCCGTAAGCATTCCGGCAACCATCTCTTTATCTATGGTGCCTTCTGATAACGGGCTATAATCGGCAATTAGTATACCAGAGTTTTTTTCGATTACAAACATTTGGATTAGCCTTGGTTTTGCGTAATCCGATATAGCAAGGTCACCCTCACTAACTCCTTGAACCTTGGCTTTGGTTCTACGAAACCAGTTTCTAAATGAAAATGCTTTTTTTGTTTTTCTGCTGATATTTTCGCTCAATAATTTCATTTCATGAGCAATATATTTTTTGATCATTTTACCAATGATAGGAAATAGAGCTTCTACTACAGCATCTTGAGAGTTTTTAATTTCTTCTCGTAACGTTTCTGTAATAGTTGGCCCAAGAGTTTTAGGAATTTCCTGTACAAATTCATCTAATTTATCATCAATAATAGGATCAACTTTATGAGAGAGTTCTTTTTTTTGATTGACAATTTTGGTTAGATCATCAACTTTTTGAGCAATGGAATCGGCAAATTCGTGTTCTTCTGTAAAAAGAAGTTCTTTAAGAATTTTAAGTTTATCCTGCTCTTCCATACTTTTGGATAGATTGGATTATTTTTGGTTGATTTTTTCACCTAGGTTGATAAGGAGATCTCCCAATGTTTTTTTATCAACTTTTTTGGCATCCAGCATATCAGTTTTGTCGGCTAAATTATCTTCTAATTCAGTGATTCTAATATTTATATCTGTGCTTAGATTGTCTATTGCTTGATTTAGTTCTTTACGAGTATCATCGATAAAATCTTCAAGTTCTTTCTTTTTTGAAGCAATTTCTTTTTTTACTTTTTCAAACTCTGAGTTATAAGCTGCAATATTTTCTCCAAAGATTAGATTCTTTATTGCTTCTATTTTTGAAGAAGGGTCATCAGCAACTTTTTCTTCAACAGCTTTATTTTCTTTAGCCATTTTAATCGGTTTATTAGATTCTTAATTATGAACTTACGTAAAATTAACATAAAAACGTTAAAAAATCCGCTATAATGGTGATAATGTTAATTTTCTCAATTCAAAATCTTATTCTTTTAAAAAGATTGTGTTTGTACGTTTTATTTTTAAGTTTTGGGTGAGGATATACCGAATTTATGAAAAACAAATATTCGATATACAAGGATAGTAAAAAATTAGGTTATTTTGATCTGTTTAGAGTTATTTCATAAATGACTCTACTTTTTCGACCATATTTTTACTGCCACAAATAAAAGGAGTACGCTCATGTAGTTGAGTTGGCTTGATGTCCATAATTCGTCTGTATCCATCACTAGCTTTACCTCCTGCCTGTTCTGTAATAAAGGCCATAGGGTTACACTCATATAAAAGGCGAAGTTTTCCATTAGGAGATTTTGAAGTACTTGGGTACATGTAAACTCCTCCTTTTATCATATTACGATGAATATCACTTACCAAAGAGCCAATATATCGAGAAGTATATGGGCGATCCTCTTTTTCTTCCTGGCAATATTTAATATAATCTTTAATCCCTTGTGGAAAATGTATATAATTTCCTTCATTTACCGAGTATATATTACCGTTTTCTGGAAATTTCATATTGGGATGTGATAAGTAGTACGTTCCTAATGCAGGGTTTAATGTAAAACCATTAACACCATGCCCTGTAGTATATACAAGCATTGTAGAGGTTCCGTAAATGATATATCCTGCTGCCACTTGTAAATTACCAGGTTGTAAAAAGTCATCCAGAGTTACAGGAGTTCCGGTAGGAGTTATCCTACGATAGATAGAAAAAATAGTTCCTACAGAAACATTAACGTCTATATTAGAACTTCCATCCAAAGGGTCCATAAGCACCACATAATTATTGCGGTGGTCGTTTTTTTGCCCTTTTATAGTAATGAATTCATCATTTTCTTCAGAAGCAATTCCGCATACAATTTCTCTATTTGTTAGTGTATTGATAAAGGTTTCATTAGCTAATACATCTAGCTTTTGCTGATCTTCACCTTGTATGTTGGTTTCTCCTGCAGCTCCTGTTATATCTACTAACCCTGCTTTGTTTACCTCGTGATTCACCATTTTTGCCGCTAATCGAATAGAGTTGATCAAACGAGAAAGTTCTCCACTAGCATATGGGAAATCTTTTTGGTTTTCTATGATAAATTCTCCTAGGGTTTGATTTCTTCTTGTCATTTATGGTGAATTTTTAGTTGCTGCAAAAGTATTATTTTTTAAGTAACTATAACGTTTTCGGAGGCTTTAATTATTAAACGTCATTAAGAAATGTAAAAATATATAATGTGGTCGCATAACATTAGAAAATTGTCTGATTTCTAGTTCATATTTTATAGTTTTGATAAACTTTTTTTATGAATTATGTGATTAGAGATGCCAGAGAGGAAGATATGACTCAAGTACTGGGTTTAATCCAGGAACTGGCAATTTTTGAAAAAGAACCTGATGCAGTAGAAATAACTGTTGAAGAGCTTATACGTGAAGGTTTTGGAGATCATCCACTTTTTCATTGTTTTGTGGCCGAGGTAAAGGATGAAATAGTAGGAATAGCCCTGGTGTATTATCGGTTTTCTACCTGGCAGGGACGTTCTGTTCATTTAGAAGACCTTATTGTTAAAGAATCTATGAGAGGAACTGGTTTGGGTAGTGCATTATACAAAGAAGTATTAAAATATGCTCAATCAAAAGGAGTACGAAGAGTAGAGTGGGTTGTTTTGGATTGGAATACTGCTGCTATTGATTTTTATGAAAAAAGCGGTGCAAAGCTTTTAAAAGATTGGTATCTGGTTCAAATGGATCAGGATGGGGTTAATAAATTCGTATCAAAATCATAATGCTTTCAATTTAACATTATCTAATTTAATGGTAAAAAAACACTTGGTTAATGAGAGTTTTTAAATTCGGAGGAGCATCTGTAAAAGATGCTAAGGGAGTAAAAAATGTACTTAATGTACTTGAGAAAACAGGATTTTCTAATCTTATTATTGTTATTTCTGCAATGGGTAAAACCACCAATGCATTAGAACGTATTGTCGAATTATACGTTAAGAATAGCAAGGAACTTAACATATCACTTCGGGATCTCGAGGTATATCATAACGAAATTCTGGAAACACTTTTTGAAAACGAACAACACCCTGTTTTTAAAAAAATTGAAGGACTTTTATTAGATATGCAAACCATACTAAATAGAAATAAATCAACTCAATATGATTATGTCTATGATCAAATAGTACCTTATGGAGAGTTAATTTCTACTACTATTGTAAGTGAATATCTAAATCACAAAGGGTATCAAAATACGTGGTTAGATGCACGAGATTTTATTAAAACAGATACAGCCTATAGAGATGCCGAAGTAGATTGGCAAACTACTCAACATCTGATACTCGACAAGGTTAATAAAAATAGCCTTAGTATTACCCAGGGGTTTATTGGATCTGATACGAATAATTTTACTACAACTTTGGGGAGGGAGGGGAGTGATTATACTGCCGGGATTTTGGCGTATTGTTTAAATGCAGATAGTGTAAGTATCTGGAAAGATGTACCTGGTGTTCTTAATGCAGACCCCAGAGTGTTTGATCAAACTCAACTACTATCTCATATTTCTTATGAAGAAGCTATAGAACTTGCGTTTTATGGAGCATCTGTGATTCATCCAAAAACAATTCAGCCTTTACAGCGTAAAGAAATACCATTATATGTTAAATCGTTTCTTAATCCTGTCGATCAAGGGACCTCTGTAAAGAAAGGTCAACCATTAGATCCTCATTTACCTTGTTATATCGTAAAGAGAAATCAGATTTTGGTCTCACTTTCTTCTTTAGATTTCTCATTTATCGTCGAAAATAATATTAGTGAAATCTTTAGTCTTTTTCATCAGTATCATATAAAAGTAGGCCTAATTCAGAATTCTGCAATTAGTTTTTCAGTATGCCTTGATGATAAGTTTGCTCATTTTGAAAAACTTTTAGGGAAACTTAAAGCAAAATTTAGGGTTACTTACAACACGAATGTATCTTTATTTACGATTAGACACTTTACAAATGAAGCTATTACCTCTTTAGAAAAAAATAAAGATATTTTACTAAAGCAAATAACCAGAGAGACTTATCAAATGGTATCAAGAGATTAGTGATATCAATTCAGGGATTTTGCTATATTTGCAGTTAGCGCAAATTGTATTTAATGCCCATAGTCACAGCAAGAGAAGTAGCCGCGGGGCTCAAAATGGATAAATTTGGTTTTATAGGCACCTTTATTGGTTGGGTGATTCTTAAGGTTACCCGATTATCAAAAGTAAATCGTCAATACGATAAGATAAGCCATTTAAAAGATTTGGACTTTTTAACCAAAACTTTGGAAATACATAATGTAAATTATGAAATTCCTGAAGAAGATCTAAAAAGATTACCTAAAAATGGGGCCTTTATTACATTATCGAACCATCCTTTAGGAGGGCTTGATGGAGTTTTATTGCTTAAACTTATGTTAGAGCATCGGTCTGATTATAAAATAATAGCAAATTTTTTACTGCACAGTTTTTCGCCGTTGAAGCCTTATATAATGCCTGTAAACCCTTTTGAGGATAGGAAAGAGGCAAAATCCAGTCATAAAGGAATTAAGGAAGCTATTTTACACCTTCGTGAAGGTAAGCCACTTGGGATTTTTCCGGCAGGAGAAGTATCTACTTTTAAAGAAGGTAAGAATTATGTAGACAGACCTTGGGAACCTAGTGCCATGAGACTAGTTCAAAAAGCAAAAGTTCCTGTAATTCCTATATATTTTCATGCTCGCAATAGTAGACTTTTTTATCGACTGGCCTCTATAAGTGATATTTTACGAACAGCCAAATTACCGAGCGAACTTTTTTCTCAGGAAAATAAAGTTATCAAAGTGCGAATTGGTAATCCTGTTTCGGTAAAAGATCAGGAAGAACATACTAATCTTGAGGATTTTACGAATTTCTTACGTAAGAAGACGTATATGCTGGCCAATCCTTTTGAGAAAAAGACATTGAGAGAATCGATTCCTCAAAATTTGAAATTACCAAAATCACCTAAAGAAATAGCTGTCGAAGGTAATATCAATGCCATAGAATCAGAGCTACAATACTGTAGAGATCATGATAAACGATTATTGATCAGTAAGAATTATGAAGTTTTTCTGGTAAAGAAAAAACATATTCCAAATGTAGTTCATGAAATAGGAAGGCTTAGAGAAATTACATTTAGAGCAATTGGAGAAGGAACTAATAATTCTTTAGATTTGGATCCTTTTGATGAATATTATCACCATATGTTTTTATGGGATAATGAAGCTAAAAAAATGGTTGGTGCGTATCGTATGGGAATGGGTTCGCAGATTTATGCTAACCGTGGCATTGATGGGTTTTATCTTCAGGATTTATTTAGGTTTGAACCAGAATTACATAAAATGATGAGTGAATCTATCGAAATGGGTAGAGCTTTTATTATTAAAGAATATCAACAACGTCCTATGCCATTATTTTTACTTTGGAAAGGTATAGTGCATTGTACGCTTCGATTCCCAGAGCATAAATATCTTATAGGAGGAGTTAGTATTAGCAATAAGTTTAGCAATTTTTCTAAATCTCTGATGATAGAGTTTATGAAATCTCATTATTATGATCCTTATGTGGCACAGTATGTTAGGCCTAAAAAAGAGTTTAAAGTAAAATTAAAAGATGCAGATAAAGATTTTGTCTTTGATGAGAGTAAAAGTGATCTCAATAAATTTGATAAAATTATTGATGAAGTAGAGCCAGGAAGTCTTCGTATTCCGGTTTTAATTAAAAAATATATTAAGCAAAATGCTAAAGTAGTATCATTCAATGTTGATCCATTATTTAATAATGCAGTTGATGGTTTAATGTATATTCGTATCGCTGATCTTCCTGATAGTACTGTAAAACCCGTTATGGAAGAATTTCAGGCAGAATTAGAGCAGAAGTATTTTAAAAACGGTGATAAATAAGGTTCTCAACATACACTGTTTTTTAGATTTTATTTTTTTGATAATTTTAAGTAGTGTCTATTACGATACTGTTTTTGACATATTTTTCTCTACAAAATCTTTGCAATATTCTTTAATCTGATTTCTGGTTTTTATAAATGCGCTATGAATTTCTTCTTCTGTGCCTTCTACTTTTGATGGATCAAAGAAATTATAATGCAATCGTTTTGCCTTACCGGGGAAGAAAGGACATCTTTCTTTGGCATTATCACACACAGTAATAATGAAGTCAAATTGTATATTTAGATATTCGTCTAGATTATTAGAAGTATGAGTAGAAATATCAATACCATCTTCCTTCATAATCGCTATTGCTCGGGGATTTACTCCGTGTGTTTCTACTCCCGCACTATAAATAGTTGCATTGTCTTTGGCAAAATGTTTTAAATATCCTTCTGCCATTTGACTCCTACAAGAATTACCGGTGCATAATACTAAAATATTCATGAGTGTTTTTATTTTTAATTGCTCTCTTTTTAGAAGAGAATTTGTAGTGTTTATTGTGGTTATATAATTATTTTACTTCTTCGTTCCAAGAGGATATTATCGTGCCATATGCCATCTAATTTTGCTACTTTTTCTCGATATCCTATTTCTCTAAAGCCTAAGGATTTATGTAAATCGATACTGGCTTTATTGTTTCTAAATATCCCAGCTTGTAGGGTCCAGAATCCAGCTTTTTCGCTTTCTTCAATTAATTTGGATAAAAGTAGTTTACCTATCCCCAAACCCCTAAATTTTGATGTTATATAAATACTAACTTCGGCTACCCCTTTATATACTTCCCTTTTCGAAGTTGGGGACAGGGCTGCCCAGCCTGCAATAGCATTTTTATGGATAGCCTTAATTCTACACGATTTTAGATGCGAAATATCCCATACTTTCCAGGTAGGTACTTGAGTTTCAAAAGTAGCAATTTTGGTATCAATTCCTTCTTTATAGATCGCAGAGATCGTAGGCCAATCCTTTTGGGTAAAATATGTTATTTTTGTTGTGGTGTTCATCATCTAGCAACAACCGCTACCAGGAGCACAAGAAGCGGCTTCTGTAGCATTAGTTTCTGTAATTCCACATGCTTCTTTTGCTTTGCAATCTGTGGGGTTTACGGTAAGTCTCAGTATTAATTGATTTTTTTTGATTTCAAAATCTGCAATGTGTAATTGCGCAGTATGAAACATAGTATTTCCATACTCTATTTTTACTACAGCATCCATTTCATAAGATTTCATCTTTCCTACCTTTCTTAATATCGCCAGAGCTTTATAGGTACTCATATAGTCTGATTTACCTAATTCACTTGGGCTTTCCCATAGTTGAATAATAGTTTCTTTCCAGAAATCGGTACCTGCACCACAATCTACGGCATCTACAGTAACATGTTTTACTTCGGTAATATGGTAATTAGTCCCTACCAGCATTCCCGGAGCATATTCGAATAATAATGATTTATCTTGATGTTCTGCTAGTAGAGTTATAAAGTCTGATGTGTTCATGATTTTTAATGATTATTAGATTTAACAACAATTTTTTTTGGTGGTATTAAAAAATGAGTTTAGATTTTTTTGTAAAGCAGCCCATCGATCGATATCGATACAGTAACACATGCTTTTACCTTCGATTTCTCCTTGAAGTAATCCTATGCTTTTTAATTCTTTAAGGTGTTGGGATATCGTAGCTTGCGCCAATCCTATCTCTTCAACCAAGTCATTACATATACATGTATTTTGTTTGCTGATATATTGAAGAATAGCAATACGTGCAGGGTGACCTAATATTTTAAAGAACTGTGCCAATTCATTTTGTTGTTGATCGAATATTTGCGTCTTGGTAATTCCCATAATTAATATTATAATATCGCAATATTACGATAACAAAATGAAATAAAAAACCGAAAACTAAGATTTCCGGCTTTTTATTATTAGAACCAAGGCTTTTTACCTACCTGATAGGTTTGGTAAAATTCATCATCAGACTTTACTAAGTACATAATTCCTTCTATTAATCCTATAATTCCAGAAATCGAAGAAGTAATTCCGCAGGTAAAAAATCCGAGAAGCCCACAAACGAGCATAATAATTCCTTCTTTATTATATCCCAAAATAAACTTATGGATTCCTAGCCAACCCAAAAGTATCCCTAAGATACCCGCCAGCATTTTTTTGTTATCTGAAGAATTAACAAGTTCTTTAGCTTCTTCGGCAAAATCACTGGCTGCTTCTTTAGCATCATTAGCAAATTCTTTTGCGGCTTCTGCCGCTTCTTCTGCTCCTTTTTTTATATCGTCCCCTAGGTTGTTGTTTTCTTCACTCATGTTGTTAAAATCATTTATTAGTTTGGAGAAAATTACAAAAAAATATCAATTAAAAATCAGAAGATTAACAAGAATGTTTATAGGTGTTAATTATTAGTATATAGGATAACTATAGTACAGTATATTTTGATAAGTCATATTTATTGTTATATTTGATATAACAACTTTGAATAAAAAAACAAACACTAACCTTTTAAATTTGAAAACTATGATATGGGGAATCTCATTAATCGTTTTAAGTATTCTTGCAGTACCATCGTTACTATTATCTAAAAAACCAAATGCAAAAGAGCTTTTAGAAAAAATTGAACCTTACCAGGGTTGGATTGGATTTATATTTTGTATTTGGGGTATCTGGGGTATTATTTCTGCAATTTTAAACCTGGGGTGGCTTACAACATATCCTATTTGGTGGATAACCTTGTTAGCAGGAAATATTGTTTCTGCAGCATTAGGATTTATGCTTGGATTTGGTCTCATCAGTAAGTATTTTTTATCCAAAAGTGAAGAGGCAAAAGAAAAAGCAAATCGCCTTAGAGAAAAATTAGCTCCTAAACAAGGTAAGCTAGGTATTTTAGGAATAATAGTTGGCTGCTGGATGATAGTAGCGTCTCTTTTATTCTTTATGTAATATTAAATGAAATTATATATAAAAAAGGTTGGCTACATAGCCAACCTTTTTTGTTAGAGTTTTACAAGAATGCTTTATCGACGGGTTCCCAAAGCTCGATTTTATTACCCTCTGGATCTACAATCCATCCAAATTTACCATATTCATACTCTTCTACTTTATCAATAACAGTTACTCCTTCGCTTTTAAGAACTTCGAGAAGTTCGGTTAGGTTTTCTACTCTGAAATTCATCATAAATTCTTTCTTGCTTGGGGCAAAATAAGTAGTGTCGTCTTTAAAAGGGCTCCATTGTGTAGAGCAATCGTTACCTTCTTTGTCTTTCCACCAGAATGTACAACCATAATCATCTGTATTAAAACCCAGATGATCCCTGTACCAATCTTTTGTTTTTTTAGGATCGGCTGTTTTAAAAAATATGCCTCCTATTCCTGTTACTCGTTTCATAGCTATATTGTTATTTGTTTTTTACTTTAGATTCATACATTGCAATCCATTCTTGCGGAGTCATTTTGGTAGATAATTCTGCGATTAATTCCATCGGAATCTGATTGATTTTTTTGAAACGGATACAACTTTTACCCATATCTAATTTTGTTTTTACATACTTAGGATATTCACCAACAAACCAGTTCATTAATTCTGGATTTGCATAAATGCCACTATGATAGACAGCTATAAAATTCTTCTGCGAAGCAATATTCATAAAGGGTAAAGGTAATTTAGGATCACAGTGGTACCCATTGGGATATAAGCTGTGTGGTACAACATACCCAATCATACCATAGCTAATTTCTTCAGAAAACCCCTCAGGAAGATTGTCTTTTATTACTTTTCTAAGCATACTCATAACTTCCTTTCTTTCCTCAGGAATAGCTTCTATATACTCATCAGGTGTTTTAGCTTTGTATTGCATACTATTTTTATTGTATTATTTTTTTAATTAGCTGATATTGGTTTACGCTGTAGTATCAGTGCTGAAATTAGTGAAATTATAAACCCAATCATAAATACTGTTGCAAACATTAAAAAGAAGCTCATAAACCTGTTAGAAAATAACTCTTTTTGGGCTTCTAACTCTGCCAGTTTAGCTTCAAGTTCGGCCTGTGGGAGAGAATTTTTCATTTGTTCAACGTAATGCGAATAGTATTCGGTGACAAAATCTGGGTTGATATATTCGATATAAATCACATCTAATATCCCAAAGGCCAAAGCAGCAATAAGAGTAATAAGTATACCGATCAATAATGCTTTTCCGAAGGAAACAACACCGTTATTTTCTTTATCCCGATAATGTTTAATACCAAGGAACACAAAAAGTAACGATACTATTATACCGGCATACCCTATTACTTCTTGAATAGAGTAATCCAGGTTTTTCCCTAAAAACCATCCTGCAAGTGCTAACAGGCATATAGAAATGGCACTTCGTAACCCATAACGTATAATTGTATTTTTCATTGATGTATATGTATTTGTTGTTAGACCCAAATGTAAAATTAGGCCAATAAACAGCATTCATACTAAAGTATGAAATTTAGAATATATGAGGTTGAAATACGTTAAAGCGGTATAATTTGTAGCTGTTTTGCAATTTGTATTGCTTGAGTACGTCGTTTTGCATCTAGTTTTACGAGCATATTAGAAACATGAGTTTTTATAGTACTTTCTGAAACAAAGAGTTTTTGGGCGATCTCTTTATTAGATAATCCCATAGCAATCTGGCATAAGACTTCATACTCTCGTTTGCTCAATCCCAGTTCTTCAATTTTTTGATAATTTATCTCCTGTGTAGGTGTTTTCTTTTTGTGTAGAACTCTTTTGTTGATTACAATACCAATTATAAAAAAAATAACAGCGATTATGGCAATTACAGTTTCTATCGATGTATCTCCAGCAATGATACTGTATTTACTTAACTGAAAAAGAGCTAGTATTGCCAGAACTAAAGCTGCAAAAGTAAAAATTGTTTTCTTCACTCTATAAATGTAGTAAAACTGAAATTTAATTTGAAAGCAAATCAATTTCTTGTTGAAGGTTTTCTTTCGCCTTCACTTCAAATTTTTTGTAGAAATATTCAGATTTAAAGATCGCCTGCATATGTATAAAATGATTTAAAACTTTGATTCTTCCTTTGTTGTACATAAAATCGGGATAGTATTTGTATTCTTTCCTTACGTTTTTGTAATAAGTTTCATAGTTTTTCCAATCACTTCCTAATATAGAGAGATCAGCATCGGTAAAATAATTAATGTCACTCGTTTCAGAATTGTTGTGCCCTTTGGTGGCCAATATCATGTCAGAACAAAGTATGATACGATTTTTATCTATAGATAATGAATTTAGTACCGCTATTGCCTTCTTTGCACTTTGTTCTTCATTATCCT
This sequence comes from Bacteroidia bacterium, assembly GCA_030427585.1. Classification (GTDB taxonomy): domain Bacteria; phylum Bacteroidota; class Bacteroidia; order Flavobacteriales; family Flavobacteriaceae; genus Aquimarina. Next base: position 15,131 of record JAUIBW010000019.1, read on the forward strand.
GTTTTAGTATGTTATAAACATAATCATGATAAAACAAAGCGAATAAAACCATATCCCAGTCTTTAATTTTGTTTTTGACTTCAACCAAATTATGATAAAGATGGTCTAGGTGTGAAAGATTATGGTAGTATCTGATCTTTTTATGATGTTGTTTGGAAATATCATTCCATAAGGATTCAATATAGTCTGAATCTTGAGTGTAGTTTGATAATAATGTAGTAAATATTTGTTTTAACAAAACTCTGCTTTAATTTTATCAACGATGGTCTGTGCTAATTTTTCTTTAGATTCTACAGTCCAACCTGCGACATGTGGACTTAAGATCACATTATTCATTTTAAGGAGTTCCTTAAATTCTGTTGACATTTCTTTTTCTGAAGCAAATAAGTTTTCAAAAGACGATTTTTCGTATTCTAAAACATCTAACCCTGCTCCTAAGATTTTTCCTTCTTCTATACCTTTGACCAGATCTTTGGTAACAACACTTTTTCCTCTGGCAGTGTTGATCAGCCAAAACGGTTTTTTAAATTTATGAATAAATTTAGAGTTAATCATGCCGATTGTTTTAGGGGTTTCTGGGGTATGAAGGCTTAATACATCGGTCTTTTCAAAAAGCTCATCAAGTTCTACTTGTGTTGCATCGCTGTTTTCTACATCATCTTTAATATCATAACAAATGACTTCTACCGCAAAACCACGTAGTTTTTTGGCAAAAGCTCTGCCCATATTACCATATCCAATAATACTAACTGTTTTTCCATCTAATTCGATACCCCGATGTTCTTCGCGAAGCCATTGCCCATTTCGTACACTTTGATCAGCAATATTCATTTTGTTGAATAATGATAAAATCATACCCAATGCATGTTCACCAACAGCATTGCGATTTCCTTCTGGTGCGTTAAATAGTTTAACTCCTAATTCCTCGGCATGTAGGATGTCGATATTTTCCAGGCCAGCACCTACTCGCCCTATAAATTTTAAGTTTTTGGCTTTGTCAAGAAAACTTTTATCAATTTTAAATCTACTGCGAATGATAATCCCACTATAATTATGGATTTTGGATTCTATTTCTTCTTTTGTAGAAGTATAATCTTCATGATTTTCGAAACCTGCAGCGACAAGCTGATTTAAAAGTAGGGGATGATTTGTGTCAAGGTGAAGTACTTTCATATATTTTGTATAGGTCTCCAAAATTAGTTAATAAAAGATAGAAAACTATATTGGGAATGAGGATTTCTATGAACAACAGAAGACATTTTATAAATTTCTTATTAATCATTTTCTAGTATTTTCTAGATTATAAAAATGACATTTATGTTCAGAATAAGGTATTAGAAACCTTTAGTGTTTATAAGGTAGTGCAAGATACTAAGTAAAGAATATTTGGGGATAAAATAATGCTTCAGATTTTTTTAAAGGATTCAAATGTGACTTTCTAAAAAAACAGTGTCTTAAATTATATAGACACTTAAACACAAAACAAAATAGACCTTAGAATGAAAAAATCAATGCTTATAGTTGCTTTGCTATCCTTTAGTATATGCATTTTTGCACAAAAAAAACCAAAGATTAAAGGAAATAGAGTCATAAACGAAATTACCAAAGATATTCCTGAAACATTTAATACTATCGAAATTGATGATGAACTAAAGGTAACTCTTAACCAGAGTGATCAAAGTGGATATTACCTTAGGACTGATGAAAATCTAATTGATATCGTTCAGTTTAAAGTAACAGATAGTGTATTAAAAATATATACAACCAATAGAATTGTGAGAAGCAAAAAACTAGAAATTAGTTTAAATGTAAAAGAGATAGAGCATATTATACTTAGGAATGATGCTAAGATAAAGAGTGATAAAAAATTGATTTCTGAAAAATTATTTATCACTGGTTATGATTCGAGTGATTTGGATTTAGATGTGAAAGCAGATGATGTTAGAATTACTTTATATGATAAAGTGAAAGGGAAAGTTAAAATCAAATCAGAAAATGTAGCAATTACTGTGAATGGCAAAACAGATCTTAAAGCATATCTCATTACAAATAAAATAAAAGTTTCCATGACTGAAGCTGCCGAATTAGATATGGATGGAGACACAGATTATGCTTCTTTTGATGTTAAAGATTCATCTAAACTTAAGGCAAAAAAAATGAAAACTTCTTCTACAGACCTAAATACTTATAATTCTGCAGATGTATATGTATACGCTAAAAGAAATTTAGAGCTTTATGCACAAGGAAAAAGTATAGTGTATGTATATGGTAATCCCGAACTAGATATTAAAACCTTTACTGATCGGACTAAAATCATAAAAAAATAATTAACACTACATTAAATTATTTTATTACCAACTATAACTTGACTTGACGAAGGAGGGTGTTTGATTTATTAAACATCTTCCTTTTGTTTACAGTCGATAAATGATCAACCAAAATACTATATTTAAACTCTAGGTTTATATGCTATTTCTGCTGTATTATTATTGTTTTTCTTTTTAAGAAGCAATACACAATGTACCTCATTATTTAAAGAAACAAAGAAGTGATATCATCTGGGATTCTTGCTGGTCTTAGTGTTTCTTTATGTAAAAAACACCAACTTGTCTTAGCAGAAACTAATATTTTTTGAGTAGTTGTATTTATAATTTTAGTATGACGTTCACTTCTAACACCTCTATAATTATCGATCCAGGTTTGTAGCGTGACTTTATCATTTTCAAAAGTAGGGCTATGATATTCTATATAATGATTAAGAACTACCCAAACATAAGTATTCCTAATATCCCTATTGGTTCTGGATTCCCAATGCTTTTTGGCAACATCTTGTACCCATTGTAGGTACACTACATTATTTACATGATCCATATCATCTATTGCTGATTTTGGAACCGTAAATTTGAATTCAAAAATTTCGGATTTCATAAATAGGAGAGTTGAATAGATTAAAAATACAGCTATTTTAAGATTGGTGATCTAAAACCCTAAAATAAGTTTTGCAATATAAAAGAATAAGAAAATCCCAAAAATATCATTACTGGTTGTAATAAAAGGACCTGTGGCAATTGCAGGATCAATACCTCTTTTATCCAGAATGATAGGAACAAAAGTACCGATAAGTGCTGCTACAATAATAACACTCATAAGTGCTGCTGCTATTGTTAAGCTAAATGAGACTTCATACTTCATAATAAAACCAAAAAGAATAATAAGCAGTGCCAATGCAGCACCATTAATTAAGCTAAGACTTACTTCTTTTAGTAGTCGATTTAGTAAGCTTCCTTTTACTACATTATTTGCCAATCCCTGCACTATAATTGCAGAAGATTGCACACCTACGTTTCCTGCCATTGCAGCAATTAATGGGGTATAGAAAAATAAATCTCTAATTCTTGGATTGGTCATTACATCTTCAAAATCCTGCATAATGAATACACTCCCTAGTCCTCCAAAAAGGCCTAAAATCAACCAGGGTAATCGCGCTCTGGTAAGCTCCCATACATTATCATCTGCTTCTACATCTTGCGAAATACCAGCTGCCAACTGATAATCTTTTTCTGCTTCATCTTTTATAAAATCCACGATATCATCAATGGTTACACGCCCCATCAATATACCTTCATTATCTACTACAGGAATAGCTTCAAGATCATATTTTTGCATAATACGAGCAACTTCTTCTCCTTCTGTATCTACATCTACATAATCTACTTTAGGAATATATACTTCACTGATATGAGTTTTTGCAGATGCAGTAAGTAGATCTTTGAGTGATAGTCTTCCTTTTAGTTTACCTTCTTTATCTACAACATAAATAGAATGTACCCGAGTAACATTTTCTGCCTGTCGTCGCATTTCACGAACACAACCAGCTACGGTCCATGTTTCTTTTACCTTTACCAGTTCTTTGGCCATTAGCCCTCCGGCTGTATCCTCATTATAGGTGAGAAGCTCTTTGATATCTTCTGCACGTTTTTCATCTTCTATCTCTGCAATTACTTTTTTGGCACGATCATCAGGAAGCTCGGCAACGATATCTGCAGCATCATCGGTATCCATTTCTTCTAACTCTTCTGCAATTTCTTTGGCAGAAAGATTTTCCAGAATACGTTCACGAAAATCTTCCTCTAGCTCCATAAGAGCTTCAGAGGTTTTTTCGCTGTCTAATAATTTAATAAGGTAGGTAGCCTCGGATAAGCCAAGTTCACTAATAATTTCTGCAACATCAGCAAAATGTATTTCATTAAGCATTTCGCGCAGACGACTGTCACCTTGTTCTTGGATAAGGTGTCGTACCTGTTCGATTAACTCATTAGAAACTTCAAATTGCATATACTCAGTATTTAGTGATCCCCGACAAACGCTCACAAAGATAACCAAAGAATTTAATTGGACTTTAAGAGCGTGTTAAATCACTTAACTTGTTGTTTATCAATCAATAGTGTTAATTCTATAAATTGATCAACAGATAATTGCTCAGGCCTCTTATTTAGGATTTCTAATGTCTTGATCTCATCGCTCAATTCAAAAGTTTTAAGGCTGTTTCTTAAGGTTTTACGACGTTGTCCAAAAGCAGTTTTTACGACTCTGAAAAATAATTTTTCATCACAAGGTAGAGAATATTCTTTTTTTCTAATTAATCGCAATACCCCACTATCTACCTTAGGAGGAGGGTTAAAAACGTTAGGTAGAACGGTAAACAAATATTCTGCATCGTAAAATGCTTGAGTAAGTACCGAAAGAATGCCGTATGCTTTACTACCAGCTTTTTCGCAAATACGTTGGGCAACTTCTTTTTGAAACATCCCTGTAAATTCAGGGATTCGATCTTTGTTTTCTAATGTTTTAAAAATGATTTGTGTAGAAATATTGTATGGAAAATTGCCTGTTATTGCGAATTGTTCTTTGGCAAATAACAGATTTAGGTCATATTTTAGAAAATCAGCCTCTATTACCCGAAAAGTAGTGTTTCCTCTTAATACCTCTGTATGCTCGAGATAAAAATTAGTGTTAAGGTACTCGATAGACTCCCTGTCTAGATCCATAGCGATAACATCAATATCCTTTTGAAGAATATATTTAGTAAGAACTCCCATTCCCGGGCCAATTTCAATAACATTTTTATAGCCTTGTAAGGTAAGTGTGTCACCAATCTTTTTGGCAATATTCTCATCCTTTAAAAAATGTTGCCCTAAGTGTTTTTTTGCCTTTACTGCAGTTTTTTCGAAAGAAGATATAGGGTTTAAATTGTATTTTTTATTTTTTTTTGGTTTACCCATTCCGTTCACTTACAATTTCTAACTCTGTTCTAAACGCTACAAATTTACCAGTAAAACGATTAGATTTTGACCTAAGACGATCTGCATCCTCGTCATAGTATTTTTGTAAAGTTTCTTTATTGGGTGTAGTATATTGTACAGAATAGGTGATACCTCCCATTTCCTCTTCTACTAATACCTTAGTCATTAGTGCTTTACTAAATTTTCCTGTAGAAAGCATATCGGGTATATGCTCTTCTTTCATCCAGTTCAACCATTCATCTTGAATAGTTTCTTCTATATTTATAGTAACGTTATATATGTACATGTTTATTATTAATATTTTTGGAGGTTAAATTTAGTATAATGACCAAGGCGGCAAAGTTACAAAGAAGTAAAGAGCTACAGGTGATTTAATTTATAGCATCTCCTCTTAGAGTTCTGTATTTTTTTCGTGCTTCTACAAAATAAATACTATCAGCGTGATTAAAAATTACCTTTTCGTATAATTCTTTAGCTTTTTCAGGTTCTCCCAGCTCATTTACATAGAGTTCGGCTAGCCAATAATAAGCATCATCAACAAGAATATCATCGTTATAAAATTCTATAATTTTTAGATAGTTGATTTTAGCCTTTTCGAATTGCTTTTCTTTTTCAAATAGTTTTGCCTGGCGTAAAAAAGCTTCATCCTCAATTTTTTCACCTTTATGTTGAGTTAAGATAATTTCATACATCGCAATTGCATCCTGATTTTTATTCTGAAAAGCTAATAGATCAGCTTTTGCAAAAATCTTTAAAGCGGTTTGAGTAGAGTCTTCTAGAGAATTATCACTAATAATTAGACTTAACTCCATAGCATCATTAGCAATTAATTGAGAGGTAGAAGATTTTAATACATCAAGCTGCGTTTGTGCCCAGACAAAATCCCCTTTATAATAGCTGGTTTTTGCAACTTTAAACCTGGCATCTTGTGCTAGGAAATTGTTTTTTAAAGCATTTTGCACCTGGGTATAATAAATCAATGCTTGATTAAATTTTTGATCCAATACCAGAATGTCTGCAATTTTCATTTTTATTCTGGAAGATTGAAACCTGGATAGAGGTTCTCTATCCAGTATATCTTTTAAAAACCGAATAGCTTCCTGTTTTTTATCCTGGTTAAATGCTAAAAAATGTGAATAATCAATTTGTAATCCTATAGTTTCTCTTCCTTTTCCATATTCCTCAAACACGGTGTTATACTGTTCTATAATAGTTTTATACTCTTTTTTGGAAGCATTGTCTACTTTTGCTTTCAGGATAATTTTATGAGCAGTAAGCTTCATATCTTTTGAAGCAGGTGTTTCTAGAATATAATTTAGAATTTCTACCGCAGATTTAATGTCTTTTTCAGCAATAGCAATTCTAGCTAGGTCTATAATACCCTCTGGACTTTCCTGTTTACGTTTATATATTGCTTTTTCCTGTATAAATGCTTTTTTAAATTCCTTTTGTTGTACAAAAAGCCAGCTTAGCATTTCATTGTATAAAATATCGGGATTCTGCTGAAGTTTTTTAATCAATAATTTTCTAAATATAACATTTGCCTCACTTGTTGGATTATCTGTTATGTAGTCACTAAAATTTCTTTGTACAATATTTATATAATTAGGTTGTAATCGCAACAATGCCAAATAGCTATCGAACATTTTTTCGAGTTTTCCCTGTTCTCCATAAATTTTGGCTAGTTGTATATTAAAATTTGCCCTGGGATTATTCGTCATCCCTTTTTCATAAATTAAAGCCGCTTCATCTAATAGACTATATTTTTCAAAAGTTTGAGCAAGAGAATAGGCATGATTCGCACTATTGTTATCATAAGTATCTATAGCCTTGTTGTAGTACGTGTGAGCTAGCTCTGTTTTACCTTGCAGATCATAATGATGCCCTAATTCGACAAGAATTTGGGCATTATTTGGAGCTTTTTCAATTCTCTTTTTTAGAATACCCTCAGCTTTATCAAATTGCTCTAATTGTTGGTGAGATTCTACTAAACCTAATAAATAATTAATTCGGTTTGGATTTTTGGTATATAATTTTTGATAGATAGAAAGTGCTTTTTCGTATTGTCCCTGTTGAATATAATTTTTTGCTAACTGCTCCGACTGCGCAATCGTCGAAAAAGTAAAGAACAAGGCAATATAGAAAAAGATAAAGCGCATTTTGCAAGTTTTTTTGTAAAGATAGTAAATAAGTCAGTGAGTGAATGGGTTTTGAGTATATGAAAAAGTTAATATCTATACCTTAAACTACCATATATTAAAATTTTATTCCTCACTCAACCCTCAAATACTAATCGACTCACTTGCTAAATACTATTTAATATATTCAAATCCACAGTAAGGAACCAGTACTTCGGGGATTTTGATACCATTTGGAGTTTGGTAATTTTCTAATATACCGGCAAGCACTCTAGGTAATGCCAACGAACTTCCGTTAAGCGTATGTGCCAACTGATTTTTACCATTTGCATCTTTATATCTTAGTTTTAAGCGATTAGCTTGATAAGATTCAAAATTAGATACAGAACTAATCTCTAACCAGCGATCCTGTGCTGTCGAGAAAACTTCAAAATCAAATGTTAGTGCAGAAGTAAACCCAATATCTCCACCACAAAGGCGTAGTATACGATACGGTAATTGTAAATCGTTAAGAATCCCTTTTATATGATCTACCATTCCATCAAGTGCCTTATATGAGTTTTCAGGAGTTTCGATACGTACAATTTCTACTTTATCAAATTGATGCAATCGATTTAATCCACGTACATGTGCACCATAAGAACCTGCTTCACGTCTAAAACATGGAGTATATCCCGTACAGCAAATAGGAAGATCATTTTCTTGTAATAGTTCATCTCTAAACATATTGGTCACAGGAACCTCTGCAGTAGGAATAAGATATAAATCATCACCGGTTACATGATACATTTGTCCCTCTTTATCTGGTAATTGCCCGGTACCATATCCCGATGCTTCATTAACAAGATGAGGTACCTGAAACTCTTTATACCCGGCATCAGTATTTTTATCCAAAAAATAACTGATTAAAGCACGTTGTAATCGAGCACCTTTTCCTTTATATACAGGAAAACCAGCTCCGGTAATTTTTACACCCAATTCAAAATCAATAATATCGTATTTTTTGGCAAGCTCCCAATGAGGTAATGCACCTTCTTCTAAAACAGGAATATCACCTTCACGATAAACTTCTTCATTATCTTCATCACTTTGACCATTAGGGACAGAATCATGAGGAATATTTGGGATTGTATATAACAATTGTATTAATTTCTCCTGGATATCGGTAAGTTCTGTTGATAATTGTTTAGAACTTTCTTTAAGTTGTGCAGTTTTCTCTTTTAGCAGGTTTGCTTTTTGCTGTTCACCATTTTTAAACAATAATCCTATTTCTTTAGAGAATTTATTAGAGTCTGCTAGCGTATTGTCTAATTTAGCTTGTGTGGCACGTCGACTTTCATCCAAGCCAATAATTTTTTCTAAAACAGCAGCCGCGTCAAAATTTCTTTTTGTCAAAGCTTTTATATACGCTGCTTTGTTTGCTATGATGTTTTGTACTACTAACATGATATCTTTTTTTGGCGATTTCCGGGCTATTCGCTATATCTTTTTCTTAATCACTCTATGTTTATTCAAGAGTCCTAATGATTAAGAAAAAGGATGCCACTACTATCCCTATCGCAATGAAGGTGCAAATTTAAAGAAAAGTGAGGGTTTAGGTTATAGTTCTATAAATGAATTTTAAGAAATTTATTTAAACCTATTTGCAGATATAAAAGTTTATGCAACCGGTACTTCTATATTGATTACCGTACCTCTTTGAATTACAGAGTCTATGAACATATTTCCTGATAAAGTATTTAAACGGCTTTTTATATTTTTAAATCCAATTCCATCCACTGCTTTTCCGCTCTCGAAGCCTATTCCATCATCTTCAAAAAGTAACTGTATCGAATCATCATGGTGATTAAGATAGATATCGATATTTTTAGCTTTAGCATGTTTAAGACAATTAGTTAATAGTTCTTGTATGATTTTAAATAATTCTTCTGTAAGTGTCGGACTAATTTGGTTGATCTGATTTTTTGGATATGGATGAAATGATATTTGTTGCCCGCTACCGTTGATCACATTGTTTATATATTCTTTTATTAAAGAAGTAATCGGATTTTTTTGAAACTTTTTGGGAATAAGGTTATGAGAAAAATCTCTTACCTGATTGTAAGTTTCATCAACCTGTTTAATAATACTAGCTTCTTGATCATCGGTTTTATCCGAGTTAGAAAGTTGCAATTTTATACTTGCCAGATTACCACCAACACTATCATGTAGTTCTCGTGCCAGACGCTGTCTTTCTTTATCTTGACCTTCCATTGTAGCTTTGATCAGATTTAATTCCTGATCTTTCATCAATCCATATACTTTTTGAGTATTTACCTCTTCCTGGGATTTGTTGAGGGCTATTTGAGTCTTTAATTTCTGAAAATACATAAATAGCAGGCCAACTACTGGTAAGAGTACAGCGAGAAAACCGATTAAAAATGCTTTTTTGATAGTTCGTTGTCTTTCAAGCTCACTTTCTTTTAATAGACGTTCTTCTTTAAGCGATAAGATTTCCTTTTCCTTTTGCAGCGTTTGATATTTAACCTCTAGTTCTTTTACAATTTTTTTGTTTTGTTTTGTTGTAATTCGATTAGAAATATCTACATATTGGGTCATTAATGCATATGCATTTTTATAATTTCCACGAGTAGCATAAAGGTTTTTTAGCATCTCGATTACTCTTTTTTGTAACTCTAACCTATTCCATTGCACAGCATTTACATATGCAGAGTTTAATATCATCTCTGCCGAATCATAATCTTCTAATTTGTAATATACCCGGCCTATTTGATATACTGCTTCTATATATAAGTCATAGAAATGGTTTTCTTGAGCTTGTTCTTTTGCAAGCATAAAGTACTCTATTGCTTTGATGGTTCGATCACTAAAAAGCTCGAGTCGCCCAAGTTTTAATCGAACTTCTACTGATGTTTTATTTGGAGTATCAGGAAGATCTTCTAAAACAGAAAAATAATATGATTTTGCCTTTTCAGCATTGTTTTTATAAAAATAAATATCTCCCAAAAACTTTCCCGCCAGTATTATAGTTTCTTTATTCTCGGATTCGGCAATGCAAGATTCAAAAATGGGGAGTGCTAGTTCATATTTTTTTTGCTCCAGATATACAATGCCCAATCCAAGTTGATGTTTGTAATGCATGGTTTGCATTTCGGGAACAGGAGAATTAGTAATACCCTCGATAAAGTGCCTCATCGCAGCATCATAGAGCCCGTTTTTAAGTTTTCCGTGTCCGATAATATGGTTTGCTATAGAAAGATATAATGGTTTATTGGGGATGTTTTCTTTTAACGCTGTTGTTTTTAAAAGATCCCCATAATATGTTATAGAATCAGTATTGCCTGCCTGCAGATGTATTTGAGCTATTTTTTCGATAAGTTGTAGGTACGTGGTAACATCGGGGCTATTTTTAAGCTGGCGATATAGTTGTGCATCTACGGTATTAGGTATAATACCAAAAAAAGTATAACCAGTATTTTTCTCGTTTTTTTGACCATGTGCAGAAAAGAAAAACAACAGAAGGATACTACAAATTCCCTTTATTAGATATGAATGCATTGTAATGATTTTTGTAAATCCAAAATTTAGCTATATAAATTATAATGTATAATCTCGGATCAAAACCGTATTTCCTTGATTTTAAACTATGCAAAACTACACAAGGTTTCACAATGAAGTGCTATTGGGGTCAAAAAATAACTTAATTTTAGCTTGCTTTATTTAAAAAAAGAGTGTTTTAGCCTTTTTTGAGGGATATAATTACAAGACTATTTTATTCTTTTTCTTCATATTTGAGAATCCACGGATTTGTAGTAAAATAATTCCATGAAGCACCGGCCAGATCAACTTTTGGATCGATAAGTGTTTGGTATTTTTTTCCATTAATAGATACTTTACTATGCACATAGATAGCAATATCTTTTTCTTTTGCGGCATATTCGGCCTTGAGTCTTTGCGCAAATTGCCACATAGCATCTGGTTTTGATGATACTAATCGCAATTGTTTTTTAGAGAGGTAATCGTTTTTATTAATTAATTTTTGTAGTGCCTTAGGATCATTTTTATCTACAACATAGAAATTGGTAGTACCATATCGACCTCTTAACATCATACGCCAACTCATTCTATGACCTTCTTCTGTCCATAATACATCTCCAGGGATAATCCAGTGACGAATAGGAAGTAGGATTTGTATGACAAACCAGACTGTTAGTACAGGGAGTAAAAATTTACGATATGAAGGTATAATTACTTCTTTAGCATTATAAAATTCCTTTTTTCTCATAAATAAATGATGTATTCGTTCTCTTGAAAAGAAAAAGACGGTAAATGCTAATGATAAATATGGAAATATACCGATTTGAAAAACAATAGAATTAAAAAGATGAAAAAATACACTAAAACAAAAAGCCGCAAGTCGAGTTTTTCTCCATAGTAGTAAAGGTATAATTAGTAAGTCGAATAAAATGCCATAATAGGCAATAAAAACATGTGTCCAATGTTTCTGAAGAATATTTCCTACAATAGGATAATTTGCTTTACCTGCCATAAGGTTTTTGGCAACGGTAAAATCTAACCAATCTGGATATAGTTTAGCTACTGAAGCATAGGTGTATACAATCCAGAGTTGAGCAATAATCACTAATATGCACCATCTAGGTATGGCAATTTTTTTAAGTGATGGATTCTGTTTTACATCTACCGAGAAATAATTTCCTGCGGGTAAAGTACACATTATTAGGCAAAGTAGTAATAAGAGATAGTAGTGATTGTTATAGGATGCTTTTTGCATAAAATAGACTCCTGCCCATAATATGGTATACCCAATCATACTCCATCTGTATTTAAAACCAATCATTACTAAAAGACCAAAAATCCCCATTATGGCAAAATAAAAGTACATGCCATTACCAGGTAAAGGTTGTAAAAAATCTAAACCAATAAAATTAAAGGTAAACTTAGGTTCGACTAGGGTACGGGTAACCCAGCCTGTAAAAATAGCCCCGATAGCTTCTGCAGCAATTAGAAATCCAAAAAAAACTCGAAATACAATAAGAGAACTATTATCTACTTGAGTGAATAGCCAACGATTGATCATACCAAAGAATTTATAAAATCACGAGAGAAATCTTCATCTTGTTGCATAGCATCTTGTAATTGCTGCAGAGAATCAAATTTTTTCTCATCCCGAATACGTTTTATCATTTCGATCTGAATCCTTTTGTTATATAAATTAAAAGAAGTGTCAAAGAAATGAGTTTCTATCGTTTGTTTGGTGCCATTTACTGTAGGGTTTGTACCGATATTCATCATCCCAAAATAGGTTTTGCTATCAATAAATGATTTTACAATATAAACTCCGTTTTTTGGGATTAATTTGTAATCTTCTTCGATATGTAAATTAGCGGTCGGATAGTTAAGTTTACGCCCTAATCTCTTTCCTTTTACTACCTTACCTGTTAGCATAAAGCAATATCCCAGATATGCATTTGCTTTGGTAATATTTCCATCGAATAATGCTTTTCTAATTTTAGTAGAACTTACGGCAACATCATCAAGATCCTGCTTAGAAATTTCTTCTACAGTAAAATCATTTTGTATCCCATAAGAAGCAAGATCTGTAATATTAGAATTACGATTACGCCCAAACCGATGATCATATCCTATGATAACATGCTTTGCTTTAAGACAATCAATAAGCATCTGCTGTACATATTCTCCTGCGCTTAGACGAGAGAATTCTTTGGTAAATGGATGAATAACCAGGTTGTCTAATCCCGTTTTTTCTAATATCTGTATGCGCTCATCAATAGTATTGATAAGCTTGATATCAGAATCTTGTTGTAATACCATTCTGGGATGAGGAAAGAATGTAAGAATAACCGACTCCAGATTATTTTTTCTGGCACTTTCTACGAGACGTTCTATTATTTTTTTGTGACCAATATGTACACCATCAAAAGTACCTATAGTAACTACAGAATGGGTTTGGCTATCGTATGTTTTTGCATTTGTATAACGTTTCATCTGTTTATTTTTGATTTGATTTCAACTGTCAGATAGAATTCGTTAATGAATAATATAGCCTGTCTATTGCCAAGTAGATAAGCATTGATATGATTGTTATGGCTCATTTCGAGAAGTAAGAATTTAAGCAGTTGTAAAAATAAAAAATAGTTCTGAGACATTTCTTTATTTTCCGTTAAAGGTATTCATTGTATTTGATGTTCCTGCTGTAGCAAAAGATTTGATCAAAGCGATTCCTTTTTCTAATCGTTCTGGTATAGCAGATTCTTCTTCTGGACTCCACTCTCCGAGTACATAATCAATTTGCCTGCCTTTACCAAATTCATTACCAACTCCAAATCTAAATCTGCAATATTTAGAAGTTTGTAATTGTGCTTCGATATCTTTAAGTCCATTATGACCTCCGGCGCTACCTTTGGATTTAAGTCGAATAGTGCCAAAAGAAAGATTAATATCATCGGTAACAATCAAAAGATTTTCTAAAGGTATTTTTTCTTTCTCCAGCCAATATCGAACCGCTTTTCCACTAAGGTTCATATAGGTATTAGGTTTGAGAAGTATAATGGTTCTCCCTTTGTGTTTGTATGTAGTAAGATCACCTAGTTTTTTGGTCTCAAAAACGAGATTTTCTTCTATGGCCAAAGCATCGAGGATTTTAAAACCAATATTATGACGAGTATTGTGGTATTTTGGGCCAATATTACCTAGACCGACAACAAGAAATTTTTTCATGAGATCTTCTTGAGTTTCATGGGGTTGTTTAGAAAATAATTTTTTAATTACCAAAAACATGTGGTTTTTATTTGCGTTATGGATAGGAGCGGAATCCTTTTTTACTGCCCTGGGCTAAGCAAAAAAGATACAGCATATTGCCTAGTCTCTACGCCGAAGTGAGAGTACACTCCAAAAATTTTCATAAAAATAAAAAAAGCATTCTGAATTCAATTCAGAATGCTTCTATTATTATATAAAACTATAAAGATTACGCTTCAGCTGCAGGAGCTTCTGCGCCTTCGGTTGCACCTTCAGTTTCTTCTTCTTCTTCGTCATCCTCCTCAACCGCTGTACGAGATGTTTTAACCATACAAATAACGGTATTATCTGGATGTAGGATAGTAAAATCATCACTTGCTACATCGGTAACATACAATTTGTTTCCGATTTTTAGGTTTGTGATATCTCCTTCGATTACGTCTGGTAATTTAGCCGCAAAACCTCTTACTTTAATACGTCTTAAGTTAAAACGTAACACACCACCATTACGAACTCCTCTAGAGTTTCCGACAGTTTTAAAAGGAAGTTCTACTGTGATTGGTTTATCGTCAAAAATTTCGATAAAATCAATGTGTAAAATTTTATCGGTTACAGGGTGAAATTGGATATCCTGTAGGATAGCATTTATTTTTGTACCATTATCCAACGCTATTACCACGGTATGAACGTCTGGAGTATACACTAAGTTTTTGAAAGCAATTTCTGGCGCTGCAAAGTGTACAATAGTGTCTCCACCATAAATAACACAAGGTACCTGTCCAGCATTACGTAAGGCTTTTGTCGCTTTCTTGCCTACGCTTTCTCTTTGAGATGCATTGATTGTTAATGATTTCATTTTAAAAATTTATTAATTATTATTTACATTATAAAGTTAGAACTGATCGACTGATTGTTATGAACTCGGTTCATCACATCTGCAAATAGATTTGCACAGCTTACAACTCTGATTTTATTGCTTTTTTGTTTTAGAGGAATAGAATCGGTTACAATTAATTCTTCTAGTTTCGAGTTTTCTAATCGCTCATAGGCGTTACCCGAAAGTATAGGATGGGTACAAATGGCTCTAACACTTTTTGCACCTCTCTCTATCATTAAATCTGCTGCTTTGGTTAATGTTCCAGCAGTATCTACCATATCATCAACTAGTACTACATTTTTTCCGGTAACATCTCCAATGAGTTCCATATGTGAAATTACATTGGCTTTTGCTCTTTGTTTATAGCATATCACTACATCACTCCTTAATGCTTTAGAATAAGCATAAGCTCTCTTTGATCCTCCCATATCTGGCGAAGCAATCGTAAGGTTATCCAGATTTAACGACTGTAAGTAAGGTAAGAAGATAGTAGATGCAAAAAGGTGATCTACTGGCTTTTCAAAGAATCCCTGAATTTGATCTGCATGTAAATCCATCGTGATGATTCTTGTAGCTCCTGCTGTTTCCAACATCTTTGCAATTAACTTTGCAGCGATCGGAACTCTTGGTTTGTCTTTTCTGTCTTGGCGAGCCCATCCATAATATGGCATTACTGCTGTAATATGTCTTGCAGAAGCTCTTTTCGCAGCATCAAGCATTAATAACATTTCCATAAGATGATCAGAATTTGGATGTGTTGATCCAATAATAAAAACTCTGGATCCTCTTACAGATTCTTCAAAAGAAGGCTGAAACTCACCATCACTATAGGTTGATGTAATAACATTACCTAGTTTAGCGCCATAGGCAGCTGCTATTTTTTCTGCAAGTTCGGTACTTTGACTACATGTAAAAAATTTTGCTTCTGTAACTGCGGTTGGCATAGGGTAAAATGTTGTATTGTAATGAGTTAAAACTTTTTTCTAAAAACAAGGTGCAAATTTAAAAATTTATTTTCACTCTAACCTTTATTTTGTTACTTATTTAATAGCTGGAAAAGAATATTTTGCTAATTTTGCCATCCAAATATGCTCGAGTGGTAGAATTGGTAGACACACTGGATTCAAAATCCAGATTTGAAATTTAATGCCTCGGTGGCGGAATTGGTAGACGCGCCGGATTCAAAATCCGGTTCTGCAAGGAGTGTGGGTTCGATTCCCACCCGAGGTACTAGAAAAGCTTAGATGAAAATCTAGGCTTTTTTTATGCCCAGGTACAACATTTTGTTGTTTTCATGGTCGAACTTTTAATTACAATTAAATGACATTATTATCTAATTAGATGGGAAATTGAAATTTTAATAAATCCCATCTCTGTTTCAGTGATTTACTTTCATTTTCTATTAATTATTTTTTGATGGAATAACTTAGTAAGCTTCCTTCAGCCTTAAACCCTAGTTTGGAATAAATTCGTTCACCTGATTTTGATGCAACGAGTACAACTTGTTTACTTTCGTTTTTGAATACTTCGAGCATTAATTTATTGGTCATTTCTTTACCTAGTCCAAACCCTCTGTAATTGGGTAATGTTCCTATCATATGTAAGCCCGAAATTCCGTTTTTATCCAAAAAAACCATTCCACAGCTCACATATTTGTTATTATATTTTCCGATGAATAATTTTAATTGTGAAGAACTTACCAAGGCTATAATGGTAGATGATAGTATTTCATACCCAAAAGAATTTGAGGCTATTAAGGAAAATTCAATCGCTTTTTCATCATTATCAACTCTTTCAATAGAAATGAAATCTTCTGTAGGTTTATCTTTTTCATGTAGGTCGAAATACATCCCCTTAACGCTGGATTTTAAAATAAATTGATGTTTGGTCAATTGCGCTTCCAAAACTTCATTTTTAAGAATCGAAATGGAATTTGGGAGTTCTCCGTTTTTAATTTTTAGGCATATTTTTTTCAAATTTATTTTAGACTCGTTTAATCCAAAGACTTTGCTGGGCCATGAATAATTATTGGGCTTTACATAATTGTATTGTTCATTATTGTATAAGAATTGACCGCTTATCCCTATGTGTCTCCAGAATTCAAACAAGTTTTTGATAATTGTATTTTTCATTTTTAGATATTCGATTTACAAAATTAAACAGTATCAGCGATAGTGTGCCGACCACAAAAAAAACCAAAGCAATTGGTAATATTGAGTTATTGTAAAAGTCACTGATAGCAATTGATAAAGGCACGGAAATCAATGTGGACAGAGCTCCTACAGCCGATGCTCCCAGTCCTGCTATGTGCCCTAAAGGTTGCGGCTAAGGCACTCAAATTTCCTATTAATAACCCATAATTGAAAAGTTGAATAAACATAAAAAGTATGAACACCCAAAATGGAACACCGATAATATAATTGATAATTAAAAACAGAACCACGGTCAAAAGGCAACAGATAATGGCAGTTTTAGTCACTTTATTCATTCTTAACTGGGTCAGCAATTTCCCATTGATGAATGAAGCTAAACCAATGCTTAAAGCTAGGAAAGCGAAATAGTATGAATATTGTTCTTCCAAATGATACTGAAATTCAAAAATAACTTGCGAAAGATTTAAATAGGCTATAAAAACACTAGAATAGAGTCCAAGAATGATAATATACATAACGTTTTTTTGTTTTTACTTGTTAGTTTTTCGGGCATACGGTACTTGAACAATAGAAGTATGAATGTTCCAAAAACAAATAGGTAACGAGTAACATTTTCCAGTTTGAAACCAATATAATGGCTTTTCCAAAAATTGGGGATATTACATAAATAACTGTTATAAAAGACATTGTTCGCGCATTTTGTTCCCTTCAAACTTGTCCCTAACAATTGCCATGCTCATGATTCTAGGAGTTCCTAAACCAGCCTACTGAAGTACTTGTCCTGTTAATAAAACTGAGCAAAGGTAAAATCCTCCATGTTTCCTAATCCCCGTGTAAAAGCAAAAGGGGATGTTTTAATGGGTTCTCAATTTCTTCAAAATAGATTTTAGAATTGCCCACCTCAATATGTTTTCCTGTTCTATGGGTAAAAGTTCATTGTACATCAATTGTATTGTAGTGGCGTCATTTATGTAATAAAGGATATTCAGTGGTACCAAATTTTCTTAATATAAATACACGTATTCTTATTTATTACCCGTGATACATATCATGAAAAACGGCTGCCAATTTTGAGGGCTCTTTTCGCCAAGTATCGTACATACCCTTACCCATATCATCAGGAATAATATCTAAGATTCCTTTTTCCACTTCGTCTAAAATTGACTTTGCAGTAAGATCAGGATTACCCATTGCTTCCATCTCACTACCTTTATTCATATCGGTATCAATAGCACCTGGATTTACGGCATGTACCGTTATTCCTTTTTTAGCCAACTCAATCCTAACAGCCTGTGTTGCTGAAAATAAAGCGGCTTTGGAGGCTGCATACCCTGCAATAAAGGGAAGCGGGGAATAAGCAGCAATCGATGCCACATTTACGATACGGGCCGGTATATTTTTTTCCAAAATAGGAACAAAGGCACGCATCATGTTTATGGTAGCAAAATAGTTGACCTCCATATCTTTTTGTTTGCCTTCCATATCGCCTTCCAAAATGGTACCAGGACTTAATACACCTGCATTATTGATGAGCACTTTTGTATCCGAAGCTATTTCAGCTGCATGGGCCACTAAATCAGTATTAGTAATATCCAACTCTATGGGTATGACCCTGTTGTCTTTAAAATCGGGCAAATTGTTAATATCTCTACTTGCAGCATAAACTTTACCTGCCCCTTTGGCAAGTGCTGCTTTGACCAGTGATTTTCCAATTCCTCTATTGGCTCCTGTGATGAATATGGTTGTATTTTGTAATTTTTCCATGGTTCTTTTAATTAAGATTTAGGACAAAATTACTTTAAGAGCTATGTGTATGAAACCCGATACTTGCGGTATTACATTATGCCGTTCAATTTTTTATTTATCCGACCAAATTGCTAATTTATTTCCGCTTGGGTCTATAAATTCAAATCTTCTACCTCCGGGAAATGAAAAGATTTCCTCAGAAATTTCACCACCGTTTTTCTTTACGTTTTTCAGGGCAAGCGATAAATCATCATGGTAGAGAACGACCAATGTGCCTCCTGTATCCACATGCTCCACTTTTGCAAATCCTCCTGAAATTCCCGCATTGTGAAAATCACAATAAGTATCACCATAGTCTGTAAATGACCAGCCAAAGGTGTTGCCATAGAATTTTTTGATTTCCTTTAAGTCTGTTGCCTGTAATTCGACAAAATTAATTTTGTTATTTTCCATTTTTTATTTAATAATTGTTCTAAAAGTAAGATTTATTCTCGGCACCATTACCTTTTTTGTAGGAGGCAATCGGTGTAGCCAATTTGTTTGTGTATTGCCTTTCATGACCAATAGGCTTCCTTTTTCCAAAATAATATCTATTTTTTGTTTGCTCTTTTTATGCTTGAAAGAAAACTTTCGCTCCGCTCCAAAACTTAAGGAGGCTATGGCCCCGTTCTTTTTCAAATCTTTTTCGGCATCACTATGCCAAGCCATACCTTCTTCGCCATTGTGGTATAGGTTGAGTAAACAAGAATTGAAAGTTTCGCCTGTATTTTCTTCTACAATTGTTTTGAGCTCCAATAGCTCTTTGGTCCAGGGTAATGCCAGTTTTGTGGTTTTAGAATAGGTATATTCAAAGGGTTTTTCGCCGTACCAGGCCACTTTTCGTTTGGTAACAATCAATTTTCCAAAAATAACAGCTTCATCATTTTTCCATACAATGTTCTGCAGTAGTTTTTTATAATAACCTTCTGATTTACTATGGTTTAATATTTGTCCGTAATAATTGGCTTCGCCATCATAGGGCAACAGATTTGATATGGTTTCTTCTGTATTAAACAAGTCCATCTTTCCATTTTTTATAGGCAGTACTTATACAATGCCCGCAAGGTCTGTAACCTTGGTTTTCTGCTTCTTTTGTAGATGCGAAAAACACACGGTTTTCCCTTTTCATGCGTTTGCCCGATTTGCAATGTAATGTACCATATATTTTTAGCTTTTTGTTCCCTCCCAAAACGATTTCTTTCTGCTTTATCTTTTGACGGAGTTCTTTATCCTCTATGTTGATGTGTTGAATCATGTCTTGTACCTTGCAATTTCGACTACAGAAGAAACGGCTTTTTCAAAATGGGCTTTTTTAACGCTTATGTACTCCTCATCTGAAAAGAATCTGTTCATAGCATCTTCATCTTTAAAATAAATGGTAAACACCCTGT
Source organism: Bacteroidia bacterium (assembly GCA_030427585.1). GTDB lineage: Bacteria > Bacteroidota > Bacteroidia > Flavobacteriales > Flavobacteriaceae > Aquimarina. The sequence continues at coordinate 35,558 of JAUIBW010000019.1, forward strand.
TTATGGGGTGGCTTACTTCACTTTTGAGTACTTCGGCTATCTTAAAATCATAACCGAAACCACCTCCGTATTTTTCCAATATGGGCAGCATTTTTTTCCTATACGTATTGTAAGAAGAATCATCCGTAATGTGCATTGCCATTAAATTTTCTATGGCCATAATTTTTATGTTTTTTATTTAACTGTTTATTTTCTCTTTGTTCATTATTGGTCAATTAATGGCATCATGAAAAATGATTCCCAATGTATGCCGTTCTCCACTATGTATTTCGCTTACACCATGTTTCATAGTTGCCCTGTAATATCCTCTTATTCCTTTGACTGGCCTGAAATTGGTGGTAAAAACGAGCATATCACCTTTTTTAGGCCGTAGTACTATGGCTTTTGATTGTGCCCTTGGGATTTGTTGGGTCAATACAAAGTTGCCTCCTGTATAATCTTCATTGGGCTCATTTAAAAACAAAACCGCTTGCATAGGAAAATACACCTCTCCATATAAATCTTGATGTAATGTATTAAAACCACCTTTTTCATATTTTAAAATCAATGGTGTTGGTTTTGATTGATTATTATGATGGCATTGCGATTGTAATTTTTTGAGTGTATCGGGAAATGATTTATCAATTTTCAGTGCTTTCATCCATAGATTAGCGATTGGCGAAAGATTGGGATATATGGTTTCCCTCAATATTCGGATGATTTCAGGGAGTGGATACTCAAAATATTTGTATTCGCCCAGCCCAAACCTGTAGCGTTCCATTACCACTGTTTTACGATACAAGTTTTCATTATTGTAGTCAATTATGAGTTGCTTGCATTGGCTACCTGATAGTATATTGGAGATAAGAGCATATCCTTTTTGATTCATTGATTCCGATACCGATTGCCAATCAATAGCATCCAGTTTTGATTCTAAACTCCCCATTATTTTACACCTGTATTTTGAATATTGCTTTTGGAAGCCTCCCATCCTATAATGGCCGATTTACGAGTTGTTCCCCACATATAACCACCAAAGAAGCCCGAAGATTGAATGATTCTATGGCAAGGAATAAGGCACGCTACAGGATTTCTACCTATTGCAGTACCTACGGCTCTTACAGCTTTGGGGTTGTTGATTTCTTTGGCAATATCTCCGTAGGTAGCCAAATTTCCAAGAGGCACTCTTAAAAGTGTTTCCCATACTTTAAGCTGAAATTCAGACCCTTTTAAATGAAGTTTAATTTGTTTCATCTTGCTCCAGTCTCTAGTATAGATTATCATCGCATTTTTTTGAATTTCATCTGTTTGATGAATCAAGGTAGCTTTTTGAAAACGCCCTTTTAATTCGGAAAATGCATCATTATTTTTATCAGAAAACCCCATATAGCATATTCCTTTATAAGTTGATGCAATTAATATTCTTCCAAATATGGTGTCGAAATAACTATAATTTATAGAAAGGTTTTCTCCTTTGTTTTTGTATTCACCTGGGGTCATTCCTTCAATTTTCATAAACAAATCATGTAACCTTCCTGTACCCGAGAGTCCCGTTTCAAAGGCTGCATCAAACAAAGTGGATTGTGAATTATCAAGAATTTTCTTTGCGTGTTGAATACTTATATACTGCAAAAATTTCTTTGGGCTTACACCGGCCCAATCTGTGAAAAGACGTTGAAAATGATGTGGGCTGAGATTGATTTTATCGGCAACTTGTTTAAGTTTTGGCTGCTCTTTAAAATTCAATTGGATATAATCAATAGCTTCTGCTATTCGATAATAATTTATAGACTTATTTGTGTTCATTTGAAATCAAAAAATATGTGCTTCAAAAATATACTGCTTTTCTTGAAGGTAAAACCCGAAACTTGCTGAACTGTATTAAAATATTTTTTTTAAAATGATTAGGCAAAGGTAAATTTACTTTTATATTTTTGTGACTTATGAGAAAACTACCTCACTTTCTTCTAGATATCGCAGAGTCGGTATAGTGTACAATAATTCGAATTAGCTCGATAATTCATTATTGTCACTCAATCATTTACCTATGCAACGGTATTTCAACTGTTTTGCATTGAGGAGGGTATATTTCATTTTTCATGTTAAAAACAAGAACATAGATTGGTTATCAATAACCAATGTACATATTTCTGGTTAGAACTTCCCCTTGCATTTCAGTATCGAAGCTTAAAAGCAATTCACACATAATAATTAAGATTTAAAATAGTGAAATATTCAATATACAAAGGAGGACGGCACCTTGAAATCGTCCAACTATTTTCTGATACGTTTCCTTTTGAAGAAAACAATGAAGAAGGAAGCTTGATTGGAAAACTTGCCAAAGATTTACTTAACCGCACAAGTGAGACAGACTTGAAGGTTTTTTTATGTACGCACGAAGAATCAATTATTGGTTGCGTTATGTTTTCAAAATTGAGCTTTCATGAAAGTAAAGCTGACGTTTGGTTGTTATCTCCAATTGCTGTAAAAAAAGGTTGGAGAAACAAGCATATTGGTTCTAACCTGATCAATCATGCACATAGTTTTTTGAGGAATTCTGGAGTGCAAATAATAGTCACATACAGCGAGATAGATTTTTATCCTAAAGTTGGTTATAAGCCTTTATCTGTCGATACCATTCAAACACCCTTAATAGTTGCATGCCCCAACTGCTGGATTGCAATTTCATTAAAAGACAGCATAATAAGACCTATAACTGGTAAATCATATTGCGTAGAGGCAATTAATGACTTCCGTTATTGGTAAGAATAAAATGGTGGCTTGGTAAAATAATCATCAAGCCACTTGTATAATTTACAAGAAGAATAAAATGAAAAATATAAATTTAGAAGACTTAGGCTTCAAAGAAAAATTACAAAAACACAAAGTTGCTAATCAATTAGATTCCTTTTTGATAGGACGAGTAATTCTGCAACATAGGGAAAGATACATTGTCCTTACAGAACGGGGAGAAATGGAATCAGAATTATTGGGAAACTTAAGGTATACAGCGCAGAGCAATTTGGATTTTCCTGCCGTTGGTGACTGGGTTGCGTTAATGGAGTATGATATAAATAAAGGACTTATACGAGCTGTATATCCAAGAGAATCTTTACTAGTAAGAAAAGCTGTAGGAAAGAAAGGCGAAAAGCAGATAATTGCATCAAATTTAGATTTTGGGCTCATTGTACAGTCCTTAAATAGAGATTTTAGCATTAATAGGCTCGAACGTTATCTAACAATTTGTAATTCAAGTTCTATCAAACCAATGATTATCCTAAGTAAAGTAGATTTGGTTGATGACAAAGAGAAAAGTAGAATAATTTCTTTGGTAAAAGAAAGAGTTAAGAATACTCCGTTGATAATAGTAAGTAATTATACTGGTGAAGGATTAAGTGATGTTAAAGCAATTCTTGAAAAAGGGAAAACCTACTGTCTTTTAGGTTCTTCCGGGGTTGGTAAATCAACATTAATTAATAGCATTACTGGTAAAGCTCTTATGAGAACCGATAAAATAAGCGATAGCATTGATAGGGGTAAACATATAACCACACATCGCGAACTTATAGTATTGAAAACAGGTGGAATTTTAATAGATAATCCAGGCATTCGGGAAGTAGGAATTATGGATAATGGTGTGGGATTGGAAAAGACATTTGAAAAAATTATAGACTTATCAAAACGTTGTAAGTTTAATGATTGCAACCATATAAATACTAAAGGATGCGCTGTTCTAAAAGCCATTGATTCTGGTAAACTAGATAAAAATGTTTATGAAAATTACATGAAGCTTGAAAGAGAACAAGAGCATCACACCTCTACTACTTTTGAGAAAAGACAAAAAGATAAAGCCTTTGGAAAAATGGTCAAAAATGTATTAAAGCATAAAAGAAAGGATAAATAGTAGTAAACATGCTAAAAATAAGGTGATCTAACTATCGTTTATGTAATGCAGGATAAAATACAGAATGATATGCTCTAATGATACCGATACAGCTAAATATTATGAACGTTTTTTTGAACTTGTAAAGAACTCGACCAAAAATAAGTAAAGGCACAGGACTTTCATGGGACGCTAGAATTACCGAAGGTGAAAAGGAAGTACCCAAGCCGTTGAAAGTTATCCAATAGACCTTCAAATCCATAAAGACATGCTAGTAACCGAAAAACCTCTATGGGGTCTAAAAATGCTTTGGCTACTTATTATACTTATAACAAAGGGGGGGCGGTAATCTGTTTGCGAATTGGAGCTTATGAATTTCCAAAAGATTTTACAGAAATGAACACTCAGGATTTAAGTGCTTTTTTACACCCTGATGATGTTAATCAATTATTGGTCAAATGTATTGAGACCGAAAATATACAATATGAAGTGTTAAATGCAATTTCAAACAATAGGTAGAAAAGACTTGATATATCAGGATCAAAAGGAAAAGCAGGATATAGCCCAAAAGAGGATGCCTTTGAAATGCATAAGTAATATTGAGACTACCGCTTATACGAAACGATGGGTAGGGGAGCAAACTAATACTATTATAAATTATTGTGAGTTTTTATGAAAACAAACTTAAAAAATTAAAAGCAAATCTTGAGTTCATCAAAGCTAAAAACAACGATATTCTTCTAAAAGCGGAAAAAGGTATACAAAGCCAAAATGGCTTTGGAACAACTACGGAGGCATATCAATAAAACAAAATTTAATGAGATTTGGAGGGGATGAACTATATCAAGCATCTCAATGACATATTTGAGAAATTTTCCAAGAATAGTTGCTTGAACCCAACTCATGTAAATTTGTATGTTGCGTCGTTTCAAATCTGGAACAACAATTTCTTTAAAGATGAATTTTATATCAATCGTGAAGAAGTGATGGGATTCTCAAAGATTGGTTCAAAATCAATCTATCACCGATGTGTCAAAGAACTGAACCATTGGAAATATTTGCTGTACACACCATTTCACAATACGTTTAAGGGAAACCATATCAAGATGTTCAACTTTGGAACAAGTACCGAACAAGCTCTGAACCCAAATCGTACCAAAATCGAGACAAGTATTGGACAAGCATTGGTACCTATAAACAAACATATACAAACTATAGAAAACAGTAAAAACGAATACATATCTCAACGAAACTGTTGATTTATGTGAAATAAGAAAAAACTTAACATTCCAATTGACACTGTTTCAAAATTATTAGGTCATTCGACGCATATCAACTACACAGATTTATGCTAAAGTTATCGAAAGAAAGGTTAGTGATGATATGCAAAGACTTAAAATTGATTTACAATAACTAAGTATACCTTTACAAAATAAAGTATGATATGGTATTATCAACCTAATCTTTTTGCAACAGATATACTCGGTTAATTGATTTTGGTACCAGTAGTTAAAATTTATTATCTTTCTTGGTATAAAAACTTACTTGAGCTATTAAGTTTTACTCTAATAAAATTGATGAAAAATTTAGAAAAAATAGAATTAGAATATTATCAAGTTTTACAAGAACAAGATTTTGATGAATCAAATTTAGATTACACTATTTTTGAAAAATACAGACCTTTTTTGAATCAAATGGCACAAGTTAAAAATAGTGGCTTAACGGTATTTGATTTGCATACAAAAGAACATATTTTTAATTCTTATAACTTAAGTAATCTTTTTGGTTATGATTTGAGTAACATTGATACAAATTATTACAATTCAAGAATTCATCCAAGTGATTTTGCCTTGTTACTAAATATTGGAATTTCTGTACTTAAGCACTCTTATAAACTACCCATTTCAGAAAGAAAGGATTATAAGTTACAAAATGAATATCGAGTATTAAATTCACAAAATAATTATACTCGAATTATTGAGCAATTTCAAATTCTAGAATTAGATGAAAAAGGAAATTTTTGGTTGGCTTTGAGCACTATGGATATTTCTCCAAATCAAGAAGAATATAATGGTGTTAGGAGCCAATGGATTAATATAAAGACAGGAGAAATTAACGTTGATTTTTTTATAGATAAGAAGAATACCAAGTTATCCAATAGAGAAAACCAAATATTATCCTATGTTAATGATGGAATGTTAAGCAAAGAAATATCCGAAAAGCTTTCTATAAGTGTACATACGGTTAATACCCATAGGCAGAATATCCTTAAAAAACTTGGAGCAAATAGCTCAATTGAAGCCATAAAATTTGCTCAAGAATTGAATTTGGTTTAAAAATAGGCTTCAAAAATTACTGATAAATCAGTATGGCAGATTGTTTGGACTAACTCTAATTTAGCATCAAATTTTAATTGTAAAAATTATATTGATGATGCAAATAAGAGTCCTGTTTACTTTTCTTTTTATTTTCGCTTTTTCCTATTCGCAAGATATTACTCAAACTATTAAAGGTAAAGTTGTTGATGAATCTTCTCAAGAATCACTTCCGTTTGCTACAATAATAATTATGGATTCAGATCCAGTTATAGGAACAACATCTGATATTGACGGAAATTTTAGTTTAGAAAATGTACCTATAGGTAGGTATAATTTAAAAATATCTTATTTAGGATATGAACCTATTATTAAACCAGAAGTAGTTGTTACATCTTCTAAAGAAGTTGTGCTAACCATTGCACTCAAAGAAAACGCATACTCATTAGATGAGATAGTTATTAAGCCTAAAGTAATAAAAGAAATGCCCATTAATAAAATGGCAACAGTTAGTGCAAGAATGTTAAGTATTGAGGAGGCCAACAGATATGCAGGTGGTTTTGACGACCCAGCTCGTCTGGCTTCATCTTTCCCTGGTGTAGCAAGCAGTATTGGTAACAACGCCATTGTTATTAGAGGTAATGCACCTAAATATTTACAATGGAAAATCGAAGGTGTAGAAATGCCAAATCCCAATCACTTTGCAGATTTGGCTACATTTGGCGGTGGTGGATTAACAGCTTTAAGCAGCAATTTATTGGCAAACTCCGATTTTTTTACCGGAGCATTTCCTGCAGAATATAATAATGCACTTTCAGGTGTTTTTGATATACAAATGAGAAATGGAAACAGTTCAGAGTTTGAGCACAGCATAGAAGTCGGAGCGATAGGGATTGATTTTGCGTCAGAAGGGCCATTAAGCAAAAGAAACAACTCATCGTATCTCGTAAATTACAGATATTCCGCATTGGGTCTTATTGCACCTTTACTACCTGAAAATGCTCAAGGAACAGATTATCAAGACCTATCTTTTAAAATCAAATTACCTACAAAAAAGGCGGGACTCTTTTCATTATGGGGAATAGGCTTAATAGATAAGTCTGGAAATAAACCAGAAACTGATGTTGAGAACCAAAACTATTATCAAGATATTGAAAAACAGAATGTTAAACAATTTATGGGAGCATTTGGTGTAAACCATAGATTGACAGTTGAAAATTCGGCGTATGTAAACTCTACTTTGGCAATTTCAGCAAATGGTATTGACCAAAAAACAGATAGACTTGATAATTCTTTGCAATTGCATCCACAAAATGAAATTAATAACACCTACTACAACATTGTTTTTAAATCTTTTCTCAACAAAAAATTCAGTTCAAAACACACCAACAGAACAGGGTTAGTAATCAGAGGTATGAACTATGGTTTAAGTTTAAAAGAAAATGATAATACAAACAATTTGGCCACAGTAGTTTCTGAAAACGGATTTAGCACATTAATTTCTGCCTATTCAAGTTCTTTATTTTATTTTAAAAATTGGCAAATAAATGCAGGACTAAATACACAATTATTTACATTAAACAATAATTTCACAATTGAGCCACGTCTCGGGTTAAGTTACCGATTAAACGAAAATAACAAGATAAGTTTTGGTTATGGTTTGCATAGCAGAATAGAACCTCTAAATATTTATTTTGCAAATACAGTAAACTCAACTTTACCACAAGCTAATAAAGACTTGGATTTCTCAAAAGCACATCATTTAGTGTTAGCGTATGATTGGAATATTTCAGAAAAATTACATTTAAAAATAGAACCTTATTTTCAGTACTTATATAATATTCCTGTAGTAGAAAATAGTACGAACTCACTTTTAAATTTACATAATGATTGGTTTGTTAATGATGCCTATGTAAATAATGGCAAAGGACAAAATTATGGTATAGATTTAACGCTAGAGCAGTATATAAATAATGGTTTTTATTATTTAATCTCTGCGTCTGTATTTGATTCTAAATATAAAACAGATATAGACGTTTGGTATAATACACGATTTAATAAAAATTATCTTTTTAATGCTTTGGCGGGTAAAGAATTTAGAATTGGTAAGAATAAAAAAAACTTATTTGGTGTTAATTTAAGGATGAGTGTTCAAGGAGGTGATAGATATTCGGTTATAGACCAAACCAATTCGACATTAGAACAAGATGTGGTTTATAATGAAATAACTCCATTTACAGAGCAAACAAAAACATCATTTGTTACTCACTTCACTATTAACTATGAATGGTATAAAAAGAAAACAACACAGAAACTATCTTTAAAAATATTGAATGCTACAAATTATAAAGAATTTTTAGGGCATCGATACAACATTAAAACAAATAAAGTTGATGAATACAGGGAAGCATTGATAGTTCCAAATATTAGTTATAAAATCTCTTTTTAAGTAAAACAGATAATCTAGATTAGTAATTCTTTAACCACAAAGAAATAGCACCTAGAGTTAAGGACTCTATAAGCAGGGGAATGATGGTATTATTAAAACTGAACCCGATTAAAATTCCTAAAGGAACAGAAATGAAAGTAGACAATGACTCAACAACAGAACTTCCTATTCCTGCAACCTCCCCCTAGAGGTTTTATATTACTAAAGCGTTTAAATTTCTAAAAAGAATACCAACAAAATAAGGATATAACGAGATATATCATAACTATCCAAAAGCTTAAACTCTACAATGAAAAACTAGTAGAAATTGAACATAGGATTGTCAAAGCCAGTCTAACCAAATGTTCTATCCCACAACGTAAAACTATTTTCGAATTTATTAATGAAGCTGTACCACATGGATACCATGATATTTCATACTTTACCAGATTGTTTAAAAAGCAAACGGGATATTCGCCAAAAACATTTCGTCAAAAGTTTAAATAAATCCTATTTTATTAGACTTTTGTCCTAACTTCTAAAATTTCTTTGAATGTAATTTTGTTGAATACTAAAATTTAGTTTAAACAATAAAATTTCACAAAAGAAATGAGTGTTATTAAAATTTTAATTGTAGGCATTGGCGCGACCTTTGCCATGGATATTTGGAGCTATGTTTTGAATTTGTTTGGTATCACGTCTCTTGATTATAAAATTGTTGGCAGGTGGATAGGAAGTATTCCTAAAGGCAGGTTTTTTCATAACAAAATAATGGATACCCCTCCAATACAAAATGAATTATTTTTAGGCTGGGTTTCTCACTACCTAATTGGTATTGCTTTTGCTTTTTTGTTATTTGTAATTTATAGTAAGGATTGGTTTGAAAAACCTACTTTAATGCCAGCAATAATAATAGGAATTGTAACTATTATTGCTCCTTTTTTTATCATGCAACCTGCATTTGGTTTTGGTGTGGCTTGTTCAAAATTACCAGATCCAAATATCATTCGATTTAAAAGCTTTATGGCTCATTTAGTTTATGGGTTTGGGTTGTATGGAGCTGCTATTTTGTTCAATATGATTGAAAAAGTCTTTAAATAATGAAAAAAAAGATTCAGGTTGTTAGATATGCTTACAATGGTATGGCATGTTGAACGCCATTGATCCTTATGAGGTCTTACGTTGTCTTGAAAATGTAACCATTATGTAAAATATGATATTAACGACATAAAAAAGCCGACATATTATTACTACTGGGTTCAGCTATTTCTTTCATAAAAGAAATGAAAGATGCAGAAGTGCTTGATTGGATAAAGACCATAAATGAACTTACAAGTAAAACGGTAACAATTTGTAGCGGTTCTATCATCTTGGCGCAACAGGTTTGTTAAAAGGAAAAGAAGTAACTTTACATTGAAAATCTTTAAGCTTATTATCATCTTATTATAATTGATGCTACACCAAAAGAAGAGAGAATTTTAACGCAAGGAAAATATATTACGAGTGCAGGAGTTTTGGCAGGTATAGATATGGCATTATATCTTGCCAGAGAAATTAAATGAGAAATAGAAGCTAAAGTTTCACAATTAGTTATTGAGTATGATCCAAAACCAATGTCTAATTCAGGAAATTACCAAACCGCAAAGCAAAATACTATTGATAATGCAGAAAGTATATTAGTTAATACACCTAGAAAGGGTTTAAGTCTTAAGGAATTTGTAAGATATCGCAAAACATTGTTGAAGTTGAAAAAAAACATTTAAACTTTTTGGTAAATAAAAAGTCTTATTAACAAAAATAATACAAATGGATAAAAAAAATAAAGAAGCCAGACTTGCAGGATTGGTTTACCTATTATTAATATTATTTGGCATTATTAGCCTTATTATTATACCTTCAAAAATAATTGTTTGGGAAGACTCAGAGAGAACGCTTCAAAATTTACGTAGTTTTGAACAACTTTTTCGTGTAGGCATTGCTACTGATGTAATTACATTTCTTATATATATAATATTACCACTATTATTATATAAACTTCTTAATGTAGTTCATAAAAGTAATGCTATTTTTATGGTAACCTTTGCATTATTAAGTGTACCACTATCATTTTCTAACCTTTTTAATAAGTTATCAATATTAGATATTTTAGAAAAAACAAAGTCAGCAGGCGAAGGGATAACATTAGAATTAGCAAATAATGTAATGTTATATTTTGAATCTTACTACAACGGAATACAACTTTCTCAAGTATTCTGGGGTTTATGGTTATTGCCTTTTGGTTATTTGGTTTTTAAATCAGAATTTCTACCTAAAATATTGGGAATTATATTAATGTTAGGATGTTTTGGATATCTAACCGTGTTTTTTGGGAAAATACTAATAGTTGAGATTAATAATTATCCAATATTCAAATACCTAAAATTACCTGCCTCAATTGGTGAAATAGGTATATGCTTATGGTTGTTAGTTTTTGGTGCAAGAAATAAAATAGCTTCTAAAAAAAGAAGTTTAACAGAATAATTCATATGGGCAAAATCACTATAATAAAAGTTTTGGTCTCTATGCTCTGTGTAATTCTGGTATTTCATTTTTTGGTAATCACAGGACATATTCCCTATGATAAAGTATGGGCAGGGAGACTTACATCTCAGGAAGAAATGTTGCGTTTTGAACTATTTTCAATAACCTTAAATGTGTTTATAATAGGCGTCCTTATTAAAAAATACAAATTCATAAAAAAGGAAAGAACTAACAAAGTTGTAGATGTTTTAATCTGGTTTTTTGCTGTATTTTTTTGTTTAAACACTCTAGGAAATCTATTTGCCAGAAGTTTAATAGAGCTAATCTTTGGAACGCTCTTTACGCTTACCCTGTGTGTTTTATGTGTTTTACTGGTAATAAAAAAATAGCTACCTCTAAATAAATCTTAATTAAAAAGAATCTTATAAGACTTGTCCTATTGAATTTTTCCGAAACAAGAAGACACAGTATAAAACTATGAAGCGTTATACCTCAAGAATACTTAAACTGTAAGTCCAATCCCGAATCTTTTACCATTTTAGAAATGATTAGGCATTTTTTATAAGAGGAACACCTTATTTCATTATAAGATAATTGAAAATCGCAGAAATTTTAGAGATTATCAATCTTCTTAGAACGGAATAAAATATTCAGATTTAACCAATGAATTAGAATTTGCAGGAAAATATAGGACAGACTTTTTGAATATGGTTGAAAAATTGGATGATACTTATATAGAACTCAAAAAAATAATGGAAAATGGCAGCTGGCTTCTAAAGTTGGATACCCTATATAGACTAATGAGTACGCAGAATCATATCTAGTTGTAGTGACCGACGGAAGCTTATATTTTACTTCTAATTGTCCTGGTAGTTTAGGCAAACGTGATATTTATCGAGTGCAATATTTAGGTAATGGAAGGTTTGATGTTCCGGTAAATATTGGTTCACAAGTTAATTCAGAAAAAAATCAGCGAAGCACCTATGGTTTCAGCAGACGAAAACTTTTTAATTCTCGCAAATACCTATACCGATAAAAAAGGGAATGAAAAAATAACCCAATTTGGCATAGAGAATTAGTGGGTTACTAATATGGAAAGTTTTATTAAAGAAACAACTTCGTACATGAATATTCAAACTATAGAAGATACAAGAGTCTTATATGATAAATAAGCAAGGAGGCTTTTCCAGATTTTTCACAACGTGTGCACAATATATAAACCGCTAGTCCTTGGCAAGCTCATCTACTTCGTTAAATTATTCAATATTGAAAGTAAAAGACTCCGAAGTAGTAATAACCTCAAAATAAAATATCTTAATAGTCATATAAATAGACTGCAAGTATATTTTAACAATAATCTTTAATTCTACTATTATTACTGTATTGGTGCTTCCTTTTTAGACGAACCGTATTTTTAAGAGGGAAAGTAGATATACCCATACATCCAGATACTTTCCACTTCTTTATAGGCAATCAATTTTCTACAAGTAATGATAGTACTGTAGCAACAAGTATGCTTATAATTTATCTCAAAGTTGTAATTTTTTACATAAAATACAATATAAAAAGAGTTTTTTAAGTTTAATACCATCTTTTGTTAAATAAGTTTTTTCTACTTTGTGTTGTGTGTCTATTAAAAACTTAAAAGGCATAATCATTTGAATCATAATGCGTTGTGATTATTTAAATCTGTCTGAAAAATGCAGTGTTTTCAAATTGTTATTTATACTAGTACTCATAATAAAATTAACATAAAATTAAGAAGATATATGAGAAAGTCATTATAATTTTACTGGTGAAATAATCTTTGTATTGAAACAAAGTGAAATTTCATACCGTTTCTTGTCCTTTTATTAGAAATAAGAGATGTTAAAATGAGAGCAAAGGTCAAGCAACAAGTTTTGCTAATTGACCAACCCCCGGTGTGATTTTCGAAGCTTATCGAATTTTAATAATACCAATACCCCACTTTATTTTTTTAACAAATAAAATCAGTTGATTGGAAAATGCTAATTGACCAGCTTTAAGTACACCTAATCATAATAAATGTATATTCACAACCACTCATCTAATAAGATCATAATTTTATTTAATTGCTCTTATTAGATAAAAGATTATTATCAACTCTTAAAACAAACCAACTTAAATAATGACTACACTTAAACCACACCAAATTTTTTAAAACAAATAAGGATCGGTTGATTGGAAAATGCTAATTGACCAACTTGAGGTATGCCCAATTGTAAAATATATATCCACAACCACACATCTAATTAAGATTATAACTTTATTTAGTTGTTTTTCTTATTAGATAAAAGATTATTATCAACTCTTAAAATAAACCAACTTAAATAATGACTACGCTTAAACCACACCAGATTTTTTAAAACAAATAAGAATCAGTTGATTGGAAAATGCTAATTGACCAGCTTGAAGTATGCCCAATTGTAAAATATACCCACAACCACACACCTAACAAGGCTATAGCTTTCTTAGTAGATCTTAATAAGGAAAAGATCATTATCAACTCTTAATAAACCGACTTAAATAATGAATACAGCTAAACCTAATCAGACCATATATCCTAGAGCGGTATTGGAAAGAAGAAGAAAAAGAAATGAAAAAAACTGGTACATTTTTTATACCTCACCACGTGCCGAAAAGATAGTATACAACGATCTTTTGGCAAGAGAATATGATGCGTTTCTTCCATTGACTAGAACGTTGAAAGTATGGAAAAATAGACAGAAGAAACTTATAGAATCTCCACTTTTTCCAGGTTATATTTTTGTAAATACTAAAATGAGCGAGATTTATGATATCTCGAGACTTCCCAAAATAGCTACATATATTAAATGCGGACAAAATCCTTCAGTCATTTCACCAAATGATATAAATACGATCAAGAAAATGTTATTACTTGAAGAAAGTGTTTCTGTAGAAACTACCTTTTATGAAGGAGAACAAGTAAAAATTATTCACGGGCCATTAACTGGCCATGAAGGCATTTTGGTAGAACAAAAAGGTAAAACAAGATTTGGGATTCGTCTCAAAGAAATAAACCACACTGTGTTTATTAATGTTTGCACCAATATTTTACAGAAAGTAAATAACCCCTGTTCGGTTAAAGAAAAGTAGCTGCCCCTTCCCCTGTATTTTCAAAATATTCCTTTAGTGTTAATCTGGTTCTTTAACACTATCCAGACCTCATGTCTCAAATTTAGTTTGTATAAAGTGAAAAAAGCAATTTTGTGCTTAAGAAAGTGAGTAAGATATTAATAAATTTTATAAGAAATATCAGAGGTATTTGTTGATTTTATGTAGTTACGATACTGCAAAAACTCAGAAAAATATTAACTATTCAGGTACCTTTTCATAGTTATTACACAAGAAAATGATAGATAAAGAAATACTATTAGAATCAACAGAGTGTTATCTAAAATCTCTGATATCTGAATTCACTCAAATATCAATCGGAGATAATTGTGTATCTACTCCATTTCAGGAGTTAGGAATCGATTCATTTCGTATTCTTCAGATTATCAAAAAATTAGAGGAAGAATTCGGAACTTTACCAAAGACCTTACTTTTTGAAAATTTCAATATCGGTGATTTAAGTTATTATTTTGTTGATAAATATGAAGGAATACTAATAGAGAAATTTAAGCAAGAAAAGGGAGATAGTGATCGAGCCACACACTCTAATGAAGAACCATTAAATTCAATCGAAAAAAACACAAAAATAATTGATAATCAAAATGATGTGTATGGGGTAAAAACTCCTGTTCTTATATTAGAAAAAGAAGTTAATAAACACCCAGAATTACTAAAGCTGGTAGAAAAACTATTTCACCAATACAAGAATGAAGGCTCTGCATCAAGGGGAACAAGAAATATAGCTCCTAATCTTTTTATTGGGGCAGAAAAAAAAGGGTATTTTAATTATAGTCGTTATAAGGACATCATATTAGTATATAGCTATACAGGAGCCAAAGATTATCTATCTGTTATTACAGAAGAAATATATCAATACTGTATCAACAATAATTTTGAACTTAATCTTTTCACAGTTGATCAAGTAGGGTCGATAGGAGGAGTTGTATTTACAACCACTCCTTTTGGCGTTTTATCAAGGATAAATATAAAAGATTTCACGCTTCAAGGAAGCAAGATGCGTCGTTTACGATATCAAGTATCAAAATTTGAAAGAGCAGGAAAATGTAGAACTGAAGAGTATCAAAATGGTTCTGACGAAAAGGTAGACAAAAATATTACCAAAATTATTGATGAATGGTGTGCACCAAGAACAATGGTTAACCCGCTCATTCATATAGTTAAAGAAGAAATTCTATCTGGTAACTTAAATGCAGAACATAGACTTTTTCTAACATACCTTGATGATGTTCTGCAGAATGTAATCCTTATCTCAAAATTATCATCAGAAGAGAATGGATATTTAATGGATTTAGAGTTCTACCCAAAGAGTATGCCTCTGGGAGGGTTAGAATTTGCAATTGTAGAGATCATCAAAACTTTAAAAACCGAAGAATATACTATTTTAAGTTTAGGAGGTACATATGGTTGTAAACTAAACTCTTCATCAAATTCAGATCCAGAATTAGATAAAACACTAGATTATCTGCGTGGGCAAAATATTTTTAATGATGAAGGAAATTTGCAATTCAAAAATAAATTCAGGCCAGAACATAATACTGTATTTCTTTCCAGACCCGTAGGAAGCAATCCTGATAATATAACCGATATTATTATGATGATTGCAGATCCGATGAAAATGCAAACTTCGGACAAAGAAAATCATACGTTCACCAAATTATATAAGCAAACTAATGTATTAGAGCTAAAAACAGCAAGACAGAATACATCAAATTCAAACGGAGAGTTTAAGCAGGTAAAAGAAAACCTACAAGTAGAGAAACATAAAGTGGTGATTGAAGGAGAAGAGCGATCTATTATATTATCAGATTATGGTTATAATCCTTTAAACATACCAGGTGATCAGGTTACATTTGATCTGAAAACCGATTCGTGGGCCCAATTAGAGTTACCAGTTATTCAAAATCAGTTAAGCTTTTTATATACGCAGTTACAACAACCGGTTGATCTTATCGAGAGTTTAAGAAATATATTTCCTTTTTCTTATTTTATGTTAACCACTGCAGGCCGTACTGCAGAACGTGCTTTTTGTAAATCATGGCCTAAAAAAGGGAAAGTACTTCAGAATCTGCTTTTTCCTACCATGATTTTTAATCAGATCCAAAATGGATTTACACCAATAGAGTTACCACATCCGAGGGTATATAAGTTAGATTCTGAGGACCAATATAAAGGAAACCTAAATTGGGAAATTCTTAAAAAACAAGTAAAAGAAGATTCAGAGTCGATAGCTTTTGTTTTTATCGAAATGAATGATAATGCTGCTGGAGGAGCGCCAGTGTCTTTACAACATCTCAAACAAGTAAAAGACCTCCTTTCAGAATATGCTATTCCTCTTGTTTTTGATACTACAAGAATTGTAGAAAATGCGTTATTTATCCTGGAACATGAAAACGAATTTATCGGAAAAAATGTATGGGATGTAGTACAGGAAATGGTCTCTTATGCAGATGCAATAATTGCAAGTTTGGCTAAGAATTTTTGTGTAGATAAAGGAGGATTGATAGGCACCAATGATGCCGAACTTTACAATAAAATTCAAAACTTTATTCAGGAAGAAAGCATTGGACTTGATGTAATCGATAAAAAAGTTATTGGATTATCATTTCATAACAGAAATAAGATTGAGACTCGGGTTCGTAATAGACTACAATCTGTACAGACCATCTGGAGGGTTTTAAAACAACAAGGAATTCCTGTTGTACAACCAGCATTGGGGCATTGTATATTGATTGATGTTAAACAAATTCCTGAATTTGAATTATTTGAGTACCCAGTTGCATCATTTGTATCCTGGTTATATTTAAATACAGGGATTCGGGCAGGAGCTCATAATGTAGGAATGCAAAAAGATACAGAAATTAATAATCTGGTACGCCTGGCTATACCTGTGGGCTTAAAACAGGAAAAAATAGAGGAAATCGCTAATAGGTTGATTAAAGCGTTTCAGAAAAAAACTAATATTCCTGAGATTTTACCCAAAGATAATCAATCAAAAACATTTGGTAATATACATACCAATTTCAACCTCAAAATGTATCATAATACTTCTGGAGAAGTAGTTTCAAAAACACCCAATTCTGAAACCTCTTCAATAGATAACGATAATAATATCTCTGTTACAGAAAGCGCAGGAAAATCTACCCAAACCGATTCAGATATTAAGGTAAAAGAAACCGGGGCAAATCAGAGTATACAAAATGATAAGCGATACCAAACCGGCGATATTGCTATTGTTGGGATAGCCGGCCGTTATCCTAAAGCCAAAAATATGAACGAATTCTGGAATAACCTGGTTCAAGGAAAAGATTGTGTCGAGGATATACCAGACGTTCGTTTTGGACAACGTCTTCATAATAAATTTTCAGAAAAATATCGAGGTGGTTTCATCGATGATATAGACAAGTTTGATTCACTTTTTTTTAATATCTCTCCTAGAGAAGCTGAATATCTTGATCCGCAGGAAAGACTTTTTCTTGAAGTGGCCTGGGAAGCTATAGAAGACGCTGGTTATTATCCAGAAACATTAGTAGATGACAATGCTTCTCGAAATATAGGAGTTTATGTAGGAGCTGTATGGACACTTTATCAGGTAATCGGTACAGAAGAAAAGCTAAAAGGGAATTTTGTTAGCCCCAGTTCACACTTATGGGGTATTGCTAATCGGGTGTCGTATGCTTTTAACCTTTCTGGCCCGAGTTTACCTATAGACACGGCTTGTTCCTCAAGTCTAAGTGCGTTATATCTCGCTTGTGAAGCAATCTATAAAGGAGAATGCTCTGGTGCCATTGTGGGAGGAGTTAATCTAGACGTTCATCAAAGTAAAATAGATATTAATAAAAGTGGCGGTGCACTTTCAACAGATGGTGTATGTCGTACCTTTGGTAAAGGAGCTAATGGCTACGTAGCTGGCGAAGGTGTCGGTGCAGTTTATATTAAGCCTCTTGACAAAGCAGTAAAGGATGGAGACCATGTGTACGGAGTAATCAAAGGTATTGCCGTTAATCATGGAGGAAAAACAAGTGGATTTATGGTACCTAGCCCTAAATCACAGGCGCAGGTGGTTACTACTGCATTAGAAAACGCTAAAATCGATGCTCGTAGCATTGGTTATGTCGAGGCACACGGAACAGGAACCGAATTGGGTGATCCTATCGAGATTTCTGGTTTAACAACAGCCTTTCAGGAATATAATGTAGACAAACAGAAATGTTCTATAGGTTCGGTAAAAACCAATATAGGACACCTTGAAGCCGCAGCAGGTATTGTAGGATTGCATAAGGTACTCTTGCAAATGAAATATAAGAAACTTGTTCCTTCTCTTCACTCTTCTGACTTAAACCCTTTTATCGATTTTAAAAATTCTCCATTTTATGTAGAGCAAACGGTTAAAGAGTGGAAACCTAAGACAATCGAAGGTGTTCAGTACCCACTTCGAGCTGGTATTAGTTCTTTTGGTGCCGGTGGAGCCAATGCACATGTTATCATCGAAGAATATGTAACTTCGATTGAAGAAGAAAAAACACCATCTTCAAAATTTAAGGAGTATATTTTTCCGCTTTCCGCTAGAAATGAAAATCAACTTCGCGAAACAGCAATACGCTTATCTTCATTCCTTCAGGATGATTTGTCTGGAGAAAAACTACTTACTTGTAAAGATATTGCGCATACGTTACAAATAGGAAGAAAATCTTTTGATCATCGCCTGGTTATAATTGCAAAAACAAAACAAGAACTAGTTCAAAAACTTACTTTATTTATTGATGGCAAGCAGGATAATGCGATGCTTACCGGAGAGGTGAAAAATAGCCAAAATATTACACGATTATTAAATCGTAAAGAAAAAGAAGAATTTATTAAGTTCCTGTCCCAGAGTGGAGATTTAAGTAAGTTAGCACAGCTATGGAGTGTTGGATTTCTTGCAGATTGGCAAGGAATACAAGCTCTAGAAGCAGGAGCAAAGATCTCTTTGCCAACTTACCCTTTTGCAGATAAGAGACACTGGATTTCTGATACTTCAAAATCACCCAACCTTGGCTTGTATTCAACCACTGCTCTTCATCCGTTAATAGATTCTAATGAATCAACATTCGAAAGACAGGTCTTCAAAAAAACCTTTCATGACAAGGATTTCTTTATATACGATCACTTGGTATCTGAAATTCCTACTCTACCGGGTGTTGCTTATCTGGATTTTGCACGTAAAGCCGGAGAACTGGCAACCGGAAGAAAAGTTCAAATCATTAAAAATATTCTCTGGTTAAGTCCGCTAACTGTAGTTGATTCGGCTCCCAGAGAAGTATGTATAGAACTGAAGCCTAACGGAGGATTAGTACATTTTGAAGTATTTAGTGAAGAAGAGAATACTACAAAGCAAATATATTCGCAAGGAAAACTTATATATGCAACTCATGAGGAGCTTACTGCAGAACCCGAATATATTGATTTAGAAGAGATTCGCACAAGATGTGTAAAAGTTACCGACGGAAAGGAAGCATATCCACTTTTTAAGTCATTAGGATTAGATTTAGGGCCTAGTTTTCAAGTGCTTCAGGATATTTTCAAAAACGATGATGAAATATTAGGAGAGCTTCTTATTCCAGAAATCCGAAACAATGATTTTAATGATTACTTGCTCCATCCTTCACTTGTAGATGGTTCTTTTCAGGCAGGTATGGCAGCACAATTGGGAGCGCAAACAGGAGAAATGTTTGTGCCATATTCAATAGGTGAAGTCGAAGTTTTACAACCGTTGAAACCAAAATGTTTTAGTTATGTCAAAAAAGTAGATGAACCAGGGTCAAAGGTTTCCAAAGTGAATGTTTTTATTGTGGATGAAGATGGAATGATACTTGTGAAAATCAGAGAATCTATAGGAGTCCCACTGGTTAGTGTTCACGAAAAACCAGATCAAACTAAAGAAGAAGAGGAGTATTCAAAGTTATATTACGCTCATGAATGGAAGAAATCTCTATTAGAACAAGAAAAAGTAGTATCTAATGAATCAGGGCCTATTTTACTTTTTAGCTTGGATGAAAAACTCCAAAAGGTTTATAAGGATCGTTATAAAAAGAATGAAGATATTATACTGATCGAACCTGGAGATAGATATAAGAAATTTGGAAATCATAGATATAAGGTCAACCCCAAAAAACCAGCAGATTTTAAAAAGCTTTTTGAAGCGTTGAATAAAGATACCATCAAAAAAATATGTTTTGCCTGGCCGATAGGAGATGAATTAAAAGATGATGATGAATATAAAGAAGGTTTTATTGAAAAATCTTTTGATAATGGAATTTATTCATTCCTTATTCTCTGTCAATCTTTGATAGAGCAAAAACTAGACAATGTTCAATTATTATATCTGTATTTAGGACAAATAGGTGCTATCCAACCGCATCATGAAGCGATAAATGGCTTTGCCAAGACCCTTCAGATGGAGCACCCAAAATTGTATTGCAAAATTCTGGAAATCCAGCAGTCAAAAAAATCTTACGATAAAATTCTGGATATAGCTTTAACCGAATTACATTCTGATAATTCTAACGAAATGACTATTCGTTATCAGGAAGAAGAGCGCTATGTCAGAAAAGTAAAAGAATTTTCTTTATTTCAGGATCAAGATTCTGATACGACTGATAGCTTTGGGCTAAAAGAAAATGGAGTATATATTATTACTGGTGGCGCAGGAGGATTGGGACTTATATTTGCAGAATATTTAGCTGCTCAATGTAAAGCACGGTTAGTACTTACCGGAAGATCGAAACTCTCGGGCGAACGTCAAACAAAATTAGATAAATTAAGTGAAGCCGGTGCAGAAGTAATGTATGTACCAGCAGATATTTCGATAGCTAAAGATGTCGAGAATCTGATTAAGAAAGCAAAATCGAAGTTCGGGAAAATTAACGGAATTATTCATAGTGCAGGTGTTTTAAGAGATTCGTACGTTAGGAATAAAACGCGCGAAGAAATGGAAGCGGTTTTTGCCCCAAAAGTGTACGGGACATTTTATTTGGATAGAGCAACCAAAGATGAAGATCTGGACTTTTTTGTAACGTTTTCATCTCTGGCAGCCGTTGGAGGAAATGCAGGGCAGTGTGATTATTCGTTCGCAAATCACTTTATGGATTCCTTTGCAGAGAAACGTAAGTTGCTACAGGAAAAAGGAGAAAGAGCAGGAGTGACATTAAGTCTTAACTGGTCTTTATGGGCAGATGGTGGAATGAAGTTGGATGAACAAACCGAAATTTTCTTTAAAAAGAACCTGGGAATAAAACCTTTAAGTATAGAAACTGGCCTGGAAGCATTTGAAAAAGGCCTTCATACCAGAAAAGTGCAATTTGTTGTATTAGAAGGAGTACAGGAAAAAATAGAACGAGCCTGGGGTATTAAGGAGAAGGAAACCCCGGAAGCTGTAACAACAGATTCTAAAACTTCAACAGATTCTGAAGTACAGGTAGATCAACAAGCAGATAAAGATTTATTTATACTAGTTCGGGATGCATTATCCGAAATTGTTATGGAGATGTTGAAACTGGATCCAGAAGACATTTCATACGATAAGATATTATTGGATTTAGGGTTTGATTCTATAGGTTTAACGACTTATGCAAATCGAATCAACGAACTTTATGAATTGGATATAACGCCGGTACTCTTTTTTGAATATCCATCAATTAAGGAAATAGCAACGTTCCTCTCTAGAGAACATAAGAATGAAGTACAGAAAACTCATAAAGTTTCAGGAGGTGCTTCTTCCTCTGATACTATAAAAGAAGTTAGTCAATCAACAAAAAGAAAAGAAGAACATTCGGATGCAGAGAAAGATATATATAGCATTAATAAAGGGTGGAATGCAAGTGCATTGGATCTACAACCTCAATCTTCAGGAGTAGAACTGTCCACAGAAAGCCGTTTTATAGATCAGCCGATCGCTATAGTTGGTATGAGCGGAGTGATGCCAGGGTCAGAAAATCTAGAAGAATTCTGGGAAAACCTTGAGAATGAAAAGAACTTAATCACTGTGATTCCTGAAGATCGATGGAATTGGGAGGACTATGATGGAGACCCTTTTAGAGAGAAAAATAAAACCAATTCTAAATGGGGAGGTTTTATGAGTGACGTAGATAAATTCGACCCTTCATTTTTTGGAATTTCTCCCAGAGAAGCCGAAATGATGGACCCACAACAGCGAATATTTTTAGAAACCGTCTGGAAAACTATTGAAGATTCGGGACATAAAGTTTCTGATCTATCGGGTACTAAAACAGGATTATTTGTTGGAGTAGCAACAAGAGATTATGCAGATTCATTAGTAGATAATCAAATTCCGCTCGACGGATATACTGCTTCGGGAAATTCACACTCTGTATTGGTTAATCGGGTTTCTTTTCTGTTAAATCTTCGAGGGCCAAGTGCACCACTGGATACAGCATGTTCCAGTTCTTTGATTGCAGTTCATAGAGCAATAGAATCCATACATACTGGGAGTTGTGATATGGCTATAGTTGGAGGAGTACAGTTAATGCTTACACCTGCAGCGTATATATCATTTGGAATGGCAGGTATGTTAAGCGGTGATGGCAAATGCAAAACCTTTGACAAGAGTGCAAATGGATATGTAAGAGGAGAAGGTTCTGGAGCTATATTTCTTAAGCCCCTAGATAAGGCAGAAGCCGATAGAGATCATATTTATGCCGTTATTAAAGCAACTACAGAAAATCACGGAGGAAAGGTTACTATGCTTACAGCACCTAATCCCGTTGCTCAAACCGATTTACTTGTCGAAGCTTATGAAAAGGCTCATATTGACCCCTCTACAGTTGGATATATCGAATGCCACGGTACAGGTACCAGTTTGGGAGACCCTATTGAAATTCAGGCGTTAAATAAAACCTTTTCAGAATTATATAAAAAACATGATAAAGTTCCTGCAAAAACTCCCCACTGTGGTTTATCTTCTGTAAAAACTAATATCGGTCACCTGGAGACAGCAGCAGGAATAGCAGGAGTACTTAAAGTACTGTTATCTCTTAAACACAAAAAAATACCAGCAACGCTTCACTTCAAAGAACTCAATCCATATATTAATCTTAAAGATAGTCCACTCTACATTGTAGACAAAACACAAAATTGGGAGGTTATAAAGGATGATCAGGATAATACTCTACCAAGAAGAGCAGGAGTAAGTTCGTTTGGTTTTGGGGGAGCAAATTCACATATCGTTTTAGAAGAATATATTGAGGAAGAAGATCATTCTCAAGTTCAATTAGATGAACCACATATCATTGTACTTTCAGCGAAGACTGAAGATCGACTTAAAGCATACACTCAATTATTATATAATTATGTAGAAAAACACAATATTAATCTTACTAATCTTGCTTTTACACTTCAGATAGGGAGAGATGAGATGGATGAACGATTGGGACTGGTGGTAAATTCGATTGAAGAACTAAAAGAGAAACTTTCAGATTACTTAAGTCAAAAAGAAAACATAGAAGATATTTTCTATGATAGAGTTAAACGAAATAATGTAGCGACCATAGACTACACAGAAAATAATGACTTCTCAGAAACGCAGATTAATAAGTACATTAATGATAAGAATTATTCTAGGTTAGCCGAAGCTTGGGTAATGGGAGTCAATATAGATTGGGCACAGCTTTATAAACAAGTAAAACCAAGACGTATTAGCTTGCCAACATATCCTTTTGCTCGTGAGAGATACTGGTTTAATTTGGCAGATAGTGAAAAATTGAAATCCGAAGGAGAATTTGAAAAACTTCACCCGTTGTTACATTATAATTCCTCTACACTAAGTCAGCAGTGTTATACTTCTGTTTTCAGTGGTAAAGAATTTTTTATAAAAGATCATAAGATACAACAGCAAAATGTAATGCCTTTTACCGCCTATTTGGAAATAGCCTATGTAGCAGTAAAAAAAGCAATACCGGATCTTAATGAATCTACATCTCTGGAATTAAGAAATACCTCTTGGGCAGATTTGCTTACTATTAAAGATAACAAAGAAGTTAATATATCACTTGTTGAAAATAATGATAAAGGAGTTGACTATGAAATTTATAGTACAGTAGGAGAAAAAGAAATAATCCATTGCGAGGGAGAAGTTGCGATTATAGCAAATCAAACTTCAACAACGATTGATATAGCTCAACTCAAAACTCATTTTACAACAGAACCTATTAATCCAGAAGAACTTTATCAGGTTTTGGAACGTATGGATATGAGTTATGGCCCTTCTTTTAAGGGAATAAAAAACGTTTACAAGGGAGAAGATCAAATTCTGGCCCAATTAAGTTTACCAAAAACTATAACAGATGATTATGAAAACTATACTCTTCATCCAAGTCTTATTGAGAGTTCGTTACAATTGGGAATTGGTTTATTGACTGATCTGGATCCAAAATTAAATCAACCCATATTACCTGTTGCAATAGGATCTATAAAGTTATTTTCTCCTTGCCAGAAAGAATTATATGCCTGGGTAAGATACTCAAAAGGAAGCAAACCAGAAGATGGTGTAGTGAATATAGATATTGATCTCACCGATGGATTAGGAGAGATATGTATTAAAATGAAGTCTTTGTCATTCGATAACTCTTTACATAAGAAGTCTATTAAAGATTCATATAAGGATTTTGAAATGTTAATAAATGCCATACAGAATTATGATTCAAACCAAACAGAATTCGATGATACAGAAGATCACACTGTAAGCTTTGATAAATTATTAAAGGATGTATACTAAAGGAAAGATAAGGTCATGATAGTAATCGACAATATATTAGAAAAAATTGTTTCAAAGAAAATAGAGAAGAAAGAAGCTTTAAAATTCTTTGAAGAATTACCCGAAAAAGAGAAAAGTTATTTGGTTTCTAAACTAAAAACGCATTTATCAAATAGGGCTGGCTCAGTAGAGAATAATTTTTCCAATAAAAAAGATAGAACACTTAAAGCAGTAACAGAACTTCAGTTAAATGAAGAACATAAGGGATTCATTGATCAAATGGCCCAGAAACTGGAAAAAAATGCGCCAAAATCCAAAGAAAATGCATCTAAGTGTCAGACATATTTTGTAGATCAAAGAAGAACCGGAGGGTTGAAAAAAGCGTTGAAACGTTTACAATTTCATTTAACATATAGTAAGGGTGAAGGAGCATACCTTTATGATATTGATGGTAATAAATACATTGATATAGCAAGTGATAATGGAGTTAATCTATTTGGTCACCAACCAGACTTTATAAAAGAAGCGATCTCAAAACGGTTAGATAAAGGCTATCCTTTGGTAGGGTATACAGAAGAGCTTTCTCTGGCAACCCAACTTTTTAGTGAACTTACAGGTCACGAAAGGGTTCTTTTTACACAATCTGGTACAGAGGCAGTTATGTGGGCAGTAAGGATTGCTCGTGCAGCTACTCAAAAGAAAAAAATAGTAATTTTTGAAGGAGCGTATCATGGATTATCTGATACAGTACTCGCAGCCAAAGATCAGTTTGGTAATAGCATTGCAATGGGGTTGGGAATGATTCAGGAATTTGCCGATGAGCTTATTGTTCTGGATTATGGAAATATGGACCATCTGGATATTATAGAAGGGAGAGCACACGAAATTGCTGGAATCCTGGTAGAACCTGTACAATCCAGAAATCCAAGTAATCAGCCTGTTGAATTCCTAAAGGAGGTACGCAAATTAACTCTTGAAAAAAATATCCTGTTGATAATAGATGAAATGATCACTGGATTTAGGGCTTCCTGTAGCGGAGTACAAGGTCTTTGGAAGATTAAAGGAGACCTTGCTACCTATGGAAAAGTTCCTGCAGGGGGAATGCCTTCCGGGATGATTGCAGGACTTACCAAATACATGAATTATGTAGACGGGGGAACATTTGACTATGATGATAATTCGATGCCCAGTGTTAAAAAAGCACTTATGGCAGGAACACATACTAGAAACCCAATTAAACTAGCTGCAACACTAGCAATACTTTCCGAAATTAAAAAAAGGAGTTCAACTTCAGAAAACAATACTGATAAAGCAAGTCCTGATTTCTTACATGAGTTAAATGAAAAGACCAGGCTCATGTGCGAAGAACTGAATTCTTTTTTTAGAGTTAAAAATGTGCCATTGATAATCGAGTATTTCAGTTCATTATTCAGATTCAAATTTCTGGATGATCCCAATGGGGTGGTAAAAGAGTTAGTTTTTGTTTTGATGAGAATAAATGGAGTTGAAACCAGCCCTTCTGGCAACTGCTTTTTGACATTAGCGCACTCTGATAAGGATATTAAATCTATTATAAGAGTTGTAAAGAAAAGCATTGATATGCTATTGAAACAGAACTTCTTTTATATACCTGATAGTATTGAAGAAGATGAAATTAAAGAAGATATCCAGTCGACAATATCTACCATTCCTGATATGAGAAACGATCCTGAGCAAGGAACCAAAAAAAATGATCAAATGGAAAAATTAAGAAAATTAATTATATCCGATTTGAATAATTTTCAAGAAAAAGGAGTAACAATATGACAGTAGCAATAACTCAAAATGTTTTACAAGAGATCATAACGATCTTTGAAACCACATTACGACTCCCCGCAGGGAAATTGGATCCTGATGCTAATTTCGAGGATTTTGGTATAGATTCCATTATTTCTATGGAATTGATCAATAAAATATCCCGTAAGTTTAATATTACCCTATCCCCTTCAAAATTCGTAAATGTAAACACAACTCAAGAACTTGCTGATTTACTGGAAGAGGAGATAATCAGTGTTAAAACAGATAACATAGATAATGTGACTGAGATAAATGATTCGCCAGAAATACGGATGAATTCAGAGATCAAAAGTCAGGTAACCGAAAAAAATATCAACTCAAATTCTACGAGAGATCGAATATCTCGAGGTAGAAAATCTGTTAAAGAATCTTATCATAAATTATTACATTTTATACATCAAAAATATAAGATAGATCTGTTACACCGCTCGTTTAGATCGATTGATGAAATAGTTGATTTTTTGTTATCTCACCATAGTGATGATTTGATGCAGTATTACAATACTTTTGATCAAAGTAATGAGAACGACTTCAATGAAAAACAAAAACAGAGACCTAGTGCAAATGTGACAGATAAACCATCATCCCAAAACTGCGATATAGCTATTGTTGGTCTTAGTTGCAATTTTCCCGATGCACCTAATATTCGGACATTTTGGAAAAACCTAGTTGATGGTAAAAATAGCATCAACGAAATTTCGAAATCAAGATGGAATTGGGAAGATTATTATGAAGAATCAGTATCCAAAGGCAAGACTGTTTCCAAATGGGGAGCAATGATCAATGATATTGATTGTTTTGATCCGAAATTTTTTGACCTTGATCCAGAAGAAGCAGCACTGATGGACCCCCAGGAGAGGTTGCTGATACAAGAGGTCTATAAAGCATTTCAGGATGCAGGTATAGCACCTAAAAAATTAGCCGGGTCTGATACAGCTATATATGTTGCTTATGAGTATTCAGAATATGAAAATTATCTAAGAAAGAACATAGATAAAATACCGGTAGGTAAATATGGACCTGTTTTCAGCTCCTCAAGCCCTACATATTATCTAGCAAACAGACTTTCGTTTTTGTTTGATTTTTATGGACCTAGTGAATCTATAAATGTTAACTGTGCAGGATCTGCAGTAGCAATCAATAGAGCCTATTACTCACTACTAAATAATGAATGTAGTACTGCAGTTGTAGGTGGTGTATCTTTAAATTTATTTGCAGAGGATTACATCTCATTATCACAATATGGTATGTTATCACCTACAGGAACATGTGGAGTTTTTGATGATGAAGCTAACGGATTTACCAGGGGAGAAGGGGTAGCAGCCGTTGTTCTAAAAAGATTGGATGATGCCAAAAAAGATAATGACAGAATTTATGGTGTTATCAAAACCAGTCATCAGAATAATAGAGGTAATGCCAGGTTTTTATCAGAAGTAAAACACGAATCTATTACCAATGTTATAACGAGGTGCTATCAAAAGGCTTCAATAGCCCCAGAATCAATACACTATATCGAAGTTGATGGATATGCAACAAAATGGGGAGACTCTTTTGAATACGAAGGAATTAAAAACGTGTTTAAAGAACATAAATCAAAAGAAAAAAATTGTGCTTTAGGTAGTGTAAAAGGAAATATAGGAAATCTGGAAGCTGTTAGTGGATTGGCTGGCTTTATTAAACTGGCACTTTCACTGTATCATAAAAAGTTTCCGATGACCATATCAGGAAAAAAGATAAACACCTTTCTTGATATTGATAACCCTTCTCATCCTTTATACATAGCTAATAAAGAGTTACCTTTTAATATATTACGTGAGCATAATGATACTCCAATTAGGGCGGGACTTAATTCTTTTGCAGATAGTGGAGTTAATTTGCATATCGTTTTAGAGGAATATCCTATTAAAGCACCAGTGTCCAAAATAGAAACTACAACATCATCTCAGTTATTTGTTCTTTCTGCAAAAGATGATAAACGTTTGGATGAATACATCGATAACTATATTGATTATTTATCTAATACTAAGATTGATTCATCTTTCGAAGACTTGATTTATACTTTACAGGTAGGCCGGGATGCCATGGATGAAAGATTATGTATAGTTGCCTCTTCTCAGACAGAAGTACTTGAAAAATTGATCATGATCAAAAATTCAGGCAAGGAAGGATCATTGGAAAAGAAAGGAATTTTTTACGGAAATATTAATCGCAATAAAGAAAATGGGATTATCAAAATCTTAACAAAAGATATGATAAATACTATAATTGAACAAAGTCTAAAGACTGCGAAGTGGGAGCAGCTTGCACAACTTTGGACTAGTGGTCTTCATATAGATTGGACCATGGTATGGAAAAACAAAAAAGTATACCCCATATCTTTACCAGATTATCCTTTTGCCAAAGAAAGGTATTGGGTTGACATAGATGATATAGAAAAATCAGGTTCTAAAGAAAAGCAACCAATATCAAAAGGGATAAATAATAATCAGGCAATTAACGAAAATTGTGTACAGGCCGAGTGGTTCTTTTTCAGGTCTGATAATAGTGTGGAAAGTGATCTTATGAAACCCACTGAAAAAATAAAACTTTTCTTGAAACATGAAATAGCCTTGCAAATAAAAAAACCAATAGAAAAAATATCCGAAGATAGTAATTTCCTAGACTTAGGAATGAACTCTATTGGGCTGATAACTATGATTGCACAGATTAATGATTTGTTAGAAATTAATATATCACCAGCTATTCTATTTAATAATTCAGAAATTAAAACCCTTACTCAGTATTTAGTAGAGAACCACTTGGAAAAGATTGAAAAGATACAAGTTACAAATGATAAAGAGTATAAAGGTAAAGATATAGGTGAAAAAGGATCAAAACCCAATGAAGCAACACCTGATCTTATAGGTAAAACATTGGTGCCTATGCAAGTAAAAGGCAAGAAGCGACCTATTTTTGCAGTCCCGGGTGCAGATGGAAATATAATAACCTTACAACATCTTATTTCAGCATTAGGAATAAAACAACCATTCTATGGCTTAGAACCGGTAGGGATTACAAAAGAGAATACTACTCTTAATAGTGTAGAAGCTATAGCTAAAACCAATATAGAAGCAATTAAAGAGATACAGTCTACTGGTCCATACCGTCTACTGGGGTTTTCTAATGGTGGCACAATTGCCTACGAAATGGCTAGGATTTTATTGGATCAAAAAGAAACGGTAGAAGCTTTAATACTTGTAGACTGTATGTCTCCTACAATAGCAAGTGGCCATATGATTGATGATCTAGTAGAAGGGATTAAATCTATTTTCATTAACGCATCTGGTCAGAATGTGAGTTTGGATGCAGAGCAATTAAAACAGGTTCCTGAAAACGAAATTGTTGATTATATATATGATAACGTTAAAAATCTAGGGTTTAATTTTCCGAAAGAACAATTGGCAACAAGTATTTACACCACAATTGCGAATGATAAATATTGTCGTGCTTATAAACCTTTAAAATTAACAGAAGAAATAGAAATATTACTCTTTAAAGCCACAGAAGGTTATATGGATGCATATAAAAATGCTCCCGAAGATTATGGTTGGAATGTATTATTACACAAACCAATCCTAATTCACGCTATTGAATCTAATCACTTTTCAATTATTAATAAGAATAATAGTAAAAAGATTGCTAGAAAAATAACTGCTTTTTTCAATAAGGCTACATCAAAAAAATCTACCGTAAAACAAAAAGTACTTCAAAAACACTAATAGATTAAAAACAGATAGTGTACGATTAACAACTTATACCAGTAGAAATTAAGCTCTATTGGATTACTGTTTAAACATGTAATAAATCTTATTATGAGCAAGAACCCAAAATCCAAAACAAATTTTTTCGAAAATGTTACTCAAATGGTTCGGAAAAGAAGACTGATCATCTGGTTAGCTTTTGTAGCTATTACGATATTTACATTGTTGGGAATACCAAAGACCAAATTTGACATGACTATTGAAGGGTGGTTTCCAGAAAATGATGAGGTTTTGGTAGCCATGGATAAGTTTAAAGCAGAATTTGGAAGTAATGAAGGAGTATATATAGCTTATAAGCCTTTAGATGGAGATGTGTTTTCTACTAAATCTTTGGAGGTAGTAAAGAAAATTCGTGAAGATATTCTCAGTACAAAATATAATAACGATTCAACAGCACTAAAACATATTGTTAAAGTCAACACACTCGTTAATGCTTCTCTTTTAACGGCAGAAGGCGATGTATTGGTTTCCCGAAAATTAGTGGGGGATCATGTTCCGACCAAACAGGAAGATATCGAAGAGATTCGTAAGCTAGCGCAGTCTCAAAAGTCTTTTCCGTTGCTTTTCTTTTCAAAAGATATGAAGTATGGAGGAATACTTATCGAAACCGATTTTGGAACTGAGTTACTAGAAGAGGAACTATCTGTCGTTACAGATAAAGAACTTGTTGATGACGCTCTGGAAATGGATGAAATGGTAGTTGCCGATATGAGTGAAATCAAAAAAAGTGAAGAAAGAATCCGTTTCAAACGTGCAGACTTAAGTGAACTGGTCCCTTTAATGGAGGAAATTAATACTATTTTAGATAAACCAGAGTATAAAAGTCATCTAGAATATTATGCAGTAGGAAATGCTCCTCTGGCTTATGAACAGCAGGCTATAGCGATTAAAGAAGCGGGACCGATTTATTTGGGACTTTTGTTGATAATATCTATCCTGTTATGGTTTTTTATCCGTTCATTTAGTGCGGTGGCCTGGTCACTTTTAATAGTTATAATAAGTGCAGCCTGGACTATTGGTTTGGCAGGTTGGTTAGAGGTAGAAGTAACAGTTTTTCTAATGCTAACAATAATGCTGATCCTAACCGTTGGAGTATGTGATGCTGCACATATATTTTCGGGTTATGTATTTTTCAGAAATCAGGGAAATGACCGAAAAACAGCAATACAAAAAGTATTTGCATCAACTAATAAAGCAATTGTATTAACGGCATTTACTAATATAATAGGTATGTTGGCCTGTTTTCTGATTCCGATTCCCCGTATTCAGGTTTTTGGTATCATGTCTGCGGCAGGTGTAGCTTTTGCCTG
This sequence comes from Bacteroidia bacterium, assembly GCA_030427585.1. Lineage (GTDB taxonomy): Bacteria > Bacteroidota > Bacteroidia > Flavobacteriales > Flavobacteriaceae > Aquimarina. The sequence continues at coordinate 67,553 of JAUIBW010000019.1, forward strand.
TATCCTTACCATCTTCTTTTTGCCTTTGTTATTAGATGTATGGGCACCTGGAAGGGAAAATTCGCAACAAAAAAAGAAATTTAGGTTATCGACAGGTAAATATCTACCTAATTTTTCGATGTTTTTACAACAACGATTAAATAATGTACCATCTATAGTGCAAAAGAACCCCATTGGTATTATTGTGTTATTTCTACTAGTATTAGGAATAAACATTTATGGTGTAACTGTACTTAAAGTAGATACTAATATCGCTAATCAATTTGTCGAAGGAAACCCTTATAGAGAATCTGCAGATATTATCGATCAGAAAATGATGGGAAGCCTAAATATGGAAATTTATCTGGACTTATCTAAAGCAAACGCATTTGAAAATCCATTTGTTCTGAATACAATTGATAAACTACAACGCAAGTTAGAAACCAAATATAGTGACGTGGTTGTTAGGACATCATCTTTGGTAGAAGTTGTAAAAAAAGCTAATAAAACATTGAATGAAGAAAAGGAGGAGATGTATATCATTCCTGACAATCAGAACGCTCTATCTCAAACCCTTTTTCTTTTTAATCTGGCAAACCCAGAAGATCGTAGAAAACAAGTTTCTGATAATTATAGTAAATCTCATATTTCTGTGCAATTATATAATGTTGGCTCTCTTAAATATCTAAAAGTATACGAAGGCATGCAAAAGGATATTGACGAGGCAGTAACGATACTCAAACAACAATATCCCGACACCAAAGTATCGATAACAGGAGCGCTTCCTATGAATATGAGATTTGTACAGGTTATTGCCAGCAATGGATTGCAGGACATTATCATGGTTTTGATTGCGGTAACCATGGTTTTGATTTTCGTTTTTGGATCTATACAGGGAGGTTTGATAGCTATTATTCCAAACCTTATCCCATCTATGTTGACTTTAGGATTATTGGGGTTAACCGGGCGATCTGTAGATATAGATATATTGTTGTTACTTCCTGTAGTAGTTGGTATTTCTGTAGATGATACTGTGCATTTTATTAGTCATTATCGTGATAAACTAGTGGTAGATGGAGATGTTAAAAAAGCTTTGTATCATACGATAAAAGAAGTTGGTCAAGCAGTTACTTTCACAAGTTTAATTTTAGGATTAGGCTTTGGGATACTGTCTTTTTCGGCGATGGAGGGAACTGCAAATGTTGGAAAATTTGGTTCAATCGCGATTTTTTCAGCTTTGATGTGTGATCTTTTCCTATTACCTGCTTTGATCTTGGTTTTTAAACCAAAATTTCAAAAGAAAGGAAAACCAAAATTTCAGAGAAAAATGGTAGTACAAAAATAATTCTAAGTAAAGTCATAAAGGTAAAATATCCTCCTTCAATACTTTCGGCAATTATATCAATTTTCCTTTTCTCTGATTGATGTAGTTTAATTATCAGGAACAAAAGTTGTTTGAGCATATACATTAGTATTAAAATTTTTTTCAACCTAAATAAATAAATAATGAAAAAAAAACAGATTGTTTTATTGGTTGTTATGACCGTTTTGATATCGTCATTTTCGAAAAAGATATTGCCAACTCAGTCGGCAAAGGATATCATGACAAAGGTTCAAAAGGTAGCTAAAGAATCCTTTAGTACATCGGTTCAGAGAATAAAATTGGCTACCTGTAAATACACTGTATCTAATAAAAGGATTGTGTGTACCGAAGAAGCAAGAAATAAATTGCTAGAAAGTGTTGCAAAAAATTATGGAGAAAACCATAGAGATAGCCGATCTGTTTCTATTATAATTGAACCTAAAAAAGAACAAGGAGTAGGTATGTTAACTTATGAGTATGGTGAGCTTGGTAAGGATAATGATAGCTGGATCTACTTGCCAGAATTGAGTAAAGTTAAACGTTTAGCATCAAGTAGTGATAGTAATGATAGTAGCGGAAGTTTTTTCGGATCAGAATTCTCACTTGAAGATATGGAAGACCTGAAAATTGATGAATATAGCTATAAGATTTTGAAAGAAGAAAACTATAAAGGACGCGAAACTTGGGTTATTGAGTATACTCCCACAATAGAAAGGGCAAAAAAATCAAAATATAGCAAAACAATATCATGGATAGATAAAGAAAGATATATCAGTTTAAAAAAGAACTTATACGTTCGGGGAGATCACTACAAGCAGTTGACGATGTCAAAGATTGAAAAAATAGATGAGGTATGGATAGCAAGGCGATTAACGATGAATAATCTTGCCACTCGTACAATAAGTATCATGAATATGATTTCGGTAGCCTTTGATCAAGAAATTTCGGATGATTTTTTAACTACAAGGACTTTGGAGGATTTTACTTTTAGAGAACGTAATTTAATCAGACTTCGTAATAATTTGAAATAGGATTACAACTATTTAATACACAAAAAAGCTTCACAAAAGAAACGATCGTAAACTTTAGAATGTAGGATGAGATCGCCAAGCCAATTTGGTGTAAAAGTTTGAAAATCATAAATGAAATGGGTGTCAATAATAGATAATCATCATTGTGTAAAATCATGATTTATCAACATTTTATAGTTATCAATTCACTACAAACTCATAGAAACTTTATAAGGAATAGTACATATGAAATATTCAAACAATGAGGAGCATTTTGATGCTATTGTCGTAGGTTCGGGAACTTGCGGTGCCACAATTGCAAAAGAGTTAAGCAAACAAAATAAAAAAGTTTTGATCCTGGAACGAGGAGGCAATGCACCTCTTAAAGAATCCATTATGGGATATGCCAAAATTTCTAACGAAGTACGTGTTGCAGATAAACTGAAAGATTTAAGGGCTTTTACTACCGGAGGTACAACAGCTATGTATCTTGCTGTAGCAGACCTACCACCCATAGAAACTTTCAAGAATTTAGGAATTGATCTTACAGAAGATCTTGAACAAGTACGTAAAGAATTACCGGTTGCCGAAATTTCCGATGGATTTATTGGTAGTCAGGCAAAAAGATTGGGTGAGAGTGCTATAGAATTAGGTTACGACTGGAAAAAGAAGTTAATGTTGGTAGATCAGTCAAAATTTAATCATAAAAATTATTATGAAGTAAAATGGAAAGCCAGAACCTATGTAGAAGATGCGGTAAGAAATGGAGCAGTTTTGGTTAACCAGGCTACTGTTTCTAAGGCGATTCTTGATAATAAAAAAGCTATTGGTGTCGAATACCAAATTGGACGAAAAAAGAAGGTGTTTAAAGCATATGGAGAAAAAATAATTCTCGCTGCAGGTTCACTGGCTTCTCCTATTATTCTTAAAAATAGTGGAGTTAAAAATGTAGTAAATCAAGGTTTTTATATCAATCCAAGTATTGGTCTTATAGGTAAGGTTCCTGACCTTTCATCAGCAGAAAACTTTTGTGGTTGTATGGGGGCAAAGTTAGATGATGATATCGAATTGATCGATGCTAATTTTCATCGCTTCCTGTTCAATGTGGGGATGCTCGTCTCTGGCAAACCTTTACGTATAGCCTCATATCCAAAACATATTGGGATTACCGTTAAGGTCAAAGAACCAGTTGGAGGTAGACTTACTGAAAGTGGAAAGTATCATAAAGAGCTAACAAGTAATGATCACCAGAAATTAGAGAAAGGAATGGATGCAGCTAATGAAATATTAAAAAATGCTGGAGCCCGAAAAATCTTTAAAACCGATCTTATATCGGGAGGAGCTCTGGGAACCATAAAAATAAAAGAGGATATCGATGAGAAACTTCAGACAGAGTATAGCAATTTGTACGTCTGTGATGGCTCTGTACTACCCGAAAACGAAAGAATAACACCAACTCTTACGCTTGTTTGCCTGGCCAAATATCTAGCCAGAAATTTGATAGCTTCTTAAAAAATGAGTAACCAATCAAACAATCTCAAAACTGGCAAAAGCTAATGGCTTTGAATTATAACACAAAAACAATCAATATTATGGAACATTCTGAAAAAAATAAGACTAACGGTTTTTTATTGGCCTTAACACTTTTAAGTATTGCGGTAGGAGTTGCTGCTCCTTTTGTATGGAATAGATTTTTAGATGGACAATTAGGGAGTATAACCTTAATTCTGGTAGAAGTATTATTGCTAATATTTATTTTGGCCTCAGTACATTCTCTATGGAAAAACTCGGGCTCTGGCCAATGGAAAATGAAATCAGATAAGAAAGGAATGGTAGTGTATACCTTAAAAGTTCCGGGAGAAACTTGGTTAAAAATTAAAATAGTAGGAAGACTTAGAGCGAGATTAGCTAGCATTTTAACGCTTATGCGAAACCCTGATGCTGCAAAAGATGTTGGTATGTTTGACTCATACTATATAAACGGATCAGACCCAAAGTTGGATGGAGCAGATCCAAAACTGGTGTATTATACCTTTAAGCAGAAACTTTTCCCTCCTTTCAAACATAGAGAATTTGTGGTGAAATCAGAATTTTCGCAAGACCCTGCTAGCAAAGAAATGAAGTTTAATTTTGTAGCTGCACCAGATAAACTACCGGTTAATAAACGGTATCACCGAGTAACAAAAATGCATAATAGATGGCGATACACTCCTTTAAAGAATGGTGAAGTAGAATATGAATTTGTATACGACGCAGTGGACCCAGGAGGATACTTCCCTTATGCACTGGCCAATTGGCTTATCCCTAATATGCTTCCTTTTGCGTTTGCAAAAATGCCCAAAATATTAGATAAAGAAAAATATCGTAATGCCCAAGTAGATTATGTTTGGGAAGTTGACCAACCTGAAGAAATGATGATATAAAAACTCGGATATAACCTCTTCGTTTAATTTATTGTTGTAGCAACCATGTGTTAGAGAAAATTTCTAAAAGAGGTACACTATATCTACACTCATCCATTGAGATTTCAAATTATATTCAATTAGTCAGAGCTATAAAAAGTTTGGCATAGGAGTTTATTTCTCAATTTTTAATGACTATAAATACAATGAATAAAGTATCTGAAAATCGAACATATAGTTTAAACATACCACAAATGTTATGGGATGGACTGTCTGAAAACTGGTTAATGAAAGAACTAGGTGATATACATTGGAAAATGATATCAGAAGGACTGAAAACAGAGTCAGACAAGTTGGTTGATAGTAATGGAAATCGGTTATATGCTAGCTTTGTTCGAATAAGGTGGGAGTCTAATAATTGCCTGAGTGAATTTAGTGAAAACGAAGAAATAAAGATTAAAAGCCATCTATCAAAGTATGGTAAAAAGATGTTTTTTAGTAATGGCCAGGTGAGTGGGCATAATAAAGACATAAAAACAGAATTGATGTCCGTTTTTTCTTCGCGAAATTCGGGAAATAACCAAAAACTCGTAAAAGGAACACCTTTAAACGTAGAGCATAAAAATATTCCGGTTCACAATAAACTTCCTGAAGTTGCAAAAAACTTTTTTAAAGCAAAATCCTGTTTTTTTCAATCCGAAAAAAATGAAGAAGATAACGATATACAAGAAATCATACTTAATGATAGCTCTTTTAACATTTCTACAGATATAGAACCTCTGTTTCAAAAAAAATATCAAATTGATTCTTATGATGATATCAATGGAGTTGGGCTTTTATATTTTGCCTCGTATCCTAAAATAAGTGATAAATGCGAATTGAGTTTTTTTCAGGAAAAATATATTGGAGAGATTAATAGTTATAATTGGGCCAAAAATAGCTCTACCATTGCAAGGGATATACACTATTATGGAAATGCTAATGCAAATGAAGAATTAATATATAATCTTGAACATTTTTCTTTCCTGGATGAGAACACAATTAAACTAAGTTCTTCTTTAGTCAGGGAAAAGGATGGAATGTTGATAGCAAAGATATTTACGATCAAAAAAATATCAGAGCCATTAAACATTGCAAGTGTTTGGATTAGAGGAGAAAAAGAAGATGAGAAAGACTCTTTTTCAATATCAGATACACCTAGTCTGGAAACTGTTAATTTTTCAGATAACCCACCAATATTTAATCAAAATTTTAAAAAGAATAGTGATCTAAGTGAAGAACAATTATGCGAAACTATAGTCAGCTTTTTTTCTGAAATTTTAGAAAACAAAGAGATTACTATCCATACAGACTTAAGAAGGTTTGGTGTTGAATCTATTGTATATACCGAGCTTTCAGAACATCTCAATATAGAGTATGACTTACAAAGTAATCCAAGTACATTTTACGGATTATTTACGGTGAAAGAAATTGCATCCTTTCTGCTTTCTGACCATAGTATTATATCTGATTTAAAAGAAGATAACGAAGTTGTAAATACTAAGAAAAATCATATAAATTCTGATGATATTGCTATTGTAGGGCTTTCACTAAAGGTGCCTGGGGCAAATAATAAAGAAGAGTTTTGGGAAAATTTGGTAAAGAAAAATTCTTGCATTACAACAACTCCAAAGGATAGGTGGGACTGGCCAGAGAGTATTAATATACAAGGAATTCATAGAGGAATTAATTACGGAGGCTATATAAAAGATATAGATAAATTTGATGCCTCCTTTTTTGGGATATCTCCAAGAGAAGCAAAATTGATAGATCCACAGCAAAGAATTCTTCTTGAACTCACATGGGAATTAATAGAAAGTTCTGGATATAAGCCTTCGGTATTAAAAAAGAGTAAAACAGGAGTTTTTATAGGAGCTAGTGGGAGTGATTATGAAACTTTATTACACAAAAATACTGAACAAAAAGAGTTCTCTGCAACAGGAACTGCAATGGCACTGCTATCGAACCGGATTTCATATTTTTATGATCTCGATGGCCCCAGTTTAACTATTGATACAGCATGTTCTTCTTCATTGGTTGCTATAAATAATGCAATTACTTCAATTAAAAATAACCAATGTGAGCAGGCTATAGTGGGAGGAATACATCTTATGTGTGAACCCACAAAGAGTATTGCTTATAAAGAGTCAAATATGTTAAGTGTTGATGGAGCATGTTATACTTTTGATAAAAGAGCCAACGGTTATGTAAGAGGAGAAGGAGCTATAATGTTTCTTTTAAAACCTTTGGCAAAAGCGGTTGCAGATCATGATAATGTGTTGGCTTTGATTAAAAGCACGGCTGTCAATCATGGAGGCTACTCTAGTGGAGTAACCGTACCTAATCCAAACAAACAAAAACAACTCATTGAAGAAGCCTATACAAAAGCCAATATTGATATACAAAATGTATCATATATAGAAACACATGGTACAGGTACTAGTCTAGGTGACCCAATAGAGATATTGGGTTTAACCCAAGCTTTTCAATCCTTAATGAACGAAAAAAACGAAAAAGAGAATTTCACTCCCTGGTGTGGCATAGGGTCTATAAAAACAAATATTGGTCATTTAGAAGCAGCATCTGGGATTGCGGGATTACTAAAGGTAGTGATGGCAATGAAACATAATTATCTGCCTCCTAATCAAAATTTTGAGAACATAAACAGTAAAATTGAAATTGAAAATAAACCTTTTCATATTCTGGAGGATGGGACCGAATGGTTACCCATTAACAATAAAAAGACTCTTGTAGCCGGAGTTAGTAGTTTTGGAATAGGAGGGGCTAATGCCCACGTTGTTGTAGAATCTTATCAGAATAATGAGGTAGAGAATTCTAAAGCAATCAAGGGGCCATACATATTTGTATTATCTGCAAAACGTGAAGAAGTATTGATAGACTACGCAAAAAATATATTGACTTATGTATATCAAAATCCTACAGTAACTCCCTATCAATTATCATATACTTTACAAGTTACCAAAGAGGAGATGGAGTTTAGGTTGGCTTTTGTATATGATACTATTGAAAATCTTAAAGCTTATTTGACAAATTTTATACAGAACTCGCGTCAAACAAACATTTTTATAGGTAAAGTAAAAAAAATAGAATTATATCAATTCGATAATAATGAGATTATTGCTGATAGGTTGAGCTTAAAGAATATAGCAAAGCGTTGGTGCGAAGGTAATGCCATAAAATGGGAAAAACTATATCCAATCAGTTCTAAAGCTTTAGAAATTCCGACATATCCTTTTGACCATAAAAAAGGATATTGGATTGCTTATAAAAAGCCACAAGATTCATATAAAGAACACACTAAAAGTGCGATAAAAGAAGTTCAGGAAGAGATTAAAACCTCTATGGTTTCAGAAGAAATTTCGATTCCTTCACAAATTTTAGAAAATGCTGAGAAAAAAGTGTCATTGGTCCGAGGTTTTAATCAAGTCACTCCATCTAAGCCTACCGATATTTCATTAATGCCAGTAGAGCAATTAAAAACAGAAAAGATAAAACAAGTACATGACCAAAAAGTACAAATAACCCTTTCTCATACAGAGGATAGGAGCCTTGATGAAAAGTATACTACTAATGATTTTTCAATAAGATTATTTCATCAAGGCAATGGTATATATGTACTTGAGGTGAATACGGAAAAAAACAATATTCTTTCTCATACATTGATAAAAGAATTAGTATCCACCCTAGAATATATACAACAATTGTCTACACTAAAAGTTTTAGTGCTTCGTGGTAATCAATATACTTTCTTTCAAGGAGATTATAAGTCATACAATGAATGCGTAGTGCAAGGTTTGTATTATTCGCTAGTTCATTTTCCTTATCCTACAATAGCAGAGATGTACGGGGATGCTACTGGTGGGGGCTTTCTATTAGGAATGTTATGTGATTTTATGGTGTGTAGTAAGGCGTCTCAATATTCCTATGTAGGTTATGATAACGGACTGTTACCCACATTAGAAGAAGAATTGCTATTCAAAGAACGTTTTGGCGAAGTTTTGGCGAGGGATTTCCTGTATCATTCAAAAGTATTCAAAGGGAATGAACTAAAAGAAAGAGGATGGAGTATTCCGATCGTTCCTTCCGAAGAAGTAAAAACTTATACTCAAAAACTGGCCCAATCCCTATATGGCAAGCCACAAATTTCTTTGCGTCTATTGAAAAAACATCTGGGGCGACACATTTTTAAATTTACAGAAGGTTTAAAAGAAGTTGAATTATCACAGGAATATGATACTACACCAATAGCTTCTACCAAAATTATTTCACGTTCAAAGTATATAACAGTTAAAACTGATGAGCACCAAATATTGGTAATCAGAATTCATACGGGTGAGAAAAAATACAGGCTAAAAACCCTTGTGTCAGGGCTTAGAGAAATCCTTGAGCAGGTAAAGGAAGAAAGGTATTATAAAGCGATTGTACTTACCAGTGATGATGAATGTTTTCTTAGAGTGCCAGATATGACAGGATCGGTAAAAGAGATTTTGGAACTACAACGGTTGCTCATAGAGTGTTCGGTACCTGTAATATCAGCAATAAAAAATAGTGCAAAAAACATAGGCTGGCTGATCGCCCAATCCTGTGATATGTGTATCTACCAAATAGAAGGTAATTATTCGGCTTCGACCATTTTCGAAATACCAGAATTATCAAAATTAGCGGGGTATATATTTGAAAGACGATTAGGGGCGTATACATGCCAGGAAATATTAATGTCAGGCAGGAACTATTCAGGTATTGAACTCCAACAGCAAGTAGGAGGGATATCAATATCTATGAATCCCCTTTCATCTGCTTTGGAACTAGCAACTTTATGGAGCACTTTTCCCAGTGAAGTTATAAGACAATGGAGGAAAGAGCAAATACAAACAACACTTAGAGAGGTTAAAAAGCTACCATTATGGCAAGTACAAGAAGAAATCAATACCTCTTTACCTCAGATCCCTACGGCCATCCAACTAAAATCAGAAGTCATACATGCAACTGTACATCCAGAAGGGATTCTGGAAGTAAGAATGGAGGATCGAGAGGCAAAAAACATGTTTTCTAGTGCCTTTATGGAGGGGATCACAGAAGTATTCAACCATATAGAAGAATCTCTGACCTATAAGGTAGTGATATTAACAGGATATGATAATTATTTTATTTCTGGCGGAACCAAAGACATGTTATTAGATATCCAGGAAGGTAAAATTAAATTTACAGATACTCAAATATATCATTTAGCACTTTCTTGTAAGATTCCTGTAATAGGTGCTATGCAAGGTCATGGAATAGGTGCAGGCTGGTCGATGGGAATGTTTTGTGATTACTCACTGTTTAGTGAAGGAGGACATTATCTGAGTCCTTATATGAACTATGGTTTTACACCAGGAGCAGGATCAACTTTGATTTTTCCTGAGAGAATAGGTTATGATTTGGCAAGAGAGACTTTGCTAACAGGAATAGAATATTCGGGACAAGAGTTAAAAGAAAAAGGACTACCCTTACCAGTATTATCTCGTAAGGAAGTTTTTTCTACAGCGTTCGACTTAGCCAAAAAATTAGCCACTAATTCCCGAAACAGTTTAATTGCATTTAAAGAACAGCTAACAAGTAAGTTAAGAGTCCAACTAGAAGAAACCTATAACCTAGAGCTGGACATGCACGAAAAAACATTTGTAGGCCGTTCTGAAACCCTAGAACGCATTGAACATAATTTTAATAATGCGATACAAGAAACACAGGGTCAAAAGGAGACCCATATGGAAGAAATCAGTTCTTCCAAATCTCAACATATACCTCTAGGTGTAGATGTAATGACAGTGATCATGGCAAGCCTCAAAAAATTATTGGCTCAGGAATTACATATGGAAGAAGAAGAAATCGATGAAGAGAGTCAATTTGTAGAACTTGGTCTGGATTCAATTATCGGGGTAACCTGGATACGAAAGATTAATGAAAAGTATAAAATTTCTATTAATGCAACTAAAATATATAGTTATCCGAATTTGAAAGAATTTAGTAATTATGTAAAAACAGAGGTAGAAAAAGAAGGAACACTACCTGTTCACGAAATACAAAACACACAAGCTCTTGAGGTTAATCATACTGGTTTTGAGCACAATTTAGAAGTTTCTAAACCAATCACAAGCACAGAAAATCAATCAAAATCTATCGCTGTAATCGGTATGTCAGGTCAGTTCCCCGGGGCAAAAGACATAGAGGAATTTTGGCAAAATATTGCTCAAGGTAAAAACTGCATTACCGAAATACCCAAAGAAAGATGGAATATTGATACTTATTATCAAGAAGGAGAGACCGTTTCAGAAAAAACCTATAGTAAATGGATGGGAGCATTAGAAGGGTATGACCTTTTTGATCCATTATTTTTTAATATATCACCATCTGAAGCAGAGCACATGGATCCACAACAAAGACTGTTTTTACAGACTTGTTGGCATGCCATAGAGCATGCAGGCTATAATGCCGAATCGTTGGCAAATAGTAAATGCGGTGTATTTGTAGGTTGTGGTCAAGGAGATTATCATCTGTTATCAAAGAATTTAAGAACAAGCGCTTATGGTTTTACAGGGGGTAATAACTCTATACTGGCTGCACGTATATCTTATTTTCTAAACCTGCAAGGCCCTTGTCTAACTATTGATACAGCTTGTTCATCATCATTGGTGGCTATTGCCAATGCTTGTGATTCTTTAATTCTGGGTCAGAGCGACCTTATGTTGGCTGGAGGAGTTTATGTGGGGGCCAGTTCTGATATGCATGTTAAAACTTCACAAATGGGGATGCTCTCTCCCGAAGGAATGTGCTATACTTTTGATCAACGAGCCAATGGGTTTGTACCTGGTGAAGGAGTAGGAGTGGTGATGCTAAAAAGACTGGAAGACGCAGAAAGAGATAAAGACAATATTTTAGGAGTAATTCAAGGTTGGGGTATTAATCAGGATGGTAAAACTAATGGTATTACGGCTCCAAATGCGAAAGCTCAATCTAAATTGCAGCAAGAGGTTTATAAAAAATATAATGTTGATCCATCTTCTATTCAGCTGGTTGAAGCTCACGGAACAGGAACAAAATTAGGAGATCCGATCGAGGTAGAAGCTCTGGTAGACTCCTTTAATGAATATACTGCAAAAAAAGAATACTGTGCATTGGGGTCGGTAAAGAGTAATATAGGTCATTGTTTGATGGCTGCCGGAGTAGCAGGTATGATCAAAGTGTTGATGTCGTTAAAATATAAGAAACTGCCTCCAACAATTAATTTTAAAAAACTAAATGAACATATCAATTTAAAAGACAGCCCGTTCTATATTAATACAATATTAAAAGATTGGGAGGTAGAAGAAACACAGCAACGTCTGGCTGCGATTAGTTCTTTTGGCTTTAGCGGAACCAACGCCCATATGGTTATAGCAGAGTATCCATCATCTTTAGACAGAAATGAGAGGGGTCTAAATATTCTTCAACATAATGATTGTATTTTTCCTTTGTCTGCCAAAACACAAAGACAGTTAAAGCAAAAAGCCATTGATCTGTTGGATTATATAGACAGAGAAGAACAATCTCTGGATAGTGTTCAAATAGCATATACACTACAAATAGGGAGAATGGAAATGGAACATCGCTTAGGAGTTTTGGCTAGTACAACGGATCAATTGAAAAGAAAATTAAAAGCATATATAGAAGAGGAGAAATATGATCAGAATGTGTTTTTGGGAGAAGTGAAGCGTAGAGACACAACGATTTCTTTATTTTCAAATGATACAGATTTACAAGAAACCATTGATAAATGGATTCAACAAAAAAAACTCTCAAACCTTGTCAATTTGTGGGTTCAAGGATATGATTTGGATTGGAACAAGTTATATGGAGAAGTCAAACCACAGCGCATTAACTTACCAGTATACCCTTTTGCCAAAGAACGATATTGGTTTGATAAGGAGGAGGTTTTCAATTTTTCACCTTCTGTAGCTTCAGAGGTTATCATACACCCCTTGTTACATCAGAATACATCCAAATTTCATCAGCAACGTTATAGCTCGATATTTAGCAGTAAAGAATCATTTTTAAATCATGATCAACAGACTGGGGTGAAATTTATATCAGAATTAACAAGTTTGGAAATGGCTCATGCTGCTATTAAAGACTCATTATCATTACAAGCAGGATCGGGTATTGGGTTAAATGATATTGTATGGGCAGCCCCTATGATTACTGTTCCTAGTACAGAATTTACCATTTCTCTATATGAAAAAGACAACGGTTATATTGATTATGAAATATGTAGTACTATAGGAAACGAAGAAATAATTCATTGTCAAGGAGTAGCAAACATCAATACTAGATTAATAACAGGTCAAAAAAATGTAGAGGAACTTAAAGTAGAGATGACACGAAGTGAGATGAGTGCGCCTCACTCAGAAATTATAGATATATATCAGAAAGACGATCAATTATTGATTCAATTGAACTTATTAGAGGATACTTTAAACAACCAAAAAGATTTTGTGATATTTCCTGCAATCATGGAGCACATATTAAAGGTTGTTGGCTTTTTTAAAAATAAGCCTGAAAAAGTAAATCCATTGAATTTGAGATCTATACAAGTAGTATCACCTTGTACACAAAATATGTATGGATGGATCCGTTTTTCAAAAAATGATCATTCGGGAGATGGAACTTTCAATTTAGATATAGACCTGTATAATGATCAGGGAAGTGTTTGTATACAACTTAGAGAGTTATCAATTGATAGTAGTAATCAAATAGGAATAGAAGCTTTTACCAGTATTAATAAAGATGTAGTTAACAAAAAACTACCCTCGACAGAAGAAACAGTACAAACACTATTTTTTAGAGAATATTGGAAAGATCTGCCATATACTAAAACAGAAGCAAAATTAGAAAATCAACAGATTATTGTTTTTACGGATACCGATTTTCGTGAAAAATTGGAAATCGAATCAGAACACCCATTATCTAGAGCCATTATAGTTGATCAAGCCGATAGCTTTCAAAAGGTGACGCCAAAGTTATATCATTGTAATCCAACTCATCGGAATGATATGGATAAAATATTTAATCAGGTTATTGATGAAGAGAGTAACCCTGTTCATATCATTTACCTCTGGGCAAAAGATCAGGGAGAAGCAGGTGTTCACATGGTATTTGATTTATTTAAAGCGATTAAAGCCTCTAAATGTTCAGTAATTAAGGTAACACTTGTCGGGCATTATAATCCTTCTGAAATTGATACCTGTTGGGACTACTCCTGGATCGGTTTTGAACGATCATTAAAATTACTGCTACCCGATACTCGAATAGCAATACTTTATAGTAATATGTCATCCTGTACGCCAAATCAGGTATTAGATATATCTCAACAAAGTGGAATATTGTGGTTTAAGGATTCAAAAAAATATACTTTATCAGTACAACCGTGTAAAACAGACACAATTCATGAAGAACAGGTGCTTAAACAAAACGGAAATTATTTAATTACAGGTGGTTGTGGTAGTCTGGGGTTGCAGTTTGGCAAGTATCTGGCAGAACGATATAATGCTAACCTTATATTGGTAGGTAGAAGTAAGATGACCTCTGGTATTCAGAAACACATTAATGATTTAAAAAAGGTCGGCGCCAGAGAAGTCTATTATACATCTATTGACGTTAGCGACAGAAAAGCATTACTTGCTTTGAAATCTGATTTATCTTTTAGCCTTTCGGGTATTATTCATGCTGCAGGAGTAGCATCTTCAGATCCTTTTTATGACAGATCAACCAAAGACATTAATAGCGTACTTAACCCTAAAACTATAGGTTCAGCACTATTGAGTGAGATATTTGATGAACCTTCATTAGATTTTGTCTGCTACTTTTCGTCCATATCAGCTTTTATAGGAGATTTTGGCTCTTGTGATTACGCAATCGCAAGCCGTTTCCAAATGGCGTATAGTCAATATTGTGAACAGAAAGCTCAGCGTAATGGAAAAACAGTTGTGATTAACTGGCCATTATGGAAAGATGGTAGTATGGGAACCAGTGATTCTGAACAAACTTCTTTTTATTTAAAAAGTAGTGGGCAGGAACCATTATCTACATCAGAAGGTATAGATATATGGCAAAATCTTTTGAAATCAAAAAGCACCCAAACGCTTGTGATGAAAGGAAACCCATCTCACCTTAAACAGCTATTGAATCGATTTTATCATATCGAGAAACCTATTGAACATATTCCGGCAACTATAAAACAGATAGCAGGTAAAGGTTGGAAGCACAGTCACCAAGGACTTTCATTAAAAGAGTGCATTATATCTGACTTAAAGCAGGAGATTTCTATATTAATTAAAATCAAAAAAACAGAATTAAGTACAACCAAAAATTTAACAGAATATGGTTTTGATTCAATTAGCCTAAGTACATTAGCGAAAAGATTGGCAGTTTATTTTGGATTAGAAATAACACCGGCAATATTCTTTAGTGCTACTACAATTAATAAACTAAGTGAATATTTTCTACAGGAGCAAGCCATTCATATAGAAAGTTTTTACAGTCATTCAGAAGTTGTTGGTAGCATTACTACAGGAAAAATTGCTACAGCTAAATTAAAAAGCATCAAACCAAAGCTTACCCCTTATTTTAGATCTCAGCGTGATTCAGGACTGTTTGTTCAGGAGCCTATTGCAATTGTGGGAATGTCTGGGCGTTTTCCTCAGGCTCAAACAGTAGATCAATTTTGGACATTGCTTGCAGAGGGTAAAGATGCAATTACCGAAGTCCCTTCTTCCAGATGGGATTGGCGTAACTACTACACAGTTCCGGGTGATATCAAGAATAGAATAGTAACCAATAAAGGAGGTTTTATTGATGGCGTAGAGGAATTTGACCCATTATTTTTTGAAATTTCTCCCCGTGAAGCCGAACAAATGGATCCTGCCGAGCGTCTGCTTTTGATGGAAACCTATAAAGCTATAGAAGATGCCAGAATATCTCCAAATGATATCAGAGGCAAAAGAGTAGGTGTTTTTGTAGGAATGGAAGAAAGTCAATACGATGATATCACAGGACAACAAGGTATTACTACCAGCGGTAATGCTATGATCAGTTCACGGTTATCTTACTTTCTCGACTTACATGGGCCAACCATTGCTACAAACACTGCATGTTCATCAGGATTGGTAGCGTTACACCAGGCTGTATCAAGTCTGCGCCAGGGAGAATGTAAAGCAGCAATAGTAGCAGGGGTGTCTCTGCTTCTTTCACCAGTAAGTTACATGATGATGAGTAAGGCCGGTATGCTTTCAGAGGATGGACATTGTTATCCTTTTTCAAAAAAAGCTAATGGTATCGGAGTGGGTGAATCTGTTGTAGTATTAATGCTGAAACCATTATCTGCAGCCATTGCAGATGATGATTCGATCTATGGTACCATAAAAGGTAGTGGTATTAATTTCGACGGAAAAACAAATGGAGTCACCGCACCTAAGGGAGACAGGCAATCTGAGTTAATAGAAAAAGTGTACAAGGATTACCAAATTGATATCAATGACTTATCATACATTATTACTCATGGTACAGGTACCAAATTAGGAGATCCTGTCGAAATAAATGCTTTGGCAAAGGCTTTTAAAAATTTAAATAACGATAAATCATTTCCTTTTGAACGAGAGCATTGTGCACTAACCAGTTGTAAGAGTAATGTGGGGCATACCTTGGCAGCTTCCGGATTAGTAAGTGTGGTTAATTTGTTAAAAGCGATGCAACATCAGAAAATTCCGGAAAGCTTGAATTGTAAAGAAGAAAACGACTATATCACCTGGAAGGATAGTCCGTTTTTTATAAATAAAAAAACCGGTGAATGGAAGAAAGAACAAGGAAAGCCATACCTGGGAGCAGTAAGTTCCTTTGGAAGAAGTGGAACTAATGCTCATGTTGTTATCGAAGAGTATCAGAAACCAATAGAAAATGTACAGCCAATTTCTGGAACGATTCCAAATGAAAAAGTGATGATTCTTCTTTCGGCAAGAACTGAAGAACGACTAAGACAAAGGACCCGTGATTTATTAAATTTTATAGTATCACCATCACAAAAAGCTATTAATTTACAAGAATTGGGGTATAGCCTTCAGGTATGTAGAGAAGAGTTTGAAGTACGCCTCGGATTTTTAGTAGGATCAGTTGCTCAATTGACAGAAAAACTTCAGGCATACCTTGATGATGTTCAGGATATTGAAGATACTTATAGAGGTAAGGTAAAACGCAATCAGCAAGATATTCAGATTATCAATGATGATGATGACATGAAAGAGGCGATTGATAAATGGATTACCCGTAAGAAATTACCAAAATTATTAGAGCTATGGGTCAAAGGTTTGACTATAGATTGGAAAAAATTCTATGTAGATCATAAACCCAAACGTATTGCTTTACCTACGTACCCTTTTGCTAAAGAACGGTATTGGATAGATAGTATACAGAAAGGGCAATCAAGAACATCAGAAAATACTTCAAAACTACACCCATTGGTGCATCAAAATACTTCAGATTTTGATGAGCAAAGCTATAGTTCAACTTTTAGAGGAAATGAATCCTTCTTAAAAGAGGATCAATACGAAGGCTATAAAGTATTGCCACCCAGTGTTTATGTAGAAATGGTAAGAGCTGCTATTAAAATGGCTTTGCCTACGGCAGAAGAATCATTACCTATTGAAATGCATCATCTAGAATGGGTAGAACAGTGTATGGTCTATAAAGATAAAAATATTAAGATCGTAGTATCTCCATCAAATAAAAATAAGATCAGTTTTGGAGTGTATAGTGAAGAGAACGGATCAGAGATATGTCATTTTAAAGGAAATGCAATTTTTAGTGTAGCATCTAATACTATAAAATTAGATGTTCAAAGTCTGATGAGGCAAATGGAAAAAGGTCCAATAGAAATGCCAGATCTCTATACTACGCTAAACAATATTGGCATAAGTTATGACAAATCACATGAGGTATTGAAAGCTTTGTATCTGGAGAATAATCAAATGTTGGTAAAGTGTAAGATACCCTCTGTAGATCAAGGTGATTATGTATTACCTCCCAGTATCATAGATAGTCTATTACATGCAAGTATGGTTTTTGTAGAAGCTGTAGAACCACTCATGCCGATAGCTTTGGATTCTTTAACTATTGTAGCACCATGTGTGGAAGAAATGTTTGCCTGGATACGATTATCACAGGAAATACAGTCTGATGATCAAACGGTTAAACTAGATATCGATTTATGTGATCAACAGGGTAATGTAGTCATAATTATAAGGGGTATAGAACTGGCATACCTTAGTAATATTTCGTTCCAGATAAACTCAGAAACCACACAATTATGGGATAAAATAAGTTATCTGACTAAATGGGAAGAACATTTCATTAAACTACCAAAAATTGAGGAAACTCATAAAAATGTATTGATTGTATGCAGTGGCAACACTTCTGGATTTGGAGAAGAGATACAAAAATATCACAATCAGAAAGAGGAAGGCAAAACTTTTGTTATCAAGATTTCAGATAAAACAAAACAGGTGTCCAAAAACGAGTGGTTGTGCGGTGTAAATGATTTTCAAGGATTTCAAAGTTGTTTACAAAGCATTGGTGAAATAGATACATTATACTTTTTATCAATGCAACAAGATAAATATTCTAATTCATTAACATTAAAAGAGTCAGAGGATAGCCATCACAACGATGAAATTCAATTCTTACGTCTTATTAAATTCCTTAAGCAGAACGATAAGATAAAAGAAAAGATCGATTCTTATGTGTTAACACTAGATACTTATTCTATCTATGAAGAACCAAATCAATACGAGGGAGCGGGTATTACTGGTTTAGCCTATTCGCTTGCTCAAGGTAGTTATCAGTTCCGGGTTAGGAATCTTGATTTGTCTTATGAAGATTTAAAAACACAAGAAGATCGTAAGAAAGTATTGAAGATTATGCTTCAGGAACCTCCTGCAGATAGAGGTGAAGTGTTTAAGATCAAATCTGGAAAGCGATACCGCCAAATATTATATAAGCTAAATTGGAACACTCCGGTTAGTTCTGCTATTCGTAAAAATGGTGTCTACCTTATCGTTGGAGGAAGTGGTACCGTAGGTAAAATTATTACACATCAACTCATCAAAAGATATAAGACCAACATAATATGGGTAGGAAGAAGCGAAGTCGATTCTAAGAAAGTTCAGAAGGCCATAAAGTCATTAAAAGAATACAAAGAGAATTTAAAATACATCCAGGCAGATGTTACTGATCCTAATACTTTTAAAGATACCGTAACATCTATTAAGGAAAAATATCAAACTATACACGGAGCTATTTTTGCGGGAATGGTCTTTGACTTTGAAAATTCATTAGATCAAACTACAGAAAAAGAATTCAGATCTATCTTTGATTTGAAAGCTCGGGGAAGTCATGTGTTTTATGAAGTTCTTAAAAAAGAACCTCTTGATTTTATGTGCTATTTCTCCTCAGGTCAGGCCTATTCTTTTTCAGGAGCAGCTAAACTTTCTGCATATGCGAGTGGAATTACATATGCCGATAGTTTTGTTCATTCCATTCGAAAACAATCAAATTTTCCTGTTGGAATTATAAATTGGGGGTTCTGGAAATCTACAATAGAAACTATTGCAGAAAATAATAAAGATATTTCAACCAGGAATTTTGAAGCTTTGGAGGATCTCGAAGGGTTTAGATGTTTTGAGCAATTTGTTTACGAACTCCGACAAGGAAGAATTCATCAGGTTTTATGTATGAAAGCATCACCACATATCGAAACCTTGATGAATTGCAATAAAAAAGAATTGATATCTTTAATAAACATACCTGATTCATCTTCAGTAGTATTATCAGAAACTTCAGTTGAAATTCCGAAGAAAAAAATCAAAGAACTGATATACATTGAAGAGAACAGTAAGTTAGAATATTGGCTTTATCAACTATTGTTTTGTCAAATAGATCAATTGATACAAACCATTGGTCATGAGAAAGCATTAGAAATAGCTACTTTATATAAACAATGTGGGATTATAGATAAATATATTCCCTGGTGGAATGTTTGTCTACAAAGGTTAAAACAAAGCGGGTATATTCAATATGAAGACAACATTATTACTGAATGGAAAAAAGTAGATGCTAAGGGGGTTTGGAGTAAATGGAAGATAGAAAAAGAGAAATATCTACAGAATTCTAATCATAAAGCCTGGGTAACTTTAGTAAATGATTGTTTAGAAAAGTTACCAGAAATTCTACAAGGTAATGTTTTGGCTACAGATGTGATCTTTCCTAATTCATCTATAGAAAAGGTAGAAGAGGTTTACAAAAATAACCTTCAATCTGATACTTTTAATGAGATTGTAGCCAATTCGGTAGTAGCCTATGTAAAACAGAAATTACAATTAGATCCTGATACTAAATTAAAAATACTTGAGGTTGGTGCAGGCACGGGAGGAACATCTACTATTGTGTTTTCAAAACTAAAACCCTTTAAAGAGTCCATAGAAGAATATTGCTATACAGATCTTTCAAAAGCATTCTTTTTCCATGCAGAAAAAAAATACGTACCAGAAAATCCTTTTATACAATGTAAGAGACTTGATATAGAGGAACCCATAGAAGATCAAGATATTGAAATCGGAACCTATGATCTAGTCATTGCTGCTAACGTGTTACACGCGACCAAGGACATACGACGTACTTTACAAAATGCAAAAACTATTCTACACCAGGATGGATATTTGCTAATAAACGAGTTGAGCACTCCAGCACTCTTTAATCATTTGACATTTGGATTGCTGGATGGATGGTGGCTTTTTAAAGACCCTGATCTTCGCATGTCAGGTAGCCCGGGTCTATTTCCTGCTACCTGGAAACAAGTTTTAAACGAAGAAGGTTTTCCTTTAGTATTGTTTCCGGCAGAAGAGACACATATTGTAGGACAACAGGTGATTATGGCTCAAAGTGACGGAGTAATCAAACAAAAGATATTGCTAAATAAGAAGAAAAAAGCTTTCGAAGTAGCGCTACCATTAACGAAAAGTAAATCTAACCATACTCAGAAACAAACTACGGCTTCATTACAAAAACAGAGCTCTGTTTTGAAACCTTCACAAAACATACAGAAGCATATTCGTACTAAAATTCTGGATAGTTTATCAGAAACTTTAAAAATCTCCTCAGAAAATATTGATTCAGATAGTGCCTTTTCAGATTATGGAGTGGATTCAATTCTTGGAGTAAGTTTTATAAATCAAGTAAATAGCGCCCTTTCTATTTCACTCAATACTGCCATCATTTTTGAACATTCATCGGTAAATCGTTTGAGCAAACATATATATAATTCATATCGATCCCAGATAGAACCCATGCCAGAACTACAAAAAGATGTTTTGGTAAACGCAGATAAAGATTTAGAACATCCAGTATATAAAGAAAAGACAGCTAATACTATTAATAGTCTACCTCAAAACAGATTTAGTTTTAGGACCAGGTCTTTTAGAAAGGACCTTTCCACAAAAAATAAAGAGAGTAACTCAGAGATTGCTGTGGTCGGAATATCAGGGATGTTCCCGAAAGCAGATAATATTAATCAATTCTGGCAAAATATGGTAGAAGGAATTGATGGGGTTGATGAACTGCCCGAGCATTATCTAAATCAAAAAAAATACTTTAGTACTCAAAAGCAATCTGGTAAAACTCGGTGTAAATGGGGCGGAATAGTAGAAGACAGAGATTGTTTTGACCCTCTGTTTTTTAATATTTCTCCTAAAGAGGCAGAGTCAATGAATCCACATCAAAGACTGGTCCTACAGGAAAGTTGGAATGCTATCGAAAATTCGGGATACAACCCCAAAGAGCTTTCAGGATCTCAAACAGGTATCTATATCGGTGCAGAACCTACGGGATATACAGGAGAAACTTTTACAGGCTATTCTGATGCCATTATAGCTTCCCGTTTATCTTATATTTTAAATTTGAATGGCCCTTCTTTTGTAGTTAACACAGGTTGCTCTTCTTCGGCAGTAGCATTGCATTTAGCTTGTGAAAGCCTAAGAAATAAGGAAACAGATCTGGCATTGGCAGGAGGTGTTAATGCATGTTTAAATGAAAATGTACTTGTTCGTTTGGATAAGATAGAAATGCTTTCTCCTAATGGCCGCTGTTTCACCTTTGATAAAGAAGCAGATGGAACTATTATGTCTGAAGGAATAGGTATTGTAGTATTAAAACGTTTGGAAGATGCTATTGATTCTGGAGATAAAATTTATGGACTAATCTCTGGATCAGGGATTAATCAGGATG
This sequence comes from Bacteroidia bacterium, assembly GCA_030427585.1. Taxonomy (GTDB): domain Bacteria; phylum Bacteroidota; class Bacteroidia; order Flavobacteriales; family Flavobacteriaceae; genus Aquimarina. The sequence continues at coordinate 89,710 of JAUIBW010000019.1, forward strand.
GAGCAAGTAATGGAATTACAGCACCTAATGGAGAGGCGCAGGAGAAACTCATCACAGATATTTATAAAAAATTCAACATTGACCCAGAGAAAATTAGCTATGTAGAAGCACACGGAACAGGAACAAAATTAGGAGATCCTGTAGAAACAAACGCTTTGGTAAGAGCGTTCCGAAATTTTACTGATCAGAAAGGGTTTTGCGCAATTGGTAGCGCCAAATCATATATTGGTCATACGGCAGCAGCAGCAGGAGTTATCGGATTGATTAAAGTACTATTATCTATGCAGAATAATAAAATCCCTAAGCTGCTAAACTTTAAAACACTCAATCCTTTAATTGAATTTAAGGAATCTCCTTTCTATATAAATACAGAAGTACAGGAATGGAAATCGCCAAATACGCCAAGAATGGCAGCAATTAACTCTTTTGGGCATAGCGGTACTAATGCACATTTGGTCATTAAAGAATATGTTCAAACAGAAAGTAGCCCTGTTTCTATATCAAGAAATCCTGTGATTATACCACTCTCGGCTAAAACACCAGAACAGTTATTACAAAAAACTAAAGATCTTCTAGGCTTTACCCGAATACAGAAAGGAAGAAATTTACAACCAACAGAAACTTTTAATTTGGCAGGTATGGCCTATACGTTGCAGGTGGGTAGAGAAGCTATGGAAGAACGCCTGGCTTTTATTGTTAATTCTGTAGAAGAGTTAGAACAAAAACTTGAAGCGTATAATGATGGAGAACGAATAATTGAAAATACATGGATAGGGAAAGCCAATCGAAATAAAGATATCCATGAGTTGTTTAAAGGAGATACAGAATTTCAGGAAATCATTAGCAAATGGATAGAAAAAAATAAACTATCAAACCTTGCAGATCTATGGGCTAAAGGTTTGGATTTAGATTGGAACAAGTTGTATGCAGAAGTGAAACCTAATCGTATTCATTTGCCATCTTACCCCTTTGCAAAAGAACGTTATTGGTATAACCTGCCTAAAAACCATGATAAGTTTTCAGACTTTCAAAAAGCTAATACAGTAACAATTCATCCGTTATTACATCAAAATACTTCTGATTTAAGTCAGCAAAGCTATACAACGACTTTTGATGGTGAGGAATTCTTTCTAAAAGATCATCAGGTAAACGGACATAAAGTATTACCTGCTGTAGCTTATTTAGAGATGGCGCAAACAGCTATATATCAAGCATTACCTTTTTCAGAAGAATCGTTTGTCTTAGAATTAAAAAATACAGTTTGGCTAAAACCTGTGATAGTTGAAAAGTATAAACAGATTTCAATAGCGCTATTTGAAAAAGGAGAAAACGATGATATAATAGAGAAAGTAGAATATGAGATTTATAGCCTAAGTGACTCACCAGAACAACAAGAAGAGATCATACATTGCCAGGGAGAAGCCCTGATAAAGAGAAGGGAAATACCTGCCAAACTTAATATTGATCAGCTTAGAAAACAAATGAAGCAAACTATAATTGAGCCTTCTGCTGTATATAGTGCTTTTAAACAGTTTGGACTTGATTATGGTCCTACTCATCAGGGTGTAACTGCTATTTATATGGGAGAAGATCAACTCCTTGCACACCTTGGCTTATCAATAGAAAACAGGACCAGCCAGAAAGATTTTACTTTACATCCAGGTTTAATGGATAGTGCACTTCAGGCATGTATAGGACTAATGGTTGACATGAACAATTTACCTTCTCAACCATTACTTCCTTTTGTACTAGAATCTATGCGAATAATCTCTGCTTGTACTCCAAAAATGCTAGTCTGGGCACGCTATGCAAAAGATAATAAACCTGAGGATAAACTCATTAAAATTGACCTTGATCTATGTGACCAGGAAGGAAATGTTTGTGTACAGATGCGAGGATTTTCATCACGAACCCTGAATGGGGAAGCTGGTTTTATTTCTCAAAAAACGTTAATTGATAGAAAAGACTATGATGATGATTTTTATGAGAAGATAATTGAGAAAGTATTGAATAATGAAATTTCAGTAGAAGCAGCCGCAGAGTTAAATTGACTTTAGACACATGAAAGAAGAATTAATAAAAATATATAAAGATATCTCCAGAGGAAAGCTTACAAAAAAGGAAGCACTGGATAAGATAAAAATTATTAAGCAGCAAGATCAGGAAAAAGCTACAGGTACCTTGTTGGCAAACTCTGTGTGGAAACTCGCTTCGTTAGATGTACAACCCGAAGACCAGACAGAATATACCGAGCATCATATTATTTTATGCGAACTACCTAATTTAAAGGAGAATGAAATCAAAGAGTTACTTCCTGATTGTCATTTTGTAAGTTTGTCCTTAGGAGCAGATCAAAGTATTGCCGATCGTTATGAGCGTTATGCTATGTCGTGTTTTGCTTATCTGCAAGAGATACTTTCTAATAAACCTCAGGGTCACATACTGATTCAAATAGTTGTAGGTAGCGACGCAGAACAGGTTGTTTTTATGGGTCTTTCGGGTTTATTACAAACAGCTACTTTAGAGAATCCAGTGGTGAAAGGGCAAATCATATGTACTGAGTCTGCTATAGGGGCAAAAAAACTTTCACTACAGCTTCAGGAAAATGTATTGAATTTTGAGGATCATCAGGTTAAATATGATGAGCATCTGCGTTATGTTTTGAAAAGGGAAGAAATACAGGCGATTGATGTACGTCCTAAAATAGCGTTCAAAGACCGAGGTGTATACCTTATTACTGGTGGTATGGGCGGTTTAGGTATTTTATTTACCAAAGAGATCTTAAAACAAACGACTCATTCCAGAGTTATAGTAACGGGTCGTTCTGCCTTAACAGCAGATAGAAAAGCAATTCTTGAAGCATTGCCGGTACGTAATAATACTGTTGAATATCAGCAATTGGATGTAAGTAATTCAGAACAGGTCACCCAATGTATAGTTACGATCTGCAAAAAGTATGAACAATTAAACGGGATTCTTCATTGTGCAGGTATGATCTCAGATAATTTCATTCTTAAAAAGACGAGAGATGAATTTGGCAAAGTACTTACTCCAAAAGTAACAGGTACTTTCAATCTGGATCAGTCCAGTAAGGATATTGACTTAGACTTTTTGGTATTGTTTTCTTCTGTTGTATCACAACTGGGTAATGTGGGTCAGTCAGATTATGCAGTGGCTAATGGATTTATGGATCATTTTGCTGTATATCGCAATCATTTAGTTCAAAAAGGCCAACGACAGGGACACACTTTATCTATCAACTGGCCGCTATGGCAAGACGGTGGTATGCAAATAGATCAGGCAAGTCAGGAGGCTTTACATAAAATTTATGGGATGAATCCTATGAATATAGCTACAGGAATGTATGCATTCTATCGTTTTTTGGGGTTAAGGTATAGCCAAACTTTAGTTATGGAAGGTGATATAACGCAAATGTGCCAGTCGCTACTTGAAGATCAAACCAATCACAAAAAATCAATATCCACTACCTTCGAAAAACAAGTCATCTCAGGGAAAAATCATGCAAGCCTACTAGAAAAGACAAAAGATTATTTGTGTAAGCAATTCGCAAAAATATTAAAACTTGAACCCCATAAAATTGATCCACAGGCACCCTTAGAGAAATATGGTATCGATTCTATATTGGCTATGAGCCTTACAGATCAATTAGAAAAAACTTTTGCTTCTCTACCCAAGACTCTCTTTTTTGAATATCAGACCATTCATGAGCTTTCTGAGTATTTTATAAAGTTTTATAGTACAAGGCTATTACAATATTTTGATTCCGAAAAAAATAGTCAAAAAATAATAGAAGAAAAACAAGATTATCATACCAAAAAGATTAATAAAAGACGATTACATCGTAAACGTAATGTTATTATCTCAAAAGATAAAACTCATTCAAAATCAGATGACCCTATAGCCATTGTGGGGTTAAGTGGTCGTTATCCAAACTCGGTTGATATCGCTGCATATTGGGATAATCTTAAAGAAGGTAGGGATTGTATTACAGAGATTCCTGAAGATCGCTGGGATTGGCAAGCATATTACAGTGATGATCGTAGCAAAATCGGTTATCATTATAGTAAATGGGGTGGTTTTATAGAAGGAGTGGATGAGTTTGACCCAAGGTTTTTTAATATTTCTCCCAGAGAGGCCTCATCGATCGACCCTCAGGAACGTTTGTTTTTACAACATAGTTGGATGGCGGTTGAGGATGCGGGATATACACGTTCTAGTCTGCAAATACCTCGTAAAGAAGGATTGGCAGGCCAGGTAGGCGTTTATGTTGGAGTTATGTATGGAGAATACCAATTGTTTGCAGTAGAAGAAAATATGCGAGGTAATCCTATAAGTATTTCGGGCAGTTATGCCAGTATTGCCAATCGAGTATCTTATTTTTTAAATCTTCATGGTCCTAGTATGACTTTGGATACGATGTGTTCTTCGTCATTAACTTCGATTCATTTAGCGTGTCAGGATTTAAAAGAAGGGCGAA
>JAUIBW010000020.1 GCA_030427585.1 Bacteroidia bacterium
GAAAAGATTTTAGGACTTAAAAGAGTTGATGTAGCTATGTGTCTCGATAAAATACTCACTGTTAATGAAAAAGTTAATTTTGATACCGCTATAAAACGACTCAAAAAACAAGAACCTGTTCAATACATAATTGGTGAAACCTATTTTTTTGGAATACCATTTACAGTTAATGAACATGTATTGATTCCTAGGCCAGAAACCGAAGAGTTGGTAGATTGGATTTTAAAGGATCAAAAAAAAGGGAAACCATCAATAACAATATTAGATATTGGTACAGGAAGTGGTTGTATAGCTATTTCTTTAGCAAAAAAAATACCCGAAGCCAAAGTATATGCAATGGACATATCTGAAAAAGCCATACAGGTGGCCAAAGAAAATGCCAGGAAAAATCAGGTTGAGGTCACATTTATTAAGGCAAATGTTTTGGAAATTAAAGATCTATTTCAGGATTTTGATATTATAGTTTCTAATCCCCCTTATGTGCGAGAATTAGAGAAAAAAGAAATGAAATCTAATGTGCTTGATAATGAACCAGAACAGGCTTTGTTTGTTTCTGATGATGAACCATTGCTCTTTTATGAGAAAATTACAGATTTGACTAAGAGAAAATTAAAGGAAAATGGTAGTTTGTATTTTGAAATTAATCAGTACCTGAGTGTAGAAACCAAAAGTATGATCAAGAGCAAAGGATTTAAATCTGTAGAAGTGCGTAAGGATATATATGATAATGAACGTATGATAAGAGCTCGTTTAAAATAAAAGTCTATTATTATGAATAGTCTGAATTCTATTTGTGTATTTTGTGGAAGCAGTGAAGGAAATGATACTAGGGTTATTGCCGAAGCATTGTTATTAGGAGAAAAGCTAGCAGAGCAAAAAATCACTCTAGTGTATGGTGCTGCAAAAATTGGAATAATGGGAAAGGTTGCCCAGGGAGTGATGCAGCAAAAAGGAAAAGTGATAGGAGTGATCCCAGAATTTTTAAAGCGAAAAGAAGTAGTACACCAGGGGGTATATGAACTAATTACTACGGCTAATATGCATGAAAGAAAGATGAAAATGCAAGAGCTTAGTGACGGCTTTATTACATTGCCAGGGGGATTTGGGACATTAGAAGAATTATTTGAAATTATAACATGGTCTCAGTTAGGATTGCATCAAAAACCAATAGGACTTTTAAATACAGGAGGATTTTATAATGACCTATTAGCATTGTTAGAAAACATGGTGCGAAGAGGATTTTTAAAAATGGAAAATTATGAGTTACTCCTTGTTGATGATGACATAGATAGGTTATTAGATAAAATGAGAACCTTCAAGCCAATACAAGTCCCAAAATGGTTGAAGCCAGAGAGAACATGATACCTATATAACTAAATGAAAACGAAACAATTTATAACAACATTAAGAAAAAACAATAAAAAATAATTGTCTTAATCACCAAACCTATCGTATCGGTAGATATTCTCTGACCATTAAAAACAAGACATATAAGTACCAATGAATGCAGAACAACACATCAATCAATTAAGGGAAGAACTAAGGCAGCATAATTATAACTACTACGTATTGGATGCTGCTGTAATAAGTGATTATGAGTTTGATATGAAGCTCAAAACACTACAGGAATTAGAAGAAAAACACCCAGAGTATTATGATCCTAATTCTCCAACACTTAGGGTTGGGGGTGAGGTAACCAAGAATTTTGAAACAGTGGTGCATGAGCATAGAATGTATTCTCTAGATAATTCATATTCAAAAGAAGACCTATTAGATTGGGAAAAACGTATTAAAAAGTTGGTCGATGGTGAAGTTAGTTATACTTGCGAACTTAAGTATGACGGAGCATCGATAAGCCTTACTTATGAAGATGGAATATTAGTGAAGGCAGTGACCAGAGGAGACGGTATTCAGGGAGATAATGTTACGACGAATGTAAAAACTATTAATTCTGTTCCACTAAAACTGAAAGGTGGTTTCCCTCCAAAATTTGATATACGGGGAGAAATTATTTTACCTTATAAAGGTTTTGCAAAAATGAATGAAGAACGAATAGCAGTAGGAGAAGTGCCATATGCCAATCCTCGAAATACAGCTTCTGGTAGTTTGAAGTTGCAGGATAGTAGTGAAACAGCTAAGCGACCACTAGATTGTTTGTTGTATAGTATTATAGGAAATAGATTAGGAATTGTAACTCAATTTGAAAGTTTAGAAAAGGCTAGGGAATGGGGATTTAAGGTTCCTGTAGAATCCAAATTAGTACATTCGATTGATGAAGTGTTGGATTTTGTAACATACTGGGATGAGCATCGCCACAATTTGCCTTATGAAACAGATGGTGTAGTGATTAAAGTAAATGATCTTCAGCAACAGGAAGAACTAGGCTTTACGGCCAAAGCCCCCCGATGGGCCATGGCTTATAAATTTAAAGCCGAACAGGTTTTTACAACTCTTCATGAAATTACATATCAAGTAGGCAGAACAGGGGCAATTACACCGGTAGCTAACCTTGAACCAGTATTGCTTGCAGGAACTACAGTAAAAAGAGCTTCTTTACATAATGCCGATCAGATTGAGAAATTAGATATACGTGTTGGAGATACAGTTTTTGTTGAAAAAGGAGGAGAGATTATCCCCAAAATAATAGCAGTTGATTTTCAAAAAAGAGATATCAATTCACAACCAACAATATATATAACACAATGCCCAGAATGTCACACCCCTCTTATTCGTAAAGAAGGAGAGGCGCAACATTATTGCCCTAACTATCAAGGATGTCCACCTCAAATAATTGGGCGCATACAGCATTATATTTCTCGAAAAGCAATGGATATCGATGGGTTGGGAGGAGAAACCGTAACACTGCTGGTTAATGAAAACCTTATTGTAAACTATGCAGACCTTTATGAATTAAAAAAAGAAGATATTATTCCTTTGGAAAGGATGGCAGAAAAAAGCGCAGAAAACCTTATTACCGGAATAGAAAAATCTAAAGAAGTCCCTTTTGAGCGTGTTTTATTTGCATTAGGAATTCGATATGTAGGAGAAACTGTAGCAAAGAAACTTGCAAAACATTATAAGTATATTGATGCTATTATTGAAGCTTCAGAAGAGGAACTGGTAAGTGTAGATGAGATAGGAATAAAGATAGCTCAAAGTGTAGTAGAGTTTTTTGCTTCCGAAGAGAATAGAAATTTAATTAACAGGTTAAAACAATACGGGGTTCAGTTAGAAGTTTCTGCAGAAAAACTGGCCAATCAAACAGATACTTTACAAGGAGAGACATTTGTGGTTTCAGGAGTTTTTGAAAAAGTATCACGTAATGAACTTAAAAAAATGATAGAAGATAATGGAGGTAAAATATCTAGTTCAATCTCTTCTAAAACCTCTTTTATTGTTGCCGGTGCTAATATGGGGCCAAGTAAATTAGCAAAAGCAAAAGCGCTAGAAATTCCTATTATTAGTGAAGATGAATTTCTTAGTAAAATAACATGAAAATAAGAACTCTTATTAAGATGTTATTACTTATTACAGGAGGACTTTGTGTATTGAGTACTGCTATGAACTGGTCTGATTTAGAATTATATGTAAAACCAACCACTGTGCCTTTGTTTTTTATGTTATATTGGTTTAATACAAAGCGTATAAGTGTTCCGTTTTTATTGGTGTTGCTACTTTGTTTTTTGGGAGATATATTTTTGTTAACAGATTTTGACCATAGTTTTATATACGTATTATTAAGTTATGGTATTTGCTATTTGTTATTATTCTATTTCTTATATAAAGATCATAAACCTATAGCGTATGATAGTACGGATATTACCTATGTATCAATTTTCTTTGTAGTATGGTCCCTTATTGTTTATGAAATTTACGATGCAATACATGTTGGAATGGAGGATATTAAGTATTATGGACTGGTGTATTTACTTATATTATATGTTTTGTTTATAGGGGCTGTCTTTCATTATGTAAATGTTAGGTCAACTAAGTCATTATGGTTTCTAATTGCAGTGTTAAATTTTGTTATTAGTGATTCCTGCTTTGCATTAAACAAGTTTTATGTGTCTTCAATCGAATTTGAAATTATTAATTCTATTTATCAATTATTAGCTGTTTTCTTTCTAGTACAGTTTAAGATATCCAGTTCAACTCCTTTAAAATTAAATAAATTGTAAGGAGTAGTTTTTTAAGACTATTTTTAGTTGTCTCAAAATTTAGTATCTTGTGTAAGGGGAAAAAAATAGGATTGTGTAACAAAGCATTCTGTAGAAAATTGTATTGATTTTTTTAGGATGCAAATTAAAGTTAATGAATGGAGGGAAACTACTAAAGCTTTTAATTTCTTTTTTTAATTATTATACAAGGGTTAGCGTATGTGTTGCAAAATGATTCTTTAAACACATACACTAGTTTAATTCTTATTGTATTAATAACTCCTTTATTTTATAAATTCTAAACAGATAAGAACGTTTAAAGTTATTATTCTTTTGATTTTTATAAAAGAGTTAGGTGTATTTATACTATTGGTAATGTTGTAAAATTTCTAGTTAGAGGTACATATAACAGCCTGTATTTTGTTATTTTTTCTTGTATTATAATTATGTCATTTGTAGTATATAATAACAGAGATATTTTTACATTAAGTATTTAGGTAGTTCTCTGTTTATGATTATATTTTAGCTTACCGGGAGTTTAAAGACCTCTATGAAAGAAATACAAGTATTGAGATTTCTTTATTTGTTATTAATTTATGTTTTACTAATTGTAGAAGCTATGCATTAAAAAAACATAAGATTAGAAAAATCATTATGCTTTTTATCGATGTTAAATTTTACATTTAGTGACTTTATGTTCTTGATTGATAGGTTTTATCTACAATCTAAAAAACTTAATGTCTTTATGTTGTTATACAGCTGCTTGCTCTTTTTTTTGTAAACTATATTGATAACTAGGTTGTTAGTTATTACACCTTAAGAGTTTAAAGAGTTTTGATTTTGAATAACGAAACACTAACTGTTGAAAACAAAAATATAATATTACCTAAATTAATTACTATATATTAATCTTGTAATCGCCTAAAACTCCTTGAAAACAATAAATATTACATATCTACTAACCTATTTTGCTTTTTCGATCGTTATATGTGTAGCTATCTTTTTTGATAAATGGGTGTTACTATATGTTAAACCAATTGTTCCTGTATTATTAATTGTTTTGTATCAAAGGTTTGTGAAAGAAACTAACTTTTTATTTCCTTTAAGTATGTTTGTAATTGCAGCAACCGATGTTTTTGTATATTCAGACTTTGTAAAGTATTTTTCAATTATTGCAATACTAATTGCGTTATTCTATACCTTGTGTTTACTTTTGTTAAAGAGCTTCATATCGATACAGGAAATAAAGCTAAATAGATTAATATCTCCTCAGGTTATAGTTAGTGTTATTTTAATTGGATATCTTATTTTTTCGATTACTAAGTTAGTTTTGCCTAAAATTATAAATTCTATAGGGTCAGTAATATTGATTATAGTAAGCCTTCTTTTATTTGTTACAGTTTGTTTTTTTATTTATGTTGCTAATCGATATGAGAAATCAATTTATCTTTTTATAGCTTCGTGCTGTACCTTATTTGTCGATGCGTTTCTTGCGATAAATGAATTGTATTATTACAGTAGGTTATTTACAATAATGATCAATATTGTAGAGATTGCAGGTTTATATTTTTTTACTATTTTTTTTGTGGAAACAAAACTTGTTAAAAAGAAGCATTTAGAAGATAAATATTTATAGATTTAACAAAAATCACTAAGTTGTGTTAATTGAGGAGTTTTTGTTTTTTCTCGAAGTATACCAGATGATTTTAATTTGTAAAATGGCTACATTTGTGGCTTATTAATTTTTTTAATAAATGATTTTAAAAGGTCTTAAAAGAAATGCAATAAAGAAAAGTGCAGAAGCATATCTCAAAGAAAGAGAAACCAGATCTCAAAACATTTCTAATTTAAAAACCCTTGCAGTTCTTATTGATGCAACTCAACCTATTAATATCGTTTCATTGTTGAAACTAGCTAATGAATTAGGAGTAAAATCTGAAGAATTAAAAGTGATAGGCTATAAAGAAGATCAGAAAGAAAAAATTATAGATGATAAAGATGCGGCTTATTATAATGATAAGAGTTTTGGAGTAAACGGTGCAATAAAAAGTAAGTCTTTACAAGATTTTGTAGATAAAGATTTTGATGTTTTGATCAACTTCTATGAAAAAAACTCTGTAGAGCTAAACTATGTAGCAGCAGCTTCTAAAGCTAAGTTTAAAGTTGGTTTTGCAGAAGTAGATAATCGAATTAACGACTTGATTATTGGATCAACAACAAATGACGCCAATCTTTTTATATCAGAGCTTAAGAAATATTTAAAAATTTTACAGATTATATAGTATGAATGATTTTCTAAGAGGAACAGGTATAGCATTAGCGACTCCTTTTAATAAAGATGGATCAATAGATTATGATGGTGTGACATCATTAGTTAATTTTTGTATAGAAGGGAACGTAGAATATTTGGTAGTATTAGGAACTACTGCAGAGTCGGCTACACTCTCTAAAGAGGAAAAGAAGAATTTAACAGCGCATATAGTAGAAGTAAATAATAAAAGACTCCCTTTGGTAATTGGTATAGGGGGAAATAATACATCGGCAGTTGTTGACGAGATTAAAGAAATCAATTCGTCTGATTTTGATGCGATTCTCTCTGTTGTTCCTATGTATAATAGACCAAGTCAGGAAGGTATTTATAGGCATTATAAAGCTATAAATGATAGTGCTACTTTACCAGTTATCTTGTATAATGTTCCATCCAGAACAGCAACTAATATGACAGCAGAAACAACTTTACGTCTTGCTCAATTAGATAAAATAATTGGAATTAAAGAAGCGGTAGGAGATTTTACTCAGGTTCTGCAAATTATAAAAAATAAACCTTCTGATTTTCTTGTGATTTCTGGCGACGATGCATTAGCATTGCCAGCTGTAGTGGCTGGCGGAGACGGAGTGATAAGTGTAGTGGGTCAAGGGTTTCCGGCACTGTTTTCTGAAATGATACGATTAGGATTGGCAGGAGAAACAAAAAAAGCATTCGAGAAACTATATACGTTATTACCAGCCATAGATTATGCTTTTGAAGAAGGGAATCCTGCTGGGATAAAAAATATCCTGAAAGTAAAAGGGATATGTGAAGATAATCTTCGTTTACCACTAATACCCGTTTCAGAAGGTTTGGCAAAAAGAATAGAAGAATTTGTTGAAAATTAATCATTTTCAAAAGTGAAGTGATGGCCAAAAAAATAAAAGATCCAGGTATAGGTAAATCCTCTAATAAATACGCTAAACGATTTATCAATCCAGATGGCTCTTTTAATATAAAACACATTAATAGACCAAGCTCTTTATCAGAAAGCTATAATTATCTTATTGGTATTAGTTGGACCAAATTTTTCCTATGGGTAGTATTGGGGTATACTTTGATCAATGTATTATTTGCTATGATCTATACATTTTTAGGAATATCGAATATTACAGAATCTACAGGGAGTGTTTTAAAAGATTTTCTTAATGCATTCTTTTTTTCGGCTCAGACTATTACAACTGTAGGATATGGAGCGATGGCACCAAAAGGACTTGTTTTTGGTATCATTTCTTCTTTTGAAGCCCTTGTAGGATTATTAAGTTTTTCATTTATTACAGGATTATTGTATGGTAGGTTTTCTAGACCAAGAGCAAATATTAGGTTTAGCAGCAGTATGGTATTTAGAAAACATAACGGAGTAGATTGTATTATGTTTAGGTTAATGAGTAGAAGTGCTAATGTAATGATTCGCCCCAAAATTGAAGCTACACTCTCATTGTCTCTGGAAAGTAAAAACAAAAAATATATCAATAACTTTTATAACCTAAAACTGGAAAGAAATTCGATTACATATTTACCTACAACCTGGACTATTGTACACCCTATTGATGAGTTGAGTCCGTTAAAAGAATTTAGTAAAGAGCAGTTGCAAAAATTAAACGGAGAAATTTTAATATTAGCCAGTTATTATGATGAATCTTTTGCTCAAGAGGTTCATCAGGTTCATTCTTATGTATTAAAGAATTTAAAACAAGATCAAAGTTTTATTCCTGCATTTTATCATGACGAAGAAGGTTATATAATTCTAGACCATAGTAATCTTGATAAAACCTTACCAAATAACTCTACTTGATTTTTTAGAATATTTTAGAGTGTTAAATACTATGAATCCTGCAACATACCTTTAATTATATAGTTATTGAAATGAGCTAAAATCAATAAAATGATATAGACAGAAATGTTTATTAGCTAATTCTAACTGCTTTATTGTAGAAACAATAGAAAGTAGCAGGCGAATAGATGAATTAAAGTTTTTGTAATACGGTAGAAATATATACTTTTGCCAGATGTTTTTTAAGATATGAAGAGATTATTGTATTTACTTGTTTGTGTGTTATTTTTAGGATCTTGTAGTGAATACCAAAAGGTACTAAGAGGCGAAGATTTATCTGCTAAATATAAAATTGCAGAAAATTTGTACAAAGAAGGAAAGTACAAAAAAGCCTTAAAACTTTTTGAACAGATTGTACCCCAATATAGAGGTAAACCACAAGCAGAAAGAATAATGTTCTATTATGCCGATATTTATTATCAGTTAGAAGATTATTATCTTGCTGGGTATCAATTTGAAAGATTTGCTAAATCTTACCCAAATAGTCAAAAAAGGGAAGAAGCATTTTATAAAGGAGCTAAAAGCTATTATAATTTATCTCCAAGATATAGCCTGGATCAAGAAGATACAGATAAAGCAATAGAGAAACTTCAGGTGTATATTAATGCGTATCCCGAAAGTGAGAATTTAAAAGAAGCAAATAAGTTGGTAGCAGAACTTAGAAATAAGAAGGAAAGAAAGGCTTACGAAGTAGCTAAACAATATCACCATAGAGAGAACTATAAAGTTGCTATTTCAGCTTTTGATAACTTCCTCATAGATCATCCAGGATCCCCTTATAGAGAAAAAGTATTATATTACAAATTAGAGTCAGAATATCTTCTGGCAATCGGTAGTTATGAAAGTTTGGTAAGAGAACGTTTAGAAACTGCTCAAGGGTATTATAATAGTTATAAAAAATATTATAAGACAGAAGGAGAGTATTTAGAAAAAGCAGAAGAATTAGGAGAAGATATAAAGACAAGATTAGAACAATATAAATAGAAAATAAAGTAGAAGATGGATTTGAAAAAAAGTAATGCGCCAGTAAACACAACTACTATTGATAAAAATCGTATCGATCAGCCAACAGATAATATCTATGAGGCAATTTCGATAATATCAAAAAGAGCAACTCAAATCAATACCGATATCAAGAAAGAGCTTCTTGAAAAATTAGATGAATTTGCTACTTATAATGATAGTTTAGAAGAGATTTTTGAAAATAAAGAGCAAATAGAAGTTTCTAAATTCTATGAAAGATTACCTAAGCCACACGCTTTGGCAGTACAAGAATGGTTAGAAGGTAAGATTTATCACAGAAATACAAAAGCAGACACAGAATCTTTATAAATTTATGTCTATAATAAGCGGTAAAAAGATTTTAATTGGGGTCACCGCTGGTATTGCTGCCTATAAGACAGCAAACTTAGTGCGATTATTTATTAAATCAGGAGCAGAGGTTAAAGTAATAATGACCCCTGCTGCTAAGGATTTTATAACACCGCTTACATTATCTACGCTATCGAAAAATCCAGTTCATTCCTCTTTTTTCGATGATGAAGATGAAAATGCAATTTGGAATAATCATGTAGATTTGGGATTATGGGCAGATTTTATGATTATAGCACCAGCTACTGCTAATACATTATCCAAAATGGCAACAGGTAATAGTGATAACTTGTTGTTAGCAACCTACTTATCTGCAAAATGCCCTGTTTATTTTGCTCCAGCAATGGATTTGGATATGTATAACCACCCTTCTACGTATCAAACATTTAAAAAATTACAAGAATTTGGTGCTATCATGATTCCTGCAGAATCAGGAGAATTAGCAAGTGGTTTGATCGGTCAGGGACGTATGGCAGAGCCCTCTACTATTATTGAATTTGTAGAAAAAGATATTTTAGATAAACTCCCGTTAAAAGATAAGCAGGTTCTAATCACTGCTGGTCCTACATATGAAGCAATTGACCCTGTAAGATTTATAGGGAATCACTCTAGTGGCAGAATGGGGATTGAGCTTGCTAAAACTGCTGCTAATTTGGGAGCACAAGTGACTCTTGTTTTAGGACCTTCTGCTCTAAAAATTGATCACGGTCTTATTCGTGTTATTAATGTAATTAGTGCCAAAGATATGTATGAGGCAGTGGTTTCTGTGTACAATGATTGTGATATTGCAATTGCATCAGCAGCAGTTGCAGATTATCGACCTAAAGAGGTGTCAGATCAAAAAGTAAAAAAGACAGATAAAGAATTTTCTATTACATTAGAGCGAACTACCGATATTCTTAAATGGATGGGAGCAGAGAAGAAAAATCAACTTCTCATTGGGTTTGCTTTAGAAACAGAAAATGAAGAGGAGAATGCGAAGAATAAACTAAAAAATAAAAACTTAGATCTAATTGTTCTCAATTCTCTTAATGATAAAGGAGCAGGTTTTAAAGGACAAACGAATAAAGTAACATTGATTAATCATAAATTAGAAATTAAAGCGTTTGACTTAAAAACGAAGTCAGAAGTTGCACAAGATATATTTAATGAAATTAATACATTGAACAATGAATAGGTTGTTGCTTGTTATCGTATTTATAGTTAACCTAGGGGGTAATGCTCAGGAGTTTAATGCTACTGTGGCTGTTAATGCAGAGCAAACTGGTAATCCTAACTTACAAGTCTTTAAAACCTTAGAGCGTGCATTAACCGAATTTATTAATAACTCAAAGTGGACCTCTGTAGATTATCGAACAGAAGAAAGAATTAATTGTAGTTTTTTTATTACTATAAATAGTTATGACAACGATCTTTTTTCTGCTACTGTGCAAGTGCAGGCATCCCGTCCGGTATATGGATCTAGTTATAGTACTACAATTTTTAATATAAATGATAAGCAGTTTAATTTTAACTACTTAGAATTTCAACCTTTAAATTATAATCCAAATAGCTTTGAGTCAAACTTAATCTCTGTAGTTGCATTTTATTTGTATACCATTTTAGGTATAGATGCAGATACTTTTGAGCTAAATAGTGGAACCGGTTATTATCAAGAAGCTAAAAATATTGTTAGTAATGCCCAAGGGAGTAATACACTTGGTTGGGCTAGAGAGCAAAACCCTAATAGGTTTAGGCTTAATGATGATCTTCTTTCAGGAACATATGAAGGGTACAGAAAAACGATGTATGCTTATCATAGAGAAGGATTAGATGTTATGTATAATAATGTGAAACAAGGGAAAGAAACAATTACTGAATCTATGAAATTTCTTGAGGAAATGCATAATACCAGACCTAATTCTTATATAATGAGAGTGTTTTTCGATGCCAAAGCAGATGAGATTTCAAGCGTTCTTTCTGGAGGACCTTCAGTTAATATTGCCGAAACCGTTGAAATACTTAATAAAATAGCACCTACGTACTCAGAAAATTGGAAAACTATAAAGTTTTAAAAATGCTTTATTATTAATTATTGTAATATAGTATCTTTACTTTTTTAAAAACAACAAAAATTTTTCTATCCTTTGCTAAGAGGTCTTTCTATAAAAAACTTCGCCTTAATAGAAGAGCTACAAGTAGCTTTTGATTCTGGTTTAATTACAATTACAGGAGAAACTGGAGCGGGTAAATCTTTATTACTTGGCGCTTTAGGATTGTTACTAGGTAAAAGAGCAGATCTTAGTAGTGTTAAAGATAATACTCAAAAATGCGTAATTGAAGGAGTTTTTGATGTAAAAAAATATGGGCTTACTTCTTTTTTTGAAGAAGAAGCTCTGGATTATGAAGATCAAACTATAATTAGACGAGAGATTTTACCATCGGGTAAATCCAGAGCTTTTATAAATGATACTCCAGTCACTTTACAATCATTGGCGTCTCTGGGAGCTAGATTAATAGATATTCATAGTCAACATCAAACATTAGAGGTAACTACAAATGATTTTCAGTTTGAGGTATTAGACGCATTGGCTGATGCAGATCGCGAAATAAAATCTTACAAAAGAGGTTTAGAGCTTTTAAAACAAAAAGAAAAAGAACTAGGTATTCTTATAACTGATCAAGAAAACTTTACAAAAGAATATGATTATAATGCTTTTCTTTTAAATGAGTTAGAAGAAGCAAAACTTAAGCCAGGTGAACTAGAAGAATTAGAAGAGCAATACGATCAACTTAATAATATAGAAGAAATTCAGGAACGATTATCGGGATCTGTTGCTATAATGTCTTCAGAAGAAATTGGAGTATCTGATCAATTACATACCATCAAAAATAACCTCTCTAAAATAGAATCGTATTCTGGGCCTTTGCAAGAACTTTCTCAAAGAATACAGAGTGTGTATATTGAGTTAGATGATATAAGTAGTTCTTTACATGATGAGTTAGAAAAGCTTGAAGCAGACCCTGGGCGATTAGAACAAATTAGTCTGCGTTTGCAATTATTACATAATCTACAAGTAAAACATGCAGTGTCAGATGTAAAAGAATTGATTCTGATAGCAGATACACTGCGGGAAAAAGTATCTAAAACAGAATCGCTGTCAGAAGATATAGAGAAACTTAAAAAAGAAATAATTACTATTCAGTCTCAATTAGATGAAGTTGCAGAAAAGATTCATAAGAAACGAAATAAGGCACTTCCTTTACTTATAAAGGAGTTAGAGGATATTCTTAAAGCACTGGGGATGTCAAATGCTACATTTCAGGCTTCTTTAGAGCTACAGGAAAAGTATTTGTCTAATGGAAAAGAAGTATTAACATTTCTGTTCTCTGCCAATAAAGGAGGAGCTTTTGGGCAGCTTAAAAAAGTGGCTTCAGGGGGAGAACTATCAAGAATTATGATTGCGATTAAATCTATTTTATCCAGATATACACAACTACCTACAATTATTTTTGATGAAATAGATACTGGTGTATCGGGTGAAGTTGCTCATAAAATGGCAGATTTAATGATGAATATGAGTAAAAACTTACAAGTCTTTAGTATTACACACTTGCCGCAGATCGCTGCTAATGGTCAAAATCATTATAAAGTATATAAAGAAGATATACTAAATACGACTATTACTCAGCTTAAATTGCTAAGTGAGGAAGAACGAATTAAAGAAATTGCCGAAATGATTGGTGGCAAAAACATTTCTGATTCGGCATTAACTCATGCAAAATCATTATTAAATTCAGCTTCAAATTAAGTAAAGCTGTAAATCTATCCTAATTAAGTAGATTTTTACTTCATTTACTGCACTGGTTAAAAACAAGTATTAAAGTCTTAAAAATATATATTTTATCGATTATTTGCAATATAATGCGTTTAAAAGGTGTTTTTTGTCGATTTTAACATTTTAAATTCGAATTTACTTTCTTTTATTTTGTAGTTTGTGCTTGTAGCTCCCAAACCTACGCCCCAAATTATGAAATCACCTATTAAAGTAATCTATATTGCTTGTATAGCAATGTTGTTATATTCGTGTTCTGCAGAAAATGTTGAAGAAAATTTAGACTCTTCTAATAAGGAATTTATTATTCCCGAAGTAAAATCGATAGAAATTGAAATTTTAGACCTTATCAATAACTATAGGGTTTCTAAGAATTTAAATATCCTCGAATCTCTCGATATCATAAAATCACAAGCTTATAGCCACACTAATTATATGATTAAGCAAAATAGTATATCACATGATTATTTTTATGAACGTAAATCATATCTTGTTGTTAATACCGGAGCAAGTAAAGTAGCCGAAAATGTAGGATATGGTTATTCTTCGGCAGAATCTATTGTTAATGCATGGATAAAAAGTGATAGTCATAGAAGTGCTATAGAAGGTGATTTTACAGATTTTGATATTTCTATAGAACAAAATGAAGATGGTGTGATGTATTGTACTACTATTTTTATTAAAAGATAATCTTCTTAATAATTTCAATTATTCGTAGTCATTGAGTATCAAAAAAGCTGAACGTCTGTTTTCATCATGATCTTTTTCTGTACAAGGTGGTTTGTTGTCTACACCACATTTGTTTAATAATCGTGATTCACCATAACCTATAGCACTTGGGATTCTATCTGCAGCAATCCCTCTTGATAAAATATAATCTCTGGTAGCATTAGCACGTCTATTAGAAAGCTTCATGTTATACTTGGCACTGCCACGGCTATCTGTATGAGATTCAATTTTTATAATCATTTTTGGGTTTTCTCGCATTACATTAACAATATTCTCTAATTCATAAGCTGCATCTGGACGAATATCATATTTGTCAAAATCAAAGAAAATGGGATTAACTACAATTTCTTTTTTTATGATTAAGGGAGTTAGATATAGATCTAATTTAATTTCACTTTTATTAGTTGTAGTGGTAGAAAATTGTTTAGAATCTGGTTTGTAATTTGCTTTGGTAGCAAGAATAGAATATGTTTTTCCGCATGATATCTCTTCAAAAATATAGTTCCCGTTATTATCAGATAGGGTAGTATTAATAATTTTGCCTATTTCATCAATGATTTTAACTGTAACTTCTGCAAGTGGTTCTAAGGTGAGTTTATCATATGTTACACCAGTCAAAACTTGCTTACATTCATATTTATCAAATGCATAGATATCATCACTACCTTTGCCTCCAGTTCGGTTAGAAGAAAAATATCCAGAATTACTATCTGCATTTAAAAAGAAGGCAAAATCATCGTAACCACTGTTGTATGGGGCTCCCAGGTTTTTAATTTCGACCTCCTCATCTGCTTTTTTTTTAAGTATGTTAGATTTGTAAATGTCTAAAAATCCTAGATTTATATGGCTATCTGATGAAAAATATAATGTAGAATCTTTTGCTACAAAAGGAAATACTTCCCGACCTTCGGTATTAATTTTATCTCCTAAATTTTTTACAGCTCCAAAAGAGCCATCATCGTTAATAGCTACTTTATATAGGTCTGATTGACCATATCCTCCTTCTCTGTCTGATACAAAATATAGGACCTTTTCATCAGGGCTTAATGCGGGATGCCCTGTAGAAAAAGTTTTGTCATTAAATGGCAACTCTTCAATGGCTGTCCATTGATTACCTTTAAGCTTGGCTCTATATAATTTTAGGTTAGAATTACCTTCTTTATCATAAGATGTTCTTTTTCTTTTGTTAATATTGTTTCTGGTAAAAAAGAGTGTTTTACCATCCTTAGTGATTGTTAATGTGCCTTCGTGTTCATTCTTTAGATTTACGACGTCTGAAGAAATAGGAGCAATGTTGTTTACTACAATAGTTGAATCAATTCGATCAATTGTAGATTGATAAATGTTTAAATAAGGTTCTCCATTCCATTTATAAATCTTCTTTTTGCCTTTGGCATTGTCATCTGCTCTAGAGGATGAAAAATATAAGTTCCCATTTTGTTCAAACCCACCAAAATCAGAGTATTTGCTATTAGAGTTTAAGTTTATTACACGAACATGGATATCTTTTGGAGTAGATAATTCTTGAAATTTTTCAAGACTCATACTTTCAAAATCTTTGGTGTGTTTACCGTTTTGTTGAAATGTTTTAAATTTTTTAACCCACTGATTAGCTTCGTTATACTTGCCTAAACTTCGTAAGGTTTGTATGTATTTATAGATATATTGAGGATGTATCTTTTTGTATTTGTTAACTGCTTTGTTATACCAAAAATAAGCTTGTTCTGAGTTAGAATTATTATAATAGCAATCTCCTATTCTAGATAGAATATATTCACTACTATCTTCTTTTTTTAAAGCTTCTTTGTATAGTTCAATAGCTTTTAAGTATGCAAAATCTCTAAAATATTTGTCTGCTACCTTTATTTTTTGTGCATGGATAAAAGTGGCGAACAGGAATGCTAAAATTAGAAATATTCTATTTTTCATACGTATGTTATTAAAAGTACCTGGGAGATCTGACACGCTTTTCATTAAATAATTCGTACATCAGCAAAATTTCATGAGTGCCACCAATATAGGGGCGTATGTCTGAAATAAAATGTTCATAGGCATAACCAACTCTAATTTGTTTGGTTACTTGAAAGTCTGCTAAGGCTCCGATTGAAGCGGTGTGCTCATTATATCTATATGAGCCTCCGAGCCAAAATTTTTCATAGAATAGAAAATTAGCATTTAGATCGACAGAAATTGGAGCACCATTAGTAGCTTTTAGAAGAGCAGACGGTTTTAATTTTAAATTTGTTGTAAGATCAAACACATATCCTCCTGTAAGATAATAACTAACACGCTCTAAGGCTACATATTCTACTGTAGACGTTTCAACAGTACGATTATTGTCTGTATTTAATATTCTTGGCGATGATAGTCCAAGATACCATCTGTTTGAGTGCAGATATACCCCAGCACCAATATTAGGATTCCAACGGTTAGCGTAACTTCCAAAGAAAGGATCTTGCGTTACTTCAGGATCATTCAAAAATTCCTGATCTAGGTGATAATTAGTAGCTCCAGCCTTAAAACCAAAAGCTAATTTAGAATTAGCTGTAATATTAATAGAATATGAGAAATCGCCATAAATATATAAATAGTTTTCAAAACCAGGAGTATCTCGTATTACAGATAATCCAAGTCCTACTTTTTCGTTTCGTAATGGAGAATGGGCAGATAATGTCTGGGTTTGAGGGCCACCTTGTATTCCTGTCCATTGACTTCTGTGCAAGCCTACAATGCTTAATGCTTCTCTGCTACCTGCATAGGCTGGATTTATAGATATGGTATTAAACATATATTGCGTAAACTGAGGCAATTGTTGCGCATATCCGATAGTGTTAATGTAAAGTATTAGTAGTATTGTTATTTTGTTTTTTGTATTGCCCATTAGTTGTTTCTTTATTTTGTTCCAATATATAGTGGGGTACTAATGGGTTTTAAACCACTATTGTTGATTGTTACGATACAGTAATATGTGCCACTAGGTACTTGGCTTGCTGATCCTAAAGATGATTGATGTGTTGTTCCATTCCAATCATTTTGATAATCACTTGATTTGTATATAATCGCCCCCCAACGATTAACGATCTTAACATCTACAACGTAACCACAATTTTCTACACCATTTACTGCGAAATATTCATTATATGGATCTCCATTTGGTGTAATTACCTTTGAAATTTTGATAGTATCTTCTCCACAAGAGAATACAGCACATCTGTTATGTATTTCTATTGTTGTTTCGAGATATATTGGGCAAGCCAGGTTGTCTAGTGTGTAACTAAATACAATTTCTTCAGAGGTATCTTTGTCTAATAATTCTATACTTAATGGATCAAAAAAATGATCATCAACTATAGACGCATTTCCTGATACAACTTCCCAGGTTCCATCAGTACTGTACTCACCTTCTAATACATCAAACAAATCAAAAATTTGTGATTCTATTTCATCCAGAGTGCATAACGTAGTGTTATTTGCGGTTACAGAATTGTTTTCGAATGTTATTTTAGCTTGTATTGTAGTTGCATTGTTACAATCATCTGTGATCGTGTATTCTACTACCAGGATTCTATCTGTTATATTGTTAAAGTCATAATCCGAAGTTACTAATGCAGTTGTATTGACATTGCAATTATCTGTAGCGCAAGTTTCCAGTAGTGCAATATTATCACTATTCCATTGGTTAGCAATTTCTTCAATATTAGTTGTAGAGCACCCTAAGGTTAAATCGGTAATTGTACAACTTGTTAGGTCTGGAGGTGTAGAATCTTGCAGGGTAAGAGTTGCAGTAAGAGTTGTTGAATCTCCGTTATTACCTATAATAGTGTATGTAACTTCTATGGTTCCGCCTAGGCCACAAGAACTTACTAAATTATTAAAATTATAATTTGAAGTTATTTGGCCAGTAAAATTTGTATTACAAGCGTCAGAAGTGCAGGATTCTAACTCTGCAATATTATTAGCATTCCATGTGTTGGCTATAGCTTCATTATCTGTTCCATTACATTCGATGGTTTTATTAGATATATTACAATTAGTTATGTTGGGAGGCGAGATGGGCGAGATGGTAATATACACAGTGGCTTGATCACAAGCCATGGCCGGAGAGCCATTGTCACATACTGTATAAATAAAACTATCTGTGCCTGTATATCCAGTATTAGGGATGTAAGTAAAAGAACCATTGGTATTGAGAGTAAGGATTCCGTTATCTACATCATCTACAGGAACTATATTTATGGCTTGTGTATCTCCTTCTGGGTCAAAGTCATTATCGAGCACATTTCCTAGAATATTTTTACATGTGGTAAAATATGCATCATCATTAGCAAAAGTGCTGTTATTCTGGTTTTTTATAACGGTAATTACTACAATAGTGGTGTCGCATAACGAAGGATTACCATTATCACATATAGTATACTCAAAAGTGTCATCGCCAGTAAAATCAAGAGGAGGTGTATATTTATATGCACCCGTATGGGGGTCTATAACTACGACAACTCCTTCTATGGTAGTTACTGTAGGGGTTGTCACTATAATAAGATCTCCGTCGGGATCAAAATCATTAACTAGTACATTACCATCTACAGGAGTATTTATTTCAGTAATTGCAGTATCTGGATTAGCAATTGGTGCTTCGTTTTTTGGATCATTAATAGGGAGCACTTCGATATATACAGTAGCAGTATCGCAAGCAATTGGATTGCCATCATCACAGATAGTATATTCAAAAGAATCCTCTCCTGTAAATCCTGTAGGAGGAGTGTAAGTATAAGCACCTGTATTAGGTTCTATATTAACAATAACCCCTTCTATAGTGGTTGCGGTGGTAGTGGTTACTGTTTGTGTGTCTCCTTCGAGATCTTCATCATTGGTTAATACATTACCAGAAACAGGTGTATTAATAAAAGTATTGTTAATGTCTGTTACAGCATTTGTACAATTAAATAAAATTGTTGTGCAAACAATAGAAGTACAGCAATTAGCATCACGTATTTTTATAGTATAACGTCCTGGGGCTAGATCTAAAAATGTATCACTAGTTTGATAATTGGCTCCATTATCAATAGAGTATGTGTAAGGTGGTACTCCACCGGTTCCTTCTACAGTAATTTGGCCCGAACCATTACAACTAATATGGGATAATTCCTTTACGGAAGCAGATAATGCTTTACTAGGCTCGGTTATTGTGGCAGAGCTTGTAGTAGTACAATTTGTAGCATCGGTGATCGTTACCGAATATATTCCGGCAACTACATTGGTTAAATCTTCATCAGAAGAACCATTACTCCAGGCAAAGGTAAATGGGGGATTACCATTTTCGACCGTAAGATCAATAGATCCTGTAGTATCGCCATTACAAGATACATGGGTTATAGTATTTGTAGCTTTAATATCACAAGTATTTAAGCATTGAATGATAATACTTTGTGTTACTTGAGTTCCATCGGCATCGGTTACTGTAACACTGTGAGTTCGGTTGGTAAGAAGGCTTGCTGTTGCTGTAGTTTGATTATTAGCAGAAGCACTCCATTGATACGTATAACCAGGTTTTCCACCAGAAGCGATAGCTTTGGCTTTGCCATCACAACATATTCCTGTAGTTGTGGCATCCTGTATTTTAAGTATTGTAAGACTTAGCGGATTGGTATACCCAGTATTAGTTGTAGTAGTATCCTTTAAGATTAAAGAAGTATACTTGTGCTTAAGAGGATAATATCCGTAAATACAAGTCGAAGAGGATAGCAGTGTAAAAAGACAAATAAGAGTGATGATTCTCTTGTGTAAGAGAGTTAACGTAATAATTTTCATATGCCCCGTTTTATTAATTTATTCTAAGAAAAAAGCCCCTGTTTTTTTAGTGTTTTAAAAATCAAAAAATGAAAACATCTGACAATGATAATAAGTAACTTGGTAGTTTTTTTCCATAACGTATATTCTTAACAATGGTTAATTTTTTTATATAAAGAATTAATTTAACGCATAAATCGACAGTATTTTATATTACTAAGAGTTAGTTACCTACTTGTATTAATGAAAACATTTTTTTTCAGAAATAGGCACATCATCTTTGTGTAACTAAAAATTCTATTATAGAAATAATTCTATAATTATTTCAATACTAAAGGGGGATGAAATAGTGTATTTTTTCTAAAGGGGAGAAATAATATACACTATGGGGGTATTTTGTATCATAATCTTAGATATCAAATCAACGATATTTTGAAAACAATACTCAATCAAAACTATGTGTCAAATGTAAGATATATGTTGATAAAAATCAACTGATAGTAATTTTTTTTTAGATTTTAAAACTCCCAACCTTATTTATAAATTGTCGCAATCATAGGTTTCTATTTCTTATAGAGGTAGAAACATTATTAGTTTAGTATGTAGAGGTTTGATTAATACTTTATTGTCACGTGCTGTTAGTTATTTTTTTACATACTCAACTAAATTCTATTTCAATTGGTTGTGGTTTGGGGCGTTTTATTATCTTTACCACTCGTATAACCATACTTTAATTTATAATTAAATGTCATACAATTTATTAAAAGGTAAAAGAGGAATTATTTTTGGGGCACTTGACGAAAATTCAATCGCTTGGAAAACCGCAGAACGTGTTTATGAGGAGGGAGGAAGTTTTGTTCTTACCAATGCTCCTGTTGCAATGCGAATGGGGGCTATAAACACTCTTGCAGAAAAAACCAATACTCAAGTTATACCTGCAGACGCTACTTCGCTAGAGGATTTAGAAAACCTTGTAGATAAAGCAATGGAAATTTTGGGGGGTAAACTTGATTTTGTTTTACATTCTATAGGGATGTCAATAAATGTGCGTAAAGGACGTCATTATACAGATCAAAACTATGACTGGACACAAAAAGGATTAGATGTATCTGCACTTTCTTTTCATAAAACAATGCAAACCCTATATAAGAAAAAGGCGATGAATGACTGGGGAAGCATAGTTGGGTTGACATATATGGCAGCGCAGCGCGTGTTTCCTGATTATAATGATATGGCAGATAACAAGGCGTATTTAGAATCTATTGCTCGTAGTTTTGGATATTTCTTTGGTAGAGATAGTAAAGTGCGAGTAAATACAATTTCTCAATCTCCAACCCCAACAACTGCAGGAAAAGGAGTGAAAGGGTTTGATGGGTTTATAGAATATGCAAATAAAATGTCACCTCTAGGTAATGCCACGGCAGCAGAGTGTGCCGATTATACCATTACGTTATTCTCTGATTTAACTAAAAAAGTGACTCTTCAGAATTTATATCACGACGGAGGTTTTTCTAATATGGGAGTAAGCCAGTTAGTGATGGATAAATTTGTAGGAGAAGAATAAAGATTTTCTAAAAAAAAACTACTATAAAATTAGTGAAAAATCCCATTCTTAATTGGTAATGGGATTTTTTATTTAGACCACTTACCTTTGTAATATGGAAATATATTTCTCTTTTATTGTGCCAGTATATAATAGGCCAAATGAGATTAAAGAGCTGCTGGATAGTATGGTGGATATGCATTATGCCAAACCATATGAGATTGTAATTGTTGAAGATGGATCGTCTGATACATCAAAAGAGATTATAGCAACTTTTGCAGATAGGTTGTCTATAAGTTATTACCAAAAGCCAAATACTGGGCCGGGAGATTCTCGTAACTATGGTATGTGTAAGGCAAAAGGTAACTACTTTGTTATTCTCGATAGTGATGTGTTGTTACCAAAAGAGTATTTGTCTAAAGTAGAATGTTTTTTATCCAAAACTTTTGTACATTGTTACGGAGGCCCCGATGATGCTCATCAAAGTTTTTCTAACCTTCAGAAAGCAATAAGTTATAGTATGACTTCGTATTTAACTACTGGCGGAATTAGAGGACGTAAAAATACATTGGGAAAATTTCAACCTCGTAGTTTTAATATGGGATTGTCAAAAGAAGCTTTTCAGGATTCGGGTGGTTTCGGAAATATACATCCCGGAGAAGACCCAGACCTTACCATAAGATTATGGAAATTAGGATATGACACTATATTAATTCCTGATGCCAAAGTGTTTCACAAAAGAAGAATTTCCTGGAAAAAATTTTATGTCCAGGTGAATAAGTTTGGGTTGGTACGACCTATTTTAAATCGATGGCATCCAGATACGTCCAAAATTACATATTGGTTCCCTACCTTATTCTTGCTATATATTGTATTTTCTATAGTAACTGCACTTTTTGGATGGTGGTATTTTATTGCTATTTTAGGAATGTATCTAGGGATTATTTTTTTAGGTGCGACACTAGAATATAAGAATCTGTCTATAGGCGTACAATCTATTTTAGCAGTTTTGATACAATTTTATGGATACGGAAAAGGATTCTTAAAATCTTATTATTATATTCATCTATTGAAAAAAGTACCTGAAAAACAATTTAAGAAATTGTTTTTTTCAAAGTAATTTGTATGTCTGCTAGAAAAAAGAATAAATTTTCCTTGAAAAGGAATAATGTAAAAACCTTTTTGTTTTTTCTAATATTCACTTCGATCTTGTGGTTATTTATACAATTCTCTAAAAATTATACCCAAGAAGTAGAAGTAGCTATACAATATACTAATATACCACAAGACAAAATTTTTAATGAGCAGAGTGACCAAACATTAAGAATGGTCCTTAATGGAAATGGTTTTAGACTGATGAATCATAATTGGAGCAGGCCAACATTACAATTTAATGTAGAAGATGCAGTTATCAATAGTGAAGATCAATATTATTTTCGTGTTGATAAAGAATCTTCGGTGTTAAAAAATAAATTAGAGTTTAAAGGAAGAGTTTTATCTGTACAAAAAGATACTATACGATTAAAATTAGATCATAATCTTGAGAAAAAAATCCCGGTTAAAATAGCCGATAAAATTCAGTATGCTATTGGATATGGTAGTGATAAAGGATTAGTAGTTTCACCTGATTCTATAACAATTAGTGGTCCTTCACAAATTATAGATACGATACAATATATAACAACAGAAAATCTAAATTTAGAAGGGTTAAACGTTAACTATACTTCGAAATTAGATATAAATATTGAAGAACTACCAACTACTGTTACTGTTACTCCTGCACAAGTAAAGGCTAACGTTTTGGTAAGCAAATTTACAGAGGGAGATCAAAAAATTCCTATAACATTAAATAATATACCAGAAGGTACAGAAATTAAGATTTTTCCTAAAGAAATTTCTGTAGTATACAGGGTAGGATTGGATAAGTATAATGAAATAAGCCCGAGAGATTTTATGGTAGTAGCTGATTATGCCAAAGCATCCGAAGAAAGTTTGTTTTTAACTTTAGAGTTGGTAGATAAACCTGATTATATTCATGATGTACGTTTACAGGTAAAACGAGTTCAATTTGTAGTTTTGAAATAAGTTAGAGTATGAAAGTAGTGGGGCTAACAGGTGGTATAGGTAGTGGGAAATCTACAGTAGCTAAAATGTTTGAAGAATTAGGGGTTGCGGTTTATATAGCCGATACTGAGGCTAAAAGACTTATGAATGAGGATGAATCGGTACAAAAGCAAATTATCGCATTACTGGGAAATGATTCTTATATAAATGGAAAATTAAACAGACCATATATAGCAAACGTAGTATTTAATGACTCCTCAAAATTACTTCAGTTAAATGCAATTGTTCACCCCGCTGTGGCAAATCATTTTGACTGTTGGAAACGTAAACAAAAAGGAAATTATGTAATAAAAGAAACGGCTATACTTTTTGAAAATGAAGGTCATAAACAATGTGATTATACGATTCTTGTGTCAGCACCTATAGAAATAAGAATTCAACGAGTCCTAAAAAGAGACAAAACTACCAGAGAAGATATCCTTTCTAGGATGAATAATCAGTGGGAAGATACTCGAAAAATTCCATTAGCCGATTTTGTAATATATAATGAAAATATAAAAGATACTGAAAATCAGGTGTGTGTGATTCATGAGGCAATATCTTTATAAAATGTTTGTAATCCGAATCTTTCATTTTGTTAACATTTGGTTAAACCCTAAAGTAGCTAAATGTTAAAGTCTTACTTTTGAGTTATGAATAAAAGGTTATTCGTGTTGCTGATAATCCTGATGAGTTTATCGTTAATTGGGATTATTTTTGTTCAGGGATATTGGATTAACAACACTGTAGAGAATAATGAAGAACAGTTTTCTTTTAATGCAAAACAAATACTTATATCTGTATCTAATAGAATTCAATACAGAGAGTTTGAAGAGATGTTTTTTCCATTACAAGAGATTCTGGATAGCATAGAAGAACCTGATGATAAAACTATACGTCAGCTTCTAAATATTAGTATTGATAATACGACAAAGTCGTTTACGCATACAGATGGTATTTTAGAAGAAGACTATAAGTTGTTTTCGTCTTTTATAAATTTAAATATTGATACGGTTCGGTTAAAGAATATTCTAAACCGTAATGCCGATGCTGCTACACAAAATGATAAAAGTGATTTTGTAAAGCAAAATTCTAAATCCAAACTAGAGAGAATACGTGGATTGACAGATCTCCAGAGAATGGATTATGAAATAGTAATAGGAGAAATTGCCAGTTTTATACCAATACATAGAAGAGTTCAAAAAGGAGAAATAGATTACCTGTTAAGAAAAGAACTGGAAGAGAGAGATATAAAAGTAGACTTTGAATATGCTATTTATAGTAATGCATTAGCAACCAAAGTACGTTCTGATGATTTTAGTTTAGATTATCCAACAACATATGCGATACCACTTTTTGTAAATGATGAAGGCGTAAGTGAGTATCAGCTATATGTAAATTTTACTGGAAAAAAACAATATGTACTTTCTTCTATCAAGGGAATGGCCATATTATCTATAATATTTACGTTAATTATTGTAGTTGCATATTCCAGTGCTTTATCACAATTGATGCAGCAACGACAGATATCGCAGATTAAAACAGATTTTATTAATAATATGACGCATGAGCTTAAGACTCCTATTGCTACTATTAATTTAGCATTAGATGCTATAAAGAATCCAAAAATAGGAGAGGACCCTGAGAAAGTCCAGCGTTATATGAGTATGATACGTGAAGAGAATAAAAGAATGCATGCCCAGGTAGAAAATGTGTTAAGGATATCTCAGTTAGAGAAAAATGAACTTAACATTAAAAAAGAAAGACAAGAGCTACATGATATTATTGAAGATGCAATTACTCATGTGTCTCTACTTGTAGAAAATAGAGAAGGGTATGTGAAAATGCATTTAGGAGCACTTAAAACAACAGTATTAGCTAATGATAGTCATCTAACTAATGTAATTGTGAATATTCTGGATAATGCAATAAAATATTCAGAAAATGAGCCTAAAATAGATGTGTATACAGAAAATGTAAAAAATAGTATTGTTCTTAAAGTTCGTGATCAAGGAATTGGAATGAGTAAAGTAGCACAGAAAAAGATTTTTGAAAAGTTCTTTAGAGAACATACTGGAGATCTTCATAATGTAAAAGGACACGGATTAGGACTAACATATGTGAAGAGAATTATAGATGATCATCATGGTCAGATATGGGTGGAGAGTGAAAGGGGAAAAGGCTCCACATTTATAATTAAATTACCGTTAATATCTTAAAATATGGAAACAGAAAACAAAAAGATTTTGCTTGTAGAAGATGATCCAAACTTTGGAACAGTATTAAAGGATTATCTAGTAATGAACGATTATGATGTTGTGCATGCTAAAAATGGTATGGAAGGCTTCGAAAAATTCAAAAAGGATGATTATGATATGTGTATTCTTGATGTCATGATGCCTTATAAAGATGGATTTACATTAGCAAAGGAGATAAGAGAAAAAAATGAAGAAATACCAATCATCTTTTTAACTGCAAAAGCAATGAAAGAAGATGTGTTGAAAGGATACAAAGTAGGAGCAGATGATTACCTTAATAAACCTTTTGATAGCGAAGTGTTATTAATGAAAATACAAGCTATTATGCAGCGTAAAAGCACAGAGTCTGTTGCCGATAGTAAACAGTTCGAGTTTAACGTTGGAGGCTTTCATCTTAATTCGAAACTTCGTTTTTTAACGTTTAAAGAAGAAGATCCTATTAAACTTTCTCCAAAAGAAAATGAATTACTTCGCTTACTAGCGTTACATCTTAATGATTTAATGCCTAGAGAATTAGCTTTAACAAAAATATGGAGAGATGATAATTATTTTACCTCTCGTAGTATGGATGTATATATAGCCAAACTTAGAAAATACTTAAAGAAAGACGAAAATGTCGAAATTCTTAATATTCACGGAGAAGGATTTAGACTAGTTGTAAGAAACGAAGAATCGTAGGAATAGTAACGGTAACTAACTTCTAAAAGTTCACTATGTGTAATGTATCATAGTGAGCTTTTTTTTATGTGCGTTATAATAGATTCAATATTTTCTTTGTAGTCATACCAATTAATTTCTAAATCTTTTTTAAACCAGGTAAGTTGTCTTTTGGCAAAACGTCTGGTATTTTTTTTGATTTCAGAAAGAGCAAAATCCAAACCCCATTCTTCATCCAGATATTTAAATATTTCTTTATATCCAACAGTATTTAATGCATTTAATGATTTATACGGATAAAGGCTTTTTACTTCATCTAGTAAACCCATTTCAACCATTAGTTCTACACGTTGGTTTATTCTGTCATAAATAGTTTGTCTTTCTGCAGTAATTCCAATTTTAATTGTATTAAAAGGTCGTTTCTTTCGTGGTTTAGTAAGAAACGATGAATAAGGTTCTCTGCTACCAATACATACTTCTAGAGCTCTCATAACTCTATGCGTATTGTTTAGATCTACCTTCTCATAATACAATGGATCCAAAACTTTTAGTTGTTGCTGCAAATTTTCGATTCCTTTGTTGTTATATTCTTTTTGAAGTTCTTGTCTAATCTTTATATCTATTACAGGAAAAAGATCCAATCCTTTGGTTACTGCATCGATATAAAGCCCAGAGCCTCCAATAAGAATAGCATAATCATTATCTTTGAATAATTCACTAAGTTTATCTAAAGCATCTTTTTCAAAATCACCTACGCTATATTCATTTTTGATACTTATGTGTTGAATAAAATGATGTTTAGCTTGTTTTAATTCATCAAGAGAAGGAGCTGCAGTACCAATACTCATTTCTTTATAAAACTGCCTGCTATCTGCAGAGATAATTTCACAATTAAAATGTCTTGCAAGCGCAATACTTAAACTGGTTTTACCTATAGCTGTCGGGCCAACAACTACAATTAGATTTTTATTCATGGTCATGGTGTAAGTCTTCTCCGCATTTATGGCAGAATTTAGCATTATCGCGATGCTCATTCTCACTACAGTGACTGCAGGATTGGGTGTTTAGATGTACTTTACTAGCTTGATGATGTGTGTATTCGGCACTTACAATACCTGTAGGAACAGCAATAATACCATAACCCATAATCATAATAATGGCTGCAAGAAATTGCCCTAGCGGAGTAACAGGAGCAATATCACCATAACCAACAGTTGTTAGTGTAACAATACACCAATATACACTTATGGGGATACTTTTAAAACCACTTTCTTCTCCTTCTATAATATACATTACCGTACCCATAATTATACATAATACTAATACAGCAAATAGAAATACCAGTATTTTGGCTCTACTATCTTTTATGGCTTTTGCTAATCTGTTAGATTCACCAATATACCTCGAGATTTTTAAAATTCTAAAAACCCGAAGTAACCTTAATGCCCTAACCGCTAATAACGCACTAGTCCCTGTTATAAAAAATGATAGGTATAGTGGTAAAGTAGATAAAAGGTCTATAATCCCATAAAAACTAAAAATATAGGAGACTGGTTTTTTTATAGAAATAATACGGGCAATATATTCAAAAGTAAAGAATATAGTGATGATCCATTCCGCATAATACAAAAACGTATAGGTTTCATCAGAAAGTCCTTTTACACTTTCGAGCATTACAAATATGATGCTCAATACTATTAAGATAAGTAGAGTTACATCAAATATTTTTCCTATAGGAGTATCGGCTTCATAAATGATGTCGTGCAGTTGATTTTTCCAGTTCTTATGAGATGAATTATTGTCCAAATTTCTTGATTTTGAATAAAAGTACTAAAAAAACTAATGCACCCTTCTAACGGCTATAAGAGTATCATTTTCTATTTCGATAATAAGATTAAAAAAATCTTTAAGCGTTTTATAATATTCTACAGGGTAATATGAAGAATTAAATGTTATTCTATGAGTAATAATTAATTGTTTTTCATTTTTCTGAAAATTGACACCTACCTGACCTAGATGATTAGGAATGGTATACAAAGAGTTTTTGGGGATATCAACAAATTCGTAATCCTTGGGTAACTCGATAGAAACTAGGTATGTATACGAATCTGGATAGCCAAAATCAACAGGATATGTTCTTTGATTAAGTTTGAAAGGAGTATCTTTAAAAAAAGGTAGGGTAAATGGTTTTATGTAAATCGTGTTGTCTATTGTTTCAGTATTTCTTGTAAATTGAAACTCTTCTTCAAATGGTTTTTCGTAATTCTTCTCATCTTTAATACTAATGTTGGTTATTTTTACTTCTGGATTTTTCTTTTTCCTTACGTCTAAATAACTTTGTTTGTTTACCTGATCCAGTTCTTTTCTCTTGTAGTATCCATGGTAACCAGCGAAAACGTGTTTTGCTTTACCGTCTAATTCTAGTTCTTCGTTTAGTTGCAGTTCTTCTTTATAAAAAATTAAAGAACGTTGTATAGGCTTTATATCTATCCATGAACTACCATTTTTAAAATCTAATAATCTGCCGTGTAGGTTTAAGCATCTAAAAGGTACTTCTCCGAATGCTAAATTATTTTCTGTAGCATCTAGAAGGAATGTTTCATCTTCGATGGTTAATTGTGTAATTAAGTAATTAAAATCAGAGATTACAGGATGTATGGTTGTAGCGTAGCCATTATTCCTTGTGGATAGTAATACAGGGTAAACTTCAAATTGTTGTTGTTTTAGGGTGTTATGTAATAAGATATTTATACCAGAAACATTACCCGATTTAGAGTTAATTACTTCAGAAATAGAAGTACCTTTAAAAATGTCGTTCTTTTTGTTCCATTTATAATGATCAGCAATATAACGATATATTGCTTTTGCCTTGATCACGTCATTTGGCATTGATTGTATAGTATTGGGAAGAATGTTTTTGGTGATTCCTGTTTTTTTGAGTTGCACCCCAATGGCTATTTCTTTTTTTAATTTAAGATCAACATTTTTCCAGGTTTCGGTATATTTGGTATTAACTCCATCAAATCCTTTAAATTCCTTTAATTCATACTCAATACGAGAGAAATAATTACTCTTTGCCGTCATGTATTTTTCTTCTTTGAAAGCAGGGATATCTTTCATGATGTATGTGTTATGAGAACAATCGGCAGATCCTAAACCTGATGCTTGAAGACAATTTTTTTTAATAGTAGATTCACTAGTATTTAGCTTTAGGGTCCCTATGAGTTTTATGTTGTAAACATAATTTCCAGGTAGATCAGCTATAAACTCACTATGCATTTTTGGTATGTCATCCTGAAAGTCCCATCCATTAAAATTATACATAAAGGGGGATTCTACCTGGTATTTATAAGTAAGTACAGATCCTGGCTTCACATTAGAGAATGTAAATTTTACAGAAGTGAAGTTTTGATCATGTTTTTCATAATAAATTTGGTCTTTTTCTACTTTGGTCTTAATAACTTTACCTTGTTCGAGATTATAAGTATATGCTACCAGGTTATTGAAAGATTCTTTATTCCTTTTATTTCTGTATAAAAGAACTTTTACCGTGGCATAATCAAACCCTTGCTCGTTTAATATTTTGACTTTTGCTTCATAATCTGTTAACAAATTATAACCACCACCATTTTCAACTCTACTAAAGCCTTTTTCATAGATAAAAAAAGCATTAGCAGTACTGTCGTTTTTATATATTGTACTTTGTAAATCAATTATGCTTACAACCATATTTTTATCATTGTAAGCTTCTTGAGCACTTATTAGAAAAGAGAAGGTGGTTAGGAATATAAGGAATAGAGTTCTATACATTTTTTTGTAGTTTGATAATCTTTAATCTTTTATGTGTGCGCACATAGCTTTGAATAATGTGTTGAGCATCTCTATTGTGGGTCATTGGGGTAATAATAGAGCGTAAAATCTCTATGTTATTGATCTGATGATTGAGGTTGAAGTACCCTATACCTTTAAATTTTCCTTCTTCAACCAATATTACACTTTGTTCATCAATATCTCTTCCTCGATCCACAATAATCATATCCTGACTTTGAAACGAAGTATTGAAAATAAGTTTTTGTGCCCGAATATTATATTCTTCTGCGGGCTCATTATAAATACAAGCACCATTACACTGTTTTATAGTGTAGTTAAAGCAATTACTTTCTCCATTATCCAGCCCCATCAATTTTTGACATAAATTATATTCTTCTGTCCATCGATGCATATACGTCTTAGCTTGTTGTTTATTAGAAAAAGTAGTGATGCTTATTTTACGATGATCTGCTTTTTGAACTTTGAAATTTATATATCCATTATCATCTTTAAATTGGTATAGAGCCTGATCAAATTTTGTTTTACGCAGGGCTCTATTATATTTTGGTTTGTTGCGCTTTATCTCTTCGCTTTCTTTTAGCAAAGCTAAAAGTTCACTCCCTGTATTCTCATACGAAACACTAACCACCTCTTCCTGTATTCTTTTAGATTTTCTATTGTCGTTTGTGAAATGTTGATTGAGGCGTTTTTTTATGTTTTTACTTTTACCAATATATATGATAGTCCCATCTTCGCGATGCATATAATATACTCCTGTGGCTGTAGGAGCATCTTCAATTAATCTAAGAAGCTTATCATCGACCTGTCGCTTAGTCTCTGTTCTAACGGTTTCTGTAATTATTTTTTTCTCTATGTCTTTTGTGAGCAAGAGTTTAAATAACTTTACTGTAGCCAGGGCATCACCATTGGCTCGATGCCTGTCTGAAAGAGGGATACCAAGCCCGCGAACAAGTTTACCTAAGCTATAAGATTGTTGATCTGGGATTAATTTTTTAGAAAGCTCTACAGTACATAAAGATTGTCGTTCGAATTCGAATCCTAATCTCGAGAATTCGGTTCTTAAAATTCTATAGTCAAAACTAGCGTTATGTGCAACGATAATACAGTTGGTAGTAATTTCAACAATTCTTTTGGCTATTTCATAAAACTTGGGTGCATTGCGAAGCATTTGATTATTTATCCCGGTAAGATTAGCTACAAATGGTTGTATAGGGCGTTCGGGATTAACCAGGCTTATAAACTGATCTACTACAGTATGTCCGTCAAATTTATAAATAGCAATTTCAGTAATTCCTTCTTCATTATATTTTCCTCCGGTTGTTTCAATATCTAAAATTGCATACATATAATTTGGTAATCTTTATTTTTTCAGGCTTAGTTTAATAAAGGACATTATTTTATTTATCAATTTAGTAAATCAAGTACTAATGATCAAAAAATATACATTATAGGTAATTTCTTGCTCCAAAAATAGAACTTCCTATTCTAACCATAGTGCTTCCGCAGCCAATAGCTATTTTGTAATCTCCACTCATACCTATCGATAAGATTTTTAGTTGAGGATATTTTGTTTTTATATTTTCAAAAAAAGATGCAATTGTTTTAAATTCATCTTGTATTTGCTGTTCATCATTTGTAAAGGTTGCCATGCCCATAAGCCCTTGAATCTTAATATTGGTTAAGTTCTTAACTTCTTCATTATCTAGTAAGGCGATGGCATCCAGTTCTGATAAACCAAATTTACTTTCTTCTTTAGCAATTTTGATTTGCAGTAAACAGTTAATAGTTCTATTGTATTTTTTTGCTTGTTTATTGATCTCTTTAAGTAATTTGTAGCTATCTACAGCATGAATAAGGTCTACAAAGGGGGCCATGTACTTAACCTTGTTAGTTTGTACATGCCCGATCATATGCCAGCTAATATCCTTTGGCATGATTTCCCACTTTTCGGTCATTTCCTGAATCTTATTTTCACCAAAAATTCTTTGACCAGCATCATAGGCGTTCATTAGATCAGAAACAGGTTTGGTTTTGGATACAGCTACAAGGGTAACTCCTTCAGGAATTGATGTTTTTATTTCAAGAAGTTTTTTTTTGATATCATTCATAGTTAGCAAAGATATCTAAAATCATTTTTTTATCGATATTGATTATTCGTTATTTATTTATAAATCAAAGGCTAATTTTGATCTTTTTTACACGAAATAATTAACCTCTTTTTTCTTGGATAAAAGGTAAGTATTTAGGTCATATTTCTAATTTCTACAGATGTCAAAAGTATTCGTGGTCTAAATCGTACAACTCTCATTTATATGTTAATTAATATTAAGAATTTTAGTGATGGTTGTATCTTAATGTGCTTTTAATAAGGAAGTTAAAAGTGGTATTTGACAATTTTATTTTAACCAATTTAAATTAAGTTTTTATGAAAAAATCAATTCTTTTAGCAGTATTAACACTGCTTAGTTTTATGATCTCATGTCAGAAAGATGAGATAAAAGAAGAGGTAGGAAATACCCAGAAATTACCTACTTATGATGACACTAATTCTCTATCGGTAGAATGGGAGAGCTTTCCTAAGGAATTAAAAAATGCTATCCCACTCGAGGAGAATGTAACAGAAAGTAGTGGTAAAGCATATTCGTACTCTATTGGTCCTTTTGGAGGTAATGGAGGTAGTGCTTTTAGTGTAAACCCTCCTAGTGGTACAAGAATTCATGCAATTGCCATGAGAACAGGTAGTAGGGTAGACAAATTGATCGTTTATTATAAATCACCTTCTGGTACGATTTATACAGGTGTGGATAGAGGTGGTAATGGAGGAACTTATTACCTTCATTTTTTTAGTAGTGATGAGTATATAAAACGAATTTCGGGAAGAAGTGGGAGCCGTTTGGATAAGTTAACCATCTATACTAATAAAAAAACATTTACTCATGGAGGTAATGGAGGTAGTTATTTTAATGCTTCAATCCCACCTAGTGGATTTGAAATATTAGGCTTCTATGGTCGGTCAGGATCAAACATTGATAGGATTGGGTTTTATGTACATACCCTATAAAGTATAGGTTCAATTCTCTTAAAACCAAAGTGTATTGAAAAAAGACAAAGGATGCTTGAATTTCAAGCATCCTTTATTGTTTATAAATAAAAATGATTGTGTTAATGTCAAAATTCATAAATAGTGATTCCGCTTCTTAATTTTGGTTCTATATATGTGCTTTTTGGAGGCATTTTTAATCCTTCGTCTGCAATTTTTTTGACTTGATCTATAGATGCAGGAAAAAGCCCAAATCCTACTTTATATTCTCCATTGTCAACATCACTTTTTACCTTTACAATTCCATTCTTACCATGTGAGTATTCGATACGAGTATCTGTACGCAAATCTTCTATACCTAAAATAGGTTTTAATACCGTTTTATATAAAATTTGCGCATCTAATTCCTCTAGTGCATCTGTAAATTCATAAGTTGTTTTTCTTAGATACAGCGAATAAAACTCATCGTCGATATACATACTGAAATGATGAGGTTTTGAAGGCCTGTATACTTCTGGTCCTCTATTTTCAATACGAAACCATTCATCTAGTTTGATTAGAAACTCTTCTTTGGATAATCCGTTTAGATCTTTTACTAATCGATTAAATTCATAAATTTTTAAATCAGATTCAGGAATCAAATAACTCATAAAGAAATTATAAGCTTCACTACCGTTATGTTTGGGATTATTTTCTTTTAAATCCTGAGATAGTAGGTAAGATGAGGCAGAACGATGATGGCCATCTGCTATATATATGGTTTTAATAGAAGAAAAGGCTTCTTGTATCTCGCTAATGGCTTTTTGATCCTCTATTTTCCATAGGTAATGTGTATCGCGATTTGTAGTTGTAAATTCGTATTCTGCTCTTGCTCCAACAGTTTCTGAAATAGTTTTTGAAATAGCATCATTATCAGGATAAGTTAGTAATACAGGCTCTGCATTAAAACCAACTGTTTTTAGATACTCTTTAAAAGTACTTTCACGATCTTGAAGCGTATCTTCGTGTTTTTTGATAACATCATTATGATAATCTTCTGTACTGGCAGCAGCTATAATACCACAAAATGATTCTTGTTCACGATTTACAATTTTATAAATGTAATAACAAGGGTTCTCCTCTTGCATAAAAATTTCATCTTCTTTAAATTCCAGATATCGATTTCGAACTAATTTATAGCGTTCTTCTCCCGATATCTCCTTATGGTATTTATATCCAGGATTTACAATATGTAAAAAAGAATAAGGATTGTAATCCATTCTAGAATCTCGCTCAAAAGAAGTGTAACTTTGATATGATCTAGAAGCGACCAGGTTTACTTTATCTCTTGTTGGTCGTATAGCTTTAAACGGATGAATTTTTGCCATTAATTATTATTTATAAATTTTGTAGGATCTAGATATCCAGATCTGTCATTTGCATATCCACCACCGATATCCATAAAAATATCATCTCTGATTTCTAGATGTAAATGAGCCAAATATATGCCATTTGCATTACCTATAGTTGCTATTAAAGTACCTTTTTTTACAAAATCTCCTTCTTTTACAAGTATAGAATCGCAATGTGCATATACAGATTCATAATATTTTCCTTTGTATTTATGTATTACTCTTATGACATTGCCCCAACCTCCTTTAATATCCTTAGCAAAAGAAACATATCCATTAGCAATGACATATATGGGGTCTCCAAGATCAGTATTACCTCCTCCAACACCATTCCAGTCATCACCTAAGTGGTTGTTTTCTCTAAATTTTTGAGCATTATAATAGCCTTTAGCATTTGGTTTACCAATCGGATAATCAAAATCAGAAGCGATAAACTCTGGATTTTCTTTAAAAAGAGAAGTGTAGATCTGATATTGATCTTGATTGTCATCTATAGCAATGCTAAATGTCTCATTTCTATTTTTACAAGAAATCAAGGTCAAAACTATAATTAGCCCCAGAGTTTTGTTCATCGTAAGATCAGGAAGTAAATACCAAATTACGAACTATATAAACTGCTTGGATACGATTTCTGCTTTTCTGCTTTCAGAATAATCATAGAATCCTTCTCCACTTTTTACTCCGAGTTTACCAGCCATAACCATATTAACTAATAATGGGCAAGGAGCATATTTTGGATTTTTGAAACCATCATACATTACATTAAGAATAGAAAGGCAAACATCAAGACCAATAAAATCTGCTAATTGTAATGGGCCCATAGGATGTGCCATTCCTAATTTCATAACAGTATCAATCTCTGATACTCCTGCTACGCCGTTATATAAAGTCTCTATTGATTCGTTAATCATTGGCATGAGGATACGATTTGCTACAAATCCAGGGTAATCATTTACTTCTACAGGGGTTTTACCTAGTGTTTTAGACAATTCCATGATAGTAGAAGTCACTTCATCAGAGGTGTTATATCCTCTAATAATCTCAACTAATTTCATGATTGGTACTGGGTTCATAAAATGCATACCAATAACCATCTCAGGACGATTGGTTACAGCAGCAATTTGTGTAATCGATATCGATGAAGTGTTAGAAGCTAAAATTGTATCTTCTGGGCATGCCTCACTAAGCTCTTTGAAAATTTTTAGCTTTAAATCTACATTTTCAGTAGCAGCTTCAACGACAAGACTTGCATATTCTACTCCTTCTTTAATATTTGTATAAGTAGAAATATTGGCAAGTGTAGCTTCTTTATCGGCTTCAGATATTTTGTCTTTAGCAATCATCCTGTCTAAATTCTTTGTGATTGTGGCTAAGCCTTTATCCAAAGATTGCTGAGAAATATCAATAAGCTGTACTTTAAATCCTTTTTGAGCAAAAGTATGTGCAATACCATTCCCCATAGTTCCTGCACCTATTACTGCAATGTTTTTCATATGTATATTGTTTATTTGATGTATATGTGTAAATTTTGTTTTTAATGCGTAAAACAATCAATGATTTTTAAGGCAACTTCTAATGCCTTTTTTCCTTGCTCTAAAGACACTACAGGTGTAGTGTCATTTTTTATGGCTTCTGCAAAGGTGTCTAGTTCATCTAATATTGCATTATTAGATGGGACATTAGGATTGTCAAAATAGATTTGTTTTTTCACACCTTCGGCATTTTGCAATATCATAGCAAAATCATCTGGAGTCTCAGGAGCATCTTTCATCTTTACGACTTCACATTTTTTTTCAAAGAAATCAACCGAGATATAGGCATCACGTTGAAAAAACCTGGATTTTCGCATATTCTTAAGTGAAATTCTGCTGGCTGTAAGGTTAGCGACACAACCATTTTCAAATTCTATTCGAGCATTAGCGATATCAGGAGTTTCACTAATTACAGATACTCCGCTGGCACTAATATGTTTTACTTCAGAGTGTACTACACTTAGTATCGCATCTATATCATGTATCATAAGATCAAGAACTACAGGAACATCTGTACCTCTGGGGTTAAATTCTGCTAATCTATGCGATTCGATAAACATTGGATTGTCAATCTTACTAGCTACCGCAGTGTATGCAGGATTAAAGCGTTCTACGTGTCCTACTTGTCCTTTTACATGGTGTGCATTTGCCAAATCAATAAGTTGTTGAGCTTCTGCTACAGTATTAGTAATTGGTTTTTCTATAAAAACGTGTTTACCTGCTTTTATTGCTTGCTTAGCTACATCGAAATGAGCAAAAGTTGGGGTAACAATATCAACTACATCTACAGCGTCAATTAATTCTTCAATAGAGTTAAAGAGTTGATAACCAAATTCTTCTACTATGGATTTAGCTTGAGTTTTGCTAGCATCGTAGAAACCTATAAGGTCATAATTTTCTGATTGTTGTAGAAGACGTAAATGGATTTTACCAAGGTGTCCCGCACCGAGTACTCCGGCTTTGAGCATAATATATTGATTTTACACAAAAATAGTATTATTTATAAATTTTAAATCCTAATTATATTTAAAATGCAAAATTTTAGTTCGAAGAAAGAAATAGTTTGCAAATCTTTAAAATCTTTATGTAATTTTAGCCTGCTAAACAACCCTTAGAATAGTGAAAGATACCCTTAGACATGCCGGAAAAAGAAAACAGTTAGTAGACGTATTGATTAGAAAAGGAATCAAAAATAAAATAGTGTTATCTGCTATAGGAAAGATACCTAGACACTTGTTTATGGATTCTGGTTTTGAAGATCATGCATATCAAGATAAAGCTTTTCCGATTGCGGCAGATCAAACCATTTCTCAACCCTATACTGTAGCGTTTCAAACAGAGTTATTGGAAGTGAAAAAAGGGGATCAGGTGTTAGAGATTGGTACTGGATCGGGATACCAGACTGCGGTTTTATGCGAAATGGGAGCAAAAGTGTATAGCATAGAGCGTCA
Organism: Bacteroidia bacterium; assembly: GCA_030427585.1. GTDB lineage: Bacteria > Bacteroidota > Bacteroidia > Flavobacteriales > Flavobacteriaceae > Aquimarina. The sequence goes on from JAUIBW010000020.1 coordinate 37,808, forward strand.
AAAAGAATTGTTTAAAAAAACAAAATTGTTCTTGTCTAAACTTGGATATAGACCAAAACACTTGTCGTTTGGAGATGGTTATAAAGGCTTAACAGAGCATGCACCATACAATGGAATTATAGTGACAGCAGGAGCTCCTTTTGTTCCAAAACCATTATTAGGGCAACTACAAATTAATGGTCGTCTAGTAATCCCTGTAGGAGAGGATGTACAAATAATGACACTTTTTATTCGTAAAAGTGAGACTGAGTTCGAAAAACGAGAGTTCGGAGAGTTTAGATTTGTTCCTTTATTAGAGGATAAAAACTGAGAGTTAAATTATGAAAAGAATTGAAATTATATCAGGAAGCTTGGCTGTTTTGGGGATTTTGTTCTATGTATTAAATTACTCTTTTGGAGCAATGATAACTATAATTTCTCTTTTAACACTTTCTGGCCTGTACTTCTATTTTGGTTTTGCATTATTTAATGATATACAATTTCGTGAAATACTTAAAAAAGATTCATATAAGGATATTTCTACTATGAGAATTTTTGGAGGAATAGGAACAGGAATTGCATTTTCAATTATTTTGATAGGAATACTTTTTAAAATATTGAGATGGCCTTTTGCTAATCAAAACCTTTTGATAGGAGGAATAATGATATTTATAATTTTAATACTTAGTATGATAAGGTTTTTGAAACATAAAAATGGACTATACAGAGAAATATTTTTAAGATTTTTGATATACGGTCCTCTTTGCTGTGTATTATTATTTCTACCTAATTATGCATTTTTAGAATTAAAGTACAGAAATTATCCAAATTATATTGAAGCAGTTAAAAACTTGGATTCTGATCCGGATAATACTGATTTACAAATAGAAGAACAAAAGGAGTATGATAAAATAAAAGGTAGATAGGTGTTTGTTAGGTAAAATAATAACGATTTAGAATCTATCCATATTCTTTTTTGATACGATCAAGATTTCTTTTGTTATCCCTGTCTTTAATCGTTTCTCGTTTATCATACATTTTTTTACCACGTGCAAGGACAATATTAAGCTTTGCTAATCCACGATCATTTATAAATAATCGGGTAGGTATAATGGTTAATCCAGAGTTTTTTACTTCTTTTTCAAGTTTTTTTAACTCCTTTTTGTTGAGTAATAGTTTCCGTTCACTTTTGGGATTGTGATTAAAATAAGTGGCATGAGAATATTCTTCTATATGCATGTTAATAACAAATAATTCATTGTTATTGAACTCGCAGAAACTCTCTGCAATATTTGCTTTTCCTTCTCTTATAGCCTTTATTTCTGTGCCAACAAGTTTAATTCCCGCAGTATATTTGTCCAGGAATTCATATTCAAATTTGGCCTTACGGTTTAGTATGTTGATTTTATTTGGATTCATATGGGTATTCCGAAATACTTTTGTAAACGCTTACAAAAGTACGAAGCTTTCCTGAAAGAAAGCTTTAAACAAAAAACGAATATTTTAAATACTTTTTATAGCTCCTGAAATTGTATTGTTGAAATCTTGCCATCTGCGTTAAGTTGAAGGTCCATTGCTAAAACTGCTTTATCAAATGCTACTTCATAACTATAAATCCCTTCGGCGGTTTCAATAAAAGTTATATTTTTTATACTGCCGAACTGCCCATAACAACCATTTATAAAATTAGACACTCCTTCTTTTGTCATACTTTCTTGCATTTCGGAAGTGTACATATCAAAAATAGCATTTACATCTTGTGTATTAAAATATTCTAGAAAAGTCTTTGTCGTACTTTTATAAGTACTCGCATCCTGAGCTAAACCATATTGAATGGTAAAACAAGTTAACAGTAAGATTATATATTTCATAGCATTTTCATTTTGGGGTTAGGTATTGCAAAATAATTATCTTTTTGCTAAAATTAAAAAAAAGAATCTTCAATTCACATTTATCAAGTAAGCATAAAACTGGGTTTTCGTCTAAAAAAAATAATTGGTTGTACCTGTTATTTAGTTTAACAAAATTGTTACAATTATTGAAAAGAGAAAGATTAATTTAGTTTTTTTAAATGTTTTTTTATGCAACGTTATTTTATAGTATTAGTATTTGCTTTTTCTTCTGTTACTGCTGTTTTTGCTCAGTTTTCTGCTCAAGAAATAGTAGATAAAACAATAGAAAAAGCAGGGGGAACCAATTATGATAGAGCTATTATACATTTCGTTTTTAGAGGGAAACAATATCGAAGTAAAAGAGGAGAAGGGTTATATGAGTTAGAAAGATTTGTAAATGGGCCTAAAGGAATAATGCACGATGTGATAAGTAATGCTGGTTTGAAAAGAACTATAGAGAATTGCCCGGTAACAGTTGCAGATTCTTTGGTTACAAAAATAAGCGATGGAGTAAATTCTGTTCATTATTTTGCTAGTCTTCCATATGGACTTAATGCTCCGGCAGTGCATAAAAAACTAGTAGGCGAATCGGTTATCAATGAATCTCCATATTACAAAGTTAAAGTAACTTTTGATCAGGAAGGTGGCGGAACCGATTTTGAAGATGAGTTCATGTACTGGATACATAAGGAGAATTTTACGGTAGATTACCTGGCCTATAAATATGCCGTAAATGGTGGAGGAATACGCTTTAGAGAAGCTTATAATCCAAGAAATATAAACGGAATACGTTTTGTAGATTATAAAAATTATAAAACAAATGATCTAACCATACCATTACATGATCTGGATAAATTATTCGAAAAGAAGCAACTAAAATTACTTTCTAAAATAGAACTGGAAGATATTTATGTTTATGTCGAAAGAGATTGTTGTTAGTTGATAGTGAGTACAGTATCAGAAATTATATCACCAGTAACTTTTATAATGAATAGCTTACCGTAGATTTTTTCATCTATAGCACTATATTTTTCCTTACCGATAATTTTATTAACAAAAGCAGGAGTTGTATTGCTATGACCAACAACTACAACAGTTTTTCCTTTAGTTTTTTTCTGAAACTCGGTATCGTTTAAATTTCGAGGATCATATAAAACAAGTTCTAAATTCTTACTTTTAGCAATTGGCTCTGCTGTTTTTCTGGTTCTAATATAGTCTGTTGTATATACCATATTTACGGGTACATCAACAAGCATTTTTGCCCAGTTTTCTGATCGTATTTTTCCAGCTTCTGTAAGGTCTGGGTTTCGATTACCAGGATCACTAAGATCTTTTTCAGCATGTCTAATTAAGAAATATGTAGTCGTTGCTTGTTGTTGGGATACATTACTTTGGCAAGAACTAACCCAGGAAGAAAGAAAAATAAGTAAAATGAATATAGGTTTCATCTGTTTTGTGTTTATTGTCTTAGAAGCTAGATAGAGAAGTATTGAAAATCTAAATTATGTTTAAGTTATGACATAAAACTCAATAATATCTAATGTAAAAATAGTTATTATAAAAATAATATTAATTTTTTTATACCCGATTCTATTATTCTAACATTCCCATTTGCCAAATAACGATACCCATGGATAGAATAGCAATGATAAAAAATCCTATATAAATATAGGAGCTTCTTCTTTTATTAGAAGAGCCTAAATCGCCAGAAGATTTCATATGGCCAGTTTTAAATGGTTACGTTTCTATAGTAAGACGAATAAAAAACGAAAATGTTACACTTTTTGTGGCTTTAATTGTAAAATTCTTTCTTCAAAACTAGTAGCAGATATGGGTTCTATTATATTTTTAAATAACTCTAGGAGTTCTTGATCGTGATTCCAGCGCTTTTGCTGTAATAAATTAAAATGTATAAAAGAACTCCATAATACAGCCTTAAGCTCAGTTTTATCATGGTTCCACATTCTGATTTCTACATGCAACTGATTTTCTGTATATCGTATAAGTTGAGAATTGATAACCACGTCCTCCATAAGTAAGGCAGGTTTTAAATAAGCAATCTGGTTTGTGCCTACTACCCAGCTAATACCTTGGTTTTTTGCTAGTTTAAAAATATCAAGGTTGTAGTATTGATCAATCTGATCTTCTCGTGCATTGATCATATAATTAATGTATGCAGCATTATTAAGATGGTTAAAAGGGTCACAGTCCTGAAATCTTATTTTCGCTTTGCTTTCTGGTATTTTAGTTAATGTCATAATTTAATTTATTTTTATACCAATCGGTATATTTATAGTTAAAAAAAATGATAATTATCGTTTAAGGTTTTTATGAATCATAATATCTATCTGATCCATGGTTTCAAGTAAATAGCTGTTATCTTCCATAGTATGAGTCATAAAAATAGCCCCGGTGATCATACTATACAATCGTTTTGCATATAACATCGAGCTTACTTCCTCTTTTATTTCTTTGCATTCTTTGCCGGCATCTATAAGCTTAGCAACATTGTTTTGGATTTTAGAGATTGCAGATTTTACATGTTTAAAAAGAGTAGGAACCTGATATTTTGCATCAACCCCCATATTAAGTACAGGGCAACCGCCTATCTCTTGAGTGAAATTATAATAGTTTCGATAAAAGTCGGTAACCAAAAATAATTTCTCTAAAGGTGAGTTACTTAAAGCTTGATGATCGGCTATTCGACCAATCATATTTCCTTCGGTCATCTTAAAGGCGGCTATAGCTAATTCTTCTTTATTTTTAAAATTTCCATAAATAGCACCTTTAGTAAGCCCAGTAGCTTTGGTAATGTCACTCAAACTTGTTGCAGCATATCCATTTTTGTTAAAAATAGGAGCAACGGTTTGAATTATAAATTCTGCTGTTTGTTCGGCTTTGGTAAGCATGTTTTACTAAAAATATAATCAAATATACTAAAAAATACCAATCGGTATATTTTTTAACATAATGATGTTTTATTTTAACATATTCTGAAGCAAACTTAATAAAAGAAAGAATCTTTAGTTTTAATGGATATTACTATAGATATGATCTAAAGGTTCTGTATTGGTAATACTTTTTGGAAGATTACAGGCATCTTGGATCTTCATTTCTTGGAAATCGAGTAAAAGATCAAATTTTTCGAGAGCAACTTGTGCTTGGTCACATCCCACATTGATGTTTCTAATATTGTTAGTTTTGATTTTTTTTGGATTGCTACTCCTGTTTTCAAAATCTTTAAATTGACATTTTATAACATCCCTATCTTTAAAATAAAACCGTTCTTCAAGTGTTAATTCAACATTTGCTAATCTGCGCTTGCCAGAACGACTTCTTTCATAATCTTTATACCAAACCTTATGAATAGCATATTGAAAGAATAGTTGATTATCCCAAATATAAAATTCATCTCTAAATTTTACATGCCCTAAAGTATATGTATGTACGATATGTTTTAACTCGGTACCATTGTAATAAAAGGTAAGTGATCCTTTTTCTGTTGATTCATCACAAGAATAATCGGTATGATGTTGTCTAAGTGTATTAGTATCTACTAATTCTCGAATAAGTTGATATTTATTTCTAATATCAGATAAGGCTCCCTTTTTGCTTTGGCCCAGGGAGATGTGTGAAATCAGTAGAAGTGCAAATAATATGGTTGGTCTCATTGAGGGAGCAATGTACTTAAAAACCTTGTTTTTTTCTTTATTTAGTTATTAACCATTGTAGGAATAATTTTGTTAATATCTACGGTAAAACCGTAATATTAGCTATTCGACAGCACATAACATTGTTGATTTTTTTGTTTAAAATTAATAGAGCTATTGGTTTAAAAAAATCAATAGCTCTATTTTTATATAAATTTATTTTATCTCTTAATATTTAAGAAACCAAATTTTCCTGATTTCTAAATACTAGATTATCATCAAATTCATCCAGTAATATCACACTTTCTGTAGAAATTTTACCTGCTAGAATTTCTTTTGATAGCTTATTTAAAACTTCTTTTTGAATTGTACGTTTCACTGGTCTAGCACCAAATTCTGGTTGAAAGCCTCTTTCAGAAAGATAGGCTATGGCCTGTTCTGTAGCATCCAAAGTTATGTGTTGCTCTGCCAGCATCTTAGAAACGTGCTTTAACTGAAGCTTTACAATTTCATTGATATTAGCTTTGGTAAGCGGAGAAAACATAATGATATCATCTATTCTGTTTAAAAACTCGGGACGAACAGATTGTTTTAATATTCCTAATACTTCAACTTTGGCGGCCTCCATAGCTGTATCCATATCTTTGATAGTTTCAAATTTTTCTTGTATAATGTGGCTACCCATGTTGCTAGTCATAATAATGATAGTATTTCTAAAATCGGCAACTCTACCTTTATTATCTGTTAAGCGACCTTCATCTAATACTTGTAATAATACATTAAATGTGTCTGGGTGTGCTTTTTCTATTTCGTCTAGTAGGACTACAGAATATGGTTTTCTTCGAACAGCTTCGGTTAATTGTCCGCCTTCATCATAACCTACATATCCGGGAGGTGCTCCCATTAACCTGCTTACCGAATGGCGTTCTTGATATTCACTCATGTCTATTCGGGTCATAGCAGTTTCATCATTAAAAAGGTATTCTGCCAGAGCTTTTGCTAATTCTGTTTTACCTACCCCGGTGGTTCCTAGAAATAGGAATGACCCGATCGGCTTTTTTTGATCTTGCAAACCTGCACGGCTTCTTCGTACAGCGTCACTAACAGCTTGTATAGCTTCGGTTTGTCCCACTACACGTTTTTGTAATTCTTCTTCGAGTACCAATAATTTTTCACGTTCACTTTGCAGCATTTTGGTTACCGGTATTCCTGTCCATTTTGCTATTACTTCTGCAATATCATCATTGGTCACTTCTTCTTTAATAAGTGAAGATTTACTTTGTTGCTCGTTTAACTGTTTTTGCAATTCATCCAGTCGTTCTTGAGCATCTTTTATTTTTCCATATCGTAGCTCGGCAACTTTTCCATAATCTCCATTCCTTTCTGCGCGTTCTGCTTCAAGTTTAAATTCTTCAATATCTGTTTTTGCATTTTGAATAGCATCTACAACTTCTTTCTCGCTTTGCCATTTTGAGAAAATCTCATTTCGTTCTTCTTTTATATTCGCAAGATCACCATTAAGTGCTTTTAGCTTGGTTTCATCATCTTCGCGTTTTATGGCTTCGATTTCGATTTCGAGCTGCATAATCCTTCTATCTAGCACGTCGAGTTCTTCAGGTTTAGAATTAATTTCCATTCTAAGTTTAGAAGCGGCTTCATCCATTAAATCGATAGCCTTATCGGGTAAAAACCTATTGGTGATATAACGTTGTGATAATTCTACCGCAGCGATTATAGCTTCGTCTTTTATACGTACTTTATGATGTGTTTCGTACTTTTCTTTAATTCCTCTAAGAATAGATATCGCACTTTCTGTGTCTGGTTCATCTACCATAACTTTTTGAAAACGTCTTTCCAGGGCTTTATCTTTTTCAAAATACTTTTGATATTCATCCAGAGTTGTGGCCCCAATTGCACGAAGTTCTCCTCTTGCCAAAGCTGGTTTTAGGATATTGGCAGCATCCATAGCTCCTTGGCCGCCTCCTGCGCCTACAAGAGTATGGATTTCATCAATAAATAATACGATGTCACCGTCGCTAGAAGTTACTTCTTTTACCACAGATTTAAGGCGTTCTTCAAATTCACCTTTAAATTTTGCACCAGCTATTAAGGCTCCCATGTCCAAAGAAAAAATTTGTTTGTTCTTAAGATTTTCGGGGATATCTCCGGCGATAATTCGATGCGCTAATCCTTCGGCAATAGCAGTTTTACCTACACCGGGCTCACCAACCAACATTGGATTGTTTTTGGTACGACGAGAAAGGATTTGTAATATCCTTCGGATTTCTTCATCGCGACCTATAACAGGGTCTAATTTTCCACTTTCTGCCATTTCATTAAGGTTCTTAGCATATTTGCTTAACGCCTGGTAGGTCTCTTCTGCACTTTGTGATGTTACGCGTTCGCCTTTTCTGATCTCATTAATAGCTTCGGTTAAATGTTTTTCTGTTACTCCCTGGTCTTTTAAGATTTGCGCAATCTTACTTTTAGATTTAAAAATGGCAATCACCAGATGTTCAATAGAAACATACTCGTCATTCATCTTTTTAGCAATAATACTTGCTTCATTTAATGATTTTCCGGCCTCTCTTGATAACTGTAATTCTCCACCAGAAACTTTAGGAAAACTTTCTAATGTGCTATCAAGAACTTGTTGTAAAAGATCAATATTTACATTTAACTTTTTTAATAAAAAAGGAAGCACATTTTCGTCTACGTTAAAAATAGCTTTAAAAATATGTTCGTTTTCTATTTGTTGATGTCCAAAACCTTGAGCAAGCTGTTGTGCTTGTTGTATGGCTTCTTGTGATTTTATAGTGAAATTATTAAAATTCATAGTCTCTTATTTTGAGTTTTCTAGTAGAGAATCAAATAATATTCCTACTTCAATAATATGTCAAAATGTCTCGTAGTTAATTGATTTAACTGACTTTTTGACGTAATGTAAAGTTACGAATTTTGTTACGACCAATATATGATCATAGTCAATTTTAAAAATCAATTGACTATGTTTGTGGTCATTCATATTAAAGAAAAAAATGGGAATATTAGGTAAATTATTTGGATCAGAAGAGAAGGAATCTAAACAAGAAAAACAGGCTTTGCCATGGCAAGTACTCAATTCTATTTCACAACTAGAAGATATTGCAGAGGCATCAAAAACTAAAACACAGGCTATTTTTAAGCATTCTACTCGTTGTGGTATTAGTAGAATGGTAATTCGTAATTTTGAAAGTAGTTTTGATGTTACAGAAGATCAAATAGATTTGTATTATCTTGATTTGTTGAATCATCGTGATGTGTCTGCAGAAGTAGCTGCAAAATTTCAGGTATTTCACGAATCACCACAATTTATTGTTATTAGAAATGGTGTTACCGTGCATCATTCTTCGCATAGTATGATTACACCTCAGGTATTGCATCAGTTTGTATAATTTATTTGTTAGGAATCATTTTTTGAGAAGGTCTATCCTGAAACATTTTTACGAATAATGTTGTACTCATTTTTCTTGCACGGTTTTTAGCTAATGTAGCAAGTTCACCTTCAAAAAGGTCATCTATTGTAGTAATCCATAGTTGTAGCCATATTCCAAAGTGTACATTTGTAATGCTATGATTAAATGTTCGATCTACTTGCTTATGAACTTCAATTGGATTTCCTTTAAATTTTGGAACAAATAAGAGGTTGGTTTCCCAAAAATCGGTTAGCCTATCTAAATGTGTGTCCCAATCTTTTATTACATGATTAAAAATAGGGCCTAAATGCTCTTCTTTCCTGATTTTTTTATAAAATATAGAAACCAACATTGCTACATCATCTCTATGCCTAATATCATGTTTAGAAATCACTTTCATTTGCTTTTTTGTTCTAAGAAGTCGTACAATTGCTTATTCAAATTAATAAAAAGTGATATTAAGCAATACTAAAAGGGTGTTAATAACCAGACTTGCAATTAGTAGGTTGAATACAAATTTAGCTTTCATTTGAGCTAGAATGGATGCATTAAATGCCATACAAACAATTACACAAAGCGATAATTGGACAACTTGTGAAAAAGATCTGTCTTGCATAAGAATGTACATTGCTGCAACAGATCCTAAACAACTGGAAAGAATAATCATTAATGGAATATATGCCATATACATTTCCTTAAAATCTTTTAATAACTTCGAATACATAACAATTACTTTTAGTGTTGTTCAAAGGTATTTCAAGGAAGTATTATGGTTTTATGATCCTAATCATAAAAAAGTAAATTGAATAAGAAAGTTATCGATATACTTTCCTGTTTTTAATAAAGAGCTCTCCTTTTTGCTCTAGTTTTTTAATGCTTCGTATAACAGTTTCTACACGTAATCCCGTTAGATCTGCGAGTTGTTGCCGGGTTAGTTCTACCTTGTATGTATTTGATTCTTTCATATTGGGATCGTTATTCTTTTTGAAGTAATCAAGAATTCTAAGAATACGATGTTCTGGTTCTTGAGTAGATATTTCAGAGACCATAATTGCTTTGTAATATAACCGTAGAGCCAGTGTGCTGGTGAATTTATGGTGAATACCTGGGTTTTCTTCTAAAAGCTTTAAGAATTTTTCTTTTGGTAATTGCCAGACCTCAGAGTCAATAATAGCTTCTGCATTGGCAGGGTATTTAAAGTCTGCAAATAAAGGAGGCTCACCAAAACTTTTTTCTTTGGTAAAAATACCTTGTATGTATTCTTTTCCTTCCTGATTATAATTATTCATTTTAATCTCTCCCTGGTATACCTGATAATAATATCGGGCAATAGAACCTTCTCTAAAAAGAAATTCTCCCCGTTTATATTTTTTTAGTACTGCTCCCGAATTAAGTAAACTTGTGTAATCAATCATACTTACAATTCTCTATTATATAATACCGATCTATTAAGATCAAATAATATTATAATTATAGTGTAGTGTATTATTTAAAACGATAATTAGTAATGATATTCTTTAATTTATTTTTTAGATCTTCTCCAGAATCATACACCATTTGCTCATTAGAAGGAAAAGGTACTGATTTTAGCCCCAAATATCCTAACAAGCCATCTTCCAAAGCTCGTTTATCTCCATTATAATTTGCATAAATATGTTGAAAAACATACTCACTTGCAATAGGAAAAGCATCTAGGAGTTGTTTTGTTCTTAAGTCTCGATACTGAACATTACCCACGACATTGGTAGCTTTAAACTGTGTAAACTCATAATACTCACAATGTACTTTTACCATTCTATCTACTTTTACTTTTTCGCCTTTATCATCAACTACGATTTCATCATTTTCATCAAGTAGATATTCCCAACCGTCTTTAATCAACTTTTCTTTTTGTAATTGACGTTCCTTGATCTGTTCTGGAGATATATTAATTTCTCTTAATTCTACTTCCATAGCATAATCATACGGGATAGATTGTTGAGGTTGACTGTGATATACTGTCCATAGGTCATTAAGACCATACGTACCAAAATTAAGTAAGTCACTTTCTAATCTTTTAGGGATAATAACATTGGTTCGATTCTTCATAGTCACTTTTACAAAATCAGTGCCTTTTTGATGTGCCTCATCAATCATTTCCCGGGTATTTTTATAGTTAGGAGTGATTCTGTCCAGGTAGTTCAGATCTTCATATACCGCTCTATAATCGGCTTTTCTTTTGGCAGATGTCAATAAGGCTTTGGCATTATTAAATAAGTATTGAGAGAGTTTTTCTTTCGTATTTATAATCTTTTGATCATAGTTGTGTAGTATAAAGTTAGCGTTACGACCTTCTTCAACAAGATATAGAGGTAGCAATGGTTTTATGCGTTCTTGTCTATTCTTTAGGGATAAGTATGTATTATAAATACGTTCAAGATTTGCAGGATTTCCTTCTTTTTCTAGATATGCAATGGCATTATTGTCTCGATCTAGAGCTTTTGCATATGCCTGTTCCAGCATTAGGATGATAGGTTGTTTCCCTTTTTTTTCCTTGTTTGTCCTAAGCTTGTTTAAAGCAATATTTATAGCTTGATCATAATTTCCTGTGTTAAGTGCTTTTTCAGTTTTTTTAACACTGCTACATGAAGAAATAACTATAGTTGTAAGTAATAGGAGTAGTAGTTTTTTCATATCAATAATATTTTGATTTGGGTATCGAAAACAACTTTGATGCCAAAAGATAATAAAAAAACCTCGAAAATTATTTTTCCGAGGTTGTTTTTGGGGGAATAGGCAGTTTATCTACCACCACTTGAGTTACCACCTGTTCCTGGTTTTGAGCCAAAAACACATACGCCTGCTGGATGACAGTATTGTGTTACTTTACATGGGGGGCAACTTCTTCCTCTTCCTGATCCTCCATTAATTTTTCTTTGATCAGATTTGTTTAAAACGGTTCCAAGATTTGAGATTCCTTTTAACATGATTTTTAATTTTAAAGTTAGTTTTCTCGAAAATTTATAGACACTCAAGGCTTGTGTCTGTTTTGTTTAGTTTAGTGTTGATGTAAGGTATATAATCACTAAAGTGAATATTACCCCGTTTTCCGTGAAATAAATATTTATTACAAGTGTATTGGTATATGGTTTGATTTTTTAATAGAAAATAGAGGTTTCTATTAAAAATTATCATAATACCGAGAAGGTGTCTTAGGCATACCAACTAAAGAAGAGACGAAAAAAAAAGTACACAATACATTTTTCTTATAGAGGTGTATTGTGTACTCTATTTTAACTGTTTATAACAGTGGGGGATTTAAACTTTTTTCAATTTGCTATAAAAAACAACTATTTTTTGCCAGAATCAAACAAGTCTAAATCACCTCGGTATATATTATCATTAAAAATCTTAAATAGGGAAAACTAAGATTGTATAAATTTAAACATATAGGAAGAAAAAGTATTACTTCTTAAATACAGGGAGTAACTTGGTAGAGACTTCACCAAACCCAATTCGAACTCCATCTTTTTCGCAATATCCTCTCATAATCACGGTATCATTATCGTCAATAAATTTACGACTACCTCCTTCATTAAGCTGTAGAGGTTTTTCTCCACGCCAACTTAATTCTAACATTGATCCATATGAATCTGGTGTTGGTCCGGATAATGTTCCGCTACCCATAAGGTCTCCAGAATTAACGGGGCATCCATTTACTGTATGATGAGTAAGTTGTTGTGCCATTGTCCAATACATATGCTTAAAATTACTTTTAGATACAACAGTTTCTACTGCTTTTTCTGGTTGAATGGCAACTTCTAGATTTATATCAAAACTCTTTTTTCCTTTATATTGAAGGTAAGGTAATTGTTTTTTTAGTGGTTTAGGCCCATCTGTTCTATAAGGCTCTAAGGCATCAAGAGTTACAATCCATGGAGATATAGATGAAGCAAAGTTTTTACCTAAAAATGGACCTAGTGGAACATACTCCCACTTCTGAATATCTCTTGCACTCCAGTCATTAAATAATACCATTCCAAATATATAATCTTCTGCTTCTTCGATAGGTATTGGTTCTCCTAATTGGTTAGCATCGGTAGTAATAAAAGCCATTTCGAGTTCGAAATCAACTAATCTCGAAGGCCCAAAGATAGGCTCTTTGGCACCATTGATTAGTTTTTGACCCTGTGGGCGGTGTATAGGAATACCAGAAGGAATAATCGAGCTGCTGCGACCGTGATATCCAACAGGCATATGTAACCAATTAGGAAGCAAAGCGTTCTCGGGATCTCTAAACATTTTTCCTACATTCGTCGCATGCTCAATACTACTATAAAAATCGGTATAATCTCCAATGCTAACAGGCAATTGCATTTCGATTTCATCCAGAGAGAATAAAACCTCTTGTCTATGCTTTTCATTATTTTTTAGAGAATTGTTTTTGGCATCAAAAATTTCAGCAATTCTATTACGAACCAATCTCCATGTTTTTTTTCCGTCAGAAATAAAATCATTTAAAGAATCCTGTAAAAAAATATCATCTGTTAATGGGATACCATCAAAATAACCGAGTTGATGAAGCGCTCCCAGATCAATAGCGGTATCACCAATCCTGGTCCCTATAGTAATGATATCATCTCGGGTAAGAAATACACCAAAAGGAATATTTTGTATAGGGAAATCTGTATTTGGTAATGTTTCAATCCATGTCTTTCTATCTGGATAATTTGCAGTTATGGGCATTATTATTCTTTTATATGTTGTTGGTAATTTTTATGATCAAATATATAATTTTCGAATGGTTAAAAGTTTTTAATTATGTGAAAAATAATGAAAAGATATGTTATTAATAATACAATACCAAAGTGAGATGACTTATTTGCTGTGTTTTTTTGAAACCCAGAAATGTTTTACTTCGTAATATTTGGTAGGTATTACTGCAAAACTATCAGCAATTTATAGTAGAAAACATGAATTTAAAAAAAGAACGGGATGTTCTTATTTATTCAGAGGTATTTACATCGATTTAAGGAATGGATTTCCTATTTTTACGCCTTTATTAACAAATAATCAATTCATGCAACGCGACGAACAAATTTTTGATTTAATTCAGGACGAAAAAGAACGTCAAATCAACGGATTAGAACTTATTGCTTCAGAAAACTTTGTGAGTGAACAAGTGATGGAAGCTGCTGGGTCTGTACTTACTAATAAATACGCCGAAGGATATCCAGGTAAACGTTATTATGGGGGGTGCGCTGTAGTAGATGTTATAGAACAGATCGCTATTGATAGAGCTAAAGAATTGTTTGGCGCAGCATATGCTAATGTGCAACCTCATTCTGGTTCACAAGCTAATACAGCAGTATATCATGCATGTCTTAAACCAGGAGATAAAATATTAGGTTTTGATCTTTCTCATGGAGGACATTTGACTCATGGCTCACCAGTTAATTTCTCTGGTAAGCTATATAATCCTGTTTTTTATGGAGTAGAGAAGGAGACAGGAAGGTTAAATTATGATAACATTCAGGAAATCGCTACAGCAGAAAAACCACAATTAATTATTGCAGGGGCATCTGCTTATTCACGAGAAATTGATTATAAAAGATTTAGAGAGATAGCAGATAGTGTAGGGGCGATTCTGTTTGCAGATATTGCTCATCCTGCAGGGCTAATTGCCAAAGGAGTAATCTCTGATCCTGTACCATGTTGTCATGTAGTGACTACGACAACTCATAAAACACTACGAGGACCACGAGGAGGTCTTATTTTGATGGGAGAAGATTTTGAAAATCCTTTCGGAATTACACTAAAAAATGGTAAAAAACGAATGATGTCCTCATTATTTGATAGCGCCGTATTTCCTGGTAATCAAGGAGGGCCATTAGAGCATATTATTGCAGCAAAAGCAATCGCATTTGGAGAAGCACTAACAGATGATTTTTTGCATTATATCGTGCAGGTAAAGAAAAATGCAGCAGTTATGGCTGACGCATTTGTTAAGAAAGGATACGAAGTCATTTCTGGAGGTACCGATAATCATATGATGCTTATCGATCTACGAAATAAAGGTGTGACAGGTAAACAGGCGGAAGAAGCATTGGGTGTTGCAGAAATTACGGTAAATAAAAATATGGTTCCGTTTGATGATAAATCTCCGTTTGTAACATCGGGAATTCGTATTGGTGTAGCAGCGGTTACCACTCGAGGGTTAAGAGAAGATGATATGATCGCTATTGTTGAATTGATTGATCAGGTCATCCAAAATGTTGAAAATGAAGAAAAACTACATACGATAGCAGATGATGTAAATGCAATGATGGCAGATAAGCCTTTATTTGTGGGATAATTCTTTATTAAATTGGTTTTAACTCGGTTTTTGGTAATATCAAAAAATGTAAACTAGTTTGTTTTAGATATGAGATTAAAAGAAAGTGTATTGCCATGCCGTATGACAGTGCACTTTTTGATTATATTGTTGTTGTAGAACTTTTACTTATAAAATTATCATGTATATGCGTTATGTCCAAATTTTATTCTTTTTATTACTTACGCTATATGGTTGCAGTTATTTAACGTCTAAACCATCTGAAGAAAATATAAAAAAAGAAAACTTAGAGAAAGAGATTGAGCGTGTTGAAAAAAAGGAAGATACCGTAAGTATTCTTAAAAATCTTAGTATAGAAGGACGTTATGATCTTGTAGATGGATATGCTTTTTTTAGGGATACCATACATAATCATCCTATATATAAGGCTATATTGTTAATAGAAAGAATTTCGGATAAAGATTTCGGTTTTATTATAGTAAGAAAAGTACAAGGGCTTACTCCTATTGGTGAACATGGAATTTTATCATACCATAAGAACAGGTTTTATATGAAAAATATAGACTATACAAACAAAAGAATATACCATACAAATAGTACCGAAATAAAAATTAAGGATAGTTTATTACATACGATTAGATATGTTTCGAATGCGACAGAATATGATATCTGGAAAAAATCTGATCCAGAATCAAATGTTTATGTGTCTCTTCGTAAAACATTACAGAAAGAAAAAGAAGAGTATACTAATTTTTATAATAAGATATCTCATGACCCTGAGTTAACAGGAAAAGATGAGTTTATTTATTATGAATCAGGAAAACGATATATAGACAATAATTCTGTATTTCAAAAGAAATGGAATCATTATACTACTATCAATTCTTATGATCTTAAAACAGATAACAAAGTTCAGGAATGACTCCAGTTCTCTGCATCATCACTATCATTAGGAGAAAGCCCAATAATATCTCCATCAGTATTAACTCCTAAACCAACTACAGTTCTGTTTACATAATTAAAATAACTTACCACCTGGTTGATCTCCAGGATCTCACCATCAGATAAATTTTGATCTCTAAGACTATGAATATCTGCTTCGGTAATAGTATGATGTGATAACGTTAACTTCTTAGCATATTGAAGACCTGCCAAATATTGATATTTAAAATGATTTTGCAATTCATCTTTGGATATGCAGGATAAAATTTCCTGAAATTTGGTATCATCATTTAATAATCGTTTTAGCCCTGCCGAGTGGTGATCTACACAATAACTGCACTGATTTAAACTACTTACATAAACACCGAGAGTTTCTAAATACCATTTGGGTAATGTGTTATTAGAGTTATGCAATACATTTTTATATAAGGCCATATGGCCTAGCAGAGTATGTGGTCGTAAACTATGAATAGATAATACGTTATCTACATTGTTATCTGGGCCTTTAATACGATCATAGATTTTTTTTAATTGACCAGTAGCATTGGCATATGTAATTTCTTTAATCCAGCTCATTGTTATTGAATTTTTTCTTTAAAAATAGTTCCTTTTTTATTAAAAAAAGTAGTAATTAAAACCAAAATTGAACCTAAAAAAATTGAAACATCGGCAAGGTTAAATATTTCAGTTTTTATGATACCTAAATCTAAAATCAAAAAATCAGTTACTGATCCATATACAATGCGATCAAAAAGATTTCCGATTCCGCCACCGATAATAAAAGCAAACCCTATAATTGTTTCTCTAGAATAATTTGTTTTAACCAATATCTGTCTTAATAATAGTAATAAAACCAAAATAGGAAGAACTTGTAATAAAAGTATTTTTAAGATCGGAGCCATATCTGATCCCAAGCTATAAGCAGCACCAGTGTTTTCGACCTTAGTTAGCACAAAATTGTCCTTAAAAACTTCTATACGCTCATAAGGCTTGATCGTTTGCCGAACAACATTTTTTGAAATTTGATCACAACTAATATTTAGCAAAACCAGAGAGAGAATGAGTATGATTCTTATTTTTCTTGTTATTTTCATGTGTAATTGCAATACGTGTTTTTCAAATGTAATAGAAACTTCAGACTATCTTAGTGTTTCCAATATTTTTTATATTCAGAAACAGAAAAAGCAGCATTATAATTATCTTTATTGATGCTTTTATTTTCATTAGAATCATAATCAATCCATATTTTCCAGCTTTTATCTTCCATCTTTAGTATAACATGAAACTGACCATAGGAGTGTTTTTTTTGATTATTGTTATCAATATAAGTAACTCTGTAAATTCCTCTGTCAGAAACAATAGAATCAGAATAAATTCTTTCAAATAATCTAAAATCAATTGGAGTAGGTTTTTTAGAAGGAGCACTCCATCGTTTTTGATACCCTTTTAAGTAAGTACTTACTTTTTTAATTTCACCACCATTTCCCGAAATTCGAATCATCTCTTTGCTATGTATAGAAGCAAATAAGTCATAATCTAAAGTTTCAAATGCTTTAGAGAAATTACTATACATATCTGTATTGATTTTTTTATGTACAGTACCTTCTTGAGCTATGGCTATTCGTGTAAAACACAGAAAGGTAATTAATGCTACAGGTATGATTTTAAATTTTGACATAGTAATTGTTTTTTAATTAGTCTAGTATCCTTTTTCTTTCTCATATAACACACAGTATTTCAATCGTTCATCATGTAATAATTTGGGGTGTTCAAAGGTTTCGATTTGTTGCATCCCAATCTTTTTCATAATTAATTCTGATTTTATGTTAATTGCTGGAGCAACAGAGTAGATTTTGTCTAATCCAATCGTATTAAAACCAAAACCTAAACAAGCTTTGGCGCCTTCGGTAGCATATCCTTTGTTCCAGATACTTTTTTTGAGCCTCCAACCGATATCCACAAAGGGGCTTGGTTTTTCTAAATAGGTTTGTTCACATAAACCAATAAACCCTATAAGTTCTGCATTATTCAACAGATCAACAGCAAAATAACAAAACCCTTTTTCTACATACATTTCTTGCATTCTTATAATAAATGCTCTGGTATCTTCTTTTGATGGTTTAAACGGAAAAAATTCCATCACATCATCATCAGTATTGATTTCGGCTAATATTTCTAAGTCATCAAGGGTCCAATTACGGAAACCTAGTCGTTGAGAAGTGAAGAGATATGGAGTCATAGTAATATGTGAGATATAGATTTATAGTTTTTACGTTTTTGAAGAATGTATTAATAAACATATCGAAATGTAGTATACTTTACAAATTTATATTTCAATGAAACAAAAAAACTGCTTACTTTCTAAAATAGATTAAGTAAGCAGTTTTTGAATAAGATTATTTGAAAGTTTACTCTTTTTTCATAAATTGTTCGTTAAATTCTTTGATTTTTAATGTGTTAATCTCATGATGCGTTTTTCCAGCTCCATGTTGCAGATAAGCATTAAAGATATGACTTAAGTATAAGGGCGATTTAGCTTTGTCTTCACTAAAATTTTCTGAGTTATGGCAAACAAAGCAGTTAACTAGATTATTTACATTAATATCATGTACATCACTTTGGAAAGTCTGCGTATAGGTTTCCATGGTAAGGTTGGCGAGATTTAAAGACCCTTTTGCAATAGACCCTTTTGTGGCATGAGATATGTTACCAGCTAATTTTTGGATGGTATCTGCTTGTTTTTGAGGGGATAATCCATCCGTGTCGATCCAGATTCCTCCGTTATAAAAATAGTTTTTCCATACATCTTTAAGTTTTGAAGCAACACAAGAATTAATATTTTTTATATTATCATAGTTTTCTGGCTCTTTCTGACTGGTTTCCATAAAACCGTTTCCCTGTGTTCTGGGAACTCCAAATTCGAAAAGTGTAAATGCTTTATTGGGTTCTTTGGGTTGTTTTGTAGTAGTATTCCATCTAATCCCATTAATAGAGGTGGTTTCCCCTTTGCCATAGATTAACTTTTCGTCGGCAGAAGATACTGTATTGGTATTCCAATCATAGTAGGGGGCCATATCATTATGCTCAAAAGTTGCCCAAATAAATTCTGGATGATTGATGACAACACCAACTACATGCATTCCTAATAAAGCAACATCTCTTTTAACATATGTACCATTTTCGTAGATAGCAGCTTTGGTTTGATAGTATGTCGAAAGCTTATCTGTTGGTATTGCACTGGTTTTTACCCACGAAACTTTTAACTCTAAAGACCCTATAGGAAATGTTTCCGTATTATTACGAGGAATGGAGCCATCCAGGATAGCAGTTTTAAAATGATCGGCAGCAACTTTTAAGGTATCATCTATATGAATAGAATAGTAGACAGTATCAGATTTACTTATACTTGAATTAAATTGAGAATTGCTTTTTAAAACTCCATCAGAACCCGCTTGTTCTATATCCTTAAGCACTAAAGATAATCCCGATTGAGGTTCTACAGGAATCATTAAATCGCTAACTTGTATTAACTTATTTTCGAAAACAGTTGTTCCCTTATCTGGTTTGGTTAACCACAAGAATTTTTGCCAGGACCATTGCTGAAAAATACAATTCGTTGTATTTGTGGTGTCAAATGGACTTCCTTTACCTTCTTCAGGAGGAGGTGTTTGTGTGTGAGGAAACCATGTAGGTCCGCAATTACAATCATTACTTTTTTTCTTAGTTTTCTTGTAAGCAACCGGTTGTTGATCTGTCTTTTCCTTTTTATCTGTTTTACAAGAAATAACAATAACAAAAATTACAAGACAAGCCACTAATAAAGAACTAGCAAGGTTGGCAGATTTAGTTTTCATTTGTGTAAAAGATTAGTTAGTAATATGGTTATTATCTCAAATCTAATCTTTATTGTAATTGTTTCCTATAAGTAAAAATACGGTTTTCACCCTTTTTTTATATAACAGATTGACCCACAAATGATGATGAATAATGTTGTAGATCAATTTTCTTCTTCAAAGGCAGTACTCTCGTAAGCACCTATATCGGGAGCAGTGGTACTGCGAAGAGTTCCTAAAATATCGGTTCCCGAGGTAGGAGTAGAAGCTTTACCATTAGCTGCAGAATTTTCACCAATATTAAGGATGTTTTCAAATGGAGTTTTGAAATCAGGTTCTTCATTTAAAATAATATTTTCATACAGCGTGGTATTCGTAAAATCGTATAAAGGGTTACCTGCAAACTGGTCACCAGAATCATTAAACCTAATCAAACAGTTCTTGAAATTATAATTGAATGCCGTACCATCAATTTTACTAAATATTAATTCTAAATCCTGATTTCCGTAGAGAATACAATTTGTAAAATTTGCTTCAAGTAAATCTGCAACAACAACATCGGTTTCATTTACTCGTAGATTATTATCAATCAATACCGTTGGAAGCTCTCTAAATCCAGTTCCGATACTAGAATAATTTGTAAATGTGCAGTGGTTAAAATTATAGGTTCCACCTAATGAACAATTAAGAGATACTTGCCCGGCATTATTAATTACCAGGTTTTCTCCCAGTACATTACCTGTTCGTGCCAGAAGCCCTACATTAGAACTATTATAGATTTGGGTATTTTTAATCGTAAGCGTCGGATCTACACTTCCGTCATTAGAGTCCATTAGTATTCCTACTGTTGCATTTTTTATGGTCGCATGATTTATAGAATGACCTGTACTTCCTGCAGTAAGCCAGATAGTTCCCCATTGTCCTGGGATATCACTAAAACTGGGTTCTAAACGATCACTTTCAAAAATTACTTCGTTTTCGAGAAGTTCTGGATCTGTACTTAATTCACCATTTACAATAAGGGTAGCATCGTTTGCAGCTATAATCCCAGAATTAGCATGAAAATGTATTCTTGCACCTGCATCTATGGTAAGTGTTTTTCCACTAGGTATAGCAGCATATCCATAAACGACATAAGGTTTTTCGTTGGTAAAGTTTAGTTGATCATCTTCGAGAAAGAAACCTTCAATTCTAATTTCATTATTTTCACTATCCAAACCAAGTAATAACGTTTCTGTTTCGCCTGTCATGGCATCTCGAGAAGGGAATAAAAATACCGCATCTTTTATTAGAGTTACCAGATCAACATCTTGTTGATTTCCTCCTGTATCAAATAATATTCGATCTGTATATAAAAACTCTACATCTGCAGTTTGATTATTGATATCTGTTGTTGTTTCTACAAAAACAAAAATACTATCCTTGGCTAAAACCTGAATATTCTCAAAGGATTTTCCAGGAATACCATCAACATTAAGCCTGTAGTTAGAATTTTCGCCCCGTTCTAGTGTGATTGTAGGAATAGTAAAATCGTCACTGGTATGGTTATAAACTTTAAAACTATATGTGCTTGAACCTATATTGGTAAAAACGGTATCTAGAAATAAGGTGTCTGTCGAGAATTTTAAATTTCCTATACTGGGATTTGACTCAAAATCATTACGGCAGGAGCTCCATAAAACTAATACAGTAAGCAAAAAAAGAGTTGATAAATATCGCATAATTATATCAAAGGGTCTTTAAGAGTAAAAAAAGTATCAAAGCTGCAAATTAGCAAAGATTTTTGTTTTTTGATGGCTTCATGATTCCATTCTTTCATTAATTCGTTCTTTACTATGAATTAAAGTATAACTTTTTGATTGCCCTAATATTGCTTTATAATAAAAATTTGACAAGATCAGTGCTTCTGTAAGAAGTAAAACATTTGTACATTTGTTGTTCATAATTAACACGCACAACATAATAATTTATTATGAGTACATATGATGTAGCCGTAATTGGCTCTGGACCTGGTGGATATGTGGCCGCTATTCGATGCGCACAACTGGGAATGAAAACCGCAATAATCGAAAAATATTCAACACTTGGAGGAACTTGTCTTAATGTAGGGTGTATCCCCAGTAAGGCATTGTTAGATTCTTCTCACCACTATGAGCATGCTGTAAAGCATTTTTCAGATCATGGGATCGAAATTCCTGGTGATGTAAAGATCAATCTAGAAAAGATGATTGCCCGTAAGCAAACTGTGGTAGATCAGACTTGTGACGGGGTTAGTTTTTTGATGAAAAAAAATAAGATAGATGTTTTTGAAGGTGTAGGATCATTTAAAGATGCTACACAGATAAATATTACAAAAACCGATGGGACTGTAGAAACAATCGAAGCTAAAAATACGATAATAGCTACTGGTTCTAAACCATCAACATTACCATTTATCGAAATTGATAAAAAGAGAGTAATTACCTCTACAGAAGCACTCAAATTAAAAGAAGTACCAAAACATCTAATTATTATTGGGGGTGGAGTAATTGGGCTAGAATTAGGACAAGTATATCGTCGTTTAGGAGCAGAAGTTTCTGTAGTAGAATATATGGATCGAATTATTCCTGGAATGGATAAATCACTATCTAGAGAATTACAGAAAGTAATGAAAAAACAGAAATCTAAAATATATACTTCTCACAAAGTAACAGGAGTATCAGTTTCTGGAGATGAAGTAACGGTAACTGCAGATGATAAAAAAGGAAATCCGGTAGAGTTAAAAGGAGATTACTGCTTG
Source organism: Bacteroidia bacterium (assembly GCA_030427585.1). Lineage (GTDB taxonomy): Bacteria > Bacteroidota > Bacteroidia > Flavobacteriales > Flavobacteriaceae > Aquimarina. Next base: position 60,651 of record JAUIBW010000020.1, read on the forward strand.
GTATCTGTTGGTCGTAGACCATATACCGATGGTTTAAACGCTGAGGCTGCAGGAGTAAAACTTAATGATAGAGGACAGGTTGAGGTTAATGACCATTTACAAACGAGCGCTTCTAATATTTATGCAATAGGTGATGTAATAAAAGGAGCGATGTTAGCACATAAAGCCGAAGAAGAGGGAACTTTTGTGGCTGAGATTTTGGCAGGACAGAAACCACATATTGATTACAATCTGATCCCGGGAGTAGTATATACGTGGCCAGAAGTAGCTGCGGTGGGTAAAACGGAAGAAGAATTGAAAGAAGCTGGTGTCAAATATAAATCAGGACAATTTCCATTTAGAGCATTAGGTAGATCAAGAGCCAGTGGCGATTTAGATGGTTTTGTGAAAATCCTTGCCGATGAGGTTACAGATGAGGTATTAGGTGTTCATATGATAGGAGCAAGATGTGCAGATCTTATTGCTGAAGCAGTTACTGCAATGGAGTTTAGAGCATCTGCAGAGGATATTTCTCGTATGTCTCATGCTCATCCAACATTTACAGAAGCAGTAAAAGAAGCAGCATTAGCTGCCACAGATAATAGAGCGTTACATGTATAATTTGATTACACCTTCAAGGTTTTTAAAACCTTGAAGGTGTATGATTATATCCCTTCTAGCCTCCCTAATACTTCTGCTTTGTAATTTCTACTAATAGGGATAGACTTTTTACCAACTACAATTTCTTCATTAGAAAAAGAATCTATCCTCGAAATGGCAATAATATAAGATCGATGGGTTCGTATAAAATATTGTTGTGGTAATTTGGATTCGATTGTACTTATTGTTTCTCTTGTGACAATAGTATTTGATGAGCAATGGATTTTTACATAGTCGCTATAGCTTTCGACATAAATGATTTCAGAAAAATCGACTTTTTTCATTCTTCGATCAGATCGAACAAAAATAAACTCATTCGAGCTCGTCTCGATAGTTTTTGATGCTTCGGTTTTATGATAAACTTCAAAATAATTATGTATGGCATTTAATAATCGTTCATAAGCAATAGGTTTTAATAAATAATCTACGGCATGAAGATCGAAACCATCGATGGCATACTCACGATAAGCGGTAGTAAATATAATTTTGATATCCTTATTAATAGACTTTGCAAAAGAAATTCCCGAAATTTCAGGCATATTGATATCTAGAAAAATAAGATCTACTTTTTGAGTATTAATACAATTAAACGCTTCCAGAGCATTACTACATGTTGCTATAACCTCAATGCGATCAATTTTTGACAGGTGAGAAGAGATAATTTCTCTTGCCGTAGGTTCATCATCTACTATGATACAGGATATTTTGGTACTCATAGGTTTTTTGTTTTAGAAGTGTTTAGTTTTAACTCGACACTATGCCATTGTTCATCTTTAGAAATTAGTAACTCATGATTATCGGCGTATAATGAGGAAAGTCTTTTTTTGATGTTAGATAAACCAATACCATCAGGATCGTTTTCAGACGAACTATAAATCGAATTTTTTATACTAAAATGTACTACGTCATTTATATGTGTTAGTTTCATATACACAGAGAGTTTTTTATTTCTTATTTGACCATGCTTAAAACTATTTTCTACAAACGGAATTAATAGCATAGGAGCAATGTGAATAGAATCGTTTACATTTTCAAAATTCATAGTTACATCTAGCGTATCATTAAATCGCATTTTTTCTAAGGTAACATAGTCTTTGATATGATCTAATTCTTGCTTTAACGATACCAGTGGCTTATCTACCTGATATAAAAGGTAATCTAATAAATTAGAAAGCCTCAGGATCATTTCTGGAGTTTCTTCAGACTTTTTTAGTGCAAATCCATACATCGTATTTAAGGTATTGAATAAAAAATGAGGATGAATTTGCATTTTGAGATAATGTAATTCTTGCTCTTTGAGCTTAAGTTGGGCTTCTAAAATTTTATGTTGTAACTCCTGATTAATAGTATTTGATTTATAATTATGCTTTACCAGGCTAAAAGCACTTACTAAAGCTACAATAATGTATACAGCAATCATTACAGCCAGAAGACTTTTACTCATCGGAGCCATTCCTGCAGATTTAAATTTTGAAAGAAAGATCAATCCATAAAAAATAGAAATAATAATAAAATAAGCCGATAAGATAAAGGTATAAATGCTATACAAAATAAGAAGATTATATTTTTTTGGTAGTACATATTTTGGAATCAAATAGTAAATAACCACATAAGTAGTACTGATGGTTACAGGCATTAAAAATGCCGAAAAAGAAAAAACATAATTAAAATTGGTGCTTTCATAACCAAAAAAATGAGTATAGAAAAATAATACCCCTATCCAAAACACAACATGGAGTACTATTTGTATTGCTTTTTTTAGAATGAATTTTTTAGAAATCATAATAGATGTACAATATCTGTATTTTTTATTTTTAAGATACTATTTTAAGCTGAATTACAGGATTAGAACCTTTTTTAACAGAATTCAACAAATTTTTGCAATAAACTGTTCTTATTATGTATAAAACAGGACTAATTTAGTAAGTGAACGAAAAAAAATAAGTCAAACCTAATTTAGCCTTAGTTTTGGATATCTTTAATCTAATCAATAGAATATGACGTCATTAGTGTTTATACAATCAAAACATTCTTTCTTTACTCATATTATTCACTTATTCTATGATGGAGGGGTGTTTTTTATGGGGCCTATATTAATACTATTTTTCATAGTACTATTTTTAATACTCAAAAATGTAATAGTACTTAAAAGAGAAAAACGACTTTCTAGAAAACATATTGGGTTAATCAATTCTATTGGTCTTATGACATTGGTGTGGGGAGTATTAGGACAATTACTGGGGCTTGTAGATGCATTAGACAAGATTGGTATGCTTAATGATGCTTCTACAGCTATTTTGGCAACGGGACTTAAAATGTCTGCATTGCCAACCATATTTGGATGTTTTGTCTTTGTGGTTTCCAGAGGAGCGACTATTATTTTTACATGGATAACTAAAGAAGAAGGATAAAATAAATTACAATCATTCATTCAAAAATAAAAAACGATACAGTACTATATATCCATTTCCAATTCTGGGTAGTGAAGCATTTTTAGAATACTACTACCTCATTAAAACCAATAAATAGAAATATAAACCCCCGTTGATCTTAGCACATTTAAAATCAAGAAATACCTGATTTTGATATGCTATACAAGGCTCTTTATTGCCTAAATCAACAGAATTTAAAACTTAAAATCATGATTAAAAAGATAATAATGATAGCTTTTTTAATAAGCTATAGTAACTATGCGCAAACGTTTAACAAAGCGAAGTTAGATAGTTTGTTTATGTTGATTGAAACCAATAATAAAGGAATGGGGAGTTTTTCTATTTTTAAAGAAGGAAAAGAAGTTTATCATAAAGCTATAGGCTATTCTGATATCGTCAATACAACTAAAAATAATAAAACAACAAAATATAGAATAGGCTCAATTACAAAGACATTTACAGCGACTATAATTGCAAAACTAGTTGAAGAAGGAAAACTAAATTTTAATACAACTTTGGATACATATTTTCCTAACATCCCTAATGCCAAAAAAATAACAATCGATAATTTGCTAAGACATCAAAGTGGTTTGTTTAATATTACAGAACAAGAAAACTTTGCATCCTGGATAATAACCCCCAAAAGTAGAGAACAGATGTTAGAACGTTTTATTAAAAATGGAACTGTCTTTGAACCTGGAGAAAAAACAAAATACTCGAACACAAATTTTATTTTACTTTCTTATATAGCAGAGGATATCGAACACAAATCTTTCTCTGAAATTTTAAAGTCAAGGATTATAAAACCTCTTAAACTACAAAGAACAGAATATGGTAAAAAAATAGATCCTAAAAACAATGAAGCTTTACCTTATTTTGAAGAGGATTCTAAATGGCAATTAATAAAAAACCATACTGATATGAGTGGTCCAATGGGAGCTGGAGCCATTGTGTCGACAGCTTCAGAATTAAATGTTTTTTATGAAAACTTGTTTTCAGGAAAACTAGTTTCAAATACGTCTTTAAACCAAATGACAGATACATCAACCGGAATGGGAATGGGGTTAGATGGTAACATATTGTATGGTAAACAAATATATGGGCATGATGGAGGTATAGATGGATTTCAATCTTTATCAATTTATATACCAGAAGAGAAATTAGCAGTTACTTATATTGGTAACGGGGTTGTAATGTCGCCAAAAAGTTGCATACGAGCTGCTTTGAAAATTTATTTTGGAATAGATGACAAACTTCCTAAGTTTAAACCTGCACTTTTATTAAAACCAGAAGAGTTAACTACATATTTAGGGGTGTATAAAGGAGAAACTTTCCCTTTTGAAATTAAGATCACCAAAGAAGATGCAGCCTTGATTGTACATGCTAAAAACGGACCTACTTTTTCTTTGGAAGCTTATGATAAAGATAAATTTAGATCCGAACCATATGAAGTAAAAATGGAATTCTTACCAAATAAGAATACAATGATTTTAGATTTTAGAGGCAAAAAATCAGAGTTTATAAGAGAATAGAGGAGGATAGTTAAGAAGCCGAATTCTAAGGTAATACTATTTCCAATCTAAATTTACTAAATAAAACCGCGTCTTTTTGTCTAATATTTCAAAATAAAACACAACCGTAGCCTTGCTATGCTTGATACCCAGTCTAGCTGAGCACAAGTTTTTCTTTTTGATCTAAGCCAAAAATCCATCATTTTTCTTATGAGTAAATTTAAATCAGAACTGGTATAAAACCTAATGATTCGGCTTCTTTTTTATTAATTTATATTCGTGCCTGATACGTATACAAATCAAAATACCTGCCTTTTGTGGCAATCAGTTCATCATGATTACCGCGTTCGGCTATGTTACCAGATTCGATAACCAAAATTTGATCTGCTTTTTTGATCGTACTTAATCTGTGCGCAATAACAAAAGTGGTCCTACCTTTCATTAATTCGCCAAGGCTCTTCTGAATCAAAGCCTCGCTTTCTGTATCCAGGTTTGATGTTGCTTCATCAAGAATAATGATTTTTGGATCTGCAAGAATGGCCCTTGCAATAGCAATTCGTTGTCGTTGCCCTCCTGAAAGTTTTACACCCCGTTCTCCTATCAGCGTATCTAATCCATCATCAAAACGATCTGTAAACTCATTTACATACGAAGCTTTTACAGCTTGTAGTAATTGTGTTTCTGTAGCATCTGGATTGGGAAACAAAATGTTTTCCCTAATAGAGCCTTCAAACAAGAATTCGTCTTGTAATACGACTCCCAGATAACGTCGATAGCTATGTAATTTAACCTTAGAGATATCATGATCATCAATGGTAATACACCCTGATTTTGGGTTTAAGAATGTAGCAGCTAATCCGGCGATTGTAGATTTACCAGAACCAGAGCTCCCTACCAAAGCAGTAACCGACCCCGAAGGGGCTTTAAAACTAATGCCGTGTAGTACATCTTTCCCTTCTTCATAAGAAAAGGAAACATTATCAAAGGTAATATCCCCGATTATATGTTCTAAAGTAATGTTGCGATCCTCTATTTCTTCTTCTGGTGTCATATTCATAAGCTCTTCGGTGCGATCCAGACCTGCCAATGCTTCGGTTAACTGGCTTCCGATATTACTCATTTGCACGATAGGTGCAATCATAAACCCAAGTAGTAGTGTGAAAGAAAGAAAATCACCAATGGTCAATTCATCAATCATAATTTTATAGCCACCAATTCCCATAATACCGGTAGAGGCAATACCTAATAAAAATGTTGAAGAACTAGTCATTAATGCGGTAGCGGTTAAACTCTTTTTTACATTTTGAAATAATCGATCTACTCCTTCTTCGAAAGTTTTATTTTCCTGTGCTTCGGCATTAAATCCTTTTATTACTCGTACTCCGGCAAGAGTTTCGGTTAATCGGCCTTTAACCTCAGCATTGATGACTCCTCGTTTTCTGAAGATTGGACGAATATATTTGAAAGCTTTTAAAGCTACAATTCCAAATACAGATACGGGGATCAGTACAAATAATGTCATTGAAGGGCTAATTCTGATGAGCAATATCAATGAGATAATAGCCGTAATTGTACCTCCGACCAATTGTACCAATCCAGTACCAATCAGATTACGAACACCTTCTACATCACTCATAATGCGAGATACTAATGCTCCGGATTTTGTATTGTCAAAGAAACTAATAGGTAAAGAGAGCACTTTTTTTTGTACTTGTGCTCTTAATTCTGAAATTAGAAACTGTGCCTGTACACTTAGTATTCGGGTTAAAAGAAATGATGTTACTGCTTGTACCAAAATAGCCAGACCTACACCAATCAAAAGCATTTTTAGCATTTCATAGTCTTTTTTGGCGATAACATCATCCATTAGATATTTACTGGCCATAGGTAATACCAGGCTAGCTAATCTACTTAGGACAATTAATAATAACCCAATAAAAACAAGGTTTCTTCTAGGCCATATGATGGTTTTAAAAGCTTGTCCTATAGTAACTTTTGATTTTCTTTTGCTTTTTGATGAAGTATTTTTTTGAAATTCTCTCATAAATTATTGTTCAACTTTAAATAGAGAAATAGTATACTCTAATAACTCCTGTCCACCATAAGCCCCATGTCCTGGTATTACAATTTCTACCTCAGGATACTTTTCTTTGATTTTAGTAACAGTAGTTGACCACTCCTTTGTATTGGCATCTTCAAGATTTCCTTTTTTGGCTCCTGTTGATTTTATCAAACAACCGCCAAAGAGTATTTTTTTATCAGGAAAATAACTGATAATATTATCAGAAGTATGACCTTCTCCATGAAATGTATTGGTTACTTTCTTATTTCCAACTTTTAATTTAAGATGTGTGTCAAATCCGTTTTGCGGAATAGTATAGTTTTTGTTTTTGGCCAGACGTATGGTTTCATTGCTGGCATATGAAGAAATTTTTCTTTGGTGAAACTCATTTAAACCGCCTAAACAATCACTATGGAAATGTGTAGTAACAACTCCTTTAATTTCACATTTTAAGTTTTTTTGAACCCAATTTATTAATGTTTTAGATACAGAGTCATTAGTTGGTGTATCAAATATTAATGCCTCATTATGATCAATAATAATCATCCCATTACAAGGTACTTTACCAAAACTTTCGGTATTTAGATAGGATGTATGGATGTAGCTATGTTCATTAAGTTTGGTGATTTTAAGCTCTTCAGAAATTGTAATAACTTCGGGTGTTTGTTCTTTTTTGCATGAGTGTATGCATAATACTATTATTAAAATAAATAGAGGTTTAGTTGTGTTTTTCATTGTTTATTTTGAAGTTAGTTTTTTCGTTTTCTGAAATGATGAATCACTAAGATATAAATACTCGTTGGTATGGCGACCCAGATCAACTCACTTAACAATACTTTAATGCCCCATATACTAAAAAAATTACTAACACCAATAGGAGATACCTGAATTGGTCGCCACGGAAAAAAATATCGTGTTGTGTCAAAAGGAGAGAAGAATGCAATTCCAAGCCCTCCCGTAGTCATAGCATCAAGAACACCATGAAAAGCTGTGCAAACAGTAAAATATAGGATTAACGCAACTCCTGTTTTGGTATATGATTTTTTAGAATAGAAAATAAAAGTAACTGTAGTCCCCAGGAGTATAGCAAAGAGTAACGAATGCGAAAACCCCCGATGCCCCCAAAAACTTTCATATGCTATACCAAATTTAAAACCTATAACATCTGCATCAGGAAGGATAGAACAGATAATTCCTAATATCCATAACTTTTTGGTATTTATTTCTTTCGAAAAACTTTTACCAAAGGCATATGCTGTAAATCCATGAGCAAAAATAGAGGCCAATGAGAATTCAGGTTTTTAATTAATATTTACAATGTAAGAATTTGATCAAGCTGTGTTTTTGATACAATTAATAGCCCAGATTTCGGAAGCCTTTTGGTAAGTTCTTTCCAGTTTTCATCTTTATCAAAAATTTGCTTTAATATAGGTAATGCTTCATCAAGCCTTTTATTATTAACCAATGCTATTGCTTTCCAGTATTTCATTTCTAAATTTTCGGGAAACAATTGTTCTGCAGCTCCATAGGCTGTAAGCGCCATTTCTATATCCCCGGCTTCTACTGCCAGGTCTCCCTTATTCATATATTCATAGGCTTTATGAACCTGTAACAGGCGTTGTAATTCTACTAATGGAGTTGCATGATCGTCTACTCTTAGGTTTACTTTTTTATCTTCCCAAGAGTTTTTGGCCGGCTTTGCGTTTACAACCACCAGTGCAGCAGATTGTTTACCTCTAATGTCTCCTCCGGCTTCCTGAGCGGCGATAAGTACTTTAACTACGCGATCGGCCAGGGGTAGGTCTTTATGTTTTTCAAAAGCCTTCGCCATTGCAGGAACTACTTTATCATTAAGCATCATATTGGCTTGTACAGCATAATTATCTCCAACAATATGATGGGCAGAAACAATACACTTTTCACCAGTAAAAGCAGCGGCATTACCTTTTGCATCAAGAAAAGCCACTTGTCTAAAATCTTTACCTTTGTCTTTTGCTATCAGAAGATCAAGTGCCTCTTTTGCACTTTTACCTTCAGACATAAGTGTAAGTCCATTAGGACCGTATGCTGGATTAACGAAGGATTGTGTCGCTACCACACCAACACCAGATTGGCCCCAGGATACAATCGATCCTACAGAAAACCAGTGACTTTGTACTCCTACAGCCATTTCTCCGGTAGATTTATCTCTTGCTACAATAGAAAAAGTATGTGCAAACTTTTCTTTATACACCTGTTGAGCTTCTATCTGAAAAGATAGTAGAATCATAAAAAGCATTCCTCCTTTTAATACTAATGATTTCATGTCTGTATGTTTTGTTGCAGTTTGCTTATTTTTTTCTTGTTTTTTTATTTCGAACATAAATTAACTTAGATCGTCCTTTCGTAGCCTCACGTTGTTCTATTTCAAAGCTTTTAATAGCCTGTATCAATGGGGTTAATTTTTGAAAACCATAATTTCTAGAGTCGAAGTTAGGCTGTTTTTTTTGTAGTAAACTTCCGACATCTCCAAGGAAAGCCCAACCATCATCATCGGCTACGTCGGATATAGTATGTGAAATTAATTTAATCTCTTTTGTTGTAATTTTATCAACACTATTTGTAGAAATGGTTTTAGTGTTAATAGATTCTGCTTCATATTTAAGGATTTCAAGGTAAATAAATTTATCACAGGCTACAATAAATGGATTTGGGGTCTTTTTTTCTCCTATTCCAAAAACTTTCATTCCCGCTTCTCTAAGCCTTGTTGCTAAACGTGTAAAATCACTATCACTAGATACTAAGCAAAAGCCATTCACTTTTTCAGAATATAGAATATCCATTGCGTCTATAATCATTGCAGAATCTGTAGCATTTTTACCTTTTGTATATCCATATTGCTGGATCGGTGTTATTGCATTTTCCAGAAGAATCTTTTTCCATTTAGTAAGATCTGGTTTAGTCCAATCTCCATAAATTCTTTTGATAGTCGGATTGCCATATTTTGCAATTTCTTCCATCATTTCTTTTATATATGTAGATGGTATATTATCACCATCTATTAATACTGCAAGATTTAAATCCATAAAAAGGTATTAGAATAGTTCAATCTAAAAAAACAAAATCGATTATATCATCGCTTCTTTTTTTTATTTCTTAAATTATATGTTTTATCACCTTTAGTTTTAGGTTTTTTATATTTTTTCTTGATCTCTCGTTGGTATGAACCTCCTAGGTTTACTTTTTTGTTTTTTTCTTTCTTTTCATGAAAAGAGGCTCCAACCTCATGATTAGGACGTTTATGAGGGTTGTTAATTTCTTTAACCTTGGGTTGCTCTTCGGGAGTAAGTTGGTCAGAAACTTCTACACCAGAGGGAATATCTAATTGCTCTATTTTCATCTCCATCAAACTTTCGATAGCCTCCAGGTGTTCTTGTTCTTTTTCTGTAGTAAGAACAAACGAGACTCCTTCTTTTTCGGCACGACCAGTTCTACCAATGCGGTGCATATAATTTTCTGGATATTCTGGAGTGTCGAGATTAATTACCTGACTTACATTTTCTATGTCCAAACCTCTAGCCATTACATCTGTAGCGATCAATATTCGATTTTTTCCTTCTCTAAATTGTTCTATACTGCGTAATCTATAGTTTTGAGTTTTGTTAGAATGGATGATACAAATCTCATCGGCATATTTTTTTTCTAGTTGTTCAAACAAACGATCTGCGATCTTTTTAAAACCAACAAAAATTAATGTTTTATGATAAGTTTCTTTATCAGAAAGTAATTGTTCTAACAGATTAACTTTTGTATAAAAATTAGGAACTTTGTAACCATATTGTTTGATGTTTTCGAGGGGAGTTCCGCTTTTGGCGATTGATATTCTTTGCGGTTTGATAAATATTTCTGAAATCATTTGGTCTACTTCATCTGTCATTGTAGCAGAAAACATAATGTTTTGTCGCTGCCGCGGAAGGATATCAAAAATATTCATCAATTGATGTCTAAATCCTAAATCTAACATTACATCAACTTCGTCGATCACCAGTTTCTTAATAGATTTAAGTTGCAAAGCCCTACTTACAGCCAGATCATATAAACGTCCCGGAGTAGCAACTATAATATCTAACCCTTGAGAAACGGCTTGTTTTTGTGTATTGATATTAGTACCTCCATACACGCCTGTTATTCGCACATTGATATAGGTTGAAAGTTTTTCGATTTCATCAACTACCTGTACAACAAGTTCTCGTGTAGGAACTAATACTAATATTCTTGGGTTTTGCTGTACAGAATATTTTAGCATCCTTAAAATCGGAAGCATATAGGCATATGTCTTACCAGTACCCGTTTGTGCAATACCTACAACATCTTTTCCAGACATTATGGGGGCAAAAGCTTTTTCCTGAATGGGTGTGGGGGTATCATACCCTAAATCATCAAGAGCGTTAAGAAGTTGTGTACTTAGATTTAATTCTCGAAAAGTCAATTTATCTATTTTTTTGATGCTACAAAGGTACTCTTATTTTGGGACTGTAAACATTTTAGTTACTTTTGGGTTTCTAATTATAATACTAATGAAGAAAATCATTGCCTTTGCAGGTTCTAATAGCAGTACTTCTATTAATCACAAACTCGTAGAGTTTGTGGTTTCAGAAATAAAAGGACATGATATAAGAATAATTAACCTGGTAAATTATGCTATACCAATGTATAGTGAAGATGAAGAAAAAAAAACTGGTTTTCCTGGGATGGTTATGGGATTGAACCAAGAAATTTCTGAAGCTGATGCATTGATTATTTCGGTAAATGAACACAATGGGGGCTGGAGTGCTTTTTTTAAAAATATAATAGATTGGTTGTCTCGATTAGATCGTAATTTTCTGGAAGGAAAGAAGATCTTATTAATGAGTACTTCTCCCGGAAAAAGAGGAGGACTAAGCTCGTTAGAATTTGCTAAAAATGTTTTTCCCAGATTTGGTGCCGAAATTGTAGAGAGTTTTAGTTTCCCTTCTTTTTACGATAATTTTTCTACAGAATCAAATACTGTAACAGATGAGACACTTTTATTGGGATTAAACGAAGTTCTCAGTACTTTTGCACATCAAATCTAATGAGTAAGTGCGAAGTGTTCAACAATATACTTTAGAAGATTTTTCAGAATTTAAAAGTAAGCTATTACATTGGGGACAGCAATTTGAAGAAGCTATTTGGCTGGATTCGAATAGCTATTCACAGCAATATACGAGTTATGATGCTGTATTGGCAGTAGATGCTTTTACGACTATAAAAACCGATTATTATAATGGTTTTGATATACTAAAAGAATATCAAAGCGTAACTTCGGATTGGATTTTTGGCTATCTGTCCTATGATCTTAAGAACGATACAGAGGATCTAATCTCTAAAAATCTAGACGAACTATGTTTTCCTGATTTGTACTTTTTTCAACCTAAAAAACTTTTTCTGCTCAAAGGAAATATCCTTGAAATGCACTATTTGAGAATGGTAGATGATGAAATGGAGGAAGATTTTAAGGAAATCTTAGGGAATTCTTTATTCAAAAAAAATATTATAGAGCAACCATGTGGTAAGATAAAAATAAGCCTGCGTATCACAAAAGATGAATATAAAGAGAAGGTAAATGAAATGCTTGCCCATATACATAGGGGAGATATTTATGAAGCGAATTTTTGCCAGGAGTTTTTTGCAAAAAATAGTTGTATTGATCCTTTACAGACGTATTATCACTTAAACGATATCTCAAAACCTCCTTTTGCTACGTTTTTTAGGATGAATGATCACTATTTGTTATCTGCTTCACCAGAACGCTATTTGCGAAAAGAAGGACAAAAAATAATTTCGCAACCCATAAAAGGAACTGCTAAAAGATCACAGGATGCCGAGGAGGATAAGAGATTAATATCAGAACTTTATGGGGACCCCAAAGAGCGATCAGAAAATGTAATGATTGTAGATCTGGTACGAAATGATTTATCACGAACTGCAACCAAAGGATCGGTTGTTGTAGAGGAGTTGTGTAAAGTGTATTCGTTTAAGCAAGTGCATCAAATGATATCTACAATAACCTCTACAGTCGAGAATACTATTTCTCCTGTTGATGTTATCAAAACTACTTTTCCAATGGGGAGTATGACAGGAGCCCCTAAGATTTCTGCAATGCAGATCATAGAAAGTCTCGAAAAGTCTAAAAGAGGGTTATATAGCGGGGCTGTAGGATATTTTACCCCAGATGGGGATTTTGATTTTAATGTGGTAATTAGAAGTATCCTCTATAATCAGGAACGACAGTATATATCATATACCGTTGGGGGAGCTATAACAGCAAAGTCAGACCCCGATAAAGAATATGAAGAATGTTTACTTAAGGCAAAAGCCATGCGAGAAGTATTAGAGGGAGTGTAGTTTTGTAGAGGTAAGACTCTAAATAAAAGCTAAACTCTCAATAATTTTAGTTACATACTTTATGAGATAGTGTCTCACAAACTTGCCTCTAATTGATTCATTAACTAAATAAGATTCCTTCTAAAACTCTTTCGTACATCAATGATAATTTCTTTGACTTCTTGTGCTGTTATCTCTTTAATTTTAGCAATTTCTTCAAAATTTAATCTTCCAAAAACAAAAAGATCAATGATTTTAGACGTTTCTATAGGGAGCCAACTATAGAATTTGCCTAATAGCTTCTGTTTTCTATGCTCAGAAGAAGGCTCAGCATCTATAACCTTAAGGATTTCAGAATCCATGTCATTGTATATAAAATTCTGCTTTTCTTCAGAATTTTGATGATAACAAATATCATCTAGCTCTTCTTTCATGATAAGTTCGTTATCTGCTTCTACGGTATAGCTTTCTTCAAGTTTTTCGAGTTCTTCTTTAAGAAAATAACTGGTGCTAATACTTTTTTGATGCCATCCTTCACGAATGTATAATTCATCAATAAGGTCATCGGCAATTTTAAAAAGTTGAAGTTCAAGAGATAAGGTGTCTATTTCGACATCAAGATCATCATGATAAAGTTTTAATATTGCATCGTCTATAATACCATTAGAACAATACATATTCTGAGGTAAAATACCTACGCTTTCTGCAATATATAATCTGTGTTTTACATAAGGATGTAAGTGCGGTACAATAGATAATAGTTTTTTACTAAATTCTCTTTGGTCATTAGCTTCACAAAATTTTTGTAATTCATGTGTCTTATCCATTTATCAGTAATTTAAGAGTTGCTTTCTAAAAATAAGAAAAACAAATTGAAAAAAATGTTAAAAACCTGATAATCAACATGTAAAATGTAGTTTGCTAGAGGATGGTTATCGCAATTCAAAATCGTATATTTGAAAATCGAAAAACTTCAATCCAGAATCTGTTGTTACAAGAATTTAAAGATCATATTACCAAAAACTTTTCATTTCTTTTAGAAAGCAATGTACTAATTGCATGTAGTGGTGGATTAGATAGTGTTATGCTTGTAAGACTTTGTCAGACGTTACATCTGCAATATAGTGTTGCGCATTGTAATTTTAAGCTAAGAGGAGGAGAAAGTGATAAGGATGCAAACTTTGTTATTCAATTGTCTAATGAGCTTCAATCTTCGGTTTTTATTACACAATTTGATACCAATAAATATGCTGTAGATCATAATTTATCCATACAGATGGCGGCTAGGGAGCTACGGTATGATTGGTTTAAGAAACTAGCTCTAGAGCATCAGTTTGATTATATTCTTACAGCGCATCATGCAGATGATAATCTAGAAACTTTTTTAATAAACTTGTCCAGAGGTACAGGGATAGAGGGGTTGACAGGAATACCAGAAGTTAATGGGGTTTTTGTACGGCCGTTATTACCTTTTTCGAGGGCGCAAATTTTAGCGTATGCCAAAAAGAATGATTGGCAATGGAGAGAAGATAGTAGTAATAAAAGTACAAAGTATCTTAGAAATAAACTTCGTCTTGATGTAATTCCGGAGTTAAAAGGTGTTAATCCACAGTTTTTACAGAATTTTGGGACCACCTTAGCGTATCTAAAACAGAGCAGTGAATTTATTAAAAACCAGGTAACCCAACTTAAAAAAGAGTTGTTCGAGGTTTCAGAAAGTGATATCATTAAAATATCTATTAATAGATTAATGGATTGTGGGGCCCCAAAAGCCAGCCTGTATTTTTTATTAAAAGAATATGGCTTTACAGCATGGGATGATATAGAACATATAATCACCGGTCAATCCGGAAAACAAATTTTTTCAGAAACTCATCGTTTGGTAAAGGATAGAGAATACTTATTATTGAGTCTGATATCAGAAAAAATAGAGGATCGCAATTACAGTATACCCGAAGCCGAAAGTATGTTAATGATCCCCCCGGGAACACTTAAATTTAAAGTGACATCTGAAATATCGGATATTGATCTTAAGACCATTTATGTTGATAAAGAAAAGTTAAAGTATCCATTAACTGTAAGAAAATGGAAAGAAGGAGACTATTTTTATCCTCTGGGAATGAAAGGGAAAAAGAAATTGAGTAAATATTTTAAAGATGAAAAATTATCTTTATTAGCCAAAGAAAGAGTATGGTTATTATGTTCTGGAAAAGAAATAATTTGGATTATAAACTATAGAGCGGACAATAGATTTAAAATAATACCCCAAACAAAACAAATACTTAAAATTACAATAGCCTGATGCGATATCTCTTAGTACTACTTACCACTATTTTATTTTCTACAACGCTTTTTTCACAAACACTACTAGACCCTGTTAAGTGGAAAGCTACTATAGAAAAGAAAGCTAACGATACTTATATCTTATATTTTGAGGCGACTCTTGATGAAGGATGGCATTTGTATTCTCAAAATGAAGCAGATAGTGATGAGATAGCTCCAACACCAACAGAGTTTACTTATAATACTACTCCAGAGAGTTATGAACTTATAGGAGAAACGATAGAACCTAAAGGTATCGAGAAGTTTGATAATATTTTCGAGATGGATGTGAAGTATTTTGAAGATAAAGTGACTTTTTCTCAAAAAATCAGGCGTATAGATAAGACTTTGCAACAGATTAAAGCAGAAGTATTCTTTTCGGTATGTGATGATGAAAAATGTTTGGCTCCAGAGGTTGTAGAATTTGACATCAATCTTTCTGGAGAAGCCATCGAAAATAAAGGAGATCTGTCTAGTATTACGGCAGAGGATCAAAAAAAGTCTGAAGCACTACATATTGATATAAAAGGTAAAGATGTTTTTCCTTCAGAACAAGTAGAGGAGAAAAGTTATTTTAATATTTTCCTTTTAGGATTTTTAGGAGGATTAATAGCCTTATTAACACCTTGTGTATTTCCTATGATACCTCTTACGGTTTCTTTTTTTACCAAAGGAGCCAAGGATCGTAAAAAAGGATTGTTTAATGCTATTATGTATGGGGTTTTTATATTCATTATTTATATTTTATTAAGTTTTCCTTTTCATTTGCTAGACTCATTAGACCCAGAGATATTAAATAATATTTCGACAAATGTAACTCTTAATATTATCTTCTTTGTCATCTTTATAGTATTTGCGATATCCTTTTTTGGTTATTTTGAAATTACTTTACCTGCTTCCTGGAGTACCAAGCTTGATAGTAAAGCTACAAGTATTGGAGGAGTGATAGGTATATTCTTTATGGCACTAACATTAGCTTTGGTATCCTTTTCATGTACAGGACCCATCCTGGGATCATTATTAGGAGGTTCTCTAAGTAGTGATGGTGGAGCAATGCAATTAAGTTTTGGTATGGGAGGTTTTGGATTAGCCCTAGCATTACCATTTGCACTATTTGCGCTATTTCCTAATTGGTTAAATTCTTTACCAAAAAGTGGCGGATGGTTAAATACTGTAAAAGTAGTCCTGGGTTTTATCGAACTGGCATTGGCATTTAAATTCCTATCAAATGCAGATCTTGTTGAGCATTGGGGAATTTTGAAAAGAGAAATATTTATAGGCATTTGGATAGTAATCGGCCTGGGTATGGTTCTATATCTTTTCGGAAAAATACGCTTTCCACACGATAGCCCAATACAAAAATTAAGTAAAGGAAGAAAAACCTTAGGTGTTATTACATTAGCTTTTGTAATCTATTTGATTCCTGGTCTTACCAATACGGCTTATGCTAACCTTAAGCTGTTAAGTGGGTTTCCTCCACCATTATTTTATAGTATTTATGAAAAAGAAGCTCATGGTCCCTTAGGGCTTAATGCATATACCGATTTTGAATCGGGAGTACAAGCGGCCAAAGCCCAAAACAAACCCATTATGCTCGATTTTACAGGCTGGGCTTGTGTGAATTGCCGTAAAATGGAAGAACAAGTATGGAGTCATCCAGAAATTATCGATATCCTTAAGAATAAGTACGTTTTAATTTCTTTGTATGTCGATGATCGTGAGAAGTTATCAAAAGACGATCAATTTAAATTCTTAAAACCCGATGGAAGAATTAAAGCGATTAGAACAATAGGAGACAAATGGGCGACATTTCAGACCTTAAACTTCAAAAACAATTCACAACCTTACTATGTATTATTAGATACAGAAATGAATTTACTAAACAAAACCACAGCGTATACCCCGGATACGAATGAATATCTTAAATGGTTACAAACAGGTTTGAAGAATTTTAGAAAATAATATTCTTTACTATACAAGCGGCATAAAAATCAACTTTTTAGACCTTCAAGGTTTTTAAAACCTTGAAGGCTTGTGTCAAAATCAGAACAGAACAATTTTGATTAAAAACTCAATTTTTAGATCTAATACCATTTCTTTTTATTCTGTATTTCAAAATTAAATATATCGATAGCAATGCTACTATGCTAGAATTTTCTTTTTCGTCTTAACCAAAAATAATTCGATTCCCTTTACGGTAACTTCATTTAAGAACTGGTATAAAAGCAAAATTCGAACTTAAAAGAATACTTTTTGGTGACTACAGTTTAGCAAAAGTTATGGCATTCGAAAAAGTTACAGGACTGCCATGTATAAAAAAATAACATATTTATTATAGAGTGACTATACCGTTTTATGTCTATTGCAATATGTACATATAGATCGTAAGTTGTTAAAATCTCCTTAAATCTATCCGGCCCGAAGTACCATTTTTTTATCTTCAACAATAAACTAAACTAAAACCAATGCGATCAGTCAGATTTATTCTTTTAAGAAGCATAGTACTTCTTTACACAAGTATTATGTTCTCGCAGGAAACAGATTCCTATACTATAAAAGAACACTACACAAAACAAGAAGTTGATATTGTAATGAGAGATGGTGTTAAACTTCACACCACTATTTATTCACCAAAAGATACTTCAAAAAAATATCCGATTTTAATGCAGCGAACTCCGTATAGTTCGAGACCATATGGTAAAGATGAATTTAGATCTAAAATAGGTCCAAACGAATTTTTAATGAAAGAAGGTAATATTATTGTCTATCAAGATGTGCGTGGACGCTGGATGAGTGAAGGAGTTTATGACAATATGAGAGCCTATATCCCTGATAAAAAAGGAAAACAATTTGATGAAGCCAGTGATACCTATGATACGATAGACTGGCTGGTAAAGAATGTACCGAATACTAATAAAAAAGTAGGAATATGGGGAATCTCATATCCTGGTTTCTATGCAACGTATTCTTTGTTAGATGCACACCCGGCTTTAAAAGCGGTATCTCCGCAAGCATGTATTGGTGATTTCTTTTTTGATGATTTTCATCATAATGGTGCCTATCTGTTAAGCTATTGGAGAGCTACAGCAGTTTTTGGATACGAAAAAACAAAACCTACCACAGAGAGCTGGTATACTTTTCCAGAATTGAAAAGTAAAGATCAATATCAATTCTTTCTGGATGCGGGGCCTTTAAGTAATTTAGACCAGTATTATAAAGAAGACAATGTATTTTGGACACAATTAAAAGAACACCCTAATTATGATGAATTCTGGCAAAAAAGAGGGATAATTCAACACTTAAAAAACCAAACGATCAAACCGGCAGTAATGACTGTAGGAGGCTTATTTGATGCCGAAGATTTATATGGCCCTTTCGAGACTTATTCAACTATCGAAAAGAAAAGTGATACTTATAATATTATGGTTTTTGGACCATGGAGTCATGGAGATTGGGCAAGAACCAACAAGCGCCAAGCTATTGGTAACGTATATTTTGGAGATGACCTATCTTTAAATTTTCAAAAAAATGTAGAAACCCCCTTTTTTAATCACTTCCTAAAAGGAGATGCAGATGGAAAAACCGGGCTACCAGAAATTCAGATTTTTGATACCGGAAAAAAAGAGTGGAATTCTTATGAAAGCTGGCCTCCTGCAAATATAGAGAAAAAGACATTCTACCTTTCTGCCAATGAGGAGTTATCTGGTAAAAGTGGAGCAGGGGTTTCAGAATTCTTAAGTGATCCTAAAAAACCCGTTCCTTATTCCGAAGATGTTAAAATGGTATTTACACCAAGAAAATATATGACAGATGATCAACGATTTGCAGCGCGTCGTCCTGATGTATTAGTTTTTGAAACCCCTGTTCTTACAGAGGATATGACATTATCGGGAGAAGTATTGGCAAAGCTAAAAGTGGCTACGACAGGTACAGATGCAGACTGGGTAGTAAAATTGATAGATGTATACCCTAATGATGCCGAAGATACAGAAGAAACACAGCAATATTTAAAAATGGCCAATTATCATATGATGGTTCGTAGTGAAGTGATGAGAGGACGTTTTCGAAATGATTTTAGTAAACCCGAACCTTTTGTTCCTAATCAAAAAACAGATGTAAATATAAAACTGCAGGATATACACCATACATTTAAAAAAGGACATAAAATACAGGTTCAGGTGCAGAGTACCTGGTTTCCTTTAATCGATTTAAATCCACAAACATATGTTCCTAATATCTTTAAGGCAGCGGCTTCTGATTTTACTAAGCAAATGCATAAAGTATATCATGATTCTGAAATAGAAGTTATGATTTTAAAATAACCAATTAACCCTAATATAGTATACTATCATGACCAAAGTAAAAATCAGTGTATTGTTATTTTCTTCAGTTCTGGCATTAACCGGCTGTAAACAAGAGGTAAAAGATCCAGAACAGGATGCTGTTTCTCACGAAGAGATCATCAAAGAGCAATCAAAAAAACTAAACGATTGGTTCGAAGTACAGTTTCAGCAAGAAATTGACAAATCACCAATGATGCAAACGTATTTAGGAATTAAAACAGACGATTATGGTAAATGGGATGATATCTCATCTAAACAGGAAGCAGAAGATTTAGAAAGAGCTAAAGAACGCCTTGCCTATTTAAAAGATTCTGTAGATGTATCTCAATTAAATGATGCAACTGCTCTAAGTTATAAATTGATGAAACAAGATCTCGAAAATGAGATTGCAGATTTTCAATATAGGTTTTATAACTATCCGGTTAATCAGATGTCGGGAATGCAATCTAATATTCCTGCCTTTCTTATCAATATGCATAGGATAAAGGATAAAAGTGATGCAGAAGCTTATATTTCAAGACTAAATGGTATCAATGAAATGTTTACTCAAGCAGTAGAAAATATAAAGATCAGAGAAAAGAATGGTATCCTTCCTCCTAAGTTTGTATTTGCCAAAGTTCTTGATGATTGCCGTAATATTATTGTAGGGCAACCCTTTGATAAATCTAATCAGGAAAGTACGTTATTAGCGGATTTTAAAAGTAAAATCTCGACACTTAAATTATCTGATAAAGAACAGAGTGAATTAGTGTCTAAAGCAGAAAAAAGACTTGTAGAAAGTGTAAAACCAGCGTATGATAACCTTATTAAATTATTAGAAGGGCAACAACAAAGAGCTACTACAGATGATGGCTGCTGGAAATTCCCTAAAGGAGCTGCGTTTTATGATAACGCACTACAACGTACGACCACTACTGCGATGACCGCAGACCAGATTCACGAGCTAGGATTAAAAGAAGTAGACCGTATTCATAATGAGATGCGGGATATTATGAAGCAAGTTAAATATGAAGGGACATTACAGGATTTTTTCAAGTATATGAAAGAAGATAAAAAGTTCTATTTTGCAAATACTGAAGAAGGAAAAGCAGCATACCTTAAACAAGCGGTCGGGCTAATCGATACGATGAAATCCAAACTGGATGAACTTTTTATTACCAAACCCAAAGCAGATATAATTGTAAAAGCAGTAGAGCCTTTTAGAGAAAAAAGTGCAGGAAAAGCCTTCTATCAAAGCGGAACTCCCGATGGATCAAGACCAGGAACATATTATGCCAATTTATATGATATGACAGCAATGCCCATCTATCAGATGGAAGCTTTGGCATATCACGAAGGTATCCCCGGGCATCATATGCAAAGATCTATTGCCCAGGAACTACAGGATGTCCCAAAATTTAGAAAATTTGGCGGATATACTGCATATACCGAAGGTTGGGGGTTATATACAGAGCTATTACCAAAAGAAATAGGAATGTACAGTGATCCGTATTCAGATTTTGGCAGACTGGCAATGGAACTCTGGAGAGCTTGCCGATTGGTGGTAGATACAGGGATTCATAGCAAAAAATGGAGTAGGGAAGAAGGGATTAAGTATTATGTAGATAATACCCCTAATGCAGAAAGTGATGCTATAAAAATGGTAGAACGTCATATTGTTATGCCAGGCCAGGCGACAGCCTATAAAATAGGAATGATTAAGATTCTTGAGCTACGCGAAAATGCAAGAAAAACTCTCGGAGATGCATTTGATATCAGAGAGTTTCATGATGTGGTATTAACTAATGGGGCTGTACCCCTTACAATACTAGAAGAATTAGTAGGAGAATGGGTAGCTGGTAAAAGCGCAGATACTACTGAAGAAGAAGTAGGGTCTTAGTACTTCAATTTATATTTTATAATAATCCAGATCTCACAGGTTTTTAAAACCTGTGAGATCATGTAATCAGAAAATTCTAATTAACAACATAAAAACCCTTTACAAACTTTCTGGGTCTCTTCATCCCAACAATCACATGAGTGAATTATACAACAGGCAGCTTCTATAAAACAAGCCATTCGAAGATCTTCATGAAAATATAGATCTGCACTACGTATACATTGACGATATCTCTCTTGATCAGATTCCAGCAAAATGCAGGAGTCCATTCTTTTATCACCTAATACCATTGCTCTAGTATAGCATTCTTCATAGTTTTTTATACAATCTGCACACTGATCTTCAACATTTTGTTGATCTGCTTCAATAGCATAATCAAAGCATGGGTAATCACTTCTTTTTAGAAGTTGATTTTTAAGAGGATTGGTGTTATCACCTACCAAAAAAGTCATATTAAATTTTTGTAATGAGCGCAACGTAATTTCTATAAGTGTATTTTCATCCTGTTGACTTATACCATATTTTTTTTCTAATTGGGTTTTGATATCCAATATGTTGTCCAGATATATATGGTAAGCATCTAAGTTCTCATAACCAAGAGCTCTGGCGAGTTCATCTTTTTCCTCATCAGAAAGATTTTCAATATTTTTATGAAGTTCAAAAGCCTTTTTGGGATTTACAATATTGTTCGTAGCCTTAATTCTTTTCTCTAAGTATTCAGAGTACAATGGATCTTTTTCTAGTTGGGTAATATCTGTTAGTGTTGAGTTTGGTATTGTTGCAGAAGGGTCATCGCTACACGAACAAAAAATAAAAACAATAATAAAAAATCCAGGAAGTGCGTTTTTAAGAGTTTTCATGATTTATATTTTAATTGATTAGTTTTTTATAAAATTTAGTTTCATGGGCAATATTAATCAAGGGCTTTAGGTAAAATGCACCACTCAATGGAGTGATACCTGTTTTATGAAAAATTAAGAAGCAATACATCAAAAAATCATAGAATTTTCAAATTGTGAATATCTATTATGGGGATTCCTAGTTGGCGTTTTTTTAAAAATATATATTTGCCATCCTAAAAAAAAGATATGAGCGCAACCTGGTATGAATGTAAAGTAAAGTATAGAAAAATAGATGAATCTGGAGTACAGAAAGTTACTACAGAACCTTATCTGGTAGATGCTTTATCCTATACAGAGGCTGAAACCCGAATTAACGAAGAAATGTCGGCATATATTAGTGAAGAATTTAAAATCACCAATATTAAGATTGCGAATTTTGCAGAAATCCATCCTTTTGAGAATTCTGATCGATGGTTTAAGTCAAAAGTAGCCCTGGTTTCTTATGATGAAGAAAGTGGTAAAGAAAGAAAGTCGAGTATGTACCTGTTGGTACAGGCTAATGATGTAAAAGAAGCGTATGATAATACCATTAGTGTGATGAAGGATTCTGTTAGTGATTATACAGTACCTGCAATTTCAGAATCTCCGATTATGGATGTTTTTCCTTATTTCTCAGGCGAAGAAGAGCAATTTGAGAAAACTAAACCGATAGCAGTAGCAAGTTCTTCTCAGGAAGAAATACCAGAAGAGGTAGAAGATATATAATTTACCTCACTAGCTTCTGAAACTTTTTATTTTCTGCTGCTTTTTATGTCAAACTGAGCCTGTCGAAGTTCATAAACCCTTGATTTTTAATTGGATTTCGACAGGCTCAATCTGACATTGCAAATAACTTTCAGAAGAAAAAAACCTTTTTGCTTTATACCAATTCTGATTTGAAAATACTCAAATAAAAAGCAGTTATTTTTTGATTAGGCGAAAAAAGAAAAATCAAGCATAGCCTTAGCTACGGTTTAGTTTTATTTTGAAGCATAAGTGAAAAAGGGCAAGTTTTAGTGGGTAAATTTAAGGCGGAAATGGTATTATATATTATAATCCATAAAATCAATAGCTTATGATCTATCTTTCTATGGCATAACATAGTTTTCAGATAGTTGTGAGTTTATCGAAGGGCTCAGGGTGACTGGTTTTATAAAATCCTAAACTTATATCGAGTTTCAGGTTAAAGCGTTAGAGAACCTATTTAACATAGAAACTCACGTTTACTTATCCATCAATGTTCTAAACTGATAAAAGAAACGCTCTATAAGTCGAAGATCTTCGGTTACAATTTCTACAACACCTCTCATTTCCTGCTTAAAAGGAATTTCCTTACCATATGTGGTAATTAGTTTTTCGGGTAGTTCAACATCAATAAGGTATAATCCCTCTTTATTGGGTAACAAGGATATGTGTTTTACTTTACCTTTCAGCGTTCCGAATTCATCATCAGGGAAGTTTTCTAACCTAATATTAGCCGTTTGTCCGACCTTTATTTTTCCTGAATTTTGAGAAGGAGCTTTGATCTTTGCCAGGTAAGAAGAATATGCCGAGGGGATAATAATAAAAACAAGATCCCCCAGGGCCACGGTTTGGTTTTCTGTCCAAAAATTAAGGAAAGAAACACGGCCTTCGATATCAGATTTAAGCACATATTGTAACTCCCAGTCTTTAATACTTTTCTTTAGCTGTCCGAAGGATTGTAACACCTTTTTAAACAGGTTAATTTCTTCTTTTCTTTTATTGATCTCTGTGCCCTTAGATGTTTTGGTAGCGTTACTGATACTCTCGTTAATCTGAGATAGCTGTACATCATTGTTTTCATAATTACGTTTGGTTCTCAGGTAATCAAGTTCTTTGCTTTCGTACTCTTGTGCAGAGATCACTCCTTTTTCGAACAGGTTTTTTTGACGCTGAAGCTCTTTGCGTTTAAATTCCAGTTCGGTTTTACCCAGTCTTTTTTGAGCTTTTAGGCTTTCTAAACGCCTGTAGAGTTCTGATAAGGAGGTTTGATTTGCTATGGCTTCATTAGAAAAAGGTTGTAATTCTTTATTCAGGATATACTCAGAATAACTGTTTTCGAACAAAGCAAAGCTGGTTTCGATATCTCCCAGGAATAAGACCGGTAACTCATCGATAGGAAATGTAAATGATTTGGTATTTACTTTAATAGTATCCACAATAGATTTAAGCAAAAACACATCTTTATAATTCGCACTGCTTTCTAATATTGCCAGAGGAGTATTTTTGGGTACGATTTGGTTGTCTTTAACGAATAGAGATTCTATGGTACCACTGGTTTTGGCATATTCTTTTTGCGGTGGTATTCTAGTAGTGATAATCGCTTCTGCAGGTATTACATCGGGATATTTAACCAGCCAGGAAAGAAATAATAATAATAGGACTAATGACAAGATCAAAAGATTTCCCCATCGTATCATCCAATGCGGAACCCGGGTTAGGATTTCCTGTACTTCTTCACTACGTAATTGTATGTCGTCTAAAGTGTCTGGCATAATGTTTAATTATGTATTGCGATTTTTTTTAATTTAATGTTATTTGTCATTTCAGCCCTTCGGTCTAGCTCAGGATAAATAAAGGCTGGGATTCATTTTTTGCACCGTACTAAATCAAGTGGATTCCGGCCTACGCCGGAATGACAAACCAACTCATTTCTATAACATTTAAATTTTGTCAAGTACGATACAGTTTTTATATAATTTAATACATATAACCCGTTGTGTATTTAATATTTTTTAATTCAAAATTCGTCAATTCGAGTGCTTCGACCAACGGAAGAAGTGTATCGAGAATAGAATTTTGAATTAAAAAAGCTATTCTCGATACATTTTTTCTTCATGTCATCTCGAGCGTAGTCGAGAGGACATTCCGAAAAACCACTCGAATTGACGCTTTTTCGATAGTTAATTTCAAAATATGCAACGGATACATAATAATGCAAATTCATAACTTTTGGTTTGAACAACATTTTCTTTTTTCATCTAATTCGTAATTCTTAATTCAACTATTATTTTCCTAATTCAAGTTGATTTTTAACCAGGTGATAATAGTTTCCTTTCTTTTTGATTAGGGATTCATGATTTCCTACTTCTACAATTTTACCTTTGTCTAATACAACAATCTGGTGTGCATTTTTTACGGTACTCAATCGATGTGCTATCACCATTACGGTTTTATCTTTAAAAAAGGTATCCAGTTTTTCCATGATCACCTTTTCATTATTGGCATCAAGAGCAGAGGTAGCTTCATCAAAGAACAAATATTTAGGATTTTTATATACCGATCGGGCTATAAATAACCTTTGTTTTTGCCCGGTACTTAATCCAACACCTTCCATTCCTATTTTGGTATTATAAGAAAGCGGGAGTGATTCGATAAACTCTTTGATATTTGCCACATCTACAGCATGCGCCAATTTTTTCTTATCTACATAATCTTCTCCTACGGCAATATTATTAGCAATTGTATCATTAAAAATATATCCTTCCTGCATAACCACCCCAAATTGATCTCTCCAGGCTTTTTGGGATACATTATGTAAATCATGAGAACCAATATAAATCTGTCCTTCATCGGGTTCATAGAACTTAAGAAGGAGTTTCATAAGAGTAGTTTTTCCACTACCGCTAACCCCAACTACAGCCGTGATTTTATTCGCAGGAATAGAAAGGTTGAGGTTTTCTAAAACCGGTTTATCGGACCCTACATATCTAAAACTTAGATTTTTAATTTCGAATCCTGAGTTTGGCGAAATCTCTCTAATCTTTTCGTCACCGGGGTGTTCTTCATCTTCTTTATTATGAATCTCTCCCAGACGTTCTAAAGAAATTTGTGCATCCTGCAACTCTCTTAAGAAATTAATTAATTGCGTAATAGGCGCATTTAATTGCCCTACAATGGCAGTGATCGCCAGCATCATACCCAATGTAATATCACCATCGATAACCAGTTTTGCAGAGAAAACCGTAATCAGGATATTTTTTAGCTCATTGATAAAAGCAGATCCTACACTTTGGTATTGCTCTAGTGCCAGGTTCTCTATAGATATCCTAAATAATTTTGCCTGTACAAACTCCCAGTTCCATCGTTTTCTTTTTTCGGCATTATGCAATTTTATTTCCTGCATACCATTTACCAGCTCGATCACCTTACTTTGTTCTTCACTAATTTGCGAAAAACGTTTGTAATCCAGTTTTTTACGTTTTTTAAAGAAAATAAGTATCCACGCAAAATAAAACGTACTTCCTATCGCAAAAATACCAAAAATAGGAACACTATAATAGATCAGGACGATACTAAACACGATAAGGTTAACCATCGAGAACAGTACGTTTAACGAAGACATGGTGAGTATCTGCTCGATTCGTTTATGATCATTAATTCTTTGTAAAAGATCCCCTGTCATTTTTACATCAAAATAGGAGATAGGCAGGTTCATGAGTTTGATAAAGAAATCTGATATCAGCGATATATTAATACGCGTACTTAGATGAAGTAAAATCCAGCTTCTAAGTACATCAATTAATGTCCTCCCAATAAACAGGGAAAGCATCGCGATCAATACGAGATATACAAAATTAAGGTCTTGATTCTTAATCCCGACATCGACTATACTTTGTGTTAAAAACGGGGTAATAAGCTGTAGTAAACTTCCTGCTCCCAGACCTAACGCCAGCTGAAAAAAAAAAGCTTTGTATTTAAAGATATATTTTGA
>JAUIBW010000021.1 GCA_030427585.1 Bacteroidia bacterium
CTCAATACTCAATACTCAATACTCAATACTCAATACTCAATACTCAATACTCAATACTCAATACTCAATACTCAATACTCAATACCCAATACTCAATACCCAATATCTGAAACTTTTAAAATTCGTTGCTTGTACTACGTAATTCGTAATTAATTAAATTATCTTTGCAGCTTCAAAAAAAGAAAACTATGTCATTATTTCCTTTGCAAGCAATCTCACCTATAGATGGGCGTTATGCATCAAAGACCAAATCTCTTAGTACATTTTTTAGTGAAGAAGCCTTAATCAAATATCGTGTACTTGTAGAAATTGAATATTTTATTGCTTTGTGCGAGATACCACTACCACAATTACAAGGTATTGACACCTCGCTATTTGATAAACTAAGAGCGATCTATACTAATTTTTCTAGTGAGGATGCCTCGGCAATAAAAGACATAGAAAAAGTAACCAATCATGATGTCAAAGCTGTAGAGTATTTTATCAAAGAGAAATTTGATGCTCTTGAGCTACAGGAATATAAAGAGTTTATCCATTTTGGATTAACCTCTCAGGATATTAATAATACTGCAGTACCTTTAAGTATCAAAGAAGCTATTAGTAGTGTTTATATCCCAGAGTACAATGCATTATTAACAAAGCTAAAGTCTTTGGTAGAAGAGTGGTCTGCCGTACCTATGCTTGCCCGTACTCATGGGCAACCTGCCTCTCCTACCCGATTAGGAAAGGAGTTTCAGGTATATATCACCAGGATCGAAGCACAGTTTGATTTACTAAAGGACATCCCGAGTGCTGCAAAATTTGGTGGTGCTACAGGAAACTACAATGCACATAAAGTAGCCTACCCTGATATCGACTGGAAAGCTTTTGGAACCCATTTTGTACAAGAAAAACTAGGGCTTCATCATTCTTTTCCTACTACTCAGATTGAGCACTATGATCATATGGCAGCGCTGTTTGATGGCTTAAAACGTATTAATACGATTATACTGGATCTGGATCGTGATGTGTGGACTTATGTATCTATGGATTATTTTAAGCAAAAAATAAAAAAAGGAGAAGTTGGTTCTTCGGCGATGCCGCATAAGGTAAACCCTATTGATTTTGAAAATAGTGAAGGTAACCTGGGAATTGCAAATGCCATATTCGAACACCTTGCCGCAAAACTACCTGTAAGTCGATTGCAACGGGATCTTACTGATAGTACAGTACTTAGAAATGTTGGTGTACCTTTTGGGCATACACTAATTGCTTTTCAGGCTACACTTAAAGGGTTAAATAAGCTTTTATTGAACGAAGAGAAGTTTGCAGAAGATCTAGAAAACAATTGGGCTGTTGTTGCAGAAGCTATACAAACCATATTGAGACGAGAAGGATATCCTAATCCATACGAAGCCTTAAAAGGTCTTACTCGTACCAACGAAAAGATTAATCAAAATTCTATTGCTGATTTTATTGAAACTCTGGATGTTTCTGAATCTATAAAATCAGAATTAAAACAAATTACACCTTCTAACTATACAGGGATATAAATAATAGGTTTTCTGACACAGAATTCTGATTAAACCATAAAAAAAGAGGCTGTTAAAACAGCCTCTTTTTTTATATCATTGCTACCATGATTTAGTCATCAATATCTATAGAGTGTGCTATTTCTTTAAAAGCATTAAGGTTGATTTTACCTTTTTCTACAGATTTCATAAGCATAGCCATTTTTTCGGGTCTCATATTATCTCCCAATACACGTACTAATGCCAATCCTTTTTCATTATTCTTAGCAAAAACGATAACCTCATCGATGTCATCTTCTTCTCCTTGATATTTAAGCACTGCTTTGGTTCCATCTGATCCGAATCGCATTAAGGTTTCATACTTATCTGCATCTAATATCTTTTTTATCGCTGCACTCTCTT
Organism: Bacteroidia bacterium; assembly: GCA_030427585.1. Lineage (GTDB taxonomy): Bacteria > Bacteroidota > Bacteroidia > Flavobacteriales > Flavobacteriaceae > Aquimarina. The sequence continues at coordinate 1,914 of JAUIBW010000021.1, forward strand.
CTTCATATTTACTTTGATTACTCTCGGTAAGCTGTAAAGCTAAAAAGTTAACTTTTTTGATACTCTCTAATGCTTCTCTCTCGTCTTTATTAAGTTCTACCGTCTCTTTATCCAAAAGGCTGGTCGGTACATCGACTGCTATAAAATCAGCATCACCATGATGATCTACAAAATACTTTTGTAGTGAGGGTTCGCTACTACAACTTATCATTAGTGATATACTTACAATGCCTAAAATTTTATATACATTTTTCATTTCTTTTATTTTTTTCACTGGCCTAAGCTGGTGGGTTGGTTGATTGATTATTTTTGATTGATGCTTTTAGACCAGATTTCCTCTAACCTCACGGTTAGAAGAAATCCAGATCTTTTTTATCCTAATCCTTGATTAGTTTCCTTTCTTTTTTACGTGCTTTAATTCTTCTCCACCCGGTACATTAAGGTGGTCTGCAATCTTAGAGACTTGTTTTAAATCAATATCTCCTGTTATGGTAAGTACTACAGTATTGGGTCCATCTCCATCTTCTTTTACACCATCAAGAAACATAAACAATTCGCTTACATGATCATCGTCTTTTCCTGGTTTAGAGTAAAATTTTACATTCTTCCCATCACTTTTTACTCTCATTAATTCATCAAGAGAAGAACTTTTAAGGTAGTTACTTACATCTGCTCTCATCTTCTGTCCTACTTCTTTGTTTTCTGTAGCAAAGACCTTAATGTTTTTTATGTTCTCTACAAGATTCATATACTCTTGTACTTCTTCATCATTACTTTCTAATTTTATTTGGCTTAGTAGCTTAAACATTTTACTGGTTACTACTACAGAAGATACTCCTTTCATATCCTCATATTTATCAAAATTACTTTGTGCGTTAGACACATATGGTACTATTGCAAAGGCTAAAATAATTGCTAACTTTTTCATAATATTTAAAAATTTAATTCCTTACTTCATCCTGTTTTACCAACAGTATTTTTCGGGTAGTCGTTTGTTTTTATTTTGTTAATTTTTCTGTAGTGCTTTCAAACTCATTCAGGTACACTAATTCCTGTTTGCCCTCATTCATTAATTGCGAAACCATATTGAGGATTTTTTTGGTTTCCTGTAAAGCTATTTCCGGATCTTCATAAGTCCCTAGAGTTTTGTCTGGGTTTGATGGTGTATTTGTTAAAAATATCCCTGCGATCAAAGCTATTGATGCTGCAATACCCATCCATGCGTATCTGGATTTTCTACTACTAGTATTTAATTTTAGATCCTTGGTAGCGGTTATGGTACTCTCTTGAGAAAAATATTGAAATAGATCTTTGTATCTCTCTAAATGCGACGGCACAGTTTCTCTGGTAAAGTAAACCTTTAATTCTTTTTCTTCAGAAATGGTCGTTTCTCCTTCGAAATACTTCTCTAGTAATTTTTCTATATTAGACAACTCCATAATTGTGTTTTTTTAATAATTCTTCTCTAATTTTTTTTCTTCCTCTTGATAATGCAACTCTAACTGCTGTTTCATTAAGTCCTAGCATATCCGCTATTTCTGCATTATCATATTGTTCTATATCTCTAAGTTGGATAATCATTCGTTGTTGTTCTGGTAGATTATCCATAATCTTACCTACCCAATCTAAGCTATCTCTAGCTTCTACTTGTCGTTGTAATGAAGGTCTCTCGTCCTTATAATTACTATGTACAATTTTTAGGTTTCCTGTTTCTTTAGCCTTAAGCTTATCATAACAATAATTCTTAGTCATTGTCATCGCAAAAGCTTCTACATTTTTATACTCAGCCATTTTACTTTTATTCCTCCATAGCTTCAGTAATACTTCTTGTGTAGCATCTTCTGCTTCTTCATTACTTACAAGTAAACGTTTAGCTAACCTAAAAAGCTTATCTTTAAATCCGTTTGTAAGCGTTATAAATGCTCCTTCTTTCATTTTGGTTGGTGGTTTTCATAAAACTTTGTCAGCTTTATACTAGGGAGACGACTATCTAAGTAATTTGTTACAATCTTTTTTAAAATTATAATAAAGTAGTTACATTTATCACTTTATAACAAGAAGTATAGGTCATTATGAAATAAATATAACCTTCATTTTTATTCTTCACGGAATGATTATTGATGAATTTCATTAGACAAATAAAAAAACAATAAATATAAAATAGATGAAGTACATAAAGTATTTTGCACTATTGCTTTTCATTAGTAACCTGCTTACGGCATGTTTTGATGATAACGATGATGTACCCCGTGTTTCTGGCGCTACAGAAATAAATGATTTTATCTGGAAAGGATTAAACCTTTATTATTTATATAAAGCAGATGTCCCTGATTTGGCAAACAATCGTTTTGCTTCTAATCAGGAGTATGTACAGTTTTTACAAGGATTTTCTACTCCCGAAACAATTTTCGAGGAATTAAAATCTAAGCAAACTGTATTAGTAAACGGAGAGCAAGTAAAGGTTGATCAATTTAGTTGGATTGTAGATGATTATATTGAATTAGAAAAGGCCTTTGATGGGATTACAAGAAGTAATGGTATGGAATACGGCCTTGTACGCTACCCAAACGACCAATCCCTTGTGTTTGGATATGTGCGTTATGTGCTACCAGGAACAGATGCCGAAGCCAAAGGAATAAAGAGAGGAGACATCTTTACTACCGTTAATGGTACCCAGATGAATGATCAAAACTTTAGACAATTACTAGCTCCTGACAATTATATTATAGGCCTGGCTACTTTTGATGGTACTAATGTTACTGCTACAGGAACTTCTGTTTCTCTTACCAAAGTTGAATATACCGAGAATCCTGTTTTTATATCAAAAACAATTGATGTAGGCGGTAGTCCTGTAGGATATCTTATGTATAACTCTTTTACCGGGGATTTTGACCCCCAGCTTAATGCGGCTTTTGCAAAATTTGTATCCGATAATGTAAGTGATTTAATATTAGATCTAAGATATAACGGTGGTGGATCTGTTACCTCTGCAATTGATTTATCGAGTATGATTACAGGGCAGTTTAACGGCCAGGTTTTTTCGACAGAAGAATGGAACGCTGATCGACAGGCACAGTTTGGAAGCACCAACCTTTTTGATAATCAAATTAGAACAGGCGAAGCTATTAACAGTCTTAATTTAAACAGGGTTTATGTTTTAACAACCAGAAGCTCTGCTTCGGCTAGTGAATTGGTAATTAACGGGCTTGATCCACATATAAATGTAATTCAGGTAGGAACTACCACAAGAGGAAAATTTCAAGCCTCAATAACATTATACGATTCTGATAACTTTGGACGGCAAGGTGCGAATACAGGACATACATATGCCATGCAACCTTTAGTTCTTAAATCAAGTAATTCTGTTGGATTTACAGATTATCACGGTGGTTTTGTTCCAGAAATAGAAATCGAAGAAGATTATTCTAATCTTGGTATATTGGGTGATGAAAACGAACCTCTTTTTAAGGCTGCAATAGATAATATTTTAGGTACAAAAAGTGCTAAAAATTATAATCTACTACAATTAGAAAGTGTTGGAAATAGCAAAATGTTTTCTCCTGCTTATGAACGTATGTATAGGGACTAAAATTCTTTCTGCTACAGCATAAGAACAATAATCTCTAAAAATAAAAACTCCTAAACTATTCATTTAGGAGTTTTTTGATTAAACCCGGGAGGCATTTAGAATTCTAGAGTAATTCCGACTCTGGCATTTCTACCTTTGGTACTAAATCCTAAAATCTCCTGATAATCTTCATTGGTAATATTATGCATCGCTGCATAAACATTCAGATTTTTTAGTAATCGATGACTAATATAAAAATCTAAAATTCCATAACCATCAAGAGAAACTTGTGTTGGGGCAAAAGTAACCGGGTCTGTATTAGCAAAATCATTATCTATACGCTTAGTATTGTATTGATAATTTAACGATGTATAGGTCTTTTCTCCTAGTTGATAACCTATACTGGCATTAATCATATGTTTAGGGATTCTAATATTATCATCTAATTTGTCAATATTAGTATACGTATAATTCCCTTTTATAGATAGTTTATCTTCTAAAACCAATGTAGATACCTCTACTTCTACTCCATCTACCTTAATATCATTAGGCGAGTTAAAGTTCACAAAAGTAGTAGGATTAAACGTGATAAAATTCTCTGATTTACGATTAAAATACACTATACTAACTGTAGCTTTCTTTTTATGAGATAATTCTACTCCTCCTTCTATAGTTGTACTCTCTTCGGGTTTAAGATCTGGATTTCCGGTAAGGAATGCGGTATCATACAATTGAAATAATGATGGCGTAATATATGCAGTGCTATACGATGCTAATCCTTTTATATAATTATCCCCGAATGTATGAGTATAAGATGGATTAATAGTGTAGACAACATGATTATCATAGGTACTATGAATATTATATCTTGCTCCTACATTTAGATTAAAACCAAAATCTGAAGCATACACTATATTAATATAAGGATCAATAATATCAAACTCAGCATCAGTATCACTAATCGTTTCTTCTAGGTTTGTAGCACCAAAAGGAATATTTAGTAGGCTAAATTTGCTATACGAACCATTAGCTCCAATAACCGTATGCAGTGTATTGTTAAAGGTATATTTATTATAAGCATCAAAAGTATGTACATTACCTTCGTATTTTGAAGGAAAACTAGATCTGGTAAGATCTCTTTCTAGAGAAGCAAAACTGTTTGTAAATGTAAAACTGCCCTTAGAGTATTTAATCTCCCAAAAAGATCCTGCTCTTACTTGCTGACTTTCAAATCGGTTGTCTCCATCAATTCCTGCAGCGATATCGAAATCATTTTTATATTGATCCAAATTTCCAAAAAAATGAAACCTGAAGTTATCATTCCATCGGTATCCTAACTTGGCATATACGTTAAATTTAGAAAACGCATCACTTTCTGCTCCTTCGGCCTCTGCTGCAGATAATCCATCACTAAACTGGTTTCCTATACTTGCCAAATAGCTTATCTTCCCCAGGGTTCCATTAATAGAAGCCAGGTTTACAAATTCATTAATATCATAATCCTGATCTTCCTGAGATTGATTAGTTCCTATACTGGATTGAAAACTTGCAGCGATTTTTTTCTTACTTTCAGGTTTTGTAATAATATTAATTACTGCAGTCGCAGCTCCCGAACCATATAACGTACTCGACGCTCCTTTAAGAATTTCAATCTCCTGTATTTGATTCACCGATAATAATCGTAAATCAAAATCCCCTGATGAAGTAGAAGGATCACTAACCGTTACCCCATCTACTCTAACCACTACCTGGCGGTTACGTCCTCCTCGTACATAAACCCCAAGATCTTGTCCCGCTGCACTGCCATTACCATTAATAAATAGACCAGTTGCTCTTGTAAGCACGGTAGCTACAGATTGTCCCTGGCTACGTTCTAGTTCCTTGGCAGTAATTTTAGTAATTACTTTACCACTTTGTTCTCGTTTTAAACTAAACTTAGAGTCAGAAATAACTACTTCATCTAGTTCATTAACCACTTCATCTATTTGGATCTCTTGTCCAAATACAAAAGAAGATCCCAGCATTAAAAATGCGGTTCCAAAAAATACTTTTTTGTTCATTACTTAAACACTTAATTTTTACAATTACCGGAAAAAAGTATGTAGTTTACCCATACCCAAACCTTTGTCCCGAAAGTTTGATTACATCGAATAAAGGCAGGTCTCCTGGCTTGCGTCTTGTTGTTTACCTTCCCGATCGCTATAACGAGCAGTGGTTATAAAGAATTAACAACAAGCATCCTTTTTAATATGGACACAGCATACAGTTGCGGGAACAGCTCAGGAATATTGATTTATGATGCTAGATGTTAGAAATACGATTAAAAATTAAAAAATCGCCATTCATATCTCTACCTTCATTTTTCATTGTACCTGATTCCCTTTTAATCCTCAACTCCCTTGATTAAGAAGTATCAGAACCAAAATTCTGCGCGAATGTATTATATTTTACCGAATTTCGGATTACTTTAACAAATAAATAGTGTATTCGATTACCTTTGCTTTCTCTAAAACCAATTTCAATGTTATATTACATTACAGGAGGAGAACGTTCTGGCAAAAGTAGATATGCACAACATCTGGCATTACAATTATCTGAAACCCCTTATTATCTAGCTACTTCACGCGTTTGGGATGATGATCATCGCAAACGTATAGATAGGCATATTGCAGATCGCGACGAGCGCTGGACTTCTATAGAGGAAGAAAAAGAAATTTCTAAAGTTATAAAAAAGGATAGCGTTGTTGTAATCGATTGCGTAACTTTGTGGCTTACCAACTATTATATGGATACAAAAAATGATGTCCAGCTCTCATTGTCGCAAGCAAAAGCAGAATTTGCTAAACTACTAGATATAAACGCGATTATAATTATCATTTCTAATGAAATCGGAATGGGAGTTCATGCTACTACTGAAGTGGGCAGAAAATTTACAGAACTACAGGGTTGGATGAATCAGCATATAGCCAGTCATGCTGATAAAGCAATATTAATGATTTCTGGTATTCCTGTTGAAATCAAAAAAACTAATTAACCAAAACATACATGGAATTTACTATAAAACCTATCTTTAATAATAGTCTTGAAGCTATTCTTCAAAATAAAATTAATACTAAAACAAAACCTGTTGGAGCATTAGGAGTACTTGAAACAGTTGCCTTACAAGTTGGTATGATCCAAAACACAGACCAACCTAGTTTAAATCAATCCACTATCCTCGTTTTTGCGGGTGATCATGGCATCGCCCAAAAAAGAGAAGTCAACCTTTATCCCCAGGAAGTAACTGCACAAATGGTTTATAATTTTATAAACGAAGGAGCAGCTATTAATGTCTTTTGTAAACAACACCAAATTGCTCTTAAAATAGTAGATGCCGGGGTTAATCATGATTTTGAAAACACCTCTGGTATTATTCATGCAAAAATTGATTATGGTACTCAAAATTACCAGGAAAAACCTGCTATGACCATAGGACAATGTACTGAAGCTATACAAAAGGGTGCTGATTTGGTTACAGAAACATTTAATAATGGCTGCAATACTATAGGTTTTGGCGAAATGGGAATCGGAAATACCTCTGCAGCTTCATTATTGATGTCATATTTCACAGAGATTCCGATAGTAGAATGCGTGGGTTCTGGAACAGGATTAGATACTTCGGCCATTAAAATTAAACAAAAAATTTTATCTGAAGTTTTTCAAAAACATACCCCTTATTCTCCTCTTGAAGCCTTAACAACTTTTGGCGGATTCGAAATTGCAATGATCACAGGTGGGATTTTAAAAGCAGCAGAACTCAAAATGACTATTATCATCGATGGGTTTATCGTTACTTCTGCTTTATTGGTTGCACATGCTATGTATCAAAATGTATTAGATTATTGCATATTTGCGCATACATCTGAAGAACAAGGACACCAAAGAATGTATGAGTTCTTAGATAAAAAACCATTAATTAATCTTGGTATGCGCTTAGGAGAAGGAACAGGAGTTGCTGTAGCATATCCTATTATAGAATCTGCAGTTGCTTTTCTTAATACTATGGCTAGTTTTGAAAGTGCCGGAGTTTCTGGTAATAATTAATTGCTCTAAAATACATAAATTAAAAATATGAAAACATATGAAAAGAGGCGTGTTATCTGTTGTTATCGCATGCATAGGTTTTTATTTCATGTACAAAATTAATCTATCGGGATACTATTCGTTTTTAGGAATAAAAGAAAATTCAGAAATTGCCCCTACAACGCAAGTTCTCGGTAAATTATATAAAATCACTACTCTTTGTATAGGGTTATTAAGTCTATATTTAGGGATTATTTCTACTATGAAAAAGTATAAAATAGGAATTTTAGGTATCGTATTTTCAATAGTTCTCATTATTTTAGCATGTATACCATTTTCTAAATACCTGCAGAAAAATTCTACCATTAACCCCAATCTTCATGCTAAAAAAGTTGCCATCCTTACAAAAATGATAAAAGAAACACACAATTTATGAAGAAGGAAATTCACATCTTTTTTACTGCATTGATGTTTTTTACCCGTATTCCTTGCCCAAAATGGGTAAATCATGATCCTAAATATTTACATCTTAGTGCTAAATACTTTCCTCTCGTGGGAATTATTATCGGAAGTATTGGCGCCATTGTTTTTTACGGAACTTCTTTTATTTTTTCGGTAGAGATTTCGGTGATCTTATCTATGTTTTCTACCATTTATGCTACAGGTGCATTTCATGAAGATGGATTTGCAGATGTATGCGACGGATTTGGTGGTGGGTGGACCAAAGATAAGATCCTTTTGATCATGAAAGATTCTCGTTTAGGTACGTATGGTACTGTTGGGTTATTGTTTATTTTAAGTACCAAATTTGCAGCATTAAGAGAAATAGAACTGTATTACATCCCATTTCTATTAATTTCTGGACATGCTCTAAGCCGTTTTATGGCTACCACCTTAATCTTTACGCACTCTTATGTAAGAGATACAGAGAACAGTAAGGCCAAACCAGCAGCAAAAAGCATGAGTATACATTTATTATTAGTGAGCGGTATATTTGGTATTGCTCCTTTATTTTTATTCAAAAATCCCATGATATTTTTCACCTTAATCCCAATGTACCTGTCAAAAATGTTCTTAGCGGCCAAATTCAAAAAATGGATTGGCGGTCAAACAGGAGATTGTGCGGGTGCCGTACAACAACTGAGTGAAATTGTATTTTACCTTACTAGCATAGCACTATGGAAATATATCTGGTAAGACATACCACCCCAAATATCGAAAAAGGAATTTGCTATGGGCAAAGTGATATAGGAATTACAAATACCTTTGCTGCCGAAGTAGAAAAAATACATCAATGCATTCCCGTTCATGAAATTACTACTATATATAGCAGTCCGTTACAGCGGTGTAAACTATTAGCTCAAACATTTAAAAAAGAAATCATCTATGATCATCGACTTAAAGAATTAAATTTTGGAGATTGGGAGTTACAGCCCTGGGATGCTATACATAGTTCAGAAATAGATCCCTGGATGAACGATTTTGTAAATGTGCAAGTCCCTAATGGAGAGTCATATATCAAGTTGCAAGAACGAATTTTGGATTTTTATACCGCTCTGAATCATATTTCTGAAGAAAAAATTGTAGTAATAACTCATGCTGGGCCTATGAGAGCATTGCTTGCTAAGCTACAACAAATAGAGCTTAAAGACTCTTTTAGTATCAAAATTGCATACGGAGAAGTATTTAGTATATAATTCGATAAATTAGTAGTAGAAAATAGACCTACTCTTAATTTAATATACTATAATAGAAAATCTATTATAGTATACGGGTTTAAAATCATTTCGAGATTAAACTTATTCTGATTTACTATTTTTACAAAAAAATAATGCTCATGCGTGCTATTTTTATCATTTCTTTATTATTCTTACTAAGTACTTCTTGTAAGAAAACACCAAAAGATACAACTCCGCTTACAGTGATGTATCTGGCTCCCCAAAATATTGAATATGCTTCGGGGTTTACTATTAAAAACCAAGAAAATTATAAAGAGATTAAGGTTTTAACACCCTGGCCAGATGCAAAAGAAGAACTTACCTATATTTTACACCCAAAAGGAACAGAAAAACCATTTAAATCTCCAAATACAATATTTATTGAAGTACCTGTAGAAAGAGTTGTTGTTACTTCTACTACAGATATTCCGATGTTGGAGTATATGAATCTTGAAGAGAAGTTAGTAGGATTTCCTCATACAGATTATATCTCTTCTAAGAAAACACGGGCTTTAATTAACAATGGTGCGATTAAAGAACTTGGTGAAGAATGGAATTTAAATACAGAAGTTGTTCTTGAGCTTTCCCCCGAATTAGTTGTTGGGTTTTCTTCCTCTGGAGATACAAAAGCCTATGATCTAATACAAAAAACCGGAATTCCTGTAGTGATTAATGGTTCCTGGTTAGAAGAACACCCTCTGGGTCGAGCAGAATGGATAAAATTTATGGCAGCTTTCTTTGGTAAAGAAAAAATAGCAGAAGATATTTTTCAAAATATTAAAAAAGAATACGTTAAAGCAACTACTTTGGCAAAAAACACAACTTCTGTCCCAACAGTTTTATCTGGTAATATGTTTAAGGATGTATGGCACGTTCCTGGCGGAAATAGCTTTGTTGCCAAATTTTTAAAAGATGCAAATACTACATATTTATGGGCCAGCAATCCACAAACAGGAAGCCTGGCATTAAGCTTTGAAAGCGTACTCGAAAAAGCTCAAGATGCAGAGCTATGGATAGGGTCCGGAAATTCTAAATCACTCGATGAACTAAAAGAAAAGAATTATCGGTATGTTTTATTCGACGCCTTTAAAAATAAAACCGTATATTCTTCAACATTAAAGATGGGTTCAAAAGGAGGATTAGTATATTATGAATTAGGACCTATGCGGCCCGACTTAATTTTAAAAGATATCATTAAAATTGCTCATCCAGAATTGTTAATCGATTACAAACCCTATTTTTTTGAAAAACTAAATTAATTGACCCCAACCAAATCATATAAACGTGTCTTTATAAGTATTGCTATACTTCTATTCGTCTGTTTTATTACAAACATAAGCTTAGGCTCAGTATTTATTCCGTGGTTAGATACGTTAAGTAGCCTGGTAGGCGGAACAGTAGAAAAAGAAGCCTGGAGGCATATCATTATTGATTATCGATTACCAAAAGCAATTACTGCCATAATTGTAGGTAGTGGGCTTGGGGTTTCTGGACTGCTAATGCAAACCTTGTTTAGAAATCCATTGGCAGGCCCCTTTGTACTCGGCATAAGCTCTGGAGCAAGTCTGGGGGTGGCACTACTCATATTAGGAAGTACATTTACCGGAGTTGCTGTATCTACTTTTTTAATTTCAAAATGGGGATTGGTTATTGCTGCTAGCTTGGGTAGTATAGTAGTATTGTTTGCTGTGATGCTCGTTTCTATTAAAGTTAGAGATACAATGGCAATACTTATTATCGGGCTTATGTTCGGAAGTATTACAGCTGCTATAGTGAGCGTATTGGCCTATTTTGCACCAGCAGATCAATTACAACAATATATCTTTTGGGGCTTTGGTAGCTTAGGTAATTTATCCTGGTATGATGTGCTTATATTTTCTGGTATATTACTATTAGGAATGTTATTATCCATCTTTGCTATAAAACCTTTAAACACATTACTACTGGGAGAAAATTATGCTCGTAGCCTTGGATTAAATATCAAGATCAGTCGTTTTCTAATTATAGTCGCTACGGGACTATTGGCCGGCAGTATTACCGCTTTTACCGGACCAATAGCCTTTATTGGTCTAGCCGTGCCTCATCTTACAAGACAATTATTTCATACTTCAGATCATAAAACATTAATCCCTGCTGTAATATTATTAGGTAGTATCATTATGCTAGTGTGTGATAGTATTGCACAATTACCATCTAGCGAATATACACTTCCTATTAATGCTATTACTTCACTTATAGGTGCTCCTGTAGTCATATGGCTACTAGTTCGAAAACGAAAAATGTTGTTTTAAACCTCTCCTTATGTTTACTCTGGTTATTATAACACTAAAAGGTTAGTGTAGTATTGGTATTTCAATAGTAATAATAGTCCCTCTTTTAAGACGAGAATCAACATGCATTACACCAGATAATTTTTGTATTCGACTTTCTATATTTGTTAAGCCAATACCCAAAGATATAACAGAAGTATCAAACCCTTTACCATTGTCTTCAAAAATAATATGAATAAAATTATCTATAAGATCGATTTGGATTTCAACCTTACTGGCATTAGCATGCTTTATAGTATTTGTAATGAGTTCCTGAAAAACAGAAAATAATTCATTATGAAAAGAATGATCTATTTCATTAATCTTATTTTCTGAATAGGTTGAAATATGAATACTCAATTTACTGGCATTTCCAATATTCTGCATATACTCCTTTAACAATTGTATAAAGTTATTATGTCTAAATTTTTTAGGAATAAGATCATGAGAAAGCGTCCTAACTTGTTTATAGGTATCATCAATCTGTTGATAGATAGCATCCATTTTTCTTAAGTTTTCTTTGGCCAAACCAAACTGAAGCTTTATTGCTGCCAGGTTTCCTCCTATCCTGTCATGAAGCTCTTGAGCAATACGGTTTCTTTCTTTATCCTGAATACTAATCGAGGTTTTGATTAATTTTAACTCCTGATCTCTTATTAAGGCTTCTATTTTTTGTTCCCCAATTTCTTTTTCTTTTTTATGCAATAACCTTTGGCTTTTTAACTTTTGATAATATAAAAAAAGTAAACCCGCCAGAGGTATCAGGATCACGACAAATGTATATGTAAGCGTTTGTTTCTGAAACTGTTGCCTCTCTATTTCTAAAACTTTAAGTTCTTGATTCTTTTTTAAAATTGTTATTTCTTTTTCTTTCTTTAATGTCTCATATTCTATTTCCAGCTTAGCTACTTCCTTATCTTTTTGTAGTTTTTTTATAGAATCTTGTATTTTAATCTTTTTCTCTGTATTCTCTAAAGCTACTTTGTAGTTTTTTTCTTGTAAAGCTATATTTTTCAAACTTTGATATACATATAATTGTTGCTTAAGATATCCCGATTTTTTGGCTATTTCCAATACTTCAGCATACCCTTTTTTAGCGCTTTTAAAATCCTTCTTCTCTAGATAAATTTCGCATATATTAAGTATATTATTTAGGATAATTAAGGGGTAATTATATTCTCTCGCAATAGATAATGACTTATTAAAATAAATAAAAGCTTTATCATCTTCATACATATTTAGATACACTACGCCAATATTTAATAAAGCAACCGCTATATTTCTATTATTTTCCATTGTTTTATAACGCTTCAGTGCCTTTTCATGATAAAATAATGCTTTTTCATAGTTCCCTAACTCCATATAACACAAAGCAACACCTTCACAATAACCTGGATCTTCTTTATCTACAACAGTAGATGTTAAAAGTTCTAAAGACTTTGTGTAATCACCGTCGAGTTTATAGTTCATTGCCAAACTTATAACCAACTTATCTTTAGTATCAGAATCTTTAGTTTTCTGAACAATTTCTATACCTTTTAAAGCCCATTTTTTACTTTCTTCGATTAAGTTTTTATCTCTAGATGCATTAGAAAGAAGTAAATAAAAATATGATAATCGCTTTAGAGATACAGAATCTTCTTTATTCTCTATCAACCTAATAGCTTTTTTGGTATATACCAGCGAAGAATCTGTAGCATATTTATAATAATGATAATGTGCCAAAACATAATACGCCAAAACTGTATTGTCTTCACTTTTAGTTCTTTTTAATACATCATGACTTATTCTAAAGGCTTTTTCCCGATCCTGGTTTTCTACCTTTATAAAACTTCTAGCATGCTCAAGCAACATACTATCTTTTTTGGCAATCTTTAGATCCTTGTCTTCATTTGTCTGGGCTTTTGCAATACTGCATATCATCATCAAAATGAATACAAGTGTAGGTTTTGAAAATATTATCATATGATATAGTAAATATTTTTATGGGACTTTATAGTATTTTCTCTTTAAAAAGATCAATAGTATCCTTAAAAATAAGGAATTAACTTTTATTCCTATTATCTATCTCTATAATAAGAGAAATTAAGCACCCCAAAAAATGATGTTATTTACAATTACAGACAAGGTTATATGTTTCCCAATCTTTTGTCTAAATATACACCTGCACAAGTATTATATCCTACTATTAATCTAATCGAACTTAAACATTTCTGATTTCTACCAATTAATAATCAAGTACTAATTTAAAGCCCTATATTTAAAGAAAAAGTATACCGTAATGAAATCATCAGAATATATAGAAGGAATCCAAAAACAATTTGCCTATTATAAATCTCTGGGAGAAAAAACAATAGATCAAATTCCTGATGAAAAACTTTTTTGGCAATATAACAGTGAGAGTAATAGTATAGCAATTATTGTAAAACATCTTTGGGGTAATATGAAGTCCCGATGGACGGATTTTTTAACCACAGATGGAGAAAAAGAATGGAGACAACGTGATGCAGAATTTGAAAATGATATTGCATCTAAAGAAGATCTTTTAAATAAATGGAACGATGGATGGCAATGCCTTTTTGAAGCATTAGAAAGTATTGATCAAGATAACTTTAACCAGCCTATCTATATTCGTAACATAGAGCATAGTATTATCGAAGCTATAAACAGGCAACTAGCGCATTATTCATACCATATAGGGCAAATCGTATGTATTGCAAAAATGATTGTTGGCGAAGAATGGCAAAGTTTATCTATCCCAAAAGGAAAATCTACAGCTTATAACCAAAAACGCTTTGCTACACCCAAGCATAAAGCACATTATACAGATAAGCTCATGAAAGATGGTACCAGTTAATTGTTATGAATTCATAAAATAGTCAATAACTCCCTTTGGTTTGTTAATAACTATGGTTTTCTCAATACCATATCCCAAATAGATTACGATTATATTTGCGTAAAACTGTACATAATTAGTCACACCTATATATGAAATAAGTCATGACAACTACATTAATTCTTAATTTACCATACCGTAGTTAAGTTGAAATGAGTGTTGGCAAATTTCATATTGATCAGTATCAGCATAAATCTGACAACTAAAAAATAATAAAGAAAAAACAGATGAAATTTATAGTATCCAGTTCTTACTTACTTAAGCAACTACAGGTATTAGGAGGGGTAATAAGCAATAGCAATACGTTACCAATTTTAGATAACTTTTTGTTCGAATTAGACAATAACGTATTAACCGTTTCTGCCTCTGATTTAGAGACCACTATGTCTGCAAAATTAGAAGTAGAATCTTCTGATCAAGGAACTATTGCAGTACCAGCTAAATTATTGTTAGAGACACTTAAAACTTTTCCTGAGCAACCTTTAACTTTTGTCGCCGCAAATAATAGCACCATAGAGATAAGTTCTAATCATGGTAAGTATGCCTTGGCCTATGCTAACGGTGAAGAGTTTCCTAAAGCAGTAGAATTAGAAGACCCTAGTGCTACCAATTTACTAGGGGATATCTTAGCCACTGCAGTAAGTAAAACTATTTTTGCAACGGGTAATGATGATTTAAGACCAGTAATGAGCGGTGTGTTTTTTCAATTCTCTACAGAAGGCCTAACTTTTGTTGCTACCGACGCTCATAAATTAGTTAAGTATACTAGAGAAGATATTAAAGCTTCTCAATCTGCAGAATTTATTATGCCTAAAAAACCGTTGAACTTACTCAAAGGAATTTTGGCAGGTAGTGATAGTGAAGTATTGATTGAATACAATGAATCTAATGCTAAATTCTCTTTTGATGAAACACAATTAATATGTAGATTAATTGATGGGAAATACCCTAATTATGAAGCAGTAATACCAAAAGAGAATCCCAATAAATTAACGATAGCTCGCACACAATTTTTAAATTCTGTACGTAGAGTTTCTATTTTCTCTAATAAAACAACACATCAGATTCGATTAAAGATTGCAGGAGCAGAATTAAATATATCTGCAGAAGATATCGATTATTCTAATAAAGCAGAAGAACGCTTAACATGTGATTACCAAGGTGATGATATACAGATCGGTTTTAACTCGCGCTTTTTAAGTGAAATGCTAAATAACCTTAACGCAGATGAAGTACAACTAGAAATGTCATTACCTAATAGAGCAGGAATCCTTACTCCGATCGATGGTTTAGACGAAGGAGAACATGTAACCATGCTAGTAATGCCTGTGATGTTGAATAACTAAAGTCATAAATAATTATTTGTATCTAAAATTCCGACCATATATTGATGTGGTTGGAATTTTGTTTTCAAAGAATAGTAAACATAACTGTAACTTTCTTAATTAAAAATAATGAAATCTTCTATTCTTGAAACGACATTTAAGCTTCCTTTTGAAGCAGTGTACGACACTATTAAGAAAAATATTTTATCTAATGGTTTTTTACTTCTTCATGAAATAAATACTCAGGAAATAGTTGCGAAACATGGTTTAAAGATTTGCCCCTTAAAACAATTACTATTTTTTCATCCCAAGTACGTCGAGGCAATTCTAAATAACGATGCGCTAGCTATTAATGAAATTCCTATTAAAGTAGTAATTTATGAAAAAGAAAACGGAAATATTAGCGTTAGTTTTCCTAATCCAAAAATTAACCTGAGTGATTATAATTGTGATGAAGAAATGGCTTCAGAACTTCTAGAAAAAATAAATACTATACTAGATATCTAAATAAAATACTATCCTAATTTACATAATAGTTTGTGTTAATTATCTTTGATCTATAATTAAATCATCAATCTTCGCTTGTATTAAACCATATACAAAACGATTAATTACAGGTTAAAAACATGAAACAAATTTTAAATACACTACTTATAATTACAATTGCTTTGAGTTGTAAAAATTCAAATTCGATAGAAAACCATAAAATGAGGTTTTTAGTAGATCAAATTCCAGATACTATTCCTATCACATTTAAACAAGATTTGATTCCTAAAGATAAAATAATACATAGAGGTGTCTTTTCGCCTAACTTTGAAGAATATTATTATACCATTTCAAATAAAAACTTTGAACAATTTACTATTTATAGTATTCAAAAAATAAATGGAAAATGGTCTACGCCCAAAAAAGCATTCTTTAACAGTGATTACAATGATCACGGAATGAGTTTTTCTTCTGATGGAAAATCACTTTATTTTAGTTCAACCAGACCGGTTAATATCGAGGGAGTTGCATCTACATGGCATATCTGGAAATCAGAAAAGAAAGATAATGTATGGAGTACTCCAGAATATGTAGATATCCCTAACTTAAGAGATAAGTTAGTATCCCACCCTTCTGTTACCAACTCGGGAACACTTTATTTTCATGTAAGCAATACAGATTATAGCGAAATGGATATCTATTCGTCCAAACTTGTAAATGGCAAATTTCAAAATGCTCAAAAACTTATAGTTCCCCAATATGCAAAAGTTGGAAAATGTACTCCCTATATTGCTCCTAAAGAAGATTATATCATTTTTGCTACTATAGGAAATCAATTAGATTTAATCATAAGTTTTATGGATAAAAATGGTAAATGGACACATACAAAGAAGCTACCTGAAAAAGTTAATACCCTTGGACAAGGAAACCCTTGCATAACACCAGATCATAAATTTCTCTTTTTTGCTACTGGTGATCATATCGATAAAAATTGGTCTGTAAAGTGGGTAAATATTGAATCTGAACTAAAGAAAAACCAAAACTAGCACATAGATCTATTGTAAAAAGCTATTAAAAACCTCGGTATTTCATATCTTACTCAAGTACATATTTTTGTATTTCAATATTTATAAAAATGATTTTCGAAAAAGAGATTCTTAAAAAAATAGATTTCATTACAGAAAACGAACTTAAGGAAGAGATCCTTAAACATGGTGAAATCTTATCGTTTAAAAAAGGAGATGTAATTGTTAGAGAAGGGCAATATGTTAAGATATTACCGATTGTAATCTCTGGTCTTATCCGGGTTTTTCAGACAAAAGAAGATAGAGAAATCTTACTTTATTATGTCGAACCCAGCCAAACCTGTATGATGTCATTATCAGCATGCTTTTTTAACAATCAAAGTCCTTCGCAAGCTCTAGCAATGACTCAAACCGATATTCTTGCTATACCATCAAGATTTATTACCCAATGGCAAAAACAATATAATTCATGGAACAATTTTGTAATTAAAACGTTTAGAAAAAGATACGATGAGCTTCTGGATACTTTTGAGAGTGTCGCCTTTGATCATATCGACAAAAGGGTTATTGCGTATTTAGCACGTAGAAAATCACAACAAGAAAGTACTAGAATCAAAATTTCTCACCAACAATTAGCAAATGAGTTAGGCACAACAAGAGTGGTGATTTCTCGTATACTAAAACAATTTGAAATGGATGGAAAATTAGTTTTACACAGAGCAGAGATAGAATTGTTATAATTTTTTTTGATACTGTGTATCTTTTGATACCGTTTTATACCTTATTACTTACTGACCTTTGAAGTATTCATTTATAAAAAATAAAATATGAGTGCTACAAGTCTTTTAATAGAAATGGAACAAGAATTTGTTTCAACAAAAAACCTTCTGGGTATACTTCCCGAAGATCGATTACATTATAAACCCCATGAAAAAGCAATGCCGCTTGGTCAACTTGCTTTTCATGTCGCAACCATCCCAGGTAGAAATTTGAGATTTGCCCAGGATGGTCAGGTAGAAACAGAAGTTATTGTTAAACATCCTATCCCTGTTAGTAAATCAGAAATTCTAATTGCTTTTGAAGAGAGTATGAACTCTGTACGAGCTTTACTTAAAGAAGAAGATACCTCCTGGTTAAAAAACGATTGGAAACTTCTAAAATCTCAAAATCCAATAGCAGAAATGCCTACCTATACCTTTATAAGAACTTTTGTTCTTAATCACTGGTATCATCATAGAGGAGAACTAACCACATACTTAAGGATTTTAAACAAAAAATTACCTTCGATTTATGGGCCAACAGCAGATGTAAATCCATTTGCTTAACTCTGAAATAAAAATGAATCCGGGAGATGTCGGTATCCCCTCATCTCCCTTTTTAAGTTCATAAATTAATTAAAGATGAAACGTATCATAAACATCCACTCTATAATTCTGATTCTATGTAGCATTATCAGTTTTATTGGGCATTATCTTCAATTTCAGGTCATACGTATAACCCCATGGATTCCGGCATCAATTGGTCTATTTCTTATATTTATAAACACTATAAAGACAAAAAGCACAAAAATCATTCACCTATTTTCTTTATGCATTATACTTGGTTTTGGTATTTTGGTTACAAGTATGTGTTTCTTTTTTCTTCCAGACGAATCTCAACTTATTCGCAAGAAAATTATGTTTTCGATGATGTCTATCTCTTCGTGGACTTCACTTAACTTCTTAATCCTAATAAAATTTTTCAAAGGAAAATAATATAAGTATAGCTTTATACCAAGGTATTTTAAACTTCTAACTCTTTATAACTTTAACAATACTTAATTACCAAAATACCTCGAGAAATCTGACTCTGCTGCAATATATCCAAAAGAGCTTCGTGATTTACCTTCCAGGATTTTTTGTAAGTGTACTTTTGCCTTCTCTTTATTTCCGTTATAAAAAAACCAATTGGCAATTCCATATCGGGTTGCGTCATCCTGAGGTGCATCTTGTGCTATTTGTAATGAGTCTATCGGGATTATCTTTTTATAGAACCTACATAGATTATAATAACTTGTATTCTCGATAATGGTCATATCATTTGTTATCAAATCTAGTAGTTCCTTCGCCCTGTCTTTATTTCCTATTCTTCTTTGGATCATATATAACCAGTTTGTACTCGAGACTGTATTATCATCATTAGATTTTAAATTTCTGCAATTAAGGTAAGCATGATATGCTTTTTTCATATCGTTTTTTAGGTAATATGCTAATCCCAGGTGATACCATATGTTTCCGTGCAGACTGCTTACAGGAATATTCATAGCATTAGGCAGCCCATCGGGCTCAATAGTATTTTCCTTTCCTTCTATTAATGTCGTTGCAAACTCTAAATCATGTATTGCTTTATCAAATTCTCTTATCGAAATATAACGATGCCCTCTATGTCTGTATAACCGGGCTTCATTAGGATACTTCTTGATTCCATTAGAGTAAATTTTTATGGCTTCTTTATACTTCCCTAAATATGCGGTTCTTCTTCCGTACCAAATGATATGATCTATAATAGTTGAGTCTGCCAGGAAATCCTGTTTTGCTTTCTCATATTGGCTGGTCATCTTTTGCGAAAGTGTTATAACAGGATCTTTTGTATCAACTGATTCTACAGTAGACTTTTCTACTTCCTGTATAACATTGGGTGATTTTCCTTTTTTACAAGAAAAACACAATGCTAATATAAATGAAGAAACCAGGATTATTTTATAAGTATGCATAGCCTAAATGATTTAATTTGAATCGAATATAAGAAAACTTGTTAAGGTTATTTAAAATAAAAATAGCTATTCTAATCTTTTATATACATTTACAAGTACCGGTAACATCTAATTCTTCTACACATATGGCTATAACTCGATATATCATTACAACTACTCTACTTTTTCTTACTTTATCCTCTACTTCGCAATCGCTACAAGACAGTGAATTCGATAAACTTTCACTTACCTATGCCAGGGATTCTTTTAATGAATTGATAGAACTTTTGGGTTTACCCAATGATGCACACTATCCAAAGGATATAGAAAAAAATATAAAGTGGTGCGAAAAAGCATTTAAAGACCGTGGATTTACATCTAAACGTCTCATAACAGAAAAAATTCCTTTACTACTTGCCAGTAGACAACATAAGGATGCAAAAAAGACAGTATTAGTCTACCTTCAGGTAGATGGACAACCCGTGGATACGACCAAATGGTTTCAGGAAAACCCATATAAAGCAGTACTAAAAGAACAAGATAATGCAGGAAAATGGAACACCATCTCATTGCATAAATTAACTGGTAAGATTAATCCCGACTGGAGAATCTTTGCCAGATCAACATCTGATGCCAAAGGGCCTGTTGTTATGTTTCTAAAAGCCATGGACATCATTAATGACTTTAAATATGGACCCAATTATAACATTAAAGTCATTATGGATTTTGAGGAAGAGATTAGTTCTCCCAGATTACCCAAAGCTGTACTGGATTATCAAGAAGAATTAGCCTCGGATATGCTTGTAATTTTTGATGGTCCAAGACATATTTCTAATCAACCCACTTTAGTATATGGAGCAAGAGGAATAACAACATTATCTCTCGAGGTTTTTGGTCCCAAAGCACCACAACATAGTGGTCATTATGGTAATTATGTTCCCAATCCGGCATTACGCCTTGCCCAACTATTAGGTTCGATGATGCAAGAAGACGGAAGAGTTGCCATACCCGGTTGGTATGATAAAATCAAAATATCTGAGGAAACAAAAAAAATCCTAGGCCAGGTACCGGATGATGAAAAAATAATTAGAAAAAAGCTTGGGATTGCTTCAATAGATAATATAGCAAATACATATCAAGAAGCTATACAATATCCTTCTCTAGGGATTCTGGGGCTACAATCGGGTTGGGTAGGCAACAAAACAAGAACAATAATCCCCTCTAGTGCTATTGCCGAAATGAATATCAGACTTGTTAAGGAAACCAATGCGCAGCATATGGTTGATATGGTACGACAACATATTTTGGATCAGGGATATCATATTATAGATAGTATTCCTACTGAAGATGAACGGATGAAATATTCAAAAATTATTCGTTTTAATTATCAAATTGCTTATGATGCTTTTAGAACCGATTTTGATACCGAGATAGGAAAATGGTTAAGTAAAGCGTTAACAAGAGCTTTCGGCAAACCTCCTATACAAATTCGTACAGGCGGAGGCTCTATTCCTATTTCACCATTTGTAAATACTTTAAATATTCCCGCTGTTATTGTCCCTACTGTAAACAAGGATAACAACCAACATAGTCCTAATGAAAATATTAGGCTTGGTAATTATATTGAAGGTATTAAAACGATTACAGCAATATTAACACAAAAACTGTAACGGCTACATCAACCAAATTACTTGTATATGATTAGTATTCCTGCCATAGATAACTATTCCTTATCAGGAAAGGTATACCCATGTGAGGGAGTTATCGATAAAAACAAAGTCTTGATCATTAATTCGGCTACCGCTGTAGATAAAAAATTATATCATCATTATGCTATTTACATGGCAAAAAATGGATATCAGGTAATTACCTATGATTATAGAGGAATTGCAGGTTCTAGACCTAAAAAACTTAGCGGTTTTAAAGCTTCCTTTACAGATTGGGGGCAAAAAGATTTTTCTGGAGTAATTAATTATGCTAAAAAAAAGTTTCCAAATCATAAAATAGTAACTCTAGGTCATAGCATTGGAGGAACAATTATCGGAATGACCGAAAAGAGTAATGAAATTAGTGGAATTATTAATATTGGAGCACAGACAGCATATTACAAAGATTGGTCTAAGAAACAGAGAACCAAAATCTATTTTTTATGGCATATTGTTTTTCCTATGATTACGTATCTATTTGGTTATTTCCCCGGAAAAAAACTAGGGTTATTAGAAGACGTTCCTAAAGGTGTAATCAAACAGTGGAACAACAGAAAGCGACATGCCGATATGAAAAAGCAAATGGAAGCTATTGGTATTACTTTTTATTACAATACCTGTACCTCAAAACTTCTTACTCTAGGTGTAGAAGATGATCCTATAGGAACAGAACCGGCAATTAGCCGAATACATGATCTGTTTGTAAAATCTGATAAAGAAATCAAAATGATACAACTACATGAAATTCCTACAGATAAAATAGGGCATTTTGGTTTTTTTAGCAGAAAATTTAAGCATACCCTCTGGGCAAAAACTTTACTCTGGTTTGATACTATCTAATTTATTTTATCCTATATCTTATTTCATATTAATTACACTTTTGTCAAATTCTACTCTAGTATTACTTATAAATAAGTAAATAACTATGACAAATCGCATTTTTTATAACTTAAAAAGTTAATAACTTTAAAGCTGTTGCGAAATACTGAACCCTATCAACATCTACAATATGATAATTTATGATGATATAAAAGGTTTCAGGTGTACTCATTATAATTATAATATGTGATAGTATGGGAGAGCACAATGTTCATGATAATATAGATCAAAAAAAACGAGCCAAATATATAAGGCATCTACTCGATGATATAAAAGCTTTAGAAATGATGCTGGAGCAAGATTTAATCGAGAAAGATATAGTTCGAATTGGTGCAGAACAAGAGTTTTGTTTGGTAAATAGTAACTGGAGGCCCGCAGAAAATGCACAAGAGATTCTAAAATTGATTAATGACCCTCACTTCACTACAGAATTAGCAAAATATAATTTAGAAATCAATCTGGATCCTACAGAACTTAAAGAAGATTGTTTTTCTAAAATAGAGAACGAACTAAATCAACTCATCTCGAAAGCTAAAGTAGTGGCTAGTCAATTAGATACCAAAATATTACTTACCGGTATTTTACCAACCATAAGGAAACATCATCTCGAACTGAAGTATATGACTCCCAACCCCAGGTATTCTGCTTTAAATGATATTCTAAAAACACAAAGAGGAACAGATTTTGAACTTCATATAAGAGGCGTAGATGAATTAAGTATTCATCACAAATCTGTACTTTTTGAAGCTTGTAATACTAGTTTTCAGATGCATCTTCAGATACCTCCAAAAGATTTTGTTTCCAGTTATAATTGGGCTCAGGCTATATCTGCTCCTGTCCTGGGAATATGTACCAACTCACCACTATTGTTCGGAAGAGAGTTATGGAGCGAAACCCGAATTGCTTTATTTCGTCAGAGTATGGATATCAGGAGCTCTTCTTATGCCCTAAAAGATAGAAGAGCCCGGGTTAGTTTTAGCAATCAGTGGGCATCGGGATCTGTAGCAGAAATTTTTAAAAATGATGTTGCACAACATAAGGTTGTTTTGTCTCGTGATATAGTAACCAATTCTGTTTCAGAGCTTAAAAAAGGAAGTATCCCAAAATTGCAAGCTCTTTCTTTACACAATGGCACTGTGTATAGATGGAATCGACCCTGTTATGGAGTTGGTGGTGGAAAACCTCATGTTAGAATCGAAAACCGTTATATCCCTTCCGGCCCTACTGCTCTAGATGAAATCGCAAACTTTGCTTTTTGGGCTGGATTAATGATAGGGCGTCCTTCAAAATATGATAACATGCCTAATCACATGGATTTCAGAGATGCAAAAGGAAATTTTATAAAAGCAGCACGTACAGGAAAAGATACGATCATAAAATGGATGGGATCTTCTATTTCTATTCAAAACCTAATACTAAAAAAATTGTTACCCATAGCTCATCAGGGTCTAAAAATAGCTAAGATAAATGATGATGACAGAGAACGATTTTTGCAAATTATAGAAAATCGTACCAAGGGTTCTACTGCCGCAGAATGGAATGTTAAAAATTATCGTTTTCTTCAAAAAAACATGAAAAAAGATGATGCGTTAAGAACACTTACTAAAAGTTTATATCAGAATCAGGAAAGTGGATACCCAGTTCATAAATGGCCCGTACTTAACGCAAAAACATTACCCAAAATGCATAAAACCCCATCATTAGTGGGGCATATTATGTCTACAAAGCTATTTACAGTAGACGCATATGATTTAGCCAATCTTGCTATACGTATTATGAAATGGAAGAATATTCATCATGTTCCTGTAGAAAGTAAACCAGGTAAACTATGTGGGTTGTTAACCTGGAACCAAGTAAAAGATAATCAAAATAAAGATAATAATAATTGTGTCGTAGCAAACATTATGGTAAAAGAAGTAATAACGGTTAAACCCAAAACAACAATATCAAAAGCAATACAGATAATGAAAAAACATGAGATTGGTTGTCTTCCTGTAGTACAAAAAAAAGATCTTGTAGGAATTATTACAATAAATGATGTAATGGCATTTGATGATGGTAAAAGTTTATAGTAAAGCGCAAGATCAATCGATAGAGATTGAACGTATAATTAGTTACATCAAAGGTTCGAAGCCGGGACCTACTCTCATTTTTATTGGTGGTATTCATGGTAATGAGCCTGCCGGAATATTTGCCCTTTATGATGTATTTAATCATATAAAAAACAGCCAAATCCTCGTAAAAGGGACTATGTATGCCATAAGTGGTAATCTCCCGGCATTAGCCAAAGGAAAACGGTATGAGAAAGAAGATTTAAATCGAGTATGGAAACACGATAGAATTAATAATTTATCCAAAGACATTAAAAATCAAGATACCAATCTCGACATAGAGCAGCAATACGATATTTATCAAATTATAAAAGATATTCTCGATAAAGAAAGTGGTCCATTTTATTTTATGGATCTTCACACCACTTCGAGTAAAACAATGCCTTTTTTAACCGTAAATGATAGCTTGTTAAATAGAAAATATACAATGCAATATCCTATCTCGATGATATTGGGTATTGAAGAGTATCTAGATGGTCCTTTACTAAGTTATATCAATGAATTAGGCTATGTATCTTTTGGTTTTGAAGGAGGACAGCATGATGATCCGGAAGCTATTAAAAATCATATTTCTTTTATCTATCTTACTATGGTTTTTGCCGGAAGCCTTACAAAGAAAGATATTGAGTATGATTACCATTATCACTTTCTGGTTAAAGGATCAGAAGGTCCTACAGAAATTTATGAAATCTATTGGCGTTACCAAATTAAAGAGAACGAAGTCTTCAAAATGAAGCCTGGATTTGTCAATTTTCAACATATACAAAAAGGAGAACAACTTGCTTATAGTAATGGAAAAATAATAACAGCTTCAAAAAATGGGAGGATATTTATGCCTTTATACCAACATCAAGGCAATGATGGTTTTTTTACCATCCAAAGTATACATCCGGTATTTTTGAGGCTTTCTACCATACTTCGTAAAATACATTTTGATAATATAATTACTATTCTTCCTGGTGTTCATTGGGCTTCAAATAAAAAAAATGAACTTACGGTTAATCTTAAGATTGCTCGCTTCTTCACAAAACAGTTTTTTCACCTTTTAGGATACCGAAGCAAACAAGTAGACAAAACACACTTAAGTCTAAAAAATAGAGAGAGTGTTTCAAAAGAGAGAGAATATCGCTATACCAAATGGAATAAAAGCAAAAATTGGTTGATAAACACTTTCAATCAATACTAATTGAAAAGGTAAACGAGATCACAGATAAAAATCTGTTACTTCCAAAGTAAGTTGCCAGATACGTAAAAAAGAGGGCAAACGACAATGTTTACCCTCTATGTATGTACTATGCAAAGATGCAGTAGCCATTAGGACGACAGTAGCCCGGTTCGCAGAACCCTCCTCCCGGAGGACCTACCTGGCAACCTCTCCCGGTTGGGCAGCATCTGGCCCATCTCATACTCGACCCTGTAATAGTTTGTTGCTGTTCTTTACTGAGTTTTGTGACTCCAGCTAAATTAAGAATACTTTTCATTGTGTATATATTTAAATTTATATCACCTAAATTTAATGTAAATTACTGATAATTAAATACGTGAATTACACAAACAAATTGAGGTTTTATATGATTCATGTAGGGTTAAAACTACCTAAAACACCAGTGTATATTCTTAAAAAGTCGAGAATAGTATCAAAAGAGAAATATTGTTATGTTTTATGAACAAAAAAATAATAGAGCAACATTTTCTATCAATACTACTCTAATGTAAGTCAAATAACCTTTTCTTTTTACAATCATAAATTTTATAGATTGGGATAAAAAAACATCAAGAAATTAAACATTTTAACTTTACTTTTGAATTACAATTTTACACACAGAAATACATGAAGAGATTATTAAGCTATCTGTGGCCATTCACCAAAGAGGTTTCTACACAAATTAATGGAACATTAGAACTCACATGGATGAATGGTAAAAAAGTACTGGATAGTCAAAATGCAAATTACTCCTATGGATCGTTACAAAAATTACTTAGTTACGGACTTTCATTAATAGATATTTCTGTTAATAGTGAAATTCTTTTACTAGGGCTTGGAGGTGGGAGTATAATAGCTCCCCTTAGAAATACATTTGGTCATCAAGGAAAAATTACTGCTGTAGAAATTGATGAAGTAGTCAT
Source organism: Bacteroidia bacterium (assembly GCA_030427585.1). Taxonomy (GTDB): domain Bacteria; phylum Bacteroidota; class Bacteroidia; order Flavobacteriales; family Flavobacteriaceae; genus Aquimarina. Next base: position 28,857 of record JAUIBW010000021.1, read on the forward strand.
CGAAATTGCTAAAAATGAATTTAATATAACCAGTAATCGCAATCTCGAAATCATTTGCGAAGACGCTTTTTTCTATGTCGATCATTGTGTATCACAATTTGAAATTATAATCATCGATATTTTTATCGATAATCAAGTTCCTAAACAGTTTTATGAAAATCAATTCTGGAAAAACCTTATTCCCTTATTAAAACCAGGTGGACAAATCGTATTTAATGCCGGAATTAATTTGAAGGAAAATATCAAAATCGAATCTCTTGTATCCGCAGTTAAATTGGATATCGAATTTTCACAACACAATCAAGTTCAAGGAACCAACACGTTATTAATCGGGAAGAAAAAACTAAGAGTTAAAGATTAAAAACTATAGTATATATTTTTTTACAAACTCGATATGCTCTTAATCCGAAATAATGTAGATTTTAGCAATATTCTGTTTTCCCTACCCGTAAAATACGATAACATCATTTTCCCAGAAAACAGTGTAATCCCGTATTACTTTTATGTATTACATTTATAACCAATTATATAAAACAATGCTGTGAAGATACCTACACCTATTTTATCTATTATTTTGATTTGTTGCGTCTCATGTAACACCAATAAAAACTCAAAAGAAAGTAGTAGTAACTTAAAAGTACCTCTACAGGTGATTACGACTTCTAGTCAGGATGACAAAATTAATACTACAAAAGCAACAGTTTTATCGGTTGAAGAGACGTTAATCATGCCTGATGACTACCTCACAACAGTGCTCACTGCTAAAACTAATACTAATGACACCCTGGCATTTATGGATATGGATGGTTTTGAAAAATTAGTTAATAAAGAAATCACTATCACCTATCACTTAAAATCAAATCAAAAAAAACTAATAGTTTGTTTTGAGTGTACTTCATATCCTAAACCAATTGAGTTAGCTAATATCACATCAATTGCATCCGATATTGAATTTAGACTATTAAAGCTAAAAGAATATCAGGAAGATGAGTATATCACTACTGCCTCATCGCTTATTATGCATACCAAGGATGATAAGGTTGAACATTTTTATACCAATATATTTGATCTAATTGAAGATAGTACAAAGATGAAAAGTGCATTTTTTAATTATGGCATTGTAACAGAATATACTCCAGAACTACTTAATCGTGATGAATTACGGCTATTATTAGAGTAGTTGTATACTCTAATTATCTTAAGAAAAGAAATTATTATCTTTTAAAACCGTAATGCACTTCTTAGAAATTTACTTTTCTAAAATACATTATCATTTTTTTAACACCCTTTAAAAACCTCTTAAAATCAATAGTTAACACAATAAATCTACTAACTAATTAGTTGTACTACTAATTAATTAGTTGCAAAACTAAAAGATTAGTAGTAAGTTTGTTTTATAAAATTGATACTATGCAAAAATTAGCTAAAAGAGAAGAACAGATTATGCAAAGTCTGTGGAAATTGGAAAAGGCATTTATAAAAGAAATCATTGAAGAGCTTTCTGATCCTAAACCACATTATAATACTACTGCTACGATTGTAAAAATTTTAGAAGAAAAAGGGTTTATTAGTCATGTAGCGTATGGAAACAGTTTTCAATATTATCCTTTAGTATCAAAAGATGAGTATCAAAAAGAAGTATTAGGCGAGGTAGTAAACAATTATTTTGACAATTCTCCTTTGGCTTTGGTTAAATTCTTTGCTAAGGAAGAAAAGATAAATACCGACGAATTAGAAGAAATAATTCAACTAATAAAAAACAAGAAATAATGAACTATATCGTACATAGCTCGGCATTAATAGGATTATCTTATATTATTTATAGATTTTTTCTTTCCAAAGAGACTTTTTACCATTTAAACAGATGGGTATTGTTATCATTAATTGTACTTTCATTCACTTTACCTTTTATTACGGTTCCCGAAAGTTTATCATTTAAAAGTGCTTTATCTCGGGAAGTAGAAATACAACCTTCAAATTCTGTTGTCGCAGACTATAAAATACCAGAAACAGCTACAAAAACTGAAAATATATCAGCCACCGATACTTCTGGTATCAACACAACTTCTATTAGCAAATCTTTAGACTGGGAAACAGTTCTGCTATACATTTATCTATTAGGTATATTAGTATTTGGCATTCATTTTATCATTCAATTAGGAGTTTTATTATATCGCATTTCTAAATATCCAACTATAGAAGTTGATGATTATAAAATTGTAGAAACCGATAAAAAACATGCTCCCTACTCATTCTGGAATAGAATATTTATGAATCCCAGTCAATATAATCCCGATACGTATTTACAAATCCTAAAACACGAACAGGTACATATCAAAGGTAGACATAGTATCGATATGTTATTAGTAGAATTATTAGTGATGATGCAATGGTTTAATCCTTTTGCCTGGCTATATCGCAGAGCTATCGATAATAATCTAGAATACCTGACCGACAATAATATGCTTAATATAGGTGAAGACAGAGAAATTTATCAAATGAATCTCTTAAAAGTCTCCACTCCAAATATGCCAACAGGTTTGGCTACAAGTTACAATCAATCATTTCTCAAAAAACGAATCCTTATGATGAATTCTAAAAAATCAACATCAAAATCAGGGTGGAAATACCTAATCATTATTCCACTACTTGCTATTACCGTATTTTCTTTTAACCCGGTAAAACCCAATGAAACATTGGCTGATCATAATGCAGAATCTATAGATATTACGGCAGATTCTAATAAAGAATCCATATCATCATCCGGTGCTCAAAACAACTTTACCAAAGGAGTATGGGATGCCGAAGTTGGAGGAGGTAAATTATGTATTATGTATAGAAGTGCAGAACCTCTTAAGCGAAATTTCTGGTCTATGACCAGATGCTATGACCCCATATACTTTAAAGATTTTCCCAGTGGAGATCGACAACAATTTAAAATTACAAAAGATGCCGGGACTATGACCTATGTGGGTCGGTTTGATAACAAAATAGGTGATGGAAGATATGAATTTACTCCCAATGAGTCGTTTATTACATCACTCAAAGCTTATGGTTTACATGTCGATAATAAAGATTTGGTGCATTGTTTCCTTACTGGTTTTGACAACAACTACCTAAGTTATTTAAAACGTGAAAATCTAAACATCGATCAAGATGATTTTGAAGATATTATTCATAAATCACTTCCGCTTGATAAACTAAAAATGTACAGGAAAGAACTTACTCGATTAGGGTATGAAAATTATACCATGGAAGAGGTAAGTAAACTTAATTTATTTGACGTTGATGTTACTTATATTTCGTTTATCAATACTTTAAATGGTAGTAAAACTTCCCTAAAAAAGATTACAAAAGCTAAAATCCATAATGTATCTTCTGAATTCGTTACATCATATCGAAATAATGGTTATGGCAACCTGTCTCTTGATGATTATATGAAATTAAAGATTCACGATGTGACTCCAGATTTTATTGAGTCATTCAAAAAGGCGGGGCATACCAACATTACTGTACAGGAAGCTAAAAACCTTAAAATTCATAATGTTACTCCGGTATACATAAACAACTTCAAAAAAGCTGGATATCCTAATATCAGCTTACAGGAAGCTAAAAAATTAAAAATTCATGGCGTAACTCCAGAACTTATACAAGCGTATAAAAAAGCAGGGCAAAATAACATTTCATTACAAGAAGCTATCAAACTAAAAATCCATGATATCACACCTGGCCAGGTAAAAGCAGCTAAAAGCTCTTCTTCAAAAAGTAAACGAAATCAAAATATCTTATCAAGTTCTACTAATAGCCGTGGAGCCTCACAAGATAATCAACAAACCCCAAATGATTTTATAAAACAATTTAAACAACTGGGTTATGATAATGTACCAATCGATGATATCATCAAATTAAAAATACATAATGTTACACCAGAGTACATCAAAATGTTCAATAAGGCAGGGTATAATAACATTCCTCTTGATGATGTAGTAGGTCTAAAAATCCATAATGTTACCCCCGATTTTATTGATTCCTTTAAAAAAGCTGGATATAAAAACATCTCTTTAGACGAAGCTAAATCATTAAAAATACATAACGTGTCTCCCAGTACTGCTTCAGATTATTCAAAAATAGGGTATTCTAATATTTCTTTAAGTAAGTTAATATCTCTAAAGATTCACAATGTAACCCCCGAGTATATTAAAGAGTTCAAAAAGACGGAATTCGGAGACCTTCCTCTAGATGACATCATGAGTTTTAAAATTCACAGGGTTACTCCAGAGTTTGTACAATCTTTTAAAGATATTGGATTTAAAAATATAACAGCTGATCAGGCAAAGAGTCTTAAAATTCATAATGTCACACCAGAGTTTATTAAATCCTTAAAAGAACAGGACAAAGATGTTTCGCTAGAGCAAGCTATTAGAATCAAAATTCATTTTTAAATATATTAGGATACACTAGCCAAAATTCAATCAATCAAAAAACAGGAAGACTGCTAATTTCTATATTAGCAGTCTTCTTTATTAGTATTGTGGTAGCAAAAATATATCGTTATACCCTAGGTAAATCTCCCTCTCCTTTAAGTGGTAGATTAGAACTTCCCATTAAATAGGTATCGACATGATATGCAGCTTGTCTACCTTCTGCAATTGCCCAAACAATTAAAGACTGCCCTCTACGAGTATCCCCAGCTGCAAAAACTCCTTTTACATTGGTTGCATAATTGTGCTCACTTGCTTTAATATTGGTTCTTGCATCCATATCTACTCCTAATTGTTCTGCGATAGTAGGCTCTGATCCCGTAAATCCTAAAGCCAACAACGCTAATTCACATTTCCATTCTTTCTCTGTACCCAAAATTTCTTTTAGTATAAAACGACCATTTTCTTTTACCCATTCTACTTCTATAGTGATTAAACCATTTAGATTTCCATTTTCATCTCCCAAAAACTCTTTGGTAGAGATACTCCAATTACGAGTTACTCCTTCTTGATGAGATGAGCTTGTACGCAAACGCATTGGCCAAAATGGCCAGGGTTGATGTGCAGGACGTTCTATGGTTCCTTTATCCATAATCTCAAAGTTAGTTACAGAAGTTGCTCCCTGCCGCACAGAAGTACCAATACAATCTGATCCTGTATCTCCTCCTCCAATTACGATTACATCTTTCTTTGTAGCCAGAATTTCTTCTCCCAAATCTTTTATACCATCAACTCTTCTATTACTTTGTGGTAAAAAATCCATAGCCTGAACTACCCCTTTAAGATCAGCCCCTTTGACAGGTAAATTACGACGAACTGTAGCTCCTGTACACAATACCACAGCATCAAAGTCAGCTTTTAACGTATCTGCTTTGATCTCCTTTCCGATATGGGTATTGGTTCTAAAAACAATACCTTCTTTTTCTAAAATAGCAACACGACGATCGATCACATATTTTTCCATTTTAAAATCAGGAATACCATAGCGCAATAATCCTCCTACTTTTTCATCTCTTTCAAAAACAGTCACCAAATGCCCAACACGGTTTAATTGTTGTGCAGCTGCTAATCCAGCTGGTCCAGATCCAATTACAGCTACGGTCTTACCTGTTCTTTCTTTTGGAGGGTTAGGCTTAATCCAATCGTTTTTAAAAGCTTGCTCTACGATATTTTTTTCTATATTCTCAATAGTCACAGGGTTTTCATTTACCCCTAGTACACAAGCTTCTTCACATGGTGCAGGGCATAATCTCCCTGTAAATTCAGGAAAATTATTAGTTGAATGTAAAATATCTGCTGCTTTTTTCCATCGACCACGATACACAGCATCATTAAAGTCAGGGATCAGGTTGCCTAACGGGCACCCGCTATGACAAAATGGTATTCCACAATCCATACAACGTGCACCTTGATTTTTGAGTTTCCCCTCTGGTATTCCCACAGTAAACTCTTTATATCCTTTGATACGATCTTTTACCGGTTCGTACTCTTCTATCTCTCTTTCAAATTCTAAAAATCCAGTTATCTTTCCCATGTTCAATATCGTTTTATACTTGTGCTAGTTTTTCTTCTTTTAATCGCTGTAATGCTTGTTTGTATTCTTCAGGGAAAATTTTGACAAATTTTGGTAATTCGCTCCTCCAGTTTTCCAAAATTCTTTGAGCCAAAGGACTTAAGGTAGTATTGTAATGGTTCTCGATTAAGGTTTTTAACTCTTCAATATCTTTTTCCTCTATCACAGAATCCAGATTTAACGCCTCTTTATTACAATGCTTTTCAAATGTCTTTTTCTCATCGTAGATATATGCTATTCCGCCAGACATCCCTGCTCCAAAATTTCTTCCTACTTCTCCCAGAATCACAGCAATACCTCCGGTCATATATTCACATCCATGATCACCAATTCCTTCAACTACAGCTTTTGCTCCAGAGTTACGTACACAGAATCGTTCTCCTGCTTTACCATTAATATAGACTTCTCCTGCTGTAGCTCCATACAGGGTTACATTACCTGTGATCACATTATTTTCGGGAATTATAGTAGCTTCTTCGGGTACTTTAATAATGAGTTTTGCTCCCGAAAGTCCTTTTCCTAGGTAGTCATTGGTATTCCCATTAACCACCATCGTCAATCCTTTGGTAGCAAATGCTCCGAAGCTTTGTCCAGCTGCTCCTGTAAAGTTTAGTTTCAAGGTATTATCGGGCAATCCCTGTGCCCCATATATTTTTGATATTTCATTACTTAAGATAGCACCTACTGCTCTATCAGTATTACAAATATCAAAATCTAATACGGTTTTTTCTTTACGAAAGAGTGCCGGATGTGCTTGCTCTATGATTTCAAAGTCTATAGACTTCTCTAAGCCATGATCCTGACTTTCGGTATTATAGATATCCACTCCTGAAGGCGTTTTTACCTGGTGAAGAATTGGTGTAAGATCTACTCCTGCAGCTTTATAGTGATTAATAGCTTTTTTATGATCCAACTTACTTACCTGTCCTATCATTTCGTTGATGGTACGAAATCCTAGTTGTGCCATAATCTCTCGCAACTCCTGAGCTACGAAATACATATAGTTTACGACATGTTCTGGTTTTCCATTAAATTTTTTGCGTAGTTCTGGGTTTTGTGTAGCAATACCAACCGGACAGGTATTTAAGTGACATACACGCATCATTACGCATCCTGATGCTACCAGAGGTGCTGTTGCAAAACCGAACTCCTCTGCACCTAATAAGCATGCTATTGCAACATCCCGACCGGTTTTTAACTGTCCGTCACACTCTAGCACAATACGGCTACGCAGGTTATTACCCACTAGTGTTTGCTGTGCCTCTGCAATACCAAGTTCCCATGGGAGTCCGGCATGTTTTAGCGATGTTAATGGTGATGCCCCTGTACCACCATCAAATCCAGAAATTAGCACCACATCTGCCTTTGCTTTGGCTACCCCTGCTGCAACAGTTCCTACACCAACTTCTGATACTAATTTTACATTTATTCTCGCATTCCTATTTGCAGATTTTAGGTCATAAATTAACTGTGACAAATCTTCGATAGAATAAATATCATGATGTGGTGGTGGCGAAATTAATCCTACATAGGGTGTAGAATTACGCGTTTTAGCTATTTCGGGATTTACTTTTGGCCCTGGCAATTGCCCTCCTTCTCCTGGTTTAGCTCCCTGAGCCATTTTAATTTGAATCTCTGCAGCATTCGTTAAATAGTTAGAAGACACTCCAAATCGACCAGAAGCCACTTGCTTAATCGCACTGTTTTTCCAATCACCATTTACATCTTTATAGAAGCGAAGCGGGTTTTCCCCTCCTTCCCCAGAGTTACTTTTTCCTCCTATACGGTTCATTGCCACTGCAAGGTTTTCATGTGCTTCCTGGCTAATAGACCCATATGACATAGCTCCCGTTTTAAAACGTTTTACGATCTCTGTCCAAGGTTCTACCTCATCTATCGAAATAGGATCATAATTCGAAAACTCCAACATTCCTCTAATGGTCATCAGAGCTTTTGATTGTTCATTGATTAATTTGGCATATTCTGCATACGTTTCGGGATCGTTATCCCTAACCGATTTTTGTAGTTTAGCCACCGACAAAGGATTAAACTGGTGTTTTTCTCCATTACGTCTCCATCGGTACTGCCCTCCTATCTCTAGGCTTAAATTACCTGCTACTTCCTGACCTATATAAGCTTTTTTATGGCGTTTAGAGATCTCTTTTTCGATCTCATAAAGTCCTATTCCTTCAATACGAGTTGCTGTATTAGGGAAATATTGATCAACAACCTGAGTATTAATCCCGATGCATTCGAATAATTGAGAACTTCGGTATGAATTTAAAGTAGAAATACCAATTTTATTCATCACCTTTAGCACTCCTTTACCTACAGCCTTGTTATAGTTGTATACTGCTTCTTCAAAAGTGAGTCCTGATATATTGTTTTCTTTAATCTGTTCTCCTATAATCTCATTTACCATATAAGGATTAATGGCACTGGCTCCGTACCCAAACAACAAAGCAAAATGATGTACTTCTCTAGGTTCTGCAGATTCAATAATAGTACTGACTTTGGATCGTTTTCCTAGCTTTTGTAGTCCACTATTAACATAGGAGCATGCTAATAGCGCAGGAATTGGCGCTCTGTGCTTACTCACGTTCCTATCGGAAAGAATAATTATGTTTGTTCCTTCATCAATGGCTTGAGATACGTTTTTGAGTAAAATTTCTAATGCATCTTCAAGGCCGTTTAACCCTCTATTAATATTATATAACATCGATACAGAAGTAGACTTAAACCCTTTACCTGTGTAGGTTTTGATCTTATCCAAGTCTTCTTTTGATATTACAGGGTTTTGGATCTTTAGTTTATTACAATGTTTCTCATTAATATCGAATATATTATGATCAGACCCCAGAGTTAAACTGATATCGGTAATCAGTTCTTCACGAATACCATCTAATGGTGGATTTGTTACCTGCGCAAACAATTGTTTAAAATAGTTATAGATCAATTGCGGGCGCTCAGAAAGCACTGCAATTGGAGTATCAGATCCCATAGAACCAATAGGTTCTTTACCCAATTGCCCCATAGGAGAAATAATAGTATCTATATCTTCTTGGGTATATCCAAATATTTCTTTTCGTTTGGCAACAGTTTCTTCACCCAAAAACAAAGGACAATCATTATATGGTATATCTTTTAAATGCACCAAATTATCATCCAACCATTCTCGATAAGGATGCTTTGCTGCAATTTTCTCTTTAATTTCTTCATCATTTACAATTCTACCTTCATCCATATTAACCAAGAACATTTTTCCTGGTTCTAATCTTCCGTGATATTCGACATTATCTGGTTTAATATCTACCACTCCCGTTTCTGAAGACATGATTACATAACCGTCTTTGGTTACACTATAACGAGAAGGTCTTAATCCATTTCTATCTAACACTGCTCCTATATAATTACCATCTGTAAAAGGGATTGAAGCAGGGCCATCCCAAGGCTCCATAGTACAAGAATTATATTCATAAAAAGCTTTCTTAGCTTCAGACATTTCAGGGTTTTTCTCCCAGGCCTCTGGTACCATCATCATCATCACCTCTGGTAAAGATCTCCCAGTCATTAATAGCAGCTCTACTACCATATCCATAGAGGCTGAATCTGATTTACCTTTTAGAACCACGGGAAGTATTTTTTTGATATCCTCTTCAAACCAATCACTTTCTAACAACTCTTCTCTAGATCGCATTCTGGTTATATTCCCTCTTAAGGTATTAATCTCACCATTATGACACATATACCGAAAAGGTTGTGCCAGATCCCAGGTTGGGAATGTATTGGTCGAGAAGCGCTGATGTACCAAAGCCAATCGGGTGACCACTTTTGGATTCAATAAATCTTTATAATACAACTTAATATCTTCTGGCATCAATAAACCCTTAAATATCAAGGTTTTTGTAGACAGACTAGGCAGATAGAAAAACTTACTTTCTGATAATTTAGATTCGTATATGATATGTTCTGTTATTTTTCTTGCTATAAATAGCTTTAAATTAAAATCAAAATAGCTTTGATCTTTACTTTCTTTACCAATAAATATTTGTTTTATAAATGGCTCTGTCATTGCTGCAATCTCACCAATATGAATATGATCCACAGGAACATCTCTCCACCCCAATAAAGTAAGCCCTTGATCAATAATATTTTGTTCGAAGGTATCTATACAAAACTGTCTTTGATTTTCTTTCTTAGGTAAGAAAACATTACTTACAGCATATTCTCCGGCAGCTGGTAATTTAAAATCACAATGCTCGGTAAAAAAATCATGTGGTATATCAATTAGAATTCCTGCTCCATCCCCTGTCTTTCCATCAGCACTTACAGCACCTCTATGCTCTAGTTTTTCAAGAATCTCTAATGCTTTATGAATAATATCGTTTGATTTCTTTCCCTCTAAGCTACAAATGAATCCTGCACCACATGCGTCATGCTCAAATTCTGGTAGATACATTCCTTGTTTCTTCATCATATTTACTAATCTAAAAGTGTTTCAAGCAGATGAAATTAACAAATCATTAAATACAGAGAAAGAAAAAAACTGCTTTCGCAATCACTTTTCTGAGCTACATAAAAAAAGACCTTTCAGAATAAAATAATCACAAAATAAGAGCTTCTAATTATGAATTTGACAATACGTTTTTTTGACAAAAATCAAAATCGATCAAGCATTAAAACCAAATCACAGACAACTGATTATCAGTTGGTTTTATCGAAAACGTTTTCGGCACCATTTCGAATACCACAGGTATTAAATTATTATTTTCTCAATACAAAAAATATTTAACCCTAATTTTAATAGGGTTAAAAACCAAAAAATAATAAAAACACACATAACAACCCTGTTTTTTATATAGTATACTTTAAAAAATTATATTTTTGAATATAATTCAATACTAATTTTAACTTTTATTCTTTATGAAGAAAATAGAAGCAATTATCAGGAGATCAAAATACCGGGTCGTAAAAGAGGCTCTACACAGTAAAGGTATTATGTTTTTCTCTTATTGGGATGTAACCGGAGTTGGGCACGAACAAAAAGGAAGTGTCTATAGAGGAATTTCTTATAGTACAACAGATATTCAGAGAAGGTATTTATCGATTGTTGTAAATGATGATTTTGAAGAAGTTGCAATCTCTGCAATTCTAAAAGCTGCAAAAACAGGAGAAGTTGGTGATGGAAAAATCTTTGTTTCAGACATTAAAGAAGCATATAGAATTCGTACCTCAGAAAAAGGTGAAGAAACATTAATCTGATATTTCTCACTACTCACAAAAATTAACCAATCGAAAACTAAAAACAATTTTAATAGTAATTAAACTATGGAACTTTTAACCACAAATAATGTATGGATGATGGTGTGTACTGCACTTGTATTTTTCATGCACTTAGGATTTTCCTTTTTAGAAATAGGATTAACTCGTCAAAAAAACACAATTAACATATTATTTAAAAATGTATTTATTATCTGTATAGGTTTATTATTATACTACATCGGTGGTTTCAACCTTATGTATCCGGGGTTCGAGGATGGAGACATCGGTTTTTTAAAATTTGCAGGGTTTGGCATCGCTGCTCCCCAAAATGGGATGACTCCAGAATATGCCAGCGGAGGTTATACCTGGTGGACAGATTTCTTATTTCAGGGAATGTTTGCCGCTACAGCCGCTACTATAGTTTCTGGTGCGGTAGCAGAGCGTATTAAGTTAGGTGCATTCATGATATTTACTATACTTTATGTAGGTTTAGTATACCCTATAGTAGGTTCCTGGCAATGGGGAAGCGGATTTTTATCTACTTTTAAAATCGGTGAAACTGAAGGGTTTTATGACTTTGCGGGTTCTACACTCGTGCACTCTGTTGGTGGATGGGCTGCCATGGTAGCAATTATTCTATTAGGTGCAAGGATAGGCAAATATAGCTCTGAAGGAAAACCACAAGCTATTCCTGGGCACAATATCCCCATAGCCGCTGCTGGTGTACTTATTCTTTGGCTAGGGTGGTTTGGTTTTAATGGTGGATCTGTACTCTCTGCGGATCCTGCCAGCACTTCATTAGTATTAGTAACTACCTGTCTTGCAGCGGCAGCAGGTGGTATTGGAGCATTTGTACTTTCTATCATCTTATACAAAAACTATGATCTTACGATGTTCTTAAATGGTATTCTTGGGGGATTGGTAGGGATAACAGCCGGAGCTGATCTTATGTCCCCAAACGAAACTGTAATTATTGGTTTATGTGCTGGTATAATTATTGTGCTTGGTATAGCACTGGTAGATAAATTAAAACTAGACGATCCTGTAGGTGCCATAGCTGTTCATTTAATCTGTGGCATTTGGGGAACTATAGCTGTAGGGATTTTTGGGGCGAAAGCTGGATTTGATCAGTTCTTGGTTCAGGGGCTTGGTATCTTTATTGTAGGGGCTTTTTGTTCAACTACAGCTTTTATTATTATATTCATACTTAAAAAAACTATAGGAATCCGAGTTTCAGAAAAAGAAGAAATTGACGGATTAGACAATCATGAACATGGTATGGATGCTTATCCTGATTTTAGAATTAACCAACATTAAAAACAATAAAGATCTAAATTGTTTATTATAATAATGAGCTTTCTTATCGTATTTAGGAAGCTCATTATTTAATCTTTTTTTAGAGAAAAGGACAAGATTTTTTGAAATAAATCACTTCGTTTATATGGCTTAGCAACAATACCATTCATACCAGATTGATGAACCTTTGTAATTACCCTTTCTAAATCAACCGCTGTTAATGCCATAATAATAACATCTTTATTAAACTCTCTTATTTTTTGAGTCGTTTCAAAACCATCTTGTTCTGGCATATGAATATCCATAAAAACCACATCGTAGTCATTTTTTTGCGTTAATAGTACAGCATCAAAACCATTATCTACTGTTGTACATATCGCTCCTGCACTTTCTAAAATCTTTTTTGTAATCATTAGATTAATCGTATTATCATCTACAACCAACATGCTATACCCTTCTAATATGTTGGCATAATCTTCATCATTTACAATCGGCACTTTTGTATTCTTTAAGTTTCGTTCCATTTCAATTTCAAAAGAAAACGAAGTCCCCTTACCTTCTTCAGATTCTACAACTATTGAGGATTTATACAAATCTTCTATAAACCGTTTTACGATATACAATCCTAACCCAGAGCCTCCTTTGTGTTTATCTATATGATGTATTCCCTTAAATCCATCGAATACATCTGATATTAATTCTTTTTTAATACCGATACCGTTATCTTTCACTACAAAGTGATACCTGATCATATTTTCGAAAGTTGCAACTTGCGTAACCTCTATCCAGATATTTCCATTTGTAGTAAACTTAATAGCATTAGAAACAAGGTTAATAAAAATCTGAGAAAGTCTTAAACGATCTCCTAAAACATTTGTTTCTGCATTTTCTGCTATATTTATATGTAATTCTGTATTACTCTTATGTAATTGATACGAAAACGAATTACAAATATTCGTTAGCATTTCACCTAAGAAAAAAGCATCTTTATTTAGTCTAACATTTCCCAGACGGAACTTAGAATATTCTAAAGCATTATTTACCAATCCAGATAAATGATTATTAGAAAACTTTAATGTATTTAGAAATTCCTCCCTCTGTTTTTGATTTTTTGTATTTTCTATAATTTCTACTAGCCCTTGTATTGTATAGATAGGTGTTCTCAATTCATGACTCATTATAGAAAAAAACTGATTACGTTCTTCATCAACCGCTAGTAACTCAGCATTTTTTTCTTTCAACTCTTCATTAATCCTATGCTTATGATTGTTAGACCTATATACATAAACACTAAAAATAATCGCCAACAACAACAAAAACCCTATTAAAAAACTGATCTGAAAATAACTTTTTTGAATCTGAATATTTTTCTCATTGATAACAGAAAGTTGTTCAATATCCTTTTTATTCCTGGCAATTTCATAAATAAAACTATCTGCGTTAGAGGCACGTTTTTTCAGTTTTTTAACATAAGTCTCCTGATATTTATTCGATAATGCCTGATAATAAGACACCGAATCCATATTTTTATCATACTCATAAAAATAGCGTGCTTTATATTGTTGTATCAATCTTAAATATTCATCACGTTCTCTTTGTACAAAAAAGAGAGAATCTCGTTCTGTTTCATTTAGCAATCGATACGATTTCTGATAATCTATACCTTTTTTCATTAATGCCATTGCAAAATATATCTTTAACTCGTTTCTCACAACATCATTAATGACATGTTTACTTTCCTTTGACATCTTTGTAAAATCATAATCATCAAGGTCGGATAGCGTCTTTTTGGAAATGGAAATCACTTGTTTAAAGTTACTTCTATTCATTTCGCTTATGATATAATCAAGATGATGAAAAAATATAATACCATTTTTACTCTCTTCATTATCATTAAGATACTTTTGATATAAGCTATCTAGTTCTTTGTACCTATTTGTTTCTCTAAACAGCCTTAGCATGACTACTTTGATCTTTGATTCATAAGAATTACATGGTATCTTTTTTGAAATTTCCTTAGCTTTAAATATGTAATTTGCTGCTGCATTGGGTTTTCCCGAAGTCATAAAAATTAGCCCGTAGTTATAATTATAGGACAACAAAAACTCATCATCTGGTTCTGATTTTTTATGATTAAAAATGGTATCTAAAAAAATTCTGGCCTCGACAATGCTATCATTCCTTATCAAACGATAAATAGTATTGTCTATTTCTAAAGTTGATTTTTCAATCTTTTCTTCTTTTTGAGCAACACTATCAATACCCCAAAAAATTAACAGAATAATTATATTTATTTTAAAAATTTTCACACACATACCCCATATTATCAAAAAAACCACTACAACAATATAAAACAATATCTGTTTATTTCTATATTATTTTACGGTTTTACAGTATAAAAACAACATATTTTTATCTTTCAATCCCAAAAAATTATGTTATCCTGTTATTTTTAAAGGCTTTATCATTCCTAAAGCGCCAAAAAATTACATGAAAAAGCCTGAATAAATATTCAGGCAATCTACTAATATAACTGCTAAGTTATAATATTTTAATTACTTCATATTAGCAATTATTTAATGATTTGTATAGACAAAGGATATGAAGGTTCTTCTCCATTATTTGCTTTTATAGCATTAATGATAGGAAATATAAAGCATAATAGTGCAATAAGAGCTAACCCCAATAATCCTAGTCCAAATAATAATATTAAGGGAACACATACAATTGCATAAATAAACATACTTATCTGAAAATTCATAATTGATTTTCCATGCTCATCCATAGCCGAAACTCTTTCTCTCTGAGTTAGCCATAATATTAAAGGTACTATAAACCCTCCAAACCCTGTGATGAGGTCTAATAATTGTGATAAATGGGTAATAACTAATAATGACCTGTCTTGTCTCATGATTTCTACTTTTTTTGGTTGATGATTGATTAAATTGCTAAAAACATTAGCAATACATATTTATACGACGATAAAAATAGCATTTTGTTACAGTAACTACTCTAATATTTGGGTACCTAATCAAAAAACACCCCGATACAAAGTACCAGGGTGTTTCTTAATTACTAAATTTAATGTCTTCTATGTAAAAAGTTAATTCACAATTAGTTTCTCGGTAGCAGATTCCCCAGTGCTACTATCGATTTTAATTAGATAAATCCCTCTACCCAATGATAAGTTTCGGGCCGAAATTGTATTAATACCCGGCTGCATATTTATTCTAGCTTTTTTACTCCCCAGAATCGTATAAATGGTTGCAGTTACATTTCCTTTTATATATTGACTTAGATGTAACGAAAAGATATCTTTTGCAGGGTTTGGCTTGATACTTAATCCTGCAAGATCACCTTCATTCTCGTCTCCTATAATTGGTGAAACTGATTCTAACTGAGCTATTAAACTTTCTGAAGTTGCTGATCTCCCACAAGAACCTTCGTATATTTTCACATTACTAAAAACAGAAGTATTACCACTACCAGCATCATTATCATTTATAAAAACCAGTCTATCCATACTACCAGTATAGAAATTCCCTACCGGAATGACATATTTTTTTGTACCACTAGTATAATCATCAAAATTGGTTACCCCATAGTTTTGAGTACCATGAACTTTAAAATACCTAGTAGAGGTTAATGTATTATCATTTTCAAAACCAACTGCGTGAATTTCTCCTTCAGAAGTACTGCTAAAATCAAATTCTATTACTGTATTCGCAGTTACTGTATAATTCATAGCAATATATTTCCATGTATTATTTTGTAAAGAAAGTCCAGCTCCACCACTTTGGATTGAAAAATTGCCTGCAGTATCCTGATTAGAGAATGCTGTGATTGTAAAACCATTAAAGTCTAAAGCTGTACATACAGGAGGTGTTACCGTACCATTAGATATATTTAGAGCATCAATAGCAATATCTCCTTGCCAACTGCTTCCTGTTACAACATTTAATCTTAACTGCACGCTTGTATTACCAGCATATGAAGAGAGATCTATATCAGCTGCATTCCAATCTGTTCCCTGTGCTCCTGTTTTGGTAAACACACTTGACCAGTTTCCTGTATTATTTGTTCTGGCTTCTACAGTTAATGTTCCTACTGCATTACCTATCATATGATATTGAAAACTTAATTGTGGCGTTGTAAGACTTGTAAAATTTAAACAAGGTGAATTTAAGATTGCTCTTTTAGAAGGGAATCCTGTTCCGTTTCCAGATGCTTCTACATAGATATATGAAGTACCATCTACAGCACTGCTTGGCCCAGTACCATTAGAAGGAGTACCATTAGAATTTACAGTCCAGTCTAAGTCATCTCCACCGACTTGTTTCCAAGCTCCTATATTACCTTCAAAACTTTCGCTATATGGGAAAGAAGCAATATCACCCGTACATTCATCGGTTGGTGGATTTCCATCAAGTCCCATAGCATCCCAAAAAGCAGGTATTGTAGCTCTCTCTCCAGAATTAGATCCACCAGATCCAGAGCATCCTCCGTAGGCGTGAACCCCAACTGCATTTCCTGTTGCAGCATCTATTATCGGGCTTCCAGAATTTCCTCCGGTCGTATCTGTTCTATATCTCACAAACGTATTGGTAACAGAAGATAGTGGTCCTGTATGCGTTTGCTGTGTTTGGTTATCAACACCTGTATCTGTACCAAACCCTGTTATTGTTATATTATTTCCAGGGGCACTTTGCACTACATTAAATGATTTACCCTGTGCTTGTATAGGTGTTTGACCAGTTTGTGAATTTGCACTTGCTGTAAATACAGCCCAATCATTAGCCTGACTTGGGTTATTGGTATATGGTGTGACAAAATTACCTATTGGATATTGATCTTCTGGCCCAGGATGTACAATGGTACGATCTGGATTAGATTTAGGTACATTAAATTCTATAAGTTGCGCTCTGCTCCCCACGCAATGTCCTGCAGTAACCAATCTACCATTAGTAATAATCCAACCTGTACAACCGATAGGTACTATTCGTCCGATTGCATTATCTGTAGAATCGACTCTATCATCCGTCGAACCACATTGAGATTTTGATCCCGGATCGTTTTCACCGACTCCCACTTCGTGAATAGTAAAACCTATAGCTGTTTCTCCTGATGCTACGGTTAGTTTTAGCGTTATTTTATCACCATTAAAATAAGCTGTGCTATTCTTCCACTCTTTGATGGTCTTTGATGTTAATGTTTGGGTAGCTCCGTCCAACGCCGATGTAATGGTTAGTGTACTCTTATTTCCAAGATTTACATCTTTAAGAAATAAACGTAGCCACGTAGCTCCTTTTTCTGATATGGTTTCTGTAACAATTTGTGAACTATTTTTACTCTGATTGCTATCAGGTTTTATCTTCATATTATACTTTGTATAATGTCGTGGTAGCTCATCCTGAGCAAAATTGATATAGGGTATCAACATAAAAATAATGCATAGCAGTATACATATTCGATGTACAGGATACCTATAAATGTTAATTGAGTTTGTGTTGTTTGAGTTCATAAGAATAAGATTAAAAATATTAGATTAGACATTAAATTTAGTTAGCACAAAAACTCTTGCAGCACCTTTAGTTGCTACAAAATTGTATTCCACTAACTGGTCATCTAATTTTTAATTAATCAAAAACCAGTGGTTTTTCCTATTCTTTTTTTCCGAAGGAAATAAGTTGGTTAATACTGAAGTATTTCTTCTTCTTCCTGCTACAAGATAGAAAAGAAAATCAACTCCTCAAAAAAGTTTGGCTATCAAAATTTAAAATACATCTATTAATACCTATTTTTGCTCTTTTATAGATAAAATATATGATCGCACAAGATACCATAGTAGCATTAGCAACCCCATCAGGAGCTGGGGCTATAGCGGTCATTCGTATCTCTGGAAAAGAAGCTATTACGATTTGTTCTCCTTTATTTCGATCTGTGAGCAGAAAAGAACTAAGTGCTCAAAAAAGCCATACTATACACCTGGGACACATTGTTGACGAAAACAGAATACTTGATGAAGTTTTGATTTCTATTTTTAAAGACTCTAATTCATATACTGGGGAACCTACCATAGAGATTTCTTGTCACGGTTCTGTATATATCCAACAAGAAATTATTCAGTTATTACTACGGAAAGGATGTAGAATGGCTAATGCAGGAGAGTTTACACTACGTGCATTTATTAATGGAAAACTAGATCTTTCTCAAGCCGAAGCTGTAGCCGATCTTATTGCATCTGATTCTGAAGCTTCTCATCAAATCGCAATGCAACAAATGCGAGGTGGTTTTTCTAATGAGATTCAAAAACTGAGAGATGAACTACTGAATTTTGCTTCTTTAATAGAACTCGAGTTAGATTTTGCCGAAGAAGATGTAGAATTTGCAGATCGCACTCAGTTTAAAGATTTAATCGCGAGAATCATAAACGTATTAAAACGCCTTATCGATTCTTTTGCAGTGGGTAATGTTATCAAAAACGGAATCCCAGTAGCTATTGTTGGGGAACCTAATGTCGGAAAATCTACATTGCTTAATGCATTACTAAACGAAGAAAGAGCCATTGTATCGGATATCGCAGGAACCACTCGAGATACTATAGAAGATGAAATTACTATTGGCGGTATTGGATTTCGATTTATAGATACTGCTGGGATACGGGAAACCAAAGATGTTGTAGAAAGTATAGGCATCCAAAAGACATTTGAAAAAATTGAACAAGCACAGGTAGTTATCTATTTGGTAGATAGTTCTGAGTTGACAGTTGATGGTATGCAAACACTTAAGGTTGGAATTGGTAAAATAAAAAATAAGTATCCCCAAAAACCTCTGATTATTGTTGCTAATAAAGTAGATAAACTAGATAACGATCAAACTTCGAAACTAACATCTGAAATCAAAAACATCCATCTTCTTTCTGCAAAACAAAACACAGGTGTCGAAGCCTTACAAAATAAACTTCTTGAGTATGTAAATACAGGGGCTTTACGCAATAATGAGACGATTGTTACGAATTCTCGTCACTATGATGCTTTATTAAAAGCTTTAGAAGAAATACAGAAAGTACAATATGGATTAGATACCGGACTTTCTGGAGACCTGATGGCTATAGACATACGACAGGCGTTATATCATTTTGGTGAAATTACAGGAGAAATTACCAGTGATGATTTGCTCGGAAATATCTTTGCTAATTTCTGTATCGGGAAGTAAATATATTTTCCTTTGATATACTTTTAGTTTCTTTTTGTCTGTATAATAGGTTTTTATAGTAATTTTAAAGGATTTTACTTTCCAATGATAAACTTATTTTTGTATTTTTATTTCACCTAAATTTCATCTTTTATAAGATTTTGATACGAAAGATGAAAAAATTTCACCTTTTGTGTTATGAAAATAAGTTTAAAGAAAAAGAAAATAAAGAATAACCGATATAGTCTTTATATCGAGTATTACAAAGGTCATTACATAGATCCAAATGGGGTTAATAAATACAATAGGGATTTTGAGTATTTAAAACTTTATACCTTTCAAAATCCTAAAGGCAGTGAAGAAAAAAAGCACAATAAGGAAACATATTTATTAGCGGATAAAATCCTTTCCCTTAGAAAAGCAGATGCCATTCAAGGTAAGTATAACATAAAAGATGCTAAGAAAAGTAAAACCCGATTTCTAGATTTTTTTAGCAAGCTAAAAAATGAGCGTATTGATAGCATTAAAAATTATGGAAATTGGGATGCTGCGCAAAAACACCTAGAGCGTTTTTGTCCTGCCTCTGTAACTTTTGACGATATAGATGAAAACTTTGTAAAGGGTTTTAAAAATTACCTAGATAAAGATGCAAAGACAAAGAGCGATTTAGGCCTGTCTCAAAATTCAAAATATTCTTATTTCAATAAATTCAAAGCAGCCTTAAAAGAGGCTTTTGAATTAGGTTATTTAGATAGTAACATCGTAAAAAAAGTAAAAGGTTTTGAGCAAGGAGAATCAAAAAGAGAGTATTTAACACATTCAGAGCTTCAAGCTTTATCAAATGCTACATGTAAATATAAGATGCTTAAAAACGCATTTATATTTAGTTGCCTAACTGGTTTACGTTGGAGTGATATAAATAAAATGATCTGGTCTGAAGTTCGCGATGAAGATTCAGGTTCCAGAATCATATTTAGACAACAAAAAACAGACGGACTCGAGTATCTTTATATATCTAAACAAGCGAGAGATTTATTAGGAGAAAGGCAATCAGAAAGTGATCGTGTATTTGTAGGTTTGAAATATGGTGCGCATTTTAATGCCGAAATATTACGGTGGTGTATGCGTGCTGGTATTACAAAACATATTACGTTTCACAGTGCCAGACATACAAATGCTGTTTTACTTCTAGAGAATGGTGCAGATATTTACACGGTATCTAAAAGATTAGGTCATAAAGAGCTAAGAACTACAGAGATTTATGCTAAGATCATTGATAAAAAGATGAAAGAAGCGGCAAATATTATACCCGAATTAAAACTACAATTATGAGAGAATACTTAATAACCGTATTAATAGTTTCTACTTTATTACTTCTTGCCTCTCTATTTTTAATAATGAGAGGTTACCTGAAATATTTTGAAGCCTGGTTAAATAACAAAAGTGTTTGGAATCCTAATTATGATAGGTTAAGACTTTTTCTAAACATTTTTTTCTTCGGTTTATCCTATTTCATATTCCATATGACTTTTAGAGAAATAGAAACATTCTATTTAAGTTGGTTTCATAAAATTAGTTTTTCGACAATACCATTTGCTTTAGGGCTAATGACGTATTTTATCAAAATGTCTTGGAGTAAAAAATTTGAGATAAAGCCATTATCTGCATCAACCACTTCAATCAAAAAGGATCAGTTAGAGAATTCAAAAGAAAGTATCTTAATGAAAATCGAAAAAAAAGAAAAGGATAATGAAGATTGGATGCCCAAATTGAAAAAAGTAATATCAAACAAAAAGGGTAAAACCAAGAAACCAGATAAATATTTGGAATTATACTATTCACTTAAAGAAAAACTTATGCTTTCTGATTGTAGTGAAGTGTATTATCTACCATCAAACGTATCTCTGAGCGATTTTCATTATTCTTACTACAATAGAAGGTTTATAAATAATTACATAAAGAAAAATATCTACCTATACTATGATAAAATTTTTGAAAAAGATAAAGTCACAGAATATTTCAAAAATAGTGAGAACGTTAAAAGAAAAGAAGCTCCAATCGATATAGCTTACAATTCAATATTCTTTTTCATTCAAGAGCAAATCAACTCTATTTTTCTCGAGATAAAAAGTTATACTGAAAACAGACCTTTTTACAATAAGTTTAAACCCAATAACACTATACTTAATGAGCTTATTTGTAAGTTTTTCTTAGAAAACATTATCATAGCAAATAATAGTTTCTATGGTATTCAATTTGAGATTAAAGAAGACTATAACTTGCTTTTCAATGCATATTTTAAAGAAGTTTTAGTAAGTCTTTGGGACGATAAGCATAAACTTGATACTAATAGTTTACAATCAGAAATTAAAGCCTTAAAAAGGGTTGTAATAAAAAACAAAAAAATAGATTTAGACTGGTATATCAAGGAACTTACTGAAACTATAACTCTAAATAGATTAAAACCTGATCCTTCTCCAGTCTTGAAACCATCAAATTTTGATTCACATATCCCTCAGGCAAAAGAAAAATTAAATATTACTAAAAAAGAAAGAAACTTTAACTTAAAAATATCTGAGAATCAAATACAAAAATTATATGATAGTCTAATAAGATATGGTATCATAACCTTATACAAAAACTCATCCGAAGATTTCTCTAACGTTTTATTAAAAAATTGGGAAGATCATAATTCCTGTATATACTTTACACTTGACAATCCGTCGATTAGAGAATTTTATGAGCTATTAAAAAAGGAATTTGCATCGAGTAGTTTTAAGTTGATTCATTTTATAGACACTTCGAACCTTATTAAAAAAGAAGATGGAGAAAAATATAATTATGATTCGGTTAAAAATGCAAAACAAAGAACAATTGAATCAAAAAAAAGTGAGATTCTAAATAAGATATTTTCTTCTCTTTAAAAGTAAAATGTTTGCTTTTAATACGATTTTGTTTGCCTTTGTAAACATTGCATACTTTTCTTTTTCTTTCCTATAGTAGTTTTACTCTAGAATTCATTTACCAAAAACAACTGCAGTTGTTCATTATAAATCTGTAAATCAAAAATAATGGACAAAATAAAATTGGACGAGAGACTTAATAGAATAGAAAAATTATTAATAGGGTCTAAAAAAGTACTTTCCTTTGAAGAGGCTTGTGATTACACAGGAATCTCACGAAGTTATATGTACAAACTTACATCATCTGGGGATATTCCACATTCCAAACCTAATGGTAAAATTATCTTTTTCGATAAAGAGCGTTTGGACCAATGGTTACTACAAAACAGACGTAAATCTGCTGCTGAAATAAAAAAGGAAGCTCTTAACTACACTTTAAAAAACAAAAAAGCGTAAAGCTCTGACCCTTTACACTTTTAAATAATTCTTTCAACGAGATTATCGTATGGTGCAAATATACGGTTTTCTGCAACATCATTAGCAGTATGACACATAAATCACAATATCTAAGGATTGGAACATCTTATTATAAGCAGATCCAAAAACCATTAATATCAGGAGATACTCTAGAAGTTTTAACCATTTGGAGTAAAGAGTGTATCCGAGAAGATCATGGAAGAGACTTCATAAGCAAGATCAAAAAATATGATGGATTTTGTTGTGTTCCTTCCCATATAGATTTCAAACAAGAGATTTCAAATTTTTACAATACCTATAACGAGTTAAGTCACAAACCGAAAAAAGGAGACATTGAAAATTCTCTGAACTTTATGAAACATATTTTCGGGGATCAATTGGAGCTTGGCTTAGATTATCTCAAAATCCTTTATGAAAAGCCAACACAAATACTCCCTGTTCTTTGCCTAGTTTCAAGAGAAAGAAATACTGGAAAAACTACCACACTAAACTGGTTAAAAAATCTTTTTGGAAGTAATATGACCTACAATACAAATGATGATTTTAGGTCTCAATTTAATTCCGATTGGTCGAGTAAACTAATCATTGCAGTTGATGAAGTATTACTGGACAAAAAAGAAGATACCGAACGTATTAAAAACCTCTCTACGGCCAGAACTTATAAAGTCGAAGCCAAAGGAAAAGACAAAAACGAAATTGAGTTTTTTGGCAAATTCATTCTCTGCAGTAACAATGAAAAGAACTTCATCAAAATAGAACCAGGTGAGATCCGGTTTTGGGTTCGCAAAATACATTCCTTTCAAAGTGAAGATGAAAACCTATTGGATAAGCTGATAAAAGAAATTCCTGCATTTCTGCATTACCTGATGCATCGAGATTTTTATTCCAAGAATTCTACTAGAATGTGGTTTACTCCCAAACAGATTAAAACAGAGGCTTTAAAAAAGCTGATCAACTTCAATAAGAACATTATTGAAATAGAACTGGTAAACTCAATTTTAGAAATAATGGACTGTTACGAATTGGAAGAATTTCAATTCTGTATCAAAGACCTACAAAATCTATTAAGCAGAACTCCATACAAAGAAACCAAAACCAAGCTACGTAATATCGTTCGTGAGGAATGGAATCTAGCACCTGCAGAGAACACTTTAAAATACAAAAAATTCTCAATTCTAAGTGAAGGAACTATAGTCGAAGGAACTGACAAAGGTCGATTTTACACCTTAAAACGAGCCTTTTTGCAGGAAAATTATGATGAATTGATGACAAAAAACAATAAATCAATGAATACCAAATAGTTAATCTGTCATCAAACCAGCATCAAACCGTCATCAAAAAAATAAATGATGACAAGAAATTCAAAAAACATCAAAATGATGACAGAATGATGACGCATTTGATGCGCTGTTAAATACTGAATAACAAGTTATTAAATCGATTTAGCATCAAATCATCAAAAAAACGGATAAAATCAAAACCAATGAAAAGAGAGAAACTAACGTGTGAAAAAGCCCGTAATATTTCCATCGTGCCAACACTTGGAAAATTAGGGCATTTTCCTAAACGACAGACTGAGAAAGAAGCTTGGTTTCTTTCTCCATTCAGAAAAGAAACCCAAGCATCTTTCAAGGTTTCAAAACATCTAAATCGATGGTATGACCACGGAGAAGGTTTTGGAGGTAATGTAATTGACTTAATCATAAAACTAAAAGGATGCGATACAAAAGAAGCTTTAGAAATTTTGAGTAAAGACATTTTTTTCTCTTTTCAGCAGCAACCAAGTTTCCAGAAATCTATCCCAATATCTCCCGAATACGAAATCTTAAAAGTTAAAAAACTTGAAAACCAAGCTTTACTTGATTACCTAAATCAACGTCATATCGATATCGAAATAGCACAACATTATTGCGAAGAAATATACTATCAAAACAAGAACAAAAGATACTTCGCTATTTCATTTCAAAATGATGTAAATGGTTACGAACTGCGTAATAAATATTTTAAAGGTTGTAGAGGAAGAAAAGAAATTACAAGCTTTAAAAACAACCATTCTAAGCTAGTACTATTTGAAGGTTTTCTGGATTTTTTGTCTTATAAAACATTGTTCAAATCAGAATTTTTACATGAGGATTACATCATATCCAACTCCGTCGGAATGATCAAAAACATCACTCCTATTATTGCGGATTACCGCAATATTTATGCATACCTAGACAATGACGAACCAGGGCAAAAAGCGATAGCTTTTTTGAAGCAAAATCACAAGGCAATTTTGGACTGTAGTGTCTTTTATCATAAGCATAATGATCTCAATGATTATCTGGTAATGCGAAGGTCTCAAAAAGAGAGCGAGTCGGACAGGGGCTTACACCCCCTATCCGACTCGCCCTGCGGGGCTAAACGCAGATAAAATCTGCTTTTACTAGAGGTTATAAAATATATCACATTATAAAATCACTATAAAACAAATTTTAAAATACTGATTATCAATAATTAAAAATATAAAATGACAAAAAAAAGCATACTCATACATCATAAATATCATAAGAATTTAAAGCAATTATCCGATGGGTTTAATCAACCCATGAGTAGCCTTATAGAACAAATGATTTTGTATTTCAAAAGGACAGGAATAGACCCGAAAAATGCGGTTAATAATAACCCATCGATTATGGTTAAAGCTTTGGATAAAAGAATTGTTTCTTTTCTAAAAGTTCAGGAACGAGATATCCTAAAACCCATGAGAAATGAAGTATACAGTTACTCAAAAGAACAGCACGAAAAAATTGATCAATTAAAAACTGCCTTAAAGGAATTACTTTACAAAATGAATACCGCAGATAAGGATAGAACCCTTATGGTAAAAAGTGAATTGAGTAAACAGCAAAATGCAATTTTGGCTATTGCAGAAAATATAGATCCTAAAAACAAGACTGGATTAACAAACCATATCAAAGAAATATTCAAATGATGCCTATAAGTAAACCACATAGTAGTTATGGAGGAAACAACTCTGGAAGTTGCGGAAATTTGGTTGAATATCTAGATAAAGAAAATCAAGAGCTTGACCAATTAGCAGAAAAAGCCGAATCCAAAGATAAATCTTTGGAAATTCAAGAACGCAAACAAGATTTCTTTTCTCATAAAAGCGACAATGTATCAAAAATTGAAGTAAGAGATTCCATAGACTCTAATAAAAGAAAACTTGGAAAAGAAGATGCTAAATTCTTTGCTCCAACTATAAGCTTCAGTCAAACCGAATTAAAACACCTTGCTTTAAAAGCTACTAATGGGCGTGAGGTAAAATCGGTTTGGGATATGAAATCATCAGAATTCAAAGCATACAATAAATCCCTACAAGATTATAGCAGAAAAGCAATGAATAACTATGCCCAAAACTTTAATAGACAAGAAAAAGGTTTACAAAATGGTAACGACTTGGTGTACTACGGAAAGATAGAACATAATCGGAAATATAAAGGCACAGATCCCGAAGTACTAAAAGGCGATGCAAAATCTGGTCAAAATAAACCTGGTCTACAATCTCATATCCATATCATCGTAAGCCGAAAAGACAAATCTCAAAAGTTAAAATTAAGTCCAACGGCAAATGAAAAAAATACAAAACGAACTATTGGAAAAAATAACTACACAGTTGGTTTTGATCGCAAGGAGTGGATAAATAAAAATGAAAAATCATTCGATCAAATGTTTCAACACCAACGTAAAGAAGTAGAAAAATTTGAAGTACAAAACATTTTAAAAAATGGATCTCCTGCAGAAAAAGATAAACTACTAAAGGAGATAGAAAAAAATAAAGAAATGAATAACACTAAATCCCTAGAACTATGATTTCAATTATTCTAAAATTAATAAAATACTTTATCGGCTTTTTCCTAGTAATGCTTCCTATAGCTTGGATAGTAGTAGGACAATTACCAACTTTTATACCAATAGAAGTTGATTTCCCCTGGCTATATAGAATTTCCTTTTCTATACATCCTATTCTAATTTCTATAATTCTATGGCCATATAAAAAATGGATCACAAACCTAATACTAACTTCGGTTGCTCTATTCGCTATATCAATGGGATTGTCCTTACTAGGCAATGCTATTGATCCCAATGATCCAAAATTACAACAAGATATTTTGGTAGGACTAAATGTACTCCTTATTGCATATATAACTATCAGACAGCTTTACAAAAGAGATAGAAAACAAGTCAAATCTGAAAAAGAAAAAACTAATGACAACCCATCAAGATTAATATTTGACGCCAAACCTCAAAAAATATTTTTAGACAACCCCTATCGTGGAATATACATTCAAGGTGGTGCAGGATCTGGTAAATCGGAAAGTATATTTAAACCAATCATCAAAAAAGCTGCAGAGCAATCTTTATCAGGAGTTCTTTATGATTTTAAAAGTGGTGGTTTAACAAAGTACTTGTTTCATCATATAACAAAATCGCAAAGTAATATTACTCCATACTTTATTGATTTTAAGAACCCCTTACGAAGTCATCGAGTAAATGCCTTGCATCCTGCTTACCTTAGAAAATCTGCCTATGCATTCGAATACTCAGAAGTTATTATAAATAATCTTTTACCAGAAACCATCAAAGAAAGGAAATTCTGGGATCGTGATGCTCAAAGTATTTTAACTGGTATCATTTGGTATATTAAAAAGCACCATCCTGAATTTTGTAGTCTTCCGCATATCATTGCGCTAATTTTAGAAACAGATACCAAAACTTTATTGGATAAAGTAAGCTCCGATCCTGAAACTGCAGGAATGGTAGTAAGTCTTCGTCAAGCAATGGAACGTGGAGCAGAAAAACAGGTTGCCGGAGTTGTTTCTACATTGCAAACGGCATTATCAAGACTAAATACGCCAGATATATTCTGGTTGCTATCGGGCGATGATTTGGATTTAGATATTAATGCTGTTGAAGATCCAAAATTCTTATGTATTGGCAATGACAGTACCTTACCTACTGCTTATGCTCCCGTAATATCCTTAATCATTTCCGTTTGCACCAGATTGATGAATCAACCAAGTAAGCATCCTAGTGCGCTGGTACTGGATGAAGCTCCAACCTTATACTTACCCAATTTTGAACAAATACCGGCAACAGGGCGAGAAAACAAGATAGCTACCGTCTTTGGTGTTCAGGATTACAGTCAGGTAGCAGAAAAATATGGTCAAGATAAAGCACAAGTAATACTTTCTAATCTTGGAAATCAATTTTATGGAAGAACTTCTAATGCTAAAACAGCGGAAATGATCAAAAGCTTATTTAGCAAAGAAGATAAAGTGTATTGGGCTAAAAGTAAAAATTCAGGTTCTTCTGGAACAATGGTACACTTTAACACCAATGATGGAAAGGGTAAAAGTGAAAGTATACAAGAAAGGGATCGCGTAAAAATCAGTGAAATTTTAAAAGCAGATACTGGTCAATTCTATGGTCTTATTGCAGAAGGGAAACCCCGAGAATTCATTAACTATAAGTTTAGCTATGATCCGGAGCAAATTGATCTTTCGGCAATAGAGGTTCCGAATACAGAAGAATACGTTGTAAACTTTAACTACTCCAAAATTATCCAGGAAGCCAAAAGTATTTTATCCGGCAATGAAGTACAACCTGGATTAATAGATCTATAATAATCGCATAAATCAATAAAAACTATACATATGAAAAACACACTCTTATGGGGGCTACTCCTAGTAAACACGATCAATCTATTTTCACAAAATGAAGGCGATCAAACATTGGTACTCCTTGAAACTTTTAAAGAAGAAAATGAAAAATTGCTTGTCGGTCTTAACGATTTGAAAGAAAGCATTCTCGAAATAGGGCTAAAAAAGCAAGCGTTTTCTGTTCTTGCAGGTTACTCAGAAAACGGCTTTTCAGTATTAGGCACTTACAGCTATTACAATAGCAATACTGAAAAGAGAAAAAATAACTTTCTCGAACTAAGTTTTTTAGCTTCATTCATAAAAGAAAATGAATCTGGTTACGATATTCCAATAGATCAATACACTTTAAATGCAGGATATTTTATAAAGATACCAATGCTAAGCGCATCTAATAAACAAATGGTAATAGCTGTTGGAGCAGGTGGTACTTTAGGGTATGAACACATCAACAAAGGAGATTCTATGCTTTCAAATGGAGCTATGATAACGGAGGAAAGCAAGGTTATTTATGGCGCATTTGGCGGTATTGATGCAGACATACAGCTTTCTAAAAAGTTATCCCTGACCACCAAAACCAATATCTACTACCATGCAAATAGTGATCTAGCCGAAACAAAGTTTTTTGTGGGTCTAGGTCTAAAATATTCAATACTCAAAAATCAAGCACAATGAAAAAACCAATCCTAATTTTGTTCGCATTATTGTTTATAATAGGTTGCGAACCAATCGAAGTAACTGTTAAAGATTCATTTGATTTTCAAATCAAAAGTCAATACATATCTATAAACAAAATAGATACCGAAATACTCACTTTTATTGACATATTTCCTGATCACATCGTAGAAGGCACTATCTATACTTTTGAATACGAAATACTAGAAGGTGATGGATTCTATAAATTAGAAAACTTAGTTCTCTCTCCAGGGCAAAAGTATGAGTTTTCTGATTTAGAAATTGTTCCAAAGTATATAGCTAAAACAGAAGGACAACATCAAATTCAAACCTTTATAGAAAACGATAAAGGATTACGAAAAGAACATAAACTAGCCTATCAGATTATAAAGGAAGACTTTGAATTTTCGGTTGCTTTTGATAAAAATGAGAACTATGTAAACGAATACACAGATTTTATTCTTCGCATAGATACAACAAAAAACGAGGAAGCTATTTACAAAGTGTATTTCAAAAATGTTAATGGTGAACTAGAAATATTAGATAGTGAAGGGGCTATAAGTCAAAACGAATTTTTGGATTTAGATAACGAGTTTATGAAAGGAAGGTTTCGATCATTTGAAGTTGGAAGTCTAGAAATCGAATTTGTAATTGAATCGTCCAATGGAATAGTCAAATCTCAAAAAGTAGAATACTCATCTTTACAGACAGATTTTGAAGTAGTAATGACACCAAACCCTTTAAAAGTACCTTATCTATGGGATATGAATTTCACATATTTTATAAAGCGCCCAAGGCATTTAGAACAAGAAATAGAATATTATTTGTATATCACTTCTTTTAAATTAGGAACTATGGGATATACCATAAATAATGGTGATGGTCTCATTTCTCAAGGATTTGAATGGAATATTGGCAGTAGAATTTCTGGAGGAGGAATACTTAAACAATTGGGTGTTGTTTCTCCTAGAACTGGCACTGTGACGTTTCATTTTAGAGATACTAATGGAGCTGAATTTGAAACCACCGTTGATGTCGAATTTTATGATAACTAACTAAGAATTTTTTCTAAATCAGCTTATCTTGTTCAGCTTCACAAAATTCCTGTTAAGGCCTATACAGGCGCTTACCATAAATCTTTGTTCGCTTCACTACACTAAGTTGATTTGAAAAAAACACCTTACGGAATAAAAGTACACTTTAAGAAAAAAATCACTTTCAAAATTTAAAATACAACAATATGAAAACTATCATAACAACATTTTTATTGCTAAGTATTAGCCTCATTACAACGAGCCAGGAGCTAAAACACCAGGAGATTAAGTTAAAATTATATGAGGCAGTAGAAGCCAATTTACCTGTTCGGTTTAATTCAATCAAATCATTTCGCCAACTTTTTTACACAAAGTGCGATAAGTTTCCAAAACACTGCGAGAAATTAAAGTTGGATAAGATAACAGATTTTAGAATCATTGAGGTCATAGCAGGAGATTATGTAGAAGAAGTCAATGAAATAGAAGTTGTACCTCCCAAATATTACAGGATCAATGCATCGCTCGACTTTGCTTATAGTGCCGAAAATATAAGTCATCAAGCTACTGCTGTATTAGAATGCGCAATCAAGAAAGTTGTCGATGGGTATGAGATTGACTATATCAAAATACTAGGTCGAAAAAGTATACACGAGTACTATGAACACATAAGAGATCCTGAATATTACATTTTGAATTATTTGGACTTTACCGATTAAGCGAAAGAATATGAATAATATATTCTTTACTTCGGATCATCATTTCGGCCATAAAGGTGTAATTAAGCATTCTAAAAGGCCCTTTCAATCTGTTGAAGAAATGAATGAAACCATGATCCAAAAATGGAATGAAAAGGTAAGAAAAAATGATCTGGTGTATCATCTTGGTGATATTGCATTAATGTCACCAAGAAAATTAGAAGATATTTTAGAGCGATTGAACGGTAAAATTCATTTGATAAAAGGAAATCACGATAAATTAACCCAAAATTGCCTAGAACGATTTGAATGGATTAGGGATTATCATGAACTTAAATTACCGAATCCACGATCAGCAAATAATCAACTTATCATTCTGATGCATTATCCACTAATGACCTGGAAAGGAAAATATAGCGGAGCATATCATTTTTACGG
This sequence comes from Bacteroidia bacterium, assembly GCA_030427585.1. GTDB lineage: Bacteria > Bacteroidota > Bacteroidia > Flavobacteriales > Flavobacteriaceae > Aquimarina. The sequence continues at coordinate 60,587 of JAUIBW010000021.1, forward strand.
ACATTCACACGGAAAACTTAATAGCTATAACAGAAAGTTAGCCTTAGATGTTGGTGTTGATTGCCACGACTTTTATCCCTTATCATATGAAGAAATACAGGAAAAACTAAACATAATAACTTTGATATGAATGATGACGAAAAATTTATTGAATCCTTTGAAAGAGCTAAATTAAAGTACAATCTTGCTGTACACAAATACCCAATAGAAATGTTCGATATAACCAATATTATTGAAAATATTAATGATTTTGAATCGTCAGAGGTACAACGAGCATTTAAAAAATTACATTTGATTTTAGATGATATTGAAAATGACCTAAATAGTGAACTATGAATTCATACGGAGAAACAATTGATGCACTACTCGACACTTTAGAACGAAAGTATAGCATATCAGAGGGGCTTCTGGAATACCGAGGGTTATTAGATTTTGTAACAAATCCAGAGAATACGGAGACTATTAAAAAATTTATTATTTGGGTAGGAAGAAAGCGTGAAGATTTTAATGACAAGCAACACGCTACAAATTATATGCTTAAAGTTTTAGAAGGAAAAATGAAGCATAGTAATTAATCATTTATAAAAACATAGGACAAATAGTCGGCATAAAATTACCTTTCATTTCGTAGTATTAGTTTTGGTAGGTTTGGGGCTGCGCGCTTCGCTTGCTGAAAAAATAGAATTTATCGAATAAAACATTGACCCCAATAATTTTTATTATTAATTCGTAGTATTATTTTGTAGATTAAGGGATGCTTGTTAAGGTTGCTATAATTACGTTAACCTGATATTTGTTCTTCAAATGCTTGTTCAACAAGATCGATTATATCATCTAATTCCGAAGCGTGACGTAAATTTACTTCTACATCTCCATTGCCCCATCTTCCTAAACCAGTAATATCTTTACAAAGGTTCTTAGGGTCTTTGATTCTGTCAAAAGCCATATTCAAGGATAGACGTAATTTTGATTTTTGAGGAACTACATCAACAAAGTTAGTTTGTGCCTTAAATGCTATGTATAATTTTTTAAATTCAACTTTTGCTGTGGCATCCATATTTAAGACTCTTTTTTCAAACAAGCGATACAAGTCTAACATATCATTTTGTAAATACTCGTACTGTTCTAGGGTATATTGAACCGTGTCTTTTGTAGTTTCAGGTGCTCTATATATTTCTAAAACATCATCATCCAAAAAAGGTGATGGCCATACTTTTAATGCTCTTTGACCTAATTCAGTTCCTCTATTTTTGATTGCTTGTTCGTTCCAAATATTCGCTGCTCTAACTGATTTATTTAAGAATAAAGGACTATCATTAAAACCTCCTTCAATAGTCTTTTTATTTGTAAATGGTTTGTCTGATAATTCCGAATTATAGGCTGTCAATGATAGATTTCCTAATGTATGTAAATACTTTTCTTTTATCAGCTTCCAATTCTCACCTAATTCTTGTTGCCATTCAAAGGATGTTTTTGGATTTTGTGGTATTATGTGTTCTATGGTGTAGTTTTCAGTAGTTATTAATTCTTTACGTTTGAAGTTTTCTAAAGATTCTAAAAGGTAATTTCTTGATCTAAAATTATAGACATCTTTTAACTGAATTTCTCTTCTGAATTCTGCATCATCAGGAAATCTTCTATATCCATCCATTAACATAAATGCTGCTTTCACAGATTCCGAATAGGTCTCACTTTTAATGTTCTTATAAAGTGTTGCAAATGTTTTATTTAAACTATTGGTAGGAATACCACATATAGCACGTCTAAAAACATAGTTTTTAGTAATGTGTAGTATCTCTACAAATTCATCTAACGTAATTAACTCATTCTCGTAATCGTTATAGACTGCCAATAAGAAAGGATATGAAGTATCTATTCGCAATTTGGTGATTTCTTTGAATATAGGATTTAAGCTTTTATCCTCTTCTTTCTGTAAAGCAATAGCAACATAGTATTGAGAATATTCATAAAGGCTTTTTACTATATTTTCTATACCAAATTTGTCTTTGTGATTATTAAAATACTGTTTAAACGTATCATACACTTCTCCAATTTTGGGAATGCTATTTAACTTCATCGTTAGATAATCTCTCATAAACCAAGGTAAAGCACTTATATTTTCTCCAAAACTTTGTTCCATAGGATACCAATAGGTTTCGTATAGGTGCTTTTGGAATATTGGTTCTTGCCCCATTAAAATATAATTTCTAATAAGATCTGCTTGTGATAAGTTTAAACCTGTTGAATTTAGACTCTCAAATATTAACTGCGGATTGTCTTTTTCTTTTTCTAGTGCAACATCAACTACTATTAATTTCTGAAGTCCTTTATATATTTTATTGATGTTGTTCTCATCAATTTGCCCATAAAAATAGTCCTGATTTTCAATAATTCTATTTGAATACTTTGTTGGTAAAGGCTTATTAGTTAATAGATTTGTAAGTGTTACTTTATCTCTTCTTGTTAGCAATAATTTGAAGTATAAATCATTATCCTCTTCCGCATTAAATAAATAATAGTTTTTTAGCTTTTTGGCGGTTGTATCAACCACACAATCAGGATTCTTTTCTATGAACTTTACTAAAGCTGCAATCAACAAAGTAATCGTGGTTAATCTTTGCTGTCCATCTATTACTAAATACTTATTAATTTCCGCAATAGTATGAATATCTGGTTGAAAGTATACTATTGAGCCTATGAAATGTCCTTGTTCAGATTTTGATGCTTCCTTAATATCTTTTAATAATAAAGCACATTGTTTAAACTGCCAACTATATGTTCGTTGGTAAATAGGAATGATAAACTGTTTAGGTTCTTTTATGATTGATAATAGATTTTTTGCTGAAGCTTTCATAGACCTTTAAACTGATTTGAAAATCGTTTTATTTAACAACTAGAGGCTTTTTTGATTTTGCGGACTTTCCTCTGTTAATTCTGCGATCTGACATTTTCTTCCAAATGTTTCTTAACTCTAAAGTTTCCGCTAAAGTAAACCCATAATGATCTATTAAAATAGCTCTATCTACAATATCTAATACTTCTTCAATCCTATCTTCCCGAATTAGCTCATCAATTAATGCTATATCAATACCATGATTTTCAACAACTGGTATTAATAATTCTTCAATTTCTGTTGGTTCAAAAGTCATAACACCTCCACCATAACTTCTTCCTGTTACTTCAGAAAAAGCAAATGTTAGCGAGTTTAGAAAACATACTACTATACTTTCTGGACTATATTCATCTGATATGAATCTTACTCTGTGAATGGTATCTGTTGAAGAGGCTTCAACGTGATTTAACACCAGTTTTGGATATCTGTTTACTTGTCTTAATGCAAAACCTTGAGGTATCCATAAAGAAGGTGTGATATACCACCTCTTTCTTATTCTACACTTGTAACCTTTGTGAAACTCCTTTTCTTCACCGTACTTTATGTATTTTTTACTGTCCTTATCTAAGTTTTTAAATTCAGTATTTTCTGGTAAGAAAAGTTTATTTGGAAGATCATTATTAGCATTTTCATCAAAATCATTATCATTAAAAATGATCCCTGAAAGTTGATTAGACTTACTTACCACTTTGGTCGTAACATCTTGTAATTTCCATTCATCAACTTGTGATTGCTTTAGCATAAAAAACTCATTACGACCAGTTACTATTCCTACGTCAGCATCTAAAATTTCATTAGCCAATGGAACACGATTACCTTCTTTTATTTCTCGTAATAAGTCTATTTCTCGTGGATTCAAAAAGTATTTTGTCCATTTTTCTGTATCGTGCTGTATTTCGACAACCTCAGTTTCTGCAACAGCATTAAAATCAATATCAACAAGTTCTTCTAAATCATTTAATTGTAACACTCTAATTCCATGAGCATTAGGCACAGATTTTTCACATAGCATTAAAACGACCTCTTGTTGTATTCCATCAAAGACCAACTTTTTGAAAGTTACTATAGTTATTCTCTCAAAGAAGTTACTTAGAAATACTCTTGTTTGTTCCGCATATTTAACTTGAAATAACTCTGCCGGAATTACCATTCCTAAACGACCGTTCTCTGTAAGTAGAGAAGAGCAAATCACTAAGAAAGGAACCCAAATATTTGTGAGTTTGTTTGGCTTTAGTCCTAAATCTTCCATCATCTGGATTGCAATATCTCTATGTTTAGGAGGAAAATTTTGATATCTAATGAATGGCGGATTACCTACGATTGAATTAAATGTTGCATTCTCTTGATTAGAAATAAAACTAAAGAAATCATCATTTACAATTGTATCGTTGTTCAACCCAAAATTTGCGGCTCTGTTTGCTGCTTTTACTGCTTCATCAGGAATTAATTCTACACCTTTTATTCTTCCGTATAAATCTTGATTAAAAACGCCCAATTCATTGAATCTCCTAATTGCCGCTTCTATAAAATTTCCATCACCACAACTTGGTTCTAAAACTAAATCATTATCATTCTGTATTGCCCAGGAACAAATGAACTCAGCAATTGGAGAAGGTGTATAGTAACCGCCTCTTAATTTATCAAAATCAATATCTTGTTCTTTCTCTGCCATTTAAGATTCTATTGGTGCAACAAATAAATTGTCGCCAGTTATGCAATCTATATCCTCTTCAGTGAAACCATATAAGGCATCAATCTGACTGAATAAGTTGTTATATAATCGGTTTATTTTACGGTTTAATACTTTTTGTTTAGCATATATTTTCTCGCCTTTTAAACTTTGCTTAGTTCTTATGATAGATTTTACTGTCCTGACGATTAAATTATGAATTCCTTTTTCTTCAGCATCTGTAAAGTCAATTGTTCTAATAGGGAGGTTCTCAATAAACTGTTTACCGTGAGAATAGTAATCTCCTCTAAATTCACTAGCTCTCGATTTCACCATAGCTTCCAAAACAGGGTGAGATAACAGACCTGCTAAGTAATAAATAGAGTAATCAGAATTTGAAGTTATAGAATAATAAGGACCATTACCACCACCAGTAAACTGAAAGTTTGTATCATCAATAATATAGCTCGGCTTTTGAGATAAAACTGGAAAGACGATTTTAGCTGTATTATGAAACTTTGTTAAGCTTTGGCTTCTACCATACTGATACCATTTAGGCGCATTACCATTAATGCTTCGTTTTTCAAGTTTAGATTTAAATAGATTCAAGTAAGCCCAACAATCTGGATAATTATTTTGAAAGTCTGCTGGAGAAATTACTATTGCTGAATCTCCATTAATCTCATAAGGAAATATCATTTGTCCATTAGCAGTTACAGTATCGAATCCATTAAAACTAACATCATATAATGAGGGTTTGCATATTCCTTTCTCAACTTTATATTCTTTTTCGTCTTTAGAGAAATAAAAGTGAGTAGCATCTTCATTAGATGGTGTGAAAATAAATATTGGATCTGCACTTGTTTGCAAGCCAACTGGAATTTCAGCAACAGACTTCAAAGCAACAGTTCCAGCTGATATGATTCTGTTGAATAGCTTGTCTGCCGTTTCAGATACAAAAACCCAAGGTGTTGAACCAAAACCACTATTATTATAAGCTATAACAGGTGTGGTTTCAAAAACATCTATTGAAGATAGAGTATCGATTCTACTAAATTCAAGTTTTTCTTTTGCTTCTCTAACCAATACGACAATAGCTGTATAGGTGCTTCTATTGGGGAAAATCTGTGTTACACCAAAATGTATGATTCTATCTAAAGAAGTAGTATCTGTAATAAAACCTCTTAATTTCTTACCTCCCTTTACAATGAAAAATTTATTAGGAACTATATATCCAACTCGTCCCCCTTCACTAAGAAGGTTTATAGCTCTTTCAATAAAAAGGTAATACTTGTCAAATAAATCTTTCTTAGAGTATGTATATGGAGACAGCTTACTCCTGTAATATTCAATTTCTTCAGGTGAATACTTCACAAAGTTTTGAATTCTTACATAAGGTGGATTTCCTACGATAGCACTGAAACCTTTTTCCTCTTCTAAGAACGGAAATTCATCCACCCAGTTGAATGGGTTAATTTTAAATAGTAATTCATCATTATCCTCAGCTTCTTCATCAAACTTAAAGTAGTTATCATCAAGAAGAGAGTTGCCACACTTAATATTATCGTCAAGATTTGGTAATACTTTCTCTCCTGTGTTATCTAAAAAACTTTCAATGGATACAGCATTTTCATTTTCAATCAAACGAAGAAGCAAACTGAAATGAGCTACTTCAACTGCATAAGGGTTTATATCAACTCCGAAAATATTATCAGTAAGAATTGTATGTTTCTCAGATAATGATAAACTGAATTGACCTTCTGATAATTCTATTAAACAATCATTCTTTAAATCTTCTTGTTCTAAATAATATGCTTCACGGTAATGTAGAATGTAATCAAAAACGGAAAGTAAAAATGTTCCTGAACCACAGCATATATCTGCTATTCTAAAATCCAAGGAATCATCAAAGTCAGCCTCAGAATATAGATTATCCAGCGTTTCACTTACTATCTGCTTTACAATTCTTTTAGGCGTAGGCACGACACCATTAGAAGCAACTACTTCTGGTTCCTGTACTATAGAAACTGAATAATCGGCTGCTAACTCGATTTTATTTCCTAAATACTGCTCATATATTTGGCTTAAAATATCTGAATCAATAACAGAAAAGTCATAAGGGCTTATAGGGTAATAAAGCTCGGAGAAAATATAAATTAGTATTTGATCGTCAATGGTTATTTGTTGTGCTAAATCATCTTCAATGAAAGAAAACAGACCAGAGTTATACTTGTTATCTGAAGCTATGAAAAGCTCTTTTAATTCGTCATAAGTGGTAATATTTTTAAGAGTTTCATATTTCTCAATTTCTCGGTCCTCACATATCCTCAAGAATATGATTTTATTGATCATTCTTTGGATAAGGAAGTTAATATCATCTTGAGATAAATCGGCATTATTTTCTACTACGTTTTCAGCAAGAACTTGTCTCCAATTTTCAATTTGACTTAAAAAATGATCATCAAAGGTTTCTTCACCTTTTAGATCGCCAGTGTCGATTGCAGTTAAACTACCTGATTTTAATGCTTCAAATGAAAATAAAGAGTATATCTCTTCTAAATTTTCAAGAAAGTCTGTGTAGCTAAATGTCTTATATCTGTTCTGAGAAGCTAGGTCTTCTAATTCTGGTTTTACGGTGCAGTCATAAAAAACTAAGTGCTCAAAATTAGTAAGAACAGAGAAAGGTAGATTGGCACTCCAACCATATCTTCGTGTTTGAAATGCGGGTGCTTTTTCAGTTGTAATATCTATAGATACTTTTTTCGCTTCAACGAATAATGAACGTTGGCCGAACTGCTTTAAAGTATAGTCAGGATTCTTTTTGGTAATTCTATCTTCTTCCTCAACATCAATAGATTCTTCTTGTATAACTTCACGAAAGAGTTGCGTTTTACGTGCCTCATTATCTACATCCCAACCAAAAGATTTAAGTAATGGATTTAGAAAATCGATTCTAACTTGAGCCTCACTGTATAAACCTTTTTTATAATCGGCATACCCTTCGCTAAAAGCATTAATTAGTACTTTTAGCTGCTCACTACATTCATGAATGTTTTGGCAAATTTTGTACGCCATTAGTTGCTCAATTTACTTTGATATTTTACTTCTTTTTCTACTACGATCAAAGCTTGCAATGCTTCATTTTCATCAGCCACAACTGCATATACTTGGTCTGCCAACCAAAATGCTATTGCATTTGTTTCATTAAGGTCAAAGATTTTAATGAGCTCATGTACGTGTTCACGTTTAGCTGTTCGTTCTCCTCTTTCAATTTTACTCATTTGTGCAGTATCAATATCTAATTCTGCAGAAAGGTGTCTCAAGAGCATTTCTTTCTCTTCTCTTTTAGACCGAATTAAGTCCCCGAATTTGTTCATTACATATTTGTTCTAAACTTGTTTGTCAAATATAGACAATTTATATTCGCACTAGTCTTATTAAAACAATAGAATAGGTAAACTCCTTAATTTGGTTTCTTTTAATTATTATTTGAAAAGTGATATTCAAAAGTAATCAAAAGTTTTTTTAAGATATATAATAGTAAACAAAACCCTACCAAAAGAAAACAAAATCTAGCACCTTATTTGCACCTCGAATACAGCAAACCCTTTATTTATAAGGAAAGTTACTTTCTGTATCGGGAAGTAATTGAAAGCACACTGCTCTGATTTTCGAAGTCAAACCGATCTTAAATATATTTTTTTAACCATACTCTTCCTAGCTATAAACACATTTTATTTGTTAAAAAATTAACGCCTCATAATCTTAAACAGGACAAGACATTTGTTATTAATTGTAACAAGTACCACTCACTTGGGTGGTACATTTTACCCCGAATCATTCACTAGTATTGCTTAAAAAAACAACTCCTAAATAAATCTTGGATGTTTTTAAGGAAAACTAAAAGTAGAATATGAAAACAAAACTATTAGTAATAATATTGTTATGCAAAACCTTAGTTGTTATAGCACAAACTACGGCTATCCCTGACGCAAATTTTGAGCAATTTTTAATTGATCAGGGGATAGATACCAATGGGGCAAATGGTACAATTTTGAATACCGATGCACAGGTTGTAACCAATTTGAATATCAATCGTAATGATATTACCGATTTTACGGGGTTAGCAGCCTTTATAAATTTAGTTATGTTGGATGCAGGAAGTAATCAGTTTACTACGTTGCCATTAACCACTCTAATAGCTTTAGAAGAATTAAGATTTACCGAAAACGTGGTTTTAGCTAATCTGGATCTATCTGCAAACGTAAATTTGAAAAAACTGGATATTAGAGCGAATGGAGGGGTAAACAATGCTCCTATTACCGTAGTAGACATGTCATCAAATCTACAATTAGAAGAGATTCATATTTATAATTTTGGAGATTTAGAAAATTATATACTTCCAATAACCAATACATTACGTAAACTATATATTTACTCACGTCATGATTTAACAGTTGATCTATCGGATATGGATAATCTAGAATGGCTTAACTTAGGAGTTGGTGCATCAAAAGTAATGCATATAACCTTGCCCGACGTAAAAGATAGATTAAAATATGTCAGATTTTATGGAGGCAACATCACAACCATGGATTTTTCTCCCAACATCAACCTAGAAACTATTATTCTTACAGGTACTGATGTTAACACTTTATCCCTACCCACAACCAATACTCTGACCAAAGTTAATATTTTGATACATGAAATTAGTACTATTTCTTTTGCAAGTACGCCCATGCTCGAAAACCTTACAATTTCTTCAAAGAAAGGATTATCTCCATTACAATTAGATATCACTCAAAATATTCAATTAAAACAACTACGAGCAACATCTAATAAAATGGTTGCCATTGATGTTTCTCAGAATATAAATTTAGAAACAGTAACTCTGTCAAATAATAACTTACAAACTTTGGATATGTATTTTAAGCCAAAATTAAAAAGATTAGCTGCAAATACGAACCAATTAACAAACGTAAATGTTGTTCAATGTGCAGCATTACAAACTTTAGATTTGGGAAATAACCAATTATCCACTTTAGATATAACAAAAAACACAAGATTACAGAGACTATCTATAAACAAAAATTTATTTAAAGATAATGGATTGGATCTTACAAAAAATATAGATTTGGAGGCTCTCTACGCCTCTTTCAATCAAATCAAACGATTAGATATCACTCAAAATATAAATATTTCCGATTTAGTAATTGATAACAACCAATTTACGGGGAATGACATTCTAAATCAATATTATCAAAATCATATAGCTTCAGACAGAAAACTAGGCAGAAGAAGTGAGTTAAGTGTACATCATAACCAATTAACAGGAAAAATACCTGATTTTACCACACTTATAGATAAAAAATATACTGCATTATTCAGGTTTGAATTTCATAATAACCAATTTCATTTTGGTGATTTTGAGAATGAGCATCTAACTTATGTAAGTTACCTTACAACCCTGAATGAATATCCTTATCCCCAATATCTATTTCAAAAATACACCTACGCACCACAAGCCAAAGTAAATACTATCGAAAACCTGACTCCTGATGCTGGCGACAATATCATCTTAACTACAGAAGTTCGAGGTTTGCAAAACCATTACAAATGGTTTAAAGACGGTACAGTCATAACAGATGCCCCCGACTCACCTAAATACATCATTAACAACATAAATGACTGCGATAATGGAGTCTATCATTGTGAAATTACCAGCGATCTGGTACCGTTTGAAAATAATGATCCCCCAGGAACAAACGGTAAAAATTTACTATTAGTTAGAAATGATATTAATCTAGCAGTTGTCATTGATAAAACCTGTGTCACTTTAAGTAATCCTATACATAATAGTACATCTGTACCTGTTAATACCAGTATAAAATGGACAGAAGACAAAGGTGCTTGTGGCTATAAACTTAACATTGGTACTTCTTCTGGAGCTACAGATCTCGTTAATAATGAAGATGTAGGGAATAGAACTACTTATAGTTTTGCTTCTGATCTACCGGAAAATACGAAAATATTTGTCACCATTACTCCTTATTTTTCCGATGGAGATATAACGGGGTGTACTGAAGAAAGTTTTACTACAAATGATACGGTACTTCCTTTACCTGACTGTACTACTATTACTAGTCCGGTTAATGGAGCTACAGATGTTAATATTGATACAAATATTGTATGGAATACAGTTAGCAATGCAAATGATTATTTGGTACATATAGGAACATCATCAGGAGCAAATGACATTGCTAGTGAAGTGGTAACAGGAACAAGCTATGATCATCCCTCGGATTTATCAGAAAACACTACATATTATGTAGTGATTATTCCACAAAATAATGTTGGGCAAGCTATAGGATGTATCGAGACTAGTTTTACTACTATTAAACCCATTATTACGATTCCTGTATGTACATCCTTAATCACTCCTACCAACAACGCAACCAATGTGGCAATCAATACCCATTTACAGTGGAATGCAGCCACCGATGCAGACGGATATCGAATAAGTATAGGCACCACTACCGGGGGTAACGATGTACTCAACAGCCATGAAGTTAAAGGAACTATTTATGATTTTACCACCGATCTTGAAGAGAATCAGCAGTATTTTGTAACTATTATTCCTTTTAACTCTACAGGAACGGCCACAGGATGTAGTGAAGAAAGTTTTACAACTGCCAGATCTATGGTTACGATTCCTGTATGTACATCCTTAATCAATCCTACCAACAACGCAACCAATGTGGCAATCAATACCCATTTACAATGGAATGCAGCCACCAATGCAGACGGATATCGAATAAGTATAGGCACCACTACCGGGGGTAACGATGTGCTCAACAGCCATGAAGTTACAGGAACTATTTATGATTTTACCACTGATCTTGAAGAGAATCAGCAGTATTTTGTAACTATTATTCCTTTTAACTCTACAGGAACGGCCACAGGATGTAGTGAAGAAAGTTTTACCACCGAGTCTGTAGCCATAACAGAAAACGATACCACCAAATATGGATTTTCTCCTGACGGAGACGGGATCAATGAATATTGGAAAATTGATGGTATAGAAGCATATACAAACAATACAGTTACGATTTATAACCGATGGGGAGATAAGGTCTTCGAAATTTCTGGGTACAATAATACCTCCAGAGTATTTAGAGGTACAGCAAATCGGTTATCTAACTTAGGAGGAGGCGAGTTACCAGAAGGCACCTATTTCTTTACGATAACGGTACCACAGAATCATTCACTAAAAAAATTAAATGGCTTTTTAGTACTAAAGCGTTAATCTCATTTATGAAATATCTGTATTATATACTCGTAATTATTGTTTTGTCTGTCTGTGACACTAATGTTATTGCACAACAAAGCCCTTTGTTCTCTGATTATTATTATACCCCTGTACTAATCAATCCTGCTCATACAGGCTACCACTCAAATACAGAGATTAGCTTGAGTAATTTTGGTTATCTAAATCAATTTGAAGGAAACCCTAGGACTTTTTCAGGAGTATATAACACCAGCACTTTAAAAAATAAGGTAGGAATCGGTGGCGGCTTTATAAGTGATAAAATCGGAGTTACATCTGTAACTACCATTTTTGCCTCTTATGCTTATAAATTATATTTTGATCATCATTATAACCGCGCTCGTTGGTGGGATTATAACCCAAGTGTTTTATCTTTTGGATTGACTACAGGGGTTATATTGATACATGAAAAATTATCTGAATTAGGAATTCAGGGAGATCCAAACTTTAAAAATGACATTGATATAACCGTACCTACTTTGGGGATTGGGATGTTGTACAATCAAAAAGATTTTTACTTAGGGATTTCAGTACAAAATTTGTTTTCTAATACAGCTACCAATGATAAAAATATTAATGTTACCATACCATATTATTTTTATGGAGGATATCGATGGTACTTTAATCGTTTTGAAGAACTAAGATTTCAACCCAGTTTTTTGGCAAAATATGTCTCTGGAGCTCCGCTACAATTTGATCTCAATTTCTCGGTGAATTACAAGAATAAAATAGAAGTGGGTGCAGGATATAGAACAAATTCTTCTTTTAATGCCCTAGCAAGCTTCTATTTTTTTGATACATGGAGATTTGCATATAATTATACGATATATAAGAATAACACTCCTTTTAATAATACGAATGGATTTATCCTAACCTACAGATTTGGAGAAGGCTTTTAAAAGTTGAACCCAAAAAAATTATAATGAAAAAACTTAACTGGTTAGATAGTAAAAAAAGAACAGGTTGATCATATTTTTATTGGTTAGCAATTGTATCTATTCTTAGTATGAGTTGTTCAAATAAGAAAAATAACGTAAATAATAAAAAATGGAATTTTGATGGTTTAGACACTCTGGTATATTCGCATGAGCTTATTTATGAAAATACTGTCCCAATAATAAAAAGACCTTCTCTACGATATAGAGTTAAGGAGATGCAGGTTGATCTTATATATTTGAAACTGTTATCTTTTACTAGTAAAAGATAACAGTTTCAAATATAAGAATATGGCACCCCCGATGTTCCTCCAATATCTATGATAGTGTAGAAAAAGATGATGAAAATATTAAACAAATTATACAACAACGTATTAAAACATTACGTTTATATATTAGTCATCGAGCTTAGGCTATCGTTATGCTTTTGATCTATATATCAACTTTGTTTTTGATATTGTATCGCCCCCCTTACTCCTATTCAAAAAAATAATAATATAATAGAATGCATCAATCTAATACCTTTATTAACCTTATTCATGATCTTATTTACTGCAAATTAAATCTAACAACCTTCTTAAATACTCCATTCTAGTTAGTGATACCTGTTTTGCTTGGTAGTTGCAAATAGAATCTTTCTTTTAGGAATACTATAAAAACCATACATTTATACAAACTTTTAATCCTTATCCTTAAAATGAGTAAAGCATGTATTTTCCTTTTTATTATGATGGTAAGTTGTATCGATCTTTATGCTCAAAATCATAAACCATCTGATCAAACAAAGGAAAAAGATATGGTTTCTTCTCCAGAAGAAGAGGTAAAAAAACTTACAGATTTACAACAAAAGTTTTATAACCTGGGCAACTTTGAGCTATTTAAGGAGTATACCGACTCGATTTTATATATAGCTCGCGCAAATGATTTGAAAGAGTTTGAAATAGATGCAGTGATTCGACAAGGGGTTTATTTCAATCAGGTTGCTAAGTTCGATAAGGCATTAACTAGTTATTTGGAAGCAATGGATCTGGCAAAAACATTACCTAAAAGCTATCAAAAAGAAACTGTTATTTTGATTAACATGGGGAATGTATACAATACGATAAAGTATACCGGTAAAGCTAAAGTTGCATTTAATAAAGCTTTGGGATATATAGATACGTATGGAGGTCCAGATATTTATAAAATGGCTATTCATATGGGGCTTGGGGTATCCTCTCATGCTAATAAAGAATTTGAAGAATCTTTAGAACACACAAAAAAAGCAAAAGAAATAGGAATAAAACTTAAACGTACTGACATTATTATTGCAGCCTTAAATAATATGGCAGATGTTTATAACCAATTAAATAAGCCAGAAAAAGCTTTAGAATGTACCGAAGAAGCTTTGCATCTATATGAACCGGGGCAATCTGAGGAACGTAGAGCACTTAGCCTTTTTACTATGGGATGTACCCTTATAAACCTTAAGAGATATAAAGATGCTATTAAACCACTTGATTTGGCATTGACCATGGCAATATCGAATAAGTATCCAAAAATAGAGAAAGATGCTCATAAACAATTAAGTAGAGTTTATGAAGAACTAGAAGATTTTCAAAAAGCTAATCAACATCAAAAAGCATATACACTAGCTAGAGAGACTTATTTGAATACCATTTCTGATGCCAAAAAGCTGGAAGTTGAAAAAGATTTGTCTAAAAAAGAAGATTTATTAAAAGAGCAAAATGTTTTTATTGTATTTGGACTTGTTATATTATTTTTGATTGTAGGAATTTTATTTTTTTCGATATGGAAGAAAAAGAAAATAGATCAAGAAAGAAAAAAAATAAAGGAAGATTATAGTATCCTTTCTGGTGAACATTTGGGGCTTAAATCCAAAATGCAAGAACTTGCCAAAAAAATACAAAAGCAACAAGAAGATGAAACTACAAAAACACAACCTCAATACAAAAACTCATCACTAACTGATCAAGACAGAGATCGATATATGAACCAGATCCTGGATTATATGGAAAAAGAAAAACCATATCTGGATTTTGAGATCAATCAAACAGATTTGGCGGCTAAATTAAATATAAGTAGCCATCATTTCTCTGAAGTTCTTAGTTTTTGTTTCGAACAAAACTTCTATAATTTTATTAATATCTATAGAGTTAATGAAGCCAAAAAAATTATGAAAGACCCCCAATACGATCGGTATAAAATTCTGGCAATAGGATATGAAGCTGGTTTCAAAAGCAAAACCTCTTTTAATCGGGTTTTTAAAACTCATGTGGGGTTAACTCCTTCAGAGTACAAGAAAAAACAAATTTCCCTTAACTAACTGCCATAATTTTTTATCCATACTAATTTGTAATTATTTATTATAAGTACCACTCACTTGGATGGTTCATTTTATCCAAAATTCTTAGCTAGTATTGCATAGAAAAATAAGTTGACTTGTATCAATAATAAATAATAAAGCATACCAAATATCACTTGTAATTAAAATATAGTATATATAAGTAGTACACCTGCCTATCTTCATACGATATCTACAATCTAATTGTGGGGGGAAATATCATAATGAAACTTAAGGCAGGGTGCTCTTAAATACAAATAGTACACTCAAAAATAATGTAATCAAAGACTAATATTATGCAAAGAATATTATTAATCTTAATAATTCTTGTAGTGATAACAGGATGTACAAATGATGACGATAAAGAGTGTTATAACACATATGTTTATTATGATACTGAATTAGATGAGAATGTAACAATAGAAGAAAAAATAAATAACCCTATTATAGGGACATGGCAATTCGAAAAAAAAGAGGTAAATGGCACAAATGTGTTTTCTCCTACTGAATGTTGCTTGAAATCAAGATACCAATTTATATGCGATGGAGGAGTTATACATGAAACATATATGGTAGACGATTACGGTAATTATAGCTACAGAACAACAGATCAAGAGTTCTTTAGATGGGAGGATCTCGATAACAAAATGTATGCCTTTACCAGTAAAAGAAAAGGAGAATCCCCTGTAACAATTAACAGAGAAGTATCTTTTAATGGTAATCAAATGATTTGGATTGAAATTATGAATAGTCCTGCAACCAAACAATATTTTATACGATTAGAGTAAGACTAGGTAAAAATCGACTTATAGAAATATAAAGACCTAAACAAACAAGATGTGCCAGAAATGTTTTGATAAAGAGTATGAACAATTTTTCTCAATGCAAAAATATGAAGATATTAAATATACTCTGGAGCGAAAACTGCTGGAACCAGATGGGTTATTTCTTCTCAACACTATAAATAATGACTTGATTTTTTATCAATACAAATGCAGAAATTGTGATATAGTATGGTATTTATTGATTCCCGAAGAATATGAAGATGGTTTTTTGTTACAACAAAAAGGATACGATAAATTTTGTGATGAATTTTTAAAATTTAAGAATTGGTATAATTGGGCTAGAATGATTCTATCCTGGATTTTCTACCTTATACTTTTAACTATTTTTATATTTCTCCCTATTGGATGTTAACCAGAATTTTAAATACATGGAAAAAATAAAGGCATACATACTCATCATCTTTATAACTGTATTAACTTGTTGTGGAATCTTTCTGGGCTATAACAATTACCAGAGTAAGAAAAAACCAAGACATTATGAATTAATAAAAGATCTAGAACACAAGCTGGGAGTAATTTATTTTTATAATCTTATAGAAAAAAATCAAAATGACTTAGATGAAATTAAAACCTTATTAGAAAACTCTGAAATTGATCAAATCTCTTTTTCTATAGATTTTGGGAGCACCTTTGAAAATGCTAACCTATACCTAAAAAGTAATGTTTGGAATGCCTATAAACAGAAGGGAATGTTATCTCAATTTGACATCTATGAATTAGAACTTTTAAATAATGCATATACCGCAAGAGAAGAACTTATAGAACAAGAAAAATATGTAAACAGATTGATGCGGGAAATAGATGTATTTAGCGAAAAAAAACCTTACGAGCTTAGATATCCATTACGTCTGCAATTAGAAAAATTACATTTTAAATTGATAGGGTTTAAGGATAAATGTTATTGGGCTCTTCGTGCAATTGACCCTGATAATAAAACGCTTAAAACGGTAGATTCGTTAGACGGCATAAAATCCTTAAAAAAGAAAGAACAAATATAAAAGCAAGAAATCAATAAAATATAACAACATGCCAATTATAACCGTTTCAGAAGACTATATTTTATATCAACAGCTACAAACCAATGATCTGGTTTGCCCACAAAGTCAAATGCGCGAACCTATGCAATTAGACTTATATTATAAGCATATATCCACGTCTATGGCAGATAATATCAAGAAAAAGCCTATGCCTGTTTTTTATAGGCCAGGGGACAGTCTTGAAATTGCCAAAAAAGATTGGACACATGAGATGAAACGCTTTGTAGCAGAGCAAATAAAAAAGTATCCCGTTCCTAATGCCGGATTTAGACTCACAACTTTTGGAAAAATATGGATTGGGATCACGGTAGCTGCGTTTTTAACTGTAGCTGCTATTATTACAAAAATCATATGGTTTGATGCTCCTACTACTAATAACAACAAAGTAGATTTTTTTAGCTTATCGCAACCAGGAGATCGATACTATGGTAGTTTTTTTGATGAAAATTATCAAGATCATCAACGTAAAGATGCATATACCTGGATACGGGTAGAAACCGTAAATGCCAAGGATAGTATTTGTAAAATTCAATTAAGTTCAGAAGTTGGTAAATTAACTTTTGAAACCAAACAAATTGATCATACTCGATTTACCGGAAAAACTTACCTGGCAAAATTTGAAAAGGACACTGATAAAGTTCTTTTTAGGTCTTTAGACCGTACTTTTATGTTTACATCTTATCCTATGGATAACAAATTTAAAGATTACAAAATATCAGCAAAAGAAAACCAATAAGTATGCAACTACTTCAAAATCATCCATTCTCACAGCAAAACCCTGTAAAAAAACTAAGTTTTTTTAAAGCGTATTCAAATCTCCCATTAGGGCAAAATTTTCTGGTATCTGTAGCAGGGTTGCTTTTTTTATTCTTTACAGTCGTACTTATTGCAACCGCTACCAGTGCTTTACATCCTGACGCAAATACAATCTCTAACCAAACATTAGTAGACAGTACCTTTCTCTATATGCTGATCGGCTGTCTTGTTTTAGGATTATTTGTGTTTTTTTCTATTCGTAAAGAACAATATTTGGAAATAAAAGAACAACAAAAATATTATCGTCTAGGGCTTATAAAAAAGTTAAATACACAACAAAGGCAAGCACTTAGATTAAACCTGGTAGATTCTTATTATTGCGGTCATTGGTCAGAAACTTTAGAACGACTACCGTGTAAAGCTCGGCTGCAAGACAAAACCTTTAAACCCTTAACTTTTGATCTGAATGATACAAAAGTTTACCAACAAGATTTAAATGAAAATTGGGGGGTTTTGAATAAAACTCAGTATACTAAAATAGTAGAACAACTTTTTGAAGGCATGCATTCTAAAGGGTTTGCATATTATATACAATCAGAATCAAAAAAAAATATGATAGAACAATTAGCTGGCCTGACACGAAAACCAGAAAGTTATATCCTAGACTGCAATAAAGAACGTAATAAAAAACCAAAAAAACTTATTTGGGGATTTGATCTATGGAGGATTATCCCAATAAGCAGGGATGCTTTTATGGCTGGATACATTACAGAAGAAGAAGCTTGGAAAAATATCCTAAAGGCATCAGATATTATTTATTATCTCTTTGATAATCATAATGATTTTTATGACAACTATCGTTTGGGAAATGCATATTGGTCTAATGATCTCAACATTACAATGGATCGATTAGAACGATGGAAAGAATTTGATGAAAAATGTGATTGGCCTTTAAGAAAACTGCCCTGGAGTACACCAGAAAATATAGAACTTCCCGACCATATGATAACTGGTTTTGCTGCTTATACAATAAAAGAGAATGATAGAAATGAAACTAATACTATTGGTTTTAGAAGAAATAAAGATTAATGATTAACATTTTATCTGTATAAATCTAAAGTAGGATAATAAAGTAAAAAATATGAGAAAATTTGTAGTATTATGAAAACACCTATTAAACAAAAAAAACCTGCCTATTTACTAATTGTAAAATAGAATGTAGTGTCCCTTCCTATTTCATTTTCTAACCAAATTTCTATTTTTGGATTGATGCAAAGTTCACTAAAAAATAAAAAATCGATACCCTATTTGTTTTATAGTATCGATTCTTTTTTAGATAAGTATGATCATTCTATCTATTTTGCTGAAGTGCATCGTATATATTAACTGGTAAAAAATGGTGTCTCTGTTCATTATTTTCACCATTAGATGCAGCATATAAATCTCTAAAATATTTCACTGCGCCAACAGAATAATTTATTTTTTCTATCCATTTATAAAAATCTTCTTCTTTTTTATCTGTGTTAACATACTCAAATACTGTCCCTTTTAGTTTCTCTAAACCATTATCAGTAAAGACAGGACGAGAAGGCAGTTTTTTAAATTCTCCTTCTTTAACCCCGAGTAAGTTTTCGATCCATTGCAAATCTGTTTGGTATTGCTTAATCAATTTATTCTCTAAAGAGTGATATAATTCATCCTCGAATACAATCCTAAGGGTACTTCTTTTACCAATCAGATCACCAGTCTTAAAAGTAAGACTGTTATTAATTCCTAAATGAAATTGTCCATCATTATTACTTTCTTCCAAAACTATCGTAAAAGGTATACCATTAAGGCTTCTCACTTCAAACTCCTGATCACTTATAGGTTGAATAGAAACAAGCTCATTTTGTGCATTCGCTTGCATAAAAAAGCAAGACATCACTAGCATAAGTACTATTTTCTTTAGGTTCTGTATGTTTATTTTGTAGATCATGGCAAATTATTTTAGGTGTTCAAATTTATAATTTCATAAGCTGTTTTCAAAACTCTAACAATATTGATTTGTTATTATTTTAAAAGTTGGCTTAATAGGGCTACTATTTTTAACATAACATATATCATGCCACAGAATTTAAGGTGCTTTTCATAAAGCAGTATAGCTTCTGCATTTCCTTTTTACCCGCTTGTTTTCCTAAGCGACCAGCAAAGTAAAGTACAAACCAGGTTATAAGAAGAAAAAACATAGTGAGTATAGGAAATAAATACGATTTATTCAGGCGTATGTTAACATATATCCAAACCAGGGCACCGATAAATAATGTTGCCACTACAAAATGTAGAAACATAAAAAGTGTCCATACCGTAGGACTGGGGCCAAAAAGACCTTTGAGCTTTGGTTGGTTTTCATTAACGTCATAAATTTCGAGATGAAGTTGGGGTGACCAGAAGTGTTGTTCTTTTTTAGGAATACGTATAAAAACATGATGATCTACCCGACTTACTTTAAAATCCTGACAAGTCTTTCCCATTTTTTCAAAAGCTTTAAGTGCTTTTTCTGATGGCATATCTAAATCCTGAAAAAACCGGGGACGTAAAACAATATCATTTGAGATTTCCATAGATGCATTTAAGCATCAATGTTACCATATTTTTTAATTTCTATTACTGATTTTTATCAGTTTTAGAAAACTCAATATGAATCTATTAGCACTATAAGATAAATCCAGATGGTATGATTGCAATATACCCCTTTAGGAGATTCCTTTCATAGTGAGTAATGTCGTTACCCAAACAATAACAGAAGAGAAAAATATACCTACGCTATTCGCAATAAAAGCTTTTCGTTTTTTAACTTTAAATAAATACGTAGCAATACTTCCTGCATACACACCTGTACCAGGAATTGGAATCATAACAAATAAAAGAAGTCCCCAAAATCCATGCTTTTGAATTTTACTCCCTGATCCTAACTTTGCTCTTCGTGCTACATATATAGCAGATTTTTTATAAAATGTCCATCTTAGCAAATAAGTATTCATCCTTTCTAAAAAAAACATCATTAGAGGAAATACCAATACATTAGAAAAAAAACATAACACAAATACCAAATAGATATTTAATCCACTAAGTATACCATAAGGAATCCCAACCTTAGCCTCACCAAAAGGAGAAATACTCCACAAAACAGCTATAATAATATCCTTAACCACAAACAATTTTTCTTACAGTTTGCAAAGGTAATGTTCTAAATGGTTTGTACCATAATTTTAAATCTTAAAAAAGGTCTAAATTAGGGTTATAGTTCTGATTTTAACAATAAAGCTCTTTTTTATGGTTTCAACAGCTTGGGTTCCAGCCATAAATATCCTATACCCAATAAAAACAGAAGATAAAAACCTAAAAGTGGTATCAGCCGTATTGTATGATTGTGAAGTATTTTATTCTTCAACGATTTTTTATAACGTCTCTTATTTTCTTCAATAGTTTTATACAACATTTGTGATCTCCAATGAGAGGTATCTGCCACAAAATACTCAAACACTTTTGTTGTATCCTGTTCTATAAATTGGGTATTCCATCCAAAATCTCTTGGATAAGTAATCCCTTTCCAGAGGTTTACTATATTAATATCGCTACGCATCGAAATACTGTATTCCTTACTGGTTTTGACTATTGGTTTTGGTATTAGTGTTCTTACCTCAAAATTAAAAGGGTGGTCTTTATACGCAATTATTGATGTTGCTCTCCATTCTACCTGTGGAGTTTCTTTACGACTTAAATTAGTTATGAGTTTAGACCATATTTGTTGATAATCATTAGTATGACCATCTAATACTAACTCATATGTATTTTCTAAAACCGTAGTTCCAACTTTACCTTTTCCGATATGTTTATACCCAGATATGATCTTAGTATTAGATTTAGTATGAATACGCTGCAACAGAAATTCGTCTTTAAAAACAAAAGCATGTTTAGAAAGCTTAATTTTCGTTTCATCGTCTAATCGGATTTCTGTGTTTTTTTCTGAAGTAAAATTAAAAGCCTCGAAATCTTTTGAAGATCTAAAAAAATTAGAATCTGGCTGAATAAAAACCCCTAGACCATTTTCTTTTACCGAATTCTTTATAGCAATACGTGATGCTTTTCCCAGGTTTCTTAACGAATTAGCATCAATAATAATAAGGTCAAAAGATTCTAAATTCTTTTTAGAGAAAGCTCCCATAGGCATTCTTTCCATATTAAAATACTCGAACTTATATCTTCCTTTCGTGATCTGGCTCCTTACCAGTACTTGGTGCCCCATTTCTGCCAGATAGTTTTTAAGGTACTTGGTTTCAAAAGTTGGAAAACCATTTATCACTACTATTTTTAACGGAGTAGAATCCTTTACAATTAAAGGAATAGGGTCTGTAGATAAAATTTTTCCTAAACTATCTTTTTCGACTAATGAAAAGAGGTAATTGCCTTTTATATTAAGGTTTGTTGTCAATTCAAATTTTTGTTGTTCTGCGAATTGTAAAGAGACAGAATCTAAACCTGCTCCTCCCGGTCCTTCTAATATAAGTCTATGCCCATTTTGAGGATTCGCATATAATCCTGCAAACACCAGTTGTTTACCAACGGTATTTTTATAATCGTATCTAAATCTAATTACCCCGGAAGGAGTTTTTCTCTCCAGGTAGCTAACATTATAATTATCTAATTGCCAAAGGTCATAAGGTTTCACACCATACCCCAATACAAAAACAGAATCCGGAGGGTCTACACCCTCAAAAATAGGATGATTAGCCTTGTACTTATATTGTTTTAGTTTTTTATGAATTCTCGTTAGGCTATCTAATTGTTCTTTATCATAGCCCTCGGTAAGCAAAACCATTTTGTTTGTGGTTGTATGGGTGGTAGAAATTGCAGGTTTTAATGCTATAATAGCGAGTGAAGCCATTGCCAAAAAGGCTATTGTGATTTTTATCCAAAATCTACGTTTCCCAAACTCAGGCCATTCTTTCCATATAAAAACAAACCATAGTATTATACCGCCAATACCAATTTGCCATATCCAAGTATCATTTAGAAAAATTATTTGATCAATCATGAATTTGAAGCTCTTTTAGTAGTAATTCATTAATCTCACCTGTTAGTACTTTCTTTTTAGATGGATTGGGTTGCAACTCGGGAAGCACGTAGAACAAGCCTCTTTGTACTTCGATCAAAATTGAACGTGATATAGCTCTTTCTTCGGTAATTTGTTTTAACTGTTGTAAGGTTTTTAAATATTTCCCAGGGTCTTCAATAGCTTTGGTTGCCAGTTCGTTTCCTGCCTGTTTAAAAAGGAGCCTATCTTCATCGGTAAGTACCTCTTTATTAGATATTAATTGCTCAAGCCTTAAAACAGTTCTATAAATAGACGGATATAATTCTGGAAGTTGTAATTCTTCTTTTTTTCTAAAATTAGACACTTCGTCAATTTTACCAGTAAGTCTTTTATCTTCTTTAATCGGTGGAGGGTCAAAACCAATACGGTGTACATAGACTCGGGCACTATTTTTAATTTCCTGAATCAATTTAAGTGCTTTATATTGATAAGGTAAAGACTTTTCTGGAGTATACAATCGTAAATATAACTCGGCATCCCACATTTCATTTAAAGCTTGTCGTAATTTACTTTTTAAAGATTGCGTAAAAAGCGTTGACTCTTCGGGGTCGTCATGATTATGCAAGTACTCATGTAAAGGGTCATTTCCTTTTTCATCATCCTCTTCTTCTTCATGAGGTACCAGATTATGTTCATTTTCATGATCATGATCATGTGTATATGCTGCTAATGGATCGTTTTCTTTTTCATGACCTTCATCATCATGTTCATCTTCCTCTTCAGGAATTGCTGTATTTTCCTGTGTTGCTGGTCCAAATTCTGATTCATCTCCCATAAATTCTCCGTACTTAAGACGTAATACTTTTTGATCAAACCCTAATTCATTACTTTTAAATTTGAAGTCTTTTTCTGATAATTTTGATTTATCCTTAATCAGTTTTTCTGTATCAATAATCAATTGGCGCTGACTTCTGAAATAATCTGGCATTAAATCTACTCCCATTGTTCCTTCTACGGCAAACCTATCCGAAATAGTATCTTTTATAACCGCAAAAAAGGTTTCGCTTCTAGAAATGTTAGGCCTGGGGTGTTTAAGATCTAGTGCTTCAATATAAAAATAAAGTTCATCCCCCGGTTCCATATTCATTTGATCCAGATCTATATTTTTTGATAAGCTTAGGTTTTTCTGCCCCCTAGAAAATTTGCTGTCAAAACTTAATTTTTCCTCTCTAAACTTAACAGATTCACCAGATCCTTTACTTACCGTCGCTATGATATATGTTTCAGCAATACCAAAATCATCGGTAACAGAGGTTGTGAATGCTATTCTTTTGTTTTCTTCATAAGAAAAAGAAGTGAATTGTTTTAAATCAGTAATTTTTATATCCGGCTTTTTATCTTTTACAACTTCAATCGAATACAATTCAGAAGTATACGAAGTCTCCTGCATATCTGTAAATTTGAAATTGTAGAATCCCGATGTATTCAAAACTGAAGTTCTTACATATCCATTATCAGTCAATTTCATAGGATAGCTATTTCCCATACTTTCCATAGATACACTTCTAACTTCAGTATCAAATGTTATTCGCCATGATAATCGTGATCCTTCTACTGCTTTTATTTCCATTTTTGAAGTTTCAACAGAAGGTTTTCCTGTATAGGCAGGGTATTGTATAGTCAATAATTGACTTTCTAATTTAGGTTGTCGGGTAGTCGTTGTAGAATCTATAGATTTAAAAATTATGGTATCTGGACGTACTTCCTTATGTTGTGACCATTGTAAATGATCAAGAATATCATATCTATACCCCATAAAACCAACCAGCGCACATAAAATCATTACTATACAAGCTCTGGATAAATGATGAGGAGGTTTGATCGTTTTTAATTTTTCGACGAGTTCTTTTCCTACCCTATATTGTTGCAATTTTGCCAAATCTGACAGTTGTTCTTTAGGTAGTAGCAAAAGACCTGTACTATACTCTGCAACATCGAGATGTTGATCAATATAACTACTCACCGTTTTTAAATCAGGTTTCCAGGGTTTCACAAAAATTACAATCAGTAAAGCAATTAATATCAAAGTAGCAATTGAAAAAATAAGATTAAAGAACAAAAAATATATAAGAATAGCGGGGCCTAATGCATAGAGTAAAACCTCTAACCAAAGCATGAGATGCCAACGCTTTTTAAACCCAATCAATATTTTACCACCAGATGCCATCATTGTTTTCTATATTTTGCTATGACACGCTCTGTAATGAGAAATAGTATATATAAAAACCATAACCATTTAGATACCTCTAAAGGAGTAGAACTCTCTTTATTTTTCTTAAAATCTGTAGCTACAACCGGAAGTAGTTCTTCTATGTTTATAACACGTTTATCATATGATTCAATTTTTTCTTCGAGAGCTTCATTATGATTGAGGGTTGCTAACAGATGTTCTGCAAAATACTCACTTACGACACGTTCTGCATTAAGAGGTTTTGTAAGATAGAAGACTTTTTTCGAAAATCCTTTTTCTATGATGTTATGAGATAAATCATCTGGTTTATACAAGAGTAGTGTCGAAGAAGTTTGCGGAGTTTCATCTTTACTTAACCATATTACTGTATTAAAAGTATCTAGGTGTATCGTATCTATATTCTGTACGGTACGAACATCAATAGCCCAGTTAAGGTATTTTGATATAGCACGATAGGAAGCTTCAATATATGTTTTTTCTGTAGACAAACTATCGTCATAAAATACCAAAACACTAATAGGTGATTCGGTAATCAGAGGATGTTGTTCTTGATTTCCATTTACCAGAAAAACTATACTATCCTTTGCTTTATTAAACTTGATTTGAGTACTCCCCTTAGTAACAAGTTCTTTCTCAAAAGACAAATGTCGATCATCACTTGATACAGAAAGCAACTGTATTGCATCCTCTTTTTTAATAGCACTAAGTATATTCTTAGTCGGTTTTCCCGGATCTAGAATTACCCATGATATATTTTTATGCACTAAAGGTCTCTTCCCCTTTATACCCGACACAAATGCATTCGTTATAACAACAATACTATCGGTTTCTAATGTTTCCATTTCTCTGGCCAATTGCCAATACTCTGGGGTTACGGTAGGAGTTTCATATGCTAAATCATTTTGATACTCTGGAAAACCAGATTGTAA
>JAUIBW010000052.1 GCA_030427585.1 Bacteroidia bacterium
TTTTTAGTTGCATAGCAGGGCTACGGAAGTCAAAAATTGTGAAATATGAGCGCAAAAAGACATTTTTTTAGCAAATTGAAAAAAGTTTAAACCACTTCACTATAAAAAAAAGAATAGTTTTCTTCTTGATCTTAATTTAATTTTAAATCTTACTATAATTACATAATAACTATACAAACAATTATATTTTTTATGAAATGTAGTTCAAATACCGATGAAATAAATTTCTAGATTTAAAAAACCGTCACTAATTTAAAGGTATTCGTCACAAAATATAAATTACCCTTCATTTTCTCTGGTTCCGAAGATAAGTTTGTACTTATAAACTATAATTAATTTACTGATAACACATAGTCAATTTACTGGTGATGTATAGTGTTTTTTGTGAGAAAAATATAAACAGAGACTTTACCTTATGCATTGGAGTATTCTTAAACTACTAGTTCACATATAGTATACTACCCAGGTATATATTGTGAACTAGTATAATTAATGATAGTGTTTAATGTATTATGTAACTATGGTTTTTGCATGAATTAAGTTATACCAATTTTTATTAGGAACCCAATGACTCGCTTAAATTATAATTTATGAAATTGCCCTTGATTTTAGTATTATGGATGGTCCCAATAATGTGTTATGCCCATGATCATGAAAAGGACTCATTATTGGTTAAAAAAGAAAAATCGTCATTAGACAGTCAGCTTGTTTCAAATTTTTATCAATTCCCCAAAATCGATAAAAACTACCCTGTCACAAAATCTATTACTATTTCTTCGGCTCCAGAATTTACTACAGAGAGTATTTATAGAGAATATGGACATCTAAATAGCGGGGCTAATGATAACAAATTAAAGGCCAAGGCTAGTTTTGAAAAAATAGACGCAGAAGACAAGTGGATTTCTTCCTTTTCGAATACACACTTAGATGCGTTACCTGTAGGAGTTAAGTATACCATAAGTGAAATCGAATACCAATTGGGGTTTGTGAAAGCAAAATTTTATAAAAAATATACAGAACTTACTGTATTTGTAAAAGTTGTCTTACCACAATCTGATGATAAAGGAGACCCTATAGAACTTTTTTTTGGAGCAGATAATGTAAAACTTTCTCATGAAGGAGGAATTATAGGAGATGCTAATTTGGTATTATTGGGAGATGTATTTATTCCTTTTAATGGAGGAAACTGGATGCTTTTTCTAAAAGGAGGTCTGGATTTTAAAACAGGAAATGTTCAAGACAAAACTTTTGCTACAATTAACTGTGATGGGGTTAAAGAAATGGGGATCGAAGGTGGTATTGAGTTTTCCAGAAATCTTTTACTACCAGTAGGAGAAAATGGAGAAAGTTTACCAGAAACGAGACCATGGCCCAATGGTAATAAAACATCAAAGGTACCTAATAGAGTACGAGGAGATTTTAAAGCAGTTGCCTCAAATTGGAATGATCTTGTTGTAGGAGTAGGGATTACTCCTTTTGTCTTAGCAAATCATAAAGATGGATTTATGTTTTCTGTTAGTAAAGCTATTCTTGATTTTAGTGACTTAAGAACTCCAAATATTTCTTTTCCGGGATATTATCATGAAAATGGATTGTTATTGCCAAACCGAGAATCATGGCGGGGAGTATATATAGAATCTATACAAGTAGGTATGCCGGAAGCATTTAAAACTACGAATAGTGTTTCTGAAAATAAGAGGGTGACTTTTGAAGCAGCTAACTTTATTATTGATAGTTACGGAGTTTCAGGAGAGTTTTCTGTAAAAAATATAATTCCGTTAGAAACAGGAATCACTGCTTCACAAAATGCCTGGGCGTATTCTGTAGATGAATTGGGGGTAGTCTATGCAGCAAACAATTTCATGGGTGCTAAGTTTGCAGGAAGCATAAGACTACCCATTTCTGGTACCAAAGACAAGGGATTGCAATACAAAGGTATTATTACAGATGAAGAATATATGATGGCAGTATCTCCCTTAGAAACCGTTAGTTTTGATATTCTTCAGGCCAAAGTGCAGCTACTTCCAAATTCCGGGGTGTTAATGAGGGTAAAAAACAGTGATGATAAAGGAAACGATACCGGAACAGAAGAAACTACAACAAATAATAAAAAGGAGTTTTTTATGCAAGCCCGACTTAATGGAAGAATGGCCATTTCTGCTAACCAAAAGCAATCCATACTAGATGAAGGAAATAAAGTTGACGATGCTATTGTAAAGTTTAAGGGAATTACTTTCGAAAACTTGGTTTTGCAAACCGAAAGCCCGCTTATTAGTGTTAAATATTTTGGTTACGAAGATCAAGTTAAGGTAGCAGGATTTCCTGTATCTATAGACAGAATAGGTATTGTAGCACAAGATCAGGAGATTGGGATAAAGTTTGATATTGGTGTATCACTAATGAAAGATGCATTTGCAGCAAAAGGAGGAGTAGGGATTTTTGCAAAACAGAAACAAGCTTCTTCAGGTTTAGAAAATAATAAAGAAGACTACCGATACAAACAACGATGGCAATATGACCGCTTAGAGTTGTCGAGAATGATTGTGAAGGCTAATATGGG
Source organism: Bacteroidia bacterium (assembly GCA_030427585.1). Taxonomy (GTDB): domain Bacteria; phylum Bacteroidota; class Bacteroidia; order Flavobacteriales; family Flavobacteriaceae; genus Aquimarina. The sequence continues at coordinate 2,561 of JAUIBW010000052.1, forward strand.
AGCGATAGCTTTTGAAGGTGCCCTTGATCTTATGGACAATGACCCCATATATGGTGATGGATTTCAGGCCAAAGTAAAAGCAACATTTTTTAAAAAAGAAGGAAGTGAAGGTAGTGATAAAGGGATCTCTTGTGCTGCAATTTTTGGTAAAACAAGAACCAAACAAAATATTGAAGTTGATAATGAGGAAACAAGAACTGAAACAGTTACTACAGAAGGATATAGATACTGGTATATAGATGCAGCAGTTACAGGCTTGAAGATACCAGTATTTCCAGGCCTTAATATAACAGGGTTTGCAGGAGGAGCATTTTATAAAATGTCGAGAAAACCAGATGGAAGTATTTCAGAATTCTCACCATCAGGGCTTACTTATGTTCCCGATAATAAAACAGAATTAGGGGTTAAAGCAATGGTATTTGGTGCAATGCCTGATGAAAAAGCGATGAGTGTTAGTGCAGGGTTTGAAATTGATTTCAATAAAAATTACGGGGTTAATAGGCTAGGGTTCTTTGGTGAAGTTCAGGCAATGAAAGCTTTTGATTTCCCTAATCCAATGGGAAAAATAACAGGAAAACTTCAAGGATTGGCAAATAGCGAATCCCTGGGAAGTAAGGCTGTAAAAACGTTTTCAGAAAAAGCAGAGTCTGAATATCCTTCCGAAATAACAGGGCAAGCAGGGGTCAATGCCAAAGTAGGAATGCAATATGATTTTACCAACAACACTTTTCACGCAGATATGGATTTATATGTTAATGTCGCAGGGGGGCTTGTTCAGGGAAGAGCTTCTAAAGGCCGTGCAGGATGGGGGGTAATTCATATTTCTCCAGATAAATGGTATGTACATATGGGGACACCTACAGATCGTTTGGGGCTAAAAATGGGGGTAGGCCCTGTTTCTGTAGAAAGTGGAGGGTATTTTATGATGGGAGATGGTTTACCAGGAAGTCCTCCTCCGCCATCAGAAGTTGCAGCAATGTTAGGTTTAGATGTAGATAAACTAGATTATATGCGGGATGAAAACTCATTAAAGTCAGGAAAAGGACTTGCGTTTGGGTCAGATTTTAAGATTAATACCGGAGACATTAGTTTTTTATTGCTATACGCACGTTTTCGGGCAGGTCTGGGCTTTGATATCATGCTTAAGGACTATCAGCAAGCTATGTGTGTTAATACAGGGGATCAGGTAGGAATAAATGGATGGTATGCTAATGGGCAAGCCTATGCTTATCTGCAAGGAGAACTGGGGATTAAGGTAAAACTATTTGCGGTGAGTAAAAAAGTACCTATTATTCAAGGAGGTGCTGCTATTCTTATGCAAGCAAAAGGACCAAATCCATTCTGGATGCGTGGATATGCTGCAGGATATTATGACCTTCTTGGGGGAGCTGTAAAAGGAGCCTATAGATTCAAGGTAGAAGTTGGTGAAATGTGTCAATTTCAAGATGATACTCCTATCGGAGATATTAAAATGATCAGTGACCTTACTCCTGCTGATAATGATCAGAATATTGATGTGTTTATAGCACCACAGGCAACATTTGTAATGAAAGTTGGAGAACCTATTACCATTTCTGAAAAAGGAGGGGATAAGACCTACAAAATAATATTAGAAAAGTTTACCATATCGAATGAATCTGGAAAAGAAACACCAGGAAAACTTGAATGGGCAGATACTAAAGATCGCGTAACTTTTATGCCAGATGATATTTTACCACCAGAAACCAGATTAAAAGCAATAGTGGAAATTAGCTTTCAGGAAAAAATAAGTGGCGTATATCGTGATGTTATGCTGAATGGAAAAAAAGCGATAGAAACTTTGGAAAGAAATTTTACAACAGGTACAGCTCCAGACTACATTCCACTTCACAATATAGAATATGCATATCCCGTAGTAGATCAACAACAATTTTATAAAGGAGAATCGGATCAAGGTTATATACAGCTAGAAAGAGGTCAGGATTATCTTTTTGATAATGCACAATGGGAAAGTGAAGTGAAATTCATGGATCAAAGTGGAAAAATATTGCCTGCAAAATTTGGTTACAATATAGCCGATAATAGAGTAGTATACACATTACCCAAAGTAGATAAAGAAACCACATATACAATGTCTATTATTAGTACTACTAAAAACCGCGGAGAGACTAATAACGAAACAGAAGCAGTAACAGAAACAACAAGTTTTGGACAAGATAATACAATGGAAGTCAAAAAAAATAAAGGAGCCATTGTATTGAAGAAAGGTGAAGTAGAAAGAATTGCCTACGAGTTTAAAACTAGTAAGTATAAAAAATTTGCAGATAAAATAAAAGCAATGTCTGTAACTCATAATAATGTAGGAGCAGTGGGTTCAAGTTCGGATATGATTTACCTGTACAGTTATATAGTTCCGAATGAAGGTTTTGATTTGGTAGAACTATTAGGGAATTCATATACAGCAAATAAACCACTAGTGTCCTATGAAGCTACATTGGTTGATACCTATTATCAAAAAGATATAGAACCTTTGATCTATGCTAATTATCCTATTTCAGGAATCTATCTTTTTAGAAATAGAGATCCAGGTATTTTAGGGATTTCCCCTAAAAGGGCATTGCCGATAAAATCAAGTTATCTAACAAGTTTAGAAAAAAATCAAAATAAAACATTAATACAGACACATTTTCCATTTGAATATGATCTGCCACGAATCTATAAACGAGATTTTATAGATCTGAGAAATCAAGTACTTAAAGATTTTACGAATAATGTAATTAGTGGAACACACCCTGCTATGCGATTGCTGGATGGAGATTATCTCTTTATGCGATATGGCAAATATGAAGTGGTACTAAAGTACGTGCTTCCGGGAGGGATTGAAGCATCACAAGCCAAGTTTAATTTTAAGAACCCATTGGAATATAGAATGTAATGTATAAAATACGATTTTTCATATGTAACTGTATTGTGCTGTTAAATATATCTCTATATGCTCAGGACTCTATTCCTGCAATAAAAATAATCTGTGATACAGATAGAAATACTGTTATGTTACGGTGGGCAGTATCAGATCCTATTACTTGGGAAAAGGCAAATACTTATGGGTATAGCATAGAGCGTTTTACTATAGAAAAAGATGGGGCAAAATTACCTCAACCAGAAAAAAAAGTAATAACATCGTCTCCAATAATACCAGAACCTTTAGAGACATGGGAGAGTATTATAGTATCCAATAATCATGCTGCTATTATGGCGCAAGCATTATATGGAGAAAAGTTTGAAGTCGGAAATATGGAAGAAGGAGGCTTTGCACAAATAGTTAATCAGGCTAAAGAAGCAGAGCAACGTTTTTCTTTTGCTCTCCTGGCGGCAGATATGGACTTTAAAGTAGCTATAAAAGCTGGGTTAGGTTTTATAGATACAGAAGTACAAAAAGGGGAGACTTATTTTTATACAATTAAAACAGAAATCCCAAAAGAGATATTGAACGTAGGGGAGGGAAGTGTGTATGTAGATCTTAATGAAAGTAAAAAACTCCCAAAACCAATAGACCTTATAGCAATTAATGAAGATAAAAGTATATTACTAACCTGGGAATATGAAAGATTAAAAGCAGTATTCAATTCTTATTATGTAGAACGTTCTGATAATGGAACCGATTTTAAAAGACTAGGGGATACTCCATTAGTGAACATGAATAGTAAACCAGGAACGCCCAGAAGGATGTATTATACTGATACCTTGTCTCAAAATAATACAACTTATCACTATAGAGTAGTCGGGATTTCTCCTTTTGGAAAACACAGCCCTCCTTCAGAAATTGTTACTGGACAGGGAATCAAAAAACTAGAGGTAACTCCTCATATCTCTAAAACAGAATTTGATGCTTCTGGAGCGATACAGGTATATTGGGATTTTGAAAAAGTAGCAGAATCCGAAATTACAGGATTCGAACTCAATTGGGCATCACAAGAAAAAGGACCATATACCGTAGTCAAAAAGGATATAGAGCCCCATACTAGACAAACTACTTTTAAAGAAATAGCTCCATCTAACTATTTTACAGTATCGGCTTTAGGTAAAAATAACCAAAAAACTACTTCTTTTACTGCATTTGCACAAACCATAGATAGTATTCCACCTGTTAGTCCTGTAGGATTAGAAGGAATAATAGATACGTTGGGCATAGTGAAATTGCAATGGATAGCTAATACAGAACGGGATATATTAGGATATCGAATATTCAAAGGAAATCTTGAAAAAGAAGAATTGGTGCAGGTCACAGTATCTCCCATATCAAAAACAACATATACAGATACTGTACAGGTAGAATCTTTAAATAAAAAAGTATTTTATCAGGTAGCGGCAGTAGATAGGAGGTATAATACATCCGAGTATTCAGAAAAGATAACATTAAAGAAGCCAGATATGGTACCTCCTTCATCTCCACTTTTTTCTAAATATGAAGTGAAAGAAAATGGCATACACCTCCACTGGATTAATAGTAGTAGTAATGATGTATCTGGTCATCAATTATACCGTAAGCATGTCGAAGAAGCAAATAAGGGCTGGAAGTTAATTTTTAAAACCGATACCATAACCTCCTATACCGATGTCAATGCTAAATCAGGAGAACAGTATCAATACGCCATATTTGCCATAGATGAATCAAAGCTGCAATCATCTCCATCAACACCACTAACCATAACTATGCAGCATAATGCTCCACAACAAGTAATAAAAAATTTTAGAGGCGTAGTCGATAGATTGGCAGAGAAGATTGATTTATCATGGAAAATTACAGATAAACAAGTCTCTGAGGTCTGGATTTATAAAAATATAAAAGATAGTATGCCTGTTCTTTGGAAACAGTTGCCCGCCAGTATCACTAGGATTACAGATATCTATGTGAGTCCTAATACAGAATATACATACCAGTTAAAAGTAATACTTAAAAAGGGGTACAGTACACTAGAAACAGTGAATATAATATATTAATTGATGAAAAAAATAATAGTAATATTAGCGGTAATAATGACTTCAATATCGTTTGGTCAGGGAGAGGATGCAGGTTATGAGGTTATATTTGAAGGAACATTAAAACATCAAGGGGGACCTACTTGTAGTTCTTATAGAATTGAGTTGTTTTTTGAAGGTGGTTCTACAAAAGATTTTCTTTATTCTTTTTCAGCATCAGGACAAGGAAAGTTTATTGACTATACAGGCGGAAATAAATATAGGAGAACTTATAGCAAACCAATAACAAGAATTGAGATTAAGGGGCAATATGGTAAGGATGATAAAGATGGAGATTGTATTTTAGATATTATAGATGATGGTACTGTTCATTACATAAATGACAGGTGTACCTCTAAACCAGCATCTGGCGCTGGCGCTACCTCTACTACAGGGGCTATTACTATAAATCCGGTGATCACAATCCTTCCTCCAAAAGATAATGAATATTTTTTACCTCTTGACCAGAAAGTAATCATAAAAGCATCAAAAGGATTTTCTTCCGATATGTACGAATGGCAATACAGGTTAAAAGGAGAGGCATTTAAACCTGTGGATAGTAATCTTAACGGAAGATATATCTTAGGAAAAGATGATACCGGGATTTCTGCTCAGGATCTTTTTGGAGCCGATGCAATAAAATATGTAGGGAAAGATGTTGAATTTATGGTCGAATATTGCACAGGTAAAAAAGTAGTTACATCCTATAAAATAATTCCTTCTGCACCCACAATTATTGCTGCACAAGTCATTAACCCAGATTGTATTGGGGATACAGGAAGCGTAGAGTTTACCTTCTCCAGAGCTTTGTATATTGGGGAGAAATTATCCATTATCTCTGCACATAAAGATAACGGAACTGTAGTATATAACGAATCTCCTACTATAGAAGAATTAACAGTAACACCTAATAATACATATACGCTAACAGGTATTAGTCCTCAAACACAATATGATGGTAAGTATAGAATAAAACTTTTAGGATTTTATGATGGATATGCTACATATTCAGGTTCTGATGCACATTTTAGTGTATTTTCATTACAGAACCCTGCTCCTATAGTTTTTGATCCCATATTACCAGCACATGTTACCGATCTGAGCTGTCAAAATACAAAAGATGGAAAGATTACAATATCAGCTTCAGGAGGAGCAGGAACGTATCAATACTTAATAAAAAAGAATAGTGACCCTTGGGGAACGGTTTGGAATGATTTTACAACTGCAAATCAATCTATAATTTCAGGACTTTCAGCAGATACATATCAAATTCAGATACGTGATACTAAAAGCTGCATTGCCCAAATAAATGGAACCCCTATTATAAGAGAAGTAACTATAAAAGCACCAACTCCTATGGATGCGCAGGTTACCGATTTAAAAGAACCCACAGCTTATGGTAGCAGCGATGGGAGTATTACAGCAATTATAAAAGGAGGGACTCCATACAATGATGGTACCTATACATTTAGGTGGATAAATAAAAATAATTCAGGTCAGATTTTTACAACGATAGCAACAGAAGTCTTACCTAATAATCTGGGATATGTGGTAAGATTACATAGTATACCTTCAGGAATGTATGCATTAGAAATTTCGGACAAATCAAATTGTTCTACGCTCCTTGATAATATTTTCTTAGATCAACCCGAAAAGTTAGAAGTTACATTAGAAATTACTTCAACTATTTCTTGCTCAGGAGGAAGCGATGGGGTATTACTGGCTACTGCAAAAGGAGGAGTACCCTATACCCCAAACTTAGATACCAATTTTCTGCCCTATTATTATTTCTGGAAAAAATTAGAAAATGGAGTTTGGATAGATGTACCACAACAGGAGAATACCAATACAATTAGCTCACTTCAAGCAGGAACTTATGCTGTATCTGTCAAAGATAAAAATAATATTGAAGTGATTGCACCTAATATTGAAATGGTACAACCAGAAGCATTAACTCTGGAACTGGAGAGAATAATGCCAAGTTGTTTTGAAGGTACTGACGGTTCTGCGACAGTAAAGAAAGTAACAGGAGGAACAGGAGAATACTCTTATGAATGGAAAAATAGTGATGGCACACCTATATCCAACCAGGCTACTGTTATGGGTTTATCGGCCGGAAATTATACAGTAATTGTTAAAGATGATAATGAATGTACTGTAGAAGAGATGGTAAATATTACACAACCCGAAGCTTTATCCGTAACATTTAATACTACCAGAGCTACTTGTGATGGATCAGATGGTTCTGCGATAGCACAGGTAAATGGTGGTACAGCTGGGTATACTTATTTATGGAACACAGGAGAAACCACTCAAAAAATAGAAGGTTTAAAGGCAGATGTATACACAGTAATTATTACCGATGATAATGATTGCAAAATAACAGATACAGTTATAATACAAGAACCAGATCCTATTACCATAGAACGTATTGAAACTACAAGAACCAATTGCGGAGGTGCAATAGGTACCGCAGAAGTGATTATGTCTGGAGATACTGCTCCATATACGTATCTATGGAGCACGGGAGCAACCACTCAAAAAATAGAGAATTTACCTTATGGAGAATACATTGTGACGGTGAAAGATAAAAACAATTGTATTGTAGAAGGTAGTACTACTATACAAGAACCCGATCCAATTGTTGTACAAGGTTTTGAAACAACACCAGGAACATGTGATGAACCCAATGGTAGAGCAGAAGTAATCATGTCTGGAGCTACAGGACCCTATACGTATGAGTGGAGTACGGGAGCAACAACCCATAAGATAAGCAATGTTCGATCTGGTAAATATTTTGTGGTGGTAACAGATGCTAATAATTGCACAACTACAGCAAAAGTGATCATTGAAGAAATTAGTGGGATCGGGATAGATGTTATTTCTCATGTAGCCCCTCTGTGTGCAACTAGCGAAGATGGTTCTATAACAGTATTAGCTAAAGGAGGAGCAGAACCATATACCTATACCTGGACTAAAAAAGGAACATCAGAAATCATTGCGACCTCTGCAGATGTTAGTGGCTTACCATCAGGAACATATGTAGTAGAAGTAAATGATGCTATAGGGTGTACAAAAATGTATGAAGAAACATTGATTGCCCCCGAAGTTGTAGAGGTTATCTTGGGTAATGACCTTTCAATTTGCAGGGGGCAATCTGCAGTATTCGATATTACTATCGATGACCCCAATGCAACCTATTCATGGACTTCTGATACAGGATATACCAGTAATGCACCCGTTGTAGAACTAATAGATTCGGGAACGTATACTGCTACAGTAACTACAGGAATAGGGTGTGTGAGCACAGATGAAGTTGTGATCACCGTATCAGATAATCCAATAGATGCAGATTTTTTGTATTCTACATATTCATTTTCAGATCAGCAGGTAGAAGTAATCAATACAAGTAATCCAATTGGAGAACGAGTTGAGTGGGCTGTTTCTGAAGGTGCCAATATTGTTGAAGAAACTAAAGAAAAAATCGTTTTAAGTTTTGAAGAGTCCGATACCCCCAAAACATACTATACCACATTAACCTCTTATAATAAAAATGAGGAATGTTCTATATCCTTGACTAAACCGATTATTATAGAGCCGGGACAAGGCTTTTTTGAAGATTATGGAAATGAAAAATTTATAGAACAGTTTTTAATATTTCCTAATGCAAGTAATGGAGACTTTTCTATTAAAGTCAGCCTGGCTGAACCATCAGATATACGTGTAAAAATAATGAATCTTATATCTACAATAATAGACCAGCAAGAAGCAAAAGGAGCAGATGATTATGAATTTAAACATAGTCTAAGTATGGCTCCGGGAATATATTTAGTAGTACTGGAAACTTCACATGGATCGGAAACTAGAAAATTAGTGGTTGAGTAAAAGAAGATTAAACTCTAACTCACAATGATTGATATGATAAAGAAAATACAATTATACAGCATCATAGGATTACTGCTGTTAAGTTGCGCTAAAGAGGTTGCTGTTCCTGTTGTTGTCGATTTTGATTTTGAAGTAGCGAAAGATGATTATTCTGTACCTGTAAAAGTATTAATTAATAATAAAACAGAGGGTGCCGAAATGTATGAATGGCATTTTGAAGGAGGAGAACCATCTTTTTCAAACTCTCGTAACCCAGGAGTGATTAGCTATATTAATAAAGGAGAATATACCATAACGCTTACTGCCACTAATCAAGATGGTTCTAGTGATACCAAAAGTATTCCAATACAGGTAAATGAACCTATTCATATTGGTTTCGAAGTCACTAATATTGAAAATAATTTTTCACCAGCAGGGTATACTTTTAAAAACATTACCACAGGGGCAAATCAATTTTACTGGACTTTTGAAGGAGGGGTACCAGAAAACTCTATAAAAGAAGATCCGGGAGAAATACTATTTAAAACACCAGGAGAACATAAGGTTAGATTAGAAGCCCGTAGCGATTGTGAGAGCTATAATTTCGAAAAAACAATAACAGTATCCCCATACCTTGATATTGATTTTACGTATACCATAGCATATAACGATGATGATTATCAGGTGCCGGTACATATACATATAGAAAAAACAGCAATTAGTGCTACTTCATACCAATGGAATTTCCCAGGAGGGATACCATCAACTTCTAATCAGGAAGATCCTGAGGAAATAGTATATACAATACCCGGAAAACATACTATTTCGGTAACAGCTTCAAATGGTAAAGAAATAAAAACAATAACTAAAGATATAGAAGTCTTTGAGAATACAAATCTTAGAACTTTTCCAAATGTCAAATTAGGAATCAACACTGCACATCTCAATCATACTATAGGTAGTTTTTATAGTATAGCAGACCGGCGAGTATATACTGCTAATGAGATTGATGATAAGACAGCACCTACAATCGATTTAGTGTATTTTGGATTTAGTAATAGTTTTGGTACCAATCGATTTACTAGCCCCGATGATCTTTCTGATACTACATTTCCTGGGATCGAGAACGCAAAAAAAACAAAATTTATCAATTCACAAGAATCTTGTCATTGTAATGCATCACTTACAGCGATACAGTTTGATACGATAGAGGACGATACTTTGTTTCAAAATTTAATAATAGATGAAACCCCAGAAGGGGTAAAAGATTTTGATAACAGTATTGTGCCAAGGATTGTTTTGTTCCAAACACAAGAAGGAAAGAAAGGTGCTATAAAGATTAAAAGATACGTAGAAGATGGACAAGAATCTTACATTTTGGTTGATATAAAAGTACAGAAAAAAGCACAATAATACTTAGATCGGTATAGACAAAATTAATTGAGGTTAGAAAAAGAGGGATACAAAAGTTTATGAAAAAAATGATATCAAAAATAGGTAATAAATTTGAGTGTTTGCTGATATTTCTTGTAGTGTCATGGAGTGCTGTTTCACAACAAAAACCTGTGCAGGTTACATCTCAATTGATTCCTCCATACAGTCTTAGATTATCAGAATATGAAACGATT
>JAUIBW010000053.1 GCA_030427585.1 Bacteroidia bacterium
AATAAAATTTTTGCAGAAGATAGCATTCATATTCTAGAAGGTAAACCCAAATGGATACCCGAGGCCCTTACGGCAGAAGAAGCTCGAAAGGACTTAAAGCTTTTTGAACAGTTAGACCCTGTAATCCTTGAACTCGAAAGCTTGCTACGCCAGATGAAAGATACCCAGATGATTGTAGGTAGCGAAGTATACCGAGTCGCTCTATCGGTATATAGCCTAGCAGATGCCGCCCGCAAAATGCCCATGGAAGGTGCTCAAAGTGCGCATGAATTATTAAAAACCCGTTTTACCCAAAGTGTTAACCAAGCAACTACTAATGAAAGGAATATTGAATAGGTTACCGGGTATAGCTATCTGGTAACAGGTTACGGGTTACAGTTAAAAACTGATACCTGATGCCTGTTAGCTGAAAAACACAGGTCGTAGTACAAAAAAGATGAGTTAGCCAACAAAATCGATACGATCACGTGGTAATGAAGCAGGTGATACCACCGTAGCAAGTGGGTAAACTGACAATCCTGCCTAGTGCTCCCGGCTTTGAAGTACCCAAACTGACAAACTTACGGGGTTCTTTAACAAATATAGTACCCCGGGGTACTTATCAAGTGGGTAGGGGTACTTATATAAGTGGGTAGAGTATAAATGACGAATGATGAATGACGAATTATTGAAATGTAAAACCGAAAAATGATAAATAAAAAACCGTAAAACATTGATCTCAATACTCAATACTAATATCTCAATACCAAATGATAAATGTAAAACCGTAAAACGTTGATCTCAATACTCAATACTAATATCTCAATACTAAATAAAAAATGTAAAAGTGAAAGGTCAGGTGTCGTAAGCCGGAAGTTAACACCTCGGACATCAGACAACAAACAACAAAACTAACAAACACGTTGCGCAACGTATGGCGGAAACCGAAAAGCCTTTAATAGAGTAGGTATAACAAATTAATCTTTTTTAAAAATGAAAAAATTAGAAGATTTTGAATGCCAAAAAATTGAATTAGATTCTATTTACGGTGGTAAAATAGCCGCTCATTCAGATACATCTACACTGACAATTTATAGTGGAGGTGGTAGTTCTGATGATGGAGACGATTCAGATTGGGAGCAACCCCAATAACCAATTTGCATATGGTAATTCTTGCTATGAAGTTAACTTCAATTAAAAGGATTCCATGATTTTTACCAAAGAGCTGCCTTTTTATAAGGCAGCTTGGTTATCAATAAAATTAATACAAGATGATTTTAATTTTAAGTACGCCTCGAGACTATGATACCCAATGTGTTATAGAATGGCTTAGATGTTATAAAATACCATTTTTCAGATTAAATGATGACGACGTTATGAAAGGTATAACAAAAGTAAATTATAACCTGGCTAAGTCAAACCTCTACTTTGAAAAAGAAAATAGGGTAATTAGTACTTCAGAAATTAAAGTAGTTTGGTTTAGAAAATTTGGGTTTTTAAGAGATTATGAAGAAAAAATAGGTCAGCATAATGATTTAATCAAATATATTTATTCTGAGTTCCATCACTTGAGATTTACAATTTTTGATGTTTTGAGTAAAAAAAAGTGGCTTTATTATAAGCCTTCTTTTACATCAAAAATTGACATTTTAAATCAAGCTAAAGATTGTGGAATTAAAGTCCCTAAAACCATAATCACAAGCTCTTTAACTGAGTTAAAAGATTTTTATAATTCTTGCAACAATTCTATTATTACAAAATCTATTGGAGAGGCCAAAAAGATTGAATGGAAAGGTAAATATTTTCCATTTCATACACATATGATAGAAGATATTTCTGAATTAAATGACTCATTTTCACCATCATTGTTTCAAGAATATATTGAAAAAGAATTTGAAATAAGGACTTTCTATATTAATAGTAAACTATACTCAATGGCTATTTTTTCTCAAAGAAATCCATTGACTAAAGTTGATTTCAGAGCATTTGATCATAAAACCCCTAATAGATATGTTCCTTACAGGCTTCCTATAGCAATTGACAAGAAAATAAAATCTTTATTTAAATCCATAAAGCTAAATACAGGATCAGTTGATTTGATCAAATCTTCAAAAGATGGAGAGCATTATTTTTTAGAAATTAACCCATCCGGTCAGTTTGGAATGACAAGTTTTCCATGCAACTATAATTTACACAAAGAGGTAGCTACATATTTAAAACAAGAATTAAATGCCTAGATTCATAAAAGATCAGTTAGGATCAAAGATAGTAAAAGAACTACCAGTAATAGTCAATTTTGCAATTGAAAGAAATCCAGTGATAAAGCGTTCAGATTTGGTATATGTGAATTCAAAATTCTATGAAACCAGTAAAATGAGATGTTATGAATTTTATAAACCTATCATCTAATTAAACCAAAATGATAAATAAAAAATTTAAGCTATTCGAATGTTGTATTCCTGTAAAAGGAATAAATAAGGGGGTAATAATGGATTTACAAAGAGGTAACATATTTATTGTCCCTAATACAATTCTTCAAATACTGGATAAATATTCTGATAAGTCAATATATAAGTTGTTTGAAGATTTCAGATTACAAAAAGAAATTTTGAAAAAATATATACGTTTTTTTTACGAAAATGAAATAGTTTTGATATCTGAAAATGTATCAAATTTTCCCCCTATTAGTAAGAAATGGGAAAAGCCATTTTGTATCGATACTATAACTATAGAAATAGATAGTTTACAACTATTTAAAACACTTTTTTTTAAGAATGATCTAAATTCTATTGGATGTAAAAACTTGGTGATAATTTCAAAAACAGATTGTATTGAACACATTAGGAAAATACTAAAGTATGTTGAGCAAAGTAAAGTTGAACTGATCTCAGCTTTTATTCCCTATACTTCAAAATCAGATCAAGTAGAAAAAATTTCTGAAAAGTATCGGATATTTAGAAACATAACTTTTTACGACACTAAAAAACATATACCGAACAAAGATGCTTTTTATCCTAAAATTGTTTATCAAAAGGAAAGTTTAAAAAAGATACTTAATCAAAAAATCAAGAGTGTAGATGACTTTACAGTAAACATTGATGCATATTTAGAATCGTTGAACAATAATCTTTTCTATAATAGAAAAATACACATTGATGATGAAGGAAATGTTAAAAACAGTATATTACAAAATGATTCTTTTGGAAATATAAAAGACACCTCTGTTTTTGAAATAATTTCTAAAATAGAGTTTAAAGCATTAGGAAATATACCCAAAGACAAAATAGAAGTTTGTAAGGATTGCGAATATAGGTATTGCTGTCCGGATAATAGAATTCCTGTAGTAGAAACCAATACTATTTATCACACAACAAAATGTAATTATGATCCCTATACTAATACATGGAATGAGGCCTAAACTATTTTTAATAGCATGTACAAGCGTAATTTGCTCCTGTACCTCTTACAAATCATTACGTAATGGTTATATAAATGGGGTTGAGTATTATAATGATTCTATACCACTTTATGCCACTTTTTTTGGGGATATTGTTTTTGAAAAACCTGATAAGGTTAACAAACATAATATTAGGAAAAAAATAAAAGGAATTAAAAATATATCTGCCAATGACTTACTATTATACGGAACAACTAATGTGCCTCCGTATTATGAAGTTCTTTTTTTTGCTAAAAAAATTAAACTAAACAACAAGGATATCGATTCTATTAAGGTTACCAAAGATACTACACAAAATAGAGTGATTTTCAGAAAAAGTTATAGAGAAAAAGAAGCTACACTGGTTCTTAGTTTAGTTAAAAACCTAAATTCATATACATCTATCATAGCAGACGGGAAAACAATTATCAACTCGATAACTGATGACAAAAACAAAAAGAAACTTTCTTATTATAGTATTTTTAATAATTATCATAATGAAAGCAACTTTTTATATGTAATTGACAAGCTGGATAAGGCCCCTATAAAAAACAATAAAAAAAATACTTGGGAAAAACATCAATTATTAGCTACACTATTGGCTAATGACCCGGATAGCAAAAGATACAAAGATTTACTACATACATTTGAATCTAATGTGCAGAAAAGATGTCAGAAATATGTAGATAGTATTATCGAAAAACAACTTCATTTTAATAGTATTACAACTATTGGTCAAATAAAAAAATTGGCGAGTACAACCAGATTAATAATGTTAAACGAAAATCACTGGAAACCTAATCATCGTATTGTTGCTCAAAAATTGTTAGAGCCGTTATTTAAACAAGGGTATAAATACTTGGCCATTGAAGCTGTGGATAGGGCTTATGATAGTATTATAAACCATAGGAAATACCCTGTTAAAAACAATGGATTTTATACCAGAGAGCCGCACTTTGGCCTGTTTATAAGAAAGGCATTAGAGTTAGGGTTTACCATAGTAGGTTATGATGATTTTACCACTGCAAATAGGGAGGAAACTCAAGCAAAAAACATTAAAAATATATTAGATAAAGATGCAGGCGCTAAAATTTTTGTTTATGCAGGAATTGATCATATTCTAGAAGGAAGCCCATCTAAAAAAAGAATGGCACAATACCTTAAAGAGCTAACCGGTATTGACCCAGTAACCATTGACCAGGTAGAAGTCATAGCCAATACCAAAGAAGATATTACACTTATTGAATCTAAACTGCTAAAAAAAAGTGGAAAAATAAATACAAATGTGGATTATTTTTTAATTAATAATATAACATCTGGTATTGAAAAAATATTTGACCAAGAAGAAATATCTGAGATTGTAATCAATAAGAATGCTCTTAAGGATTATATAGGCAAAAATGTCTTGATCTCTGTGTATTACAAGCATGAATATGACCGCTATAAATCTAATAGTATACCAATAATGAACACGATAGTTAATGTAAGGGATCAGGATATCACCATTATAATCCCTACTTCTACAGTAACTGTTAAAATTAAAGATATAGATAATAATACCATCTTATTAAAGGATTATTATACAAAAACTAAAAAAATCATAAAGAAATAAAAAAATCACGATCAAGACAGCGCTTCTCGATCGTGATTTTAAAAGGTATATAGATTAAGGTTACTCTTCTTCTATAGGCCTTAAATTATCTCCAGAATTTCTATCGATTAATTTATTATATGGGTCAATACCTGCTTTTACTGGTTTTTTATCGGTAACAATGGTAAATGTATTTTCGCCAGGTTGTAACCATTTTCGTTCTAAATAATAGGGAGTTTTAAGAGGTACTTCCTGTTCGTCAATACTATCTTCGCCAAATAATCCAATCTCGATATAGTTCGTAGTGTCATCAGTACGTTCTTCTTTACCGGTATCGTCATAGTAGATTTTTTTTGAATCTACTGTAAAAGTGGTTTCAAACGTACCATTATCCAGAGCTTTGGTTTTAGCACTCGTAACACGATTCTCATAGAGTACTATTTTTGTAAACCCATCTTCTACAGCATATTTTAAAGAATCCGGAGCTATTTTATAAATGGCATCATATAGATTTTCTGAAGTAGGGTATACTCCTTTTTTATATTCTCTATACTCATTAAGAAAACCTTTAAGTGCTTCATTTACTTTATCTTCGCCAAGAAGATCCTGAAGCTCGTACATCACCATAGACCCTTTTTCATACCAGATATGTGGCCCTGTTTCTACGTTTATTAAGGAGCGTTCCGGCTTAAAACTAAAAGCTCTGCTTTGTAAATACCGATCCAAAGAATATTTAAGGAAGTTTTTAATTCCGTTTTCGCCATATTCATGCTTCATGGTCATAAGCGAGGAATATTCTGCAAGAGTTTCAGAAATAATATTAGCACCAGATGTTTTACTTGGTGCAACAAGATGACCCCACCACTGGTGTGCTACCTCGTGAGTGGTCACTCTAAATGCGTAGTTAAAATCTTCAGCCTTATCAAAATTAGCGGCAAACCCAAAATCTTCAGAATAAGGGATAGTCGTTACAAAAGATTGTGCAAAAGTCGAATGTGCAGGAAATTCTACAATTCTGATCACCGAGTTAGGATATTCATAAAAATTAGTTGAGCAGTAGTCTAAAGCTACTTTAATTCCTTTGATAAAATGTTTTAGGTTGCGTTTGTGTTTTGGAGCGTGGTAAATCTCGATATTCACTTTTTTCCCACTTGGTGCAGTCCAACTAGATTTTTCTACATCATATCTTGCAGATACTACATTAAAAAACAAATCGGTTTTTGATTCTAAAGCATAATGATAATAGGCTCTGTTGTTTTCTTGCCGTTGTTTTACCAATTTACCAGGAGCCAGAGCAATCTGATCTTTAGATGTACTAAGTATAGCTTCAAAATTAATGTAATTGGCATCTTCATTAAATAGATTTTTCTTTAATGCTAGACTATCCGTTCGGGGAGGGTATAGATAATCTAGTTTTTTCAGGCCATGTTTTATACGCACTCCATTTTCGACCAGGCTTCGCTCGTAATGAAATCTAGGGAATATAACATGATTAAGAAAGGATCCATTATACAATACTTCAGTTTCCAAATGATTAGCAAAACCTTTGGTTTCTGAAACTACTTCTATCGTAAGGTTAGCTTTCTCATCAGGCTGCATTGCTTTAGGAAGTTTATAAAAGTACATTCTGTATACAGAATCTGTAACTACCGGTGTAAGAGTATTGCCATTATAAATCACTTTTTGCAGATGGGTATGTGCACCAGGGTATTGTACTTCGAGTAATAAGGTGTCTATAGAAGTATCATAATTGTTTATGATTTTAAAGTCTCCTTTGGCTTTTATGTTACGTTTTTCTGGAAAAATATCGATATATGCTTTTAGATCGGTTACTTGTGGATGGGCCTGACCAATATATTTTGCATATTTTTTTTCTGCATCAGCATTTATTTTTTCAGAGTGGTTCCCATCGACCATCGTATTAAGTACTTTAAGATTGTAATAGCTATAGCCGGCAACAGATATAAAGGCTAGTACGATAACTGCAAATATCCCGATGGTTTTGGGAGTGAATCTTTGTTTTGCCAATGATAATCGTTCTTTGGCTGTAGCAAAAAAACCACGAGTCCAAAATATTTTTCCTATGATCATTAAAATAGCGGTACATAAAATCCAATAAGTATTTAACCAGGTTATTCCTGTAAGATAATGACCAAAACCATTAAGGTCGCTTAGAAAAACAGGTGTAGTGCCAGTAAACATATACATTGGATTCGTACTTTTAAAAGCAAGTGCCACCAGAAGTGGTAATCCAAAATAAATTAAGATAACGATAAAATGTCCCAAAAACTTATTATTCACCAGTACATGAACAAAGAAAGAGAGTAGTATAGTCATCAAAAAACCAGGAAATACCAAGGCAAAATTATAGATAAAATACATGCCCAGGTCATATTGAAAATACCCATTAAAGGTTTGAAACAAAATACCAATGATGATGTTTGTAATGGTAAGAACAAAAGCTATCCCAATAAGCGATATTATTTTTGAAAAATATAGACTAGAATCACTAATAGGTAAGGCATCATAAAAAACAAAGGTTTTATTTTTTCTTGTCCTGTGCACAGCTTCTCCAGAATAGATAACTAATATTATAATAGAAAAGAAAGAAATAACTCCATTAATATAGGTTACCACATATCGGGTTAATGGTAAATTAGGAGTGCCGTACGTTTCATTAAGATTGTAAATACTAAATATAGAAAAGATAACTCCTATAATGAGCAGTATGATAAAAATTGGACTTTTAAAAATAGATAGAAATTCAATTTTACTAAGGGATAATAAATTATTCCACTCTGTTTTTTTAGTAAAAGTTTGCGTTACAGAAGTGATTAGTGAAGGGGTATACTCACCGTTTTCTATTTTATTTCCTTTTTTACCAGAAAGCAAAAATTTCTTATAATCGAATCTAAAAAGGGTAATAAGAAAGAATAGTAAACCTATGGCTAACCAGACTATTCTGTTTAATAAAAAGCTACCATATATTGGTAGTTGGTTAGCATTCAATTCATTAATTGACCAATATTTTTTGACAAAAGTAAAAGCTCTGTTTCCAAAAGGATCTAGATAAGGTGTCAACCATTGGTTGTCGAGGCTAGATACAAAATCACCAGAAATACTGTATAATAAAAACAAGCAAATCCCACCTAAATAGATAATAGGCATTTTCTTAAAAAAGGCCATTAGGCAGAAAAATAACGCTCCTATCAAAAATGCATTGATTTGCAGTAAAAATATAAAAGGTAGCAGATATGACGATAAACTAAAGCTGGTATAAGTGCCATAGTCTGGGCGATCTAAAAATATACCAATACCGAATCCGATTATAGTTCCTAATACGATAAAGAGGTTGAGTAAAGTAACTATAGCATAGCTACCCAAAAACCGGCCTAATACATATGATTTTTGAGTAATCGGAAAGGTAAAATATGTTTGTGCTGTTTTATGATCTTTATCTCTAAAAATGGGAACTCCCATAATCGCCGCATAAAAGAAAATACAAATAACCGAGATAGGCCCAATGATTTCTGCTATGGTATTGGGACTATTAACAAATTGAGCAGTTACCGATTTTTCGAAAACAGACATTAAAACAGCTATCGTAAATCCAAGGGTAACATAAATCCAGGTGGCAGGTCGTTTTAAACGATACTTTAATTCGAATAAGAATATTTCTATCATATCATTGCCTCCTGTTCTTTTCTGTTAATACAGTAGAAGTAGAAATCTTCTAAATCATTATTTATCGCTTCAAATCCTTCTCCCGGATTAGTATCACTATATACGTTTACATAAAATTGCCCTCCTCTTAAGTAATTGGATAGTATGGTAAATTCGTTTTCAAGAGCCTCTAATTCAGATTTGTTAATGTGTTTTCTGTATACTTTTCGATTTAGAGTATCAGACAATATTTGTGGATTACCTTGCACTAGTATTTTACCTTCATTAAACACTGCCATGTTTTTACATAGATTGGTTACATCGTCTACAATATGCGTACTCAAAATAACAACCGCATTCTCACCTAACTCACTTAATAGATTATGAAAACGGTTACGCTCCAAGGGGTCCAGTCCTGCTGTTGGCTCATCGACAATAATTAATTTTGGATTTCCTAAAAGTGCTTGAGCGATACCAAAACGTTGTCTCATTCCTCCCGAAAAATCACCAAGGTTGCGGTTTCTAAACTTATATAGATTTACTTTATTTAATAAATCTGCAACATAACCTTTGCGTTCCTTGCTATTGGTAATACCTTTTACTTTTGCAATATGATTAAGCATCATTTCTGCAGAAACCTTTGGATATACTCCAAAATCCTGAGGCAGATATCCTAATACTTTTCTTAATTCTCCCGGTTGTTTAAAAACATCAATTCCATCAAAATTAATTGTTCCCGAATCGGCTAGTTGCAATGTTGCAATGGTCCTCATTAATGTCGATTTTCCTGCACCATTGGGTCCTAACAGGCCAAACATTCCTTTTTCCAAAGTAAGATTAACATCATTTAATGCTTGTGTCCCATTGGGATACGTTTTATTAAGATTCTTTATGGTAAGCATATTTACAAATTTGCCAGTTAAATTATTAAACTATTTCTGTCCTGTTCTATTTATCGCAAATTTATCACTTTGCTACTTAATTATTTTATAGACTCTTTATTAGAAGATTATAGCTATTATGCATAGTTACAAACAACAGAATTCAGGATGAATTCATTTCAATATTAGTAATCTTTGTTAAGATTTTGTTACATGATTTGATATATTTTTAAGTAAAATTACCTTTAGATACCTAATTATTAATGATCGGTTAGTAATAGATATATGAGTATCTTTACCAGATTAAATTTTACAATTAAGAATGCAACAAATTCGTAGAAACAGAAGACTAAGGACAAATGAAGCTATTCGTTCTTTAGTAAGAGAAAACATAATAACTCCTCATGATTTTTTAGTTCCCCTTTTTATCGTGGAAGGAAAAAGTGTAAAAGAGGAAATACCTTCTATGCCTAATTACTATAGGTATAGTTTAGATTTGCTGGGCGACGAAGTTAAAGAGCTATGGTCATTGGGGTTAAAATCGGTATTACTTTTTGTAAAAGTACCCGATCATCTTAAAGATAATAAGGGTACAGAAGCATTAAATTCTAATGGATTAATGCAACGTGCAATAAAAACGGTTAAAGAAACGGTTCCCGAAATGTTAGTAATGACCGATGTAGCATTAGATCCATATTCTTCATACGGCCATGATGGTATCGTAGAAGATGGGAAGATTATTAATGATGAAACCTGTAAAATTTTGGCAGAAATGTCATTATCACATGCACAGGCAGGAGCTGATTTTGTAGCACCAAGTGATATGATGGATGGACGAATTTTAAGTATGCGGGAACTGCTCGAAAAAGAAAACTATAAAAATACAGGTATCATGAGCTATAGTGCCAAGTATGCTTCTGCTTTTTATGGTCCTTTTAGAGATGCTTTGGATTCTGCCCCGGGATTTGGAGATAAAAAAACATACCAGATGGATTTTGCGAATCGTGACGAGGCAATCAAAGAAACCTTTATGGATATCGAAGAAGGAGCAGATATAGTAATGGTAAAACCTGGATTGTGCTATCTTGATATGGTAAGAGATATTAGAGATGTTGTAGATGTACCTGTTGCCGTATACCAGGTAAGTGGTGAGTATGCGATGTTAAAAGCTGCTGCAGAAAAAGGATGGTTAGATCATGATGCCGTAATGTTAGAACAAATAATGGCTTTTAAAAGAGCAGGGGCGCAAATTATTGCAAGCTACTTTGCTAAAGATGTGGTTAAGCTTTTGAGTTAATTTTGTATACCTAACTAAAATCTGCGACGATAAAAAGACAATAAATCTATATAAATATCTTTTAATTAAGAAAGTTTATATATTGATGTGACGCAAAAGCCTTAGTTTAATAATAGAATTTAATAAAATCATAAGTTTATGGTCAGCAGAGATAGATTATATCAGACCTTCGGAGAATTACTTTATGTAATTGCAATGAGTGACGGAGTGATACAAAAAAAAGAGGTCGAAACACTTGAAGATATTTTAAAAGGACATCCCAAAGCAAAAGAAATCAAGTGGTCTTTTGATTATGAAAACGAAAATCAAAATGATGTTGAAACTTTATACAAAAAGATTATTGAAGTATTTTCTGATAACGGTCCTGATCAAGAATATGAATTTATGATGTATGCATTAGCCAAAATTGCAGATGCTAGTGAAGGGATGGATCCTAAGGAAGAAAAAATGATTACCAATTTCTCTAAGGATTTGTTAGAACGGTTTAAAAAAGATATAGAAAAAATTAAAGAAAAATATAAATAGTCTCTTGTTAAAAAGAAACAAATCTAATAAAGGTATATTTCTGATTAGAGAGAGAGTATACTATTCATTATTTATTATGCAAAAAATAGTTTTATTCCTTACGGCAACAGTTTTGTTGTGTGGAAGCTGCCAGTCTGAAAAAAAGGAAAACTCTAACATTAACATAGGAACCAAAAAAGAAAAACGTTCTCCATATGATTTAGGGGAAAAGATATTTAACGGGAAAGGAAAATGTTATACTTGCCATAAGATTGATAAAAAGTCTATCGGTCCTGGAGTTATTGAGATTATGAAGATTTACAAAGATCAAAATAAAGATCTGATTTCATTTTTAAAACAAGAAGCAGATCCTATTGTAGATCCAGAGACCTTTGCAGTTATGAAAACTAATTTTGCGATTATCAAAACATTTACAGAAGAAGAGCTTAAAGCTGTAGAAGTGTATATGCGCGAAGTAAAGACAAATAAAGCAGAATGATATACAGACTTTTAGTATTGGGGTTTTTGATTTCTGGAGCCATGATGGCCCAACAAAATACCCCAAAAGATGCGTTTCTCGAAAAGTGGAAAAACTCTAAAGATTATCTTTTAGAAATAGCAAAGCAGATGCCAGAAGATAAATTTGGATTTAAACCTACTGAACGAGAAATGAGTTTTAAAGAACAATTATTTCACATTCGTGGAAATATGCTCTGGCTAGGAACCACATATTTTTCTTCAGAAGAATTTGATAGAAAAAAACTAAAAGAAAACCTTCCTGAGACCAAAACCGAAATCATTACTTTACTCACAAAAGCATTTGATAAAGTATATACTCACATCCAGAAAACCGATGAAGATGATCTGAAATTTGAAGTTGATTTTTTTGCAGGAAGAAAATCAAAACTTCAAATTCTTAACTTATTACAAGATCACGTTACACATCACCGAGGGCAACTCATTGTTTACCTTAATCTAAATGGTATTGAACCACCACGTTATGTAGGGTGGTAAAAGTTTATGAAATCTGTTTTTTTAATAATATTTAATACGAAACACACCTTAGAATATTTAGATAGTCAAGATGAAATAGATCTGAATATAAAAAGTATGTTTCTATTCTTTTATTATGGAATGGTTGTTTATTTTTTAAATGTAGAGATAGAAACTACTTTAATAGACCCTTTTTGGGATATGATATTCGTTACTTCTCTTTTTGTGTTTTTAGGAATATTAAAGAGCTTAGGATTGCATAAAATGAATATGTGGTTAAAAGGCAATGGAAGTTATGCAGATATACAAGCAATTATATCTCATGCTTCAATACCAATTATAATAAGTTTAAGCATGATCTTCTTTTCTAAGAGAATATTTTTTAAGGATCTAAGTTTTGATTGGAGAATACTCTATTATTTAAGCTGGATACTAACCATTAAGATATTAATTCAAGGGTTTTTGAAGTATAATAATTCAAATTATCGTAAAACGATATTGAATATTAGTCCTTTACTGGTCTCAGAATAGGGTGAAAGCCCTGCAATTTCATTGCAGCACTTTAGTAGTGCGAAAAAATCTCTATCTTAGATTTAATGGATTCAAAAATAAGAAAAGGGCCTCATACAGTTAGTCGATT
>JAUIBW010000062.1 GCA_030427585.1 Bacteroidia bacterium
TACTAGATGGGTGCGTACTTATGAACAAAATCCATATATTATAAATTATAGTTCAGTAGAAGTAAACCCAGAAACAGGTGTACGCACCCCATTACCATATAATCCATTGGAAGATGAGGATAGGATTACTAATAATCTTACTGGGAAAGCATTATGTGTGTATGAAAAGTTGGCAGAATTAGAGTTATTTAAATCAACTATAAAAAAATTTGATAATAATACCGATTATCACCTGGTTCTAGAACCAGGTACTTTAGAGGATTGTGGAAATAGAGCAGGGACGGTAGCTTGTACTGATCCTGAACTTCTTAAATCTGAAGGAATTCTAACAATTTATATTGTTGATGTTGCTGTTCCTAACTTAGAAATGGCTTCAACTATTTTACATGAAGGGATTCATGCAGAAATATTTAAGTATGTAGATGAACACCATAATGGAGAAATTGACCCTTCAGATAGGAAGAGGTTGTGGCAGTTATATTCATTCTATGGAGCACAAAATGGAAAGGATGTAGGAACAACAGAGGCTCAACATAGGTATATGACAGAAAAGTTTGTGGAGCCAATTGCTCAGGCACTTCGAAAACTAGATTCTAATAAATATGATCTTAGTTTTTATATGCCTTTTGCTTGGGGTGGTTTGGAATCGTATGGTTTAAGTGGGTTTTATGTTGATGGGGTTAAAAGAACTTTAGATGATTCTGAATTTGAAGAAAAATTAAGAGTAGTATTAAATTCAAACAACTTTCATAATGTATGTAATTAGAAATATTTCAACCATTTTAATTGTTATTTTAATTCTCGGATCTTGTTATGAAAAAAGTGAAAGAAAAGAATTAGAGTCTGTAGTATCTGTGGTGTTAAATGATTTATATAAGCCTTTAGGTACACCTCCTCCGTATCCTAAAACTTTCAAAATAGATAGTATAACAAATGATTTTACAGTTAAAGGAACGTGGAGCTCAAAGAAAGACTCAGTAACATATTTTAGAGAATTAGAGAAGATTAATGAAAAAAGCATTATAAAGGACACAATCTTTATGAAAATAAATATTAATTATTTTCATAAGGAAATAAAAAACACCCAATGTATGCAACATATGTTTGCATTTCATAAAGAGAGGGTACAATCTAAAAAACATATAAAAATTGCTAGCCTGAATAATTTAGAAAATAAAAATTTAATTATTTTACCTTTATCATTAAAAAATCAGTTTAATGGCTATTATCCAGAAGTTATATTTTCAAACTTATACTTTAATGAAAAGTATAATAAATCTATAATTATAGGCTCTATATCTAGAGGCAAACTAAATAGTATTTCAATTATTTTTTATTTAAAGAAAATAGATGACCAATGGGAAATAATTTGTCGTGAAGGCATATCTATTTCATAGATGATATTATGTATTAATTTGTGTTAGTACAATTTATAGCATTATAAAGAATTTGCTTCGGCCATTAGCGCTCCAGGGCATAATTTTTCGCTAACTGTTATTGGGAATTTTTAGCTTTTAAAAATTCATGGTTTTTGGGTATGGTATAGTAAAGAGGTAATAATTAGCTTTATACAAATTTAACATCAATAAAATGAACAGCTTACCAACCACTAATCTCACACCCAATTATGTCTAAATATTATGTAGATTTAATAGCCCAAACATTAAGAGATGTTCACAGTAAAATAGACCCCGATTTTTTAACCCAAGTAAATAGTAATTTTCCTGATTGGGATTGGGATAAATATTACGAATACCAGGCTTTTCAAGGACTCGATGGTACACCAGAGTATGACGAGCATGTTTCTAATTCGGATTATACCTATTTTTCTAATATTTATTTAATATCAGCGAATAATGATTCTACTGAAATACCTGTATGTGATGAATAATGAAATAAAATTAGTAGCATGCATTATTTTCTTTATGCTTAGTATCATAGATTATGGACATGCACAAGTAAGAAAGGATACGGTTTATATTCAATTTGATAGTATTCACCCTAATATGAAGAAGTATAAAACAGATATTAAGGTGTATGATGAGAAAAAAAATATAAAAGAAAAATTAGTTATTTCATATAAAATACAAGAAAAATTAGTTGTAAAAAAAAATAGATATGTAGGTTATTGGTTTACATTTTCTTACTCAGAGAGGACAAAGGCTGAAATTAGTTTGTTTGGAGGTACAAGTAGTAAATCAATTATTAAACCTATAAGATATTTAAATAATATAAAATTACTTGATTACAATTATTTTGAAGATACAGATTATCAGAAAGTTTGTAAAACATTTGAGGCAGAAGATAGCTGGGAACAAGATGTAGTAATTTTTATTGTAGATAAAGAAGAGATTAAAAATGATATGATTGTATTAAGAGAAGTTGCCTTTAAAAGACCAGTAATTGAATAATTAAGTCTAGAACCCCTGTATGTGATGAATACGCAGCAAACTTTTTTAGTTTTAACTCTTTTTGTTTCATGGTCTTATTGTTTATCTCAAATCAAAAAAGAT
>JAUIBW010000001.1 GCA_030427585.1 Bacteroidia bacterium
AATCGACTAACTGTATGAGGCCCTTTTCTTATTTTTGAATCCATTAAATCTAAGATAGAGATTTTTTCGCACTACTAAAGTGCTGCAATGAAATTGCAGGGCTTTCACCCTATTCTGAGACCAGTAATACTATCGATTGCAATCGATATCTATCTAGATAGCGAACCAAACTTAAACAATTTCATTTTGTAGTTATAGCTATTAAGTTTAAATAGCTTTATATAACTGGTTTGGTTTTCTCTTCCCCAATTCTCATAAACTGTTGCTTTTACATATGTGGGAACATATTTTTTGTTCCCTAAATAAGTTATATTAATAAACCACTCTCCTCTATTTAAATCATAAATAAAAAACTCATTAGAAGAATATCCTTTTAATTTTCCGTCTGAAATGCGATCACTATTCTTTGCCCAGGAATGTTCATAAACAAAAGAGTTTAATTGTGGATCAACAAATTCTAATAAGAATTCTGCCTCAGAGGTATTCCATTCAAAAACAACACGAATATCACTGGTTTCAGTTTCTTCTTTATTAATCTTAAAAATTTCTTTAATTTTTGCTATATCTTTCTTTTGTGTATACAAGTATTTCATTTCATTATAAACAACCTGCTCTATACCTTTTTCCTCTAATTTAAAGCCTCTGCGTAAATATCTCATATACATATCCCATGCATTCTGATACTGTTCATCCTCTAAGTATGCATTGGCCAGATCACGAAAAGACTGGGCATAAGAAGGCCTTAAATGAATAATTTTATTATAAATTTTTATAGCTTTTTCTTGCTCGCCTAATTCCTGATAGGTATAGGCAAGGGCTTTAAGAGCTTCTGCATTTTTATTAAACATCTTTTCCATATCGGATAACACTAACAAAGAAAGCTTATTGTTTTCTCTTTCTTGTTTAAAGTAATTCGCTACATCAAGATAAAAATCTGGCGAATCTTGATATGCTTCAGATAAGGTTTTATAGGTTTCATATAATTTTTTTTCGTTAGTAATCGAATTTGATTTTTCTATAATAACATCTATGGCATTAGATTTCTTTTCTATATAAGGAAAAGCATCATTTTGATATTGATTTTCATTCGTCTCCAATTTTGTTTTAAGTGTTTTATGCGCCATAGAACTCTTTGTTACAACAACAAGAACCCCTCCCGCTCCTCTTGTTCCGTATTTTGTTCTTGCTGCTACAGATCTAAGCACAGCTACATATGCAATATCATTTAAATCAACATGAGGTGGTTCTTCGTAAACAAAGCCATCAACATCCCAAATTGCTAATCCACTTCCTTCATTAAACATAGTATATACTCTGGGTAATATTCTTACTCTTTTTTTGCCATACCCAACTGTTTCACCTTCGTTACCCACAGGATCTGAACCTTGATAGGAAATACCATAAATTGGAATACGCCCTCTTATCGCTTCTATCAAATCAATAGCTCCTGTGTTAAGATCTTCTCCTTTTACAATTTTAGAAGCAAAAGGAGAACTTCTTAGATCAATTTCTCCATAAGCTGTTTTTAGTTTCGATAATTTCGGCTCATTTTTCACGGAGCGTTTCTCTCTATTATTGGTTTGAACCAATACTTCCTCTAAGGTATTAACATCATCAATCATCTTTATATTAAGAAATTGAGTAATATCCTCTACAATAACTTCTACTGTTTTTTTTCCAACAAAAGAAAAATGAATAACTTCTTTTTCTGATGCCTCTATATAGTAATATCCTTTTTCATCTGTAATTACTCTCCTGTTTTTGCCTTGCACTGAGACATTTACATTCTTTAACGGGATACTATTTGAAGTAACATATCCGTAGATTTTATTAAAATTTGATTTAGGCTGAGCAATAAGGAAGGAGAAATTTCCTATGGTAACTATCATTAAAATAATCCAAAAAAATGAATGGTTTTTTATTGACATAATGAGTAGAATTAAATGTTAAATACCTCCTTTTAAAAATCAAAGGTTATCATGAATTAGGTTTCAATTCATTTTTTTAATTCCACAAAAATTTTGCCGTACTAATAATCAGAGGTGACAATCAGGAGTTTTTATGTTTTTATTAACTATTTAAACGATTAATAGTCTGAACTGGATAGTTTTGAGTTTAATTTTAATAGCCCCATCTTATAATTTTGTCTTTTGAGTTTAAAAAGTTTAACCTCTTTAGTTTGATTAATCTTACCCCAATTTCTATATACTGAAGCTTTTATATAGGAAGGTGTATTCTTTTTATTTCCAAAATATGTTATATTGATAAACCAACTCCCTTCGGTTAAATCGTAAAGATAAAACTCATTAGAAGAATATCCTCTTTGCTTTTCATCCTTAATACGATTACTATCCTTTTCTTGAGAATGCTCAAAATTAAATGCTCTAGACTGAGGATCAACAAATTCTATGGCGAACTCTGCTTCAGAGGTATTCCATTCAAATACCAGACGAATATCACTTTTAGAATTCTGCAGATCTAACCTTTTAATCTCTGCATTTTCTATAATACCTGCTGCACCTCTTTTTAATGCATATAAATATGCCATCTCACTATATACTATCTTTTCAATCCCTTCTTCTAGTATATAATTACCTTTTCGTAAGTATTGTAGATACATATTCCAGGCTTTTTTATATTGTTTATTCTCTGTATAAGCATTCGCCAAATCTCTATATGACTGGGCATAAGATGGTCTCAATTCTACTAGCTTGGTATACACATTAACAGCTTTTTGATATAAACCCCGTTCCTGATATGTATATGCAATAGCTTTTAACGCTTCTGGATCTTTCTTAAAAATATCTTGAGCATCAGATAGTACCTGTAATGATAAGGAATCATTATTTCTTGTTGTTTTAAAATACTCAGAAACATCCAGGTAAAAACCGGGAGTTTCTGAGTAATTAGAAGAAAATTCCTGATAAGATTCATAGGTTTTTTTATTCCCAGAAACGGTATCAAGCATAGCAAGATAAGGCGTTTTAGATTTTATAGCAGTATAAGGTACAGCACCATTACTATAGCTATTTTGTTTACCTTTTTTCTTTCTTCCTTTTTTACTTCTCTTTTCTTTTTTAGCTTTAACTCCTTTGGTTCTTACAACAATCACACCTCCTGATCCTCGCATACCGTATTTTGTAGTTCCGGATACCGATTTTATTACAGTAACTTTATCAATATCCCCTACCGCCAGATTGGGAGGGTATTCGTATACCGTACCATCGATATCCCAAATAGCTAAACTCTCTTCTGGATTTGCAAGGGACAAATTCGGTACTATTCGTACTCTACCATTTTCGATACTCAGATATTTCACTATACCACTTAATGTTTCAATTAAACTAGTTCCCTGAACTGTAAGTTCTTTTCCTTTAATTTTTTTTATTCTACCATATGAAACACTTTTTTTATTGATTTTTCCATAGGCAGTCGTTATTGTAGGTTCTTCTTCCTCATAACGTTTCTTCTTTTTTTTAGTCTTGAGTACTACCTCTCCAAGTTCATTTAACTCATCTACCATAGCAATATCGAGACGTTTGGTTACGTCTTCAACAATAATCTCAACTGGTTTCATCCCAAAAGAAGAAAACTGTATGATTTCTTTCTCGACAGCTTCAATTTTATAATATCCTTTTTTATTTGTAGTTGTTTTTACATCTGTATTTTTCACTATGACTTTTACATTTTCTATAGGAGAGTCATTATAAGTTACATATCCCGAAATCTCTTTCAGATTTGATCTGGATTGACTAAAAGCAGAAATATAACTCCCTAAGATGGTGGTAAGAAATAAGAGTTTAAATACTAAATTATTTTTAAAAATAATTTTGTTATTAAAATCAATATTATACATTCCTGTTGTACAAAGTAATAGTTCTTTCACTTTTGTAATCATAATTTCAATAATATATCCCGTTTCCCATATCATACAGACCAAAACAATGGTAGTACTTTTATAAAAATACACAAAAATAATTAGGCTATGTTATAAGTATGATAAATGACTTTATTACCTCCTTATAGGCAATCACAATAATTAGATATTTTTTTTTTAATCTCGTACTACTTTAAGCATTATAATTAATAGTATTTTAGCTAAACATTAAAAAGAAAACAAAAATAAACTATGCATGCATAGTTTATCACTATAACTTGTTATCTTAGCAGAATACTGATACATATTATGAATTATAAAGATAAAATGCTTCGAGATGGAGCGCTAAAAGGAAAAAATATTGTTGTTACTGGTGGAGGTAGCGGATTAGGGAAATCTATGACGAGGTATTTCCTAGAACTTGGAGCCAATGTTGCCATTACTTCACGTAATTTAGAAAAATTACAAAATACGGCCAAAGAACTAGAATCGGAAACGGGTGGCACCTGTCTACCTGTACAATGCGATGTTAGAGAGTATGATCAAGTAGAGGCAATGAGAGATCAGGTTCTCGAAGCTTTTGGTTCGGTAGATGTATTACTTAATAATGCTGCTGGTAATTTTATTTCTCCTACAGAGCGTTTATCACATCGTGCTTTTGATATCATTATTGATATTGTACTAAAAGGCACTAAAAACTGTACGCTTGCTTTCGGAAAACACTGGATTGAAAAGAAGTACAAAAACACTGTTGTTCTAAATATCGTAACGACATATGCATGGACAGGTTCAGCCTATGTGGTGCCCAGTGCTACTGCAAAAGCAGGAGTTTTAGCGATGACCCGATCACTAGCCGTAGAATGGGCAAAATATGGTATGCGTTTTAATGCAATCGCTCCAGGTCCTTTTCCTACAAAAGGAGCATGGGATCGTCTTTTACCAGGAGATTTAAAAGATAAAATTGATATGGCTAAACAAGTACCTTTGGCTCGTGTAGGAGACCATCAGGAACTTGCTAATCTTGCAGCTTATCTAGTATCTGATTTTTCTGCCTATGTTAATGGTGAAGTTGTTACCCTAGATGGTGGTGAATGGCTAAAAGGAGCAGGACAATTTAATCTTCTTGAACAAATCCCTGAAGAGATGTGGGATCAATTAGAAGCAATGATCAGAGCCAAAAAAAATAAATAAGTATTTATTAACAATAATAAAAGTACGTTAGACCATCCTTAAAGGGGGATGGTCTTTTTTATTTCCTACTGTTAACATTTTTCATTTTTATAATATATAATAAATTGTATTTTTATCGCTACAAATCCAAATCTCCCCTTATGGGTAAAATAATAGCAATTGCAAATCAAAAAGGTGGTGTAGGTAAAACAACCACCTCTGTAAACTTAGCAGCTTCTCTAGGTGTTTTAGAGAAAAAAGTACTCTTGATCGATGCAGATCCACAGGCCAATGCAACTTCTGGACTTGGGTTAGATGTTGAAAGTATTGAAAAAGGGACGTATCAAATTCTGGAGCATACCATAAAGTCTGAAGATGCAATTTTAGAGACCAATTCCCCTAATGTGCATATTATCCCTGCACATATCGACTTGGTTGCAATAGAAATAGAGCTTGTTGATAAAGATCAACGTGAATATATGATGAAAAAAGCAATTGAAGAGTTAAAGTCAAAATATGACTATATTCTCATCGATTGTGCACCTTCTCTAGGATTGTTAACGCTTAATGCATTAACTGCCGCCGATTCGGTAATGATTCCTATACAATGTGAATATTTTGCATTAGAAGGGCTCGGAAAGCTTTTAAATACAGTAAAAAGCGTGCAAAAAATCCATAATAAAAATCTGGATATCGAAGGATTATTACTAACAATGTATGATTCTAGATTAAGATTATCTAACCAGGTGGTAGAAGAAGTTCAAAAACACTTTAATGAAATGGTGTTTAAAACTATCATTCAGAGAAATATTCGTTTAAGTGAGGCGCCAAGTTACGGTGAAAGCATAATTAATTATGATGCTTCTAGTAAAGGTGCCAGTAATTACTTAAGTTTGGCACACGAAATTATTAAGAAAAATAGTTAAGGATTCATGGCGAAGGCAACCAAAAAGCAGGCATTAGGAAGAGGATTATCGGCACTATTAAAAGATCCCGAAAATGATATAAAATCGGTAGAAGATAAAAATGCCGATAAAGTAGTTGGTAATATCATAGAATTGGATCTGGATAGTATAGATGTAAATCCATTTCAACCTCGTACTAGTTTTAATGATGAAACTTTACGAGAACTTGCAACTTCTATAAAAGAAGTTGGTGTTATACAACCTATCACGGTTCGTAAATTAGATTTTGACAATTATCAGTTAGTAAGTGGGGAACGTCGTTTTAGAGCTTCAAAATTAGCTGGATTAAAGAAAATACCCGCATATATTCGTATCGCCAATGACCAGGAGTCGTTAACAATGGCATTGGTAGAGAATATTCAACGACAGGATTTAGATCCTATAGAAATTGCCTTATCCTATCAGCGCCTTATTGATGAGATTAGTTTAACACAAGAGCAATTAAGTGATAGAGTAGGAAAAAAAAGATCTACCATTGCTAATTATCTAAGATTACTAAAACTAGATCCTATTGTACAAACCGGTATGCGTGATGGTTTTATATCTATGGGGCATGGTCGTGCTTTAATAAATATAGAAGATCAACAACAGCAACTAGATGTATACGAAACCATTATAGGAAAATCTTTATCTGTTCGTGATACCGAAAAATTAGTTAGATCCCTTAATGATAAAGCAGAAGATACTCCAAACACCAAGGCTTCTTCTACTAATAATCAGTTACCAAAACATATTGCCAAAGGAGTTAAAGAATTCTCTGATTATTTTGGCGCAAAAATTGATATAAAAGTTTCTGGTAAAGGAAGTGGAAAACTTATTATACCATTTTCTTCTGAAGAAGATTTTAAACGCTTAAAGAAACTTATAAATAGTGAAGATTAAATTCTTTTATATTATTTTTTTTGTACTACTTTCTATTCAAAATGTTCTTTCTCAAGAAAATGAAGAATTAAAAGTTATCGAAGAAGAAGTTCCTCTAAAAAAGAAAAAAAGGGAAAGGAAAATACGTCCTTATGAGCCTTTGGCTCCTGCCAGAGCAGCATTTTATTCTGCAGTTTTGCCAGGATTAGGGCAAGCATACACCAAAAAATATTGGAAAATTCCTATCGTATATGCAGCCTTAGGGACAGGTGTTTATTTTTATATCGATAATAACAATAAGTATAATCGTTTTCGAGATATATACAAACGTAGATTGGCAGGTTTTACAGATGATGAATTTCCGAACATAACAAATGATCAATTAATATCATTACAAGAACGCTTTCGTCGAGATAAAGAACTATCACTATTAATAACTGTAGGAGTTTATCTCCTAAATATTGTTGATGCAAATGTAACAGCTCACTTATTACAATACAATGTAACCGAAGATCTCTCGTTTAAACCTAAAATAAATTTTAACGAGTTTGATACCAAACCAAATTATGGTGTATCACTCAACTACAGTTTTTAAGCAGTACTAATCCTTAAGAACTTAGTGAATTAACAATACCAACCAAAATATGAAAATTGCATTACTAGGATATGGAAAAATGGGTAAAACCATAGAAAAGATAGCAATACAAAGAGGCCATACCATAGTACTTAAAGTAGATAAAGATGATACCACATATGATCTTTCTGAAGCCGATGTGGCGATAGATTTTAGTATTCCCGGAGCAGCAGTAAATAATATTACCAATTGTTTTAATGCAAATGTTCCTGTAGTCTCGGGAACAACAGGGTGGTTAGATCATTATGACGATATTCTTAAATTATGTAACAAAAAAAAGGGAAGTTTTATTTATGCTTCGAATTATAGTTTGGGTGTCAATTTATTTTTCGAACTTAATAAAAAACTTGCCAAGATGATGAATCCTTTAGAAGGGTATACTATAGCTATGGAAGAGATTCATCATACCGAAAAACTAGACGCCCCAAGTGGCACTGCGATAACATTAGCAGAAGGAGTTATTCAAAATACAGATAAAAAAGCATGGCAACTGGATGAAGGTGATGAAAATACCATCCCAATTGTTGCAAAAAGAATTGATAAAGTTCCTGGTACTCATACCGTAACATACTCTTCTCTTGTTGATGATATAGAAATTAAACATACAGCACATAATCGTAATGGTTTTGCATTGGGTGCTGTTGTAGCAGCCGAATGGTTAAAAGACAAAACCGGAGTTTATAGTATGAAAGATGTGTTAGGCTTATAAAAAAGTGTAACGCTTTACTAAGAAAAGGTACTTATATTAAAAATATATTTAAAGATGATACTTACAGAGTGGTTTATTTTTTTTCTGATACTACAGGTTATTCATTTTCTGGGCACCTGGAAATTATACATTAAAGCGGGTAGAAAAGCATGGGAAGCTCTTATCCCCGTATATAATGCTGTAGTTTTAATGAAAATTATAAATCGACCGTGGTGGTGGGTGATACTATTATTTATCCCAGTAATCAATGTTATTATGTTGCCTGTTATTTGGGTAGAAACCATACGAAGTTTTGGTAAAAACGCTACAACAGACACTATTCTGGTTATTGCTACTCTTGGAT
This sequence comes from Bacteroidia bacterium, assembly GCA_030427585.1. Classification (GTDB taxonomy): domain Bacteria; phylum Bacteroidota; class Bacteroidia; order Flavobacteriales; family Flavobacteriaceae; genus Aquimarina. Next base: position 8,560 of record JAUIBW010000001.1, read on the forward strand.
TCTACATCTTCTATATTAATTACATGTTAGATGTAACATATATCGAAGATCGAGATCTAAAACCAAGAACTGCTACGGGAGAATGGGTAAGTTCGATTCTATTTGCCATTGTTGCTGCAACTATAGTGCATACTTATTTTATGCAACCCTATACCATTCCTACCGGTTCTTTAGAAAGGACATTATTAGTAGGGGATTTCTTGTTTGTTAGTAAGTTTCATTACGGGGCTCGTACTCCCATGACAGCAGTATCTTTCCCTATGGTTCATGATACAATTCCTTTGGTACGAACCAAATCATATACTAGCAAACCACAATATCCATATTTTAGACTCCCTGGTTTTCAAAAAATCAAACGTAATGATATTGTAGTGTTTAGCTGGCCAATAGATACTGTAAATGCTTTTCAGCAATATGGTGATGGCAAATATCATTATAAGCCAATAGATAAAAAATCTAATTATGTAAAACGCTGCGTAGGTATTCCTGGAGATTCTCTGGCTGTGGTAGATGGTTTTGTTCATATTAATGGAAAACAAACTAAATTACCAGAACGAGCACAATTACAATTTTCTTATTCTGGAACTACAAAAGGTAGTAGTTTCAATCTTCAAAATCTATACAATCGCTATAAAATAAAGAAGAACGAATTTGGGTATAACAATTCACAATTTAGTGCTGCCGGTATGACCGAAGAAGCTGCTTCTCGATTTAAAAATCATCAAAACGTAGCAAGTATACAGCGAAATATAACTCCAAAAGGTTTAAAAGATCCTAAAATCTTTCCTAATAATGGTAAAGTAAATTGGAATTCAGATAATTTTGGTGCAATCTATATTCCTGAAGCGGGTAAAACTGTGAAAATGGACCTTAAAAGCTTTTCTCTTTACAGAAGAATTATAGAAGTCTATGAAGGTTCAGAAATGGGAATTGACAATAAATTATCTGTAAATGGCACACAAATACTCCTTAACGGAAAACCTATAGATAGCTATACTTTTAAACAAGATTATTACTGGATGATGGGAGACAATCGTCATAATAGTGAGGATAGTCGTGTATGGGGCTATGTTCCTGCCAATCATATTGTAGGAAAACCTGTTTTTGTATGGTTTAGCTGGGATTCTAATGCTAAAGGACTTTTTAACAAAATACGATGGGAGCGCATGTTTACTACCGTTGGAGGAAGTGGAAAACCCGTGTCCTATTTTAAATATTTCCTGATTGTTTTAGCTGGCTGGATTATCTATAACCAATATCGTAAGAGGAAGAAAAAAGCTTAATAAAAAACCTTCAAGGTTTTGAAAACCTTGAAGGTTTGCTAACAATGAAAACATCCCTACTCCATCCTATGTATTTTGGATCTATACTACAATATGTAGCTGTAGCCCAATCTGATACTGTTGTTTTTGAAAATGAAGATAATTACCAAAAGCAAACGTATCGTAATCGTACTTATATCTACGGAGCAAATGGCAAACTTTTGTTATCTATTCCTATTAAACATAGTCAAAAACAAGAAAGGCAATTATATAGAGATGTTCGTATAGAGAATGATTTTCAGTGGCAAATACTGCATTGGAAATCTCTTGAAACCGCCTACAGAACTTCACCCTTTTTCGAGTATTATGAAGATGAATTTGTTCATTTATTTGAAAAACCCAGAGAATTTCTTTTGGATTTTAATTATGAGTGTATACAGGTGGTATTAGATTGCCTTCAATTAGATATTTCTTTTTCTAAAACCACAACATATCATAAAGACTCCAAAGAAACTATCGATTTACGAGATCTGGTGAATGCCAAAAAAGAAAAATCATATCCCCTTCAATCATACATCCAGGTTTTTGAAGATAAGCATGGGTTTATTCCTAATCTTTCTATTTTGGATTTGATATTTAACGAAGGAACTAATGCCCTAACCTACCTCGAGCGTCAATCTATTTTTCTATGATCAGACCGATCTTACATTATGGATTTCATTTCATTCTCCCATTATTGATCGCAGTACTCTTCTTCCCTAAACAATGGAAGAAGACTTATATTCTTTTTATAGCTGCCATGTTAATCGATATCGATCATATTATAGCTGATCCAATTTTTGACCCTAATCGATGTAGTATTGGATATCATCCATTACATAGCTATTATGCTATTGCAGTATACGGTATACTATCATTTTTCTCAAAAACAAGAATTATTGGCTTAGCTTTAATTTGGCATATACTTACTGATTATCTCGACTGTTTCATGATGTAAATTATGGTTAATACGCTCTATTTCACAAAATAATGATTACATTTAATACAAAACTGGTACTAATAATACCAGTTCTGATTTAAATTTACTCATAAGAAAAATGATGGATTTTTGGCTTAGATGAAAAAGAAAATTCAAGCATAGCAGGGCTACGGTTGTGTTTTATTTTGAAATATTAGACAAAAAGACGCAGTTTTATTGAGTAAATTTAGATTGGAAATAGTATAAGCTACTTCTAATTCATTTTTTATCTATGAACAAGTTTCTATTTTTTATCGTAATTATCACCTTATTTTCTTGTGGAAAACAAGCAAAAGATTCTAACAACAATACAGATCAACAAGTAACAGAAGAGGATTCTACCATCAAAGTAGAGCTTAAAAGATCTGATTCTATTTCATATGATCCCCAAATTGCCCGTAAGCTTTCTAATAAGGAAATCTCATCTACTTTTACCAAAAGAATAAAAAGGCAATTAGGTATTGAATACCCTATCCACCAAGCATATTCGTATAAAGATGACTCAGGAGAAAACTATCTTCTTATATCAGAACGTTTCCAAGAAACCGATGAAAAAAATGACTCCCTATTTGATCAGATAAAAGTACTCAACCTGTCCTATAAAAGTAAGAAGTTTAAAAAAAGATCTGTTCTTAAAGATGATATAGACAAAGATTGGGAATCATCTATTGGATTTTGGAATGTATACTCAGAAATATCTGATATAGATAAGGATGGTCTGGCAGATCTTATATTAATTTATGGTACTATGGGTCAAGATGGGTATACAGATGGTAGAGTAAAAATTATCATCTATCATAACAAAAGAAGAGTAACGATTAGACATCAGAATAGTGATTATGATGGAAGATTGACCAAAGTCAGTCAAAAATTTTATGGATTGCCTCAACCAATACAACAAGCCGTAAAAGAAAAAATGAGGTTAATGATGAAAAACAAACATGCAGTTTTCTATAAAAATTGGGAAGCGGAAATGAAGAATTATTCGACTAGTATAGATGGATTGTAATATCAGGTGCTTACTATTTTAAAGCTTAAAATTTTATTTTTGAAAGTATTGGATAATGATCTGAAAGTTCTAGATCAAAACTTTGAAACCCCTGTACTTCGAATTCTTTGGGGACTAAAATAAAATCAATTCTTGCCGGAAACAATTCAAATTTAAAAGTTTTACCAAATCCTTTTCCGGCTTTCTTGAAAGTATCCTGAAGGTTTTCTGATCTAATTTTATCGTACACATATGAGTATGCAGTATTATTAAAGTCGCCCATCACAATATTCCTATACGGAGAAGATTTCATATGCTCAATAAGTTGTTCTGTCTGCGTTTGTTGCTTTTTAAAAGAAACCCCGATACGTTTTAATAATTTTTGAGAATCTGCTTTAGCCAGATCGTTTGTTTTAGAACTAATTCTATGAGATTGTAAATGAATATTATATATTCTAATCGTATCTTTAGGAAATGCCACATCTGCAAAAATCACATTGTTGGCCGTATTTTTAAAATTTAAAGACCCTCTATCAATAAATGGATATTTTGAAAAGATCACCAATGCCAACTCCCTGCTATTGTGATTAAAATACTCATACTTATTTGGATATTGGCTAAAATCGATATCTGGATTATTATAATACTCCTGAGCGCAAAACACATCTGGATTTTGATCTTTCACCAGTTTTGAAATATCCTGAGGAATAGTCTCTGAAGCTATCCAGAAAAAACGATTAAAGCTATGTACATTATAACTCATTAATGAAACACCATCATCGATCCCATCAACCGATTTTCCTCTTAATTTATACAATGAAGACACATGAGAAATACCCAGAATTAGGGCAATGAGAGAAAGTATTCCTTTTTTATTGAGTTGTACTGCCCAAAATAACAGAAACAATACATTAATCACAATTAATATAGGTACCGCCAAACTTAGCACCGATAATAGCGGAAACATTTTTGGAGAAACATAAGGTAATAAATAAGATAGTAATAAGGCAAAAGCTGCCATAGCGTTCATCAAAAAGACGATCTTGCTAATTACTTTCCTCATAACTACTCCTTCCCTGCTTTAAACAAAAAATCTTTCTCTTCTTTGGTTAAACTGTCATAGCCACTTTTACTAATTTTATCTAAAATAGCATCGATTTGTTTCTGATTAGAGGTTTTGGTTGCAGAAGTTACTGTTTTCTTAGGAGTTCTTTTATGAGTTTTTGATTTATGAACTGTCTTTAACGGGCTTTTCTTTTTAGGAGTAAACATCGTACTCAATCCATCCATCAGTTTTTCGAACCAGGCACCGATATCATTTCCTTTTTTAAGTTGAATTGCATACACATATCCGAATAAAGCACCTCCTAAATGAGCGATTAACCCTCCTGCATTACCAGAGGTAGGGATTTGAACCAGATCAGAAAGGACTACAAACACTCCTATCTGCCATAACTTAACATTAAACACAAAGATTCGTACCTCAGAATTTGGTGTATACGCAGCAATAAAAATCATAATGGCACGAACTGCTGCCGAAGCACCAATTAAATATGCCAATGTATCATTTAAAACCGGGAACAGGTTATATGCCAGTACAAATAATAATCCTCCGCAGATAGCACCCAATAAGTAAATGGTGAGAAATCTTTTTTCGGTAAATAAGTTCAGAACATATTGTCCAAACCAGTATAGCACCAGCATATTCCAGAAAATATGCCAGAAATCAAAATGCAAAAAACTATACGTAAGCATGCTCCAGGGTTGCAGTATTAGCGATCCCGGATCAACAGGTAAAACAAACCATTCCATCAAAGCGCCTGGGCTGGTTTTAAAAATCCAGGATCCCAGTGTAGCAAATAAAAATAAAGCAACATTAATTACAATAAGCTTAATGATTACATTAGCTGTTTTAAACTGATATGATAGATTATTAGTTGTCATTGATTAATACCACCGTTTATCATTGAACGAATTCTTTTTCCAATACCACATAGTAATAAAACCAATTACAGCTCCGCCTATATGTGCCCAATGTGCTACATTAGAAGGGCCTAAAATTGCTTGTCCTGTTATTCCTCCATAAAGATCTAATAAAAAATAGCCTCCTATCAAATACTTCGCTTTTATTGGAATAGGTATAAACATAATATATAAAGGCAAATTAGGATATAGCACTGCAAATGCTGCTAATATTCCAAAAATAGCACCCGAAGCCCCTACCATTGGTGTTACATAAGCCCCAATCATCCTCTCAGTAACTTCTTGTGGTATATTAGGGTACACTTTGTATTGACCAGAGGCAACAGTATCTTGTATAAATTTACCAATTTCTGCAGGAGAAAAGCCTGCATCCAAATACGCCTGATATCCCGGGGTAAACTGAAAATATGAGAATAGAATTTGAAAACCTACCGCGCCAAGACCTGAAAAAAAGTAAATAAAAAGAAATTTTTTCTGACCAATAGAGCTTTCAAGATGACTTCCAAACATATATAAGGCAAACATATTAAAAAAGATATGCCCTGCATCTGCATGCATAAACATATGTGAAACAATCTGCCATACTTGAAAATTATCATTTTTAGGAAACCAGAGTGCAAATAAATTAAATGCTGTACTTCCAAGGGTCAATGAACCAATAAAAAAAATGACATTAATAATTAATAATCCTTTTACTGTATCTGTAATCCTTCCCATTTATCTATTAAAATTTCTTATCGATTTCATCTACAGTTAACGTGATGAAAATCGGCTTATTATTTGGTGTTATTGTAGGCTCAGTACATGCAAATAGGCTATTCACCATATACTGCTGTTGTTCTGAAGCCAATTCTACTCCTGTTCGTACTGCAATACTTTTCGAAATAGATCTTGCTAACAGATCTGTCTGAGAAAACCCACTATCTGGTACCTCATCCTCTAGATCACCGATAAGTTGCTCTAAAAGTTGAGCAACTTCTTTTTCTGAAGTAACCGATGGTATTCCTGTAATCTCCACTTCTCCCGGGGATAACTCTCCAAAAACAAACCCTGTATTCTCGAGTTGTTCTTTTACAGTTGTAAGAAGTTCGATCTCTTTTTTGGTAAAAGAAAGTGTAAGCGGAAACAACAGTTGTTGACTTACAGCACTTGCCATAGTAATATTGCGCAATAATTCTTCATACAATATTCTTTGGTGTGCCCGATGCTGATTTACAATCACCATTCCGCTCTTAATAGTAGTAACGATATATTTTTTTTTAAGCTGATAGGTTGTATGATGCCCAACTTTTTTTTCATCGGGTTCAAATAACGATCCTGTAACTTCTGCACTTTCGAATTCTACAGAAGAAAAATCATTTTCTACAGGTTTGGTAGCTGTCATTTCAGATTCTAAACCCACATACAGGTTTTCCCAGTCTCCGGCAGATTCTTTTTTAAACGATATATGGCTTTTACCAGAAAGTGAGCCGCTGCCAGAACCGGATACTTTTTCTTCTTTAAACGGATTAAAATTACGATCTACTTCTATTGTAGGTGTCTGAGCAGTTTTCCCCTTATATTCATAAGGAGTGTCCATCGAAGCATCTCTGTTAAAATCTAACACAGGTGCTACATTAAATTGTCCTAGGCTATGTTTTATCGAAGCTCTTAACATGGCATACAACGCATGTTCATCTTCGAATTTAATTTCGGTCTTAGTAGGGTGGATATTAATATCTATTGATTTGGGATCTACCGTAAGGTATATAAAATAGCTAGGGTGTGCTTTATCTTTTAGCAATCCTTCGAATGCGGCATTAACCGCATGATTTAAATAAGCACTCTTAATAAATCTATTATTAACAAAGAAAAACTGCTCTCCACGGGTACGTTTGGCATATTCTGGTTTTCCTATAAACCCGCTAATAGTGACCAAGTCTGTTTCTTCTTTAACAGGGACAAGTTTTTCATTGGTTTTTCCTCCAAAAATATTTACAATACGCTGGCGACAATTTGAAACAGGTAAATTAAAAATCTCACTACCATTATGATACATATCAAATTTAATAGAATGATGTGCCATCGTTACCCTATGGAATTCATCAATAATATGACGTAGTTCTACTGCATTTGATTTTAAAAAATTTCGTCGTGCAGGAATATTATAAAATAAATTCTTAACACTTATAGAAGTTCCTTTGGGTGTTACGCATACTTCTTGAGAAATTACTTCGCTACCTTCGATATTAATCTCTGTACCTACCTCATCTTCTTCTTGTTTCGTTTTTAATTCTACATGGGCAATAGCAGCAATAGAGGCCAAAGCTTCTCCTCTAAATCCTTTGGTATTTAATTCAAAAAGATCTTCTGCAGTTTTTATTTTAGAAGTAGCATGACGCTCAAAACTCAATCTTGCATCGGTAACGCTCATTCCTGATCCATTATCAATAACCTGAATAAGGGTTTTACCAGCTTCTTTTATGATTAATTTTATATGAGTAGCCTGAGCATCAATTGCGTTCTCTAACAGCTCTTTCACTACTGAAGCTGGTCGTTGAACCACCTCTCCGGCAGCAATTTGATTAGCTACGTGATCTGGTAATAATTGAATGATATCAGACATCTATCGTCGTGCAGTAAATATGGATAAATCAAAATCAATTATATACAAAAAGATGAAGATCAAGATTATTGTAATATAGATAATATTTCTATTAATCTCACGGTTACCTCGATTACGACTCGATTTACGAGCTTCTGCCCAGTGCGAACCAAAATCTATATCATTTGTAGCATCCCTGTATTTGGTAATTTTATTCTCAAAATCATAGATATTGCCCCCACTTTTACCTTCATAGTACCTTGGTGTGTAATTGAATCTACGGTTTTTTCTTCTTTTTGGGATACTTAACTTCACAATCTATTCTATCTTTTTGATTATCCAAATATACTTAAAAAGCATTGTAATGTAAAGCTTTTAGCATTACAATAACATCAAAATATTAATAACAAAGATTATGTCGCTTAGATTTTAGCTCGAGAATTCTTATTTATAAAAGGTTGCATCTTTACGCAATTGCGCCATCTTGATTGCTGCAATTGCTGCTTCTGTTCCTTTATTACCGTGCTTACCTCCAGAACGGTCAATAGATTGTTGCAGTGTATTATCTGTAAGTACACAAAAAATTACCGGGATATCACTAGAGATATTTAAATCCTTTATTCCTTGTGTAACACCATCACAAACAAAGTCAAAATGTTTGGTTTCTCCTTGTATAACACATCCTATAGCAATAACAGCATCGAGCATATCAAAGGAATCTTGCATTTTCTTACACCCATATACCAATTCGAAACTCCCGGGGACATTCCATCGTACTATATTTTCTTTTACTGCTCCACAATCTATAAATGCATCAAATGCACCTTGAAACAGCCCCTCGGTAATTTCTACATTCCATTCTGAAACAACAATCCCAAACCGAAAGTTTTTCGCATTTGGGATAGTTGTTTTATCGTATTGTGATAAATTTTTATTTTCTGTAGCCATATTGATTTGGCGTCTCGGGTTTTGGATTTCAGTAAAAAAACTAAAAACCAGAACCACAAAACTATTACTTCATTGCCTGTGCTTTACCTAAATGAACGTCTGCTTGATTAGCTTCTACACTCTTAGGAAACTCTTCTTTAATTCGCTCTAAATACGGAATTGCAATTTCTGGTTTATTAAGAGATATTGCAGTAATTGCTGCTTTTAACAAAAACTTTGGAGTGGTAAAATCATTCGTCTTTGCTTTTGCTGCTTTTTCGTAATATCCTAATGCTTCTTCTGTTTGATCAAGCTGAGAAAATGCATCTCCTATACCACCAAGTGCTAAAGGCCCTAATATGTCATCATCGCTCTTGAAACTATCAAGATAATTGATTGCTTCCTGATATTTATTCATATTTAGGTAAGAAAATCCAGCATAATAATTTGATAGATTAGCAGCATCAGTACTACCATAGTTTTCTATAATTCCTAAAAAACCATATTTTCCTTCTCCTCCATTAAGTGCTAAAGTATATAATGAATCACTAAGTTTAGAGTTGCCATTAACTGCATTATCAAAGTACTGCTGTGCTGTAAACATTTCATTAGCTGCTTCTTCCTCTTTTGGTTCCTGGATAAATTTCTGAAATCCAAGATACCCTAATATCACGATTGCTATTGTCCCAACAACACCCAATATGTATTTTTGATTAGCTGCAACCCATTCTTCAGTTTTAGAAGCTCCTTCATCTAAGGTATTAAACACCTCAGCAGTTGTTGAATTATCTTCTATTTGCTCAACTTCTTCAGCTTTGTTTTTTGGTTTGTGTCCACGTTTCTTGTAAGTTGCCATAAGTTTGCTTTAATGAACGGCAAAAATAAAATATTTATTCACAATTAAAAGCACAACTATTTATTATTTTTCAATAATTTGCATCGATTAACTATGAATTCTATAAAAGTCGATATTCCTTGATGATCACTATTTTATGATTTTAAAATCTCTTTCTTTACTTAATTATAAAAATTTTGAGTCCATCAATTTTGAATTTGATGATAAGATAAACTGTCTTGTTGGAAATAATGGGGTTGGAAAAACAAATATTCTGGATGCTATTTATCATTTGTCATTTGGCAAAAGTTATTTTAATCCCATTACCAGTCAAAACATTAAACACAATGCTGATTTTTTTGTCATCGATGGTCTTTACACAAAAGAAGATCGTGATGAAAAAGTTATTGTTAGTGCAAAAAGAGGACAAAAAAAAGTAATCAAACGCAATGCAAAAATATATGATACTTTTAGCGAACATATTGGTTTTTTACCTTTGGTAATTATTTCTCCGGCAGATAGAGATCTTATTACAGAAGGGAGTGATACTCGCCGAAAATTTATAGATGGTGTAATCTCTCAAAGTGATCAATCCTATTTAAAAACATTATTAAAATATTCTAAAATTGTATCACAGCGTAATTCTCTACTTAAATACTTTACCGCTAATAATACTTTTGATCCGACTACCTTAGAAGTATACAACCAGCAAATGCACGAATACGGTAGTATTATTTATGAAAAAAGAGCAGCCTTTTTAGAGATTTTTATTCCTATTTTCGAAAACAGGTATCAAGCGATTAGTTCTGGTAAAGAAAGCGTTACTCTTTCTTATCAAAGTAAGCTATCTGAAACTAATTTACTGACTCTTTTAGAACAAAGTCTTTCTAAAGACAGAATGCTACAATATACCAGTGTAGGAGTTCATAAAGATGATTTGTCTTTTGAGATTGAAGGATATCCTATCAAAAAATTTGGAAGCCAGGGACAACAAAAATCGTTTCTTATTGCTTTAAAACTGGCTCAATTCGATTTTATAAAAAAACAAAGTAAAGTGAATCCTATACTTTTACTCGATGATATTTTTGACAAACTCGACGAAAAACGAGTCGAACACATTATAAAATTAGTAGACGATCAAAATTTCGGGCAATTATTTATTAGTGATACTCATGCAGATCGCACAGAAAGTGTGGTTAAAAAAATATCACAATCATATAAAATCATTAAGCTAAAAAGCAACGAATCAATAAATTAACACTTAGATAAAATATGCGACGAGTTTTACTTTATATACTACTTCTATGCATTACCTCATGTACAACTACAGATCCAAAAGAATATATTCAATATCTGGATGGGTATTGGGAAATTAAAAAGGTAGTAGTATCAGATGGAAACGAAAAAGAATATAAATTCAATCAGGATATTGATTTTTTTGAAGTTAAAGACTCGATAGGAATACGCAAAAAAGTACGACCTAAACTAGATGGGAGTTTTATAGCTACCGATAACCAGGAAATATTTTCTATAACGATAGAAAATGATAGTGTAAGACTACATTATAAAAACTCACTATCCACTTGGAAAGAAACTATCATTTCTGCAAAAGAAAACGAGATAATTTTCAAGAATGAAACTGGAAATGTTTACTTTTATCGACGATATCAAAAGCTACAATTATAATGGCAAAACGTCATCAAGAACATCAAAGTATGGAAGAAGTTTTAAAAAGCTTTGTTTCTGACAATAATTTACAAAAAGGGTTGGACAAGGTTGCTGTACGTGATGTTTGGGAAAAAATAATGGGCCCTGCAATAACAAAGTATACTCGAAATATTAAACTTGAAAGGGAAACTGTGTATGTTGAACTTACATCATCTGTATTAAGAGAAGAACTTAGTTATGGCAGACAAAAAATAATAGATAACCTTAACGATGAATTAGGTAAAATATTAATCAAAAATCTAATTTTGAGGTAGCTCTTTTTTTTCGTGAACAACCTTAGTTTTATCATGTGGTACTGGTTTTCCATAGGCATCAAGATTAACCACTGTTATATTTTCTACTTTAATAATTGTTTTTCGGGTTAATTTATTTCTCACTTCACACTTAAGAATCAAAGAAGTATTTCCAAATTTTACGACATCCATTCCTATTTCAATAATATCACCTTGTACCGCAGAGCTTACAAAATTGATTTCGGACATGAACTTGGTCACCACCCGTCTGTTTTGTAATTGTATAATTGCATACAATGCCGCTTCTTCATCTATCCACTCTAATAATCTCCCTCCAAATAATGTCTCATTAGAATTTAAATCGCCTGGTTTTACAATTTTTCTGGTGTGATACTTCATGCCTTCATTTTGTTTATTACAAAATTATCAAAAATATCGTGTTCTATACTTCATAAAAGAAAAGGATTTTAAGGTTAAGACTTATCACGATTTAACGCTCTGTCATTAACACTACAAAAATAGTTAGTTAACAACTACCTCATCACAGAACTGTTGTCCATCTGGGCAATTAGGAGTTATCACTTTTGCACATACGTTATTTGTACCCTGATCCAAATCTAATTCTACTACTCCTACACTTAGCTGTGAGTTTTCTATAAAAACTTCATTTACATACCAACCTATAGTAACATCATTACTCACTCCTGTAACAGAAGGGGTAAATTTATACGTATTTGTGCCTGTAATTCGTTCATTCGTAAATGTTATATCAGGGCAAATGGGCTCTACCACAATTTCTTTACAGGCAATCGTTCCTTGAAGACAGTTAGTGGTAATTACTTTTATACACGTTTCATATGTTCCCGGAGTAAATTGTCTAGTAAATGGGTTTTCATCAACAACCTGATCATCAATTACCTCTCCATTAATTTTAAAAAATAATTGATATCCTTCCATAATCTCAATATCCGGAATAAACCTGTACTCATTATCCTGTAAAGGTTGGATTTCAAATTGTATTGCAGGGCATCCGATACAATTATTTATGATTTCATAAAACTCATAATATGTTGATATCCGTGTCGATTTAAGATCTGGAGCAACTAATATTGATATTGGAAACTTAAAATCCGGTTGATAATTAGCACCTTGATCTACAAGAAAACGACTAAAGTTTTCCTCACTATTAATATCGACTTCTTTATTTTCTTTATCGTTTAGTGTAATAGGATATTCAAACTTATAACATTGTCTATATAAATGATTAAAAATATCTCTAAATGTTTTTATCTCACATTCTCTAAGCACATCAATCAAAGTGCCTTCATTTTCTACAAGAACTGTACTACCTGTTCCTTTAAACATGATCTGAATAGGAAATTGTAACCCTGTTATATTAAAATTTGCACTTTGCCCAGAAATTACTCCAAGTAATCCTTGATAGTCATCAACTCGTATGGTCGAATTTGTATTATAACCAAATATTAATGGATATTTAAAAGTAAAACACAGGTCTTCTTCGTTTATGGTCGAGGTTTTGGTTTTTATGTCATTAAGAATAGATACTATTGTTGTTGTAGATGTAATCTTAGCATCTATACTATCTGGGAAAAAAGAGTCATCATTTACACAAGAGTATGTAAACATTACCAATGCCAATATAAAACCTTTACAATATGTACTTAATTTATTCAATATAAAACTGTTCTAGATATATGTATAACGTTTACAAGCGCATTAACCCTACCTCATTTTTCTATTTAACATGGATGAATGTATGTAAAATAAAATTAGAATCAAAAGGTTATCTAAATACATCTATCATAATTAAAATACCAAAAAAACTCGATGAATTTTAATTTACTATTTATTAATGTAAAAAATATTGAATCTTAAATCTAAATATTCGATATCCTTAGTTCTGTTATTACAAAGCTTAAAAACGATTCAAATCTTTTTATAAATAGAAAAAATACTTAGTCGTTTTATAAAATCACCCTTACAATTTATTTGTTAATTTTTTGTTAAAAATTTATTATCACTATTATCCTCTAATTTTTCTTAATAACCTTGCTTACTAACAAAAATTAACATGCAATAATGAAATTATTAACTAAAAACATGCTAATACTTATAACAGTATTAGTATCGCAATTTTCTGTTGCGCAAGAAACCCCTATTACAGGTAAGGTTACAGACGATGGCGGCATGCCATTACCTGGTGTAAACATTATAGTAAAAGGTAGCAACAATGGAACTCAAACAGATTTTGACGGAATGTATTCGTTACAAGCTTCTGAAGGGAGTACTCTTCTTTTCAGTTATCTTGGTTTTGCAGATCAAGAGGTAATTGTAGGAACTCAAAAAACTATTAATGTACAATTAGAAGTTGCCGCTTCTCAATTAGAAGAAATAGTAGTTACGGCTCTTGGTATTTCTAGAGATAAAAAATCCCTAGGGTATGCTACACAAGAAGTTGACGGAGATGATTTAAACAAAGTAAAAACTGTGAATTTTGTAAATTCTCTTTCTGGTAAAGCTTCTGGTCTTCAAATTAAAAGAAATAACAATTTAGGAGGATCTACCAATGTGGTTATTAGAGGTAATGCTTCTTTAACTGGAAGTAACCAGGCTTTATTTGTTATTGATGGTATTCCGATCAACAATACTAACACCAACTCTGCTGGTCAGGGACAAGCTCAAGGAGGATATTATGATTATGGTAATGCCGCATCAGATATTAATCCAGAGGATATAGAATCTATAAATGTTCTAAAAGGTGCAGCTGCATCTGCTCTTTATGGATCCAGAGCTGCAAATGGTGTGATTATGATTACTACCAAAAAAGGAGGTAAGTCCAAAGGTATGGGAATCACAATTAGCTCTGGATTAACATTCGGTTCTATAGACAAAAGTACATTTGCTAAATATCAAGATCAATATGGTGGTGGTTATGGACCTTATTATGGACCAGGAGAAGACAGTTATTTAGATTTAGTGGATATTGATGGTGATGGCAACTTAGATTTTGTAACTCCTTTAACAGAAGATGCATCTTATGGAGCTGCCTTTGATTCTAACATTTTGGTGTATCAATGGGATGCTTTTGATCCTGATTCTCCAAATTACAGAACGCCCACTCCTTGGGTAAATGCTAAGAATGGTCCTATTACCTTTTTTGAAACGCCAATAACTATTACAAATTCTGTATCATTCGATAAAGGATTTGATGCTGGTACTTTTAGGTTAAACTACACTCAGTTTGATCAAACTGGTTTGTTACCAAATAGCTCTATCAAGAGACATAATTTTTCTATGAGTGGGAGTTATAAGCTTAGTGATCGATTAACTGCCACAGGATATGCTAATTATATCAAAACAGATGGTTTAGGTCGTAATTCTACAGGATATAACGATAATATTATTGGTAATTTTAAACAATGGTGGCAAACCAATGTTGATATTCAACAACAAAAAGATATTTACTTTGCGACCGGAAGAAATGTTACCTGGAACCCGGCTAGCAGAGATGCAGGATCTCTTCCTATATATTGGGATAATCCCTATTGGACAAGATATGAAAACTACCAAACCGATATGAGAAATCGTTTTTTAGGTAATGCTTCTTTAAATTATAAAGTAACCGATTGGTTTGATATCACAGGTAGAATTGCTACCGATACATATTCTGAATTACAAGAAGAAAGAAGAGCAAATGGTAGTGTACCGACTCGTTTTGGGGTAGATAGAGGAACTGTAAGTTCTGGATATGGAAGAAAAGATATCCGAAATACAGAAACAAACTATGATCTAATGCTTAATTTCCATAAAGATTTAACCGAAGAATTAAATATCAAGGCGATATTAGGTACTAACATAAGAAGAAATCATTTTCAATCGGTTCACGCCTCTACAAGTGGCGGGCTAAGTGTTCCTAGGTTATATTCATTACAAAACAGTTCTGGACCGCTTCCTTTACCTGTAGAAAGAGATGAAAAAATTGGGGTAGATGGTATCTATGTAAGTGCATCATTAGGGTACAAGCAAACCTATTTCCTTGACGGAACATTGAGAAGAGATCATTCGTCTTCTTTACCAAAAGGGAACAGTACTTTCTATTATCCTTCTATTGCTGGTAGTTTTGTTTTTTCTAATCTTATCGATGCCGAATTCATTTCATTTGGTAAATTAAGAGCTAACTATGCAGAAGTAGGTAATAGTGCTCCTTTTGATTTCTTATACGATAGTTATAATGTAAACACCCCAATAGGAAGTGCAAGTACTTCTGTAGGAAATATAAAAAAGAATCCAAATCTAAAACCAGAAACCACAACAAGTATTGAGCTTGGATTGGAAATGAAACTTCTACAAAACAGGCTTGGGTTTGATATTGCATACTACAAGAACAATTCTATCGATCAAATTTTTGGAGTTCCTGTTAGTAGAGGAACAGGATATACTTCTAAAATCTTAAATGCCGGAGAAATTGAAAATAAAGGTGTTGAATTATCTCTATACGGAACCCCAGTAGAAACACAAAACTTTAGCTGGGATGTGAACGTAAACTGGTCTAAAAATGAAAATACAGTAGTTTCATTAGAAGATGGGATAGAAAACTTACAATTAGGTTCTTTTCAAGGTGGTATAACAATTAATGCTACTGTAGGACAGCCTTATGGGATAATACAGGGAACAGATTACACCTATCTAAATGGTCAAAGAGTTGTAGATGATTCTAATGGTCAATATATAAAGACCACTACATCAAACAACAATATTGGTGACACTAACCCAGATTGGTTGATGGGTATTTCTAATAAACTTAACTATAAAAATATTACACTTAGTTTCTTAATTGACATTCAGCAAGGAGGAAGCATTTGGTCCCTGGATCAATATTACGGACAGGCAACAGGTCTATATGAAGAAACTGCCTTTATCAATGACCTAGGAAATCCTGTAAGAAATACCTTGGCAAACGGTGGTGGTTTTATCAATCCTGGAGTTAATCCTGACGGATCTGCCAACACTACAAGAATTAGAGCAGATCGATTTGGTGCCTTTGGATATAGAAGAGGATTACCGGATGCTGCTTTTGTATACGATGCAAGTTTCGTAAAATTAAGAGAAGTTGCTATAACCTATAGTTTTCCTAAAAAATTAATTCAAAAAACATTCTTAAATGATGTTTCTTTTAGTGTAATTGGTTCTAACCTTTGGATTATCGACAAAGACCTCCCACATGCTGATCCAGAAAGTGGTTTAAGTTCTGGTAACTTACAAGGGTATTCTGTAGGTTCTTTACCTACTACCAGAGACATAGGTTTCAACTTAAAATTACAATTTTAAAAAAATTAAAGATGAAAAAAATAATAATTCTAATTACAGCAGTAATTATAGCATCTTGTTCAGACAACCTCGAGAGTTTGAACGAGAATATTAAAGATCCATCTTCTGTTCCGGGTGAAACTTTATTTACGGGTGCGCAGAAGAATTTGGTTGATCAAATGGTTGACCTAAATGTAAATAATAATAACACAAAACTTTGGGCGCAATATTTACAAGAAACAACCTATACAGACGAAAGTAATTATGACCAGGTAACAAGAACCATTCCTGCTACACATTGGAGTGTTCTTTATAAAGATGTTTTAAAAGATTTAGACGAAGCATCTAAAATTATAACGAACACTAAATACTCACTTCCTGAGGACATTGAGACTAAAGCCAATAAACTTCAAGTAATAGAAATATTAACAATTTATGCGTATAGTGTATTAGTAGAAACTTTTGGAAATGTTCCTTACACTGAAGCCTTGGATATCGATGACCTATTACCTGCATATGATGATGGCGAAACAGTTTACAAAGCCTTGATAGGAAGACTTACCACTGCTATTGATGCATTAGACACTAGTAAAGGAAGTTTTGGAACAGCCGATAATATTTATGGCGGAGATGTATCACAATGGAAAAAGTTTGCTGCTTCCTTAAAACTTAGAATGGGTATCCTATTATCTGATGTAGATAATGCTTTTGCCAAAACTACTGTAGAAGCAGCAGTTACAAGTGGTGTATTTACCAGTAGAGCCGATAATGCTAATTTCACATATTTATCTGCTGCACCTAATACAAACCCTGTTCATGCAAACTTAGTATTAAGCGGAAGAGCAGATTTTGTTGCTGCAGCTACAATCATTGATATGATGAATACATTAAATGATCCTAGAAGGCCACTATATTTTGAAGAAGTACCTGGTACAGGAATGTACATTGGTGGAGATATCGGTAGTACATCAAGTTTTTCTACGCATTCTCATGTATCTGATTATGTAGAAGCTGCTGCAACTCCTGGTGTAATTTTTGATTATGCAGAAGTTGAGTTTTTATTGGCCGAAGCTGCTGCAAGAACTTTTGCAGTAGGTGGAACAGCAAAAAGTCACTATGATATTGCTGTAGTAGAATCAATAGAAAGTTGGGGAGGATCAAATGCTGATGCAATGACATACCTTGCTCAACCAACAGTAGATTATGATACTGCTTTGGCAGCAAGTACTGCTACTACTCCTTGGAAAGAGGTAATCGGTAATCAAAAATGGATAGCTTTATTTAATAGAGGTATCGAAGCCTGGACTTCGATTAGACTATTAGATTTCCCAATATTAGCAACACCTGCAGAACCTGTTTCTGGTTTCCCTAATAGATATACATATCCAATTATAGAACAAACCTTAAATGGTTCAAACTGGCAAGCTGCCTCTACTGCAATAGGTGGTGATCTTGCAGAAACAAAACTTTTCTGGGATTTGAACTAGTCAATATTTCAGGTAATTATTAACATAATGTATAGGGGTGAGATAAAAAATCTCACCCCTTTTTTAAGTTAATATTACAATTAATTGATATCTATTCATTTCAAAGGTTTAGTATTTTAACAAAGCTAATAGAAACAACAGATCTAAATATACTACCGAATTTATAACTTCTTTTTTAACTAAAATCGCCTCTGATTCTCCAAAACGTTTCTCTCTTCAACTAAAATCGTCCCTGGTTTTCCGGCACGGTTTCCAGTTTAACAGAATCATTCTAAATAACACTATACTATCTATGTTTTTCTGACACATTGAATATAGAAAAAACATACATTCTTATTAGGCAAACTCAATTTAGGAATGGTATGTTTTAAATGATCTCTAGATAATACCATATATAACTTTATAAACAAAGATTCCCCGAAAACATGGCCTTGCTCCCAGGGAATCAACCTAATTAATCTAACCTAACTAACTTATTATATTTTGCTTTCTATTCTTTTTGTTAGAAGTGAATATAAAGTATAAGTAATTATTCAAACTCTATAGTCTTACAAAATGATGCACCACTTGAACATTCTGGGGTTCCTGTCTCTAAGCATACTTCATATTTTCCCGGCCCCTCAAATTCATAATAGAATGGGTTGTTATGAGGGAACTCTGGTGATGTACCTACATATTCTCCGTTAACAAACCACTTTAAAGTTGCATCATCGATTCCTTCGAATGCACCAGGATAAAAATAATACGCAGCTTTATCCCCATCTCGTTCTGGTTCAAAGAACAGATCAGGACAGTCCCCTACTCTTATCTCTTTACAATATTTCACTCCTTCTGGGCAATCTGGTGTTATCACTTTTAAACACACTTCATGAACTCCAGAATTAAATTGATATACAAGAGTTCTACTTCCTACTTGTGGATCATTATTTTTTGGTGATTCGACAACGTTTCCGTCTACATACCATAGTATTTGGCTTACTTCATCTGCACCTTCTATCTTGGCTTCAAAAGTATACGTCCCCACTGTCCCCGGTTCTATTTCTTTTGTAAAAGAAACTTCTGGGCAAACCAAACTTGATTCTTCTACTTCTATAACTTTACAATAAGAAGTTCCTTCTGGGCAATTGGGTGTTTCTGTTTTGATACATACCTCATATCTTCCTGGCTCCTTAAAATTCCATATTAAATAATTGTCTTCGCCAGGAGCAGAATCTTCTACCAATCTATCATTAATATACCATCCATAAGACACTTCATTAATCCCTCTAAAATCTGCAAAAAACTTATATGTAGATCGACCTTGATATTGCTTACTTCTAAAAAATAAATCAGGGCAAGGATCATTTTCATCTACCTCTACCTCTATATCTGTACAAGCTTCTATTGTTCTTTGTTCGGTTATAATTCTAACACAGATGGTATGTTTACCAGGTTCAAACAGGTAATCTAAGATTTGATTTATAATATTTTCTTCATCTTCTCCTTCTATATCGTTTCCATCTACAGACCAAACCGTTTGTGCATCATTGTCAATCCCGCTTGTCTTAGCTTCAAAACTATAAACCGCACTTCCTTCTTTATTATCAATAACAATCTCAACCTTTGGATCATTATTAAAATCTTCAGTTTCACAAGAGGTAAATCCTAATACAAATGTAAGCACCAACAGATACCAAATACCAAGTTTTTTCATCATAATATAATTTTATGGGGTTACTAAATTTTCTTCAGAAGCTTTTTAAACCTCTCTTAAAATGAAACGGCTTAAAAAAAAATTACCCTACCCCCTTACTTTCATTTTTTATTCTTTGATAGCTTGAAAAAAAAATCTAGATTTGAAAATATATTTTTATTCTCCTAAATGTCTGACAACAATAATTCTACATGTAATGAGCAAGTCTTTGATAAGTTTTTCAAGAGTAATGCTAAGCTTTTGAGGAATTATATTTATTACAAATTTGGAGATCTGGAACAGGCAGAAGATATTGTTCAGGATGCATTTATTAAACTCTGGAATAATTGCTCTAAAGTATCGATAGATAAGGCCAAAAGTTATGTTTATACTATTGCGACCAATCTTGGTATTAGTAGTACAAGGCATCAAAAAGTAAAGTTCAAATACAGAGATTATATTACACAACGCCAAACAGATATCAATCACGAATCTCCAGAATTTATTGCTCTTGAAAAAGAGTATATGGAAAAATTAAAAAGTGCAATTGCAGATTTGCCAGAACGCCAAAGAGAAGTGTTCCTGCTAAGTCGAATAGATAAAAAAACATATAAAGAAATCGCAGAGCTATCAAATGTTTCTGTAAAAGCTATAGAAAAATTGATGCATAAAGCGTTATTAACACTAAGAGGAAAAATAGGGAATATTTAATAAAGTCAATAGTTAATTAGTCAATGATAGGTAAATCATTTAAAATTTAATAATAAAAGGTGGCGTTTAAATTCGAAAAACTAAAGGTATGGCAAAAATCCATTCATCTCTCTGGAGATGTTAATAAACTGACCCAGAGTTTCCCTAAAGATGAACTTTACATATTAACATCTCAAATAAAAAGAGCCACAGATTCAATCGCTCTTAATACAGTAGAAAGTTCTACTGGACAAACAAATAAGGAATTTAATCGATTCTTAAGTATAGCTTTACGCTCAGCTATAGAAGTAGTAAACTGCTTACATTTGGCTAAAAAAAGAAATTTAATTACTCAAAATCAGTTTCAAGATTTTTATAAAAAGTTAACTGAAATTGTTAAGATGACTCAAGCTCTAAGAAAAATATTACACTAGTATAAATTTAAAAACAGGTTAGTAATTAATGTAGACTATTAACTATAAACTATTGACCAAAAATACTTAGAGTAAATAAATAATAAACTATCTCATTATTTGATGTTATATTTTTATGATTTAAAAAAAATAACTAAAAGAGGTAGGGTAATTTAAAAATAAAACGTTCACATATTATATGCCGAAGTTATGTTAGACGATAAAAAAGATGATATATTCTTATCCAGATGGATTAGCGGGGAGCTTTCTGAGGAGGAACTTCTTGAATTTAAGTCCCATCCTGAGTATGAGTATTATGTAAAAATAATGGCTGGTGCAGATGCTTTGGATCTAAAAGATTATGATGTAGAAAAACAACTTTCTGCTTTAAAATCAAAATCGAGTTATACCGCAAAAGAAAACTCTAATTCGGTCATAAAATTATGGTCATATATTGCGGTTGCTGCTTCGATTGCAATTATTCTGGGAATCTTTTTGTTTAACCCCAATGAATCTTTCGGCACTGATTTTGGAGAACAATTATCTGTAACACTACCAGATGGGTCAGAAATGATTCTAAATGCTAAATCTTTAGCAAGTTTTGATAAAGAAAACTGGAAAGAAAACAGAATGATAACCTTAGAAGGAGAAGCCTTTTTTAAAGTAAAAAAAGGAAGTAAATTCACTGTTACTACCGAAAATGGAGAAGTTTCTGTATTAGGAACCCAATTTAATGTGCAATCCCAAAATTCTTTTTTTGAAGTTACTTGTTATGAAGGTAAAGTTAGTGTTGCAAATAAGGAAAATAAAAAAATGCTAACAGCAGGAAAAGGATATAGAAACCTTGAAAACACCGAGCCAGAAAGCTGGGTTTTTGATATCAAACGGCCTTCTTGGCTTAATAATACAAGCTCGTTTAGAAGTATACCAATCAAATACGTATTTAAGGAGCTTGAAGAACAATATGATTTAAAAATTAAAACAACAGAGATAAATCTCGAAACTATATATACAGGAACTTTCCCTAATAACAATAAGGAAGTTGCTCTTAGAACAGTTTTTAGTACCTTAGGCATGAAGTATAGCGTATCGAAAGATAGCAAGACTGTGGTATTAGAAAAATAGTAGAATGATAAGACTTCTATGTGTATGTATTTTCTTGTGTAGCATATCTGTTTCTTCTCAGGAAGAGGCAAAAGTCATTACTATCGATAATAAACCACTCCCCAAAGTAATTCCTGTAATTGAAGCGTTTTATAGTCTTAAATTTTCTTATATCGATACTTTAATAAAGGATAAAACTATCTCTATAACTCTAAACCCTCAACTTTCTCTAAAAGATTTAATTAAAAAATTACAACAACAAACAAAACTACAGTTTAAAATCACCGGAGAAAACTTTGTTACCATTAGTGTCTTAAATAAAAGAGATACTATCTCTGTTTGTGGGTATATTTTAGATGAAGAAAAAAAACCACTTAAAGATATAGGGATCTTTTTTAAAGCCAATCGTACCAATGTAACTACTGATAACAAAGGCTATTTTGAAAATAATCAGGTACCATACAATTCGGTTATTTTAATTAGTGCTCCTGGGTTTCGCCAAAGGGTTTTGAATTCTAAATCGTTTTTAACCGACGAGTGTATAAAAATATATCTTACTAATGCACATGAAGAAATTTTGGACGAAGTTTTTATTCGGGAATATTTAGCTAAAGGAATTACTCAAAACAAAGAAGTAATTCATATTGATGTAAACAATGTAGAAATTCTTCCTGGACGTACAGAACCAGATATTTTACAAACCATACAACTTACACCAGGTGTTAATAATCCATTCGAGACTGCTTCTGGGTTGTTTGTGAGAGGAAGCGCTCCTAATCAAAATTTAGTACTGTGGAATGGCATAAAAACGTACCACCAAGGGCACTTATTTGGTATGCTATCTGCATTTAATCCATATGTTGCCAAAGAAGTGAATTTTTCTAAAAGTGGAGTCAGTGCCAAGTATGGGGATCGAATTGCAGGAGTAGTCGATATTAAGTCCGAAAACCAAATTACAGAACGCTTTTCTGGTGGAGCCGGTTTTAATATGATCAATGCAGATATGGTAGCACACATTCCCATCATACAAGATAAAGTATCATTGCAAGTATCAGGAAGAAGATCATATACCGATGTTTTAGAAACATTTACCTATAAACAACTTTCTGATCGAGTTTTTCAGAATACTAAAATTGCTGAGACTGTTGCCCTTAATAATGAGAGTAATGATTTTTTCTATATAGATTATAATGCCAATTTAATTCTACAACCTTCAGATAGTGACAAAATTGAAATTAATACGATTTATAGTAAAAATGACTTAGATTTTAGAAGAAGTGATGCCATAGAATCCTTTAATGATGACCTTACTACAGAGAACGAAGGATATAATTTTAAATGGAGTCATATCTACAGTACTACTTTTAATACCAAAGTAAGTGGGTATTACACTAAATACCTTTTAAATTATCAATTTATAACCAGAAATCTTGGAGCAATAACCGAAATCGAAAGTAAAAAAAACACTGTAGGAGATTATGGAGCAGAACTTGGGTTAAATTACAAACTATCAAAATATCAAAACATTTCTGGCGGTTATCAATTATCTAACAATACAATTAGATATGCCTTTGTTACTGCAACGCCCAGTTATGAGCTAATTCTGGATGAAGATGATCGTTTTTTAAATACACATGCTGCATATGCAGAATACACATTCGATACTCCAAAAAACTTTTATGTTTCGGCTGGGTTACGTTTCAATTTTTATGCAGAGCTTGACAAAACCTATATCGAACCTCGGATTTTTGCTCAAAAATATATTACCAAAAATTGGGAAGTTAATACCAGTCTAGAATACAGAAGTCAATCAACCAGCCAGATCCAGGAGTCTGTTGTAAGCGACTTATCCCTGGAAAATAAAGTATGGACATTGGCTAATAACGAGCAGTTTCCTGTGATCAGTAGTTATCAATTTACATTAGGAAGTAGTTTTAGAAAAAATAAATGGTATCTGGATATCGATGGTTACTATAAACAAATTGAAGATATTACTACATTAACCTCTGGTTTTATTAACCCTATAGATAATATGCACCATATAGGTGAAAGTAGAATTTTTGGTGTCGATCTTTTTCTAAAAAAAAGGTTTAAAAATTATAAAACCTGGGTTAGTTATTCTTATATCAATACCCGTAATACATTTGAAGACATTAATAATAACCAATCCTTTCCTGGTAATTGGAATATTGAACATACCGTGAAATGGTCTCAATTTTATAAACTTAATAATTTTCAATTCTCACTGGGTTGGATTTGGCATACAGGTAAAGCCTATACTAATGTATCTGGAGTAGATGAAAGTGGTGAAATCGTAATCTTAGAATTTGATGAGATTAACAGTACTAATCTTCCCGAATATCACAGGTTAGATTTCTCTGCTATTTATGATTTTAAACTAGGTTACAATCCCAATATAAAATATCGTATCGGGCTTTCTGTTCTAAATATATACAACAAAAAGAATTTACTAAACCGGGAGTTTAGAACGACAAATTCCCTTAATAACCAGTTTATTAATTCCGATATACTATCACTAGGAATTACTCCTAATATTAGCTTTAGAATTTTTTGGTAAATAACTACTTCATTTTTTTTGTTGAGTTTTCCTTTTTTATCTATTTTCTTGTACCTTCATCAACTACAAATCATATAACTAAAATGAAAAAATTCTTTTTTATTAATTGCATGTTTCTATTTATAACTATAGGATATGCGCAAGAAACACATCCCAATTATAGTATCACAGATCAAATATCTCTTCAATGCAACCCTGTTATTAGCCAGGGAAAAACAGGTACATGTTGGAGTTTTTCTACTACCTCTTATATCGAATCAGAAATCGCTCGACTGGGGCACGGAGTTCATGATTTATCAGAATTATTTCAGGTTAGAAACACATACACCGATAAAGCACGGAATTATATACTAAGACAAGGTAAAGCTCAATTTAGTGAAGGAGCACTTGCACATGATGTTATAAAATCTATTCGTAAACACGGAATAGTTCCTAATCAAATGTATACAGGTTTTGCTGGAGGTAATGCAGATCGTCATGATCATAGCGAATTAATAAAATTATTAACCAATATGGTTGATAATGCTGTAAAACACAAAATTCTTTCGAAAAATTGGTGGAAAAGTTATGAAGCAATGTTAGATATCTATCTTGGAAAAAGGCCAGATACTTTTACATATAACAATAAAACGTATACTCCTATTGAGTTTGCCAAAGAACTTGGAATCGATGCAAATAACTATATCACACTAACCTCCTTTACCCATCATCCTATGAATAGTGATTTTATTCTGGAAATCCCAGATAATTTCTCTAATGGTATGTATCATAATATCTCACTTGATGAGTTGCAACAAGTCGTTGATCACGCTTTAAAAGAAGGTTATACTGTAGCCTGGGATGGGGATGTAAGTGAAGTAGGATTCTCTCAAAAAAATGGTTTAGCAATTCTAACCAATAAAAAAGATCGTGAAGATGCATTTCAAGAATATATCGAAGAAGAAAAAGTAACTGCCGAATCTAGACAAAAAGAATTCGAAAGTTACAACACTACAGATGATCACTTAATGCATTTAGTTGGTAAAGGCATTGATAAAAAAGGAAAAACATATTATAAAATCAAAAACTCCTGGGGTATTAAAGGAGCTCAACAAGGATATCTTTACATGTCTGAAGCGTATTTTAGAATGAAAACCGTAGGAATTTTACTTCATAAAGATGGTATTCCTAAAAAAATAAAAGAAAAAGTATAATCTATAAAACACAAAAAAGCTATCTGTATATACAGATAGCTTTTTTGTAATCAAGAAATATATCTTTTTAGAACTGCTCTCTTCCTGCAAAATGAAAGGCTCCTTCGATAGCAGCATTTTCATCACTATCACTGCCGTGTACAGCATTTTCACTAATAGAAGTAGCATACTTTTTACGAATAGTTCCTTCTGCAGCTTCTTCAGGATTTGTTGCACCTATCAAGGTTCTGAAATCTTCTACAGCATTTTCCTTTTCTAAAATAGCCGCTACAATCGGACCACTTGTCATATACTCTACTAATTCTCCATAAAAAGGGCGCTCTTTATGAACTGCATAAAATGCCGCAGCATCATCTGTAGTAAGCTGAGTTAATTTCATTGCTACAATTCTAAATCCTGAAGCCGTAATTTGCTCAATAATTCCTCCAATGTATCCTTTTCTTACCGCATCCGGTTTAAGCATTGTAAAAGTTCTGTTTGTTGCCATTGTATGTTTTTGTTATCTAATACCTTTTATAAGTTAGAGGTATTTCAAATTATTACTTAGGTATATAAAACCCGATTTTTAAAATTTTGTGCAAAAATATATATAAAAGCATCAAAAACAAGAATTATTATATGAAATGAGTAGTATTAAAAATCAATTATTTACATTCTAAAGTGATTTACGTTTCTTTTTATAGTAAATAACAGTACATGTAATACTTACATATCAAAATCTATTTTTTAGGATATTGTCGTTTAAACTCTTGTAAAACGATATTGTTTTCACCTCTAATCTGCATAGTCACGGTATAAGAATCAAGATCAAATTTTAGTACACCAAAACTTGGAGTTGAGATTACCCGACCAATTCTGTATTTATTAGACTCTCCATTATATGCTTCATATGAATGTGTTAAACCACTAGATGTAAAATCAATTAATGGGTACTTAAGCCCTTTTACTCTGGCCATCGAAAACTCAGAAATATGTCGATCTCCACTAAGTAGTATAGCATTTCGTACTCCTTTACGTAGTAGTATATTCTTTAATCGTTTTACCTCGTGCGGAAAATTCCCCCAGGTTTCGAAACCGTGTTCTGATGACAAAAATTGAATACTACTTACAATAAGAACAAAATCAGAATAATTAGATGCCAGCTCTTTTTCGAACCATTTCCATTGCTTTTCTCCCAATATAGTTCCTTCATTATTTTTATGCGGTTCATAACGTCTTCCTTCTTCTGTACTTTTTCTCAAAGCAGATCTAAAATATCGAGTATCCAAAACAATCACTTTAATACTTCCTTTTTCAATTTCAAAAACTTTTGATGTATATACCCCTTCCCTAGCTCTTAGAGTATCTTCTTTTGCAACTCCCAAAAAATCCAGAAACAACTGTTGACTCTCTTCTTTTTTACTCCACTCTACCCCAGCATCATTTTTACCATAATCATGATCATCCCAGGTAGCCATTACAGGGACTACTTTTTTTAATTTTTGATAATGGGGATTACTGTTTTGCAGTGCATAATCGCTTTTTATTTTGGACATATCGTCAGAATCTGCATAGATATTGTCTCCCCCCCAGATAAACAAATCAGGAGTGTTCTTTAAGATTTCATTCCAAAATGGCTGAGGGCTATTCTGCTTATTACAGCTTCCGAAAGCTATAACAAAATCTGATGATGATGTCTTATCCTGTGCTAATGATAATTGAAGTACGCAAAAAAACAAAATTAAAAAACTATTGATATATCTCATGGCTATCAAATTTAGTGACTCAACAAAATTAATCGTTCTAATATTACTAAAATATTATTTATTGTATCTTCGCTGATCTATGAATACTATTGAAATAAACAAGATAAGAGGACTCCTTTCTTCTTCAAAAAACATTGTAATTGTAACCCATAAAAATCCAGATGGTGATGCTATAGGTTCTAGTTTGGCATTATATCACTATCTTATTTCCTGTGGACATGATGTTACCGTTATTACACCAAATGATTATCCTCTTTTTTTAAAATGGATGCCTGGTGAAAATACGATTCTAAAGTATGATAGTGATACCAAAATTGCCTTATCAAAAATCGAAAAAGCAGATCTCATTTTCACCTTAGATTTTAATCACTTTTCTAGAAGTGGTGATATGGAAAACATTTTGGCAAAAGCCAAAGCTACCTTCATTATGATTGATCATCATCAACAACCTGCGGATTATGCAGCATATACATATAGCGATCCTGGCATGAGCTCAACCTGCCAGATGATATATCATTTCATAGAAAAACTGAATGATCTGGATAAAATTACTCCAGAAGTCGCTACTTGTATTTATGTAGGAGTAATGACAGATACCGGATCTTTTAGATATAGATCTACAACAAGTACTACTCATAAGGTGATAGCAGATCTAATCGATCGAGGGGCGGATAATACACGAATACACGAAAACATCTATGATACAAATACACTGTCCAAAATTCAATTAAAAGGTGTTGCTTTAAATAATCTAAAAGTACTCCCAGAATATAAAACAGCATACATTACTTTATCTCAAAAAGAACTGGATCAACACAATTTCAAAAAAGGAGATACCGAAGGTTTTGTCAATTTCGGACTTTCTATAGAAGGAATCAAATTTGCTGCTATCTTTATAGAGAATAAAGGAGAAGAAATTATTAAAATCTCGTTACGTTCTAAGGGTGATTTCTCGGTAAACGAATTTTCAAGAAATCATTTTGAAGGAGGAGGGCATAATAATGCCGCTGGCGGAAGAAGTAATCTCTCATTATCTGATACTGTTGAAAAATTTATTAGTATCTTACCAACTTATAAAAAAGTCCTGAATCAATGAGATTAGCCCTTCACACGCTTTGTCTTCTTTTTTTATTTTCTTCTTGTAAAACACCTGAAGCCCGAAGACCAGTAAGTATTAAATCTGGTTCTTTTATAAATGAATCTATTAATCGCAATAAGGAACTTGCAGCAAGAGAAGAAGCTAAAATTCAAAAAATTATTAATGAAGATTCTACTCATACTTATATAACCTCAGAAACGGGATTTTGGTATTTCTATACTAAAAAAGACACTGTATCTACTATCACTCCACAATTTGGAGACATAGTAACCTTCGATTATAATGTAAAAGATTTAGGAGGTACAGTAATTTATTCACAGCAAGAATTAAATACAATTACATATCACATTGATAAAGAAGAACTTTTTTTAGGTCTAAGAGAAGGATTAAAGCTTATGAAACCAGGTGAAATGGTTACATTTCTATTTCCTTCTTATCAAGCATATGGATATTATGGGGATGATAATAAGATTGGCACAAATATTCCGTTAATAGCAGAAGTAACACTTAACACAATTACAAAAGAATCAACAACAGAAAATTAATTACCAGCAAAAATGAAAAAATTAAATTTATTATTCTTAGCTATTATTGCATTAGCGTTTAACAGTTGCAATGAAAAATACCCTGATTTAAAAGAGGGTATTTATGCCGAAATCATTACAAACAAAGGTACTGCAGTAGCCAAATTACACTATGATCTTACACCTATGACAGTTGCCAACTTTGTTTCGCTTGCAGAAGGTACAAATACTATGGTCGATAGTACTTACAAAGGAAAAAAATATTATAACGGAATTATATTTCACAGAGTAATTAAAGATTTTATGATCCAGACTGGTGATCCTTTGGGAACTGGTACAGGAGACCCAGGGTATAAATTTCCTGATGAGATTGTAGATTCACTTACTCATAAATCGAAAGGAATCTTGTCTATGGCGAATTCTGGTCCAAATACCAATGGTAGTCAGTTTTTTATTACACTAAAAGAAACTCCATGGTTAAATGGAAAACATACTGTCTTTGGAGAAATTGTTTTAGGACAAGACATTATTGATAGCATTGGTGTTACAAAAACAGCTCCTGGAGACAAGCCAGAATCAGAAGTAAAAATGATGGAAGTTAACATCATTCGCAAAGGATCAGATGCTAAAGCCTTTAATACAGAAACTGCATTTGCAGATAAGTTAAAAATTATTGAAGAAGAAAAAGCCGAAAAAGAACGATTAGAGAAGGAACGTAATGATGCTATTGCTGCAAAGTTTAGTGAATTAAAAAGTACAGCAACAAAATTAGAAAGTGGTCTTGAAATCCTACATACAAATCAAGGAGACGGACAACAACCCAAACCGGGAGAAATAGTGGGCGTAAATTATGCCGGATATTTCGCAGATGGAAGAGTCTTTGATACTAATATTGAAGAAAAGGCAAAAGAACTAGGGGTATTTAATGAGCGTAGAGCTGCACAAAGAGGATATGATCCTGCACAAATGCCTTATTCTGCAGATGCAAAAATGATCGCTGGTTTTAGAGAAGGTATATTACAATTAAAAAATGTAGGTTCTAAAGCTATACTTTTTATCCCTTCTCATCTTGCGTATGGCGAAAGAGGTAATCGAGGAATTCCACCAAATACTGATCTTATTTTTGAGGTAGAATTAGCTAGTATACCTGGTCAGGCAGAAGAAGAAAAAAAATAATTCTATAGTAGCACAATAGTTAAAACAAAAAACATCCCGACTAATTAGGGATGTTTTTTGTTTTTAATTCTATGATCATCATATTCTTTGATTAGTGATTACAAGTGTACTTTAAATGCGGGGAAGCCACATACCCATGGTGGCAGCAAAAATTCCAATACCAGTCATAATGGTTAGAAAAAAAAGAAAGGTTGCCATAACCATTTTACCCAGAGTACCACTTCGATCCTGAGCTCTCAGGTATAGTTCAAGAATAGCTAATGGTACCAGAAATTGACCAAAACCCAGGAATACGAGAAATGGCCCCCGAAATGTCTCTGGATCAAAACCAACCGGGCCACCATTAACAAAAAGCCAAAACATTAATCCAATTCGAAAAAACCAGACACCATTTGATACCAAAAACAATCTAAGTGCCCATCGCCTGTGCTTATTAAAATCACGAGCAACTGCTGTGCGCCAGGACATGACAGCAAAGAACATAATCAAAAAGGCATTGATACTAATGCTTATTTGGCCAACAAGCCCCCCTATATTACCACGGGTCCAAATCATAAAAAGCCCATCAACACCAATCAATAGTGCAGTGAAGATATATATACGACCATTCCATCGATGAAAAGTACGGGCATAGGTACGAATCTGAGCGACAAACTGAAGTGGTCCACCTACCATAATAATGATAGCTAAAACGATATGTAAGGCAACAGCTAAATTACCCATAGTTTCGCCAGGAATGTACCCATGAGGAAGAACTTCGTTCCATTTTTCAAAATCTCCTTTTATCGCAGAACTACCATAAAAGAAAGCTACATAATATACAAAAATCCATTGACCAATAACAGCTATTAGGAACCAAAATGCCACCGTGGCACTCAAAGCTTTATCTGCTCTCGCAGCTTTAGGTTGTGCAATATTTGCACTATTATTATCTAATTTCATTGTATTCGTTTTTTGATTGATGATGGTTGATGATAAGCATCAGGTTTCTTACTTCTTACAAAAAGAAGTAAGAAATTAACACTGATAGAGGTATTTTAAAAAAGTTCGATAGATTATCTAAATCTAAAAAGTTGCTTTATGTAGTTTTTAAACACATATCCCCAGGGAATAACAATAAGGTCAATAGGGATTGCTATAAGAAATGGTCTGAGGAATCCTTCTGAGGTCGAATCTAATTGACCAGAAGACCATAAAGGGTATGCAATACCTATCGCCCATACAGACTTATAGAATAGTTGTAGTAATAACAATGGCAACATTTTTAAAGGGTATCGTATTCCTAAACCCATCAAAGTAGCATATGCTGCCCAAAAACTATAGGTCACTCCATCATAAGGCCCCCAAATTTCACTGGGGTTTATAATTTCTGACCATGTGCTATATCCCAAACTTAAAAACGTAAGGAGGTAAATAGCTCGCATTGCATATAAATAGAACTTTGATACTTTTTTAGTTTTCACAGAATTGTTTTCTAACGTATCTGTGGTATCGTGTTTTGATTTCATAATTGTTCATTTTTTGATAATAATGATAGTTGATGATACTTTAAGCAACTGTCTTTTACAATTGCCTGATATTGTCTCCAATTTATATATCCTAATTATATAGAGTTAGAAAACATTGTAGATGAATTAAATCCCTTGATCGCTAACCAACATGAAAGAAATAACAGATGTATACCATTTTGACCATAAAAAATAAAATTCACGCTATAGTCAAAAATCTGTAGCCATGATACTATAAAAACTATTGAAACTGCCAGGAAACTCCAAACAGATAAAAATCGAGGAATTAGTTTTGTTTTAAACAGTGTATAGTAAAACAATAACGCTCCTGAACTAAAAATAATTAGAATTAAAAAATGAGCCCAATAATACTCTTCTACCTTTAAAGCTCCTAAAGTTTCAAAATAGCCAATATCTGGCATTTCTGCTTTTATAAATTCCTGACTTAATGATACTAGAGACAAATGAGAAATATTACTTACAATTGTAATTATAAATCCAGTAATCCATAAGCCAAAATACCAATACCCAATATTTTTATTGTATTGTTTTAGGATAGGAAATACTATAATGGCTATTCCAACTCCTATTGCATTTGCAATCAAATCCAAAAGAATAGCTATTTTCGTTTCAATTGAATTTTCAAAAACTTCGTTTAAGAAATTTTGAGATTCTATGAGAGAAATCGATAGCCCTCTTAAATGGTTGCCTGTAGCACCAGTTACAAATAGTACTAAAAATAATAGTCCAACGATTTGACCGGTTTTCTTGATTGAATCCATACTGTTCACTTTTTGATTGATGATTTTTTTACTTAAAATGTTCAGGTTATAAACATTTTGTCTAGATATTTTATTCAGATATATGTATTCTAACTGGTAACTATGCTAGTTGGTCATTTTCTTTGTGCCCATAATTAGTAGCCATAGACAAGAACCTATTTCTCCTATACTGGCAGGAAGCATAACAAGAGAAGGGATATTGTAATTAGGAAAAAGTAGTTCTCCACACACAACTATCAAATAGCTAAAACAACCAATCATTAACAAAATACCCAAAGCTTTAGGAAGAAAGCCTGATTTAAAAACCAGATATCCAAAAGGAAAGAGCCAAAGCCCCCAAAATACCTCAACAATAAGAATTCCGTTATGATAAGACTCCAAAAGTAGCATGACTTGTGCTTGCAACTGTTCTGTGGTATACACTTTAAGATATTCGGCATTACCAATTAATGAAAGAATATCCACTTTGTTTTGTATATTCAGATAAGAGACAGGTATGCTAATAATAGCAAACACTACCATTAATATCGCATATTCTTTATGTACCGGCTTAAGTAATTTATATAAAACAATAGGCAACATTATATAACACACATAGCAAATCAATCCACTTAAAATTCCAATTCGGAATAACATTTCTGATGTCACTATATTATTAAATGTAATTACGGCATCATCCCATACTATAAGCTTTGAGGGTACATATACTAGATTAAAGATGCCACTTAGTACAACACTTAAATAAACTAGTCCTGCTATTCTTGCGGTTCTGTTTTGTGTCTGATAATCTTCGTTTTTGATTAAATCCATAACTGTTTGTTTTTTGATTGATGATGATATTTAATTTTCTTCTCTATTGATTAGTTAGAGAAATCGATTTGATCTGTATTTCCTTTTATTTTTACATTAGACCCAGGTGTGGCAGAGCATTTAACCGACTCATAGGACAATTCGAGATTTCCATTACTGTCATCTGTAAATTGCAGCACTAAATCTTTTCCCGAAACTGT
This sequence comes from Bacteroidia bacterium, assembly GCA_030427585.1. GTDB lineage: Bacteria > Bacteroidota > Bacteroidia > Flavobacteriales > Flavobacteriaceae > Aquimarina. The sequence goes on from JAUIBW010000001.1 coordinate 42,427, forward strand.
ACCTTTTGTTTCAAAATGTGATGCTGAACTCACCTGTAATGAATCCAACTGGTGATTAGAAACAAATATTCTCACGGTGTCTCCTTTCTGCTCTCTTTTAGTTTTTTCTATGATTAATTTTTTATGCCTCACTTCAGTTTTGATATAGGGTATCAGATTTTCAGAAGCTTCTACTTTTACCACTGTTATGCTATCTTGTTTAAAAAAAACTTCAATGCCATGAGTAACCGATATCTTGCTAAATGCAGAAACATTCCTTATTTCGGATATCATATTCCCTGTATATTGAATTGCATTTTCTCGTAACTCTCCTTCTCTAACTTTATCGTGTATAGAAAACTGAAAAGCCAGGAAAAAAAGAATAACAGCTCCTAATGCACCTATTACAATCCAATTACTTGTTTTCATGATCTATAGTATTTAAATATTGATTAAATGAATCTTTTACTTTTTCAAAATTTATATCAAGCAATCTCATTTTTTTAAATATATCAGGAAGAAGATCTTCCATGAATTCTTTCCTTTTAATATCAAGAACTTTATTATATCCATTTTCTGAAACAAAATACCCTATACCTCTTTTATTATAGATTACTTCTTGCTCCTGTAAATAAGTAAAAGCCCGTATTGCAGTATTAGGGTTTACCTCTACCATAACAGCAATCTCTCTCACAGAAGGTATTCTTTCGTTCTCTTGCCATTTTTTTACAAGTATATTTTCGTAGAAAACATCTACAATTTGTAAATAAATAGGTTTGCTGTTATCAAAATCCATTCTTAAACTTCCTTTTCAACTATCTTAAAATAACTTGCCAATAGCATTAATGGGACAAAAATGCCCATAAAAAATCCTTCTCCTATTGCAGAGAAATCTTGTCCGGTTTTATCAAATGCTTCAGAAGCGAGTCCCTCTCCCGAAAACACATCATAACCGTAATTGAGCATCCCGAAAAGCATCATATTTAGCACTATCAACCCAATAACAAATAATACGACGACAAGTAATGTTTTACCAACTCTATTTTTATTAAATGTAATCGCACCAAAAAGGAATATAGGTTGTATAACAAAATACACTTTGACCGTGCGCCAGTAGCTTTCTGAAAATATTGGTAACAGGTGAAAATCTGTTTTAGAAAACATACTACCTAATATGATTGCTATTTGCCCTATCAAAAACCCAAGAATTGAAAACACAAGAGTATATACCACAAAAGTGCTAAGCCAAGCTGCGGCTATTCTTTCATAAGATGAAACAGGTAGCGAAAAATAGAAATGATTTGATTTTTGGTTATGCGCTTCTTTAAAAACCGAAAAAATAAACAATACTCCTAATGCTACGTAAAATTTACCGAACACACTCATAAACTCACCACTCGAAATCTGATGATCTCCCCGTAAACTAAACAAAAAGACAATAAAAAAAATAGCACTTACAACAGATAAAGTAGTACTTATTGTTCCTTTAAGAAGTACAATATCTCTATATATAAAATTACCTATTCTACTAATGTTAAATTGCTTCATCATGAAATGTATTTAAGGCATTATTAATTTTATTAGATTCACTTAAAACAGCATTAAATAATAATTCGAGATCTACTTCAGTCTCATCTTTATCCTGCCTAAAAAGCATGGCCCTCCCTCCAAAAGACGTTTCAGAATAAATAATAGACTCTCTTTCATTCTGCATAGGTTTTCCAAACCATAAATGTTCAGAAATATTAGAAAGAGGTTGATCAAATACTACTTTGGACTGATCTAGAATTACTACATGATTTATCAAACTATGTAAATCCCTAACCTGGTGAGTAGAAATAATAATGCATTTTCCTTCATCAACCGCCAGAGCCATAATTTTTCTAAATTGACTTTTTGATGGAATATCTAACCCATTTGTAGGCTCATCCATAAGCAAGAGTTTTGTATTTGTTGCTATTCCAAATGCGATAAGTACTTTCTTTTTATTACCAAAAGAAAGGGTCGATATATTTTCATCGGCAGAAAGTTTAAACTCTTCTATTAGCTTATAAAATTGATCTCGAGAAAACCCTGGATAAAAGGGAGAATTTACTCGTTCATAAGTAGAGATTTTAAGTCCTGGTAGCTCAAAATCTTCTGGTACCATAAAAATCTCCTGAAGACATTGTACATTTCTTCCCGAAATATCTTTACCCAAAACCCGATAATAACCTGCTTTTGGAAATAACAACCCGGTCATTATCTTCATTAATGTACTCTTTCCTTCACCATTCTTACCAAAAAGCCCGTAAATATTTCCAGGAACAAAATCTAAAGTAATATTGTCCAGGATTATTTTGCTTTTTGGGTAATAGAACCGTAAGTCTTTAATTTGCATCATATCTAGTGTATTAGTCATCTAGTACACTGCAAATATATTTAAGAGCACCCAATAAACCAAATATTTTTTATTTTATTGATTACCTGCCAGTTAACCAATTAGAACTAACATAACGCTTAGACTAGATATAGTGAAGGTTTACAGACTATTACATTTTTAGAATTGTGATTCTTAAGATTGACGTATTTTTAGTTTAATACCTTGATTATGATAAAATTTTTAAAGTGAAAAAAGATCAGTTTGCTGTATTATCCTGTTTTCTTTTTTCTATAAGTACTACTTCTTTTTCCATTTTTATAAATATCTTTTTCATAAAATATCGGTGAAACGGTTTCACCAAAAAGAAATATATTTTCCCTAAGGTATTATGAATTTTTACTGTGGTAGCTAGTTCCATTATCTTATCATTCCCTTCTTCATAACTAATAAAAGACAATTTAAAGTCTAGATGTTTATCTCTCTGCCCTGTTAACAATTCTATATCATTCTTATCTAACACATCAAATAATGCAATACTATCTCCAATATTACCTTCAAATTCGTTCAAATGTGCTTCTCTTTCTTTTTGAGTGAGTTTAGTCGTTGTTTTTAGCCCCATTTTTTTGGCTATTTTCTCTCTCGAGAGTAATAGTTTTATAAAAAGCGGAGAGAAGGCTTTAAAGAATGCTACCATACAATCTTTTGGTTTTGGCACTTCTTTTAAGGATGTTGTTCTTAATTGAAAAACATCAGAATAACTAATGCCTTTGCTTTGTTTTGCAATCAGATATTCTTTATTAAGCTCAATCTCTGTTACTTTCATTATTATAATCCAAAATTATATTTTTCTTTATTACTGCAATAACATATCTCTACATCTTTTTGTTTAGGATATAATATCTATGTTCATCCCAAATTTTATCATTTTTAACAATCGCTTTTCGGAATATTCCTTCTTTTTTAAACCCACTTTTTTCGAGTACACTCATCGAAGCTGTATTGTATTCGATAACTCCGGCATATATCCTAATTAGGTTTAATTTTTCAAATCCATATTTGGTTATTTGACCTACAGCATTTGTAGTAATCCCTTTACCCCAATAGGGTTCTCCTAACCAATACCCGATTTCTGCTGATTTTCTATACATATCATCTTGAAGCATCAGTGATATAACTCCGCAAAGTTCACCTCTAAACTCTATCCCAAAGCTCACTATAGGATCTTGTTGTATTGTCATTTTAATAAAGGACTTGGCATCCTCTTCATTATAAGGATTAGGGAAATAGTCTCTTAAGTTATTTGATATATTATGATTGTTGGCAAGTTTTGCCAATTGTGATTTGTCTGATGCTACAAGTTTCCTTATTCTAATTGCTTTGCTGTCCATGATTCATTAGGATATTGATAAATCTAAGTAGTGACTTGAATTCACAGGGACAGCTTCTATTTTTCTATTAATGTCGAGAAATTATCAAGATCTATACCCGATAGTTTACCATTACAATTCTTTACTATTTTCTTAATAGATATAGACTTGTTTCTTCTTCATAGCCAAATCTAATATACATATAACAATCATTTTCTACTGTAGTTTAAAAGTAAATAATTCAAACGAGTATGATCTATAAATTCAAGAATAATGATATTTAAGAGTTATTATAGAATGTTTTTAATGCATACTTCTATAAACTGAAGTAGTTTAAACTTTTTTCAATTCGCTATAAAAATGCTCTTTTTCACTCAATTTTTGCCTTTTTCTTACTTCGTAGCGCTACTTCGACTTAGCACAGCACAAGTGCTATGAAGCGCAATCCCGAGTGCTCGGGACAATTGATCAAAAAATTGCTATTTTTTGCCAGAATCAAAAAAGTTTAAACCACTTCATAGTAAAAAAACGATTACTATTTTTTCGGAGTTTCTTTTAAGATTTCTTTTACGAATTTCCAATATTTTTGTACCGATGAGATACTTACTCTTTCATCTGGTGAGTGCGCCCCTAAGATTGTTGGGCCAAATGATATCATATCCATATCTGGATAATTTTGCCCCAGAATACCGCATTCTAATCCTGCATGACAGGCAGCTACATGTGCTTTTTCTCCATTAAGATTTTGATACAATTCGTCCATTACTTTTAAAATTGGAGAATTCATATTAGGAGCCCAACCAGGATAATCTCCACTAGTGGTTACTTCACATCCTATTAACTCAAAGGTAGCTCTTAACTTGTTTGTAAGATCTAACTTAGAAGATTCTACGCTACTTCGGGTTAAACATTCGATAGTGATATCTCCATTTCCTATTGTTATTTTAGCAATATTATTAGAAGTTTCTACCAAATCAGGGATTGAGGCACTCATGGCATACACTCCATTATGCGCAGCATATAATGCTTTTATTACTCCTTCCTGAACGCCTAACTCCATTACTTGCTCTGGTAAATCTGTTGTATTAATTTCTATAGTAAGATCTGGATCAGCAATAGAGAGCTCATTTTGAATTGTCTTTGACAACTCTCCTATTTCGAATTCAAAAGCTTTTGCCTGTACTGCATCTACTACAACTATTGAAAAGCTCTCTCTTGGGATTGCGTTGCGCAAGCTCCCCCCTTTTATTTCACTAATCTGCAAACCAAAATTTTCAAAACCATCAAATAACAGTCTATTCATTATTTTATTAGCATTTCCCAATCCTTTATGAATATCCATCCCAGAGTGTCCTCCGCTAAGTCCTGTTATAGCAATTGTATATCCTACTTTACCTTCTGTAACCGGTTCTTCTTTGTAACTTCTTTTTGCTGTAACATCAATCCCGCCAGCACAACCAACTCCTATTTCATCATCTTCTTCGGTATCCAGATTTAGTAATATATCTCCTTGTAACCATCCTCCTTCTAATCCCATAGCACCAGTCATTCCAGTTTCTTCATCAATAGTAAATAATGCCTCGATAGCAGGGTGCGCAATATCTGTAGATTCTAAAACTGCCATAATTGTAGCTACTCCCAGTCCGTTATCAGCACCAAGTGTTGTTCCTTTGGCTCTAACCCAATCTTCATCGATATACATTTCTATGCCTTGGGTATCAAAATCAAAATCGGTATCTGCATTTTTTTGATGTACCATATCCAGGTGAGATTGCATCACCACCGCTTTTCGATCTTCCATTCCCCGAGTAGCCGGTTTTCTTATTAGAACATTACCAACCTTGTCTATCTCGGTAGTTAACCCTAATGATTCTCCAAAATTTTTCATAAATGCAATAACACGCTCTTCTTTTTTTGAAGGTCTGGGAACTGCATTAAGGTCTGCAAACTTATTCCATATCACTTTAGGCTCAAGGCTTCTTATTTCTGAATTCATAATTGATGTTTAAATATTGACAGCTTTATATTATAGATATGCAACAAAATTCTAAATTTTAAATCAAGTATCAAAGCATAGTGCTATCAAAGTCACGAAGTTTCTGGGGCAAACGTATAGATACTAAAAAACTCTTAATTCTTCATTCTAAATTAAGAATTGTAAATATCTTTATCCCATGCAATCTAAGACAAAACTTTATCTCACCCTATTACTTCCTGTTCAAATCATTCTGATTCAAATTCTTTCTTTTTTTCCCGAAGTTATAGAACGATTTTATAGTAATGGTTTGTTTGTTTATATCTCTAAGGCTCTGCGATATGTATTTGGATGGCTTCCATTTTCTTTTGGAGATATTTTATATTGTGTTTTGATTATTATGCTAATACGTTTTTTATTTAAAAAAGTATTTAAAAAACGATTGTTTTGGAGAGAAGTGGTATTAGATATCGGTGCGACTTTATCTGTTATATATGCTTGTTTTCATATTCTTTGGGGAATGAATTACTATAGATTACCCTTACATGAGATATTAGGATTAGACGATGAATATACTGAAGAAGAGCTGATTACTGTTTCAGAGAAGTTAATATTTCGGGCCAATTCTTTGCATCTGCAACTAGAATCCAATGATTCGCTACCGATACGCATCCCCTATTCTAAAGAGGAAGTATTTCAAAAAACTATTCCTGCTTACGATCAGTTACATCAAATATTCCCTGTATTACAATATCACCCTAAGAGTATTAAAACATCTATATTAAGTCTTCCTCTTACCTATATGGGTTTTAGTGGGTATTTAAACCCGATTACCAATGAAGCGCAGGTAAATGGACTAATACTTAATTATAAAGCTCCTACTACTAGTTGTCATGAAGAAGCACATCAATTAGGATTTGCTAAAGAAAATGAAGCCAATTTTATTGCGGCATTAACTACAATGAATTATGATGACATATATTTTAACTATAGTGGAGCTACTTTTGCCCTAAAATTTTGCTTAAATGATCTCTATCTTCGTAATGAAGAAAAAGCAATCTGTCTTATCGAAAAACTAAGACCTGGTATTAGAAGAAATTATATTGAAGTAAATGAGTTCTGGGAATCTTATGAAAATCCCCTCGAACCCATTTTTAAAAGTACTTATGATAGTTATCTAAAAGCTAATAACCAACCTGATGGTATGGAAACCTATAGTTATGTTGTAGCTTTATTAGTCAATTATTATAAAACCAGATTATAGAGCAACTATAAGGTATTATAATACCCCACAATCCTCATTAGATCATTTTCTTTTTTATAACTAAGCTTTTTTGAGGAAACGTACTTTTCGATTTCGCTCTTTTTATCTTCAAAAACTTTCAATATATCTTTCTGTTTCAACCTGATCTTGAGTAAATCACCTCCGGCTTTTAATATAAAATAACTACGCTTTTCTATATACTTGTCATTTGTTGTCTTTTCATAAGCATCAATTGCATTTTGACCTTGTTTTATCTTCTTTTCTACCTTCATAACTAAAGAATTCTTCCCTTCTTTTAAAAAGACAAAAAACTGCTTTGTTCCTTCATAATCTAACATCTTATACGCATATCCTTCGTCCAAAACAACCCGAATATTCTCTTTTTTCAAAATATTGAATACTTCTGTAACCTCAATTTCGTCATTTAAAGTATTATATCTAACATAGGCTCTTCTCATTTTTTTTCCATTTACATATACTGAAGCAAGTTTATTTTCATCTTCATAATACTGATGCCCCTGAACACTGTACTTTGGAGGTTTCTTAACAACTACTCGAGTCCCATAAGCGCTCATATCTGATGTTTCTTCGGCTCCAGTAACCGAACCAATTTTAGCTTGCGCTACAACCAAAAAACTTTGTAGCAATAAAAGTGCTAAAAACAATTTTTTCATTCTATTTTATTTTAAATTTTCCCAAATAAAAGAAACGACTTTTATACATAATATCGCCCCTTTATAAAAAATACTATTTAACCATCTGATATATTACAAATTAATTTTGATAAAATTAAATAGATAAATATGTCATAAAGTTATAGAGAACTATAATAGTTAATAATCTTAATCACATCTTTTTCCTTCTTAAAACTCAATTTTTTTGAAGAGGCAAACTTTTCCAGCTCTTCTTTTTTATCTAAAACTTTGAGTATATCTTTTTTCTTAAGTTTTACTTTTTTAACCTCTCCCTTTTCATTATTAATTATGAAATACTTGTTATTCTCAATATATTTTGAAGGTGTACTGGCATCATAACTGGTTACTGCTTCCTTTCCTTGTTTTATTTTTTTCAATGCTTTCATTCCTAAAGAAAATGGCCCTTCATTATACACAATAAAAAATTGTCTATCCCCATCATATTCATACAGTTTATAGCTATACTTTTTAAGAGCAACTTCTAAGTTCTCTACTTTTAGCATATTAAATCTTTTATTATTATCTACATATTCTAATTCTCCATTAAAAGCATTGTATCTAACCAAACATTGACGTACTTGCTTTTTATTTACATATATTGTAGCCATTTCATTATTCTCTTCAAAATACTGATGCCCTTTAATAGTAGTGTTACGAGCTTTTTGTTGTACTATAATTGTTGAACTAAAAGGCCCTATTGCTGTGTTACCACTAGGATCCGAAGCTCCTCCTCCAAAGGTCTCTTGTCCAATCATTACCGTATTACTTATGATTAAAAAAAGAATAAAAAGGTTTTTCATTATTATAAAATTTTATTGTTAATATTTTCGTAAATTTCTAAAAATCCAAGTTTATACTAGTATATCTAATGTTAAAACAATCTTAATTAACAACCTCTTTTTATTTCAACCATTATCTTTAAATCGGATTCAATTTACTTTTACACTACATTTATGAAAAAACTTCTATTATCACTTACGGTGATATGTGGTATTTTAAATTCTTACTCTCAGGATTATTTCCCAAAAAATGATGGGGTTAATACGACAAATTCTAATTATACCGTATTTAAAAATGCAACGATTCACACAACACCCGATACCGAGATCAAAAACGGAACTCTAGTTATCCAAAAGGGTAAGATTGTACAGGTAGGAAATACTATTACGCCTCCTGCAAATAGTGTGATAATTGACCTAAAAGGAAAGCATATTTATGCTTCTTTCATTGATCTGTTTACCAATTTTGGTATCGAAAAACCTAAGCAAAAAAGAGGAAGCCCTTTTAGAGGTAATCCGCAATACGAAGCTTCACGAGAAGGGTATTACTGGAACGATCATATTCGTCCCGAAACAAATGCTTTGACATCATTTAAATATGATGCAAAAAAAGCAACAGAATATGTAAAAGAGGGATTTGGAGTACTTAATACACACATGCCCGACGGTATTGTAAGAGGAACGGGACTATTGGTAGCTCTAAATAATGAAGGCACAGAAGGGGATCGATTATTAAGTGATCGTTCATCACAATTCTTATCTTTTTCAAAGAGTAATAAAAGTAAACAAATATACCCTACATCACTTATGGGGGCTATGGCACTTCTAAGACAAATGTATTACGATGCCGATTGGTACGCTGGTGGTAATGCTACTAATAAAGATTTATCACTAGAAGCCTTAAATAGGAATAAAAACCTTCCTCAAATTTTTGAAGCCGGAAGCCGAATAAATGGTTTTAGAGCCGATAAGGTTGGAGATCAATTTAACACACAATATATACTTGTTGGCGGTGGAGATGAATATGCCAGGATCGACAAAGTAAAAGCTACCAATGCCAAGTATATCATTCCTCTAGATTTTCCTGAAGCCTATGATGTTTCAGACCCTTTTATGGCTAATTTGGTAAGCCTTGGAGATATGAGACATTGGAACCAGGCTCCGACGAACCCTTCGGTATTATCAAAAAATGGGATTACCTTTTCTTTGACCACACATAAATTAAAAAAGATAGCAGATCTTAAAGATCGAATCATAAAGGCTATTGACTATGGTTTGGATAAAAAAACTGCCATTGCTGCTCTAACAACAGTGCCTGCGCAGATTTTAGGAAAGAGTAATCTTTTAGGAAGTATAAAAAAAGGAAGTTATGCCAACTTTCTAATCACCGAAGGTGAATTATTTTCAAAAGACAATATTATTTATGAAAACTGGGTGCAGGGTCGAAAAAATATAGTCAATGACATGAATGTTATCGATATTAACGGTAACTATTCGCTAACGGTTGCCGGAAAGATATATGATATGTCAATTTCTGGAAAACCCACAAAACCTAAAGCCGAAATCAAACTTGGTGAAACAAAATTAGGTGCTAAAATAAACTATAAGAATGATTGGGTAACCATCACTTTTACGGATACCGATACCACCAAGACGCAATACACAAGGATAGTATCTAGTATTACTGACTCTCCTGATTTATGGAGTGGTAAGGCTATTCTTCCTAATGGAGCTCAAACTTCTTTTTCTGTAAAAAAGAAACTCGATGAGTCTTCTGAAAAAAAGAATAAAAAATCAACCGATACAAAGGAAAACCCCGAAGTTCTTCCTATTGCGTATCCTAATATAGCATACGGAAACTCCCAATTACCAAAATCAGAATCATTACTATTTAAAAATGCAACAGTTTGGACCAATGAAACCGATGGAATTTTAACCGAAACCGATGTATTAGTCAAAAATGGTAAAATTACTGCCATCGGTAAAAACCTTAATGATAGTAACGCTAAAATAATAGATGCTTCAGGAAAACATCTTACTTCTGGTATTGTTGATGAGCATTCTCATATCGCTGCAGCAGCAATTAACGAAGCTGGACACAATTCTTCTGCCGAAGTAACTATCGAAGATGTCGTATCCCCCGATGATATCGATATTTACAGAAACCTTGCCGGAGGTGTAACTTCAATACAGATTCTTCACGGTTCTGCCAATCCAATCGGAGGACGTTCTGCAATCATAAAACTAAAATGGGGAGAAAGCGCTAATAACCTTATCTATCCCAATTCTCCCAAATTTATCAAATTTGCATTAGGAGAAAATGTAAAACAAAGTAACTGGCAAAGTTTTAGTCGTTTCCCGCAATCAAGAATGGGAGTCGAACAATTGTATGTAGATTACTTTTCTCGTGCAAAAGAATATCATAAACGTAAGACCAGTGGTAAACCTTATCGCAAGGATACCGAAATGGAGACTCTGGCAGAGATAATAAATGGACAACGTTATATCAGCTGCCACTCTTATGTACAAAGTGAGATCAACATGCTAATGAAGGTTGCCGAAAAATTTAATTTTAAAATTAACACCTTTACGCATATTCTAGAAGGCTATAAATTAGCAGATAAAATGGTAGCACATGGTGTTGGAGGGTCTACCTTTTCTGATTGGTGGGCGTACAAATATGAAGTTAATGATGCGATCCCTTATAATGCCGCCATTATGCATAAACAAGGGGTAGTTACCGCAATCAATAGTGACGATGGGGAAATGTCTCGCCGTCTTAATCAAGAAGCTGCAAAATCTGTAAAATACGGTGGTGTAAGCGAAGAAGATGCTTTGAAATTTGTAACCCTTAATCCTGCCAAACTGTTACATATCGATGACAGAGTAGGAAGTATCAAAATAGGTAAAGATGCAGATTTAGTATTATGGACAGACCATCCTCTATCAATATATGCTAAAGCAGAAAAGACTATAATCGAAGGAACTATTTATTTTGATCTTGAAAAAGACAAGGCTATGAGAAAATCTATTGCAGCAGAAAGAAACAAACTTTCTACTATGATGTTAAAGGCAAAAAACAGTGGTCTTAAAACGCAACCTGCCAAGAAAAAGGAAAAGCAACAGTTCGAATGTGAAACTTTAGAAACTATTAACTAAAAATATACATGCACTAAACTTGTCCAAAATCAATTCAAACAATACTTCGACAGACTCAGTATGACAAAAAATTATACAAAATAGATATGAAAAAAATAGTATTCATAATAGCATTGTGTGTTATTTCCTTTGGAAAAATAACAGCACAGCAAACCCCTGCAAAAGCTCAGAGCGAAGCAATAACGATTACCGGCGCTACGGCGCATATTGGCAATGGGGAAGTCATTGAAAATAGCATTATCCTTTTTGAAAAAGGAAAGATAACGGCAATAGGTGCTAATGGAAGTGTCCCTGCAAAAGGAACCGTAATCGATGCTTCTGGAAAACATGTCTATCCTGGTTTTATCGCTCCGAATTCTACATTAGGCTTAGTAGAAATAGGCGCTGTTCGTGCCACAGATGATGATAGCGAGATTGGAAATTACAACCCACATATTAGAAGTATTATTGCCTACAATGCAGAGAGTAAAATTGTTGAAAGTATGCGCCCTAATGGTGTTTTAATGGCTCAGATTACTCCCCGTGGTGGTAGAATTTCGGGAACGTCATCAATCGTACAATTAGATGCCTGGAATTGGGAAGATGCAACCATAAAAGTAAATGATGGTATCCATATCAATTGGCCAAGTTCCTTTACCAGAGGGCGTTGGTGGCTTGGTGAGGATCCAGGATATAAATCCAATGAAAAATATGCAGAACAAATAACAGAATTGGTAGATTTTATACATCAATCCAAAGCTTCTATTAAATCAAATACAGCAGAAAATCTTCCTCACCTTGCAATGAAAGGTGTTTTTGATGGGGCAAAGACTTTGTTTGTACATGTAAATACCGAAAAAGAAATTTTGGATGTACTTCGTTTTTCTAAAGAAAATAATATCAAAAAAATAGTTTTGGTAGGTGCTTATGAAGCCTATAAAGTTGCAAATCAGTTAAAACAAAACAACATCCCTGTATTAGCTACAAGAACACATTCTACTCCGCAACAAGAAGATGAAGATTATGATTTACCCTATAAAAATGCAAAATTATTGATGGATGCGGGAGTACTGGTCGCATTACAGAACAGTGGACAAATGGAACGTGCTAATGCCAGAAATTTACCATTTCAGGCGGGAACCGTTGCTGCACATGGATTGGATAAAGAAAAGGCTTTACAGCTTATTACTGGTAATAGTGCCAAAATTCTAGGTATAGATAGTAGTACCGGAACCCTTGAGGTTGGCAAAGATGCTACTTTATTTATAAGTATTGGTGATGCTCTGGATATGCGCACAAATCAATTAGAGAAAGCTTTTATTCAGGGGCGTGATATTAGCTTAGAAAGCCATCAAACCAAGTTATGGAAACGGTATAGCGGTAAGTACAATTCAAAATAAAATCATCAGATACAAAGAGATAGTTACGCCTAAAAAGTAATCAAGCATCGTTTGAGGCCTTTACCAAATGTATGTAAAGATCAATATATGATAGTTCTAGGCATTAAAATCATTGCTCGAAGTAGCTTGTGGGGTGGTTCTAAGTAACACAAAATCCCCCTCTAACCTATACAAAGGTAGTTCGAATTATTATTCGGACTACCTTTCTATTTACATAGCATCGCCATACCAAAAAGATAATGGTAACTCTGGGTAATGAAACCCAAATTAGGTTTTCTGGCATTACGACACACATTATTTACAAAGTTTTACTTTCCTCAACAACAGGCTTTTTGAATAATGAACCAGAAACTTTTTTCTTATCTACTTTAGCATTTACAAAATTTATTTCACTTTTAACCTCTCCTACTACACCATCTTTATACACTCTCCATTTAAGAGTTGCAGGAAGTAATAATCCATTTACATCATTCCAGGTTGCATATTCTATCAGACTTATTTTTTCGCTTGATTCTTTACTAAAAAATGTAACCGTATACCCCAAGAATTTCATTTTCCCAGATGTTTTATCATAATAAAGGAAATAATTGTCTTTGGGTGAATCTCCTATACCACCTCCATAAGATATTTTATAGCCTGCATACGAAATATTACCTACTTTAAGATCATCTACCTTTTGATATGAAATTCCATCATCACCCAAAACAAAAGGCATTGCATAAAAATAGAACATCAAATTGTGATAAAAACGAGGGTTTCCTTTAAAATAAGTAGAATCCTGATCTAACCAGGCTTCTTTACCGTCAAACCCTAAAGCAAATTTATCTGTTTCTATTCGTGTATGACGAGTTTTAAGATCGATAGTGTGCTTTTCGTTTCCTTCGGGCTTGGCAATCTCAAAAACCATACTATTCATTTGGTCAAACGTATTGATACCTCCATGAGCTTTAAAAACAGCTGCAATATCTTTGGGAAAATCTCCAGATCTATCTGGTACAGCCTTTTCTTTTTGTTCTTCGCGAACCTTGATTTCTTTTTCTGGTTTTAATTCTTGCTTGCAAGAAATGATAGTTACAATCAAAAATAATACTGGGATAAGGTTTTTCATGACTAAGTTTTGTAAATAAATTAATTCTAGACAATGTAGTCGTAGTACTTAAATTATCTTACAATATTGTATCACCAGTTTTTTGATTTTTTTAAAATCTCTCCAGATTCATAAATATAATTTTTGTCTGAAAAAGTGTAGTTTCTGCTATTATATTTAAAAGTTTTAGGGTCTGCACCTTTAACAATTTCTCCAAGAAAAAAAACATGATGGATATCTTTTGTATATCCAAATTCAACTTCTTCAAAAGTATTGGCATCTGCTTCTTTTAAAGGTGTCGTTTCATAATAAATCGTATTATCTATTTTGATTATTTTAGTATTGTCAAAAAACGTTATGTTTTCAGCATTCTCAAAAGGAATACTAACTACTTCACTAACGTTTTCTCCACTTCTTCTACTTGTATGAAGGTATACATATTTATCATCACGAATACAATATTGATTTAATACAGTTACTTCTGATAGGTTCGTTTCAATTTTACGCAAAGGTTCATGATATAAGTAATAGTACACCCCTTTGTTATCCTTACAAAACTCTTCATTAAGTATTTCGAAAGATGAATAGTCTACTTCTGTTAGTTTTTCATTATCCCTAAATATGTGATTCTTATCTTTTGCAAAACTAAAATTTAACTGTACATATGTAGCCGGGTCTGCATCTTCTAAAATTTTAAAACCTCCTCCATCTTCCAAATCATATCGATCATACAAAATGTAGACATGGTTTTTATCCATGGGAATATTGTAATCAAACTTAACCGTAAAAGAAGGAACATCAATATCAAAACCCAGAATCTTTGCTCCATAATATACATGGCTTTGATCTTTTGCATATTCCCTTCCTAAAACCTGAAAAGTATCAAAATCAACATTCATTTCAGTCTTTCCTAATGAAAACCAATTTCCCATAGGACTGTGTATAATTTTATCACCATCTCGTGTATAAAAGTAAGATTGAGATTTCTCCTTATTTACCAATTCTCCAAATGGATTTAAAAAACGATACACTCCATAAATACCCAATGTAATTAGTAATAAAAAAATTGTGGCTACTATCATTAATACTTTTTTTATCATTTTATTTATGTGCGCTTCATTTTATCATGAATCAAAACAAAATTATAAAATATAGTATGTAAATTACCCCCTGTAAACCGTGATTAAGAGTACGAAATTGCAATCAGGTTTTTTGCTTTTTCTTTTTTGCCGCAGGAAAGAGTACATTGTTTAGAATTAGCCGGTATCCCGGTGAATTAGGATGTAGTTCAAGTTCAGTTTTTGGGTCTCCTACTAGATGTTGATAATCCTCTGGATCGTGTCCTCCATAAAATGTAAAGAACCCTTTTCCTTTAATCCCATGTATATAACGAGCTTCTGAATTCGTTTTATTTTCACCTAATACTAATACATTAGACTTAATTTCATTAGGATTATATGCTGTAGTTTGCCCCATAAATCCTTTAACCAAAGCCGTATGATTTTGGCAAAGCATAGTCGGGATAGGATCCCATTTTGCAGAGAAATCCATAAGTGTAAAATAATCTGTTGTTTTAGGGATACGACGCTTTCTGGTCATATCGATTGAAGAAAACTCATATACATTTGGGTTACGTTCTAATGTAAAGTTTTTAAACGCAAAAGTCTTATTATAATCTATTTTAGACTGATATCCCGGTTCACTCGGGTCTCCATCAAACATGGGTTCGCAAATATCAACTCCCTCTGCAGCTAAAGCGATCTCAAAACTATCTGTAGCACTACACATAGCAAACATAAATCCACCACCAACAACGTAGTCTCTTATTTTTAAAACAACTGCTAGTTTCTCTTGCGAGACTTTTGAGTATCCGAGTTCATTGGCAAACTTTTCTGCTTCGGCTTTTTCTCTAATATACCATGGAGTAGCTCTATAGCGATTATAAAACTTACCATATTGTCCTGTAAAATCTTCGTGATGTAAATGCAGCCAGTCATATAAAATCAGGTTATCTTCAAGAACTTCTTTATCGTAGATGGTTTTATAAGGAATTTCTGCAAATGTTAATACCATGGTAACCGCATCATCCCAAGGTTGATTCCCTTTAGGAGAATATACTGCTATTTTTGGTGCTTTTTCCAACACCACAGCTTCCATATTTTGTGAAGGACTACTAATTTCTTCTAAAATCTCATTAGTTTTTGCATCACTAAGTACCTCGTACGAAACACCTCTAATGGTACATTCTTTTCTAATGTATTCTGTATCTGGTAATAAAAAAGATCCTCCTCTATAGTTTAACAGCCATTTTACTTTTAAATCTTTACTTAATGTCCAGTATGTAATCCCATAGGCTTTAAGGTGATTTTGCTGGCCATCTGCATCCATCGGAATTAGCACATAAGATGCATAAGATTGAAATGCAAATAAAAAAACCAATATAACTACACCAGATCGAAACCATTTTTGAAGTAGTAAGAAAGGTTTCAATATCTGTATTATTTTAAAAAGGTACTTCATCGTCATCATCGCTAGAGTCATTTATGCTACTCCCAAAGGCTTCATCTGCACTAGGAAGATGACTTGTACTAAGCGGTTCATCTTCACTACCATCATTCATTTTAGAATGAAATTCAAAAGGAGTACTAAAATCATCTAAGTTATCAAATTTACCTAAGTGACCAATAAATTTTAACCTAATATTTTCTAAACCACCATTACGGTGCTTTGCAACTATGAATTCTCCTTGCCCTTGAGTAGGTGATCTTTCTTCATCATCCCACTCATCAATCTTATAATATTCTGGTCTATAGATAAAAGATACAATATCTGCATCTTGTTCTATTGCTCCAGATTCACGAAGGTCACTAAGCAATGGTCTTTTACTTCCGCCACGGGTTTCTACTGCCCTTGACAGCTGTGATAATGCTATTACCGGTACATTTAATTCTTTTGCCAGAGCTTTCAGATTACGAGAAATTGTAGAAATCTCCTGTTCCCTATTTCCATTTTTCCCGGTTCCTCCTGCGGTCATTAACTGCAAATAATCAATAACGATCATTTTTATACCGTGCTGAGATGAAAGTCGACGTGCTTTTGCTCTAAGGTCAAAAATTGAAAGAGATGGAGTATCATCGATAAACAATGGTGCTTTTTCCAGATCTTTTACCTTTACGTTAAGCTGTTCCCATTCGTGTTTTTCTAACTTACCGGTACGTAGTTTTTCTGAAGAAAGTCCGGTTTCAGAGGATATCAAACGGGTAATGAGCTGTACCGAAGACATCTCTAATGAGAAGAATGCTACAGGAATATTCTGTCCTACAGCCATATTTCTGGCCATAGAAAGGGTTAATGCTGTTTTTCCCATACCCGGACGGGCAGCCACGATGATTAAATCACTTGGCTGCCAACCCGAAGTCAATTTGTCTAGCTTGTCAAAGCCAGATGGGATTCCACTTAATCCTTCTTTGTTTGAGATTTCCTGTATTTTTTTCTTTGCCTGTATAACCAGATTTTGTGCAGTCTCTGTAGATCGTTTTATATTTCCTTGTGTTACCTCATACAACCTGGATTCTGCCATATCGAGAAGATCAAAAACATCTGTAGTCTCATCATAAGATTCTTCAATAATTTCATTCGAAATTTTAATCAAACTTCGTTGTATATATTTCTGAAGAATTATTCTGGCATGAAACTCTATATGCGCAGAGGAAGCCACTTTTTGGGTTAATTGCACCAGATAATAATCCCCTCCGGCTAATTCTAATCTTGAATCCTTCTTTAATTGGCTAGAAACCGTTAATAAGTCAATTGGCTCAGAGTTTTCGAATAGCTTGTATATTGCTTCAAAGATGTATTGATGTGCTTCTTTATAAAAAACATCGGGATTTAGTATATCTATAATTTCGTCGACCCCTTTCTTATCAATCATCATCGCCCCAAGCACAACTTCTTCTAAATCAAGTGCTTGAGGAGGTATTTTTCCTTTTTCAAGCGAAATTACGTTCCCCCGATCGTAATTTATTTTCTTAGCTTGCTGTACTTTTTCCATGACTACGAATGTAAAAAAATTGTAAAAAGATGTACCTAAATACAAAGGTACGAATGTCCACTAGTCTTCAACAAATGAACTGTTAATAACTTAAACTTATTGTTAATAAGCATAAAAAAATCTGAAGCTTACAACTTCAGATTCAGGTAGTAAGTGATTCCTTTAGGGATTAATCTTTAAAGACTCCCATATTTGCATATTTTTCCATTCGCTTTTCAACCAATTCTTCTGGTGATAAGTTTTTTAATTCTTCAAAAGATGCTAATATTTTATCCCGTACTGTTTTAAAGGTTGTTTCTCGATCACTATGTGCGCCACCAAGTGGTTCTTTAACGATTTCATCAACCACCTTAAGTTTAACACTATCTTTGGCTGTAAGTTTTAATGCTTCTGCTGCTTGTTCTTTCTGATCCCAACTCCTCCATAAAATAGAAGAGCAATTTTCTGGAGAAATCACAGAGTACCAAGCATTTTCTAGCATTAACACTTTATTCCCTACTCCTATTCCTAATGCTCCTCCACTGGCTCCTTCTCCTATAATCACTACAATAACTGGTACTTTAAGACGAGTCATTTCTAATATATTACGAGCAATTGCTTCTCCTTGGCCACGTTCTTCTGCTTCTAACCCAGGATAGGCACCGGGAGTATCGATAAAAGTAACCACCGGAATATTAAATTTTTCTGCACTTTTCATTAAGCGAAGTGCTTTACGGTACCCTTCTGGGTTTGCCATTCCAAAATTACGATATTGTCGGGTCTTGGTATTGTATCCTTTTTGCTGACCAACAAACATAAAACTCTGGTCCCCAATTTTTCCTAAACCACCAATCATAGCCTTATCATCTTTTACATTTCGATCACCATGTAATTCTAAAAAGGATTCACCGCAGATGGCATCTATATAATCTAATGTATATGGCCTAGAAGGGTGCCTTGACAGCTGAACTCGTTGCCACGGCGTGAGGTTTTTATATATTTCTTTTTTAGTTTCTTTTAGCTTTTTTTCAATTTGCTTACACGTATCAGTAACATCAACTTCACTCTCTTCACCGATGGCACAAGCCTTCTCAAATTGTTCTTCGAGTTCCTTAATGGGGAGTTCAAATTCTAAATATTCCATATCAAGAATATATTTTATATTAACTAGGGTTAGCCGACAAATATAAAAACTTTACTTCGTAATGTTATGCAAAGTTCCTTCTCTTTTTCTTTTTTTAGCATTTTTAAATATTCCATTTAAAACAACTGTACCCAGAATAATCGCTGCACCGTAGTAGAATTGGGGGTTCATCT
This sequence comes from Bacteroidia bacterium, assembly GCA_030427585.1. Taxonomy (GTDB): domain Bacteria; phylum Bacteroidota; class Bacteroidia; order Flavobacteriales; family Flavobacteriaceae; genus Aquimarina. The sequence goes on from JAUIBW010000001.1 coordinate 61,820, forward strand.
TTTCTGCTTCTCCAAAAAATAAGAAAGCTAATAGTATTCCATACACAGGTTCTAAGTTGGTTGTTAACATTACTGTATACGGAGTTAAATATTTCATTACCTGTACAGAACCTATAAAAGCATAAGCTGTACAAACCGATGCCAATAACAACAGAAACATCCAATCCGAGGTTGATAATTGAAAAAACGAAATTGTAAACCCTTCGGCTGTTGTTCCAAATATTGTTGTCCCTAATAAATATATAGTTACAATTCCTACACCACTTAATAGTTCATAAAAAGAAATTACCGATGGGCTATATTGCTGTGCTACTTTTCCATTTATTAAAGAAAAAACCGAAGACAAAAAAGCAGAACACAATGCATAAACAATACCTGTAAAGTAATCTCCTTCAACTTTAAAAATAATATACAATCCTGTAATGACTAAAAGTCCAAAAAGAATTTCATACCATATTACCTTTCTTTTATAAAAAATAGGCTCTAAAATTGAAGTAAAGAAAGCTCCTGTAGATAACATCGATAGGGTTATAGATATATTAGAAACTTTGATTGCTGCAAAAAAAGTAATCCAGTGTAATGCTATGACAATTCCTGCTAAAAAAAGTATGAAAAATAATTTTCTTGAAACCGCTAATTGTAATTTTTTGAAATAAATGTATACATAAATAAAGGCCGAAGCCAGAAGCATTCTATACCACACTAATGGTAATGCCTCGATAGATATTAGTTCTCCAAGAATAGCCGTAAACCCCCATATAAATACTATAAAATGTAAATGCAGGTAATTAAAAAGTTTAGCGTTTGGCATTATATAAAAGATAAATAGCTAAGATTCCAAAAGATATATTAGGAAACCATACAGCAACGATTGGTGGAAAATCAGATTGATTGGCCAATGTACCTAATACTTTATCAAAAAAGATAAAAACAAATGCTAATGAAATACCAACAGCCAGATTAACTCCCATACCTCCTCTTCTTTTCATAGAAGAAACGGCTACACCAATAATGGTAAGAATAAATGCAGATACCGGTATACTCCACCTTTTATAAGCTACAACTTTATATCTATTGATATCTGATGATCCTCTCTTACTTTCTTTTTCGATAAACTTACTTAACTCTGTATAATTAAGAGTTTCTGCCACATAGGTAACCGGGGTAAATTCGTCTATATTAAATGGCAATATGGTATCTTTAGTTTTAGCTTTTTCAATACTATCTTCATTTTCTAATACAGTTCGTTTTACATAATCCCTCAATTCATAAAGACTATCTTTAAATACAATCCTTCTTGCAGATATTTTTGTCTTTAATTGATTACCATTAAAATATTCTATCGTAAAATTAGTAGCTGATTTTTCTAGAGGCTTAAAATTGTTTGCATATAAAAACATACTATCATTTAGTTGTCGATATACGTTTTTGGTCTCCTGTACTTTTTTACCTTTTTTAAGGTATGAATATTTAAACTCATTAAACCCTTGACTGGCTTTTGGAGCCAAAAACAGCCCCATAGCTAATGCGCCCAAACAAATAATAACTGCACCGATCATATAGGGCCTAAGAAATCTCCAAAATGAAACTCCAGAGCTCAAAAAAGCTATAATTTCCGTTTTATTAGCAAGCTTAGAAGTAAACCAAATTACAGATAAGAATACAAAAAGAGGAAACAGCAAATTGGCAAAATAAACGGTAAAGTCGAGGTAATATCCTATAACAGCATCAAGAGGAACCTGATGTTCTAGCATATTGTCTATTTTTTCTGAAAGGTCTACTATTATTCCTATGGGGATAAAAAGCAGAATCATTGTAAAAAATGTCCCGAGATATCTTTTAAGTATGTACCAGTCTAGTATTTTCAATCTATAATCTTTTATCCATTTGTTTAACCATTATATTTTTCCAGGAATTAAAATCACCGGCTAAGATATGCTTTCTAGCTTCGCGAACCAACCACAAATAAAAACCTAAATTATGTATGGTTGCTATTTGTTTTCCTAATAATTCATTTACCGAAAAAAGATGTTTTAGATACGCTTTAGAATATTCTGTATCTACAAAAGTGATACCCATTTCATCTATTGCTGAAAAATCATCTTCCCATTTCTTATTTTTTATATTAATCGTTCCATACGCTGTAAATAACATCCCATTACGTGCATTACGTGTAGGCATTACACAATCAAACATATCTACACCAAGGGCAATATTTTCTAAAATATTAATAGGTGTTCCTACCCCCATTAAATATCTTGGTTTATCTTCTGGCAAAATATCGGTTACCACTTCTGTCATCGCATACATTTCTTCTGCCGGTTCTCCTACAGATAATCCTCCAATTGCATTACCAACTGCTCCGGCATTGGCAATATATTCTGCCGATTGTTTTCTAAGGTCCTTATACGTACTTCCTTGTACTATTGGAAAAAAAGCCTGATCATATCCATATTTAACCGGAATTTTTTCTAAATGTTGCATACAACGATCTAACCACCTGTGAGTCATATGCATACTTCTTTTCGCATATCGATAATCACAGGGATAAGGTGTACACTCATCAAATGCCATTATGATATCGGCTCCAATGGTTCGTTGGATCTCCATCACATTCTCCGGGGTAAACACATGATATGATCCATCGATATGAGATTTAAATTTTACGCCTTCTTCTTTTATTTTACGATTAGCAGATAAAGAATACACCTGGTATCCTCCACTATCGGTAAGGATATTTCGATCCCAGTTCATAAATTTATGTAATCCACCAGCTTTTTCTAAAATGGGTGTTTGAGGTCTTAGATATAAATGGTAGGTATTTCCTAAAATAATATCGGGATTAATATCATTTTTTAGTTCTCTTTGGTGTACTCCTTTTACGGTAGCAACTGTTCCTACCGGCATAAAAATCGGAGTTTCTATAACACCGTGATCTGTACTTATTTTTCCTGCTCTTGCTTTACTTAGAGAGTCTTTAGATATAAGGTCAAATTGCATAATTCCTGTTTGGTGGAGGGCAAAGATAACTAACTAAAATCACATTGCTCAATTTAGGTTTTCTAAAACTTTTTGTTATTAACATTAGTTTCTTAATTAAAAGCAGTCTATACATTTTGTCACCGTATACAAAACCTGTACTTTTGGAGCTTTATTATCAAAGAAATCAGCAATATAATGCCAAAAACAAAACAATTAGAGGATTTTGCAACACAAGTACGTAGAGATATTTTACGACAAGTACACAAAGTAAATTCTGGTCACCCAGGAGGATCTTTGGGCTGTACAGAATTTTTTGTTGCCCTGTTTCAAGAAGTTTTAGATCGAAAAGATGATTTTGATATGGATGGTATCGATGAAGATATCTTTTTCTTGTCTAATGGTCATATTTCGCCAGTCTATTATAGTGTATTAGCTCGAAGTGGTTATTTCCCTGTAGAAGAGCTAAACACATTTAGGCTAATTAACAGTAGATTGCAAGGACATCCAACAACTCATGAAGGGCTTCCTGGTATTCGTATTGCTTCTGGATCATTGGGACAAGGGATGTCTGTGGCTCTGGGTGCTGCACAAGCAAAAAAGTTAAATAATGATTCTCACCTGGTATACAGTCTTCATGGTGATGGAGAGCTTCAGGAAGGGCAAATTTGGGAAGCAGCTATGTATGCTTCCGGAAAAAAAGTAGATAACCTTATTGCTACCATCGATTATAATGGTAAACAAATAGATGGTGCTACAGATGATGTTCTTCCGCTAGGAGATCTAAAAGCAAAATTTGAAGCTTTTGGTTGGGATGTTATGGAAATTAAAGAGGGTAACAATATTTCTGCAGTTATTGAAGGTTTAAAAGAAGCAAAAAACAGAACGGGTAAAGGAAAACCTGTATGCATACTAATGCATACTGTAATGGGTAATGGAGTCGATTTTATGATGCATACACATGCATGGCATGGTAAAGCTCCTAACGATGAACAACTAGAACTCGGATTAGCACAAAATCCTGAAACTCTGGGAGATTATTAATTTACCAAATTAAAGAAGAAATGAAAAAATATATAGACACAGGAAAAAAAGATACTCGTTCTGGTTTTGGAGCCGGTTTAGAAGAATTAGGTAAGACTAATGAAAATGTAGTGGCATTATGTGCTGATTTGATCGGTTCGTTAAAAATGGATGCTTTTATTGCGAATCATCCAGAGCGTTTTTTCCAGATTGGTATTGCTGAAGCAAATATGATGGGAATCGCTGCGGGATTAACTATAGGTGGTAAAATCCCTTTTACAGGAACGTTTGCTAATTTCTCTACAGGACGTGTTTATGATCAAATTCGTCAATCTATAGCATATAGTGATAAAAATGTGAAAATTTGTGCTTCGCACGCTGGTCTAACATTAGGAGAAGATGGAGCAACACACCAAATCCTGGAAGATATTGGTCTTATGAAAATGCTACCAGGAATGACAGTAATTAACACATGTGATTACAATCAGACTAAAGCTGCTACCATAGCTATAGCAGAGTATCAAGGCCCAGTTTATTTAAGATTTGGAAGACCAAAAGTTGCCAATTTCACTCCCGAAGATCAAAACTTCGAAATCGGAAAAGCAGTAGTATTACAAGAAGGAACTGATGTTACTATAGTTGCTACTGGTCACTTAGTATGGGAAGCTTTACAAGCAGCAGAATCTTTACACGAACAAGGGATAACTGCAGAGGTAATTAATATACATACTATAAAACCACTTGATGATGAAGCAATTCTAAATTCGGTAAAGAAAACTGGATGTATTGTTACTGCAGAAGAGCATAACTTTTTAGGTGGCTTAGGAGAAAGCGTTTCAAGAGTTTTAGCTCAACACAATCCTGTTCCTCAAGAATTTATTGCAACAAATGATACTTTTGGAGAAAGTGGAACACCAGATCAGTTAATGGAAAAATATGGCTTAAATGCAGAAGCTATAAGTAAAGCCGTATTAAAAGTTGTAAAAAGAAAATAATCATCTTTTTAAAATATTAAGAAAACCTTCTGATTTATTTCAGAAGGTTTTTTGTTTCTACAAAAAATAAAACACAAAGACATTCGTTCTTGATAGACTAGCCTTTATACCAAAATCACTCAAATTATTTATTAATCTTTAAATCTGGATTACATAATAGATCATCTATTATAGTTTGAAGTAGCTTCAAATCCTGATGGCGTAACGCTATATTTTTTAGTGCAAACTAGTGTGCATCTTGCAAAAACTAAAAAACATCAGGTGGTATTGCTTTTTCAACCTTCGTAATGAAACTCTATTCGATAATCCTGATTGAAGCAAAAATTATTTTATAATGAAAAATGTGTTTATTTTTTTTATGCTATTTACTTCTTGCGCTATACTTGCTCAGGAAAAAAGAGTAACTTTTGGAGTAAAAGGAGGGCCTAATTATGGAGATAATGGTAAAATTGAAATTACCGATGTTACCAGAACAACAGCAGATGATCGAGTTGGGTATCACTTAGGTGTGTTTTTAAGAGGAAAACTAACCGATAATATTTATCTCAAACCAGAATTACAATATACAGTTAACAATAGTTCCTACAAGCTTACAAACACAGAACTCGATTACACAATAAAAAAATTAGATTTACCTATTCTTTTAGGGATTTCTGTTTTAGGGCCAATACATGTTTTTGGAGGTCCGGCATTGCAGTATATTGTAGAAACAGACCTAGAGGATGTACGACTTGGTGATGTTAAAAATGAGTTTACTGTTGGGGTGCAATTTGGGGCAGGAGTACAATTTGGTAAACTTACAGCAGATATACGCTATGAACGCGGGCTTAGCAAAAATACTGCAGAATCAATAGACAAGAGCATCCGAGTAGACTCCAGACCGAATCAGCTCATTATAGGTCTTTCTCTGGACTTATAGATTTAAACCCTGATTATGCAATATAACTTTGTTATAAAAAAACTCCGATTTTTCAATCGGAGTTTTTTTTATTCGTTTTTTAAATCCCTATCATCAGCATCCAGATGATTTTTTATACCATCGCCATCATCATCATAAAATGTAATTTCATCCGGAGTAATAAATCCATCATTATTACTATCATTAATAGTTATCTCATCTTTGGTTAATGTACCATCTCTATCATCATCATTATCTACATAATCTGGTGTACCATCTTGATCTGTATCATCATTTACATCTAACACCAAACGATCACCATCTATATCCTCTAGATAAGAAGGTAAACCATCTCTATCGTGATCTGCCTGATTAACCTTATACAATTGAATGTTAAAAATTAATGGAGAATATGCTGGAATACTTGGACGAGCTTCATTAAAATAACCTAAACCGGAAGGCATAAATACAACCAAGTTTCCTTGACCTGAATATGTAACAGTACCATCGCTATTCTCAACAAAGCTTGAAGCTCCATTAAAATCTACCAATGATTCTCTAAAACCCTCTACAACAGACACCAAGTCAAACCACACAGGATTTACAGCACTATCAAATATTTTATTAGAATTCTTTGGCTTATACATCAATTCTCCCTGGTACGTCACTAGAGTAGAATCTGCAAAAGTAGGCTGATGTGGACCTTCTCCCTGATTTAAGTTTAAGATGTACAATGTGTATTCAACATCATTTCTTGTAATTTTTTTAGTCTTTAAAAGAGGTGAATCCAAAATTGGTTGTTCTCCATTTTCTATTGTATCTAACTTTGCAATTTGGTATTCTGGGGTAGCATCATTATTTACAAACACATCCTCGAGAGTATAAAAATGTGTTTTCAAATAGTCCTGAAGCGCTGCATCATCACTTATTTGTTGTTCTCCCCTATCTCTTGGAGGAACGGCAGTTACACCACCATCATCATCGTCTTTTTTACAAGCATATAAAACCACCAAAACCAGCACAATGGCACAGCTATATTTTATTACATTCATGTATTTACTTTTTTGAAGGCGCAAGATACGATTTTCTTGTACTTTTGTTTCACAATTATTTAATATAAAAACGCATTTTAATTATTTTTTATGCGAGTTGACAAATATTTATGGTGTATTCGATACTTTAAAACTCGAAGTATTGCTACAAAAGCATGTAAAGATGGTAAAATTCGTGTTAACGGAGATATCATCAAACCTTCTAGAGATATCTATCCTATGGATAAAATCACTGTTCGTAAAAATCAAATCCATTATGAACTTGTGGTACTCGATACACCCGATAGTCGAATTGGAGCTAAACTCGTCGATATCTATCGTAAAGACACCACTCCAAAGGAAGCGTTGCAAAAATTAGACCTTTTAAAATATTCTAAAGATTATTACCGAAAAAAAGGGACCGGAAGGCCTACCAAAAAAGATCGAAGAGATATCGACAATTGGTATTCTGATAGTGAAGTAAATGATAGTGAAGAATGATCCCTAACAAAGAATACTGGAAATATTGTTATCAAAATAAGCAAACAGGATGGGACATTGGTTATGCATCTCCTCCTATCATCAATTATTTTGATCAGTTAACAGATCGTGATCTTAAAATCCTCATTCCGGGTTGTGGTAATGCCTACGAAGCAGAATACTTATTTAATCAAGGGTTTAAAAACATTTACATACTAGATCTTGTCGAAGATGTATTACAAAGTTTTAAACGACGATTACCTAAGTTTCCTTCAGAAAAATTAATATGTGATGATTTTTTTAATTATCAGAACAAATTTGATTTGATTATAGAGCAAACTTTTTTTTGTGCATTACCACCTAAACGACGCCAAGACTATATTAATAAGGCTTCAAGCCTTCTTTCTAAAAAGGGAAAACTTGTAGGACTCTTATTTGATAAAGAATTTGAATATGATGGACCTCCCTTCGGAGGGAGTAAAGAAGAGTATGAACTCCTGTTTTCTCAATCTTTTACGATAAAAACATTAGAAAACTGTTATAATTCTATAGAACCACGCATGGGTAACGAACTCTTTTTTATATTTGAAAATCCTTTATAAATTTTATAAAACTCTATTTATAATTAAAAAACAATCATTAGTAATAGTTTATTTATACCATTATAAATAACAATCAATAATTCTGAAGTATGCAAACCGATAACAACATAATTCTTACTCACGAACAAATACAACACAAAATAAAACGTATTGCTTATCAGATTTATGAAACTAATGTTGATGAAAAAGAGATTGTAATTGCAGGAATAGCTGAAAACGGGTATATATTTGCTCAACGTCTAAAAGTTATACTAGAAAGCATCTCTAACTTAAAAGTAACGCTATGTGAGGTTACCATGAATAAAAAGTCTCCTCACAATACTGTTAAAACTTCAATAGAAGCAACTGAATACCAAAATAAGTCAATAATTCTTGCAGATGATGTACTTAATTCGGGTACAGCTCTTATTTATGGTGTAAAACATTTTCTTGATGTTCCTCTTATCAGGTTTAAGACTGCTGTTTTGGTTAATCGAAATCATAAGAAATACCCAATTAAAGCCGATTTTAAAGGAATCTCTTTATCGACTTCTTTACATGAGCATATCATTGTTAAATTTGGGGATGAGGATCTTGCTATTCTAAAATAAAAAGGCTTTAATTTCTTTACTTATTTGATCTTCATTTTTTTGATCAGTGATTACCTTGTAATCTGCTTGATTATAATAAAACGATCGCTCGAACAAATGTTTACGAACAAAATCTTTAAGTTCGTTTGATGAAATAATATGAGAAATCAATGGTCGTTTATCCCGTTCTACAAATAACCTTTTTGTTAATTCTTCTAATGAAGTTTGTAGATATATACTTTTTGCATTTTCATTATTTGTTATAGTTTCTAGATTACCTGCAAAACAAGGTGTACCTCCTCCAAGAGAAATAATGGTATTTTTATAAGTCTCTAATACCTCTTTAAGGTATAAAGATTCTTTTTTTCTAAAATATATTTCACCTTGATCGTCAAAAATCTTTCTAATTGATTTTTTTTCTTGATTTTCTATAAAATCATCCAAATCCAGATAATTCAATTTCATTTTTGCAGCCAAATCCCTGCCTACCAAAGATTTTCCGCTTCCCATATACCCCATTAAAACTATATTCATACCGTAAAAATTAAATAGATATTGCTCAAAAAAAAGATCATTTTAAATAAAACGCAAATTTATATGAATTTCTTCTTGAAAAATAAATTAATGATAGTATATTTGCACCCGCATTCAAGGAAAAAAATGTATGACCTGGTAGCTCAGTTGGTAGAGCATCTCCCTTTTAAGGAGAGGGTCCTGGGTTCGAGCCCCAGCCCGGTCACAATAAATAAATAGTAATTATAGAATAACTATTGTTTATTTAAAAAATTAGAAGTGATGTTGGCGAGAAGTATATCCAGAGCATAGTCGAAGGAAGCCCCAGCCCGGTCACAACATATAAATAGTAATTACAGATAGAATTATTATTTAGTTAGTTCTTAAAAATATTTGATAATAAAATTATCAATGACCTGGTAGCTCAGTTGGTAGAGCATCTCCCTTTTAAGGAGAGGGTCCTGGGTTCGAGCCCCAGCCCGGTCACTAAAAAGTATCGTAATTTTTACGGTACTTTTTTAGTTTTATATTATATTGTAGTATTCATACTGCCCAGGTGCTGGAACTGGTAGACAGGCATGGTTGAGGGCCATGTGTCCATTAGGGCGTGCGGGTTCGACTCCCGCTCTGGGCACAATCAATTTTTATATGATGTGTATCTAATAAAGATACCATACATAGTATTCTTTCTTAGATAATCCTATTTTTCAAAATTACCAATACCTTTTTCCGATTGATCAAAATACCCAATCACAAGAGAATCTTTCTTTTTAATCTACATACTTCAATAAAAAATTACGTATTTCCACGTATTTGTAAAGACAACAACTCTAATTACCTTTGATTCATAATGTTATGATTTAACTCGTAACTACAACCTATTATATATTCAACACTAAAAAAATATATTATGAATCCTTTTAAAACCAAAATCAGATTTAACATCAAAGTAATTCTTAATTTTTTATCAAGCCTTCCCGGAGCCTGCAGTCATGCTATTCATAGGTAAGGATGTCATGCTTATAAAAAATAGTTTTTTCACCATTTCACTTGTACAATCTTTAAAATCGATCAACCATGAGAACTAACATAAAAATCAATGAATATTTTTTTGCAAAACTTTGCTTACTATTTAGTGCAGCCTCACTTCTTGCTGTTATAATGATGATTTAAAAAATAAGTTAGAAATAAATGGGGGCTTTATCAATTTTAAACAAATCATAATACAAACTCAACTATAGGTTAAAATTGCCCCCTTATACACAAGAATCTTCGGGTACATTCTAATTGTGATCTTCTTCGGGATTATGCTAATTGATTTCTTATAAACCAACAGCTTCCATTCTTATTATTGGCATTATAAGTTATTCTAAGTTCCGTATACTTCCTAAAACTTCCCTATTACACTGTATTTTGAAGCTTCATTACTAAAATTTTGACCAGATTATTGGGTATGTCAGGAAGTATCTGGCAAATCAACAGGGTATCATCTTCATTATGAAGTATGGTTAAACAAAGAAAGAGTAAATCCTATGGATTACTTAAAAAAATAAGATGCCGATATACTGGATTGCTTAAAAGATAGACAGGGATACATGTATCCCTGTCTATTGTTGTACTAAACTAATAATACAAACTCAACTATAGGCTAAAATTAACTCTTGCAAATAAGAACCTTCCTGAATATCCAAATTGTGATGTTCTTCGAGAGTACACAAACTGATCCCCTGCAGTTCCTCCTGCTCTATTTTCATCGGGATAGACATCTAATAAATTATTGGCTCCTATAGTGACATTAAGGTTTTCAAAAATCTTAGCAGAAACCGAAAGATCAGTTACGACTTTTCCTCCATAAACAGCATCGTCGCTAACCACAGTTCCTTCGACTCTTGGATCTCCGTTAAAGTCATCTGGATCTGTTACTTCTCCAAAGAATACATTTCTTAATAACACGTTATATCTTCCGATAGATAATGCATTGGTAAGACTTACCTTTGTTCTGGGCTGCGCTAAGGTTAAAAAAGCTTCTTCCTGTGCGTCAAAGAAATTTCCTCCCTCACCTGCATTAGCGATTCTAGCAGGGACTCTAATCTCTTCTACTTCGGTTTCTGCAAAGGTTCCCGACAGATCACTTTTCAGCGTTGTATTTTCGCCAAAAATAGCTTTATGAGAAATTACAACATCTATACCTTGAGATTTGGTATCAATTGCATTCACAAAGAAACGTGCACTGGTAGCTCCTGCATCTTCAAATATCTGGATAAGCTCTGCATCTCCTCCATTTCCAAAACTACCGCTATATACAATTCTATCATCTATATTAATTAAATAAGCATCTGCAGTAATGGTAAAATTCTGGATTTTTGCCGTAAGTCCAATACTATAACTATCAGAGGTCTCTTCTTTCAATTTTGCAATTCCAATTAAAGCAGCTGCCCTACTATCATTGGTAAATGTACCTTGTTCAAAAGGTTGATTATCTACAAATACTGTACTGGTTCTACTAAAAAATTGTTGATGTAGCGACGGTGCTCTAAACCCTGTACTATTAGCTCCTCGAACCGAAAAATTATTAGATATCTTGTATCGGGTAGCTAGCTTATAGTTAAATGTATCTCCAAAATCAGAGTAATTCTCATATCTCCCTGCTAAGCTAACTAACCATTGCTTTGTAAAATCGACTTCGAGATCAATATAGCCCGCAATACTATTTCTATATTTATCGGTTTCGTTGTTTGGGTCATATCCTCTAAACACTTGTGAGCCTCCACCAAGTACAGCTCCCGTGAAATTATTTCGAACTAATTGATCATCGGGAGTAGTACTGGTTACGGGGTTTCCGTTAACATCATAGCTTGTATATGAAGCTTCTTCTCCTGCGGTAATCGAGTAGTTTTCTACTTTATACTCTGCTCCCATTGCCACATTAAATCCTTCAAAAATGTCTTCATGAAACTTAGTAATATCCAGATTAGTTGTATTCTGCATAAAACTTAATGCCCCTGCATCAAAGGTTCTGGGTGTTGCAACACCCAAGGTTCCATTACTAGAATTACCAACAGTGATATCAAAAGTATTGATCCCATATGTATTCGAGAAATCTACACTCCAATCCTTAATTTTACCTTTAATTCCCAAAGCGATAGATTTGTCAACAATATCTGTTCCTATATTGGGTAAAAATCCATTCGGAAATGCTGGTGTATTAGCTCTACCGTCTCCTTGTGCCGGTCTTCTGTAAAATCCAGATGCCAATCCTTGTCGGTAACTAATCCCACCAAAACTATAAATTTCGGCATCATCACTTAGAGGAATAGACATATTGGCAAAGAATTTCCCCTCTCTTAATTTAGCCGTACCTACTTTAAATCGAAAATCTGAACGTGTTAATCCACGAGCTGCCAATTCCTCTTCATTGGCAAGGCCTCCTAATATATCTCTTATTGTTTGCACATTTGGATCTGTAGTATCTGGTGAAGTATCTGGGTTGCTAAGATCTAAAGCGGCAATAGCATCTTTATCTGCTTGACTCAAATAGGACAGCCCTTGTGCTGCTGTCTGATAATCTGCCAATGTCATTTCTGCTACATTTCCTCCACCTGCAGCAAAAACTCGTTCTGCTCCATGAAACCTTTGAAAAATATCTCCTGAATAATCACGATTACGTAATGCCGGTTCTCTGGTAGAAAGTGATCCAGTAAAATTGATAAATCCTCCGTTTTCTCCTAACGCCAATCCATAATTTGCTTCCAGTTTTACTTTCTCTCCATCACTACCTCCATCAAACTGGTTAGAGTTTTCACTAAAATTAGCTCCGGCGGTAAGGGTTACATCTAATTTTCCGGTTGCTTTTTTGAGTACAATATTAATCACGCCAGCAATCGCATCAGAACCATATTGAGCTGCGGCTCCATCTCGTAAGACTTCGATTCTTTGAATAGCAGCAGTAGGAATTGCATTCATATCTGTACCTACACTACCTGCTCCAACGGTACCATTTACATTTACCAATGAAGTATTATGTCTTCTTTTCCCATTAATTAATACCAAAACCTGATCAGGTCCTAAGCCTCGTAAAGAAGCCGGATCGATATGATCTGTCCCATCAGAAACAGTTTGGGTTTGCGATGTAAATGAAGGAGCTGCATAGTTTAAAATTTCATTAATGGTTGTTTGTGGTCCTTGGGTAGCTACTTGAGTGATATCAATAACATCGATTGGCACAGCAGTCTCGGTAGCAGTACGGCTAGGATTTCTGGATCCTACAAGAATTACATCATCTAATTGTGCAGCTGCATCTTTTAATACAATCTCTACAAAATCTTTAGCTGTTACATCGACTTCTGTAGTTTCAAAACCAATGTAAGAAACGATCAAAGTATTGTTTTCTCCTGACACATTAATTGCAAAATTACCGTCAAAATCTGTTTGGGCTCCGATTGTAGTTCCTTTTACCAATACATTTGCTCCTGGTAATGGATTGCCATTAGAATCTTTAACATTTCCTTTAATTTCGCGTTGTACCTTTACCTGCTCATTGAGTATATGATTTTTTTTCAGTATTACTTGTTTTCCGATAATAGAATATGAGATATCTGTATTCTCAAACAAAAGCTCCAGAACTTTATCCAGAGTTTCTTTATTAACCTGAATTGTAGTTTTTTGATTTAAATCTACCTCATCATTAATGTAAAAAAACTTATATGATGTTTGACTTTTAATTTCTTCGAGAACCTCTAATAATGGTGTTTCCTCAAAATCAAGTTCTATTTTGCCTTGCGAAAAGCCCGAAGTTGCCATCATCTGAAAAATGGAAAAACTAAACAGAACCAGTGTGAGTTTCATTTTTAATACAATTGATTGGCACGCTAGGTGTGAAAATAGCGTACGATTACCCTTTTTTTTCATATTTTTGAAAAGTTTGATTGTTAAGTACTCAGTTAAATAATAATCGAATCAGTAAGGGAAGTGTAGCAGCACTTCCTTTTTTTTTACGGATTGATTGTAATATCCTTACCTTTTATTTCATATGTAAATTTTAAAGTTTCTGAAAATGTTCTTAAGATTTCTTCGATATTCTCTACATCAAATTCTCCTGTAAAACGTGTATTATTTAATTTTTTGTTACGACTTGTTATCGAGACATCATAGCTACGCTCTATTCTTTTAAATGCATCTGTAAAAGATTCGTTTTGCAGTATAATCTTTTTATCCATCCAGGAAGTATATAATGATGTATTTACCTTTTGTTTATGCATTACTTTTTTATCCTTACTAAAAATGGCCTGATCGTTAGGTATTAGTTGTAATGAATTGGTATTTTCATTTTGGTCATTAACAACCACAGCACCTTCTACCAGGGTTGTTTTTACCGTAGCATCTTCGGCGTAAGACGATACATTAAACTGGGTTCCTAAAACTTCGACATTTACAGTTTCTGTTTTTACGATAAATGGTTGTGCCTTATTTTTGGTAACATCAAAAAAAGCTTCTCCTTTTAGATACACCATTCTGGTTTCTTTTGTAGATGCAAAATGTTGTGGAAATTTTAGACTACTAGCCGCATTTAACCATACTTTGGTCCCGTCGGATAATGTGAGTTGAAACAATTTTCCTTTAGGGATAGAGATTTCGATATACCTGGTTTCGGTTACTTCGCTATCTGGCTGAACAATAAATTGATCCTGATCTTTTTTACCAATCAAATTACCATTAGCATTTATAATATCTGCTTTATCATTAAAATCGGTATACGTTACCGTACCATCTGCCTGAACAATTTTGATTTTATCTACAGGTAAAGGGTTAGTCTCAACAATATCAAGGCTTGTTTTAACAGTAGAAACACTTTGAGTAGTATAATAATATCCTCCTAGAAATACCCCTCCTATAACTGCTGCATATTTTATTATCACAGACCATGATTTCGGTTTAATTACTTTAACTTCTTTTTTATCGATTGCGTGTAAGAAACGATTATATGCAAAATTTGGATCTGCCTGCAGCTCTTCGTTTGTCGCATACCAATTCTTTATTTCTTCTTTAAAAAGGAGTTCATGTTCAGGATCTTGAGTCAGCCATTGTTGTAATGCTTCTCTATCCGATGGTGAAATATCTCCTTCAAGGTATTTTTTAATTACTGTTAAACAATTATCCATTATTCATTTTTTCTATTTAAAAGATGCAGAAAAACTATAAATCCCCTACTTTATTTTATTTTTTTTAATTTAGTCGGTGATTTTTATAATGAAAAAAGATAGTCAAAACATAGAAAAATTACTGGTTCAGGGGCTTACGAACGGAAATCAAGACAGCTATAAAATAGTATTTAATCAATATTATTCCTGGTTGTATAATTACGTTTATAAACTTTCTAATAATTCGTCATTGTCTGAGGATCTGGTACAAAATGTTTTGCTTAGACTGTGGGAAAAAAAATCAACTTTACGAATTACCACATCCTTAAAGAATTATCTTTTTAGAGCTTGTCATAATGAATTTCTAATGCATTTACGTCGGCAAAAAAAAGAATACGATACTTTAGATTTTCTAAGATGGGAAACTATATTTGAGATGTATAACAATGAAGAAGAAAGCCAACTAGATTCTGATTGGTTAAAACTCGAAAAGGCTATCGAACAGCTTCCTAAAAAATGCAGAGAAGTATTTAAACTTAGTCGTTTAGAGCAAAAAAAGCATAAGGAAATAGCTGATATTCTGGGTATCTCTACTAAAACTGTCGAAATTCATATCACTAAAGCTTTACGTTTCTTAAAAGCTAATGTTTCTATTTTTTTCTTCTAAACTTTCTGTTATAACATATACAATCAAGTAATATTTCTAAGATTTATTATAAATTAAGTATCACAAACTACCGTAATACAACACTGTTAACTTCTGGTTATTATTAACAAATCGCTAAAAACTGTTCGTTTTTTAACAAAATAAGATACTATTTTAACAGTTTTTGAAAAAAAAAGTGTTTTCTTTTGTTTAGTTTTGTTTAATGATTTTTTAAAAAAAGTGAACAATATTAAACAAACATTCAGTATTAAAGATTTAGAGAATCTTTGTGGTGTAAAAGCACACACTATAAGAATATGGGAAAAAAGATATAATCTACTTTCTCCGGATCGTACTAATACCAATATAAGAACATACAATTTAAAAAACCTTCAAAAACTGCTTAATGTTACTTATTTGGTAAACAGTGGTTACAAAATATCCAGAATTTCTAAATTAGATACTGAAGAAATTAACGAATATGTAAGAAGTATTGTATCTGACAATAGCGTCAAAAACCAAGCTATAAACTCCTTTAAAATTGCAATGTTAAATTATGATCTCGAGTTATTTTTAGAGACATATTCTCAATTAGAAAGCAAAAGAAATTTTAAAGAAATATTTGTAGATGTTTTCATTCCTTTATTAAAAGAAATAGGGTTATTATGGCAAACAGATACCATTAGCCCTGCACATGAGCATTTTATTTCTAATCTAATAAAGCAAAAACTATTATTAAATATTGAAAAGCTTCAATATTCTAAACCTACCAAAACCGATAGAGCTTTTATTTTGTTTCTTCCAGAAAATGAAATACATGAATTAGGTTTATTATATATTAATTACGAGATACTATTACATGGGTACAAAGCTATTTATCTAGGTCCGAGCATTCCTTTAGATTGCTTACCTAACATGCTTTCTCTTCATGATGACATTGTGTTCATATCTTATTTTACGATTAGACCAGAAAAAGACAATATCAAAAAGTACCTCGAAGATTTTAATACAATTGTATGCACCAAAAGAGTCAATGAGTTATGGATGTTAGGCAAACAAGCTATGTATGTTTCTAATCATACGGGACACAACCATCGCTATTTTGAATCGATTAGCTCACTAATTTCTGAGCTATAATTTTATAATTATTTTAGTTATGTCTAAAAAGATAGTAATCATCGGTTCTGGGTTTTCATCGCTTTCTGCATCGTGCTATCTGGCTAAATTAGGATACGATGTAACTATTTTTGAAAAAAATGCAACGATTGGTGGTAGAGCCGGGCAATTAAAAAAAGAAGGGTTTACATTCGATACCGGTCCCTCCTGGTACTGGATGCCTGATGTATTTGAACGCTTTTTTAAGGATTTTGATAAATCTGCCTCTGATTATTACACACTGGATAAATTACATCCTGCTTACAAAGTTTTTTTTAAAAACAATGAAAGCATTACGATTGGTGATTCTTTAGAAAAAATATACAAAACCTTTGAAGCAGAAGAAAAAGGAAGTTCGGTTAAACTTCAAAAATTCATCAAAACTGCCCAGAATAATTATGAGATTGCTATTAAGGATTTGGTATATCGACCAGGAGTTTCTTTATTAGAACTTGTTACAAAAGAAACAATTTTAAGAGTAGGTCAATTTTTTAGTACCATTTCGAAAGAGATTCGTAAAGATTTTAAAAGTAAAAAGTTAATCCAAATTCTGGAGTTCCCTGTACTGTTCTTAGGTGCTAAACCTAGTGATACTCCTGCTTTTTATAGTTTTATGAACTATGCAGATTTTGGATTGGGAACCTGGCATCCCAGAGGAGGAATGTATAGTGTGATCACAGGAATTAAAGAATTAGCCGAATCGCTAGGTGTAACCATTCATACCCATGCAACTGTCGAAAAAATAATAGTTAAAAATGGTTGTGCTAAAGGTATTATAGTAAATTCTACAAAAATAGATGCCGATATTGTATTGTGCGGAGCAGATTATCATCATGGAGAAACATTACTACCACCAGAGCATCGCCAATATTCTGAAAAATATTGGGAGCGTAAAACTTTTGCTCCTTCTTCTCTCCTGTTTTATGTAGGGTTTGATAAAAAATTACAAAATATTAATCATCACAATTTATTTTTTGATACCAATTTTGAACAACATACCAAAGATATTTATGACACTCCAAAATGGACAGAAGATCCTTTGTTTTATGCTAATTTTACTTCTGTAACAGATTCTAAATCGGCTCCTGAAGGTAACGAAAATGGTTTTTTTCTTATCCCATTGGCTCCCGGAATAGAAGACACCAACGAATTACGAGAACGTTATTTTGATAAAATCATAACTCGTTTTGAAGCACTTACAAATCAAAATGTTAGAAATAACATTATCTTTAAAGAGTCCTTTTGTATTAAAGACTTTATAAAAGAATATAATTCTTACAAAGGAAATGCCTACGGGATGGCCAATACACTTTTACAAACTGCTTTCCTTAGGCCTAAGTTAAAAAGTAAAAAAGTACAAGATTTGTTTTTTACCGGGCAACTTACTGTTCCTGGTCCGGGTGTACCCCCATCTTTAATTTCGGGAAAACTAGTAGCAGGATTAATCCAGAATCATTATCAATATGATAAAAAGTTAAGACATAGCATACCAACATAACAAACTCAATTAAACCTTAAACTCTATCTTATGAAGTCTATTTTTGATACTGTATCACAAAGTTGTAGCAAAATTGTTACGAATTCGTATAGTACATCATTTTCGCTTGCTTCAAAAATGTTATCAGGCTCTATACGACAGGACATATATAATATTTATGGTTTCGTAAGATTTGCAGATGAAATTGTAGATACGTTTCACGAGTATGATAAAGAGAAATTATTTAATGATTTTGAAGAAGAAATGTACAAAGCAATCAAAAATAAGATCAGTTTAAACCCTATTCTTAATTCTTTTCAAAAGACGGTTCATCAATATAATATTAGTCCAGAGTTATATGAAGCATTTATGAAAAGTATGCGATTAGATTTGTATAAAACCAAATATCTAACAGATCAGGAATACAAGGATTATATTTATGGATCGGCAGATGTAGTTGGGTTAATGTGTTTGAAGGTTTTTGTGAATGGAAATCCCAAAAAATATGCTAATTTAAAAGAAAGTGCGATGCATTTGGGTTCTGCTTTTCAGAAAGTTAATTTCTTACGGGATTTAAAAGCAGATGTTGAAGATCTTAATAGAACCTATTTTCCAAATCTAAATTTAAATGAACTCGATGAAGATTCTAAGCTTAAAATTATTAAAGAAATAGAAGACGATTTTAGTAAAGCATTACAAGGCATCCTGAAACTTCCTGTTGAAGCAAAATTTGGAGTCTATACTGCATTTGTTTATTATAAAAAATTATTAAATAAGCTTAAAAAAACTCCTTCTTTAGAAATAAAAAACACACGTATACGAGTGTCTAATTATCAAAAATTTGGATTATTAGCAAAATCCTATTTTGACTATAGATTAAACTTAATTTAGTAGTATTTTTGTATAAAACCTTATGTTGTGAAAATTTTTGTTCAAATATTAGTTTTTCTTGCCGCCTTCTCTATTATGGAGTTTATGGCTTGGTTTACTCACAAATATGTAATGCATGGTTTTTTATGGTCATTACATAAGGATCATCACCATAAAGATCATGACAGTTGGTGGGAACGCAATGATTTATTCTTTGTATTCTATGCTGTAGTAAGCATGTCTTGTATTTTATTTCACGACGCCCAGACATTTTGGGTAGGCAGGGCAATAGGCCTAGGTATTCTAGCTTATGGTATTGCTTATTTTGTAGTACATGATATTTTTATACATCAACGTTTCAAACTATTTAGAAATACGAGTAATTGGTATGCCAAAGGAGTAAGAAGAGCTCATAAAATGCATCATAAAAACATAAAAAAGGAAAAGGGAGAATGCTTTGGTATGTTGGTGGTTCCTTTTAAATATTTTAAAAAATAGATCTTATTCGGCTAACAGATTATCGATAGTTTCTCTTACTTTGGTGCTATTCCAGTCTGCTGCACCTACTTTATCAATAATGATATTTCCTTTTTTATCTAATAGATATGTTGCAGGTATCGTTTTACTTACAAAAGGTTTTGGGTGTTCTGATAATGATCTATAGATAGGGTAATTATAGTTTTTATTCTTCATAAACTTATTTAATTCTGGGTCATCATCTGTAGTTACAAAGAGAAATACTACTTTATCTTTATAGTCATTATATAATTTTTGCAGAGAAGGCATTTCTGCAATACAAGGAGGACACCATGTAGCCCAATAATTGATTAAAACAACTTTATTTTTGGCTATATTAAAATTAGTAGATTCTGTATTCACTCCGTGTAATTTCCAATCATATGATGCTACCTGTGCTCTTTCTTCTACCTTTACTATTCCTGGGCTAAAAGAAAAAATCCTGGTTAAAAATATCTGCATCATTCCCCTGGTATTAGGAATAAAAAATAATACCAGTATGATTGCAAAAATCACATTTGAAATGTTCTTTTTATTAAACTTCATTTATCTAAATGTTTTGTTTATTAGAATTCATATCATGAACTTGTTTAATTTTTTCATCTATTGTCATTAATATTTTGATTCGTAACAAAGTCTTGAATCACCTTACAAAGTTATGTAAATTAATGGCACTATATTTATGCTATGATACAGACTTTATTTTTTTAAAATACAAGCTTTTCTTAAACTAATAAAGCGCAATCAAAGATTGCGCTTTAAAACTAACAAAAAATAACAATGAACTATTATCTTGTTACACTTCCTGAAGGAAATGAAGCACTATTAAGCTCAAAGGTATAACTAGCAGGTGCGGTATCTGTACCTGCAGTACCTACCAAAGGTTTCAATAAAAATGGTGCTGCTGAGTTATCTGGAAATGGCTCTACAGAAATCACAACTGTTTTTCCTCTAACATCTAATGGAAATGTTACTCCGTCTGGAGCATTTCTAAAAAAGTCTTCTCCCGGTAATTGCGGACCATTAGAAGCGGTTTCACTAAACCCATTAAGATCTCCTGCATTATCATCTGCAGTATTATTCATTGTAAATGTTCCGGTAGAAAGTGGTACTCCATCTGCTACTACCCATCCTTCATATTTCCATCCTGCATCAAGGACCGGTAAGGTCAAATTCGCTGCTGGTGGCATCCCAGGTGTACCAAACCAAACTCCAAATTGATCATTTCCGTTATTAGCCGTTCCCGAAGCTTCATCTGTTGGGGTTCTTAAAAAAAAACCTCCTGCCGAAGCCGAAAAATCTCCTTCTCCTACGGGTCCTAACCCTACTGTTGCTGTATTACCGGTTCCAAAATCACCTTTTAATAGTTTTGTATCTGATGGTGCCGGATTTGGATCTGGATTAGGTTCTATTGTTAATACAAAAGCTGCTGCCGCTTTAAGTGATTCTGTATTTACCATGAAAGAAGTACTAGATAATTCTCCTACGCTATTTACAGAAAACGTACCTGTAGAAACCGGAGCTTCATTAACGATAATCCATCCTTCATAAAGGTAATCGCTTCCTAAGTCTTCTAACCCACTAAGATTAAGGGTTAAATTCGATTCTGCAGGTACATTACCAGAATCATCATCATTGTTACAGGAAGATAAAATACATCCGATAACAAGAGTACCTATAATTGCTTTTTTAAACATTGCTTTTTTTTTATGATTATTAGATCATAAAATTATTGACATTGAAATTTTTAAAATGTTAGCCACCTAACATTAAGCAACATTTTTTAATCGAATCTCTTTTCTATTAAAATCTATGACGTTAGATTCCTTTAGTTCGTTTAGAATAATATTTAGGGTTGGTCTCGATGTTCCGATAAGATGAGCTATGTCTTTTTGAGTATAAGGATGTTCTATTACCATATCCCCTGTATCTGGGCAACAGTGTCCGTAGTCTTCTTTAAGTTCATTTAAGAATTCTAACAACCTTGTTTTGGTATCTTTAAAGAGCAATAACTGTAGCCTTCTTTCTAAGCGTTTAAACCGCATACCAATAAATTTATAGATTCTAAGACTAAAAGATTGATTATCGCGCATGAGTCCGTGCATGGTTTCTACACCAATAGGACAAATAGAAGTTGTATTATCGACAGATTGTGCAAACTCTGTTCTTTTGTTTTCGCCAAGAATTGCTTTTTCTCCAAAAATCTCTCCACGGGTAAGGATAGCTTTTATTACCTCGTACCCATCTTCTGCATAGTATCCAATTTTTACTTTTCCTTTTTCTATAAGATATACTTTGTTTGCAGAATCTTCTTCAAAATAAATATAGTCGTTCTTTCGGTAAGCATCAAAATCGTGGTCTTTTTTATACCTTTTGAACTTATGAGGGCATAATATCTTAAAGAGATCTGAATCCTCAAAAAACCAGATTGCACTCATGATGATTATGTTTTTATGATGTTAGTTTATCTACTTATGTCGTAAAACACTCAAATCCCTTACATTATTGTACTAGAAACTCCTTAAAATCTTAATTTTAAGGAGTTTTGCAAATTTTGTGAAATAAACCTGATTTATTGAGCAATTCTTTTACGAATCGTAGACAAGTTATCTTCTATTAGTAATTCTCCATCTTTAAAAACAGTTTTTAATAGTCCTTTATTTTCTTCTTGTTCAGAAACCTGATCTTTGTATACTATTTTTCCTTGTTCTTCATATAATTGAATACGTCCTTTTGCAGATTTTTTAGTCCCATCATCTGTAATTGGATCTTTAAATATTTCTCTTCCCTCGCCATGTATTTCGACATAAGTAGCTTTCATTGCAAACCCAAAAGTATCTCTGGTATTATATTGGTATGTAAAACTTCCTATTCCCAGAACTACATTGGTAGAAGCAAAGCCTTTAGCTTTTAATTTTTCGCAAATCTGGGTTGCCCTTTCTATTGTGATACTATCTCCATAGATAGCTCCAATCTTAGGATTCAACACTTTGTATCCCTGACCATTTATGGTTCCTCCAAATTCATCCCAAAGCAGTTCTATCACACCTTTTGTAACTATTGGATTCTTATGATCACAACCACAAATAATATCTACAGGATCGCCAGAATCTGGTCGAATAACGAGTTTACCTTCTCTTTCGAGAATTTCATTTTTTAGCATAGGTAAATATTCTGTTATCACTTTCCAAAGATCCCAGGTATCAGATACTACAGATAATATTCCTGTAGGATATGTTTCTAGTAACCTTCTAAAAGTTCCTATTTCATCATCTTTACTTCCTGCACACATCACACTATGTTCTGTAGCATTTACACTACCAATTACTAATTCTTTGGTAACATCTGCGTTATAATATGTTTCGAAAGCTTTTGCCACGGGTAATGTATCACTCCCAGAAAATGATAATGCATGCCCCATACCACTAAGAATTGACGATTCTGTACCCGACATTCCTCGCATCGAGAAATCATGACCTTGCCAGGTAATAAACTCTATATTATCACGATCTGTTTCTAATGCAAAAGAGGATAAAATGCTTTGATATTGTTTTGCAATAGTAGCAGAAGTACAAGGTTGCCAGATGATATTAGACAATAAGGTTTCTAGATAATTGGTCAACCAGAAAAATTCTGGTTTGGTATTCATTACGGTAAACATCGGTACTCGAATAGGGACTTCTGTTCCTTCTGGTAGAGCTTTGATCTCGATAGGAAGATGTCCCAAATCGTGTAACTCTTCGATATGCGTAACATCATAATCTGTACCTAGATAATGATCTACATATTTTTTATATTCTACAACCACTTCTTCTTTGGGAAGGTTAAAGAAGTGTTCATTAAATTGTTTGATTAAATATTCTTTAATAAAATACTGCAATCCAAAAAATACTACATTATCAATTCCCGCTATTCTACTTTTTCTAGGTGTCCAGTTAGAATACACAAAAGTGGTTCCGTTTGGATATTGTTCTTTATGCCCTAATTTATAACCGTCTGTTAATAGTAATGGATTCATCTTTATTTTATTTTGCGTTATTTATACGCAAATATAATCTTTATTTTTAAACTGATAAAATATTAAATAAATTTTCTTCTGGATTACTTAAAAAACTGGTCGAAAACATGCTATTTTTCATACTTGCGATTCATGAATTCCTTAAATATTTTTTGAAAATCACTAAGATCTACTTTAGCATTTTTAACTTCAGAACTGTCTTTATATTCTATGTAATATGTGTTCCCCTCTTTCTCAAAAAAACGTATACCTTCTGTTATTTTACCTTTATCTCCTGTGAGAAAGTATCCTCTAAAAATTTCTGGATCTTCTGGACGTTGTTTATCTTCCTTATGCATTTCATTAATGATGGTCTCTATAAACTCATCAAAAAAAGATTGCATACTCTTATTGATAAAAATCTCTGGTTTCTCAAAATAGATTTTCTGTATGTCTATCAAATCTAACTTGGTCGAATATTCCTGAAAACCGCTGGTTCCATAACCATATGTTCCATCATTTTGATCATATATAAACATGGTGCTATTCGCAGGTAAATTCTCTACATTTCCTTTCATAAAATATTTAGCACCAATTTCTTTTTTATTTATATTATATGAAGCTTTCCAACTCTTATTTTCCTTGAATAATTGTATTTCTAACTTCTCCCCTGCTGCAGCTAAGGTAGGCGATCCTATAGTAATACTATCTCCTTTCTGAATTATGAAAGTTCGCTGATAATAGTGCATAGCAAATATGTCTATATGTAATACTGTATATTTTTTATTCTCTATTTTTTTAGAGACTATTCCCGAAGGCACTTCTTCATATTCATATCCATCTATTATTTTACCATTGTTATAAACAGATTTTATGTTTAATTTTGGTTTATATAAATCTCTTATATAAACTTCATAATCTTCTTCACTCATCACTTCTCTTTGTTGCTCTTGTAAACCTTTTATTTCAGAGGTTTCTTCTCCTAATACCATTTGATAAACATCTAAAGAATATTGAAATTTTGCTTCTCCGTTCTCATAATAATCTACTCTGGGAAATTCATCGTTTCCTTTTGAAAAATATCCATTATAGGGTTCTCCATATTTATAAAATCCTTTATATATTTTTTGAGGTTTTTCGACAATTACAAAAAAATCTTGATCAATAATATTATCCATATTTTGAGATTTTACAACATTAAATGAAAGCATGCACAATGACAAGAGTAAAATAATCTTGCTACTCCAACTAATTCTATATTTTAATAAGAATTCGATCTTAATCATTACAAGGTTTTAGAAGATAAAAATAGATTCAATTTCCGTTAGAAACTACCCAGTTTTCCGTTAAAATTGGAAAGATCTAGTTTCTTCCTTTTTCATTAGGATACAGTATCGGTAGAGGATCGCTCTGCCAATATTCTTTGGTATCGATATCCATAATGGTTAGTTTTCCTTTAAAACCTGCTCCTGTATCCATATTCCATAGATTATAGGCTTTTATGGGCGTATCTTTGCCATATTCGATAGTAGGAGTATGCCCTATATACATCTCAGAATAATGACTAAATCGTTTTGGAGGATCATCTTTTAAAGCAATTTCCCTAACCTTATCAGCTAGCAATGCCGATTCCCATAATGTTCGATCCCAATAGTAATTAGAGCTGTACTCCTCTCTTCCAACTCCATGCATAGATGTGAATCCTGCATGTACAAAAAGTCTGCGTTCTTCGTCGAGGTAATAATCCTTCAGTGCATTAAAAAACTCTTTATGCGTTTCTTTGGTAAGTAATCCGGATTGAATATAGCTATTGATTGTTTCTTTTCCTCCATGTGCTAACCATACAGGATTTGTTACGCCCTTTTCTAGCCATAACCCACACCACAGATCATGATTTCCTCGTACAAAAATACAAGTATTAGATGCAGAGAGTTGTATGAGTTCTTGTATTACCAGAGCTGATTCGCTCCAGCCATCTACATAATCTCCTAAAAAAATCAATTTATCTTCTGAGGTTACATTTGCTCGTTCTAAAACCTGAAGTAGTGCCTTATAACCTCCATGTATATCTCCAATTACCAAGGTTCTCATGATTCTATTCTTAAAATACTTTATTCTAAGACCCCACAGATTTTAAAAACCTGTGAGGTCTGGATATATTATGATTTAAACTCAATATATTCTGGAGCTACTATATCGGTTAGCCATACTTTGTTATCTGATTGATAGAACTTAATGCCCCTGGCATACATTTCGCCTGATCTTACTGTTAGAATAATAGGTTTTCCTCTTCTGGATCCTACTTTTATAGCTGTTTCTCTTTCTTCACTAAGATGCACATGATGCCTGTTCATTTTTAGCAATCCTTTTTCTCTAATGGCAGCCATAAATTTGGCTACAGTACCATGATACAAGAATTCTGGCGGCTGCTTGGGTTGATACTCTAAATCTACCTTGATTGAGTGGCCTTGATTAGCTCTAATCCTGGTATGATCTTTATTAAAAGTAAAGCGCTGTTTATCACAAGATGCTACAATTTCTTCTAATACACCTATATCTAATCCTGGTCGGTATCTTTTTACTTTTTGCAGTAGTTCCTGTACATCTGTCCAACCATTTTCATCGAGTTGCACTCCTACTTTACCTGGGTTATGCCTTAGAATAAGGCTTAAAAATTTACTTATATGTTTATTGTTTGTTTTCATTTTTCATTCAAAATCATAGACATAAACGTCTAATTGTTTTTTTAATAGTGTATTTGTAATAATGAGTTCTATCATTTCCCACTTTCCTCCTGCTAATCCACAACCAATTCTTGGCATATGTATACTTGCATTAAGCTGTTTTGCTTTAATTGCAATTTGTTCTAAACATTGTCTAACTGCTTCATAACGAATCGGAACTTCGTTTTTCTTTATTTTTATTCCTTGTTGTCCAATCATATTGCCAACATATGTTTCTTCTGATACCTGAATTAGTTGAACTGCACCTAGCTCAAAATCATTATTTGCTCGATCTCGATACCACTTTCTATATGCCTTCTCTGGTTCTGGCCATTTTTTGGATATCGCTAATACAAAACCTTTTCCCCAACCTCCTAAATCATTACAAATATGTACTATAATCTTAATTCCTTCTGCTTCTGGAGTGGTTGCATCTCCTTTTATATATGTTATTGTTTTCATTTTAGCTTTAAATATCCATTCAGTTTTTCATCCTTAAATACCAGCGGTCTCTCTGCAGGAGTGATTAGGTTTTCTAGATCTTTATTTTTTACAAATTCATACTGCTCACTAACAAAATCAGAAACATCTTCAATCTCTAAAATATCATCTTTTGCATATTTTTTTATATACTCCTTTCTTAATCCAATCTGAATGGCTCGTCTTTCAAGTTTTATACCATATGGATCATGATCGGGATCCCATTGTAATCTCACATTTGAGTTTGCAACATCCTCCTGCCAGGCTTCATACGACTCATATAATTCTGGTTTAAATGATGAATACACAGCATTTTTTACATAATCCTCAAAAGCTTCTTTTCTAAGATGTATGGCCAATACGACTTCTTGTCCTTCTTTTGTCCCCCAACCATTTCTATACATCATCCATAAAAAGTTAGGTTTGATCCATGTCATTCGGTCTAAGCTAAAAGCTCCTCCAAAAAACTGATTTTTTACAGCAAAATGTCCTATTTCGGGTCGATAAGATTGATATACTATTATTGTATCATTATCATATTGTGCCATAATATGATACCCGCTTTGGGGCCATTCTTTCTGTTGTTCTTTATATTTTTTAAGTTGTAATTTCATTTCAATTTTTTCTTTACTTCATTAATCAATTCTTCTAAACTATTCACTTTTTGTAGGCCATACTGTTCACAAACAATATCTACATTTCCTTTTCTCCAAAATCCATCTGGGCAGCATACTACCAATTTATTACTCCGTGCATATAATCCTAATTCTAATAGTGTGATAGGAGATGTCGTATTTTTATCAAAATACATAATGATTATATCTGCTTTTTCTAAAGCTTCTAACTCCCAAAGCACCTGTTCTTTAAAAACAGGGTTATCTATCTTTTGTTCCCAGCTAGCATCCCAACTCAATCTTCTGGGGTTTAGTAGTGTAACATTTTCTTCTGATAGCTCTTCTATCACCTTATCCTACCATTTTTGAGCTACATCTAATGAGATACTTCCTGCCAGAAAAACACTTAGGTCTTTATTTAATTCTGGAATAATTGGTGGTACTATTAGATTCATAAGCTATTATTTTTGGATAGTATTTTCATTATCTACAAAATAGATTCTTGTCTATTTCTTAGATAACAGGAATTTGCACTACTTTTTCTTCATTTATATCCCTAAAAGAATTTGTTGTAAAAATGGTATCAAATTGTTTTGTAAGTTCAGTAAATCCCTTGCTAAAAATCCCATGACTGATAATCAAACTTAGTTTACCTGCATTCTTTTCTTTTAGTGCTGTTGCCAGCCCTAGAAAAGTTCCTCCTCCATCACAAATATCATCAACAATCACACAATGTTTTCCTTTTAAATCATCTTCATATACTTTAAAACCAGATAAAGCCCCCGTTTTTACATCCCGTTTTTTAGAACACTCTACCACTTCTACTCCACCCAGAAACTCAGATACTTTATAGATTTTTTTTAATGCTCCTCCATCGGGAGAAATTAGCACTACTTCTTTCTTAATGCTATCTAAACATTGTTTTACAAATTCATAATTCTGAATCACATGTACCCGATCTAATAAGGCTGGAGTTACCTCAGAATGTGGATCAAAGATTGTTACCTGATTATAGTGTTGCGCATTAATACTATCGGCATATACCTTAACACTAAGTGATTCTCCTGCAACCATCACTCTATCTTGCCTGGCAGCAGGAAAGTACGGAATAAACACATTAATCTCCTTTACATTCATTCTGCGTAACGCATCGGTAGCGATCAACAACAACCCTAAATCATTAAACGAATTGATTCGCTGTGTAATCGTTATACTCCTCCCTATATTCTTATCCAAAATATTTATATGTGGCTCTCCTCCATTAAAAACAAATGATTTATAATCAATAGATTTTTCAAAAGGTGTAAATGATGGGTCCAAATGTAAATATCTCATAATTGTGTTATTTTTACGCAAATTTATAACAGAAATATGATATGACAAAATATTTTGCGTAAAAACTACATTATTATGATAAAATATAGCTTTCTGAAGATCAATAGTATCAAAACAATGATACTATTATTTGATATCGAAGAGAAAACCTTCTTCTTTAAGTTTGAAGTATTGTTTTTTATTAAATTTAAATAGATTTGCCGGCCGACCTCTTCCTTCTGAAATCTTTTCATCTAGCTCTTCAAGGATTCCGAAACTCAATATTTTTTTTCTAAAATTTCGACGATCAATTACTTTTTGAAGGATAGTCATATACAACTTTTCAAGATCCGAAAATAAAAACTTATCGGCGAGCAGATCAAATCCCACAGGTTCGTATGTGAGTTTATTCTGCAATCTCTTTTTCGCAGTTTCTAAAATTTGAATGTGATCAAATGCCAAATTGGGAAGTTCTGTTATATCAAACCAGGCAACATCTTGTGCATCGGTATCTGCTTTAATTGCATGATGTTCTGGTTTAACCAATGCAAAATAAGTAACACTTACTACCCTGTTTCTAGGATCTCTCCCAGGATTACCAAAAGAGTACAATTGCTCTAAATAATCTATAGTTACATTGGTTTCTTCTTTAAGCTCCCTAACAACAGCTTGTTCTAAACTTTCGTTTTCTAAAACCAAACCTCCCGGCAAAGCCCAGGAATCTTTAAAAGGGTCTATATTCCTTTTTATTAACAAGACATTAAGCGTCTTGTCTTTATATCCAAAGACTACAGCATCGACAGCTACTTTTATATTTTGGCGTACCATATACGCAAATTTACATATTTCTCTTTTGGAATGAAAAAACTTATCAATTTATATTTAAGAGATATGCTGTTCCCATACCAATTTGTTTTCCCTAATTCTAAAGGGTACGAATTTTTCTTCAAAATTAGCACTATGATAATATTCGCTATATCAATTGAATGCAAAAAAGCAGTATTTTCATGGATAAGCTCATATCCTGAGAGCTATATACAGTTCAGGAGTATTACACAAAAAATTATGAAAAATACACTTTTAAATTTAGGGAAAAGCTTATCGAAAGAACAGCAAAGACAGATTATTGGTAGAGGAGGCTCATGTGGCAACAATCCTTGTGATGCATATAACGGTCCAATAATTGTTAATTGCGACCAATATGAGGCTTTGCCAGATCACCACAAAAAATGTGTAATGGTTGGTCCAGAATGTTTCCCTCGTTAGTTAGTTCTAATCTAAGAAGTAAAAAAAACAAAACTCCCAAAAGTATTAACCTTTGGGAGTTTTATATGTATTAATTACTCTTTTACATTATTTTCTTAGGCATTCTGCTTTTTTATCAAATTTAATGCAGAACCTTCTTTAAACCATTCTATCTGAGAATCATTATAAGTATGATTTAACATAACAGTATCTTTAGATCCATCTGCATGAATAATCTCTAATGTCAATTGTTTTCCTGCAGCAAATTGATCTAGATCTGTAAAGTTAAACGTATCATCTTCCTGAATCAAATCGTAATCACTTTCATTTGCGAATGTTAATCCAAGCATTCCTTGTTTTTTAAGGTTTGTTTCGTGAATACGAGCGAATGATTTTACAATTACCGCAGCAACGCCCAAATGTCTTGGTTCCATTGCAGCATGTTCTCGTGAAGATCCTTCTCCGTAGTTATGATCTCCTACAACAATACTGGGTACTCCTGCAGCTTTATATGCTCTTGCTGTATCTGGCACACCTCCATACTCTCCTGTTAATTGATTTTTAACAAAGTTTGTTTTTTTACCAAATGCGTTTACAGCTCCAATTAAGCAATTATTAGAGATATTATCTAAATGACCTCTGAAACGTAACCATGGCCCTGCCATAGAAATATGATCTGTTGTACATTTACCAAATGCTTTTATAAGCAATTTAGCTCCTTTAATTTCATTACCAATAGGTACAAATGGTGTTAACAACTGTAATCTTTCTGAGGTTGGACTTACTTTAACCTCTACACTACTACCATCTTCAACAGGAGCTAAATATCCATTATCTTTTACTTCAAACCCTTTTGGCGGTAACTCCCATCCTGTTGGCTCATCAAACATTACCTCTTCACCGTTTTCGTTAATTAACTTATCTGTTAACGGATTAAAATCTAACCGTCCTGCAACCGCAATTGCAGCAGTTAATTCTGGTGATGCAACAAAAGCATGTGTATTAGGGTTACCATCTGCACGCTTAGCAAAGTTTCTATTAAAAGAGTGCACTATACTATTCTTTGGAGCATTTTTAGGATCATTATACCTTGCCCATTGTCCAATACAAGGTCCACAAGCATTGGTAAATATTTTTGCATCTAGTTTTTCAAATATTCCAAGAATACCATCTCTATCTGCTGTATATCTTACTTGTTCAGAACCAGGATTGATTCCTAATTCTGCTTTCATTTTTAAACCTTTGTCCAACGCTTGTTGTGCGATTGAAGAAGCACGAGATAAATCTTCATAAGAAGAGTTTGTACAAGATCCTATTAATCCCCATTCTACTTGAATTGGCCAATCATTAGCTTTGGCTTTTTCTGTCATAGTACTACCAACGGCTGTTGATAAATCTGGGGTAAAAGGTCCGTTTAACAATGGCCCTAGTTCAGATAAATTAATTTCGATTACCTGATCAAAATATTGTTCTGGGTTTGCATATACCTCTGGATCTGCTGTTAAATGCTCTTTTACTTCGTTTGCTGCATCTGCTACATCTGCCCTGTCTGTTGCTCTTAAGTAGCGCTCCATAGACTCATCATAACCAAAGGTAGATGTTGTAGCACCAATTTCGGCACCCATATTACAAATAGTCCCTTTTCCTGTACATGACATTGAAGTTGCTCCTGGTCCAAAATACTCTACTATAGCACCTGTTCCTCCTTTTACCGTAAGAATTTCTGCTACTTTTAGAATTACATCCTTAGGTGCTGTCCAACCCGATAACTTACCTGTTAATTTTACCCCAATTAATTTAGGGAATTTTAATTCCCAAGCCATACCTGCCATAACATCTACTGCATCTGCCCCACCTACACCAATTGCAACCATTCCTAATCCACCTGCATTTACCGTATGCGAATCTGTTCCTATCATCATCCCTCCAGGAAAAGCATAATTTTCTAATACTACCTGATGAATAATACCAGCTCCTGGTTCCCAGAATCCAATTCCATATTTATTAGATACAGATTCTAAGAAGTTGAACACCTCACTACTAACATCATTAGCATTTTTTAAATCTGCTGCTGCACCTTCTTTTGCCTGTATCAAGTGGTCACAATGCACTGTTGTTGGCACTGCTACTTTATTTTTACCAGCTTGCATAAATTGTAATAACGCCATCTGAGCTGTTGCATCCTGACAAGCAATACGATCTGGTGCGAAATTAACATAATCTTTACCTCTTGTAAACGCTTTTTTTGTTTTTACGTCCCACAAGTGCGAATACAAAATTTTCTCTGCCAAGGTTAAAGGTTTACCTGTAACTTCACGTGCTACATTAACACGATCAGCTACCTGACTATATACCTTTTTTATCATATTGATATCGAATGCCATCTCTAATTATTTTTTAGTATTGAAAAGTCCTGCGAAAATACGAATTTTAAAGGATTTTCTTAAATGAATACATTTAATCCCTTCTTTTTGCATTTTTAAAAAAATATGAGGCTTCATTTATTGAAATTCATAAATTAAAATTACGAAAATTACCATATCACTAAAAATTAAGATAAGAAAATACTTCGCCATTTCCTCAATTCACGAAAACGTTATAGTTATTGTTAAAAAAAACAATCTAAAAAAAGTTAAAAACTGGTGTAAAATAAAAAAGTGAAGCCACATGACTTCACTTTTTTATAGATGCAAAACTTCTAATTTTTATACTAATCTTTTCTTTTTCTATGTTTTCCCTTTCTATGTTTTCTTTTTCTTAATTGCTCATATTGTTCTAGTTGAGTTTCTGAGAGTGATGCTTTAAATTTTTCATTTTTATCTTTCATAATGGTTTTATGATTTTTATGCATCTCTTTTTGCGATTCGCTAAGTGTAAGTTTCAATGCCTTTCTTTTTCCTTTTCTAGAAAGGTCTTCATTTTTTACGATTGCTAATTGTTCTTTGGTAAAACTGGCATGCATCGCCTTTCTTTGCTCTTTTCTAAGTTCCTTTTTGTTTTTTAGTTCCTTTTTCTGGCTCTCTGATAAGCTTTCATAAAACTCTTTTCTTAATGCCTTGCGATCCCTATGATTATCCTTGGATTGAGCTGATATTGCAATAGTTCCCATAAATAGAACTATAATACATATTATATTATTTTTCATCTGTTTCTTTTTCAATTTTTTACTATTAAACAATACTTGTGTCGAACGTTCAATACTATGACTATTAAACATGAAAAAGGTTTAATAGTCATAAAGAAAAATGATTTCTAACGATACCAGGGTTGATTATATAAGTCAATATCGAAGACTGACTATATCAGAAATCAATATTTTTTTGAGAATTTTTATCCTTTAGCTACTTAAAACAGGCTATGAATGACATCCTCTACACTAATACCTTCTGCTTCTGCTTTGTAGTTTTTGATAATACGGTGACGAAGAATCCCCATGGCTACAGCCTGTACATCTTCTATATCTGGAGAATATTTTCCTTTGATAGCTGCATTGGCTTTGGCTGCCAGGATCAGATTTTGAGAAGCTCTTGGTCCTGCTCCCCAATCTATATAATTTTTCACCAATTCTGTTGCTGTTGCTTCATCTGGTCGTGTTTTACCAACCATACCTACGGCATATTCAATTACATTATCTGCCACTGGGATACGGCGAATTAAATGCTGAAAATCAATAATCTCCTGAGCCGTAAATAATGAATTAACAGTAGTGATAGTATCTCCTGTAGTACTTTTTACGACATCTACTTCTTCTTTAAAACTTGGGTATTTAAGCTCTATAGCAAACATAAATCGATCCAGTTGTGCTTCTGGTAATGGATATGTCCCTTCTTGCTCAATCGGATTTTGAGTAGCAAGAACAAAATATGGTAAATCTAGGGTGTAATGGTGTCCTGCAACGGTTACAGATCTTTCTTGCATTGCTTCAAGAAGTGCTGCCTGGGTTTTTGGTGGAGTACGATTAATCTCATCTGCCAGAATGATATTAGAAAAGATTGGTCCTTTAATAAATTTAAAGTGTCTTGTTTCATCCAGGATTTCACTTCCCAATATATCACTGGGCATCAAATCGGGAGTAAATTGAATTCTTTTAAAATCTAATCCCAAAGCTTGTGAAATGGTATTTACCATCAGGGTTTTGGCTAGCCCAGGTACACCAATTAATAATGCATGGCCTCCAGAAAAAATAGAAATAAGTATCTGATCGATAACTTTCTCTTGCCCAATAATAACTTTGGATATTTCTTTTTTGAGTTCTGAATGTTTTTTTACTAGTTTTTCTATAGCCGCTACGTCGTCTGACATATTATTTTATTTTTTTAACCAGTTACCACTATATTCACAGTCTCTGTACTCTCCGTTTATTTTAATATAAGTATCCATTATTTTTTCATTCTGCCATTTACGAATTGCATCAATTTGCTTTTTCCTTAATGCTAATTCCTGTATTTTAAGATAGTCATTTGCGTAATCTGCTATATGCTCATCATATCGATTAAGTACTGTTATTAATTTATACTTTTTTCGTCCTTGACGGTCCTGATCGGGAATTACCAAAGAAACTTCATTCATTTTTAATTTAGATACTTGATCGTACAATATAGGGTCAATTTTGGTAAGTTCAAAACGAGTATCTCCTGTTGTAGGATTAAGTAGTTGTCCTCCATCTTCACGAGTTTCTTTTTCATCACTAAATTTTCTTGCTGCCTCTTTAAATTTGATAGCACCCGAAACAATACTTGTTCGTATAGAATCTATTAATCTTTTGGCTTCCTCAACCGTTTCTCTAGTTACCTCAGGAATAAGTAGTATGTGTCTTACATCGATTTCTTCTCCTCGTATTTTGTCAACTTTTACAATATGCCATCCAAAATCTGTTTTAAACGGCTCGCTTACTTCTCCTTCTTGTAAACTAAAAGCAACATCTTTAAATTCTTTGGCAAAGTTTGTTTTACGATCAAGCGTATATTTCCCACCAGTAGATTTAGAACCCGGATCCTGAGAATATAACACTGCTTTGGTAGCAAAGCTACTACCGTTCTCTACAATATCTTCTCTAAACTGATTTAATCTATCGATTACTTTTTGTTCCTCTTCTTCAGGTATTTCTGGTTCTATTACAATCTGAGCTAATTCAAGTTCTGTACCAAAAAGTGGTCTTTCATCTTTCGGAATGCCATCAAAAAATTCTCTTATTTCTTCTGGAGTAATTTCGATATCTTCGATAATCTTAGTTCTCATCTGCTCAGATAGTCTATTCGACTTATTGATTTCAAAAAGTTCTTT
Organism: Bacteroidia bacterium; assembly: GCA_030427585.1. Taxonomy (GTDB): domain Bacteria; phylum Bacteroidota; class Bacteroidia; order Flavobacteriales; family Flavobacteriaceae; genus Aquimarina. The sequence continues at coordinate 97,367 of JAUIBW010000001.1, forward strand.
TCTAAAATCTACCAGATTATCTTTTTTATAAAACTTTAATACTTTCTCTACAGTACCCAATTCATTTGTCATATACGCCAATTGTTGGTCAACCATAGAATTAACTTCTGCATCCCTAACTACTATACTATCCTGGATAGCATGATGGGCATACAATTTGGATTCAAATAAACTACCAGCTAATTCACAACGGCTTACATCAGAAGCTGAAACTCCTTCACTAATCAACTGTCGATAGGCAATATCTACATCGCTATCTAAAATTACATTTTCTCCAATCACTGCTGCTACGCCATCTATTTTGGTCTTTTGAAATGGGGTTTTTACAGTTTCTATTGCTGTATTTATAGTATCATTAACCACAGGATTATTCTGCCCATTAATGGAATCCTGCGCTACTTCTTCAATAATCTCTTGAGCATAAAATTGTGTATTCATACTAAAAGTAAGTATAGCACAAAGTACTGTAGTTTTAATCATAGACTTCAAATTGTTTGTTCTCAACTGCATCTCTTGTAATCTCTTTTTCTATTTTCTTAATTAGCTCCAACTTTCTCTTATTTAATATAATTTGCCTTATTGTAGGCTTAATATATTCTATTGGTGCTATTTCATTACGTTTTAATACATCTTTTATTTTCACCATATATACTCCTGTAGAGTCTCTAAGTTGCATATATTTTCCGCTTTTTAAGAGTTTTGTTCTATCTTGTTTTTTGAGAATTGGAATTTTACTTAACACCTGATCTAACTTGACCCAGGCAGAATCATTTAAAGAATAGTTTAGGTATTCTATTTTTTTTTCTCTCAACTCTTCTATATCCTCTTCATTAAAACGATTAAATTGTTGTTTCGTTGCAACAATATTAGCGTAATCAGGTGGCAAATGTAAGTAACGTAATTTTACTAACTCCTCATTAAGATTAAAATTTTTCAAATTTTGATCATAATACGACTGAAGATCTTGTTCTGTGATCTCCATATTAATAGATTTATTGATCACTGCATTCTTGTAAGCATTAATATATAAGGTGCTTTGATAGTTTTCTACCAGATCATTAAATTCTTCGAGTTCTTCCTGGGTAAGATTTAATTTAGCCTTGTCGATAAATAATTGGCGGGTAGCCCATGTATTAATGTAATTATTAACAATATTAGTGCTATCACCTGCAGGCATATTCTTTGGAACAAGTTTTTTAATATCATCTTTATATAGGTAGGTATCATTTACTCTGGCAATAGCTTCTTTTTTGATTTGATTCTTAAATTTTTGACAAGAAACTACCATAAGTAATAGCAGTATTATTTTATAATATTTCATACGTTTAAACTTTATTAACCACCTTATAATTAGTTAATTATAAAATTGAGAATGTATATAACCACTCCGTTCTCACATTAAGAAATGTAAACATTCTCTGTTGAGAAGAAATTTTTAAATTTCTTAATGTTCGTTTCATCTGTTTATATATAATATTCTCTTAGACCATCAGACCTATACAGAGTAGATATGCATGAAATAGTTATTTAGTTCAACAGGTCATAATCTCCATGTTTTATCACACATTCCCCTTTTTAATTACTCATAAAAAATTAATAACAACATTTATAAGAAGCAGCTGGAATTTCACTACTCTTTAAGTAAAGGTTTATTAATTTTTTAAATCGATAATTCTTTTTTAGCTTTTTTCAAGGTTTTCTCATTAACTTTTACCGGGTATTTTACTTTTAAATGATCTAACCATGTATTTTCTATACTTTCCTGAAAATCATTAATTACCTCGCCCTTAGTTTCTTCAAAAGTTTTAATTCTTGAAGGTAAGATTTCTTTGATCATAATCAAAGTCTTAAAATTTTCTTCTTCGAGGAATACAATTTTCCCTTTTTCTGCAGAAAAATTCTTTGGTAATATTGCATCTCCTTTAGCCAATTCTTCTTCAGAAAAAAGTACTAAAGTTACATCTCCTTTATTAACTTCATTTTTTATTTCTTTAATCGACTTTTTCTTCTTCAGTAATTTTTCAACCTTACTAATTGCCTCTTGCTTTGATGAAGAAGCCTTAAGAACTTTGTAAGACTCATTTTGCGTATATTTATCTTTTTGAGCTTCGTAGTATTTTTTAAGTCCGATAGAGTCTGTCTTAGAGACATTCCATATTTTAGACTCCATAAGATCAAAAAGTAAAAGTCCATCACGATACTCTCCTATTACATTTGCAAAATCCTTATTATCTTCTTCAAGATGTTCTTCATAATATCGTAGTAAGGTTTCTGATTCGAATCGAGTATACATTTCTTCAACAAAGGCAGAGATATCTGAATATCCTTCTATTCTCATTTGATTACTCTTTAAAAATTCAGCAAAATCTTTATACAAGTACTTCTCCTTTTTAAGACTAAAAAGTTCTTTTTTTAGATTTTTATCTTCGGGCACATTCCATTCTTCTTTAGAAAACGTAGCTGGTAGAATCTCTGTAAAATATGCAACTGCCTTTTCATTCTTGGTAATCGTATATTTTTTCTTTAACGAATTAATAAACGAAGTAGTTACTAATTTTGACCTACTATCTCTTTTTACTTTTTTGGTAAGTTCGTTTTTTTGTTCTTCAAAACTCTTGAGAGGATGTTTTTCTATAAGTTGAATGATATGCCAGCCATACTTAGTTTGTATTGGTGCAGAGGTTTCTCCTTTTTTTTCTAGAGCAAAAGCTGTTTTTTCGAATTTTTCAGAGTTTAATGCTCCTTGTCCAAAACGTCTAATTTTACCTCCTTCTATTGCTGTACTGGGGTCATCACTATATTGTTTTGCCAAAGAGGCAAAAGAAACTCCTTGCTGAAGTTGTTGATTGATTTCTTTTATTCTCTTTTTTGCTTCTTCTGAGGTTCTATTATTGTTAATAGCTACCATAATATGAGCAACGGTAACTTCTCCTAATTTTTTTTCTCTACCATTAACTTTTACAATATGGTAACCAAACTGAGTTCTAAATGGTTCTGAGATCTCCCCAATTTTGGTTGTATAGGCTGCTTCTTCAAAAGGGTACACCATTCTGAATGCAGAAAACCACCCTAAATTTCCGTTGTTTTTGGCAACAGAAGGGTCTTCGCTATAGGCTTTAGCTACAACTTCAAAAGGTTCTCCGTTTACAATTTTATTTCTTGCTTCCAAAATTTTTTGATATGCTGCAATTGTGTCCTTTGCCGGGGCATTAGGCTTAACCATAATCAAAATATGACTGGCATTTACTTGCTCTAGAGAACGATCATATGCTTGCCGTATTAATGCATCAGAAGTTCTGGTATCTGTAAGATAGCCTTTTGCCAGTTGTTTTTTATACCCTTCTAATTCCTCTAAATAAGATTGTTTCTTGTCTAACCCAAGGTGTTTTGCTTCTTTTAACTTTAGTTTATAGTTAATAAACAAATTAAGGTACTCGTCTATATTCTTTTGTGATTTGTCTTTTACTAAATCTATATTTTTAAGATACACTCTCTTAAATTCTGATATATACACAGGAGATTCGTCAATAGTAAACAGCACATCCTTCGATTGTTGTGCATTTGCAAGTGTAAATAAAATACTTCCTAAAAAAAATAATAGCCCCTTTTTATACATAATTTCTATATGATGAAGTCCGAAATCGAACAAAAATAATAATATTAAGATGTTTTACAAGTTCCTTGTTGTAACGAAGCAAACGCCTCCTATAGTATTAACTTTTAAAATTTTTATGATCTATGTATATTGTAACCACATTACAAAACTAACTAACAACAATCCTGTCATGGAATACACACTCAACATCGAAATAAAACTACCTAGAAATCAGGTAGTTGAAAAATTCAATAATGAAGAAAACATGAAATACTGGCAAAAGGGTCTTGTGAGTATGGAACACATAAGTGGTATAAAAGGAAAAACTGGAGCAATTTCAAAACTTACCTACAAAATGGGAAAACGAGAAATTGAAATGATCGAAACTATTACTTTACTTGATCTACCCGAGTCGTTTCACCTTACTTTTGATGCAAAAAACGTATATAATATTCAGGAAAATTATTTTGAAGAACTCTCTAATGGAAACACAAAATGGACCTCTAAAAACGAATTTAAATTTAGTGGTTTCATGAAACTTATGGGATTTCTTATGCCTGGAGCTTTCAAAAAGCAATCGTATGCATACATGGAGGATTTTAAAGCTTTTGCAGAAGAAGGAAAAAGCGTATTAGATAATAATTTATAAAAACGTTTTTGGTATCTATAAAATTGAAAACTATTTTGGAACGAAAAATAAAATTAATTTGGGATTTTAGAGGCCCTGTGGCAAGTAAAACGGCGCAACATCACGAAATACATCTTAAAGAATATATTACTTCAGAAAAATTGTCTCTTAATATCACTGGGTATCATGATTTAAATGACCTACATAGTCTGGCTTATATGGTTGTTACAGATTCTGAAATGAAAACAGTACGTGATGCTTTAAAACCGCACCGTGGTCAACTCTATGAAAGATAGATTTTAAAAAATATAATTCGTGGCACGTATATTGTCTAAGACCTTATATATTTGCAAAAATTAGAAAATAAAAAAACAAAAAAGTAAAATGAAAAAAATAATATTATCAATCTTAGTATTGATCGTTAGTTTTCAATTAAATGCTCAATCCAAAACTGGAACTATAGATTCTGAGTATATTCTTTCTCAAATGCCAGAACTTACTAAGGTACAAGAAGACTTAAAGGCTTATAATGCAAAAATGGAAGCTGATTTAAAAGTAAAAGTAGATGCATACCAGGTTAAAGTGAAGGAATACCAAGATAAGGTAGCTTCTTTTACCGAGCCTTTAAAAAAAACAAAGCAAGAAGAAATTATTGCTTTAGAAAATGATATTGCAAAATTTCGCCAGAACGGTAGTAAGTTAATACAAATAGAACAAAACAGACTACTACAGCCACTATATGAAAAAATCGGAAAAGCACTGGAAGAAGTTGCTAAAGCCGAAAAATACACTCAAATATTTACTATTACCACAAGTGGTTTGGCATATATAGATCCTACATACGACTTAACTAAAACGGTAATGACAAAATTAGGAATCACCATAAAAGAAGCTCCTAAAAAATAAAACACAATACCATATTATAAAAAACGCATCGATTGATGCGTTTTTTTATATAAGTGATTTATACTCGTACTTTCTTTTAGTTTATCTTCTACTATAATTAGGTGCTTCTTTGGTAATAGTTACATCATGAGGGTGGCTTTCATTAATTCCACTAGCAGTAATTTTTACAAAACGACCATTTTCCTGTAATGTAGGAATATCTTTTGCTCCACAATATCCCATACCTGCACGTAATCCTCCTATAAACTGATGTATACTTTCTACAAGGTCTCCTTTATAAGCTACCCTACCTACTATACCTTCTGGAACCAGTTTTTTGATATCATCTTCAACATCCTGAAAGTATCTATCTTTAGAACCTTTTTTCATCGCTTCAACAGACCCCATACCCCTATAGGTCTTAAACTTTCTTCCTTCATAGATCACTGTCTCTCCTGGAGATTCTTTGGTTCCTGCCAGAAGTGAACCTAGCATCACTGTATCTGCTCCTGCTGCTATAGCTTTTGGGATATCGCCGGTGTATCTAATACCTCCATCTGCAATCACAGGAACCCCGGATCCTTTTATTGCATTTGCTACTTCTAATACTGCAGAAAACTGAGGGAACCCTACGCCAGCTACTACTCTAGTAGTACATATAGATCCTGGGCCAATCCCTACTTTAACAGCATCAGCACCCGCTTCTACCAGATATTTCGCAGCTTCACCAGTTGCAATATTTCCCACAACTACTTCTAATTCTGGAAACTTTGCTTTTACTTCTTTTAACACTGCAACCACACCTTTGGTATGCCCATGTGCCGTATCTATAACCACAGCATCTACTCCGGACTTCACTAAGGCTTCTGCCCTTTCTACGGCATCACCGGTAACTCCAATAGCAGCTGCAACCCTAAGGCGACCAAGCTTATCCTTGTTGGCCATAGGTTTTAATGTTAGTTTAGTGATATCTCTAAAAGTAATTAGGCCCACCAGAGTATTTTCTTTATCTACTACTGGTAGTTTTTCGATCTTATTATCTTGCAAAATTACTTCGGCTTGCTGTAATGATGTTCCTTCACCTACCGTAACCAGATTTTTACTAGTCATTACTTCGGATATAGGTCGTTGTTCATTTTTCTCAAAACGAAGATCTCTATTAGTAACAATACCAATCAATTTATGATGATCATCTACAATAGGAATCCCGCCAATACTATGCTCTCGCATATTGTTTTTGGCATCAATCACTTTAGCATCCAGAGGCAATGTTACCGGATCGATAATCATACCGCTTTCTGCACGTTTTACCTTGCGTACTTTAATTGCCTGTTCTTCGATGGTCATGTTTTTATGCAACACTCCTATTCCACCTTCTTGAGCCATAGCGATAGCCATGCGACTTTCTGTAACAGTATCCATTGCTGCAGAAACGATAGGAACATTAAGTATAATATTTTTTGTAAACTTAGTTCTGATACTTACTTCTCTTGGTAGGACTTCAGAAAAAGCTGGGACTAGAAGAACATCGTCATAGGTTAAACCTTCTCCAACGATTTTGGATTCATGTGCTGTCATTGCAATTAAAATTTAATTGCGTGCAAATATACGCCTTTTTTAAGGAATATTAGTCCTATACCTTTTTATTTTGATAATCAAATCACTTGTACTATAGCTTTATTTTGACCAGTAGTATATAAAACTATCTATGAAATGTTAAAATACTTATGTTTTTTCAATAATTGTTAATTATTTATTAACAAAATAAGCTTTATTAACATTATTTTAATAATTATACTGTATATTTAATTTGTCAGTTTTTTTTGATATTAAGTCTATCAAAATGATCTACAGCCCCAAAAAAATATTGTATGAGAACTATGCTAACACTAGTATTGATATTTTTATATATCAATATTGCCAATGCCCAATTTACTGATGCGCCATTTACCAATTCAACATTTACGAATTCTAGTCAGATAGAATTTAAACCAGAAAAAACTTTATTTAGTAAAAGAATTATACCTGTAGCGTTGATTGCTACTGGTATCCTTTTATCTACGAGTAGTTTTGAGAAATCATTTCAGAAAGATCTTAGAAGTATGGTTGGTGATGATTTTTATTTTGGTGTAGATGATTACACTCGATATACTCCTGTTGTAGAAATGTACGCTGCAGACATTTTAGGAGCAAAGTCAACAAGTCATTGGTTTGATCAAACCAAAAATCTCGTTCTTTCATCTATCCTAAGTAACGGTGCTTCTTCGTTATTAAAAAAAGAGGTTCACAAATACAGACCGGGAGGTTCTACCAATGCTAATTCTTTTCCATCTGGGCATACTACTACAGCATTTACTACGGCTACAGTATTATATGAAGAGTTTAAAGACACTAATCCTCTTTTGGCATATAGTGGTTACTTTTTTGCTATTACTACAGGAAGTTTAAGAATGCTTAATAATATGCATTATCTATCTGATGTTTTGGTCGGAGCTGGTATAGGGATATTATCTGTAAAACTGGTATATCATTTTAATCATCTTATCTCTTGGAATCCATTCAAAAAATTAAACGGAATAGCTATTGCCCCACAATTCAGTGAAAAATCTGTTGGATTTTATCTTTCCAGAACTTTCTAAGGTAATATGAAGTTGTTATAAAATTTATAAAGATTTCAAAAAATCAATTTCTATATTGTTTTAACGTACCAAAATAGTATACAAAATGTATCATTCGTATATGTTTTAACTATATTATCATATCACACAATTACAGAGCCCCCATTCAACAAGGGGCAATATCCCCTGCTCAAAATCCGTGTTTTCCCTCTACTTTGATAACACCTAATACACTACTTTTGAATAAACAAAAACAGTCTAGGTTCATATTTCAAAATTTATAAAAATGATTGTTTCACACAAAGTAGAAAGTTATAGTCTTCAAATTGTTAGTAATTATGCTGGCGGCGGCGGTTACCAGATGGGATTTGTATATCTTTATGGTCAAAGTCAGGAATATATAGGGCATTTAGCTATTATTAAGGACGAAAAGACATTGCCAGAAAACAAACAACATAGCAATGGAGCTATCATACTCTATTTTCATGAAACAGAATTACAATCTATTCTTGAAACCCTTAGAAGCGAAAGTCCTGTATCAATTAAACTTAATACGAGTTCTAAGTGGGGATCAATCGAAACAGGCAAAGAAACAGTAGGAAATGGGGAGCTTGCTGCATAGTATCCAAAAGATCTGAAAACAACAAAGTACCATTACTCTCGATTAACACATGGGCCAACCAGAAATGAGAGTTCTAAAAAAATATAAATTGTGAAGAATGTAATTGGTTCGCAATCTGGTGATAGTGGAAGTGTTGTTAAATTAAATGGAATCTACTATTTTTTCGGATCTTTTGGATACTTTATTTTCTAGGAATAAATAGATTCTTTTTTAAAAAAAAGTGTTGTACATAAACTAATCTCGAATCTTGTTGATCTCTGTATAAATTTAGAAATACGACTTCTTAATCAATTGGTTATATTTACACTCTGTTGTTTAACACATTACAAAATATACAATCAATATTCTTGTTGTAGTTTACAGTAAGAATATTGATATAGTAAGCTAAACCCTATACTCTGTAGAATGAAAACACAAACTACAAAACACCGTATATTCACAATTATGCTAACTATAATTCTATGTGGATGGGTCTTACAGTACAACTTAGAGACTTCTAACATAAGAGAAGAACATGAGGTCTTTTTGAACAACATCTATCAAAAAGCATATGTAACACAAGGAGAATTAAACAGTAAAAAACCTGATAGACCAGATTTTGCTGCACTTCACGAATATCTTACTACTCTAGATCCAGTAACAAAAAATATCCCCAAAGAGCGTCTATTAAAATCATATCAATTTACCAAAGCACAAGCGCTTAAGAGTAAACTATCAAAGAAAAGCAGTAGTGATCAAATACAATGGAAAAATATCCCTGCAAACATATCGGGTAGAATTCGAAAAATAGTCTTTGATCCTTCAGACGTAACGCATAAGAAAATATGGGGTGGATCGGTTACCGGTGGATTATGGTATAATAATGATATTACAAATCCAAATTCCTCCTGGGAAAATGCATCTGGTTTTTTCGAAAATCTAGCAGTAGGTGCTATTGCTTTTGATCCTAACAATAGTAATACCATGTATGTAGGAACAGGAGAATCTTATACAGCTGTAAATATCTATCGAGAATCTTCTGGTCGTGGTACCGGCATATGGAAATCTACAGATCATGGTGAAACCTGGCAGCTTTTACCATCAAGCACAGATTTTGCTTATGTAAATGATATTCTGGTAAGAAATGAAGCTGGTACAAATGTACTCTATGCTGCAGTTGCTTCGGGAACTTATAAAGGAGTTCTGCATGGATCTACTACTACCAATGGACTATATCGATCAATAGACGGTGGTACTAATTGGGTACAAGTGCTTCCCAACATAATAGGAGATACCACACCATATGCTCCTTCAGATATAGAAGAGGTCGATGGAGGGAAACTTCTTGTAGGTACGATGCGAAATGTTGATGAAAACGGAGCAGGTACAATACTTAGTTCTTTAAACGGAACCGATTGGGCTATTGATGATTCTTTTGCAACAAGCAGATTTGACCCATCAAGTGATCTTTACCCAGGTAGGGTAAAATTTGCAGTTGCTCCTTCTAACCCAAAGAGAGTTTATGCTATTATAAGCGGAGGATTCAAGTTTCCTTCTGGGTTTATTAGAGACTCCAGTGATTTTTGTATCCTTTTACAATCTTCTGATGCTGGTAACACATGGTCAGAATTTGCAGGTCCAAGTAGAGATCTGGGCTGGGGAGGCTGGGGTTCTCTTACCTGGCATGCCATGGCTATAGGGGTAGATGCTATTGATGAGAACACTATTATTATAGGTGGTCTCAATAGTTTTAAATTAACAGGAACCGATACTGCTGATACTTCAGATGCTAGTGCATTACGCTGGCAATCGATTTCTTATTGGGTAGCAAATCGTCATAAATTCCCAAGATATGTGCATGCAGATCAACATACTATTCTGTATAGACCAGGTTCTTCTGATGAAGTTCTTATTTCTACCGATGGAGGTGTATTCTATTCTAATAACATTACAACATCTAATGTCGCTGAATTCGAAAACCCTTCAAATGTGTTTCCTTCTTTTTTTGAAGTGAATAAAGGCTTAAATACTATTCAATATTATACCATTGGTATTCATCCGAGAAAAGGAACTGATGTTTATTATGGAGGAACACAGGACAATGGTACACTACGATATGATGGTAATCCTATTGATGTTACCGATATGGTAAGTGGCGGAGATGGTGTGTTTGCATTTGTTGATAAAAATGAACCTCATATCAGGATCACTACGGTATATCATAACCAATATTTTATTACCAGAGATGCCGGCAAAAATGTTACTTATGTTGGCCCGTTAAGTGGTACTTTTATTAATGCTACAGATTACAACTCTCTAACCAATACCATTTTTGCAAATGCCATGGGACTTGGCGGTGCAATAACCTCAACAGATAATCAACATATTGATGAGTTATTAAGAGTAGAAATAAAAAGTGATACTATACTTTCAAAATTTACACCGCTAAACACGGGATCAACTGTGCCTTATTCTAGTATAAAGGTATCACCATATGATAAAACAAGAACTTCGACATTATTTATTGGTACTCAATCTGGTAAATTATTTAAAGTAACAAATGCGCAGAGTGATACCCCTACTGCTATAGAAATTGGTAGTAATTCATTCCCTCCTGCTACCATATCTAGTATTGATATTGGTGAAACAGAAGATGAGATTTTAATTACTTTTTCTAACTATGGTATTAGTTCTGTTTGGTATAGTGATAATGGAGGAAGCTCATGGACAGAAAAAGAAAATAACTTACCCGATATGCCAGTACGATGGGGATTATTTAATCCTTTTAATCGATCACAAGTATTGTTGGCTACAGAAATCGGGGTATGGGCTACAGATGATATAAAATCAAGCGAGGCAGAATGGTTTCCGAAAAATGAAACCCTTGCCAATGTTAGAACAGATATGATCGCAATACGAGAATCAGATGCTAAAATTGTAGCAGCTACCCATGGGCGAGGTATGTTTGAGGCTACATTAAATGTAAAAGACAATCCAACTGGTCCTATTGTAGAGAAAGAAGTTTTTTCTATTTACCCTAATCCAGCTCAAAGTACAATTACAATTAGCTCGGCATTAAAAAGTGTTGTCATATATGAAGGAGAAATTTTTACCATAGATGGCAGGCTGGTAGAAAGATTTTCCTATACTTCTGGTGAGGAATCCGATATCAACGTTAGTAGTTATACATCTGGTATTTATCTTGTAAATATGGAAGGAAATGATGGTTCGAAAGTTATAACCAAAATAGTGAAACAATAAACTGGTTTATTGTTTTTCGGTTCTTAAAGCAATCTCCATAGTCCACCAATATTTTTTATAACTCAGGGGCCAGAGTTGTTTAAGAACATCGAACTGGCCGTAATATATCCATTCCCATGAGAACAAGGTGCGAAATAGCATTCTTGAAGAAATACGTTTTTGTATTTGATGTACTTCGTCTTTATCGATTCCGTTTTCTTTAAGTAATTGTATTACATTTTCTTTCTGTGCCCCACTAAATTCGGTATCCAAAAACTCATCACATAATAATGACCAGGTATCAACCGGAGTGGTTAAACTGATATCATATTTTTCTTTAATCACGATACATTGTTTATCATCCAGGCCTTGTAGAAAAATAATTTCGTTAGTATTGATTTTTGCAGTAACAGGCCTTGTATTGGTTCGTATTTCATTGATGACCGAAAACGGTAATTTCTTTTTATCTTTTAAATACCCAAACTTAAAATAATATCCCTTGGGGAAATAAATATGATCTTCGGCCACAATACAATTTGTACTTTCAATTTTGTTTTTATTTTTCTGTATAGGCATAACTACTTCTTATTGATACTATTTTTTATGTATTTGAAGCAACACGCGCGCTATGCGTTCTTCAATTGTAGTGTCTCCTTCGATTTGTATGACCGGGCATTTTAATCTTTTAATCCAATTCTTATGTACTGTAAGGCTACGTCCATCAAAATCAGGATCGTCATATTGTTTTGCCCAATCGAGAAATGCTTTTGATTTTGATTGAATTTCAGCATCGGTTTGTAATAAAATTCCATAGCGGTTGACTTCTCGGTCCATGAGTCGTTGTATTCTTACTTCTGGTGGTATATACAAAAATACGGCATAATCAAACATGCTTTCCCATTCCTTACCCCAACTTACCATAGAACCGCTTATAATAACAGGATTGTATCTTTCTATATCTTTTTTAATCGCAATATTTCTCTCTGACAATGGAATTTTAACCTGAAATGGCGGATCAGTTTTTTTCCAGTAATAATCATCTGCATCAAGATGTTTCCATCCTAATCTTTGTTCTAGGGTATTTGCTAGTGTTGTTGTACCCGATCCCGAAGCTCCAAATATGTGTATTTTCAAAAGATTTAATTTATACTGTTGTATAATGACTAAGATATCAATTATTTGGTATCCTCTTCTGCTCTTTTTAATAAAGAATTCATCTGGTCAAATTTCAACTCATTTTCGGTTAAAAATGAGAAGTCAAGATGAGTTCAAAACAAAAAACGGAGTAGGTATTTAAACTTACTCCGTTTTCAAAAATGGTTTACGTTTAGTTATATAAAAATGCAATTATAACTAAGCAACAAATATAGTTTTTTATCGGGAAACCCTATAAAAATAAGATTTTAAGGAATAAATAGCATGTGTAATTCGTTTTTATTGAGACTTAACTTTTTCTTTTTCTTCCTAACGCTTCCATGAGTTGTGGTTGATCTTCTAATGCTATATCTGCTACGGCGTAAAAATCGCGCATCCAATCTTCCATTTTGGCAAAAGCAGCATCTTTTTGTTTGGTAGCATCTTCTGATTCCCCTACTTCTTTTAGGTACTTTGCACGGGCATTCTCTACTTCTTGTATTTTCTCATTACCAAACATAATATCTTTTGGTGTAATTTTTATTGTTGCCAGTTGATCAATAATATTTTGATCTGTTTGATTGTAAAAGCGACGGGTTGTTTCTATCCAATTGGTATATGCTTTTGGTGTTGCGCCAACGACACCTATCTTTTTTAAGGTTTCTGGTTGTTTACGAAAAACTACTTTTGCTTTTTTACGATGTTTTCTATATAGGATATCTAATTGTTCTTTTTCTTTCTTAAAGGCTGTTGATGCCTGTGTGGTTTCATCATCTTCTTGTTTTTTGAAATCATAGGCCGCACGGGTTTCTGTAAGTAATTGTTCTCCTTCTGATATTTTATCTTTATTGTAGTTGAGTTCTTCCATCTCTGAAGCTATTTTGGGTTGGTTCTTTACATTTTCCAGAGCTACCCGGTATTGTTCTAGTAGTGCTGCTTCTGATCTTCTTGAATCGTTCATTTTATTATGGTTTTAAAAGTTATATATATTTCTAAGAATTACTTTTATATCCTATAGGGTTACCCCATGTGTTGCGGGCCGTTACATTTACGTTCTGTATGGTTGCTTATGCATTCTGTAAGGTTACTCATGCATTCTGTAAGGTTACTCATGCATTTTGTGGGGTTACTTTTGCATTCTGTATCGTTGCCCATGCGTTCTGTAAGGTTACTTTTGCATTCTGCATGGTTGCCCATATATTTTGCGGGGTTACTTTTGCATGTGTAACGCTATTTTACAACGGGTATTGTATGTAATATAGTATCAATCTAACGTTATTCTATTATTTCAAATCTATCTTTGTAACTGTATACACCTTTTCATATCCTTCTACCAAATTTGTTGTTTCAATAATTTCTAAAGGGTAATATTGTTCTAAAACTTCTTTTAACAGGACAAGAGGATGGTACTTAAATTTAATTTCTTCTGTGACATACATTATGTATTTTTCTTTGATTGTAAGAATTTTATTACTTGTAGGTTTAAGCCTAATCGATTTCTACTAGAAACAAAAAATGTTTCGGCACGTAAATTTATAAAAATCAACATTTTGTGTTTCACATATATTTTACATGAGTTTTTGTTATGGATTTCTTCAAAAAGGTTTAATGTTTCATCGAGAAATAGATGTTGTTGAGAGAAGGTAATGGGTTATATCCCTTCTTAACTTTTTAGTTGTTTTCCGTAGTCACAATCATTCGCTAACCCTTTTGAATAGCTGGTTCTTGTATTTAGGTCCATAACAAGATATGCTTTTTTCTTTATGAATATAGTTACATATTCTTCTTGCCAATCTATTTTTATATCTTTCTTTTTAAGGTTTTTAACATAACTATATCGATTAGCATATAAGGCAGGTAATGGTGCATCTCTTCTTTCCCGAATGTTCTTATGCGATTTTACATCAGAAAATCTTGGATCAATTACTGCACATAGAAAGCCATCAAAATCAATATCTTCTTTATCTGTGTTCAAGAGATATGCCCAAACTGCATAGTCTTCTTCTTCGATCATCAAGGTTCTACCAGAATTAGTATGTGTATCGGTCATAAAAATTTTGGAAGTCCTTGTTTCATGCTTCTTTTCTTTAGTATTTACACTAAATAATCCATCAAAAATAGATAGTAATTCAATTTTCATTTACAAGTTTTCTTTTTGTAGTCCATAAGCTAGAGCCTGTTATATTTGGACGTAATCTCACCATAACACGTAAGATGTAGCATTTTTATTTATTTTTTATTCATTTTCCGACTTTGTATTACACTAAGATATATCCACAAAGGATACCAATTCTTTAACTATGAAACTGTAGTTGATTAAGTCTATATTTGATATGACTAAAAACTTTATTATCATATGTGTAATGCTGCTAACCTAAGTAATTATTTTTAAAATTAGTTACGGTTTTCCTCAACAGTGTTCGGTTTTTCCTTCCTATTAAAGCATTGCATTCTAAATCAATACTCAAAAAAAGATTCAAAAAAAAACGGAAGTATGAATCGCAAAACCCAAATGAAGTATTTTCATAGGTTTTCTCATCACTTTGGTAGAAAAACTTCTTCTTATTCAGAAAAAATATGCTTTTTATTTTTTCTTCATCATAGATAATGTAAATCCCCCTAATAACAGGATTACAATACCCATAATACCCCATAGCCAGATCTTATTAGCAAATAAGGGCTTTGTTACAGAAGATTCTTCATGACCAATAGTTGACTGTGCTTCTGGAAATAGTGTTGTCATCTCATCTGGAATTTTGGCCGATACATAATTAAGATCATATGACGGCTTTTTCATTTTATCATTTCCATAAACCAAATAATACGTTCCCGGATTTGTAAAACGCGTAACAAGTTCGTGTTGATATCCTTTAACGATGACTTTATTTATCTTTAAAGGTTGATTATCATGATTATTAATCACTATTCTAAATTTTTGAGCAATTGTACTCGTATTGGTAAATACATTATCTTCTATAGAATTAAGTACTCCAGAACTAAGTTCTCTATACCTAGGTTTCCAACTACCTTTCTGGGTTTGCATACTATCTGCTACATACCGAATAGATATAGGACGATAGTAATCAAAAGTTTCTTGTACTTCGATACCGATATAACTTACAGGGACGGGGGTTTTAAGACTTACATCTATAATCGTTTTTTTGGTTCCCTTAGGGTTCTGAATATTTAGTTTTTCTATATCATATTCCTTGTAATTTGCCTTTTTAACTTCGTATCTGGTTACATTAGCCGATTGTAAAACTGGTTTTTTAGTACTTTTTATCAGTATCCTGAAATAGTGATACTGCGCATTAGGAAATCGTACTGTAGTGAATTGATAATCTGTAAGTTCATTTTTTATAGAAAGTATACGATAGTCTTCCTTTATGGTATACCATTCTTTACGGTCCTGTGTTCCTTCTAAAGTAATTAACCAATCAAAATTAGATTGTTCAAAATCCAAATGAATCTGATTAATGGGTTGCTTAGTTGGGATTTCTAGTGTAATATATGTTCCTTTCTTATTAAACGAGGTATTTAAGATGGTAAAAGGTATTTTATTAAAAGATTTTTTTTCTGTTTTTAATCGTAAAAGATAAGGTGCTTCTATGGTATCTTTCTTATTTGTGATTCCGAAAACTCTAATATCAGATAGATTTGGAGAAACTTTACTAAACATTTCATCGGGTAGACTAATAGCATGCCAGGTGTCTGTTATCTCTGGTAATATACTTCTATAAGCATATTGGTCTATCTGTGCATAAGTCCCAAAACTAATCAATAGTACCAAAAATTTTATAATTTTCTTTTTCATGAGTTTACCCTTTTTAATTATCCAAAATTAAGAACACATATAATTATGACACTTTACAGGTTTTACATATATTCTTTTACAAATAACTTTTTAAAGTTGATTACTATTGGTTTCGTCTGCAATAATATGTTTGTATTTATTATATAAAAATGAAATAATCAAAAGAAGTACTCCTAACGCTAAGAATACAATAGTTTTGGCAATAGTTCCCATATGTGAAATATCATAGAAGAATAACTTTATAAGTGTAATTCCAAATACTATAATTGCTAAGATTCGTAGATATTTCTTTCGCTTCCATATTCCTAAAACAATGAGTAACAATGCGTAAACACCCCATAAAATACTTAATCCAAGTTTATACGTTTCTGTATAGCCCGACAGATCTAACCAATGTATTAATTCGCTGCTCACTATCCAGATTAATGTACAATGCAGTATAATTTCAAAAGCTACTTTAAAGGTTCTACCCAGAAATTCTTGCCGTACATACTTATAGAGAGTAAATAATAGACCTGCTACAAATACAAAAGAAATATATCGTATCCCGATATGAGAAAAAGCTGTTGTACTAAATTCTGTTCCTTTTAATTCTAAATAACTGTCTCTAAACTCACTTAACAAGTACAATCCTCTGGTTAAAAACACAAAAAGAGCTAACCATATAAAACTAAGAGTGATATACCCCAAAACATTATTTTTAATTTTTTTGATATTCACAAAAGACAAAATAATTAGAAACAACATACTATAATTAATGAGCCAAATAGCTTTAAAATTTCTGGTGTCTGATAATATTGTATACTGTTCTGTACTATTAATATTTTGGGAAATGTACTGATGGTCTATATCCTGATACACCTGATTCCAATAACTATCTATTTCTATCCAAAATGTAAAGTAGGTAGTACATACCAATAGTAATGCCAGACCTATGGTAAGCATTGTATATAACCAGGGTTGTTTTGGCCAGGGAAAAGATAGTTTTTCTTTACGATGTGTAATATAGATAAATGCAAAAGACACGATACACAATATTGATGTCATAAGATAAATATTAAACACTGGCATTAGCTTGGTTTCTGGTAGTGTTGGGCTATATCTATAGTACACCACGATCCAATCATGTAAAAGACTAAAAAATGTTAAGCCCCACAGTGGATATGAGAGCATTTCGTATATCGGTACTTTTTTGGTTCGCCCAATCCAAAATAACAATGCTGCTTCTCCTGCCCATAGTAGTGTAACCCAATTTCCATCTAGTTGTACAGGAAATGCAATTGTAATAAAAATCAAAACCATACCAGATACAAAATAAAACAGGTTACGATCTGCTAGTTTTAATCTATACACGATAACACTTACTACAAAGTGGATCACTGCATTCACTAATGTAAATACACCTAATAAATCTTTACCATATTCGTGATTATTTAACATCGAAAATCCAATGCCATAAAAGATAAACGAATTAAATAATTGCAGAATTACATCAATGACTTTAAAGCTTTCTTTTCTTCTGAGTTTGTACACCAAAAACATAAAATAGAACAGGATAAAAAAGACAGTAAGAAATATAAAACCAAGGGTAAAATGCTCTTCTATTGTATATTTATCGGCATACCACGACATAAAAATGATCCATGTGAGCAAAAAAGACGAAAAATAAAGGGGTTTCCAGTATTTTTTGATGGCAATAATAAGAACACCTATATTAATAATCGCCATATAACTAAACAGAATTACTACTCTACCCGATCCGTCACTTAATAAAAAAGGAACTGCATAGGCTCCTACAAGTCCTATATGAGCTATAATTTGCTTATTATATTGTATTGCAGCAAAAACGGTAAATGCCGTAAATAATAGCATAAGAACAAATGTCAAAGTTTGCGGAATCAGGCCGTATAAGTCGTATGCTAAAAAAGTAATAAAATATAAAATAGCCATGGCACCGCTAACCAGTACGGCACTAAAGTTTTTATATTTTTTCTTTAGTTTCATACCAATTCCCAAAAGCCCTAATCCTGTTAAATACCCCAGTATAATCCTAGCTAATGGTCCTATTAAGTCGTGTTCTATAGTATACTTTGCCCCAATAGCAACACCAATTATAATAATGACAATACCTATTTTATTGATGAGGTTTTCTCCAATAAATTTTTCGAGGTTAGATTTCTTTTTTGGTATATTGGTTTTGGCAATAACAGGTTTTTCTTCTTTTACTAATGCTGGTCGTACAGCTTCTGGCTTAACAGAAGAGGATGGTTCTTTGATACTTTCTTTGGTACTTTCCTTAGTAACTTTGGCTGTAGGAGAAACAAGAGTTGGGTTTTCTGTTTTTATATCAGACTGGTTGGTCGATGCTGTTTTTAGCTTATATATCTCATCTTTGAGGTCTTGTATTTGAGTCGAGAAATCTTGTTGTCTTTTCAGTAGGATCTCGAGCTTTTCCAAAAGCTGGTGTATCTGATCTTGGTTGTTTCCCATATTACAATATTATTATATTTACCTAATACTAAGTATTCCTCAAAACTCTCATAAATTAAGATACTACAAAATATAACAAGGTTATATTTAACATTATATCATCACTTCTAAGAGCAAATACTATTCATTATATAAATTAAAACCTATTTCTTTTCAAAATCTATTTTTATTCTGTTTAGTTTTTCAAAACTAAATTTATAGTATGTACTATAGCTTGAATAATAAACAAATATCTATAATACGTGCATTTTATAGAACACTGTTTCCCGTGAAAAATATCGTTTCTATTTCACATAAAATTACAGGATAAAAAAACATTTATTCTGAAAAGGTAAAAAGATTTTCTGAAACATCGCTATTGTAGTGCATAATCATGACTCGTTTTCAACTTACATACGAGCAATTTTATCTTTTAGAAATTGTTTTTCTTGTTTGGACTGCGTGAGTTGTATTGCTTTTTGGTAATATGTTGTAGCTGTGTTATTATCTTCTAATCGTTGGTAGATTTCGCCTAAAGTTGCATGATATACGTAATACTTTTCTAGTAATTTGTCGTTTTTCACATTTTCGAGTGCTGCTATTGCTTCTTTTGGACCTCTGAGTTCTAGAATAACTAGACATCGATTTAAAAAAACAATAGGATCATTAGCAATCTTTAATAAGAGCTCATAATACTCTAATATCGTTTTCCAGTTTGTATCTACATATTGCTTTGCACAGCAATGTTGATATGCTATTGCAGCTTCAAGGTGATATGTAGAGAGTTCGCCTCCAAAAGCGGCTTGATTTAGATATTGTTCACCAGATCGTATTAATTCTGCATCCCATGTTGTACGATCCTGTTTAGAAAGCAAAATAAGCCTTCCTTCTTCTGTTAGTCTACTATTAATTCTGGAAGCATGAAAACACATTAACCCCATCAAAGCATAAACCTCGGGTAATTGTGTGCGTTTTTCAGATAAAAGAGACCTGCATAAAAACATTGCTTGACTAATCAGATCTTTGCGAATCAATTGATCGGCGTGGGTAGAATTATATCCTTCATTAAACATGAGATAGATTGCACTAAGTACCGTTTTGGTTCTAAGGTTAATTTCATTAGCAGTAGGAATTACAGGACGTATCCTATGCTTTCTAAAATATTCTTTGGTTCTATACAACCTCTTAGAAATAGTATCTTCACTAGTAAGAAAAGATCTTGCAACTTCTTTGGTACTAAATCCACATAATACTTTTAGGATAAATGTAATTTGATTTTCTTGTGAGGTATCGGGGTGACAGCACGCATACATCATTCCCAGGAAGTCATCTTTTATATATTGTTCCTGCCAATAGGTATCCATTGTAGTAGTTAGGGTATATCCCGAAGTTAAAAGTTGTTTTTCGGGATCAGAAAAATCAAAAATACTACTATGTTTATTACGTCTGATAATATCTATAGCTTTATTTTTGGCTGTGCGATATAACCATGCTCTTGGGTTATCCGGTATTCTTCTAAATTTCCAGGTTTCTATAGCTTTAACCAGAGCATCCTGTACTACATCTTCGGCTAATTCTATATTTTCGGTACCGAATATTTTAATCAATACAGCAACCATCTTTCCAGATTCTTGTCTAAAAAGATGGTTTAATGTATGATCTATGTGATCTCTATTTTCCAAAAAAGTTATTCCATTGGGTTTATTTCTCGTACTTCTACACTACAACCATACTCAAAGCTTGGGCAATCTTTAGCTATTTGGGCAGCATGATCCAAAGAATCTGCTTTAATTAGCAAATATCCTCCAACCAGTTCTTTTCCTTCTGCAAATGGGCGATCTGTTATTTTCTTGCCTCCTTCAGTAAGAGTTTTAGCTTCACTCATTAAGGGCTGGCCACCAATAAGCTGTTCTGATTTTGCTAAACTACCCATCCATTGTTGCCAATGCTGCATATGTTGTTGCATTTCTTCAGGAGAGTTATTACTATACTTATCTTCTCCTCCTCTAATAATAAACATAAATTCTTTCATTTGTCTGTTTCTTTTATGTGGTTTATTTATTTTTTACACTTCTATGACGAATACTTTTTTGCTTTTTGGACAAGCAACATGATATTTTTTAGTAAAATGTTGTAAAAAATATTGAAAAAGGATCTTTTTAATTTAATCTTGTATTAATTTCCGGCAATTAACCCGTCTCTTTGTTAATGAAATTTACGAATAATACTCAAAATGATTAAAAAAAAATAACGAGTATATTTTTATATACTCGTTACCTTTTATAAAATCTTGTTACTATGTTATTGCTTTAAAAATACATTTATATTCAGTAACCTCCTATTTTTCTTGAGATCTATTATACCACACTCTTTTTTTGTTTATATATAAAAAAAGAGAGATTTCTGTTACTTCATAATATATACATTCTGAATTACCTATACACACTTCGCGATCTTTTGTGTTTACAGACCATGTATTTTGTGTTGTTTTTGTTTTAGACTTTTCTATTACTGTTTTATCTGATTTGAATATAATAACAGTTTCAGGATCATCTTTCATAACCCATTTCCCTATCAATTCTGCACCTGCAACCTGATCAATTATAATTTCTTCAAATTCTAATATTTGATTTTGCTGTATAGGCTTCGTCTTAAAACTCATTAGCATTGCGGCTAATATAATAATAGTAAAAATTACTGATATAGATTGGGGTCTTTTCATAATTCAATTTTTTAATAAAATAAGAATATAAATTTAATGTTTTTTTTGGTAATCTATAGTTTTGATATTTTTTTAATATTCAAAAAGGTGATAAAATCATCAATTCTTTTATCCTGATCGCAAATTTTATACCATTACCATACTATTCTTTAAATCTGGCATAATGAAGTTTCATTTTATTCATCGTAATCACCAGCATATCTTTTCTTAACACATATTCTAAACACTTCTCTGTACCGCCTTCTACCGATGTCGCTTTTAGGCAAAGTTTACTATCTTTTAATAACCAATATCTTTTTAGAGGTTCTCCTAAGGACTTTTCTATTACGGTTCCATCTGATCTCAACTCTATATAAGTATTAGGATCACCATCCATCACCCATTTTCCTATTAATTCTTTTGGACCTCCCTGATATACACCAGCACTTTCTTTTTTACCAATATTCTTTAGATATTCAGGGCTATTTTTAAAACTGCTAAATGTTAGCATAGCTATACTAACGATAATAAGGATTAATTTGGATTGCATAATTTGGGTATTTAGGTAGGATAAATTTAACGTTTTTTTTGGTTTTATCCCTAATACTATGTTATTAAATATCTTTCTACGCATACAACAAACGCAATACAATTGATGCAAAACAATACAATTTACAAGAATTCGGATTCTTATTATTAAGGTATTTTTAAAAGCCCTACACATATTCTGTTTATCCATTTTTTAGTTAAAACTTTAACAACTGTTAATAGAAAATTAATTGGAGGTAGGGTTTTATGTCTTATAAACGTTTTATTATAAAAACGCCCATAACTTATCTATTAACGTAAATGGCAAAAAGGGAACACATAAGGATGGTGTTCCCTTTTTATTTATAAAAAATGAAAGTTATTCTAGATATTTTAAGAGTTTCTAAAAAATTACGCTCTTTCTATTTTACATACAAAACAACCTGCTTCTGCATTTCTTGCATGTAAACATACTATATCATTCTGATTATTAAATATTTATTAAAAAATCAATATCATCATCACTTACCAGTTTTGTAAACACCATATTTTGTTTTGTATTATACCCAATTAGTAGTAAAGGAACATTTTGTTTATCTGCTTTGATTTCTGGCGAAAATTGATGATCATCATTATAAGGTTCGACTTCTTTTTTATGAACAAAAATAGGTCCTGGTTGATGGAATGCATTTTTAATTTTAAAAGGACTATAGCTAATCAATAGTCGGGTATATTTTCCTGAATCATTTTTTTAGAGAAATACGACAAGGGCCATAACCTGTAGCTATTTTTTAAACAACAGGATAATCCAAATTATTTACTTTGGTTTCTTTGATTCATGATACATATTATTTTGTTAACAGGACAATCTTATATTTTTCATTTGTTCACTGTATGATTTAGGTTAGATAATGTAGCATAAAAATTTATTACATCATCTTAGCGTAGTAAAATTGATCAGAATTTAAAAAGTAAAGCACTCGAATCTTGCTTAGTTATGAATTAATTTTTGCAGCTTCCCATCCAATTATAGCGGTCTTGCGTGTACTGCCCCAATGGTATTGTCCTAAATCGCCTGTAGATTGAATTACTCGATGACAAGGAATTAAAAACGCAACAGGATTACTCCCTATCGCGGTTCCTACGGCTCTGGATGCTTTAGGTTTATGAATATGATTGGCTATGGTTCCATAGGTTGTTAGTCCTCCCTTTGGAATCTTGAGCAATGTTTCCCAAACTTTTAATTGAAAATCAGTTCCTTTAAGGTGTAGTTTTATTTTACTTAATTTTCTCCAATCTTTAGTAAAGATAAATAAAGCGTTTTGTTGAGACCTATCTACAATTTGAGTAAACTTTGCTTTCGGAAAACGTTGTTGTAATGTTGCAAATGTATTGTCATCATCTGCAAATGTCATATGGCAAATACCTTTTGAGGTTGAAGCTACCAACATTTTACCAAATGGGCTTTCGGCATAACTATAATTGATGTCTAGATTCTGCCCACCATTTTTGTATTCTCCGGGTGTCATTCCTTCTATTTTTATAAAAAGATCGTGTAATCTTCCCGTTCCAGAGAGTCCGGTTTCGTATGCTGCATCAAACAAAGTGGTTTGCTGATCTTTTAAAATATTTTTTGCATACTCTAAACTAGTGTATTGCAAAAACTTTTTAGGGCTCACTCCCACCCAATCTGTAAAGAGTCTTTGGAAATGAAAAGGGCTAATATGTACCTTTTCTGCAATCTCATCTAAGTTAGGTTGATCTTTAAAATTTTGCTTAATATATGTTATCGCCTCTGCAATACGATTGTAATGAAACTGATTTTGCTCACTTATTTTCATAATACTTTAATTTTAAAAACGGTATAAAAGTATATAGCTCTAGATGGTATTAAAACCCAGAACTTGCTTATTTCAATATAGAATAAAAATAATAGTATTATATGGTTAGAAAAGTTATGAGATAATAAACTGATTTAATCCATTATAAAACTAAATCCTCCTGAAAATAAACTAGAGCTAAGTCCAGAGTTACGTTCATACTGCCTAAACCGAAGGTCAATATTTTTTAAACCAAGTTTCCAGATATGGAATTTTGTGAAAATATCGGTATAACTAATACCAAAACCATATTGATTTGCATCAAAACCAGATAAATCATAATCCGAAGTATAGAATTGCTGTGTAGACAGATGTTGGTTAAATGGTGCAAAATAATCTGCTTTTGTTTGTGTATAAAAACGATATGAAGGATATAGTGTAAATTTATCTGTAATTTTAATTGGTATTTCTATACTTGCAGTATGTGAGTTAATCCCCAAATCATCTGTATAATATCTATAAAATGTTCGTATTATAAAAATTTCGTTAATATAATAATGTAATCTTCCTCCTATAGCTATTTTAAACCTAGAATCTGGTAATCTTTCTACATCATCACCATATGTAAATTCTTCAATAACTACATCGGCTACATCGGCAAACTGTACACGTTGAAACGGTGTTGATAAAAGGCCTTCCTGCTGAATAAAGTCTAATGAAAGAGATCCTTGTAAACTTTTGGACAAAATTTGTGAAAATCCTAATCCAACAGAATACGAATTACGAGATTCATCATCAAACTTCGCAAATGTAGGCTGATCCCTTAGTTCTGAAGGATATATTGCTTTCCATGTATCTAGAAACACATTAGCTTTTATGCTTAATTCTGTATTTTTTTCATTAAAAAGCTTAGCATAACTACCGCCAAAGCCTATAGAAAAATAGTCATACTCGGTTGCAATCGCAACATTGGCAGACCACACACTATTTCGTTCATCACTACTATGACTATAACTTCCAGATACTGTCGTTAACACATCCTTTTTTGATGCTCCGGAAGAGGCTACAAAAGGGTTTGCCGCACCATTACCATCAAAAGGATTAACATTACTAGAAGAAGCAGATGAATATGCAGATATTCCTGCATCTATAGTTAATACATCATCATCATTTAGTGGAATAGAAACGACTATTGTTGGGGTGAGATCAGTGAGTTCTTCTGTACCTATACCTCCTGTTACCGCAGCGTTATCACCATCTTGAGTATAATAACTCATCAAAAAATCTACCTCTGCAGATTCTAATACTCTTTTTTTGTATGTTGTTGTATCATCCTGTTGTTGCTCTTGTGCGGTTACAATCACTATAGATAATAATGCTATTATTAAAGGAATTTTTCTCAAAGATCTTTATTTTATAAAAGTTTTTAGTATGTTTTTAAATTCTTTATTTAAGAGAAGTATCATCTCTTAATTGCAACCACATCCTCCTCCTGTTTTTCCTCCATTTGCTCCAGCAGCAGATTCTCTATATGCCTGAAAATTAGTTTCAAAACGATCAATTTTTTTGAGCGCTAGCTCCATATTAGGATCATTGATTTGTACTTTTTCGTATTCTTTTACAGCTACACATGAGTTAAGAGAAAGTACTAGTACTAAAAGTATTGGGATTAACTTATTTATAAAGTACATTTTATAAGAATTATTGTTATTTATTATCTATTTTAATATAATAAGAGATATGAATATTTCTATGGTCATCAATTATAATACATTCAATCCCTGTTAATTGATTGATTCTATTTAATCCTGTTTCAATTCTCATCACAAAAACAGAAATTACTTATACATTTACTAACTCGGCTTTTGGAGCAAAAACCGTAGTGCTTACAACACCAGTAAATGGGTATTCTGTTCTAAAATCGATAATATGAGAATACCGTTTACCATCTAAAATTACGTATTTTTCGTAATTACCAGAAGTCACTACTGCTTTTTCTACTATTTGGCAATAGTGCAAATGCATTATTTTTATTCAAAGGATTGGTAATTGTAACTTTCCACTCACTTCCATCGGGTTGTTTTTCCCAGGTGTTCATATCTCCAGAAGCATTTATGATTCTTGGCGAAAAATAGTAGTTTTTCGCACTTCATAGCAGCACTACGAAGTAAGAAAAATACAAAAATTGAGCGAAAAAGAGCATTTTTATAGCGAATTGAAAAAAGTTTAAACCACTTCTACTACTATATAAAACACTCTACATTAAATAGTCGTTTTTTCACAAAAAAGCGGAAATACCCATGGGTATTTCCGCTTTTCGAGAATGGATTAATATCCAAAAATATATTATAGAACCCTCTAAACTATAGCTTAGGGCACCTTTTGCAATTAGATTTTCCTTTCTTTTTATATTTTTTACAACATTTTTTCTTTTTCCCTCCACAGGCTATTTCACAATTGACAACCGGACAAGGAGAATATAATGATGGAGTACCTGAACTTTGCACTGATATAATTTTTATTAAATCTAAATAAAGCACAAAAATATAAAAAAAAGATTCCAAAAAAAAGAATCTCTATTTTATCTTTAATAACTTATTAACAATCAATTGGCTTGTCCTGGTGCTTGAAAAGTATTAATATCTCTATCAAATAAATAATGACCAGATTTATCGTCGCCAATAATTTTAAGTTTGTCTAATAATGTTCGTGCAGTTGCCTCTTCTTCTAACTGTTCTGCTACATACCATTGCATAAAATTATGTACATTATAATCTTTATGTTTCAGACACTCATATATTACATTATTAATTTTTTCTGTAACAAATTCTTCGCTTTCCAAAAATGTTTCAAAAAGCTCCATCAACGATTTAAAATCGTCTCTGGGTTTTTCTACCGCAGGAACAACAGCATTACCACTTCGTTCATTAATAAATTTGATTAGCTTGGTCATATGTACTCGTTCCTCTTCTGATTGCGTATAAAAAAAATCTGCAATGCCATTATATCCTCGGGTATCTGCCCAGCAAGCCATCGAAAGATATTGAGCAGAAGCTTTTGCTTCATATTTTATTTGGTCATTTAATAGTTGTTCTATTTCTTGTATCATATTTTTGATATTGTATTTGACTAAATAACTAAAATACGTAATTTATTACTTTTAAAGTCTAGTATTTAGTTGTTTTATGTAATGTGAACGACTCTTAATATCATCTGTACATTATCTCATATTTTTATATTATAACTATAAAGATCCTGGCTAAACATTATAAGGAAAGAGACAGATATCATTATCCTTACTCAAAGATTAGAATTATGCTACTTTCTCAAAAGCGATATAATTTACTAGTTTACCACGTTTATCCCGAATCGGAAATTCTTTAATTTGACATAGGTATGGAGTTTTATCTTTTTTATAGTTTACGATACTTCAAAAGGAATCTCACTATGTATAGCACTTCTTATTTTTGCAGATGTCTTAGCACATGTATCTTTGGCGAATTGCCTACAACCTCATTAGATGAGTATTCACTTAGTTTTTGAATATTTTGTGAAGGCATATACAATTTTAAGATTGGGATTGGGATTCGTAATAATAATAAACGATTGTTCTTGAATAAGCTGGTGGTAATAATCTCTTGTAAAATTACATTTTTTGGTAATTTTCTTTAGCGTATTAAGGTCTTCTTTAAAGCTTTCTAATACAAAAAGGTGTTTTCTGTAAAACTCCCAAGAGAGTATAAAGGTAATACCCTACGAGATGTTTCTTCATAACGTTTTGCAGCTACACTTTCATACTCATACAACTCATTCATCACAGTATTTTTTCTATCTTTTTTGAAACAATTGCCAAAAAGCTAAAACAGAGCCTACACTAAAAGTAGTCGTCATTAGTATCCCAGAGCATATTACAACATATTTCATCCAACTTACTCCCATCCATAAAAAATAAATACCACCAAAGGTTAAAATAATAGATAAAAAAGGTTCTATCATTAAGAAGATTTTTAGTTTTTTATGTATTGAAGTTATAGCAAGTATTCCTCCTAACAAGAAAAAAATAAAAGACATCGATAAAATATGAGTATGAATAATGGTAAGCATTTCTCTTCCCCCTTTTTTAAATTTCATGATTTCGGCATCCTCATCATCTTCATTACCCAAATAATTTTCTTCAATTCCGTCGGGATTTGTTGTCGAAGTTTCATTAACAAACAATAAGCCTGTAAAATACCCAATACTTAAAACAATGATAAACGCACCAATAAACAATTTTATTTCTTTGGGAAAAGTATGTATTAGGCCATGAAACTGCATCAAATTACTTTATTTAGGTGTAATACTTTAATACTCTTTAACAAAGTGTTTAAAGCTTTGGTCATTGATCTCACAGAAATTGTAGCTCCCGAAATTGCATCAATATTTCCAGGAAAATTAATCTGATCATCTATGGTTTTCCCTATGAATTGTTTTAGCCAACGTTTACTTCCTATTTCTCCTCCATATTCTTCTCTATAAATTAGAACTTTGGATTTTACAATAGAAAATTTTTTATCAAAAATTACAAGATAATCAAAAGTAGCAGTTTTGCTTGGAGCATTACCAATATAAGCATATCCTAATAAGCCGTCTACACTTACTATTTTTAATAGATTATCCTTTCTAAACTCTGATTTTACAGTACTATTATCTTTTTCAGAAATTTTTATTACTTCAGTTGAAAATTCCTCTGTGCCAAAATAACTCGTAATTTCTTTATTTACTTTTTTCTCTATTTTCTTAGAGTGATTAGTAAATGAAGTTAATGTAAGCGTTACCACTAATAAGACAACAACAGATATTCTAATTTTCATCTTGCAAAAGTATTTAAAAACTCATTATCAATAAAACAAAAAACAGACCAAATTTAGAAGTCGTTAAAACCCCATAGATTTTGGCAAAACCTATGAGGTAAAAAACACTTTTCAATCATCAAATATTTAGAACCAAACCCCGATACCGAAGTTTAATCTATCTTTTACATCATCGCCCGATAAGGCATTATCTCTAAATTGATAATCTCCTTTTAATACCACACCTGGGGCAATATGATAACTTAATCCAGTAGTAATATCGGTACGATTATATGCATCATTTCGCTGTAAACTACCGGCAGTACTTGCATGGGTATCGTATTGCTCATAACGGGCAAAGGCAAATAGTTTTTGTTTGTTCATTGTGGGCAACAAGTTAAATGCCCCTTCTATATACCATCCCATCAAGGCACTACCCAGATCCCTGCCTGTTAAAGAATTGTAATCATCTGTGTCTGATAGTGATGCATAGATGAACTGCCCTCTTGCTGTGAACCTCTCGTATGCATATCTGGCATCAAAACCTACCATAGCAATGCCAATATTGGCCCCATCCTGATCTTCTACATCATCTTCGGCTTGCGTTTGACCAAAATAACCTGATAGGCCTAAACGTAATCCTGGTAATCCATAATAATCCAATTTTGCAGAAAAAGTAGGGCTATCCACTGTAGATTGAATAGCTTTTTGACGGCCACTTCTCAATCCATTCGAGCCTTTCAAAAATCCGTTTACTCCCCCTTCTCCATCAGACTCGGTAGATTTGAAACCGTTAAAAATATAAGCCTGATATCCGAGAGAAAGGCTGTTAAACCTACCATTAACCCCGATACCAAGCTCTCTCCATGTTGTAGGAACAATAACATTATCAACAGCAGGACGCTCCGTGCCATTGAAAGTTGTGGGTTCGTGAAATTCATTTACGATTCCCATAGGCACTAGCATTAAACCACCCCGAAGGTTTACATTATCTGCTATATTATAATTAACAAAAGCTTGCTCAACAAAAACTTCTTCAACATGTTCAAGTTCTACTTCCGTTACGAATTGTACTTGATCATTGAACCTATATCCAAAAAGTAATACCAATCGTTGCACATCCAACTCTCCATTATCTCCTTCTGGCTGATTATATAACATTTCTCCATAAGCTCCTACGGTTACTGATTTTCCGTAATTACCAGAAAGGATACGTTGTGCTGCATTAATTTGTTTTTGGGGATCTAACTGTATAGAATCTTGCCTTGTCTGGGCAAAATTTATAAAAGTAACAGTTAATAATAGTAATGTTAATTTATTCTTCATCTTTTATTTAGACTTATTATAAATAATTTGTTTATTTTGAGTGCAAAGATATCTATCAAAATGAATTTAACAAAGTTTATTTATTCTAAATCTAAATTAATTTTAAACTTCAATACAGAAAGAAAATTATTATATTGATTTTAAAGCTACTACTTAATTAATGATACCTAGAAAATATTTTGGTAGCCTCATTATATGAAGATTCAAAACTTAACGTTCTTATGTTTGTTTCTGCGTTTACGGTAGTAAAATATGAGATCATACGTTCGGTAGGCATATTACCTGTTAATTCGTCTTTTGCCATTGGGCATCCTCCAAATCCTTGAATAGCTCCATCAAACCTTCTACACCCTGCTTTATATGCAGCATCTACTTTCTCAAACCAAGTCGTTGGTGTTGTATGTAGATGTGCTCCAAATTCAATTTCTGGATACGCTGGAATTAAATTCGAAAACAAGTAATCAATAATTTCTGATGTAGAAGTACCAACAGTATCTGATAATGAAAGAATCTTCACTCCCATTTTACTAAGTTTCTCGGTCCACTCCCCAACTATTTCTACATTCCACGGATCTCCATAAGGATTACCAAACCCCATAGAAAGATAGGCCACTACTTTTTTATTTGCTTTATCTGCAATATGCAATATTTCCTGTAATGTAGCCACAGATTCTGCAATAGTCTTATGTGTATTTCTCATCTGGAAATTTTCTGAAATCGAGAAAGGATACCCCAAATAATCGATTGCTTCATGTTGTACTGCATCATTAGCACCACGAATATTAGCAATAATAGCTAACAATTTGCTCTTGGTATCAGAAAAATCTAATTGCGATAAAACCTGTGTGGTGTCTACCATTTGCGGTATTGCTTTTGGTGAAACAAAACTCCCAAAATCTATGGTATCAAAACCACACCTTAACAATGACTGAATATACTGAACTTTTTTTCCGGTAGGAATGAATTCTTTTATCCCCTGCATAGCATCTCGAGGGCATTCAATAATTTTTACGTTTTCGGTCATTTTAGAGTAGCAAACTAAGAAATATTCAATTGTGTGTATAAAAGTATGATTATTTTTTAAAATCTAAAGCGTTTCGACACGATTAGAAACCTTATCTAATTTTACAATTTTATAAAAACTCTGCAAAAAAGGGTTTTACAAAATAAAACGTATTGTATTTATTTTTTCTTACTGTATTCATTTGGTGTACAATGATACCCCATTACCTATATAAAAAGCCAAGACATGAGTCTTGGCTTTTTTATTAGTAAAACAGTGTTTTTTACATCATCTAGCTTATAAAGAAATAAAGACTACTTAGTAATTGATTGATAATCGGGATGGTCTGTTTGCCAAAAAGCAAATGAAAAAATATCTGCCATCTCTTCATTATATTTTTGATCAGAATCATTAACTCCATGTCCTGAGTTAAAATCAACCTTTAAAAGAATCGGTTTTGACGATCCATTAAATTCCTGAAGTTTGGCAATAAATTTCCCTGGATCCCAAGCTACCACTCGTTGATCTTTTATACCTGTAAGAAATAATGTTGCTGGATAATCCCCTCCTTTTTTGATATGCTGATATGCGTCCATTTCGAGAAGTGCTTTAAACTCTATTGAATCTTTTATTGTACCAAATTCTTTTATATTATTGGGGCCGTTAACCTGAAACTCTGATCGTAATAAGTTAATCGATGGAACTACACCGATGGCTACCTTAAATAAGTCAGGACGTTCTGTTATAGCTCTACCGACCATAATCCCACCTGCGCTAATCCCATAAATTATGGTATGGTTAGATGATGTGTATTTCTCATTTATCATATATTCTGTACATGCAATTGCATCTTTCCATGTATTTTTCTTAGTAGTTTTAAATCCGGCTTTATGCCAAGCATCTCCTTTTTCGCCACCTCCACGAACATGTGTAACTGCCAGTATCCCCCCTTCTGATACCCATGTTAAAAAGGCAGTAGAAAAAAAAGGGGTATAAGAAGCTCCATATGAACCGTATCCTAATAGTATAGTTGGATTTTTACTATTTAACAATGTACTTTTTTTGTAAATAATAGACAATGGAACCTTTTCTCTATCATAAGAAGAAACTTCTACCTCTTTAACTACTATATCCTTATATTCTTCATAATTTACTGAAGGTGATAAATTAGCTTTTATAAACGTTTCCTCTGTTATATCGTATTTGTATAATCTATAGGGAGAAGTCCATCCTTGTGTAGATACATAAAAATTTTCTCCGTATGAAGCTACAAAACTCTTACCTGAAGCCGTAGGTAAGGTAATTTCTTTTTCAATACTATCGTTAATGACAAATAATCTTGATTCTACTCCATTTTTTAATGTTGTAAAAAACAGCCCTTCTTTTCTATATTCAAAATCCAAAATGGATCTGTCTTTTTTTTCTTTAACCAAAATTTCTGGGTTTTCAAAATTTGGATTTATTATTGATGTTTTGCAAATCTGAAAATTTGAAGCTCCTTTGGCAGTTAAATATATTATCTCATCGTTTTCAATAACAAATAATTTGATCTTATCTGTCTTTTTAAATAATGGTGCCCATAGGATTTTTTGTTTTTTTATTTCCGTAGTTTTAGCGTAGAAAGTATCTTCATATACATTTACACCGGCAATACTTGCGAATATATATTTTCCTTGGTTAGAGTGCCCAGAAACATAAGGAAAATCTTCGCTTTTTATATCGATTTCGGGATTATTAGTTTTTGAAAACAGTTCTGTGATCATCTTTGGATCCGCTCCTATTTCATAATATACCGCAACAGTATTAAGGTAAAATCCCTTATCGTTTATATCTATAACTGGCAAATATTGATAAATAAATCCAGAGTTATCATAAAGCCAATGTATCCCGTTTAATCCAGATGGATCACAATTAGTTATTATTTTAGGAGAAATTGCTTTTGTGGCAACATCCATAACTATTATTTCAGAAACTTCTTCCCCTTCCTTAGACAGGCTAATTGCTATCTTGTTTCCATCCCAGCTTGGTTTGATATAATTGATAATATATGAATACCCTAAATCGCGTTTGTATTCTGTAGGGTTATAGAGTAATATTTCTTTTTCAGTATTATACGATTTTTTATGATATAACATGAATACATTTTCTCCCGAGTTCTGTTTTAAAAAAAAATACTCCCCTGCCGATGTTATTCTAGAATTTTTAACTTTATAATCTCCTCTACTACTTGCTTTTTGTAATTTCTTTACTAAATCATCTTTTTTAGAAATTCTATTCAAAACGGTTTGTGTATACTCTTGTTGTTTATGGAACCAATTGATAACTGTAGAGTCTTTTAAATTTTCAAGATTTCGATATGAGTCGATTATTGTCTCTCCAAAATATTCATCAACTATTTCTTTTTTAGGAGTTATTGGTGGGCCACTAAGGGTTTTATTCTTATTTTGACAAGATACCAATATTATAAAAATCAGAGAGGGTAGTATTTTTTTATACATTATTTTATATCTCAAGGTTAGCAATAAATAAAACTGTTATTTTTATGCGTTACATGGTGTATTAGTATTTGTTTCAGTAGGGCAATCGGGTCTATGACTTCTTACACCTGTACCGTCTTCAATGATTATAATATCCCTCCCTCCTCTGATCAAAGAAATGTTCTTAATTTTAGCAATCCGTAATTTTTTCATTTCCAATTTACTGTTACTTTTACTAGTTTTCATCATGTTAGTTTTAAAAGTTGAGTGAATAAAAGTATAATTTTAATCAACTGTTTAATAGCATTTTATACTGGTTGTAGTCTTGTTTCCGGAAACCAGACCAAAATAAATAATGAAACGTGAAGTAATTAGGTCTATCGTTGAATTAACCCGTGTATTCTTCCATTTTTTTTATGAAATAAGAGGGGTACAATCCGGTTTTTTTATGAAAATATTTTGAAAAAGCTTCTGTAGTATTAAAACCAATTTCATTGGCGATAGCTTTAATTGTGTAATTTCTAAATTTTTTATTTGTTTTAAGCTCTTCTATTACATATTCTAATCTTAAATCATTAATATAATTGGTGAAGTTCTTTTCTTTATATGTATTAATTATTCTTGAAATATATTTACTATTCGTTTTAAATTGTATTGCCAAGCTTGTTGTAGTAATATTAGGTTCAAGAAACTCCATATTCTCTTCAAATTTTTGAATTTTACTCAAAATATCTTCTTTAATATCATCTGATATTTTAAGGATTCTTTTTTCAGATTTTATAGAAATAATACCATTGTTCTTTTTTGTGCTATCACCTTTTTCTTCTATTAACGCTTTAAATCGTTTTGAATATCGTTTTCTTCTCTGATATTGATAATAAAAAAGAGCACTTATGACGATAACTATAACAATTAAAAATCTTATATACCTTTTAAAATATGAGTTTTTACCATATATAGATACTATTAACTTTTCCTGCTCTGCTAAAAGTTCTGCAGTATCATATTTTTTTATCAGTTTTTCGTTTATCAGTATATTATTTTGGTGTAAAATACTATCAAATTTGAGTAATCGTTCTACATACAGCAATTGATTTTTATAATCCTCATTTGTCTTATAATAGTTAATAAGAAATGAATAACTGTCTCTTACTTCTGGAGTTATATATCTTGTATTTTGAAATATAGAGTCAATTTTTTTATAGAAATAATTTGCCTTATTTTTATTCATTATAGACTCATTTATTCTTCCCAAATAGAAATATGCATTTACAGTATGCCTCTTATCTTCTAATTTGGATAAATACGGTAACGATTCTTTTATATTTAACTCAGCTTCGGCGTATTTTTTTTTATAATAAAAATTAATCCCTTGATTAAAAAGAAATCGATAGTAAAAATCATTATTGTATTGTTTTGACAAAAAAAAGCCTCTTTTTAAATAATAGTCTGAAGAATCTATCATACTATTTTTAGTATATGTTTCTACTAAATCTACAATGATTTCCATATAATCAAGAGTATCCCTAATCTTCATTTTTTCTTCATAATCAAGACATTCTTTAAAAATATCTAAGGCCTCTTGATGCTTACCTAATTTACTTTTTATAATTGCAATATTATGCTGAGTCAAATATTGAAAATCTGTATTCTTATTTATTTTTGTGAATTTTAAAGCCATCAGATAATTATCTAATGCTCGTTCATAATCCCACTTATTTAAGTAAAACCCTCCTTTACTAGAGTACGGAAAAGCGGGATAAAAAAGATGGTTTTGGTTTTTGCTTAGTTTGATGGATTCGTCCAAATACTTTATTTTAACCACATCATCTTCAACAAAATAATATAGCAAACCATAGGCTCTTGCCATTTTAATACTGTCTCCATCCTCTCTTGCTTTTTCTAGATATGTTTTTAAATAAATCTGGGATTTTATTGTATCCTTACTATAATGTCTGTATTTTTCATAAATTTCATTATAAGATCTATGTTGTAAAGAATCTGGAATTTCAAAACGTCCTTCGATTTGTTGTGAAAATGAAGAGTAAGTACTAAATAAAACAAATACTAGCTGTATTATTTGTGCTATTTTATTCATGTTATTCTATGTCGTGTAATATATCGTCTTTATGCTTCAAGCAAACAGATTGATTTAAAAAACAGATAAATCAATCCGAAATGTTATAGAACAAAAATGAATATTTTTAATCCAAAAAAAAGTTCATTTTTTAATATTCTATAGGATACATAATCACTATTTTGTTGGTTAATACATAGTAAATATACTATTTTCTTGTTTAGTTCCTATTTTATTGCTGTTTTACCACACCTCTTATTTAAAAAATTGAAAAACAGACACTTATAAATAACAACACAAAGTCTGATTTCCCGAATCACTACTCGCCATTCCCGAATACAGAGTTTAGTTTCTTGTTTTTAAGAGTATTAGCCTAGTATCTTTGATTCAAGAAATTTACTCACAATTAATCTATAGTAAAAACAGGGTATTATGAAATTAAAACTTAATACAACACTTTGTCTTACTATACTATGTGTTTCGATTAGTTTAAGTCAGAAGAATATGGATAATCCAGAACTAAAAAAGCTTTACAAAGAGGATCAAGCAGATAGAAAGGCAGAAAAAGTAGATTGGAAACTAATTTCAGAAAAAGATAGTCTACGTAGAAAACGAGTATATGAACTGCTCAAAAGTGATAAAGTAAAAACCGCAAATGATTATTCTAATGCTGCCATGATTTTTCAGCATGGTAAAGATTCTATTGCTTTTGGAATGGCAGTGAAACTAATGAAAAAAGCAGTATCACTAGATGCTACCGCAAGCAAATGGTTACTTGCTGCTGCTATTGATCGTGAACTTATGAGTCGCAATCAGCCACAGATCTATGGAACTCAATTTGTTAGAAAAGGAAAAGAAGATCCTTGGGAGTTGTATAACATAGATACTACAAAAATATCTGATGAAGAAAGAATTGCTCATAAAGTAGAGACTCTTGCTCAACTCAAAGAACGAGTAAAGCTGTTAAACAAAAAACCAATCTCTGAAGTATTAGAAACAGAAATATCTATTGAAGAATTCATATCATTCTGTAGAAGAGAAAAAACACAAAAGGAAGAATCAAAATATAATCTTACCGAAATAGCAATAAATAATTACGGGTACGAGCTTATGAAAAAGGATAAAAACAAAGAAGCTCTTGCTTTATTCAGACTAAATGTAGAGTTATATCCTAATGCATTTAACACATATGATAGTTTAGGAGAATGTTTATTAAAACTTGATGAGACAGAAGAAGGATTATCGGCATACAGGAAATCGTTAACATTAAATCCTGATAATAAAAATGCAGAAAAAATCATAAAAAGGTATCAAAATCCTGGTACTCAGTACTAGAAATAAGTTTCAAATTCATAACAGTAATATTATCATTTATTTCTTGTCAAAAACAGGAAACACTACCCCCTTTTTGCTTAAAAATAAAAATATAGAAAATATTTGTCGCGCAACAGATGGGCGGAATCCGAAAAGCCTTAATAGAGTAGGTACATCAATTTAAATATTTACACAATGAAAAAGTTTCAAAAAATTTCGGAAACAAAATTCAATCAAATTCCTGAAGATCAATTATCTAGCATTACTGGTGGAAGACTAGCAATTACACTTTGCGATATCCGTGACACTGAGTACACTGATGGGTCTCAAAGAATGGATGCTGAAGTAGACCAAGAGTAATTCTGGCTATACAGTTAAGTCATATACAGCTGACACAAACACATTATTGTGTTGGCTGTATATTTTCAAAAGATCTAATTTTTATTCTAACCACTTATAATTAAAAGTAGCCACTATGAAAAAATTTCATAAAATAAACATAGAAAATTTAACCCAATACCTCAAGAGAAGTTGAGAAGTATAACTGGAGGAAGTAAAGAAATAGAACTCTGTAATATTAGAGATAGTGTACAGGGAGATGGTTCAACCGACATCGATGCTGAGATAGATAGCGAATAATGTTCAAGAAGAAGATTACAACTATCCTATACATAGTGAATTAAAAAATCTAATTACCAAAATATTACAGAATAATGATACTAATAGTAAGTCAACATGCAGGAGAGCACTCTACCGAAGAAGTAATTGATTGGTTGGATCATAAAAAAGCAGATTACTTCAGATTGAACGGAAATGATCTGATAGAACATTGTAATTTCAAAATTGATGTTACAAACAATGAAGCTACACTTAGTTTTCCTGAAAGAGAAATTGAACTCTCCAGGGTTAAAGCCTTTTGGTATAGAAGATGGTTATCCGGAGCATATCATTACTCAAAATATGAGGAACTCATG
This sequence comes from Bacteroidia bacterium, assembly GCA_030427585.1. Taxonomy (GTDB): domain Bacteria; phylum Bacteroidota; class Bacteroidia; order Flavobacteriales; family Flavobacteriaceae; genus Aquimarina. The sequence goes on from JAUIBW010000001.1 coordinate 135,403, forward strand.
GATACACCATTTAATAAAATGAGGTTTTCACAAAAACTGAATAGTGAGTTGCTTAAAATCAAAGAATATTTAAGGTCATCCCAAAAAGAGAAACCTTGGCTATCCAACATGGAAAAAGTAAAGGTTAATAAACTTGATGTACTTCAAAAAGCGAAAAAATACGGCATATCTATTCCTGAAACAATAATAACCAATAGTAAGGAAGAAGTCATTAAATTTAAAAACGAACATGGGTCAATAATCGTAAAAGCTATTAGTGAAGCCATGATGTTATCCAAAAATGGAACATCGTATTCTGCATATACTGCAATATTAACCGATAAAATTATCGAATCCTTACCTGATAAATTTTATGCATCATTACTTCAAAATACGGTTGATAAAGAATATGAACTCAGAATCTTTTATCTGGAAGGTGATTTTTACGGAATGGCTATTTTTTCTCAAAATGATGATCAGACTTCGGTAGATTTCAGACAGTATAACCATCAAAAACCTAATAGACGAGTTCCTTATAAATTACCAAAATCGATAGAAGACAAATTAACTCTATTAATGAAAGATCTTGATCTTAATACGGGCTCTATCGATTTAATAAAAACAAAATCAGGAGATTATGTCTTTTTAGAAATTAATCCTGTAGGGCAATTCGGAATGACCTCGGGTCCTTGCAATTATTATCTTGAAGAAAAGGTAGCTGATTTTCTAATTGAAAAAAGCACATAATTCTTCCCTTATAATCAGGCTTATTTCAGAACATCTGATCTAAATAATAAAAAAAATGAACACATGAAACATCAAAGTAAAACATCTGACAAAAAGATATTGATAGACGATTTTAATGACAAGCAAAAAGAATTATTACCGCTTTCACTTTGGGTCATGAACGAAGCTGAGAAAAAATTACCGCACAATTCAGAGAGTTCAGATTTTTATCGATCAGATTCGTCCTACACCATATATTTTCATAAATCTATATCCAGAACTTTAATTTACTAAAACATGAAAAATCCAGACATTTTTTTTAAACTGTATGCTTCTTGTTTACCAGTATTAGGGGCTAATAGAAGTACTATCTGCGATGTAGAGAGAAATAAGTTACATTTTATCCCTAACATTTTATGTGAAATCTTAGTAGAGCATGCTACAAAATCAATTAAAGAAATTAAGCAATTTTATGATAATGAAGCAGATAATATTATAGATGAATATTTTGATTTTTTAATCGACCATGAACTCATTTTCTTTACAGAAGAACCAGATTTATTTCCTCCTCTAGATCTTACTTGGAAATCACCATCTATTATTACCAATGCTTTGATTGATGTAGACTCTACATCTGAACATGATTTTGCAAAAATATTTAAAGAACTCGATGAGTTTAACTGTAAAGCATTAGAGGTTAGGTTTTTTGAAGAAATTTCTATTTCTAAAGTAAATCAAATTTTAACAATCTGTAAACACGGAAGACTCAGTAGTATTGATTTATTATTAAAGTATTCTGATGAAACTCAAAAACATGAATTAGAACAATTATGCAATACGTATAAAAAAGTAACCAGTATAACAATTCATACTGCACCAGAAAAAAATCAGTATTCTTTTCAAACAGGGTCAATGGCTACCAATATATTGTTCACTACACAAAATATAAATTCGTCAAATCATTGCGGCATTGTTAGCACCCATTATTTTTCGACAAATCGGGAATTCTTTTTAGAGTCACAAAAACATAATTCTTGTTTAAATCGAAAAATATCTATTGATATTCGAGGAGACATTAAGAACTGTCCATCAATGCCAAAAAGTTATGGGAATATCAATAATACATCTCTAAGTGAAGCATTACAAAAAAATGGTTTCAAAAAATATTGGACTATCACCAAAGATCAAATAGACATCTGCAAGGACTGTGAGTTCAGGCATGTTTGTACAGATTGCAGAGCCTATACCAATGATCCTAATAGTTTATTTTCAAAACCTTTGAAATGTGGATATGACCCATATACAAATGAATGGAAAAATTGGAGTATAAATCCATTGAAGCATAAATCTATAGAAGAGCATAGTCTAGTTAACCTTTAAATCTAAACAAATTGGTAAAGTTTCCACATTATAAACAGGGTGATTTTAAAGATTGCGGACCTACTTGTATTAAAATCGTAGCAAAATATTATGAAAAAAATATTGCTATACAAGTACTTAGAAAGTTAAGTGAAACCACAAGAACAGGGAGTAATCTTCTCTCTATTAGTCATGCGGCAGAAAAAGTTGGGTTCCGAAGTCTTGGAGTTAAAATTTCGTTATTAGAAATTGTAGAAGCTCCATTACCTTGTATTCTACATTGGAACAGAAACCATTATGTTATTCTATATAAAATTAAAAACAACAAATACTATATTTCTGATCCTGCACATGGATTATTAGTATATAACAAAGGTGAATTTTTAAAACATTGGATTGGTCCTAATGTTACCGAAAATACTCAAGAAGGCTTAGCACTATTGCTAGAGCCCACACCTAAACTATTTGATCAAAACTTTGATGAAGAACAGAAGAACATTGGATTTTCATTTATTTCTAAATATATATTACGATATAAAAAGTTTTTGGCGCAACTTATTTTTGGATTAATAGCAGGAAGTCTACTTCAACTTATTTTTCCTTTCCTTACTCAAAGTATAGTAGATGTAGGGATTAAAAATCAAGACCTCAATTTTGTATACCTTATCCTTATCGCTCAGGTATTTTTATTTATTGGCAGAATAAGTATCGAATTAATAAGAAGCTGGATATTACTTCACCTTAGTACACGTATTAATATATCATTGATATCTGATTTCTTTATCAAGTTAATGAGTTTGCCTATTTCCTTTTTTGACACCAAAATGACAGGAGATATTCTACAACGTATCAACGATCATAGTCGTATTGAACGAATTCTTACTACTTCTTCATTAAATGTACTATTCTCTATGGTTAATTTATTGATATTTGGTGTTGTACTAGCATATTACAGCCTGAAAATAGTTGCTATTTTTCTTCTGGGAAGTATTCTATATTTTCTTTGGATCTTGATTTTTCTAAAAAAGAGAGCTGACCTAGATTACAAAAGGTTTTCTCAAGTAAGCCAGGAACAAAGTAAAGTAATTGAGCTAATAAACGGGATGCAGGAAATAAAACTGCATAATGCAGAGAAGCAAAAAAGATGGAGTTGGGAGTTTTTACAAGCTAGGCTATTTAAAATTTCTATAGATGGTCTAGCATTAGAACAATATCAAAATGTTGGATCAGGTTTTATAAATGAGCTTAAAAACATTCTCATTACTGTTTTCTCTGCACAACTGGTCATCATGGGTGATATAACACTGGGGATGATGCTTGCAATAACATATATAGTTGGTCAACTTAATTCTCCTATTTCACAACTTATTGGTTTTATAAGAGAATTACAGGATGCCAGAATATCTCTGGATAGATTAAGTGAAATTCATAGCAAAGATGACGAGGAACCTAGAGATGAACAAAAAATCAATTACACTTCTGAACATACAGATTTTTTAATTAAAGATGCAACTTTCAGATATATAGGAACCGAAAAACCTGTTTTAGAAAACTTAGATCTCAATATTCCTGCAAATAAAGTTACAGCAATAGTAGGTGTAAGTGGCAGTGGTAAAACTACTCTTGTAAAACTACTACTAAAATTCTATGAATTAGAAGAAGGTGAAATTTATGCCGAAAATTATAATCTAAAAAACATATCGCAACAATTCTGGAGAGCCAACTGTGGAGTCGTAATGCAAGAAGGTTTTATTTTTAATGATACAATAGCTAATAACATAGCGATAGGAGAAGATTTTATAGATAAAAAGAAACTAGAGCATGCAGTAGACATTGCTAATATTCAAGGTTTTATAGAATCTCTTCCTTTATCCTATAATACCAAAATCGGTTCGGAAGGCGTAGGGTTAAGTACTGGGCAAAAACAACGTTTATTAATCGCAAGAGCCGTTTATAAAAACCCGAAAATCTTGTTTTTTGATGAAGCTACTAGTGCATTAGACGCTAATAACGAAAAAGTAATCATGGAAAATCTTAATCGTTTTTTCGAAAATAAAACGGTGGTTGTAGTAGCTCACAGGTTAAGTACCGTAAAAAATGCACACCAGATTGTAGTATTAGATAAAGGTAAAATCGTAGAAAAAGGTAATCATCAAGAATTAATAGAACAACAAGGAAACTATTATAATCTTGTTAAAAATCAATTAGAATTAGGACAATAACATGGCAAGAAAAATAGACGAAATAGAACTAAGAAGTGAAGAAGTTCAGGAAATACTATCTAGTGTGCCAAATTGGATGATTCGATGGGGTAGCTTAGTATTATTGCTATTAGTAATTATGCTATTAATCATGTCTTACATAATCAAGTATCCAGATATTGTTAGCTCTGAAAGTCTAATAACGACAGAAATTCCTCCGGAAAAAATATTTGCAAAAACGAATGAAAAAATAGAGGCTATATTAGTACATGATAATGATATTGTGCAAGAAAAAACTCCCTTGGCAATATTAAGGAGCAATGCCAATTATAAAGATATTTTTCTGTTAAAATCAATTATGGATACCATCAACCTAAGTAGTGATTTTTTTTATTTTCCTTTTGATAAACTTCCTATGCTATCCCTAGGCGATATTCATACAGATTTTATATTATTTGAAAATAATTATTCTAAATACATTCTAAACAAAAAACTTCAACCATTTAACAATGAGAAAATTGCAAACTATTTTTCTATGATAGCATTACAACAAAGATTAAGTAATACTATTACACAACAAAGACATAGTGAGGAAGAAATTACGCTTAAGAAAAAAGAGATGCATCGGCATCAAAAGTTATTTGATAAAGGAGTAATATCATTACAAGAATTTGAACGTAAAAAGTTAGAATTTCTACAAACAGAGCGTAATTACGAAACTATGAACATTTCGATAACACAAATAGAACAAGCTATTAGTACACTAAGAAAGGATACAAAGAGGACCGAAATCAATAAAACAAAAGAAGAAATAACGCTTTTACAAAATGTAATTCATTCATTTAATCAATTAAAAAAATCTATCAATAGTTGGGAATTAGTCTATGTGTTAAAATCAAATATCAAAGGTAGAGTAACCTTTTTAAACTATTGGAGTGCTTCTCAGACTGTATCTTCTGGTGACTTGATTTTCTCAATAATTCCTAGTGAAAACACAAAATTAATAGGAAAACTAAAAGCTCCTTCTCAAAACTCTGGTAAAATAAAAAATGGTCAAAAAGTAAATATAAAATTAGAAAACTACCCACATAATGAATTCGGAATTATAGAAGGTACAATTAAAAAAATCTCATTACTTCCAGATCCCGAAGGTTTTTATCTAATTGATGTTTCTCTACCTAATAAACTAATTACCAGTTACAGGAAAAAAATTGATTTTAAACAAGAAATGAAAGGCTCTGGGGAAATCATTACTGAGGATTTAAGATTAATAGAGCGCTTTTTCTATCAATTCAAAAAACTAGTAACACCTGATCGCTATACGTATACAGCATCTGAAGATGATAAGGAGGATAAAGTGTAGTATGAAATCAAGTATTTTTCGCAATGATTAAATTTAAAATATTTTATTTCTCCGAAATAAGAATAAAAACTCCGATCCCGATAAAAACAATAATCTGAAGCCATTTTAGAACAACCCCAATTTTCGAATTCTTTTTTAAGTACTCTGCAATAGATCCAGCCAGAATCGCTATCAAACCAAAAATAATAAACGAAACTACTATAAAAAGAAATCCAAGTATATAAAATTGTACTACATTACTTATGGTTTTGCTAAATAAGAATCCGGGGAAAAATGCTAAAAAGAATATCGATACTTTAGGATTTAAAACATTCATTATAAATCCCTGCTTAAATAATTGCCCGAGGCTTTTCTTAGGCATACTATTTTCTGAAAGGCTTACCGCTGCTTCACTTCTAAACACTTTGTACGCCAAGAAAAACAAATACAACGCTCCGAATAATTTAATGATAAAAAAAAGAATTTCACTCTGTTTAATGATTGCAGATACACCAAAAGCAACTAGTGTAGTATGAATCAAACACCCAGATAGCAAACCTGCTACAACAGCTAATCCATATTTTTTGCCATTTACTACACTTTGCATTAGCACAAATATATTATCGGGCCCTGGTGAGATTGATAATGCCAATGTTGCCAGAACAAAGGTATACAGAGTTTCGTAGTTCATACCTCTTAAACCTTCAAGGTTTTTTGTAAACCTTGAAGGTTTGCGTTATAAAGTATTGCTTTATTAATATCCCTGATCAACTTAGGACCTTCATAAATAAAGCCAGTATATAATTGCACCAAGCTTGCTCCAGCCTCTAATTTCTCTATAGCATCCGCAGCACTGTGTATTCCCCCTACTCCAATAATCGGAAACGCTTTGTTGCTTTTTTCTGATAAATATTTAATTACCTCTGTACTTTTATTTTTGATAGGTTGACCACTCAATCCACCATTACCTATAGTTTCTAATTTATTTTTAGAAGTCTTTAGTCCTTCTCTGGACACAGAAGTATTACTAGCGATAACTCCATCTAAATTAGTATCTGCTACTAATTCTATGATTTCATCTAGTTGATTTGTATTTAAATCAGGAGCGATCTTTAATACAATAGGTTTTTGTTTCTCGAACGTTTTATTTTTTTCTTGTACCGCTACTATCAATTCGTTTAAATATTCTTTATCATTTAGCTTTGCATGACTCCCCACATTTGGGCAACTCACATTAAGCACAAAATAGTCTACATATGGGTGTAATATTCGGAAACACTCTAGATAATCTTTGGTATAATGCTCTGGTAACGTATCTGTATTCTTTCCTATATTTCCTCCTATAATAAGTTTACCTTTATTTTTTCGAAGTTGATTTACGACTGCCTCAAGCCCCTTATTATTAAATCCCATTCTATTGATAATCCCTTGATCTTCTTTAAGCCTAAATAATCTTTTTTTGGGGTTACCTTCCTGACCTTTGGGAGTCACCGTTCCTATTTCGATAAACCCAAATCCAAAATTAGCCAATTCATTATACAAAACTGCATTCTTATCAAATCCAGCAGCTAATCCCACAGGATTATTAAATTTTAACCCAAAAACTTCTCGTTCTAATTTTGGGTTATTTATCTTATATAAACTTCTGAAAATTGATGGAATCAAAGGAATTTTTGAAAAAAATCGAATCATTCTAAAGGTAAAATGATGTACATTTTCTGGATCAAACAAGAATAGTAAAGGACGTAGTAAGAGTTTATACATTAAATATAATTTTGCTTGTGCAAAAATAAGTTATCCAAGGTTCTAATAAAAGTGTATTTTTGAATTCTTCATATATTAAAATAATAGAAGCCATGATTTCAAAACAACACATCATAAATAGGTTTATAAGTTATGTAACTATTGACACCGAAAGTGATCCCGAAAGTAATACAACTCCCAGTACCGAAAAACAGTGGGATCTTGCTAATAAACTAGTCGAAGATTTAAAGGATATTGGTTTAGAAGACATTAGTATAGATGAACATGCCTATATCATGGCTACATTACCTTCTAATATTGATCAGAAAGTGCCTACTATTGGTTTTATATCACACTTTGACACTAGTCCCGATTTTACAGGTGCAAATGTAAATCCGCAGATTATTGAAAATTATGATGGTAAAGATATTACACTAAATGCATCAGAAAATATTATACTCTCTCCTGATTATTTTGAAGATTTAAAGCAGTATAAAGGTCAAACACTAATTACCACAGATGGCACAACACTATTAGGAGCCGATGATAAAGCAGGGATTACAGAAATAATAACTGCAATGGAATACCTTGTACAACATCCTGAGATTAAACATGGTAAAATACGAATAGGATTTACACCCGATGAAGAGATTGGTCGTGGTGCTCATAAATTTGATGTTTCAAAATTTGGTGCAGATTGGGCCTATACTATGGATGGTAGCCAGATTGGAGAGCTTGAATATGAAAATTTTAATGCGGCTGGTGCTGTGGTAACCATAAAAGGGAAAATCGTACACCCTGGTTATGCCAAAGGAAAAATGATTAACAGCATGTATATCGCACAGGATTTTATCAATTCACTACCAAGAATGGAAACTCCAGAACATACAAGTGGTCGAGAAGGTTTTTTTCATTTACATACTATGAAAGGTAATGTTGAAGAAACTCAATTACAGTATATAATTAGAGATCATGATAAAGAGCATTTTGAGGCCAGAAAAAAAGTAATGAAAAATCTGGCAAATGAAATTAACACTCAACATGCCAAAGAGGTTGTACATATAGAAATTAAAGATCAGTATTTTAATATGCGAGAAAAAGTAGAACCTGTAATGCATATTGTAGATATTGCAGAAGAGGCTATGAAATCGCTTGATATCACACCGATTATAAAACCTATACGAGGAGGAACCGATGGATCGCAATTAAGTTTTATGGGACTACCTTGCCCGAACATTTTTGCAGGCGGGCATAATTTTCATGGTCGATACGAGTATGTTCCTGCAGAGAGTATGATTAAGGCTGTAGAAGTAATCGTTAAAATTGCTGAATTGACAGCAAAGAAATAAATTAACAATTTATCCAGATCGAAAATTGTTGATGTTATTGTTTTTTTTTACAGATTAGCAAGAAAAAGCAATAATCAAAGGTATTAAGGTATCGAAAACAAAAAAGCGCGGTAAAATTAAATTAATTTCATCGCGCTTTTAACAAGTAGGCTAGTTATTACTTCTTATCTGCTGGTTGATTTAACTTTTGACTCATTTCCAATGAAATTGCGGATTTATCATATGTTAATTTACCAGATCCTGTTTCAATAATAATAGCATTATTTTTTTCACTGAAGTCAAAAACTTTACCATGAAGTCCACTTTTTGTTACGACACGATCTCCTTTTTTTAAATCTTCAGCAAATTTTCTTTCCTTTTTTGCCTTTTGCATCTGTGGTCGTATCATAAAAAAATACATTACGACAAATATGAGTATAAAAGGAAGAAATGATTGTATTTGCTCCATAAATAAATTATTCGCTTACTGGTGTTCCACTAACAGGTTTAGCCTTTGGAGTTACCATAGCTTTAATCTTAAGAATTTCTTTTCCAGCCTCAGTATTAGCAGTTATAGTAACTTGCTTAGTTTGCTGATTTGGTTTTCCGTTAGAATTAAACTTCACTAACATCTCTCCTGTTGCTCCTGGCGCAATTGGATCTTTTGGCCATTCTGGCACAGTACATCCACAACTACCTTTTGCACTAACGATTACCAAAGGTGCTTTACCAGTATTGGTAAATTCAAACTTATGCTCTACAACATCTCCTTCATTGATCGTTCCAAAATCGTGTTCTGTTTTAGTAAAAGTCATCACAGGAAAATCTGTGTTCTTTGCGTCACGATCTGCTGCTATTTCTACATTTTCTTCTTTAACTTTTTCTGCGGCATTGTCTTTACAAGACATAACTGTCATAGCAAAAACTCCGGCTAAAATTAAGATTCCTTTTTTCATTACTTGGGTTTTTTAATTATTTGAGGGTTAAAAATACTATTTTTTCTAAATATTACATTAATCCACGACCTACTTTGTTCAATTTACCGCTTTCCCGGTACTCTTTAGAAATTTTATCCAAAATTCCATTGATAAAAATACTACTTTTAGGTGTACTATATTCTTTTGCAATTTCTAAATATTCGTTAATTGTTACTTTTACTGGTATTGATGGGAACTTTACAAACTCACAAATAGCCATTTTTATGATTGCTTTATCCAATTCTGCAATACGATCCTGATCCCAGTTTGGTGTTTTACCATCAATTTCTTTTGTAAACTCTACACCATTAAGTGTTGTTTTTCTAAAAATATCGGTTGCAAATTTCTTATCCTCTATATCCTTATATAGCTTAGGCAGTCCCATTTGCTCATCATGAGATGATTTAACTTTTCTAAGCATTTTAATAATCGAAGTATTTACCAGTGGTAAATCATCAACCCATGTTAGCTTTTTATCTTCAATGTACTCATAAAGCTTATCATTAGGAGCTATGATTTCTTTGAAAACATTAAGTACAAAATCTTTATCTTCTCTAAAAGAGCTAAGTTTAGTACTCATATAATCTGTATACAGCTCACTTTCTTTAATCTCTTTCCATAATATAGCCACATACTCATCATCTAATTCCCAGCAATTCAATTTTTTCTTCTCAATTTCTGTCTTGAGTTGAATATTTTTCTCTAGCAATAACAAGACTTCGTTATTGATAAATTTGGTATTAGGATTTTTTTCTTCGGAAGTAGCCAAGTGCTTTTTTTGGCTTTTCGCCAAAAACTCGGCTGCATGTTTTCTAATTTCTACCAGAAGCTGAAGATTTATAATAAATAATTCATACATCTGATCAATACTATAAAGAAGAAATTTTTCTTCTTTACCTAGGTTATCACTTTGCGTCTGCTCCATCGAATAGAGAGACTGCATTACTTTTACTCTAATATGTCTTCTGGTTAACATAGAAAATTACAAAGAACTTTATATTAAAAAAGGGCAAAAGTATATTTTAACTTTTGCCCTGCAAAAATACTATTATTTTTAATCGTACCTACCTTAAAACTTCTTTTTTTATGAGGTAATTTTTTATTTTAAAAGTTTATCGGTTTTTCTTTACTTCACTTTTCTTGTGTTACAAAACCGTCTTTAATTTTTCAAGGTATGATTACATTTCTTTTTTTCTTGCTGCAATTCTATCTTCTGCTATACTAATTGCTGCTGCATTTGTAGTCACATTGGTTGCTTTTGCTTTGTTTAAAATATCTAAAGTAGTATCGTAAATCTTCTCGGTTTTAGCTATAATTTGATCTCTTCCATATCCTTCGATCTCTGCATATACATTAATAATACCTCCTGCATTAATCAAAAAGTCTGGAGCATACACGATGCCTTTCTTTTGTAATAGAGGGCCATGAATGTTTTCGTTAGCTAATTGATTATTTGCCGCTCCCGCAATCACTTTTACTTTTAATTTATCAATTGTTTGATCGTTAACAGTTGCGCCAAGAGCACAAGGAGCATAAATATCTGCTGTTTCTGCATATAGATCATCTCCTTTATAAATATCAACACCATACTTGGTACTTACAGCTTCGAGTCTTTCCTGGTTGATATCACTAATTATTACTTTTGCTCCTTCTTCAGAGGTTAAACGCACCAATTCTTCTCCTACATGCCCAATTCCCTGAACCAAAATTCGTTTTCCTTCTAATGCATCATTTCCGTAAGCAAATTTACTAGCCGCTTTCATTCCCATATACACCCCATAAGCTGTAACCGGAGAAGGGTTGCCTGCCCCTCCTTTTGATTCAGATATTCCTGTTACATAGGGAGTGACTTCTCTTACGGTATCCATATCAGAAGTTTCCATACCTACATCTTCTGCAGTATAATACTTACCTCCCAGTGTATGTACAAATTTTCCAAAGCGTTTCATTAACTCTGGTGTTTTTATTTTTTTTGGATCTCCGATAATTACCGCTTTTCCTCCTCCAAGATTCAAACCTGTAATGGCAGCTTTGTACGTCATTCCTCGTGATAACCTCAATACATCATTAAGTGCATCCCACTCTGTTGCATAGTCATACATTCTAGTTCCACCTAAAGCAGGCCCTAAAATTGTGTTATGTACACCAATTATTGCCTTCAATCCTGTATCTTTGTCCTGACAAAAAACAACTTGTTCGTGATTATCAAAAGATAGTTGACCAAATACTGGAGCCTCTTTTTTAAGTTGATTTGCAGTAAACACTTCGGTTATCATGTTATAAAATTTTTAAATATTACAATTATATTATACTCAAAATAAGGGTGCTAAAATAGTATATTTTTATCAATTTGAAATTTAACACTGTTAAACTTTACGGATTTATTAATAAATTCATTTATAAATATTAATCTTTTATGCGCGCATTACGCCATTTGAACAAATACTTTTTAAAATATAAATACCGACTTATTATTGGATTGGTAATTACTATAATTGCAAGAGTTTTTGCTACGATAGTTCCTACATTAGTCGGTGACTCTGTAGATGTTGTAGAACAATATATCAATAAAGATATTACTGATATTGCCGAGGTAAAAAGTGGGCTTATCATAAATATTCTTCTTATTGCAGGAGCATTACTTATTTCGGCATTATTTACTTTTTTAATGCGTCAAACCTTTATTGTAGTATCTCGATTTATTGAGTTTGATCTTAAAAACGAGGTGTTTCAACATTACGAAAAACTATCTCTTAATTTTTACAAGAAAAATAGAACCGGTGATCTTATGAATCGCATTAGCGAAGATGTATCCCGAGTTAGAATGTATGTTGGTCCTGCAATTATGTATAGTGTAAACACTATTACTCTGTTTGTTGTGGTAATAGGATATATGATTAGTATAGCTCCCGAGCTAACTTTATACACTGTTACTCCTTTACCTATATTATCGATATCTATTTATAAATTAAGTGTTGCCATTCATAAACGTAGTACGATTGTACAAGAGTTTTTATCTAAATTAACCACGTTTACTCAAGAATCTTTTAGCGGTATTTCTGTAATCAAAGCATATGGTCTTGAGTCTCCTACCCAGAAAAATTTCACCGAATTATCTGATAAGAGTAAGGATAAGAATCTTGACTTGGCCAAAGTACAAGCACTGTTTTTTCCTCTAATGGTTTTACTTATTGGTTTTAGTAACATTTTAGTCATTTATATTGGAGGAAAGCAATTTATCGATGGTACGATACAAGATCTTGGTGTAATTGTAGAATTTATCATTTTTGTTAATATGCTTACCTGGCCCGTAGCCACGGTTGGATGGGTTAGTTCTATTGTTCAGCAGGCAGAAGCCTCTCAAGTAAGAATTAATGAATTTCTTAGTCAGGAACCAGAAATCACTAATACCACAACTCAAAAAACACCGATTATTGGAAATATTAATTTTGACAACGTTTCTTTTACCTATGATGACACTAATATCACTGCCTTAAAAAACATTAGCTTTGAAGTTAAAAGTGGAGAAACAATAGGTATTATAGGAAAAACCGGTTCTGGAAAATCGACAATATTAGATTTAATAGGCAGGCTATATGATGTTTCATCTGGTGAAATAAGAATAGATGGAGTTCCTCTAAAAAACCTCAACTTAACCGACTTAAGAGAGAGTATTGGCTATGTTCCTCAGGATGCATTTTTATTTAGTGATAGTATACAAAACAATATAAAATTTGGTAATGAGAATGCAACAGATGACCAAGTGTATGAAGCTGCCAAAAACGCAGTAGTACATAAAAATATAATAGGTTTTAGTAAAGGGTATGATACCGTTTTAGGGGAGCGTGGAATCACACTATCCGGAGGTCAAAAACAGCGTGTTTCTATAGCGAGAGCAATACTTAAAAACCCTTCTATACTCCTTTTTGATGATTGCCTATCAGCAGTAGATACCGAAACAGAAGAAGAAATCCTTAACAATCTTCACAAAATTTCTAAGAATAAGACAACTTTTATAGTAAGTCATAGAGTATCTACTGCAAAAAATGCAAATAAAATTATTGTCTTGGAAGATGGTAAAATAACCCAACAAGGCTCTCATAATCAACTAATAAGCACAGAAGGATATTATAAAGACCTCTATTTAAAACAACTTAGTGAAAAAGAAATTTGAGTTTTTTTTGTGAGGTTAACATTTTTTTTGGATTTTTGAAACCATCATAACATATTAATTAATTAATAAATACGGATTATGAGTGATAATGAAATGATGGATAAAGAAGAAATTTTCTCAAAAGTTTTACGAGCAGGAAGAAGAACATATTTCTTTGACGTAAGAGCTACAAAAGCAGGAGATTATTATCTAACGATAACAGAAAGTAAAAAGTTTACCAATGATGATGGATCTTTTCACTATAAGAAACATAAGATCTATCTTTACAAAGAAGATTTTGTTGGTTTTACAGAGATCTTAAATGAAATGACTCACTTCATTGTCGATGAAAAAGGAGAAGAAGTAATAAGTGAACGCCACCAGAAAGACTTTCAGAAATCATATGAAAAAGATGGAGTTGAGAATAAAGTTGCTGAAGAAGTTTCTGCATCAACAGAAAGCTTTACAGATGTAAGTTTTGACGATATCTAGACAATAATACGACTTTAAGTTAAAGTTATGTAAACCGCTTCATTCACTGAAGCGGTTTTTTTTATATTCATCCTTCAAAAATAATCACAAAAAAATAAAACGTATGAAACATATTTTTACTGTTTTTTTTGCACTATTAAGCTTTATCTCTTTTGCTCAAGAGGATTTATCTTTAGAGTATTACCTTCCAAAAAATGTTACATACAATCCCGAGATCCCTACTCCACAAAGTGTACTTGGTTATGTTCCAGGAAAATGGCATGTAACCCATGACAAGCTTGTGAATTACATGCAAGCTCTTGCCAAAGCGTCTTCAAGAATAACAATCGAAGACAGAGGGAAAACTTTTGAAGACCGCCCGATACTATTACTTACAATAACTTCAGAGAAAAATCATCAAAACCTTCAGGAAATACAAAAAAAACATGTAGAACTTACCCAAGATAATTCTAACGCAATACATATAGAAGACCTACCTGCAATTGTATATCAAGGATTTTCTATTCACGGTAATGAACCTAGTGGTTCTAATGCATCATTAGTTGCGGCATACTATCTTGCTGCTGCACAGGGACAAGAAATAGACGATCTTTTAGACAATGTTGTTATTTTATTCGATCCCTCATTAAATCCCGATGGCTTACAACGTTTTGCCTATTGGGCTAACACCAATAAAAGCAAAAATATTAGTATAGACCCTCAAGATCGAGAATATAGTGAAGTATGGCCTGGAGGAAGAACAAATCATTATTGGTTTGATATGAATCGTGATTGGCTACCAGTACAATTACCAGAATCCAGAGCTCGTATTAAGACTTTTCATAAGTGGTATCCAAATATTCTTACTGATCATCATGAAATGGGCTCTAATAGTACTTTCTTTTTTCAACCGGGAATTCAATCAAGAACGCATCCTTTAACTCCTAAATTAAATCAGGAACTCACTAAAAAAATTGGTAATTATCACGCCAAAGCATTAGATAAAATTGGCTCACTATATTATACCGAAGAGAATTTCGATGATTTTTATTATGGTAAAGGATCTACTTTTCCTGATATCAATGGAAGCATTGGTATTTTATTTGAGCAAGGTAGTTCTCGTGGTCATGCCCAGCAAACCGATAATGGGCTGCTCACTTTTCCCTTTACAATAAGAAATCAATTTACGGCAGCACTTTCTACATTAGAAGCGGCAAAATCAATTCGTAAAGAATTATTAGCATATAAACGAAGTTTTTACAACAACGCCCGAAAAGAAGTAGCTAAAGATGCATATATTTTTGGTAATGAAAAAGATGCGGCTTCATCCTATCATCTTGCCGAAATCCTTAAAAGGCATCAAATCAAAATATACGAACTTAAACAAGATATAACCATTCAAGGAAATTTCTTCAAAAAAAAATATAGCTATATAGTCCCTAAAAACCAGCGACAAAAAAGGCTGTTAAAAGCTATTTTTGAAAATAGAACAACATTTCAGGATAGTCTTTTTTATGATGTTTCTGCCTGGACGTTTCCTTTGGCTTTTAATCTGGATTATTCTAATAATGCAGCTATTTCTAATATGGGTACCGAAATATCGGATCTCACGTATCGCAAAACCAATTCGGTTAATAAAAGTGATTATGCATATCTAATACAATGGCATGAGTATTACACCCCAAAAGCTTTATATCGGATTCTAGCAAACGGATTGCGAGCCAAAGTTGGGATGAAACCTTTTTCATTAGAAAATAAAGATTATGACTATGGTACAATTTTAATCCCGGTTCAGAATCAAAAATTAAATAAAGAAGAACTCCATAAATTATTACAAAAAATAGCTGTAGAGAATCACATCGATATCACTAGTGTTTCTACAGGTCTTACCGAGGGAATCGATCTCGGAAGCAATCAATTTCGTGCTTTATCACTCCCAAGAATAGGATTGTTTACAGGTAGAGGAATCACATCTTATGATGCTGGAGAGATCTGGCATTTAATGGATCAACGGTATGATATCCCTATCACAAAATTAGAAACAAGCAATTTGAGCAGACTCACTTTATCAAAATACACCCATATTGTATTACCAAATAGTCGGGGTCAATCTTTTGATAAAGAAAAAATTGAAAAATTAAAAACTTGGGTTCGCAATGGTGGAACATTAATTGGATATAGAAATGCTGCTAAGTTTTTTAAAAATAATGAATTCATGAAAATCGAATTTGCTATCCCAAAAAACGATGCAAAAAACATATCTTTTGAACAAAGACAGGATTTTAATGGTGCACAAGTAATTGGTGGGGCTATTTTTGAAGCCGAAATAGATCGTTCTCATCCTATCAACTTTGGATACAAGAACGAAAAGATTTCACTATTCAGAAACACAAAATTATTTATCAAACCAGACAAGCAGAGTTACAACAATCCAATTCGATACACAAAAAAGCCATTGGTTAGTGGATATATTAGTAAAAAGAATTTGGATTCACTATCCGGTACAGTTCCTTTCAAACATAATGATTTCGGAAAAGGAAATATCATCCTGTTTACGGATAACACCAATTTTAGAGCTTTCTGGTATGGAACCAATAAATTACTAATGAATGCTATTTTCTTTAGTAATGAAATGTAAGAAGTATTAAGTGAACTACTACCACATTAATTTTTTCATATTGTAGTTATACTATACAAAAATGGTATCATCAAGGATTAAAAGCCTTTTGCTTTTACAAACAGAAAAAATCAAGATGAGTTCAATATTTAAAATTGTAAATTACAGTTGTAACTAAGGTTTGTTTTTGTAGACTTATATAGTATAATATTGTAATTTAGAACCTTTCAAAAAAAAATAAAATCATGGCTCGTACTCCTTCTAATATGTTACCTCTTGGTACTATTGCACCCGATTTTACACTTGTAGACTCTATTACCAATGACAAGTATTCTCTAAACGATGTAAAAGGCGAAAAAGGAACTGTGGTTATGTTTATCTGTAATCATTGCCCTTTTGTGATCCATGTTAACGAAGAGATAGTACGTATCGCTAACGACTATCGGGTTCAAGGATTTGGTTTTGTTGCTATTAGCAGTAATGATATCGAAAAATATCCTCAGGATGCTCCTAAAGAAATGTGGAAAACCGCTCAAAAAAACAACTATACATTTCCATATCTATTTGATAAAACACAGAATATTGCTAAAGTATATGATGCTGCCTGTACTCCCGATTTTTATTTATTTGATTCAGAGTTAAAACTCATTTATCGAGGACAACTAGATGATTCCCGACCTGGAAACGGAATTCCCGTAAATGGTCGTGATCTTCGTCGGGCACTTGATGCCGTACTTCGTAATACCAAAGTTTCTGAAGAACAAAAACCAAGTATTGGTTGTAATATCAAGTGGAAAGAATAGATACAACTTATAAAAATTGCTACAATATTGTGGCCTTAGAATATGCTAGAAGTAGTTTTTAAAGAATGTTCTGCTAAAGATATTAATAAGCTAAGTAAAATAAGTCAACAATTCTATCCCGAACATTATGCTCATATTTGGGAAGGTAATGATCCCAGCTATTATGTAAATCTAAGTTTTAATCAAAAAGCTTTTGAAGAAGATTTTAAAACAGATGCCATTGTTTATTTTTTAATTCAAAAAGCAAATATATCTTTAGGATTGTTAAAAATAAAGAAACAACAAGCAATCAAAGGTTTTGATGCTTCTATAACAATACAGTTAGAAAAAATATATCTCTTAAAATCGGCCACAGGTCTAGGCATTGGTAAAAAAGGAATTGATTTTGTTAAAAACTATGCTATTAACCTAGGTAAGAAAATAGTATGGTTAGATGTAATGAGTACCAGTCCTGCACTACTCTTTTATAAAAAAATGGGTTTTGAAACTATTTCTTTTTATGACCTAGATTATCCCGGTCTAAAAGATGAGCATAGAGAAATGCAAAGAATGGTATTATCTCTTTAAGCTAGAGTTGAGCAATAATTTGTAAATGTGCAAAATGATGATTACCGTGCCATGCATAGATACCGATATCTTCGCCCAATGAAATTGATACATTTCCTTCTGGATGTATAAACTCTTTTTCGAGATCATAAGCAGATAAACCTTTTAAGAAGTATACCCATTTGGCATGTAAAGCTTTTATCAAGTCTAAGGATAAATGAACTGGCGCAGACTTGGTATCAAATAATTCGGCCCATAATTGCTGATTATAAGCCTTTATCATGGGTTTATTTTCTGTTAATGCCCACTTAAATCGAATATATCCATTATGATGACTATCATGAATATGGTGTATTACTTGTCTGGCGGTCCACCCCCCGGGACGATATTGGGTTTCTAATTGTTGTTCACTAAAAGTAGAAACCAGTTTTGATAATTTCACCGGTAACTCTTCGACATCAGATATCCATTTTTTGATATGATGAGCAGTTATAATTTTTGGGCATTCAAATTTTCCTATAGGATATCTTAAATCCATAGTGTAAAAATCATTCTACTTTAGCATAAACAAATTCTTCTTTAGAAAAAAGATCTGTTAATGTAAGCATATTATCGTTTAGGTCATTGATTTTATATCTATAAATACGATCATCCATAGGGAAAAAACAAACCAATATTTCTTTATCTTCTATCCTGGTTTTCAATCGATTTGCAAATTTACCATTGTAAAAATTAAATCGTATTGTCCCTTCAAAAATCAAATAATCATCTGTATTCTGAATAAAAAGCCATTTTCCTTGTAGGGCTTCATACGTATCTCTGTTATAGAATTTGTTATCCAATAGCGCTTTCATTTTATACGCATATTTGATAAACTCTTCTTCGGGTTCCATATCATCCATAGGTTGGCCAATTTCTTTTTTTTCTATCTCTTCATCATTTTTAAAATAATATTTTGACTCATATTTGGTAAAAGCATTAGAGTAATCCATAATTCGTTGGCCACTTTCGTTTTTCGTTTCCAAATAAGGTCGTTGTTTGTAGTTTACATGAATAAGTTGATCATTCCAAAAATAAAATGTAGTTACAACATCTGCTATTCTGGTACCTACTTTTCTAACAATCTTTTTGAGACGTTCATGCTCATAATATCCGTTTAGTTCTGCACCATGATCAGCCATCTTATCAAGAAACTCTTCTGGATCTAAGAAAAAGGTTTCAAATTCTATATAACCATCTATCATCTCTATTTGATCATTGATGTTCACTAGAATATCTGCCCTTTCTTGACCAAGACCAAGATGAATATTACACAGAATCAAAAAAGTAATAAGTCCTTGTTTCATATCTAGGGGGTATGCAATTTGGGTTAAAATATAAATAAAAGAGGATTTAAACCTCCTAATATATGTTTTTAACAAAACTATTTAAAAAAACCGCAATGTTAAAAATAATAAAAACTATGTTAAAAAAAATACAATTCATTAAAAATAAAGTTTTTAATATAAAAAACCACTAGGGATATACTAATGAAACCTTCATTATTCTCACATTATTATCAAATCAAAAATATGAGAGATCTATTTTTATGTATCAGATAAAAGCAAGTTAAAAAAAAGTCCCTTTTAAGGGACTCTTTAAATTTTGTATGTGAAGATTATAGTTATTTCACTTCAACCAACTCAACATCAAAAATAAGTGTTGCATTAGGCGGAATAACTCCTCCTGCACCTCGATCGCCATATCCAAGATATGGTGGAATCACAAATCTTGCTTTATCTCCTACTTGTAACAGTGCAATTCCTTCATCCCATCCAGAAATTACCTGTCCCATTCCTAAAGGAAAATCAATAGGCTGATTACGTTTATATGAAGAATCAAATACTGTGCCATCGGTCAAACTCCCTTTGTAATGCACAGAAACGGTCTTTCCTTTTTCTGCTTTTGCCCCATCTCCTTTTTGAATAACCTTATATCTTAAACCGCTCTCGGTTTTTTCAAACCCTGCAGCAAGTTCTTCTAATAATTCTTCAGCTTTTTTTCTGGCTGCAGCTTCTCTTTCTGCTTTGGCTCCATTAAAACTTCTAAAAGTTTCGACAGCATTAAAACTTTCGGCTTCTGCTCCTACCCTCTGTATCTCTACAGATTCGATTTCATCGCCTTGTTCTATTGTATTTACAACATCCAACCCTTCTACTACTTTACCAAAAACAGTATGTTTTCCATCTAACCAAGATGTTTCTACATGAGTAATAAAAAACTGACTTCCGTTTGTTCCTGGACCAGCATTAGCCATAGATAATACTCCTGGGCCATCATGTTTTAAATCTGAGTGAATCTCGTCATCAAATTGATATCCTGGCCCACCAGCTCCAGTTCCTTGAGGATCTCCTCCTTGAATCATAAAATCTGCAATCACTCTATGAAATTTTAAACCATTATAGTATGGTTTTCCTTGAGGAATAGCCTGGTTTTCTATATTACCTTCTGCCAGGCCAACAAAATTACCTACCGTTCCTGGTGTTTTTTTATATTCTAGATTTACTAATATACTTCCTTTTGAAGTATTAAATTTTGCGTATAATCCGTCTTGCATGACAGTCTTTTTATTTAAGTTTAAACAAGTTGCAAAGATAGGAAATTGTATATGGTTTTAGTTATATTTATGTTCTAAAACCAAAAGATAATTATTCTTCTATAAAGGGAAGTGATAAATTTACCACTGTTCCTTTACCTTTTTCTACATTTTTTACAGTATAGTTTGCTTTCTTATTAAGAGATCTGGCATAGATTGTTAATCTTTCTTTTAAAATTTTACCTGAAAAAGATTCACTTTTATAACTATAGTTATTCTTAAATTTAGAAGCCTTTGAAATACCGATACCGTTATCGGTGATTTCGCACTCAATCAATTTATCTTTATTATTAATCCTTACCTTTACTTTTATATTTCCATTTTCTAAACCTCTTAATCCATGTTCTATTGAATTTTCAATAAATGGCTGTATAAACATAGGTGGGATATATATTTCTTCATTATTAATTTTAGTATCAACCTTAATCTCGTATTCGAATTTTTGAGAGAAGTTAGATTGTAATTCAAGGTAATCCTTAATACACTTTAGTTCATCCTTCAAAGAAACAAACTCTTCTCGGGAGTTCTTTAAAATTAAACGTATTAGATTACCTAATTTAGCTATATAATCTTCTGTGTTTTCTGAATTTTTATTAGCGAGGCTACTTACCGTATTTAGCGCATTAAATACAAAGTGTGGATTTAACTGTGATCGTAAAAGACGTTGTTCTAGATTAGCTGTTTCATATTTATTTTTTAATTTTCTTTGCCTGAAAATTAAAAATCCAATACCTAATATTGAAAGTATTAATACTGCGAGAACTAACAATATTAAACTACGTTGTTTTATAATAATATCTTGTTTTTCTGTTGTTTTTTCAAGTTGGAGAATAGATGTCTCTTTTTCTTTTACTTCATAGGCAATATTGAGTTCTCTTAATTTCTGATCTAGCACATGTTGGTGAAACTCTTCTAGAAAATCATTTTTTGTCTTAGCGAATTCTAATGCTTTTATCATGTTATTACTTTCCTGATTTGCTTCTATTAAGTAATCTAACACGTTTATTTTTAAGCTTTTGAAATCATCACTAATTACTGTAAGTTTATTAATACTATCTAACACAGCATTTAGATCAACTATAGCTTTTTTTATATTTCCTTTTTTTAGTAGAACATAGCCATAATTTGCTCTAGAGAAATATTTAGATATTCCGTAGTTTTTACTGGGGTATAAATCCAACAATTCTTTAGATTTTGTATAATAATATAATGTTGAATCCAGGTTGTTTTTTTCTCTAAAATAATCTCCTATAGTGTTATATGCAGCTCTTTCTCCTGCATAATCGTTTATTAAAATTCTTTTTTTAAGAGATTTTCGATAATAATGAATTGCTGAATCTTTTTCACCTATCATATTATAGGAAACCCCGAGTCGATGATAAGTTACAGCAGCGTTATGATTATTTTTCATGTACCCTGAATCTTTTAACACCTTAAGTCTATACTTTAAAGCTTCTCGTTTATCACCCATTTCTAAAAAATTAGAGGACAAGTACCCATAAATATACGGATGATTTACGGGTAGAAAATCTGGATATTTATTAATTAACTCAGCTGCACTTAATAGGTATTCTGTTGATTCCCTGTATCGTTCATCCTGAGACAGTACGATCGCCATGTATAAATAAACAGGTTTAAGTCTAGCTTCTTCAATACGGATTTCTGTTTTGAAAGGGTTATTCGAACGCAAAGATTCAAAATGTTTTATACATTTTTTCCCATAAAAAAGAACAGAATCCTTTTCTTTATGGGTAAGGTGTATATGGATTTTTTGTCTATAATAAGCTACCCAGCCAATTAGAGAACGGTCAGACTTAAGCATGGCTTCAAAATGATCCAATGTATTAGGTTTTAAACTATTAGGGACGAAATGATTAATTTCTTCCTGGGTATATTTTTTTTGTTGACCTGTTATACTATTACTTGTTCCTATTATCAGTAGTAGTATCATTATTTTTTCCATAACAAATTTAATTTTAAACCTAATATATTTATTGCAACTAAAAATAGTTAATTTAGCCCAAGAGCAATCACACAAAATAGTAAATGAATACAATTATCCCTGCTATTATAATTGAAGATGAAAAAGAAGCCGCCATTTTTTTATCAGACACACTCAAAAAGCGGTTTGATGATATAGAAATTATTGCAACTTCAAATAATATTAAAGATTCAATTACCCTTTTAAATAATTTTAATCCAGAATTAGTGTTTATGGATATTGAACTAATAGATGGAGATGCATTCCAGATCTTAGATGCGATAGGTCACTATGATTTTGAAGTTATTTTTGTAACAGCTTATAGCAATTATATGGAACAAGCTTTAGCATATTATGCTTTCAATTTTTTAATAAAGCCTATTGAAATACAATACTTACATAATATAGTTGAACGATATATAAGCTTAAAAAAGCGTTTGTTTACAGAACAAAAATACCTTTACTTAAGAGAATTTCTGACCAAATCCAAGTTATTAATCAATATAGGAGATGAACATATCGCGATAAATATAAACGATATCATTAAATGTAAAGCAGATGGTAATTACTGCCTTTTTTTGGCGGTAAATAAATCTACGTATTTAGCTTCAAAATCTTTGAAGTATTATGAAGGCTTATTATCTGAAAAAGGTTTTTTTAGAGCTAACAGGTCTACCCTCATTAATATTAAACATATTCACTCCATTTATAAAAAAGAGGCAATCATCTTGAGCAACAAGGAAAAGATCATTATTTCTGTACGAAACAAACCAAAATTATCAGAGTTAATAAAAAACCTCTCTTAAATCCTAGACCGTATTTATTCCTAATCTTTTACAAAACTAATAGAAAAGAAAAAACGAATATTTTTTTAGACTTTCTTCCTAGCCCTTTCGGACATATAATACCGATGTAAAAAATCATAACAAATCATTTCATGAATACGATTTTTAGATTTAAAAAGGCGATTCATCAGCATATGTATATAGCTTGCCAATAAATCATTCAAATCTTTTTTGTGTTCTTTACTAAATATAGATTCAACCACTGAAGATATACCTGTACACTTTTCATTTAAAATATCAAACAAAGGTTGGTAATCTGTCATATTAGAGGCTTCAACAGTCATAAACCCCTCAATTTCCTTTCTTTTATCTCTATATTTATCTTTTATTTGATTATTAAGTGTTTTAGATTCATGAAATTCACTTCTAAAATTAACTTTTAAATTATGTAACAATTCTATTTTTTGAGTTTCTGTATACCGAAAACTATCTAATAAATTGTCGATTGCTTTTAAACCAAAAAGCCAGCGTATTTCTTCTCCTTCATCCCCTTCGATCATACTAATTAATGTGCTAATCATAATACTATCATAAAAAAAAAGGGATTCAGCTTCAACAATGGTATTAGCGCCATATCGTTCTATCTCGCGATGATACGTATCTGTTTGAATTTTCCATATTAAATCTTTATGAATCAAATCTTTTAAATGAGGGGTTATCAATAAAACAATTTTACCCAAATAGTCTAAATGTGTGAGATGAAAACGGATTCTAAGATGTTCCTTTGGATCTGCATATCTAATAAAAAACCATTTATCAATCCAACCTTTCTTTAACAAATTATCCGTAATTGGCTTTACTATATTCCCTAATATAAAATCTGCTGTATTAGGGCCTGTATACACTTTATAATATAGCCATTCTTCTCCTAATATAAAGGAACGTTGTATATCTTTATTCATAATTATTTGTTTACATTCAATTTTTCCTCGTTATAAAAAGAGATAACTACTTGATTTGAATAATATTCTTTGTCTCCTTTTAATATTCCTTCTTCTGAAAACAGAAATTCTGACAATACAAATGTGGCTTTATTTTTAACCGTATTTAAAAACATTTTTATGGATGTCACATTGGTTAAACATACTAATAATTCATTATCTCCTTCTATTAATTTCACATATTGAGGTAATTGTTTTTCTACCCTCCATTCTGAAAATTCATTCAGCAATTCTTCTTCTCTTTCTATTAGTTTTATAAAAGGTTGAATAGATGCTTTTTTAAAATTCCAGGTTGCCTTTGAGAAAATAATATCATCATAGGTAACTCTTGGTAAAAATTCGAATTCCCTTACCAAAGGCCCCCAATTAAAGCCAATACCAACACGTTTGTTTTGTAATTGCATATCGGATAAAAAATGATAAACAGGTAATGAATTGGATGAATAATTATGTGCATTCGTTAGATATGGAATCACTTGTTTATTATTTTTTTTAGATCGTAAAAAAACTTCTTTATTATTTTTAATCGAAACCATAAGATCATCAAGTATTAACTGATTTTTCTCATTTACAGATGATTTTGCTAAATATGGAATTTCATATTCTCGTAATATTGGTCTTGCCAATATATTACCAACTCTTGATTCAGGAAGATGTATAATTTCGGCCATTATTTTCCCTTTATTTATAATCCCTTCAGAATTAATTATTGTCTTAGTGTATTCGTGTAATTCTGTATCACCATGACAAAACCTACCAAATAGGTTTGCTGCACTTGACCCTCCTGCACCATGCATAAAAATCATTTCTTTACCATCGACTATTGTAATTTCTGTCATTACAGATAAAGTATCCGGCAAATCATTCCATTCTTTTTGAAAACTTTCGAAGTCTTTATCTTCAAGTTTTAAACTATATGCTTTTTTTAAAATAGTTTCATTTAGTTTCTTATATAATAAGGAATAAAATCCATTCCATGGTATATTTCCCATAGAAGAGTCTTGGGATGGATATCCTACAAAGAGATCGTCTACAAGTGGATTTACTGTTCCCGAACCTTGATCTTGAAGGTATCCTATTCCCATTTCTGTATCTAAGACCTGAGATAATTTAACTTCTCTATTTTCATAACGCTCATAAAATGCTTCTCTAAATTTTTTAATATTTGTATCCCCCATCGGCGGTGATATTTTATTAAAAAATGAGATTCCTTTCTTTACCTTATTAACAACCTCATCACTTAATTTATTATCTGCAAGATCAAGGATCATATCCGTTTGAAATAAATATTTTACGTCAAAATCAGTGCCTATTTTTTTTAACAATTTATTTATTTTCACATATTCATCTCTTTCATTACCTATACAACGATCAATATTTTCTAAGATATTATTAACCGATTCTAATGTTAAAATTATATCCTCTACTCCTTCTAACTTTTTTAATACTTTAAGTATTTGTGACAAAAACTCGTCTCCCGTTACAGAGGGTTCTAACTCACTTATTAGTAATTGACTCCCTACCATTTCTTCAATAAAAGCCAAAGCTTCTTCTTTGTTAATTTCGTCATCTACGAATAAGTCGTCTACTAATAAATTAACTAAATCTTTTAATAAAACTCCATTTTTTGAGGCATCTAATATCTCTTGTAAGTATTCTGTATGATCTACTGATATTATCTGATGATATCTTTTACTATTTACATGATAGTATTCAATATATCTTAGAAAATCTCCTGCTTTATATATGCTGGTATTTGAAAAAAATAACAGTTGATCCCGGATGTGCTTATTTTTGATTAAATCTTGAGACAAAGCAACTAAATAGTTCATATCCAAACGTGTATGGCGTTTGTTATTTTCTCCAAGTTTCAGTTTCATATCACTCTCTCTAGAAAACTCCCCGACTCCACATCCTGCAAAAATCCCAAAAGGCGTACAACGAGAGGACATTCTACTCAGATATTTTAAAATTGAGTTCGTAAGTCTATTCACTTCTTTTTTATTGGTTAGTTCCTCATTTAGCCATTTTTCAAATTCAAAATACAGAGATGGTGATGCTAAAAAAATGGCTTCTCTTATTTTATAGTCTTTACATATTTTTTTCAACCGCATGTTATCTATAGCATTTCCATGAGTTAGTTCTTTATAAAAATTTAAAGAAAGTAAAGGAGATCTTACTACAAATTTATCAAAGCTTTGGTATGGGTTTTTTGTTTTTATCATTCTATTAAAATGAAATTTTAAATGATTTTTATAATTATAAATGCACTAAAGTTTTTGAAGTTTACTTTTGAATTAGAAAAAATCCCAGATACAAATGTGTTCTGAGATTTTTTTAAATTAGAAATTCATAATTTTAATAGCTTAAAATAAGCTAAGATTATCTATAGAAAGCCCTTCTTATGCACAAGGGTTAATAGAAATACAACCTACAGGAACCCCCTGAATTCCCTGACAATAAGAAAGTTCTAAAGTAGGGCGAGTACATCCATCTCCTTGTGTTTGAGGAGGATGTGTAGCGCTGCACCCATCAGCATTACAGGACACAGTATTTACACCACAACCGCCCCAGGTAGGCCCATCAGTATAACCTCCTCCCATTATATAGGAAGAGTTTAACTTAGAAATAGTTTTCTTGTTTAAACTTAAACTTGATAACTTCTTTTTTTTCATGATTAAAAATTTTAATTGTTATTAAATAAATAAGTATTCTTCACAAATACTTTTGCTCGTTGTACTCTCCTTAAAAATTCATAGAAAATTTTTTCAAGATATCATTAGACACTCATCCCAAGATGTTTCAAAATCAGAGAGATAAAATAGTATTGTCATGCCTATACCTGCAATCCCTGTAAGAAATCCTATTTCATTTTTCCATCCTATCTCGTCTCCTCCCCATTGCTTATATCCTACATAACCATCTTCAAAAGTTGCCATAGCAATTCCTTCTTTCATCCAATAGGATGCAGTTTCTTGAAATAAAGAATCTTGAGTTTCCTTATATAATCTCGAAAAAATAAGGGCATTACCGAAAGCTCCATGGCATATAGCAGAATCTTTCACAAAAGATTGTTCTTTGGTTCTGCGGTGTGCAGAGTGCTTTAGAATTACTAAACTTTTATTATATAAATCGTCATCTTTTAATGCAATTGCCGCTATACGTAAAGAAACTCCTAATCCCAGATCACCATAACACCATGATAGTCTACTAGAATTTTTCTCATAAGGATCTGAAACCCAACTCGGAAATAATGACAAAGCACCTTCCTCCTCATTTTCATAGTTTAATACAAAAGATATTGCTCCTTTTAATAAAGGAACAACTGATTGTCTAAACTCTAAATACTTATGCAAACGAGAAAGGAAATTTATAATACTAGATATGCCATGAGATAAACTGAGATTATATCCTTGTACGCCAGTAGTTTTATCTATTACTGAAACCCACTTAATTCCTTTTTCATTTTTTATAGATAACTGTTGTAGATGTTTCAATAATTTTATCAAAAATTCAGTATAACGAACTTTTAATTTTTCTGATTTTGTATTTTGAAACCTTTTTAAAAAATAATAACCATAACCAATAGCACCGTGTAGAAAATCATAATTATTATTTGTAATATCTATAACCATTATATCATATAAATAAGCATCTAGATCACTCAATAATCCATCAGTATCAATCTCAACAAACCCTTCTTCTGAGAGATGCTCCACAACCCATCCTGCGCCTGCTATACCTCCACAATACGTAGGATAGTTATAACCTTTATTAATCCTATTTATAGATTCAGTTATCATTTCAACTCCACAATCTGAATAGTAGTCAACACCTAAATATTTCGAATAATAGAATTGAAAAAGAGAAATTCCTGATATTCCAGAAAAAACCCCTATTTCTGAGTCATCGTTATATGTATTTTTAAGTATTTCACTTATATCTTTTAGCTGTTTCTCTAATCTATCTATACTAGTCAAAATTTAGGATGTAGTTTAAAAAGTTAATATCTTCTTAAGCGTCTTAAGTTTTCAGATATAATAAATGATTCAGTTTTTTGGCTTATACAAACCGACTATATTTTATTATCCTATAAAAAATAAATTCAAGTATAAATGTATAATTAGTAAACAATAACTAAATCGACATATTGATGAACGTATTTGATTAATTGATAAACGTTGGTAAAATTAATTTTAACGAACTATTTAAGTTTCGAGACAAATGTTTGTTACGTACATTATCAGAACAGTCTTACAGGATTTTATAAATTAAGGGGATTTTTTGTGTTAAATCAGCTGATTTTATCAACTTGGTTTAAGGCAAGGATAAGACAGTAAATAATGCCTCGGGGCAAGCCCCGAGGCATTACATTAGAATAAGTTCAATTGATCATCTCTATGTAATATTTCATATTCTTTCTCCTTACCTTGGATTTTTTACATATTGAACTATGATTTTTCATTGCCATGTCTACCAACTGTATTAATATAAAATCCACTACCTCAAAAAGATCCTCCCCATAAAGCTCTTTTAACTCCTGGTACTTGTGAGAAAATCTCTCTAGCTGTTAAACTTTTAATAGTTCTAGCAATTTTTGTTGGGCTATAAGATGGAACACTTTAAAGTAAAAAATGAATATGATCCTTCTATGAGCCTATTTTTAAGAAATGAATTTCATACCGGTCTTCTATATCTAAACAAGTCCTCTTTAAAATACGATCAACTTTTGGGCTTAAAACAAAACGACGATATTTTGTTGAACAAACCAAATGATTAACAACAAAGAAACATTATGACTTTTATATATGTGGATACTTGAGCTCACGCTCAAGATTACTATTTTTTTTCCGTGCGAGGCAAACCTCGGGGTATTAAACCCTCCTAGAATAAACAAAAGCTTTGAGAAATTCTCAAAGCTTTTGTTTACTTACTATATAGGCATCTTTTAATTCGCAACTTCACTTATAAATTTGATACGATATAGTCGAAGTTCTTCGTCATCATAATCTCCATCAAATTCTTCTATTGCTGTATCTATTTTATCATTTTCGGCTTCAATAAAATATTCATGAATTTCTTCTTGTTGATCTTCATCAAGGATTTCATCTATCCAATAAGCAATATTAAGTTTTGTACCACTGTACACAATTGCTTCCATTTCTTTAATAAAAGTAGGCATATCCATCCCTTTTGCAGCAGCAATATCATCTAATGGTAATTTACGATCTACATTTTGTATAATATACAATTTAAGACCACTATTAGCTCCCGTACTCTTCACCACAAAATCATCGGGTCGCATAATATCATTTTCTTCTACATATTCTGATATAAGGGTTACAAACGCAGAACCGTATTTCTTAGCTTTACCCTCACCTACTCCATGAACATTTGCTAACTCTTCTACAGTAACAGGGTATTTAAGTGCCATATCATCTATAGAAGGATCTTGAAACACTACAAATGGAGGAACTCCTAGTTTTTTAGATACTGTTTTTCTTAAATTTCGTAGCATTCCGACTAACTTCTCATCACTACCACTTTTAGCTCCGGATTTTGTTGCGGTTATTATAGAATCATCATTAGTTTCATCATATATATGATCCTCGGTCATCATAAAGCTAACCGGGTTATCAATAAAACTTTTGCCTTCTTCAGTAATCCGAATCACTCCGTAAGTTTCGATATCCTTACGTAGATATCCTTTTACCAATACCTGGCGTGCAAGGGCCATCCAATACTTATCAGCTCGTTCTTTACCACTTCCAAAAAAATCTTGTTGATGTGTTCTATGCGAAATAATTAAGGCATTGCTTTTACCTATAAGAGTATTAACCAGATCTTTAGATTTATAGATTTCTCCTGTTTTATCAACTATTTCGAGTAATAACTTTACTTCATCTTTGGCTTCGTGTTTTTTCTTAGGATTTCTTACATTATCATCCATATCAGCACCATCACCGTTTACATCATCAAACTCCTCACCAAAATAATGTAATATAAATTTACGTCTGGATATAGACGTTTCTGCAAATGCTACTATTTCTTGTAACAAAGCATGTCCTATCTCCTGCTCGGCAACAGGTTTACCACTCATAAATTTTTCTAATTTTTCTATATCTTTATAAGCATAATATGCCAAGCAATGTCCTTCTCCCCCATCTCTTCCGGCACGTCCTGTTTCTTGGTAATAGCTCTCTATACTTTTAGGCATATCATGATGGATCACAAAACGCACATCGGGTTTATCGATGCCCATTCCGAAAGCAATTGTAGCAACTACCACATCCACATCTTCCATCAAAAACATATCCTGATGTTTTGCCCTGGTCTTGGCATCCAATCCTGCATGATAAGGAACAGCTTTTACTCCATTAACTTCTAAGGTCTGCGCCAGTTCTTCAACTCTTTTTCTACTAAGACAATATATTATCCCGCTTTTACCACTATTTTGCTTTACAAAACGGGTTATATCTGCATCTACATTTTTTGTTTTAGGGCGTATTTCATAAAACAGATTAGGGCGGTTAAATGATGCTTTAAATGTTTTAGCATTACTCATCCCTAAATTTTTAAGAATATCTTCCTGCACTTTTGGAGTTGCAGTTGCAGTAAGTCCTATAATAGGAATATCTTCTCCTATTCTTCTAATAATATTACGTAGATTTCTGTATTCGGGTCTAAAATCATGTCCCCATTCACTAATACAATGTGCTTCGTCTACAGCTAAAAAAGAAATTTCCTGAGATTTTAAAAAATCTACATATTCTTCTTTTGTAAGTGATTCTGGTGCAACGTACAACAACTTGGTAACCCCATTAATTATATCTTCTTTTACCCTTTTTACTTCGGATTTATTAAGAGAAGAATTAAGTACATGGGCAATACCCTCTACTGATGAAATACTTCGAATAGCATCCACTTGATTTTTCATTAATGCGATCAGGGGTGAAACCACGATAGCGGTCCCTTTACACATTAAAGCGGGCAGTTGATAACATAGGGATTTACCTCCGCCTGTAGGCATGATTACAAATGTATTTTGTTTTTCTAAAATACTTTGTATTACCTTTTCCTGTAGTCCTCTAAATTGACTAAACCCAAAATGTTTTTTTAAAGCACTTTGCAAGTCAGTTTCATTCAAACTCATTAAACTATTTAACTTTTATATACCAATTAAATAAAGATTCACTAACACTAAATCTATTTCCCCAAATACAGATTTAGTGGATGTTTCGTTTTTAATTTTAGTATGCCAAAGATAAACAAAGCATAAATTAATACGCTTTTTTTTATCACTATTTAAAATTAATAAGGTATTGTATACCTTTGCGTAAATTAAAGATAGTAAAATCTTTATTTATAACACGAAAATTTTTTAAATTTTGAATACCCAAGACACTATAATTTCATATGCTAAAAAAACTATTGCCGAGGAAGCTCGTGCAATTGCTCACTTAGAAGAGCTCATTGATAAAGAATTTTCTGATGCTGTAGAAACGATACATAACTCAAAAGGTAGAGTTATTATTACTGGTATAGGCAAAAGTGCTATTATTGCTACCAAAATTGTTGCTACAATGAATTCTACAGGTACCCCTGCAGTTTTTATGCATGCTGCCGATGCCATTCATGGTGATTTAGGAAATATTCTCGAAGATGATATTGTTATTTGTATTTCTAAAAGTGGCAATACTCCAGAAATAAAAGTTCTGGTTCCTTTGATTAAAAATTTTAAAAATCCTTTAATTGGTATTACAGCTAATAAAGAATCTTTTCTAGGTCAGGAGGCTGATTATGTATTACATGCCTATGTAGAAAAAGAAGCATGCCCTAATAATCTAGCTCCAACGACAAGTACCACTGCCCAACTGGTTATTGGAGATGCACTGGCAGTATGCTTATTGCACTTGCAAGGATTTTCTAGCAGGGATTTTGCCAAATATCATCCAGGAGGTGCACTGGGAAAAAAACTATATCTTCGAGTAAGTGATATCACATCTAGAAACGAAAAACCCGAAGTATCTCCAGGGTCTAATATAAATAATGTAATTGTTGAAATGACAGAAAAAAGATTAGGAGCCACCGCAGTCACAGAAAATGGGGTAATTCTTGGCATTATAACAGACGGAGATTTACGTAGAATGTTAACAAAAGGTACTTCTTCTTTTGAAGGCTTGGTTGCTAAAGATATTATGTCTCCTAATCCTAAACGTATTGATAATGATGCCATGGCAATAGATGCTCTAGAAAAATTAGAGGAAAACTCAATAACTCAATTACTAGCAGAAAAAGACGGTAAATATGTAGGGTTATTACATATTCATGATTTAATGAGAGAAGGTATTTTATAATGGCAGGTAACACTACTCAAAAAGATCCTCAGTCTATGTCTTTTCTAGATCATCTAGAAGAGTTGCGCTGGCATTTAATTCGGGCTACTGTTGCAGTACTTATTGCTGGAATTATAGCATTTGTATCAAAAGAATTCATCTTCGATGTTATAATTTTTGGTCCAAAAAAACCAGATTTCCCTACTTATAATGGTCTCTGTAATCTATCTAAACTTTTAGGTTTAGATGAAAGTTTATGCTTTAAAGAATTACCTTTTAGCGTACAGAGCAGAAAAGTAGCTGGCCAATTCTCGGTTCATATATGGACCTCAATAACAGCAGGTTTTATTATAGCATTTCCTTATGTACTATATGAATTCTGGAAATTTATTTCCCCCGCATTGTATGATAAGGAGAAAAAGAATTCTAAAGGATTTATTATTATCTGTTCCTGTTTATTTTTTCTTGGAGTACTTTTTGGATACTATGTAATTACGCCATTATCCATTAATTTCTTAGGAGGATATCAAGTAAGTAAAGAGGTGCTTAACGAATTTGATATTGATAGCTATATAGCATTGGTAAGAGCTTCTGTAATAGCTTGTGGTCTAATCTTCGAGCTTCCTGTTATTATGTTTTTCCTTACCAAAGTAGGGTTAGTAACCCCTGAGTTCTTAAAAAAATACAGAAAATTTGCTTTAGTAATTGTATTAATACTTTCTGCCGTAATTACACCACCTGATATTGCTAGTCAGGTTATTGTTGCTATTCCGGTTTTGATATTATATGAGGTAAGTATTTTTATATCTAAAGCTGTTATAAAAAAAGAAAAGAAAAAATTACAAAAACAATCTAAATGAGTGATATAGTTGACGAATTCAATAGCTACAGAGAAAAAATGAATTCTCGTATCCTAGAGGACAATAATAAAATAATTAAGAGAATCTTTAATCTGGATACCAATGCGTATATGAAAGGTGCTCTAGATGTAAAAACTAAAGAATTATTAGGATTAGTAGCTTCTGTAGTACTACGCTGTGACGATTGTGTACGTTATCATCTTGAAACCTGTCATAAAGAAGGATTAACAAAAGAAGAAGTGGTCGAATCCCTTAGTATTGCTACCTTGGTAGGAGGCACTATCGTTATTCCCCATTTACGTCGTGCCTATGAGTTTTGGGATGCTCTCGAAGCAAAAGCTTCTTAAGTATGTAACAGTTAAAAAGAATAATGTAAATTTACCAGCTCATTTTAGCAACACCCTCGATATAAAGAAGTCATTCTGATATGAAGTTAAAAGCAGATAATCTTATAAAATCATATAAAGGTAGAAAAGTAGTAAAAGGAATCTCTCTGGAAGTAAATCAGGGAGAGATTGTTGGACTTTTGGGGCCAAATGGTGCTGGTAAAACAACTTCTTTTTATATGATTGTAGGTTTGGTAAAGCCTAATGGAGGGAAAATTACGCTAGATAATATCGATATCACTAAATACCCAATGTATAAACGTGCCCAAAATGGGATCGGTTATTTGGCTCAAGAAGCTTCTGTCTTTAGAAAATTAAGTATTGAGGATAATATCTTAAGTGTACTTCAGCTCACTAAACTTTCTAAAAAAGAGCAATTGCATAAAATGGAAGCACTTATCGAAGAGTTTGGCTTAGGGCATATTCGTAAAAACCGTGGTGATCTTCTAAGTGGTGGTGAGCGTCGTCGTACAGAGATAGCGAGGGCACTGGCAACTGATCCTAATTTTATCCTTTTGGATGAACCCTTTGCCGGGGTTGACCCAGTAGCTGTAGAGGATATACAACGTATTGTTGCCCAATTAAAAGATAAAAATATCGGTATTCTAATTACCGATCATAACGTACAGGAAACTCTCGCTATAACAGACAGAACCTACTTGATGTTTGAAGGAAGTATTCTAAAAGCAGGTATTCCCGAAGAACTAGCCGAAGATGAAATGGTACGTAAAGTGTATTTGGGACAAAATTTTGAACTTAGAAAAAAGAAATTGAATTTTTAATGATACTACAGATTTTTGAGGCTCATCGTAAAAAATACTGACCAAAAACTATTTTTCGATCCACTTTTTTTCTTTGAAAAACAAAGACATTAAAATATAAAGCAATATCACACAAGGTATTGCTATAAATTTTAAGAGTACAATTAAAATAATGGTAAGTATTATAAAAATATAACGAACTTTATTTTCTGCAAATCCCCAAGTCTTAAATTTTAAAGCAAATAGAGGAATCTCAGCATTAAGCAAATAACAACTTAGTATAGTTAACCCTATCAAAAACCATTTATTAAGGATAACCTCTATAATCCAGGGGTCTTGTTGAAATTTGAGTATTAACGGCAAACTAACAATTAACAATGTATTTGCTGGTGTTGGCAAACCAATAAATGAAGTAGTTTGACGGGTATCTATATTAAATTTAGCTAATCGATATGCAGAAGCCAATGTTATCAATAAACCTAGTAAAGACACGTAAGACATATCAAAACTCGCTAAAATCTGTTCAGAACTCCAGGAGCCAGGAACTACGTAAAATGGTTTTCCAAAAACTTGCGATAACAATTGATACATCACTATACCAGGTGCAACCCCACTGGTAACCATATCTGCCAGAGAATCAAGTTGCAGACCCAATTCGCTTTTAACATCTAATATTCTTGCTGCCAAACCATCAAAAAAGTCAAATCCTATACCCAGCATCACAAACAATGCAGTAAATTCTAACTGTCCCAAAACAGCAAAAATAACAGCAATACATCCGCAAAAAAGGTTGAGAAGTGTGATAAAATTTGGGATTTGTCTTTTAATAAACATGAGGTCTGATTTTGTGTAAAAATAATAAACTAAATGTATATTTTATCTGATAATAGCATCTAGCTAAAAAAGAATCATACCAGCAATCACAAATCATAAATTACAATATCAAATTACTCCATATCATCCTATCTCCGTTTATAATATTTTAGAATTAAATTTATTTAGAATTTAGCCTTCTTAAGAAGGATTATTTATCACAAAAAAAGCACTGATATTTTTATAAAAATATCAGTGCTCATATAAAGCGTTTAACATTTTTGTCGAGAAAAAAGACATAAGTCTCCCTATAGTTAACTATTAATCACCTAAATATTACAGTATTTTATATACTGTTCAAATACCATGCATAGCCCTAATCCGCTACCATCTGGTCTGCAACACCCCATTGATCCGGGGCAATCCTGATGAGAATAGCATTCTGGATGCCCCCCTCCATTGATTTGTCTTTGTTGTGTTTTAGTAAGAATTTTACCTAGGTTTGAAATCTGTGTTTTCATAATTTTGGTTTTAAGATTATTTTTTTATCCTCCCAAATAATTAAAGTGGACCGGGATTAAATCCACAGTTCCCATCAATACATGCATATGCGTCTTCTGGTCCTAAAAAATTAGCCCATTCCCAACATTGAAATGCATTCTGACATCTACCTCCATTAATTTGTCTTTGTTGGGTTTTAGTTAAAATTTTACCCAAATTAAAAATGTGATTTTTCATGATATAGGTTTTAAGATTATTTTTTACGATAAACATTTTAAGACACTTATCGTTTGTGTCTGTTCTTTAAAAAAAAGTATTGCTAACACAAAAGCTATACCTTCATATTTTAGATGATAACAATATGCAAACTATTATTTTTGCCTAAATCCATAAAAAACAAATCCTCAATTAATAGCACTATATCAATACAGATTCCAACCCTCATTTCACCTTAAGTTAGGTTGAGGGGGGGGGAGTAATAAAACACAACTAATATACTATATCTAATTGAAAAAAAGTAATTTATATTTACATATAACTTTTTATTATATACTTATAAAATCTTAGTAGGTTATTAAACTTTACAATAATGATCGTTTACTTTCAAACATATAAATTGCAGAATTAATTTTACAGATGCTAAGTTTCCAAAAGATAAAAAACTAGAAAAGTAACTCTATATATCTTTGAACAAGCAATGAGTTTTGTAAATACTGTATATACGAAAAATTATATCAGATCACTAGTTTGAATACTTAAAAGACGATACACTACTAAAACGTCACAAAAAAGAAACATTCAATTGTATTAATTGTAACTAAATAAGTTTAATTTCGTTATTTATAAGGAAGCTTTTTTATGAAAAACATCGTATTATGTATTATTTCGGGTCTCCTGCTTGCCATTAGCTGGCCGACCTATGGTTTCCCTTTATTTCTATTCTTTGGATTTGTTCCTCTTTTAATTGCAGAATATAACATTCGCAAAAATAAATATAGTAAAAGTCTGGTTTTTGCTTTTGCTTTTCTCACTTTTTTTATTTGGAATATAATTACCACCTGGTGGATCTATAATTCTACTGCATTTGGTATGTGGTTTGCTGAAATTGTAAATAGCCTGTTGATGACTCTGGTATTTTTGACCTATCATATTGTTACCAAAAGAACCACATTTACAATCAGTAGTATATTTCTAGTTTGCTTTTGGATGACTTTTGAATATATGCACCTGCAATGGGAGTTTTCCTGGCCCTGGCTTAATCTGGGTAATGGATTTTCAAGTTTTACCTCATGGATACAATGGTACGAGTACACAGGAACCTTTGGTGGTACACTTTGGATCTGGGTCGTTAACATTAGTATTTTTAAAAGCATACTGCTTTTTAAAGAACATAAGGATAAAGCTATTCTATACAGATCTGTAATTAGTAATGGATTAATCATTCTAATCCCTATTATAATATCATTTATCATTCTAAAAACGTATAAAGAAGAAGGTAACGATATCGAAGTGGTTATTCTACAGCCAAACATAAACCCCTATACCGAAAAGTATAACACCACAGATGCCCGAATAGGTAAATTATTAGACTCATTAACGCATACTGCTGCTACTTCAAAAACAGATTTTATTATTGCTCCAGAAACTGTTTTTGCAGATAATAACAGACTTACTAATTTTTCTATATCTATTGCTAAAAAAACTGCGCAACAAATACTTAACCAATATCCTAATGCAAATGTATTGTCAGGAATATCATTAATAGATATATTTAATGATCCTAGTAAAATTCGTAAACAAACGAACACATATAAAGAAGGTGTCTATTATGATGACTATAATTCTGCATTTTTTGTTCGCCCCGACGGAACTGATGAGTTATATCATAAAAGCAAACTAGTTGTTGGTGTAGAAAATTTTCCATATCAAAGTGTTTTAAAGCCTATTTTGGGTGATGCCATGATTGACCTTGGCGGAACAGTCGCTAAGAAAACTACTCAAGAAGATAGAGAAGTGTTCTTCTCTAAAGATAGTATTGGGGTGGGAACTTTAATTTGTTATGAGAGTATATATGGAGAATTTGCCACTGGGTATATTAGAAATAAGGCGAGTTTTCTGGCAATTATTACCAATGATGCCTGGTGGGGTGATACTCAAGGGCATAGACAACACTTATCTTATGCCAAACTAAGAGCTATTGAAACCAGAAGAAGTATTGCCCGAAGTGCCAATACCGGGATTTCTGCTATTATTAACCAAACAGGAGATATTGTAGCAAAATTAGATTATGAAAAACAAGGAGCATTAAAAGGAACCCTTGTTACAAATGATAAAATCACATTCTATGTAAAAGCAGGAAATTACCTGGCTAGAGTTGCTATATTTTTATCAATTTTTATATTTCTTTTTTCTGTAACCCGACGAAAAAGGAAAATGACAGTCTGAAAATCAATATCTAAATATAATACTTCGGTACTTTATAACTATGTTAGTACACATCTTCGTACCTTTGCAACTTTATAAAAAATTGTGAATTACGTATCAGTAGAAAATATCGCCAAAGGATTCGGAGAGCGTATCCTTTTTAAAAACATTTCTTTCGGAATCAACGAAGGGCAAAAAATTGGCTTTGTCGCCAAAAATGGAACTGGAAAAACTTCTCTCCTCGATATTGTTGCCGGTGATGAAGAACCCGATGAAGGCCAAGTTGTATACCGTAAAAACCTTAAAGTAGCTTTTTTACCACAAGAACCTAACCTAGATCCTGCTCTTACTGTCGAACAAACTATTTTTGCCTCAGACAATGATATTCTTCAAGTAATCAACACTTACGAAAAAGCGTTGTTAAATCCCGACGATATAGAAAGCTATCAGCAAGCATTTGAAAAAATGGATGCAATTAATGCCTGGGATTTTGAGACACAGTATAAACAAATACTTTTTAAACTTAAGCTAGAGGATCTTAATAAAAAAGTAAGTGAATTATCTGGTGGACAAAAGAAACGATTAGCCCTTGCTAATATATTGTTAAGCAAACCCAATCTATTATATCTTGATGAACCTACTAACCATCTGGATTTAGAAATGATAGAATGGTTAGAAGAATATTTTGCCAAAGAGAATTTTACACTATTCATGGTAACTCATGATCGTTATTTTCTAGAAAATGTATGTAATGAGATTATAGAATTAGAAAACGGTCAACTCTATAGTTACAAAGGTAATTATGCCTACTATTTGGCTAATAAAGAGGCTAGAATCATTAATGAACAAATTACAACAGATAAAGCTAAACAACTTTATAAAAAAGAATTAGACTGGATGCGTCGCCAACCAAAAGCGCGTACTACCAAATCTAAATCCAGAATCGATGATTTTTATGAAATCAAAGAACGTGCTCATAAACGTCGCAATGATCATGAAGTTCAACTCGAGATCAATATGGAACGTATGGGGAGTAAGATTCTCGAACTTCATAAAATCTCTAAACGTTTCGACAAACTTATCTTGTTAGACCAATTTGAATATGTTTTCAAAAAAGGAGAACGTATTGGTATCATTGGTAAAAACGGAACCGGTAAATCTACTTTTCTAAACATGATTACTGGTGCTATACCCCCTGATCATGGAAAAATTGTGATTGGTGATACTATAAAATTTGGATACTATACACAAAGTGGTATTACCATTAAAGAAGGTCAAAAAGTTATCGATGTAATTCGAGAATTCGGAGATTACATTCCTTTAAAAAAAGGAAGGCAAATCTCTGCGCAACAACTGCTCGAACGCTTTTTATTTGACCGTAAAAAACAATATGATTTTGTAGAAAAATTAAGCGGTGGTGAGCGTAAAAGACTATATCTATGCACGGTTTTAATCCAGAATCCTAATTTTTTAATTCTTGATGAGCCCACCAACGATTTAGACATTGTAACCCTTAATGTACTAGAAAATTTCTTGTTAGATTTTCCCGGATGTTTGATTGTAGTATCTCATGATCGCTATTTTATGGATAAGATCGTAGATCACCTGTTTGTATTTAAAGGCAATGGAGTTATTCAGGATTTTCCTGGTAATTACACAGACTATCGAATCTATGAAGATAGTAAAGAACCCGAAGTAAAAATACCTGATACAACAGAAACAAAAGTTAAAAACACCTGGAAAAAAGATAATAAAGCTGCTCTTTCTTATAATGAGCAAAAAGAATTCAATAAAATTGAACGAGAGCTTAAAAAATTAGAGCTGCAAAAAAAAGAAATCGAAAACCTTTTTGCCGAAGGGAACCTAGATGAAGAAAAAATAAATACCGAGTCCAAAAAACTTCAGAAAATCATTCAGGAAATTGAAGAAAATGAAATGCGATGGTTTGAACTTTCTGAAAAAATGGAAGGATGATATGGTTAACAAATAGTGTTATATTTTTGATTTAGACTAAAAAATGTATTTCAAAATAAAAGCATATCTTAGGTTTCTTTCTAAATCTACCAATCAACATGGAGTACATTCTCCTTTTGTGTATAATTTGGTTACCCGGTGTTTTTATAATACTGAAAAACGAAAAGCGTATATAGCTATACAATCAATATATAAAAAAGCAGGCATAAAAATCCCTGTTAGATATCGCACCGCCAAGCTTCTAAATCGCATACTTCCTTATTTTGAAATTAAAACCGGGCTTGTTTTAACAGATTCGAAGGTGATATCAGAGATCATATCAATAGATAATTCGGTTAAGATTGATCATAATATCCAAT
The DNA here is from genome assembly GCA_030427585.1 of Bacteroidia bacterium. Classification (GTDB taxonomy): domain Bacteria; phylum Bacteroidota; class Bacteroidia; order Flavobacteriales; family Flavobacteriaceae; genus Aquimarina. The sequence goes on from JAUIBW010000001.1 coordinate 176,464, forward strand.
CGAAGAATAATTATGATATGATTTATCTCGACATGAATCAATCACAATCTTATTTCGATATAGAATTAATGTTATCCATAATTCATAACGATAGTGTTATTATACTTAATTCTATATATAAATCTGAAGACAATATCATGTTATGGAAAACAATACAAGAACACCCAAAAATCACGGTAACTATTGACACTTTTTATCTTGGTTTTGTATTTATTAGAAACGAACAAGCAAAAGAAAATTTCACCATAAGAGTATAAAAAAGCCTAAAGATTAAACTAGTCCCTTAGGCTTTTACATCTAAACATAAACTAAATCACATGAGTTTACCCACTCATATAAAATTTTTAAAAAGTAATTATTGTATCATATATTATCTAAACATTCTTGAAAATACCGTTCTTCGTTTATGATATTGTAATTCTTTTGGATCATAAGGTTTTGGCTCTTCAGATAAGCAAACCTCTTCAATAAATTCATGATAGGTCATCCCTTTCTCTTCAAGAAATCCAACAAGGTATTTTTCTGTTGTTTCAACTCCACTAGCCCGTTCGATCGCTAGTAGTTTTTTATACAGTTTATCTATTTTTTCAATTGCTTCTTTAGGAGGAGCTTTTCTTCGTGCAAAAAAAGATGTAATCTGTCCTTCATCATCAAGTTTTACATCAAAATCTGTAACCACCCAATAATATCTACCATCTTTTGCCAGGTTCTTCACCAAAGCGTGGATATTTTTCTTTGCCAGCAAGTGTTCCCATAACCACTTAAAAATAATTTTGGGCATATCGGGATGACGAATCACATTATGAGGTTGGCCTATTAATTCTTGCTCTTCATATCCGCAAATTTCCATAAAATAATCATTCGCATATTCTATTATTCCTTTGGGATCAGTCTTACTCATAATTGTTTCTTTAGGATCTAAGACAATCTCTACATTAATAGGTTCGGGGCGTTTTAGTGCTTTCATATTTATTTTGTTAGTTAATATTCCAGAGCAAAACTAACCGTAACATGAAATACATAAAATGACAAAAATCATAGTATTATTAGGAGGATTTAAAGGATTTATTTTTTAACTTACTTTTAACCCGCCTGTCTATTCCAGAGCGGTACACAGAATCAACAAAAGAACATTTTACAATTAGAGTGTAACAACTTTTTATCTGCTGCGTCATATAGTCTAAAATTGTATCTTAACCATCTGTAAAGATTACTATATGGGAAATGTTATAGAAATTAGAGGAATCATCAGAAATTTTCAATTAGGTCAAGAAACAGTATATGTACTTAAAGGTATTGATCTTGATATTGCTCGTGGAGAATACCTGGCAATAATGGGCCCTTCTGGTTCTGGTAAATCTACTCTAATGAATCTACTGGGATGTCTTGATACACCTACTGGTGGGACTTACAATCTAAACGGAAATGATGTTAGTAAAATGACCGATAATGAATTAGCTGATATTCGAAATCGCGAAATTGGTTTCGTATTTCAGACTTTTAATTTATTGCCCAGAACTACTGCATTAGATAATGTTGCTTTACCAATGATCTATGCAGGGGCTTCTAAAAAAGACAGAACTATTAGAGCAGAAGAAGTACTTACAGATGTTGGCCTGTCTGATCGAATGGACCATAAACCTAATCAACTTTCGGGAGGGCAGCGACAACGTGTAGCGGTTGGTCGTGCCTTGGTAAATAAACCTTCGATAATATTGGCCGATGAGCCTACAGGAAATCTGGATTCTAAAACCTCATTAGAGATCATGCAACTTTTTGATGAAATTCATGCTGCAGGAAATACTGTTATTTTGGTTACACACGAAGAAGAAGTTGCTGCACATGCACATCGTGTTATACGCCTTCGTGATGGGATGATCGAAAGCGATGTAAGAAATAAATAGCTTATATACCTTCAAGGTTTTAAAAACCTTGAAAGTATAAGATTAATTTGTATTTTGGGGATTCATTTTTAGCCGAAATTCATGCAACCATTACATATCCTACTCCTTATTGCAGTTTATTTTGGGGTTCTTCTTCTCATCTCGTATTTCACAGGAAAAAACTCAGGGAATGACGCTTTTTTTAAAGCGAATCGACAATCTCCTTGGTATATTGTAGCTTTTGGGATGATTGGTGCATCATTAAGCGGTGTAACTTTTATCTCTGTTCCCGGGTGGATTGAAGCTTCGCAGTTTAGCTATATGCAGGTAGTATTAGGGTACATTTTGGGATATACCATTATTGGTACTGTACTACTTCCTCTTTACTATAAACTTAATTTAACTTCAATTTACACCTATCTGGATGAACGTTTTGGCAATTACTCATATAAAACCGGAGCTTCATTTTTTTTACTTTCTCGAGTAGTAGGGGCAAGTTTTAGATTGTTTTTGGTGGCAAATGTCTTACAATCTATTCTTTTTGATGCTTTGGAAGTTCCTTTTTGGATTACTGTGATTATAACTATACTACTAATCTGGTTATATACTTTTAAATCAGGAATTAAAACTATTGTATGGACTGATACATTGCAAACGCTGTTTATGCTAATTGCAGTAGGTGTAGCCATATATTATGTATCAGATGAATTAGGGATTAAGGGGTCAAACTTATTGGGTTATGTATTAGAAAGTGACCTTTCGAGAATGTTCTTTTTTGATGATTTTAAAAGTGCGAATTATTTTTGGAAACAATTTTTATCAGGTGCATTTATTGCTATTGTTATGACAGGGTTAGATCAGGATATGATGCAAAAAAACCTTACTTGCAGAAGCCTAAAAGATGCTCAAAAAAATATGTTTTGGTTTACCATTGTATTAACTATTGTAAACTTTATATTTTTGAGTCTTGGGTTGCTGCTTACACAATATGCATCACAAAATGGGATTGACGCCCATAAGGATCAGCTTTTTCCTGTAATTGCCACACAAAGCGGATTAGGTTTTGGTATCGCAATCTTTTTTGTACTTGGTCTTATTGCTGCAGCATATAGTAGTGCTGATAGTGCATTAACCTCATTAACCACATCATTTAGTATCGATATACTCGACATAGAGAAAAAATACAGTCCGGCAGATCAGGTCAAGGCCCGAAAAAAGATTCATATTTTATTCTCAATATTACTAGTTATAGTGATTATTATATTTAAATATGTCATCCAAGATGAAAGTGTAATTAAGAAACTTTTTAAATTCGCAGGTTTTACTTACGGACCATTACTAGGTTTATATGCATTTGGGCTGTTTACGAGATTAAAAGTAAAAGATAAATTGGTTCCTATCATTTGCTTTATTTCAGTAATAATATCTATAATCATCAACTTATCATCTCAATTATATGTTTATTTCTCTACCAAAAATTCTTGGGTAGTTTCTGAAAAAATAGCTGCAGAATTATATTATCAAATAGGTTTTGAAATACTTATAATTAATGGAGGCCTAACCTTTTTAGGTCTATTGTTATCTTCTATTTTAATACTGATTCGTAGAAAGTAACACAAGTGTACAAGCAACCTCTACTTCTATATCTGATTCTTTAAGTTTTTGATAAAATTCTGGGTTTTCCGTTCCAGGATTAAAAATTACTCTTCTGGGATTTAGTTGTATGATATTATCATAATAAGGCTGCTGCCTAATCGGATTTAAATACAGAGTAATTGTATCTATATTATCGATATCATTTATATCTGTTTCAATTTTTACACCAGCAACTTCTCCCTTTTTTAATCCAACAGCAGCAACCTCATGGCCATGAGTTACCAATCTATGAATAGCTAAGTTCGAATATCTATCTACTTTTAAGGACGCTCCCAGTACCAATGTTTTTTTATTCATAAACTATATTTGAATTTAAAACAGGAAAAATAGGTTTATTAGGGCACCAAATAAAGGCTTAAACGTTAAAAATAACCTGAAAATTGTTAAAAATAAAAGATAAATGTAACACAAATCAAAGCACTTCGTCTTACATATAAAAGATATGAATTTTCATAAATTTAGTTAGTTAGTTACTTTATAATAATCAAATTTTATTCATAGTTGATGGTTAGTGTTACTATTTGGTTATTATAGAAAACCGCCTCTAATATTAGAGGCGGTTTTTAATTATTTAATATTTTGTTAAAGTTAAAATAAGGTGTAACAGAATAGACTTACTGTCGTCTTACACATATAACACAATTAATCAATGTGTAAATTTTAAAAACAATCGCACTTCGTATTATGTAATACAAAGTACAATGCATAACAATTATCAATCAAATAAACGTTCAGATGAAAACAACCAATCAAAAAGTAATTTTATTATTTTTCTCATTTTGGTGCCTATTCCTAACAGCACAACCAAGTAATGAAGCTATAGTAGGTACTATACAAGGAAAAGTAATAGACAAAAATCTACAGCAACCTATACCTTATGCTACCGTAGCAATTCATGATGGAGCAGATAAAATCATAAGTGGAGGTATTAGTACTGATAGTGGAGACTTCTCAATCTCTGATATACCAAAAGGAAACTATACTTTAAAAGTACAATTTATAGGGTACAAAACGTATTCTCAACCTGTTGAGATTTCTAAAAAAAATAAGGACATCAATGTTGGTACCATATCATTAGAAGAAGAAGCCGAATCTCTAGACGATGTAACTATAGTTGCCGAACGCACAACAATAGAACAAAAAATTGACCGCAAAGTTATAAATGTAGGAAAAGACCTTACCACAACCGGGGGTACTGCTTCAGAAATCATGAATAATATCCCATCGGTTAATGTAGATCAGGATGGTAATATCGCACTACGTGGAAATCAAAATGTACGTATCCTGATAGATGGTAAACCTACTAATATTGATGCTACACAATTATTAAAACAAATCCCATCTACTTCTATTAAGAAAATAGAATTAATTACTAATCCTTCTGCCAAATATAATCCTGAAGGAATGAGTGGTATTATTAATATTGTACTACATAAGAATAGTAATATAGGTTTTAATGGTAATATTAATCTAGGGCTTAACTTTGAAAAAAATGCTCGTTTTAATAGCTCTATAGATCTAAATTACAGAACAGGAAAAGTTAACTTTTATGGTAATTATGGTAATAACATCACCAAACGACAAAATGCAGGAGGTGTATTTAGACAAGATCAAAATTACCAAACAGATTTTAAATTCTTAGATAATAACAAATCTCACCTATTTAAAGTAGGCTTAGATTATTTTATTGATGACCATAATACCGTCTCGGTATATACCAATCAAAATTTGTTTGACGGACTTACAGATGGAACTACAGATATCACCTTTTTTAATAATGACCAGAATGATTTATCCCAACAATTATTAAGTGATAGTGATAACCAAGGTTCTACATATAACTTCGATTACAAACATGATTTTAAAAAAGAAGGACATAATATAGAGCTAGAAGTTGATTATAACGTTTTTGAAAGTGATAGTGATGATCGTTTTGACTTTGTTGGAGGAGATGGATCGTTCACAAGTTATAATGACCTTATTAATAATGAGCGAAAAAACACTACGATAAATCTTGATTACGTAAACCCATTATCAGAAAAGACTAAATTAGAATTAGGATATGAAACTCGTTTAAGAAGAACAGATAATGACTATCGTTCTACACTTTTTGCGAATTCAAAATATAATTACGACCGCAACATACATTCTTTTTATGGTACATATGGTCAAAATTTTGAAAAATGGTCCTATCAGCTAGGAGCACGTTTGGAAAGCTACGAAGTTGAAGCTGTTTTTGATGGAGAAAAAATATTTGAAGATGACATTTTTACCGTATACCCTTCTGGTTTTATCAGTTATACTCCGGGAGAGAAAAATAGCTACCAATTAAGTTATAGCCGACGAATTGATAGACCTGGGTTAAATCAGGTAAACCCTATACGTGAATGGAGTACCCCAAGAATAGTTTCTATCGGGAACCCAGAATTAAATCCACAGTTTACCAACTCTATAGAAGCGAACTACACACGAAAATTAGGAAAAGGATCAATAACCGGAGGAGTATTTTACAGAATTATCAATGATGAAATAAGTCAGGCCCTTATAGAAAATCCAGATGTTGAAGAAGGTCAGATACTAACATTTAAAAATTTTGATAATAATTCTTCTTACGGGGTCGAAATATCTAGTAACTATAGAGCTACAAAATGGTGGAGTTTTAATGCGAGTTTTGATCTGTATTCACAGACGCAAAAAGGAGTAGTAGATAATATCAATAGAGAAGTAGATGCAGTAGTATATAATTTTAGACTTAACAATAGTTTTAAGGCTACAAAAAATTTGACTTTTCAGGTATTTGGATTTTATAGAGGAGAACAGGAAGGTATATTATTTAAAACCAAGCCGTTTTATTTTGTAAATACGGGAGCTCGTTATAATTTCTTAAAAGGTAAAGGTACGGCCAGTATTAACTTTAACGATATTTTTAATACAATGCGTTTCAGGTTTTCTGCAAATAACCCATATCCGCAAAATGGACAGTTTCAAGGTGAAACACAAACTGTTTTCTTAGGATTATCTTATCGATTCGGAAGTGGAAAAAATAGAAAAGTTTCAAGAAAACGAAGAGATAATAATGAAAAATCTGGCGGAGGTATATTATAATTAGTATTTTCTTAAAAAAAATGTTAATATAACAACTAATAACTTGGATATTTGTTAAATTTAATACAGTTTTCTCAAAAACCTTGTCAAAGTTAAATAAATGCAAAAAAATAACAAATTCTGTAACACTTTACATTTTATAACGTTTAATATAGTATAGTCATGGTTATGATTTATTTGAATTAGCCTTTAAAAAATTAATAACCTAGTTATTAGATAAAAAAACGCGAAGCTTAATTGCTTCGCGTTTTTCATTTTTTTACTTTACAATTACCATCTAATGATAGCACTACCCCAGGTAAACCCACTTCCAAAAGCTGCCAAGACCACCAAATCTCCTTCTTTAATTTTCCCTTCTTCCCAGGCTTCTGTTAATGCTATAGGAATAGATGCTGCCGTAGTATTACCATATTTCTGGATATTATTATAGACCTGATCATCAGATAATTTAAATTGTCGTTGTACAAATTGAGAAATTCTCAAATTTGCCTGATGTGGTATCAACATATCAATATCTGTAGCAGATAAATTATTGGCTTGTAATCCTTCATTTATTACTTCAGAAAAACGTACTACTGCATTTTTAAATACAAATTGACCATTCATATATGGATAGTAAGGAATATTTTCTTGTGGATTCTCCGAAATAATTTCTGGTACCCAATGTTCTGTACTAGGTCCTTCTAGAGATAATTCTTTGGCATGTGCTCCTTCACTATGCAAATGTGTAGACAAAATTCCTCTACCTTTTTCTTCACTTCTCGTTAACACCGCCGCTCCTGCTCCATCACCAAAAATTACCGAAACTCCTCTTCCTCGAGTTGTCATATCTAAACCACCACTATGGTTTTCACTTCCTATGACCAATACATTTTTATACATCCCAGTTTTGATAAACTGATCTGCTACCGATATCGCATATACAAACCCACTACATTGATTACGAACATCTAATGCTGGAATAGTTCTCATATTCATCATTTCCTGAACTCTAACTCCTCCTCCAGGAAAATACATATCTGGGCTAAGAGTTGCAAAAATGATAAGTTCTATATCATCTGCAGTAAGTTTAGCTCTTTCTAAAGCTATTTTTGCTGCTTTGACTCCCATAATTGAAGTACTATTGCCATCTCCCTTTTTGATATGACGTCTTTCTTTTATACCAGTACGTTCCTGAATCCATTCATCATTTGTATCCATAACCTTAGATAGATCATCATTGGTTACAACATTTTCAGGAACATAAGATCCTAAACCAGATATTTTTGAAGTATACATGTTATTAATTTATTGTGAGTTGTGAGTTATTTTTCGCTTAACTAAAAGTTAGCACACAATATATGTATTCTTAATATTTTGATAAAAAAAACCCTACTTATATTATATGCGCGCATAACAAAAAAATATAAATAACTATATTGAAAACCTGACCAGTCCTAATTTTTATGGTTCTATCAACAATGAACTATTACATTCATCATATTAAAAATTTAAATATTGCACGCACCTTCGGTATAATCGCATTAACTATACCTGAGAAAACCTAAAAGGGGCAAAAAACAAGAAAGATGTGCCAACCACAACACATCTTTCTATCAACCTAACCAATAAATAAACAAACCAAGCCAGTCGAGTGACCGACTATAGGTGCTTTTAAAAAACGCTTATCTTTTTTAATCAACTAACCTAGATGGCGATAGCAAAAACTATCGCCAAACCAGGTTTATAAAGTTTACAACTCCAGGGTATTTATTCTCATAGCAAAGTTTCTCCCTCCTAAATTAGCTATGTATATTAAATCAATATTTATAGCATTTATATATTGAATTGCAAACAAACTATATACTTCAAACAAACCTATTTATATCCTTAGTCCATAGTGTCAACAAATCATTACAACAGATATGAAAAAAACTTACTTCAGTGCCAGTTTGGCAGATACACACTATTGGTATTTTTTTTGAATATAGCACACCATAAGATGACAATTAAACTAAAAACAATATAAAAATGGCAACAGGAAGTATTAATGTATCTGTAGAAAACATTTTTCCATTAATTAAAAAATTCTTGTATTCTGATCATGAGATTTTTTTACGAGAACTTATTTCGAATGCAACAGATGCAACTTTAAAGCTAAAACATTTAACAAGTATTGGTGAAGTTAAAGTAGAATATGGCAATCCACTTATCGAGATTAAAATCGATAAAGACAAAAAGCAATTGCATATTATTGACCAGGGAATTGGAATGACTGCAGAAGAGGTTGAAAAATATATTAATCAAGTAGCTTTTTCTGGGGCCGAAGAATTCTTAGAAAAATATAAAGATAGTGCTAAAGATTCTGGAATAATAGGACATTTTGGTCTTGGGTTCTATTCTGCTTTTATGGTGGCAGACAAAGTAGAAATCATTACAAAATCTTATAAAGATGAGCCAGCTGCACATTGGATTTGTGATGGATCTCCAACCTACAGTATAGAGGAGCATGATAAAACGGAAAGAGGAACAGAGATTATTCTGCATATTGGTGAAGATGATGTCGAGTTTCTTGAAGATAGCAGAATACGTGAATTATTGGTAAAATACAATAAATTCATGCCTGTACCTATAAAATTTGGTACTAAAACTGAAACATTACCAAAGCCAGAAGATGCTAAAGAAGAAGATCCTGCACCAACACAAGAAGTTGATAATATTATCAATAATCCTAATCCAGCATGGACTAAACAGCCTACAGATTTAAAAGACGAAGATTATAAAGGATTCTATCGAGAATTGTATCCAATGCAATTTGAAGAACCCCTTTTTAATATCCATCTTAATGTAGATTATCCTTTTAACCTAACCGGGATTCTATATTTCCCAAAACTGGGCCAGGATATGAACATACAAAAGGATAGAATACAACTGTATCAAAATCAAGTATTTGTTACCGATAATGTAGAAGGTATTGTTCCAGAATTTCTTACCATGCTTCGTGGTGTAATTGATTCTCCCGATATCCCTCTTAATGTATCACGATCCTATTTACAAGCCGATGGTAATGTAAAGAAAATATCAAGTTATATTACTCGTAAAGTTGCCGATAAATTAAACTCTATGTTTAAAAACAATAGAGAAGATTTTGAGCAAAAATGGAATGATATTAAAATTGTAATCGAATACGGAATGCTTTCTGAAGAAAAATTCTTCGAAAAAGCTGACAAATTTGCACTATACCCAACAGTAGATGGTTCTTTCTTTACTTTTGAAGAATTACAAGAAAAAATTAAAGATGCTCAAACCGATAAGGATGGTAAGCTTGTTCTTCTTTATGCTTCTAATAAAGATGAACAACACTCATACATATCTGCTGCCAAAGATAAAGGATATGAAGTACTTCTTTTAGACTCCCCTATTGTTTCTCACTTGATCCAAAAAATGGAAACTAGTAAAGAAAATATTTCTTTTGCACGTGTAGATGGGGATCACATCGATAATCTTATCAAAAAGGATGAAGAAACCATCTCTAAATTATCTGATGAAGAAAAAGAAGCACTTAAAGCCGATCTTGAAAAAGTAGTTCCAAAAGAAACATATACTGTGCAATTAGAAGCTATGGATAGTAATGCTTCTCCGTTCATGATTACCCAACCAGAATTTATGCGTCGTATGAAAGAGATGCAACAAACTGGTGGCGGTGGCGGAATGTTTGGTATGGGTAATATGCCAGAAATGTACAATTTGATCATTAATACAAATCATGAATTAATTGGGCAAATTGCTGCTACCAAAACAGATAAGAAAAAAGAACGCTTAATAAAACAATCTCTGGATCTGGCCAGACTCTCTCAAAATCTATTAAAAGGAGAAGAATTAACAGATTTTATTAAACGTAGTTACGATATGATAAAATAGCTGTTGGATCGCTAACGCTGTTAGATATTAAACCGCTTCGCTGTTAGATAACTTCGAAGCGGTTTTTTTATGAATTTTGATTATTATCTTTTTATTTCTAACATCAATTGTTTAATAATACCTTTTATTAGATTTAGAAATTTATCATCTATAATTTTTTCATCATAATATTTAATCACAAACTCTTCTTTATGTTGAATGATATAGCTTTCTTCTTTAAAAGTAATATTTAACTCAGTTTTTAGATTTTTACTAGTATCATCAATTTTTTTATTAAACTTATAGCTATACTTAATATGAGTCATTTCCTCATGCACTTCTTTAGTATCTAGCATCTTTTGATAAGTGTCAAAATCTTTTAAATCACCTGTCCTTGTAAAATAAGTACTTTCAGGATCGAATCCTCCACTGATATGTTTTGATGTTGACATGAAAAAATCTGAAAACTTATCTAGTTTATGTTTCAAGTATGAAAATACTTCAAAAGAAATCTTAGGAAAAGAAGAAGAATCTCTGAATTTTCTTACTTCTGTTTTGAAGCCAATTTCTTTTCTAAACAAAGCAATTTCCTTATCCAAATCATCTGGTTCAGAAATATCTTCTCCTGCTATTGCTTTTGAGTAGATTTTTAATGAATCCTTAACCGAATTTGAAATGTATTCAATAATTGGGATAATTTGTCCATTATCAGCTTGAGAAAGACATCCATAATATTCCTGTTTGGTTTCCTGTCTAATTACTGCAACAGGGTATCCAAATTTAAGTAAGATAAAATTGGTGAGTATTCTTGTCATCCTACCATTACCATCATCAAATGGATGTATTGCGACAAATCGATGATGAAAAACCGAGGCTAACACAAGAGGGTGAATATCTTCATGATCTAAAGCAGTATTAAACCAATCTACTAATTCTTTCATTTTAACAGGAGTCTCCTCTGGTGTAGCATAATAATGAATTTCTCCTGTTGCCGTTTGTACATGATTAGGAGAAGTTTTATATTTTCCTGATTGGATATGTTTCTTTGTTCTTAAACCTTCTTTAGTCACAGCATCATTATAATAATCTTTGCCTAACACTAGCTTGTGAAGATTTCTAATATCTGTTTCATTTAAATTCCTTTCATTCTTTACCATATCCATCATAAAATCGATAGCATCATTGTGCCCTTTGATATCTAAAGCATCTTTTAATGGTTTTCCTTTTGCAGTTATCCCTTCCATTAATAAAGCAATAGTCTCCCCATACGTAAAAGAATTTCCTTCAATAGCATTAGAGTTATAATTCCAATCCAATCTAAGTTTTTGAAATATCTTATCATTCAATTCTTTAGATAATGGTTTGTGTTTATCAACTTCTTTTTTCAGGACATCTATTTCTCTCAAAAAAGGAAGTTCTTTACTTAATTTAATAACTCTGTTCATCATATCTTTTTCTAATCATGTAAATTTAGTTTTTATTTTCAAAATTATGATTAGTATAATTAAAACTAAAATATAGAAACTATATCTATTAAATGGCTAAAGCGGTTTTTTTGATATCATACTTTGCATTTAAACCACAAAAATTTTACATTCGTAATGAGACCTTCAATACATTATGAAAATGAAGAACCAGAACAGTATTTTTATATTCTTATTTCTACTTAATATAAATGTATTTTCGCAAAATTGTGTTTCTGGTTATGTACATATAGAACATCCCGAAAAATGGGAACAACAGGTGTATCTAAGCAAAATTCAACTCGAGGAAAATACCAATACTTATCATACAACTACAATTGCGGCTGCTTCTTTAACAGAGAAAGGCTTTTTTGCATTTGATCAAGACGTATTTACTTCAAAAGAGCATATTTATAAAATACAACTTAACCCTATATCTGTTGAAGAAAAAAATAAACTTTCAAACAAGGTAAAGAACTTTCAACTATTTATACTCTCTAAAAAAGATACTATTCACTTTACCAAAGGAGAAACAATATTTGGAGAGTATACTACAAGCAGTTCTGCTGATTTGGAATGGCAAAAATTAAAAAAATTTGAAGCCCAATATGAAAACCTAACCGATGATTTTGATCCTAAACAATACCTTATAGAAACCAAAGGGTATGTAAAAGATTCATTACAAATACTTTTAGTAAAACTTATTGGCATAAAAAAATTAGATGACCAGAACTTATTAGAAAAAGATGCTAAAGCCAATCCAGAATATTATCTAAGTTTTCTGAAAGAATTAAAATCCAGTGAACTTGATCCTTCTACCTATGCGTATCTCGAAAATAAACTCAATTTTATTACTCAAGAAATCGTTAGCCATAAATATAAAATAAGCTTATGGGTCAATGGTGTAGCTCTTCTTGTTATTGTTGTATTAATCTTGATCGCCGTAAAATCATGGAAAAAATCAAAAACCCCTAAAGCAATACCTCTTAGCAAGCAAGAAAAAGCAATAAAAAACCTTATCATATCGGGAAAAAGCAATAAAGAAATTGCAAATGAATTATTTATAAGTTTAAGCACTGTAAAAACACATATTACTAACATTTACAGCAAGTTAAACATCTCTAGTAGGCAAGATCTATTGCTCAAAAAATAAAATCATACCGGTACTAGTACCTTATTAGGCTTAATATAATTACTCTTTTTCTCGATTTCGATAGTTATTTGCTTCAAAAACAATGAAGCGAATTATGTACCTCTCATTTCTTTTACTTTCTTATATTGGATATGGGCAATCAGAATATTCATTATCCGGAACCATTTTAGATCAAAACAATACTACGGTAGAAGCCGGAGATGTAATTCTTTATGATGAAAATTCTAATCTTGTAAAATATACCTTTATAAAAAACGGAAAATTTGTTTTCGAAAAATTAAAAGCCAATAAATATACTTTATCTATAGTTGTTTTAGGATACTTAGAAAAGTCAGAAGTAATTCTATTAGATAGTGACAAAAATATAACTATCGAACTCAAAGAAAATACAGTCATACTAGACGAAGTAACCGTTAAAACCATTAAAAACAATATAACAATGGTAAATGGTAACCTGAAAATAAGTATTGAAAATTCTGCTTTAGAGTCATTACCATCAACAATAGATATATTGTCTAAGCTTCCGGGAATTCAAATCAGTCCTAATCAGGAATCTATTTCTGTTGTGGGAAAAGGAACCTCTTTAATCTATATAGATAATCAAAAGGTTGATATAGATCAACTTAAATCATTATCTGTAGAAAACATAAAAGACATAGAACTTATTAATAATCCATCTGCAAAATATGAAGCGGAAGGAAGAAATCTTATCCTAATCACTAGAAAACAAACTGCTGTCGATGGTTACAATATTAAATTATCAGAAATCATTTCTTTTAAAAGGAGATTCAATAATTATTTAGGAGTACACTCAAACTACAAAAACAATGCATTAGAATTACGAGGTAATTTTAACTACAATCAGCTTGGTCCATGGGAAGGGGCCGACTCCAAGCTTAATGTCTTAGATCAAGATATTAAATCTCAATATCAAGTAAGGGCAACCGGTCCCAGGCCACAATTTATCACTGGAGGCGGTTTATTTTATCAGCTTAATAAAAATGATTATATCTCGGGACAAGTAAATCTGAGAGCTCAAACAGATAAGTTTCCAATCAAAACAAATACGCTTTTGCAGAACCAATCTATAGAAGATCATATTATTACCGAAGGACAAAATGATGAGAAAAGAAACTTTTTAAGTAGTAATATAAATTTCAATAAAAAAATCACTCACACCTCCAATTTGTTTTTTGGGCTTCAGTATTCAAATTATGTCAGACACCTCAAAAGTCATATTTTTAACAATGTAAATGACGCCGGGTTTAAATTATCACAAAACAGAAATCAAAGATATGAAATTGGTGTTTTTGCAAGCAAAATTGATATGGACAAAAATTTTGGTGAGCATACAAAATTAGAAATTGGTGGTAGCCTTTCGAACGCCAATGCCCTTGCACTTTCAAATTTTGAGTTCATAAATCCCGTTGATAAAAAGGTTTCAAAATACGATTATCGAGAATCTATTTATGCATCTTACATACAACTATTAGGAAATCTAAACAAAATAGAATACTCTACTGGTGTAAGATCTGAAACTAATATTATAAAAGGCGGTTTTAGAAATACTAATGAGCTATTAGTAAATAGAAAACAAACCCGTCTTTTCCCTAAAATAAAGATAAATATCCCTATAGATAGTACCAAAAGTATTACTCTAAATTATGGTACAATTATAAATCGACCCAATTATCTTAATGCCAGTTCTATTAGTACATTTATTAATCCATTTGTAGAATTTTCAAGAAATGTTAATCTAAAATCTACTACAATTGAAGAAATATCAACTACTCTTCAATATAAAAAATACACTTGCAATATTAGTTATTATACAGAAAACAACCCTGTTTTTTATAACGTAGCGTATAATAATACTGAAAACAGAGTTATATCTTCTCCTCAAAATTTTGAAAAAGAATCCGGATATCGAATTCGATTTACTAATACAGCCACTTATCGATTTTGGAACACTACAAATTCGCTAACATTAGTACACAATAGTATTAAAAATTCTACAGCAGTTACAAAACAAAGCAAGCCGTATCTCTATTATTATTCGAATAACGAATTTAAACTTGCAGCAAAAACTACTCTTGGGTTAAATTTTTGGGGATTTACCCAAAGAAATCAAGGCGTTTTTGAAAGAAATGCTCTTTTCATTCTGAATGCATCCTTTTCAAAAACATATTTTGAAAACTTACAAATTGCTGTAAACTTTAATGACATTTTTAGAAATATGACATATAAAGACAAGTATACTTCTAACAATATTGCCGTTCAGGATACTTTTTATGTAGATGGAAATGAAATTTCATTTTCAATTAAATATTCTTTTGGTAAGATAAAAAAGCTATCCTTCAAAAATAAAGACGTAGATGATAACCTGAATCGAATACGCTAATAGATTACTAATTTCTTATTCATTAACATACAATTTTCACAGTACAAATCCATGAATAAATCGCTCTATCTATATAAAAGTCATAAAAATATTTTTTTAGTTAGGATTCCTTACTATATTTGCATTGCAATTTTGCATAACTTAAAAAATATATACAAATGAGTAAATCAATTTTTTATCATGCCGGATGTCCGGTATGTATTAGTGCAGAACATGATATTCTTAATCTAATCGGAGAAGACAATGTAGAGATTGTTCATTTAGGAGAAGATCGTTCTCAAATCAAGAATGCCGAAATAGCAGGAGTGCAATCTGTTCCTGCATTACTAACATCTAATGGAAATGTGCTACACATTAACTTTGGAGCTTCTATAGCGGATGTGAAAGGGTAATTTTTTAATTTAAATAGTTAGGATTCCTAATTATGTTATAATTTTGAAATGAGTCAATTATTGATCATGGTTGACTCATTTTAACCAACAATACCAAAAAAATGAAAAATTCGATTATAATTATAGTATTTATGGCGCTTAGCAGTACGTTAATGGCCTGTGATGAATGTAAAAAATATAATACCGACGATGTACAAATAGTAAAGGCTTCTGTCATACACGATGCTAATATCAAAAGTACTATTTGGGAAATTAATGTTAAAGGAAGCGCGGGAAAAACGACTCCAGTTGCAGCAGGACAATTACATGGTGCTCCCGTTTTGGGTTACGTTTTTCCTACTACCCTAAAACCAACAGATGTAGGGTATAGTGATACTAAGGGTATCTTAGCATTGGCTTTAACATCTCACCCCGATTTTGATGATACTCCATTATGGGATGAAAACAATGATTCTACTTATGATAACGATGGGATCATATGGCACCCGCATTGGGTAGTTCTTCATAAAGATGATCGGGTCGAAGGTGGATTATCGGTAAAGCAATTCGAAAAAACAGATCCCTCGGTAAAATTACCTCCTACCAACCCAGGAATGCCCATGTATATGGATTCTCCAGGTTTTCAGGTCATTACCAACAAAACCAGTATTAAAGTGGTACTACCAGATTATAGAATAAACAATCAAACCAATTTTAAGTTCGATGCTGTTTCTGCCTTTATGCAGGTAAATACCGAAAACAAAGATAAACCAATGCTCGGTGTGTATAAAGTATACAGTGTTTTAAGTACCGATTTATCTCTTCCATATACTGTACAATCAAAGTAATAATATAATGATAAAAATAGCCGTTTGGGATACTTACGTACAACGAAATGATGGGATCATAATGCATTTTGACATACTTGTCCCCGATTCTATAACAGATCAGGATGTGGTGTTTAAATTTGGAGAAAATTACCTGGAGTCTAAACCCTTTAAGACAGAGAAAATTACTACGAATGAATGTAGGCTCTGCCATATTGAACAAGCTACTCCAGAAATGATACATGATATCGAAATCAAAGGATATTCGATTATTGAAATGGAAAATTGCTAAAAACAACAAATAAATAATTAGGATTACTAACTTTGCTAAAGGGAAAGTGATACTTTCTCTTTAGCATTTTCATTTTATATGAGTAAAAGTATTTTTGACATATCGTTTCAACATAAAGATATCAATAGCAAAATTGTAATTGGCCTGGAACGCATTTCTGAGGTTTTTAGAACTTTGTTGTGGGAACACGCAAAAACTGCAGGCTTAAGTCCTATACAGATACAGATTATAATTTTTATAGCATATCACAAAGAAGATTTATGCACCGTAAGTCATCTTGCAAAAGAGTTTAATGTAACAAAACCTACCATTAGTGATGCCGTTAAGGTATTAGAAAAAAAAGAAATGATCTTCAAAAATAAGACGTCAACAGATAATAGAAGTTATTATATATGCTTAACTCCAAAAGGACAAAAAAATGTTTCTGAGGCCGAAAATTTTGCTGACCCCATCAAAAAGCAACTTTTAAATTTTGATACCGAGGAACGGGAGTCTCTGTTAAAGACCATAAACACCTTAATTTATCAGCTAAACAGGTCAGGAATACTATCTGTACAGAGAACTTGCTATGCTTGCAAATTCTATGAAAAAAATGATAAAAATCATTATTGTAATTTCATACAGACCGAGCTTAAAGATGTAGACATTAGATTAGATTGCACTGACTTTGCAGAGAGGTATTGAGAAATTTATTATAAAATTGCAATGTACTCTCCTCCCTAATTATGACTATTTTTAAAAGATTTGTTGGTCATTGGTAACCAAAATCGAATATAAACGTCATACAAATACATCAATCAAAACGATTATGTGGTTAGCACAAGTTCATAATCAAGGAGGGCAAAAAACTCCTGCCAAACGTATCGATTAGTTTTTATAAAGTTAACATATCTTTCTGTTACATTTTTCCTAAAAACTGTTTGTTGAAGTATTGGTTTTAGTAATTTTGATACTTGTAATATGAACTATTATTTATGAAAAACCTATGGATTTTGATCATGGCTATAATCATTTCAAGCTGTGGTAATAATAAAAAGCATGAAAGTCAAACTACAGAAGCTACAGATAATAAAACCGAAAAAATTCTGGTAGAACCAGATGGTGGTATAGGGGATGGTGCTGTATCTATTATAGATCATCATATTAAAAACATTGAGAAAGCGCATAAAAAAACTGACTTCCTAAAGTATAAAGCGGTAAGTTTTAACATTGTTATTTCCTTTGGTGGTAAATTACGTTTGGATGGAAAAATCACCATGTTAACGAATTCTACAAAAATCAGAATTGATAAAAAAGATGAGAGTAAATTGATCTATACCGGCGAAAAAGTTTTTTTGTGTCCAGAAGATGCAAATGCCAAAGGAGCACGTTTCGACATGTTTACCTGGACCTATTTCTTCGCAATGCCATATAAACTAAATGATCCCGGTAGTAAATTAGAGCTAGAAAACATGAGAGCTTTAAACGAAGTAGAATATCAAACTGCTAAGCTTTCTTTCGAAAAAGGTATCGGGGATTCTCCAGATGATTGGTATATTATTTATACAGATCCCAAAGATCACACTCTGCAAGCCACAGCGTATATTGTTACGTTTGGAAGTAAAGGTGACATTACCAAGGCAGAGAGTGACCCCCATATTATACAATATCTGGATTTTAAAACAGTAGAAGGAATCCCATTTGCTACAAAATGGAAGTTTTATGGTTGGACTGAAGAAAAAGGTATCACTAATGAATTGGGGGAAGCTATAATTACAGATATTACATTTCTGAATGATGAAGGTTCTATTTTTGAAACTCCTGATAACGCCAAAGAGATAAAACTATAATATATACTAGGAGAGTGTCAATACTAGTAAACCCTTCCAGAATAAATTCTGGAGGGGTTTATTTTCACCTTATCCTTTTACAAAATGCAGTATTAATTTTTTGCTACATCATTAAGATGCGGTATATCTTGAGCGTTTGATGATTTTGATCCACCACATTGTCCTATTCGGGTCCAACCACCAGAAGTTCTTTCATACAAATACCCACTGTATGTTACACGATCTCCTACCTGATAATTTTGAGAACTAGACCAAGGAGCTACTCCTTCGCAAATATCATTTCCACCACCACCGGGATACATAA
Source organism: Bacteroidia bacterium (assembly GCA_030427585.1). Lineage (GTDB taxonomy): Bacteria > Bacteroidota > Bacteroidia > Flavobacteriales > Flavobacteriaceae > Aquimarina. The sequence continues at coordinate 195,627 of JAUIBW010000001.1, forward strand.
TTTTTATTCCGGCAATATCTCCGCTAGAAAGTCCATTCCTTTGTGCATTATAAGTAGATCCATCTTTTTTTACAATGGTAGGTTGTCCATTTGCAGAAAAAGCATATGAACCATATAACATAATCGAATTAAAATCTAACGAGTTAGTATACTCATCACCATCGTACCCTTGCTGAGCATACGTTTTGAAATTAAAATCTCTATTCGCCTGTATATTCTGAAAATTGATTGTAATATACTGATCTCTGTCTTTTCTACTTTGTTCATGCCATAATCCAACAGCATGACCTATTTCATGAATTGTATTCCCGGTAGAACACCCATTTGCAAGATTGATATTTTGTCTTCTACCTGTTCGGCCTACAGAAGATGAGCACCCACTACCGCTTCTAAAGTAGATATAAGCTGTCTGATTTGTTCTTTTCACAAATTTAAGGCTTGTATTTGCCTCCCAATGTGCGATCGCATTGGTTACCCTTGACTGGTTAGGTAAACTACTTTCTATTTCATAATACACGGTGTTGTTTGGCCATCTGCTTCCGGTACGCCCCGTACTTTTACCATTTTTGACCATAACATCCTCTTTATCAATAAGGATGTCCCCTAAAACATACTGCCCGTCGATTTCTTCAACTTCGACAGATTCCCCGTTAAGCTCAATAGTAACTAATTTTCCTGTTCTTTCTGGATAGGCTTGCTCATGCAAGAATCCTTTTTCAACTATTGTTTGATTTTCTAGTTGTTCGTGAGCATTGTCTTGATCTTTCTCACAAGAAATGAAAGTTGTACATGCAACAAATGCTAAAGCACCTAGTACGGTACTCTTAAAAACTGTTTTCATAATTTATAAATTTGAGTTTGTGTTATAAAGTAAACTTCAATTTTCTTGTTTTTATTGTTCTTAATGCAAGATAATACTCAAAACCTATATAGCATATTGATACAAATCAAGATGTAAATATTTTCATGAAAGCATCGAGTTTATAAAATGATCAGTTTTTTTTGTATCTTTAAAAGACACAAGTTTTTTCTAAAATTTATTCTCATGACACCTCTATTTAAAAAATTACAGCTCCCTCCCTTTTTAGATGAGATATTAATACTTAATGAACCCGAAGGATTTTGTGAAGACCTTGATTGTCTTAAAGGTATAAGTGTGAAAGAATCTTTGATTCAGGTATCAAAGGTTGATTTTGCCGTTATATTTGTTACTGAAAAGAAGCAAATAGAAAATCGTATAGAAACAGTATATCCAAAACTGGTAGGTGATGCTATACTTTGGTTTGCATATCCTAAAAAAAACTCTAAAAAATATACTTCAGAAATTAATAAAGATTATGGCTGGGGAGTTCTTGGAGATTATAATCTCGAACCTATAAATCACGTTTCTATTAATATAGATTGGAATGCACTACGCTTTAGAAAAATAAGTTTTATTAAAACGATGGCTCATAGCAAAAATCATTCGCTTAGAGAAGCTGGTAAAGAGAAAGCCACTAGAGTTTGATGAGTTGGCACCTATATATTCTATCATTCATCTTTGGTATTGCTGGAGTTTTTCATCTAATTCGCCCTAAGGCATTCATGAGAATAATGCCATTGTACATCCCTTATCATAAACTATTGGTTTATTTAAGTGGTGTTGCAGAAATTTTTGTAAGTCTTGGTTTATTATTTGCACCAACCAGAATATTTTCTGCGTGGAGTATAATTTTTATGCTCATTTTGTTTTTCCCTGTTCATATACATATGCTTGTACATAAAAAAGCGAGTTTAAATTTACCAAAATTCGTTTTAGTCATTAGACTGTTACTTCAATTTGGTTTAATATACTGGACATCTCTTTATCTTTAATTTTTTTGTTTATTTCAAATTGACATGTAGTTAAGTGTGATAATTCAATAAAAAAGCCCTTACAAAACTGCAAGGGCGCTTTTAACATCAAACAAAATTAATCTATGAAAAATCCTCTCTGCAAAGAGGCAGCTATTTTTTTTATATTTTATGATATGACCTGGTATGAATCTTTATCATAGTTTATAGAATTTAAATCATACTTATCGTTCTTTAGTAATACTATAGCAATACCACAAAAAAACAGATGAATAAGTGCCAAAGTCAAGCAATCTGCATCTACCATAAACAAAGTAAAAAATGTGAATAGTATGATGATTGCGATTAAAGTTTTTCTCACGAAAATTTTTAGAATCAGGAACATCCCTATTACAAATTCCTCAAAAGGTACTAATGGAGCCAGAGCTTCTATAAAAGCGATATTAAATACTGTAGCATTACTAAAATATGCTTCCAACCGCTCTAAAAACTCAGAATACTTTATCACATTATAAGTACCGTACAACACCAACAAGCCTCCAAATACCACTCTAATAAGATGATATAGATAAATTCTAATTTTCATGATAGATTTGTGTGAAATTTTGATCGGCAAATGTATATCTTACCTTTATTCTGGTTCTTGTATAATTTTGTAAATAACTTGTACAAAAAACCATGTAATCAATTAATTATCAATACAATTATACACATATACACAAAAATACTTGTATAAAAGAATTCCTGTTTTATTGATTTTATTTTTGTAACTTTAAAATGTTAAAGAATTGTTTATGAACCGTTATACCTTGAATGAGACTTTTGTAGTGCATCAATATGCTATTGATGAATGGGAAGCGGAACCTCATAATCATAACTATTTTGAAATCATTTTTATTGAAAAAGGAAGTGGATATCATACCATTAACGATATACGGTTTGCTTATAAAGAAAATAATATTTTTTTACTGGCGCCAGAAGACACACATCACTTCGAAATTGAAAAGCGTACTAATTTTACTTATTTCAAGTTTACAGAGCTTTTGTTTTCTAGTAAAGTCAATCTTCCCGACAGAAAGTATTGGTTACAACGTATTGAGCAATTATTACACCAACCAAATATCATACCGGGAGATGTAATTTCTCATGAAGAAGATCGAAGTATTATTTGGGATATTCATAATGTTGTCCTAGAAGAGTTTAAAAATGAGAAAGTATATTATCAGGAAATCATTTCTAATGCAATAAGTACTATTCTAAGTATAATAGTTCGCAATATCTCTGAAAAATATAATTCGCACCAAAAAAATATCCTTGTTTCTCATAACAAAATAGATTCAATCTTAAGTCATATTAGACAACATGTTTATGATAATGACCTTACCAAAATCAATTTTTTGGCAAATAAATTTAATATGTCTCAGAGTTCAATTAGTACATATTTTAAGAGAAAAACAGGAGAATCTATACATCAATATGTTACAAAATATAAAATGAAGTTGGTTGAGTATCGCTTACAACATACCGAGTTTACTATTGCAGAAATTGCGTATCAATTAGGATATACAGATGAGAGTCATCTTACCAAAACTTTTAAAAAGCATTTTTCGATGTCTCCCAAGCAATATCGAAACGAATTGTCTATTAGTCAATAACTGTTCTATCCAAAAATCTCATTTAATATTTTGGCCAGTCGTATTCCACCTTTTTGTAATTGGGAACGTACTGTAGGAAAATAATCGTACATATACTTATAGCCTAACTTTTCCCCTACGTTTGCTGATCCATATACTTTTTGTGCAAGTTTTTGAGATTCATGCACCCAGTCCACTATAGTACCGTTTTGAATTGATGTAACCTGATCCTTAGATAAGACTGCCTTATTTATAGATAACTCGGTATAACTCATACCGTAATAATCTATCATATCGCTATCCCAAACCCTGTGCAAGTTAGATCCATCTTTAAACCAACGTACCTGAATATCATTTCCCCCTTTATCCTCTCCTCTACCCACATGAAGCGGTTGGTGCAAATCACCAACAAAATGCACTAGCATTTTAAGATGAAATACCATATCTTCTTTAGATGATTTTTCATCTTTTAATACCGATATACATGTATTTATTCCTTTTACCAAGTCGCCATACTCACTAGGCTTTTCCTCACCATATTTTTTATCAAATGGAAAATTAACGTAATGCCAGGGGCTATACCCTTTATATTTTTCGTCACTTTTAATTTCATCGGCAAATGTAGAAACCAAAGCAAGACTTTGACCGTTAAGAAGTTTTGCTATATTACGTCTTGCTTTCTTTGTCAAATATGAATCTGCGATCTCGCCTGTAGCTCTATGTCCTGTCTTTCCCCAATCATAATCTGCAGAAAATCCAGATAACGAAATTATGAATAAAACAAGTAACCATTTATATTGAAGTTTCATTTATATATATTTTGAAGCAAAGATAAAAAAGGGTATGTTAGTGATTCGTTAAAAATGCTTAATTAAGCGTAAATAATATTAAAAATAACAAATAGTAATTGTTTCAAATCAAAATATACTTTCAAATGTATCGTTTTATTTGTTTTATGTATGTTTTGCTAAATAATCAAACACGATTCAATTCATATTACATATTTAGCCAATATCAATTTGATTAGTATTCATTTCTTATTTGTTATATAAACAAACCCTACCTACTATGAAGAGTAAATTTCGTTTATTTATGATCTTGATTTCTGCATTGAGTTTTGCTCAAAAAAAAGAATTTAACTCTGCAGTTGTTAAAATCAATAAATATATAGAAGGTTCCCTGGTTACGCCATATTCTGAGGATGATGTTCCTTTGGTTATTTTTATAATGGATGCTGGGGCGATTAATAGGGATGGCAATGATCGAATGTCTAAAAACGATACTTTTAAACAGCTTTCTCATGAACTTGCTAAAGAAGGTATTGCAACTTATCGCTATGATAAAAGGCTTTTTAAAATGGATGGTTTGGGAATTAAGGAGCATGAAATTTCTTTAGATCATTATATTGAAGATGCGATATCAATAATAGATTATTTCAGTAAAAATGGAAAATACAAAAAAATTATTATCGCTGGTCATGGTCAGGGTTCTCTAGTGGGTATGATTGCTGCCCAAGGAAGGGTGGATGGTTTTATTTCTATAGCAGGAAATGCAGTATCAATAGATCAGGTAATTATAGAACAAATTGCGAAGCAAGCTCCTGGTTTGGATAAAAGTGCTTCTGTAGCCTTTAAGCAATTAAAAGAAAATGGTAGGGCTACTAATTATGACCCAGCATTAGAATCTATTTTTAGGTACAATTTACAGCCTTTTATGAGTTCCTGGATAAAATATAATCCTTCTGAGGAAATTTTAAAATTAGAAATGCCTATCCTCATAATTTATGGTGATAAAGATATTCAGGTAGAATTAATCCAAGCAGACAAATTTAAAGAGATTATACCACAAGCCGAATATCTATTTGTTACAGATATGAATCATATTTTAAAAGAAATAAAAGGGGGTCGACTAGAAAATCACAAATCATATAATGAGCCCTTTAGAAAAATAATGCCCGAAGTTCTAACCGGGATTACTAACTTTGTGAACCAATAGTACATTTAAAAAATTATATAACCCTAATCAAAAACACCTAATGCCACATCGCATTATATTCTCTGATATTGATGGAACACTGTTAAATTCTGAAAGAGAGCTTTCTGAATTTACGATTTCAGAAATTAAGAGAGTCAAAAACACTATACCTGTAGTTTTAATTTCTTCCAGGATGCCAGATGCTATGAATCATTTACAGGAAGAACTAGATATAAAAAACCAACCTATGATATGCTATAATGGGGGACTAATTTTGGTAGATCAAAAACCTGTTCATTCTACTTTTATATCTCCAGATATTATAGACGAATTAGATACTTTTAATAAAGATCAAAAATTTCATATAAGCTTATATCACCATAATGATTGGTTTGTTCCCAAAATGGATTTTTGGGCCAATCGTGAAGCAAATAACACCAAAGTAAATCCGGAGGTAAAACCAACCCAACATGTGGTACAAGAATGGAAAACTCATAACAAAGGAGCTCATAAGATTATGTGTATGGGTGAAGAATCTTATATAGATCAAGCATATGCTTTTTTAGAAGATCGTTTTAAAGACACTCTTCATTTATATCGTTCTAAACCAACATATATAGAAATTGCACATAAAAGTATTTCAAAATTAACTGCCATAGAAATACTGCTTGACTCTTATTTTAAAATTCCTATTTCTGATGCAGTTGCATTTGGAGATAATTATAATGATATTGCAATGCTACAAGCAGTAGGAACTGGTGTAGCTGTAGCAAATGCAAAACCAGAAACCTTACAAGTAGCAAATATTGTTACGCTTTCGGGAAAAGAAAATGGGGTAGCAACATATATTCAAAAAAATATTTTATAACTGTGCAAAGAACAATTCATACCATAAAAACCCTACTATTTGTATTTGCCATATTTTATTTGGCTACTGGTTGTAAAACTACACAACTTCCCGTTGCTTCAACAAGCGTATCTACCATACGTGCTTCTATTGATCTTGTTAATGTAAAAGATGATAAAGTTAAAGTAGAAATCCAAATTGATAACTTAAACCTGGACACCATAAGTTACTACTTGCCAAAAATTGTACCAGGGACTTATCAAAATAACGACTTTGGTAAATATATTGACGATCTTAAAGCTTTTGATCGCCAGGGAAATTCTATTGACATTCAAAAATATGGGGATAATCGTTGGAAAATAAATAACGCCAAACAATTAGATAAAATCACCTACTGGGTAAATGACACTTATGATTCTGAAGATTCTCACGATGTTTTCTCTCCTACAGGGTCTAATATTATAAAAGACAAAAATTTCATTTTAAATCTATATGCTTTTGTGGGGTACTTTGGTGGGATGAAAGAAAATAAATACAAGTTATTTATTAAACACCCTTCTTTTCTGGAAGCTTCAGCATCGGTTGAAGAAATACTTTTTGACAATGCTACGGGTGGTGCTTCTAAAAATGATATCGATTACTTTTCTTTTAAAAGATATGCTGATGTGGCAGATAATCCTATCATGTATTCTGTTCCGGATAAAGCCAGTTTTAAAATCAATGATATAGAAATACTTCTAAGTGTTTATTCTAAAAACAAAACGCACAATGCAGCAAGAATAATGCCCCAGATGGAGCGTATGATTAGAGCACAAAAGGATTTTCTAGGTGATATTGACTCTACAAAGAAGTATACCATATTGCTTTACCTTTCTTCTGCAAAATCTGATGATGCACAAGGGTTTGGAGCTCTGGAACATAATACATCCACGGTAGTAGTATTACCAGAATCACTATCTCATGAAAAACTTAATGAGGCCCTTACCGATGTTGTTTCCCATGAGTTTTTTCATATTGTAACACCACTAACCATCCACTCTAAAGAAATCCACAATTTTGATTATAACAATCCAAAAATGTCTGAGCATTTGTGGCTATACGAAGGTACTACTGAGTATTTTTCGATGCTATTCCAAATTACACAAGGGCTTATTACAAAAGATGATTTTTTTGAACGAATTATTGGTAAGATTGAAGCATCCTCTTCTTTTGATGACTCAATAGCTTTTACAACTATGAGTAAAAACATTCTGGTCAACCCCTATCGCAATAATTACAGAAATGTTTATGAGAAAGGAGCGTTAATTTCTATGTGTCTGGATATTATAATGCGGGAAAAGAGTGATGGAGCTTATGGATTACTCGATCTCATAAAAAATTTATCAGTTCGATATGGTATTGATGTTCCCTTTGATGATAAAGAGCTTATTAAGGCTATAGAAGAAGATTCATATCCAGAAGTGAGCGCATTTTTACAAACACATGTTATGAGCAATACTCCTATTGATTATGAATTTTATCTTAATAAAGTAGGAGTGCTTTATGGAACAAAGAATACACCTTCTTCTTATTTTATTTTTAAACAAGAACCTTTTGTAACTGGTTCTGAAGTTACTAAAGAAGTGATTTTCACATCAGATATCCCATTTAACAGCTTTTTAAAAGAACTGGGGATTTTAGAAGGAGATGTTTTGCTAAGTATTAACAAAAAAGAATATAACCTTAATAATATATATGATCTGTTTGGTGATTCTAATAAATGGAAAATTGGAGACGAAATTACATTTAGAATTAAACGTAATAATAAGATCATGATACTCAAATCCCATGTAACCAAACCTACTATAGAGAAGATAATTTTAGAACAAGATCCAGAGGCTTCAGAACAACAAAAAATGTTATTAAAAAAATGGATTAATGACTAGCCCTCTATTTTATTATCATTTTTGTCTTCTTCAAATTAAATGTATTTTGCGACATATCTTTTTTAAAACTAAATAATTAATAATGGAGAATGTTCCTTTTTTCACAAATGACACTATAGTTTTTGGGATTTTAATGCTTTGTTTAGGATTAGTTTTTTATACCTCTTCTATTCATAATAATTTTTGGAAAACTTTCTATAAATTTTTTCCTGCACTACTACTCTGTTATTTATTACCTGCTATATTCAATTCATTAGGAATTATTTCTCCAGAATGGAAAGAATTAAATGCAGAAGGAGTATTAGTAGAAAAATCTTCTAATGTGTATTATGTTGCCAGTAGATTTTTACTTCCTGCGTCTTTGGTATTAATGACATTAAGTATAGATCTTAAAAGTATTTTTAATTTGGGTCCAAAAGCATTAATTATGTTTTTAACAGGTACTCTTGGTGTTATCATTGGTGGCCCAATTGCGATTCTACTCATTTCTCTCGTTTCTCCAGAAACTGTTGGCGGAGCTGGATTTGACGCCATTTGGAGAGGATTATCTACATTAGCTGGTAGTTGGATTGGTGGAGGAGCAAATCAAGCTGCTATGCTCGAAATTTATAAATATAATCCCGAGAAATATGGCGGAATGGTATTGGTTGATATTGTAGTTGCTAATATATGGATGGCCATATTATTACTTGGTATTGGTAAAAGTGATAAAATTGATCGATGGTTAAAAGCAGACAATAGTGCTATCGAAGCTTTAAAACAAAAAGTATCGAGTTATGCAGAAAGCATAACCCGAACCCCATCTTTGACTGATTATATCATTATGCTTTCTATTGCATTTACCGTAGTAGGGATTTCGCATTGGGGAGCTTCAGGGATTTCTAATCTATTATCTGATAATTTTGAAGTCTTTAATGACAAGAGTTCTGCATTATCCTCTTTTACTTCTAAGTTTTTTTGGATGATTACTATTGCTACTGCTATAGGAATTCTGTTATCATACACCAAGGTTAAACAATATGAAGGGGCAGGAGCCAGTAAACTAGGAAGTGTTTTCATCTATATTTTGGTAGCTACAATAGGAATGAAAATGGATATCGGTAAGATTTTTGAAAACCCGGGACTTATTGCCATAGGGCTTGTTTGGATGGCTATACACGTATTTCTCCTTATTGGAGTAGCTAAATTGATCAAAGCCCCATACTTTTTCCTTGCCGTAGGAAGTAAAGCTAATATAGGAGGAGCCGCGTCTGCACCAGTAGTTGCAGCAGCATTTCACCCTTCACTCGCAACAGTAGGTGTATTGCTTGCCGTTTTTGGATATGTAGTAGGAACCTACGGAGCCATTTTATGTACCATTCTTATGCAAATAGCCTCGGGAAGTTGATACAAAAAGAGACCATTTTTTTTGACCATTAGATTCTATTTTTTTATTTCATTTAAAATAAAACTCGCATCTTTGTGGCCCGAGTAAAAATCAAAAATCAGTACATGAAATATTTTTCTATTCTATTATTATTAACTGCATTATTAGCAAATTGCAGTACGCCTACTAAAGAAGGGAATGTAACGGTAATAGGTAACATCAAAGGGTTAAAAAAAGGGGTTGTATACTTACAAAAAATACAGGATACATTATTGGTAAATGTGGATTCTGTAAGTATCGATGGTAATTCTGAATTTGTACTTAAATCTGAGGTTAAAGAACCAGAAATTCATTATCTATATCTCGATAAAAACGACGGGAAACAATATAATGACCGCATTGATTTTTTTGTAGAACCGGGAGAGATCACTATAACCACGAATTTACTCGATTTTGAAAATGATGTAAAAATAAAGGGTGGAAAAAATCAAGAGAAGTATACAGAATACAAAAAAATGCTTAAACGATTTAATGAAAGAAATCTTAGAATTATCAAAGAAGATTTTGAGGCCAGTAAACAAAAAGATGATGAAAAACTTATCGAAAATGATAAGGCATACAAAAATTTAATGCGTCAAAAATATTTATATACCATTAATTTTGCCGTAACAAACAGAAAATTAGAAGTAGCCCCTTATATCACACTTAATGAAGTGTTTGATGCCAATATAAAATTTCTGGATACAGTTGCCAGGTCTTTAAGCCCCAAGGTAAAAAAATCGTTATACGGAAAGCAATTGATCAAATATATTGATGATCGTAAGGCTAAAGAAGCAGAGACAAAGGCTAATACAGAAGAATAACTTTTTAAAACTTTGCAAATTTTCAAATATTTAAAATGTCTTATGATTCCAGAAAAATAATTTTTAGAAGAAAAATTAGTACGCAAACTTCTGGTTTAACTTTACAAAAGACATAAACTCATAAAAAAGAATTCGATTCATCCATTCTTATAAATACCTTATCGCAAAGTGTTAATTAAGGTATTACAGTATATAATCGACAATCTTTTTTCTTATTTTAGTGATGAAACTTAAAACCTAAACATCATGTTAAAAACCATTTTAAACTTAGAAGGAACAAAAAGTCTTAAAAAAAGTGAACAAAAAGAAATACACGGCGGTCGTATTCCTGTGCTTAGAAAATGCTGTAATCCTGCATTACGATGCTGTACTACAACTCATGTTGCATTAAACAATCCTAGTTGTGGCGCTACTTATATTTCTGGATGCTCTTATCATCCATCAAACGGTTGCTGTATCTAAAAAAATCGTTTTATAGAATACTTAAGTGTCTAAGTGTATTCTTTCTTTTTAAACAATTAAAAAAAGGAGTCTGGATTTTCAGACTCCCTTTTTACTTAGTCGATATTAAATTGACTAATCAATGAGGTTGATTTGTTTTTCTTATAAAACCATCATAATTTGATTTATTTCTATTCCTAGTCCTAGGTTCATCTGCACAAGGGCTACCTTCCCATGTCATTTCGCTTATGCTAAGCGTGTAATTATTGTTTCCTCCTTCAATATAAGCCACATGTCCAAAATTATCATTCGCATTATTAGCATCAACCCAAGCGATATCTCCGTTTGAGTAATTATGATTGTCTAAATACCACCCAGGATATCTCCCAGCTCTTACATCTGTTCCCCAAACATTAGCATTACCTCTGAATGGAACATAAGATTTCTTATAATAAACCCACCATGTGCAATTACCATTTGAGCAAGGAAATACATTACCTGGATCTGATACCCCACAACAATTATTTACCATTTTTTCTGAAACACTTACTTTAGATAACCAATTATCAATCTCATTCGGGATTCCTTCCCTCGTATTAAATATGTATTTATTTGATGCTTTAAAACTAAGAAGTAATTCTTTATATCTATCTAATGATACTCCTGAATCTTTTAACGTATAATGAATCACATAGTTATTGTTTTCATCATTAAAAACCACACTAATTGTGGGAAACACACCTTCATAATTTTCTTCGAACATCATTGCTCTATTGTTGATTTTAAAATAGGTACTTTTTGAGCTTTTACCTAAATAGTATTTCACCCAATCCTCAAGACTTGACTCTTGTTTATTAAAAACATCTATAACAATTTCACTTTCTTGATTGATAACACTAATTCTTTTAATAATTGTATTAGAATTTGTGGTTTGTACATTCCATCTTGTCAATATTTCCCAGGAGTCATTAGGAATTTCAAATTGAAAGTTATAATCTTTATCGGCATGGGCTACATCCGATGCTTCTTCATTTATATTCATATCTAAAGAAGATTCAGAATCTTCATTATTACAACTAGTAATAATGGTTATTATTAATAACAAGAATATTGATTTTAATAATAAAATGTTGTGCTTTTTCATTTTTAAGAGTTTTAAAATTAAAAAATGGTTAAAAATTATTATAAACCTACTATAGAAAATTTATCTTCTGTGAGTAAAAAGGGGTGAACTTGTTAATATTAATTATTCTTTACTTTTTTTAATCAAATCCAGATAATGTTCAAACACATGGTTTAAATAGACGATACTTTAAATACCATGCTTTCTCGATAGCCTCTTAGCATCAAAGAAAAAGAGTTAGTTGTAACATTTAATAACCATAAAAAATGAAATAGCCAAAATCTACCAGACTATCATTTTTTATATTGAATATTAAAACATATAACAGAAAAGAGGTTGTCTAAAGAATATTAGACAACCTCTTTTTAAGAGCCGATAGAGGGACTCGAACCCACGACCTGCTGATTACAAATCAGCTGCTCTAGCCAGCTGAGCTATATCGGCAAAAGCGGTTGCAAATATACTTTCTACAACCGTTTTTACAAATATTTTTTAAAGAAAAATTACAATGCATTTACTTTTTTAACTAAAGCTTTAGCTGTTTTTTCTAAATCATCACGAAGCGATTTAAAATGTTTTTTAGGGTTTTCGAGTTTTCGTTCATTAGCTCTAGCCATAAAATCATCAAAAGATGCAATTGCTTCATCTATGATCGCTTCTCCAGATTTACTATCTTTATTCGGGTTTTCTAATTCCCACATATAGACTTCTTCTATGATATCTCCTAAAACGTAGTTTATATCTTTTTTAAGGTCTCTTTTATTTGCCATATCTAATTTATTTTGTGCAAAATTAATGTTTTTCAATTCAATAATGAAGTATGTACAAGACGAACTCCTTCTCAAATTTTTATTTTTAGAAGGAGTTAGTTACCCGCTTACTATTTCTTTTACTTTTTCTATTGCTTTACTTACATATTCTGAAGCTTTCATACTATTAAATTTTAGTAGTATAATCTCTTTTTTATCTATCACATAGGTTTCTCTTCCTGGTAGTTAATCCTAATAACTCTGACTTTACACCAAAAAGCTTTCTTAATTTACCTTTAGAATCAGACAAAAACATAAAAGGGAGTTTGTATGTATTCTTAAATCTTGTGTGTGATTTTATACTATCGGCACTTATATCTATCACTTCTACACCAAGATTTTCAAAATCTATATAGCTATCCCTAAAGTTACAGGCTTCTTTTGTACAACCGGGAGTAAAGTTTTTAGGGTTAAATAAAGTACCAGGTTTTTTTTCGATAACATCAGAACTCAAAAAATGTTCTCCTTTATCATTAGTAGCGATAAACTCAGGGGCCTTATCACCAACTTGTAGTTCCATGATTTATTCTCCTTTATAGATTACAAAATTGCGGGGTGTTTCATATAGAGTAACTTCAATATCATATTGCGATGCTATCTTTTTGCGCAATCTATTCCAGATTACAAAGGCTATATTTTCTACGGTAGGATTTAAACTTTTAAACTCTTCTACTTCTTCGTTAAGGTTTTTATGATCCATATAATCTTCGACTTCGGTTTTAATGTATTCTTTTAAAATCTTAAGGTCCATTAAAAAACCTGTTTCGGGATCAGTCTCTCCTATTACAGCTACAATAAGTTCGTAATTATGACCGTGATATTTAGGATTACTACACTTGCCAAATATTTGAAGGTTCTTTTCGTCACTCCAATCCTTTCTATACAATCGATGTGCTGCATTAAAATGAGCTTTCCTACATGCTTTAATCCTCATAAGGTTATGTGCGAATAAAATTTTTCAAAAATGATTTTAAACCATTCTGTATATAGTTCTGGATGTACTAATATATCATGTTTTACAGCTTCTATAGGCATCCATTTCCAATCTGCTACTTCTTCTGGATTAATAATGGGATCTTCTTCATACTTGCCTAATAACACATGATCATATTCATGTTCGGTAAGCCCGTTATCAAAAGGAGCTTTATATATAAACGAAACAGAATCTTTTAATGAAGTAGTAAAACCCATTTCTTCTTGTAACCTTCGTATTCCTGCTTCTATATTAGTTTCTCCTTCTCTTTGATGGCTGCAGCATGTATTTGTCCATAAACCTGGTGAATGGTATTTATGATATGCTCTTTGCTGAAGCATTAATTCGTTTTTACTATTCATAATAAATACCGAAAAGGCTCTATGCAACACCGCTTTTTGATGTGCTTCTAATTTAGGCATCAGCCCGATTTGCTCGTCATTTTCGTTAACCAGGATAACTTTTTCTTCTTCCATTGTTTTTAATTACTTCAAAATTACAAAATCATAAGAGTAATTCATAATTCATATCGCCTATAAAGATTAATTTCGTAGTATCTATTCTTAGCAAAAGCTTTACCACAGAATTTGAAGATAGTACCGCAAGAAACCCGCCATATTCTAAGATTGATTTATCTGTTTATTTTTGAGTATGCACTCCTGTAGTTTTCATAAAATAAGATTTCTTCAATAAAAAACGCCCCGTGGTATTGGGGCGCTTTGACAATATGAAATTGTATAAAATGTATTGTTCTAAAAAATTATTTGATGATAATAAACTCGCTTCGTCTATTTAATTGGTGTTTCTCTTTCTTACAATTCGATTCATTGTCACAATCATTAACCAATTGTGTTTCTCCATATCCTTTTCCTGTTAATCGATCTGCAGATATACCGTTATCGATCATATAATTTACAGTAGCTTCGGCTCTTTTTTCAGATAAATACAAGTTGTATTGATCGTCTCCATGACTATCTGTATGCGCTCTTATTTCTAGTTTCATATTAGGATACTGATTCATCACTTCAATTACTTTTGCCAGTTCTACTTTTGCATCAGAACGTATTGTATATCCATTAAAATCAAAATAAATTGGTTTAAGCGATAATATCTTGGTCAGGTCGTCTCCTACATCTGCAGATTTTATTATCTTTTCTAATGCAAGCGGAGTATCTATAGTTTGAGATTTATCAGACGTATTCACAAGCTTCTCCAAAGTATTGTACTCCTCTTTCTCTGCTCGTACAAAGTAACTGGATTCACATTCGACTAGTTGTGAATAAGTAGCTTCATTACCTACAATAAAACTTTGTATTAGATTATTATTACTATCATAGAGAGAGACTTTGGTTCCTGGTAATAATTCGTTGGTATCTTTATCGGTAACCAATCCTGCAATTATAGTTTCGCAGAAATCTTTTAAATCTTCTAATTCTACAAAGCTATAAATATCATCGCTTCCTTTTCCTCCTTTACGATTAGATGAAAAATATCCTTTCTTGGTATTCTCATCAATTATAAAAGCAAAATCATCTTTAGGTCCATTAATAGGTCTACCAACATTTATTACTAACTTTTCTTTATCTGTTTGCGGATTAATCTTTGTAACATATACATCTAATCCTCCTAAGCCCATATGTCCATCAGACGAAAAATATAACTTGTTGTCTGCTCCTATAAATGGGAAAGTTTCTTTTCCTTCTGTATTAATATCTCCCAAATTTTCTGGTTCTCCAAAACTACCATCGCTATTAATAGTCACTTTATATAAATCAGAGAGTCCTTTGCCTCCGGGCATATCTGACGAAAAATACAATGTTTTTTCATCACTGCTCAATGCAGGATGTGCTACAGAATATTCATCACTATTAAATGGCAGGCTTTGCGGTGTTGTCCATCCTCCTTCGGGATTTTTATAGGAACGATATATTTTTAACTTATTGGTTCCTCTTTGATCACGACCTAGTTTTCCTTCTTCAAAATTATTTCTTGTAAAGTAAATGGTTCGTGTATCCTTTGTAAAAACAGGTGTTGACTCGTGAAATTTTGAGTTTATTTTTCGATCAAATCTTTTAATTTTTGAAAAATTATTATTTACAGAGTCATATTTCGCTTCAAAAAGATTTAAGAAAGCCTCCTTATTCCATTGGTGAATAGATTTTTTAAATGTTAGTGTATCTCTAGAAGAGCTAAACACAATATTTTTTCCATAAAAAGCAGTTCCAAACTCAACAAAAGAAGAGTTTACTGATGCATTTTCTATTTCAAACCTATCCGATTGAAAATCGATACGTTTTAGATAATCTGATCCATCTAAAAATAATTTTGCACGTAGATCATTTCCATTAGCAGCTGCAAATTTTTGCATGTATATATCAGAATCCTGGTATCTTTCTACAGTTTTTAGTGTTTGTGCGTATCTAAAGTAATATTCTGGTCCAACTTGGTCGGGATAAGAATTCACTAATTCCTCATACCATTTTAGTGCTTCTTCAAATTGGCTATTAAAATAATAACTATCTCCCAGATTCATAAAAAGATCTGCACTCTTATATCCCTTTTCAGCTACTTTAAGATACGTTTCCTGCGCATCAATATATTGATACTTATCATAGTATTCTTTGGCTTTTTTGAGTTTTTTTTCCTGAGATAAAAGAGTATTGTTTCCAAAAAACAGCGGTATAAAAATCAATAATGACTTAAGTAAATATTTTCTCATTTTTTTTACTATTACATTTTAAAAACCTAATTAAAAGAAACGCGGTGTTAGCATTCTATTATATTTTTTGAAAAGTTCAAATCGTAACATTACCTCATAACTTCCATCATTAAATTGTGATTGACCTAACTCTGTTGTTTCTCGATCATAAGCAAATCCTATCATTAATGAGTCTGATATCTGGAAGCCTACCATGCCACTCAATGCTGCACTCCAACGATATGCTGCTCCTAAGGTTAAGCGGTTATATAACAAAAAGTTTGCTGAAACGTCTACTTGTAATGGTGCTCCAAACACTAGTTTGCTTAAAACAGCAGGTTTAAATTTTACATCATCGGTCAAATCAAAAACATGCCCCGCTATCAAATAATAATTGATACGTTCTTCTGCCAAAAAACTCACTGCCGTACTATTACTACTTGTAGTGCTTTCGTCAAAATGATCTGTTTCTAATAGATTAGGAGCACTTAATCCCACATAAAAGCGATCTGTATGATAATAAACTCCAACTCCAACATTAGGACTAAACTTATTATCTATATTGTTTTCAAACAAAGCATCATTACTATTAAATTGAGATAGTTTTTGAAAATCTACATTTAACAAATGCCCCCCCGCTTTTAATCCAAAGCTTAGTTTTCCTTCATCTGAAGTAGGAATAGAATAGGAAAAATCAATATCAAAATATGTCTCATCGGTTGGGCCTATCTCATCATTAACGATAGATACACCCAAACCAAGACGTTCATTACCTCCTATCGGAGTATTAACGGTAAGTGTTTGAGTACGAGGCGCACCATCTAAGCCAACCCATTGACTACGATGCAGTCCCATAATACTTAATACTCCACGGCTACCAGCATAGGCAGGGTTAACACTTATCGTATTGTACATGTATTGGGTATATTGAGCATCTTGTTGTGCGCAAATAGAAGTTGTAGTAAAACCTAAAACTACAAGCATAAACATTATTGGCGATGTATTCATAAGCATTTAATTCGATTTAGGGAATAACAAATATATGATATTCCAGATACATTTATCTATTTATATACAAGTAACCAGATTTAGACATATTGATTCCGCTAGCATTTTCATATTCCAAAATATAAAAATAAGTCCCTACTGGCAATTCTTTATTAGTACCTATTGTAGCTCTTCCTTCACTAATTCCTTCAAAGAATCTAGCTCCAGATTGTTCATATCCGTTCTCTTCAAATATCTTAACTCCCCAACGATTGAATATCTGCAATGTGTTATTGGGAAAATTATCTAATCCTACTATTCTAAACTGATCATTAATTCCATCTCCATTCGGAGAGATCCCGGTATATACAACGATTTCATCATCAATATCAGCAACTATAACAAATCCATTATTTTCTTCTACTGTTATTCCTGTTCCTATTACGTTTACTGTTGTTGGATCAGTTCCTTCGGTTTGTAAGCTTCCTAACGGAAGTGTGGTATTATCAATATCTACTATGGTTTCTCCTATAGGAACATTTGCCGTGAAGTCTCCATTTAGATTGGTAGATACAGTTTGTTCTACCCCATTAACATCGATAATATTAACATCTACTCCTTCTAAGTCCGGTTCGCCAATATCCTGCGTGCTATTATCATTTAAGTCACTATACAAATGCCCCGTTACAGTACCATTTGGAGCAGGAACCACTGTTATTGTAATCACTGCTTCATCGCAAGCTAGTGGGATCGCTATACTACACAGGGTATAAGTAATGGTATAATCACCTGGTGGAGTATTTGGTAAAACTATAACTTCGCCTGTACTTGGGTCGAAGTTAACACCATCTCCCGGATTGGGGTCTGCGACTGTTGTTACCGTAACATTGCCCCCTAGTATAGCCGTGTTTCCATCTAAAATATCATTATCGTTAACAACATTGATAGAGTTACCACCTGCATCACCATCTATAATCACCATATCATCATTTGCTATCAGGCATGATAAAGGTATAGTAACAGGAAGTATTCGTTTACAACCATTAGCTGCAGTTGCTGTCACATTAATATTTACTCCCGGGGTTATTCTTTCAATACTCCATATATTACCAGAAACATTATTCACTGTCCCAGAAGTACTAGTCACTGTACCTGAGCTTACAGTTACCTCTAAGGAATATGTTGTAGAATCAGCTGAGCAAATTGGAGCACTTGTCACACTAATAGTTGGCACAGCATTAACAGTAAGTATTCTTTCTTCTGAAGTTTTAAAATCACATGCATATGTAGAACTTGAAACAATTACTCTATATCGATTTCCATCATCAGATACCGAAGCATTTGTAATTGTTAATGTACTGGTAGTTGTTGCACTATGAATACCACTATCTGTTAAATCGTACCAGGAACTGCCATTAAATAACTGCCATTGATATGTATCTGCATTAGAAGTCAATATGGTAAAGGTAGTATCCATTCCTTCACATATTATAGCATTAGACGGCTGGGTAGTAATAGTCGGAGCAACTCCAGGAGTGATAACATTACTATTAGTTCCGGTATAGCCATCACTACCCGAGGTAACTAAACCATTTCTATCGACGGTAAGTCCAGCTCCAAAAATGCCATTTCCCAAAAGTCCATTATCATCATCATCTGTAAATCCAGCTTCAATAACGTCATTACAATTATCTCCGTCACTATCTAAATCGTGATAATCTGGAATTCCATCATTATCAGTATCGGTACTTTTACAGGCAAATACTA
Source organism: Bacteroidia bacterium (assembly GCA_030427585.1). Lineage (GTDB taxonomy): Bacteria > Bacteroidota > Bacteroidia > Flavobacteriales > Flavobacteriaceae > Aquimarina. Next base: position 214,867 of record JAUIBW010000001.1, read on the forward strand.
TTAATTCTAGACGGTCATATCCTATTCCACTTCCTCCGACCTGAATAAACTGGAGTGTAAAAGAAGAAATTGCCCCTTGTATCTGTAAAGAACCGGATGCGGTTCCATCAGCATCATTCATACTACTTTCCCTTGTATAAGTACTTAAATAAGAAGAATTCGCCCCTCCATCTCTTGCAGTTGTCGATGTGGTATGAAAATCTTTTGTTCCGCCTAATTTACTCCAGGTCAATCCTCCCAGAAGAGTAATATCTGCAGAATTTTGAGTTGGCCCACTAAATGATCCTATACGATCTAAATGCATTATTGGGTTATCCACAATTACAGGATTCCCTAGAGCATCTTCAAAACTAATAGTTAGTGTTGAATTCCAATCATAATCACTTTGCAATGAAATATTTCCTGCCAAATTTTCTGACCAAAAGTCTGTTCCTGCAGGATTGAAATTTCCATTAGAAAACCCTGTAGTTGTATTTGTAGTAGCTCTGATAATTAAATCTGGAGCAATCACTGTTGTATTATTAAAACTGGTACCACTCCAATTTCCAGATTGTACTGGAGTACATATCCCTTCTTCGGTATCCAAAATACCATCATTATCATCATCATTATCACATATATCTGAAACAGAATCTCCATCTGTATCTATATTTCCCGAAATTGTAGAATCACATTGATCAATCACAGGGCAACAAACACTATAATCTTCTGATAACCATATTACTTGGTCTAAACCACTTCTTGCTACTCCCGCAGCATAAGAAATTATTAATTTATCAATCGCATTTCCATTAGAATTAACCAATACAGATCCGTTATCATTGATACTTGATGGATTGTCTGATTGCCCATCTGCCGTTTGCCCAATAATCGTAAAACTAGGAGTATCTCCTGCGGCGGTAAGTACTAAAGGAACATTTACTCCTCCAACAGAGGCAGTAAAAGTAACATCATCATCAAAAGTTACATTATTGTCAATATCGTCTACCTTAAAATCATTGAGCATAACGGGCGTAGAAAAGTCTATAGTAAGGCTTATTTGATCACCTACGGTTACATCTCTCATAGCCATTTTATATCGTTTATTATCGATTTCTGTTCCACTATTACTTAAAACATTATCAGGATCTTGTAATGTTAATGTTAATGTCGCAGGAGCAGAGCACACCGAAGTCGTATAAGTAGAACTTAGAACTGTTGTTTCATCCCAGGGATTAGGAGTCAAAAGACTCCAATCAAAAGTTTGAGAATTTCCTAAACATTGCGCTTTAACTCCCGTAAACGAAATAGTAAAAAAAAGAAATAATACAAATACTTTAATTCTGAATGTTGATCCAAAATTCCCCCCCAAAGTAATTTTTTTCATATGACGAACATTTATAATGTCATTTACAAAAATTCATTTCATAGAATTTTTACAAATTATTTATAAAACATAATTAATATCAAACAACAAAAAAACCATAATAAAAATACTGTTTTACCATAATGTAGTTACAAAACTAAGAAAATAAATTTCTTAACTATTTAATAAAATTTATTTTCCAGTTTTCTCGATGCAAATCACTTTTAACCGTTGAAATACACTTGCTCGCCAAAGTTTATTTATATATAAAAAAAAAGAATTCCCCTTCTGTTATTTAATTCTAATTATCCTAACACATCTAATTCTATAAAGCTATAATCTCCTTTTTCAAGCAAATAAAAGAAGCTACGTGTATAAGCCTTTAATCAATCTCCCCCAATAACATCTTAATAATTATGAAATTAGATATAAATCTAATTGTTTTAACATTTAGCTTTACAGCTAATTTTGAAATAATCGACAAAAAATAATTTTTATCGATTAAATACATATAGATAAATTTTCAAATGTATTTTTTCGTACCAGACATTTCAATGTTCTTACACTATGAAATCGTAAGAGCTTTATTGTCTATTTTAATACTATATTTGCATCCTCATTTAGATATAGGGACAGATAATAAATATATCATCAAACTTATAGCAGTTATAAAATGAATAGGCAATTAAGTTCTTATTTTGATAAGAAATTTGATACTATTGTGGGATGTATCTAAATGTTTAGAATAATAAACAAAATCAAATGAAATTTATAGACGAAATTGGGAGAAGAAGAACCTTTGGGATCATCTCTCACCCTGATGCAGGTAAGACTACATTGACCGAAAAACTATTACTTTTTGGAGGTGCTATTCAAGAAGCAGGGGCCGTAAAATCTAACAAAGTTAAAAAAGGAGCTACCAGTGATTTTATGGAAATTGAACGTCAAAGAGGTATATCTGTTGCTACCTCTGTATTAGCTTTTGAGTACAAAGACATTAAGATTAATATTCTGGATACTCCCGGGCATAAAGATTTTGCCGAAGATACGTTTAGAACATTAACTGCTGTAGATAGTGTAATTGTAGTGATTGATGTTGCAAAAGGTGTTGAGGAACAGACCGAAAAATTAGTTTCTGTTTGTAGAATGAGAAATATCCCTATGATTGTTTTTATTAACAAACTAGATCGTGAAGGAAAAGATGCTTTTGAGCTTCTGGATGAAATAGAGCAAAAACTTGGCCTTACCGTTACCCCACTAAGCTTTCCTATTGGAATGGGATATGATTTTAAAGGAATTTATAATATTTGGGAGAAAAACATCAATCTTTTTAGTGGTGATAACAGAAAAAATATTGAAGAAACCATTGAAATATCTGATTTATCGTCTCAAGATCTTAATGACATAATTGGTAATACTGCAGCAGACACACTACGTGAAGAATTAGAATTAATAGAAGGGATATACCCAAAATTTGAAAAAGAGCAGTATCAAAATGGTGATTTGCAACCTGTATTTTTTGGGTCAGCACTAAATAATTTTGGAGTTCGAGAATTATTAGATTGTTTTGTTACTATTGCTCCTCCACCAAAACCAAAGGAAAGTGATATACGATTGGTGCATCCTGAGGAAAAAGATTTTACCGGATTTGTATTTAAAATCCATGCGAATATGGATCCCAAACATAGAGATAGACTAGCTTTTATCAAAATTGTGTCAGGGACTTTTGAAAGAAACGTTCCGTATTTACATACAAGACATAATAAAAAGCTTAAATTTTCTAGCCCCAATGCTTTTTTTGCTGAAAAAAAAGAGATTGTAGATATATCATATCCTGGTGATATTGTTGGATTACATGATACCGGGAATTTTAAAATTGGAGACACACTTACCAAAGGAGAAGTGTTGCATTATAAAGGTATACCAAGTTTTTCTCCAGAACATTTTAGATATATCAACAATGCAGACCCTATGAAATCTAAGCAATTAGCAAAGGGAATAGATCAATTAATGGATGAAGGAGTTGCGCAGCTTTTTACATTAGAATTGAACGGAAGAAAAGTCATAGGAACGGTTGGAGCATTACAATACGAAGTAATTCAATATCGATTAGAACATGAATATGGGGCAAAATGTACGTATGAAAATCTGAATGTTTTTAAAGCTTGTTGGGTAGAAGCTAAAGATCATGACAATGATGAGTTTAAAGATTTTAAACGTGTAAAAAGCAAATTTCTTGCAAAAGATAAACAGGGCCAACTGGTATTTTTGGCTGATTCTTCTTTCAGCCTACAAATGACACAGCAAAAATATCCATCGATCGAGTTTCACTTTACTTCAGAGTTTTAAGAGGCATTTCAAAAAGCCAGTTTTAGCATTTTTAAGGCCAAAAAACCTTATGATTAAACCGGTTAAAATAAGATTATTTTAACCGGTTTTTTATCTAAGCTTCTCCTGTAGGGCCAAAATTCATAGGGATTGGTGTTTGTTCATAATCTTTAATTTCTCCATGAGCGGCTTCAAATCGATTTACATTGTCACTAAGAGCTTTTAATAATCTTTTGGCATGCTGTGGAGTTAGAATAATTCTACTTTTCACCTTACTTTTAGGTCTACCCGGCATAATGTTTACAAAATCAACTACAAATTCTGAAACTGAATGGTTAATAATTGCAAGATTGCTATATGTACCATCTGCAACATCTTCATCTAGTTCTATATTCAATTGATTTTGTTTCTGATTTTTATTATCTGCCATATCTAATTTTATTTTAGAATCGTTTAATAAAAAAAGCCTGCCTTAAAAGGCAGGCTTTTTTTATTAGTTATAATTAACTTCTTGTCGCTGTTCCATTCGTTCTTCAAACTCCTCGTTTGAACCAACAATGATACTTTCATAGTCTCTCATTCCTGTTCCTGCTGGTATTCTATGTCCAACAATTACATTCTCTTTAAGACCTTCAAGGCTATCAATTTTACCACTTACCGCAGCTTCGTTTAACACTTTTGTTGTTTCCTGGAATGACGCTGCAGAGATAAATGACTTGGTTTGTAGCGAAGCTCTTGTAATACCTTGCAGTATTGGAGTCGCTGTAGCAGGAGAAACGTCTCTTGCAATAACTAAGTTTTTATCATCTCTACGCAAAGCAGAATTTTCATCTCTTAAATCACGAGGAGAAATAATCTGTCCTTCTTTAAGGTTTTCACTATCTCCAGAATCTTCAACAACCTTCATTCCGAAGATTTCATCATTTTCTTCAATAAAATCAGATTTGTGTACTAACTGATTTTCAAGGAAAATAGTATCTCCCGGGTCCTGGATTCTTACTTTACGCATCATTTGACGTACTACTACTTCAAAATGCTTATCATTAATTTTTACACCCTGTAGTCGATATACTTCTTGTACTTCATTAACCAAATACTGCTGTACTGCAGAAGGGCCTTTGATTTTAAGAATATCTTCTGGTGTAGTAGACCCATCTGATAATGGCATTCCTGCACGAACATAATCATTTTCCTGAACAAGAATTTGATTAGAAAGTTTTACGAGATACTTTTTAATTTCTCCTATTCTGGATTCTACTATAATCTCTCGATTACCACGTTTGATTTTTCCAAATGATACTACACCATCAATTTCACTAACCACAGCAGGGTTAGAAGGATTACGTGCTTCGAATAATTCTGTTACTCTCGGAAGACCTCCTGTAATATCTCCAGCTTTAGCAGATTTACGAGGGATCTTAACCAGAATTTTACCTACTTTAATCTTATCATTATCGTCTACCATAAGGTGAGCTCCTACAGGTAAGTTATAAGAACGTAACACTTCATCTCCTTTTCCTAATACATGTAGTGTTGGTATCTTTTTCTTATCACGAGATTCAGAAATTACTTTTTCCTGAAAACCTGTTTGTTCATCAATCTCTACTTGATAGGTAGTACCTTGTTCAATATTTTCATATCTTACTTTACCAGCAAATTCAGAGATAATTACTCCATTATATGGATCCCACTGACAGATTACATGATCTTTATCTATTTTATCTCCATCCTGGATAAATAATTGAGAACCATAAGGGATTAAGTTTGTACTTAAAACAATCTTAGTTTTTGGATCAATAATCTTAACTTCTGATGTACGAGAAATTACTACATCAATCTCATTGCCATCTCCATCTTCTCCTTTAACGGTTTTAAGTTCTTCAATTTCTGCTTTACCAGCAAACTTAGATCTTAATTGATTTTCTTCAGAAATGTTACCTGCAATACCTCCCACGTGGAATGTACGTAATGTTAGCTGTGTGCCAGGCTCTCCAATAGATTGAGCAGCTACAACACCAACGGCTTCACCGCGCTGTACTGTTTTACCAGTAGCTAGGTTACGACCATAACATTTTACACAGATTCCTTTCTTAGCTTCACAAGTAAGTGCAGAACGAACTTCTACAGATTCTACAGGAGAATTCTCAATAATCTTAGCAACTTCATCATTAATTTCTACACCAGCTTCAGCCAATACTTCTTGAGTTAATGGATCGACAACATCTTGCAATGAAGTTCTACCTACTATTCTAGCTGCAAGTCCTTCTATAATTTCCTCATTCTTCTTTAACGGACTTACCTCTACACCTCTAAGTGTACCACAATCTTCTATATTAACAATAACGTCCTGAGCAACATCTACCAAACGACGTGTAAGGTATCCAGCATCTGCAGTTTTAAGAGCGGTATCTGCAAGACCTTTACGAGCACCGTGAGTAGAAATAAAGTACTCAAGAATAGAAAGTCCTTCCTTAAAGTTAGAAAGAATTGGGTTTTCGATAATTTCTCCACCAGCAGAACTTGCTTTCTTTGGTTTTGCCATCAATCCACGCATTCCGGTTAACTGTCGAATCTGTTCTTTAGATCCCCTTGCCCCAGAATCAAGCATCATATATACCGAATTGAATCCTTGCTGATCTTCACGAATACGCTTCATAGACAATTCTGTCAACTCAGCATTTGTAGATGTCCAAATATCAATTACCTGATTATAACGCTCATTATTAGTAATAAGCCCCATATTATAGTTTGCTACAATATTGTCTACCTGAGCATTTGCATCAGCAATCATGGTATGTTTCTCTTTAGGAATAATAATATCTCCTAAACTAAATGATAATCCTCCCTGGAATGCAAAGTTATATCCTAAGGTTTTGATTTCATCTAAGAATTCTGCTGTTTCAGGAACACTTGTTACTTTCAAAATACCTCCGATAATATCTCGAAGTGATTTTTTAGTCAATACCTCGTTAATATATCCTGCTTTTTCTGGAACTTTCTCGTTAAATAAAACTCTACCCGTAGTAGTTTCAATAATTTTGGTTACTACTTCTCCATCTTCAATATCACTAGTACGAACTTTGATATTCGCATTAATATCCAATCTTTTTTCATTATAAGCTATAATTACTTCTTCTGGAGAGTAGAACGTTAAATCTTCTCCTTTTATTTCTAATTCTGGAGTAGATCTACGAGACTTGGTCATATAATAAAGTCCCAAGACCATATCCTGAGAAGGAACTGTTACCGGTGATCCATTAGCAGGGTTAAGAATGTTGTGCGATGCTAACATCAATAACTGAGCTTCTAAAATTGCTTCTGGTCCTAGTGGTAAGTGTACTGCCATTTGATCTCCATCAAAATCGGCATTAAATGCAGTACAAACCAAAGGGTGTAACTGTATTGCTTTACCTTCGATAAGTTTAGGCTGAAAAGCCTGAATACCTAAACGGTGAAGCGTAGGAGCACGGTTTAGTAATACCGGATGTCCCTTTAAGACATTCTCTAAAATATCCCAAACCACAGGTTCTTTTCTATCTATAATTTTCTTGGCAGATTTTACTGTCTTTACAATACCACGCTCAATCAATTTTCTGATCACAAATGGTTTATAAAGTTCTGCTGCCATATTTTTTGGAAGACCACATTCGAATAGTTTCAATTCTGGCCCTACAACAATCACAGAACGTGCCGAGTAATCTACACGTTTTCCTAGTAAGTTCTGACGGAAACGTCCTTGTTTACCTTTTAAGGAATCGGATAATGATTTTAAAGGTCTATTAGAATCTGTTTTAACTGCAGAAGCCTTACGTGTATTATCAAATAGTGAATCTACAGACTCCTGTAGCATACGTTTTTCATTACGCAAAATGACTTCTGGAGCTTTGATTTCCATTAAACGTTTCAAACGATTATTACGGATAATCACACGACGATACAAGTCATTTAAATCTGAAGTTGCAAAACGGCCTCCGTCAAGTGGTACCAAAGGACGTAATTCTGGTGGAATTACTGGTACAACTTTAAGAACCATCCATTCTGGATTGTTTTCTCTGTTTTTATTTGCATCACGGAAAGACTCTACAACCTGAAGACGTTTTAATGCTTCAGTTTTACGTTGTTTAGACGTTTCGTTATTTGCTTTATGTCTTAGTTCGTAAGATAGTGCATCAAGATCAATTCTTCTTAAAATCTCGATAAGGCACTCTGCTCCCATCTTTGCGATGAACTTATTCGGATCTGTATCATCAAGATATAGATTTTCCTGAGGAAGGCTATCTAAAATATTTAAATACTCTTCTTCTGTAAGGAAATCCATTTTCTGAACAGCTTCTCCTTCTTCATTTTTGGCAATACCAGGCTGAATTACTACGTAACGTTCGTAGTAAATAATCATATCTAATTTCTTAGACGGAAGTCCTAATAAATATCCAATTTTATTTGGTAAAGAGCGGAAATACCAGATGTGCGCCACAGGAACAACTAAGTTAATATGTCCTACACGATCTCTTCGCACTTTCTTTTCGGTAACTTCTACTCCACATCGATCACAAACAATACCTTTGTAACGAATTCTTTTATATTTACCACAAGCACATTCGAAGTCCTTTACAGGTCCAAAAATACGCTCACAGAACAAACCATCACGCTCGGGTTTGTGAGTACGATAATTGATAGTTTCGGGTTTTAACACTTCTCCCTGAGATGCTGCTAAAATTGACTCAGGAGATGCTAAACCTATAGAGATTTTATTAAACCTCTTTACTGTATTCTTATCATTATTTCTTGCCATAATATATGGTTGCTAAAGAATTATTGTAATTTAATTTTGAATAGTTCATGTTTCATTCGTACCCTTCGACTTTGCTCAGGGTACGAATTAGTATTTACTATTCTTCTAATCTGATATCCAGACCCAGACCTTTTAATTCGTGCATTAATACATTAAAAGATTCTGGTAATCCTGGTTCTGGCATAGGTTCACCTTTAACAATACTTTCGTATGTCTTAGCTCTTCCTATAACATCATCAGATTTTACCGTCAATATCTCACGTAAGGTTGCAGAAGCACCATAAGCTTCTAGCGCCCATACTTCCATCTCTCCAAAACGCTGACCTCCAAATTGAGCCTTACCACCAAGTGGTTGTTGAGTAATCAACGAGTAAGGACCTATAGAACGTGCATGCATTTTATCATCTACCATGTGACCAAGCTTAAGCATATAAATCACACCTACAGTAGCTGGCTGGTGGAAACGATCTCCCGTGCCTCCATCATAAAGATAGGTATGTCCAAATCTTGGAATTCCTGCTTCATCTGTAAATCCATTAATCTGATCTAAAGACGCTCCATCAAAAATTGGAGTAGCAAATTTTCTGTCCAGTTTTTGCCCGGCCCATCCTAATACTGTTTCATAGATCTGACCAATATTCATACGAGATGGTACCCCAAGTGGGTTTAGTACAATATCAACTGGTGTTCCGTCTTCTAAGAATGGCATATCTTCTTCTCTTACAATACGAGCAACAATACCTTTGTTACCGTGACGACCTGCCATTTTATCACCTACTTTTAGCTTACGTTTCTTAGCGATATAAACTTTAGCAAGTTTTATAATTCCTGAAGGTAACTCATCTCCTACAGAGATTGTAAATTTCTCTCTTCGAAGGTTACCTTGTAAATCATTTTCTTTAATCTTATAGTTATGAATAAGATCTGCAACCATACTGTTTAAAACATCGTCGGTAGTCCATGTTCCTTTGGTAAGGTGAGCATAATCATCTACACTATTAAGCATTTTCTGAGTATACTTTTTACCTTTAGGAAGCACCTCTTCTCCAAGATCATTCATAACTCCTTGAGAAGTTTTACCACCAACAATAGCGAATAACTTGTCTACTAATTCAGATTTTAGTAATTCGAATTTTGTATCGTATGATCTTTCTAAAATCTCAATATCTTCTTTATCCTGAGAACGTTTTCTCTTATCTTTTATAGCGCGGGCAAATAATTTTTTATCAATTACCACACCATGTAAAGAAGGAGAAGCTTTTAAAGAAGCATCTTTAACGTCTCCTGCTTTATCTCCAAAGATTGCTCTTAATAGTTTCTCTTCTGGAGTAGGATCACTTTCTCCTTTTGGAGTAATTTTTCCGATAAGAATATCACCTGGTTTGATTTCTGCACCAACACGGATCATTCCGTTTTCATCAAGATCTTTGGTAGCCTCTTCAGAAACGTTAGGAATATCATTAGTTAATTCTTCGTTACCTAATTTGGTATCTCTAACCTCAAGAGAATATTCATCAATATGGATTGAAGTAAAGATATCTTCTCGTACTACTTTTTCAGAAATCACAATCGCATCCTCAAAATTATACCCTTTCCAAGGCATGAAGGCTACTTTCATATTTCTACCAAGGGCAAGTTCTCCTTTTTCCGTAGCATATCCCTGACACAATACCTGACCTTTTTTAACACGATCACCAACATTAACGATCGGTTTAAGATTTATATTGGTACCTTGATTCGTTTTACGGAATTTTATTAATTCATATGTTTTAGAATCATCATCAAAGCTTACCATTCTTTCCTCTTCGGTTCTATCATATTTAATGGTAATCTTTTGTGCATCTACATACTCAACAACCCCTTCTCCTTCTGCATTAATCAATACTCTGGAATCTGATGCCACCTGACGTTCTAATCCTGTTCCTACAATAGGAGCATCAACTCTTAATAATGGTACTGCCTGACGCATCATGTTTGATCCCATCAATGCACGGTTTGCATCATCATGTTCTAAAAATGGAATTAAAGATGCAGAAATAGATGCTATCTGATTAGGGGCAACATCGGCATAATTAACTTTGGCTGGGTCAATTACAGGGAAATCACCTTCCATACGTGCAATTACCTTATCAGAATCTATTGCACCATCTTCTTTTAACGGAATATTAGCCTGAGCTATTAATTTTTCTTCTTCCTCTTCTGCACTTAGGTATGTATATCCAGAAAGATCAACCTTTCCTTCTTCTACTTTTCTGTATGGAGTTTCAAGGAATCCCATTGAATTCACTTTTGCAAATACAGAAAGTGAAGAGATAAGACCAATATTTGGTCCTTCTGGAGTTTCAATAGGACATAGACGACCGTAATGTGTATAGTGTACATCACGAACCTCAAAACCTGCACGCTCACGTGATAAACCTCCAGGTCCAAGAGCCGAAAGCCTACGCTTATGTGTGATCTCTGCTAATGGATTGGTTTGATCCATGAACTGAGATAGCTGGTTTGTACCAAAGAACGAATTAATTACAGATGATAGCGTTTTAGCATTGATCAAATCAATTGGTGTAAAAACCTCATTATCTCTAACATTCATACGTTCACGGATGGTACGGGCCATACGCGCCAGACCAACTCCAAACTGTTGTGATAATTGCTCTCCTACTGTTCTAACACGACGGTTAGAAAGGTGATCGATATCATCAATTTCAGCTTTAGAATTAATTAATTCTATTAAGTACTTTATAATGGTAATAATATCTTCTTTGGTAAGCACTTGCTTATCCATTGCAATATCAAGTCCCAATTTCTTGTTCATTCTATAACGGCCTACTTCACCAAGGTTGTAACGTTGATCAGAAAAGAATAACTTGTCAATAATACCTCTTGCAGTTTCTTCATCGGGCGGTTCTGCATTACGTAATTGACGGTATATATGTTCTACCGCTTCTTTTTCAGAGTTGGTAGGATCTTTTTGTAAAGTATTGTGGATAATTGCATAATCTCCTTTTTGATTATCTTCTTTATGAAGCAAAATGGTTTTTGCTCCACATTCGATAATCTCTTCAAGATGATCTTTATCTAAGATAGTATCACGATCTAAAACGATCTCGTTACGCTCAATAGATACTACTTCTCCTGTATCTTCATCTACAAAATCTTCATGCCATGTATTTAATACACGTGCTGCTAATTTGCGTCCTAAAACTTTTTTCAATCCAGATTTAGAAACTTTTACTTCTTCTGCTAGATCAAATATTTCTAAAATATCTTTATCACGTTCAAAACCAATTGCACGGAAAAGCGTAGTTACCGGTAATTTTTTCTTTCTATCGATATAAGCGTACATTACACTATTGATATCGGTAGCAAATTCTATCCAAGAACCCTTAAAAGGAATTACTCTTGCAGAATATAATTTAGTTCCATTGGCATGGAATGATTGTCCAAAGAATACTCCCGGTGAACGGTGTAATTGAGATACGACTACTCGCTCTGCCCCATTAATACAAAAAGTACCACTGGGTGTCATATAAGGAATTGTACCTAAGTACACATCCTGAACAATAGTCTCAAAATCTTCGTGTTCTGGGTCTGTACAGAAAAGTTTTAGACGGGCTTTTAAAGGTACACTATAGGTAAGACCTCTTTCTATACACTCCTGCAGATCATATCTTGGTGGGTCTACAAAGTAATCTAAAAACTCTAGTACAAATTGATTACGTGTATCTGTAATCGGGAAGTTTTCCATGAAGGTATTGTATAAACCTTCGTTTCCTCTTTCTTCAGATTTTGTTTCTAGTTGAAAGAAATCCTGGAATGATTTGATCTGAATATCCAGAAAATCAGGATAATCAGGTCTATTCTTTACAGAAGAGAAATTCAATCTTTCAGTTTGCGTTGCTAACATCAATGGACGGAATTAAATTAAAATTTAAAAAAGGGTGCGTATTTATAACTTAATGTTTATATACGCAAAATGGTTTAGACCTCATCAGGCATCATTGCATGATGGGTCTAAACCTATATGTCAATATATGGTAAGCTTATTTAAGCTCAACCTCAGCTCCAGCCTCTTCTAATTGTGCTTTAAGAGCTTCTGCTTCATCTTTAGATATTCCTTCTTTGATTGCTTTAGGAGCTTCATCAACTAACCCTTTAGCATCTTTAAGACCAAGACCTGTAAGTTCTTTTACAAGTTTTACTACAGCTAGTTTAGCACCACCCGCAGCCTTAAGGATTACATCAAATTCTGTTTTTTCTTCAGCAGCATCTCCTCCACCAGCACCACCGCCAGCAGCTACAGCTACTGCTGCTGCAGCAGGTTCGATACCATATTCTTCTTTTAATATATCAGCTAACTCATTAACTTCTTTTACTGTTAAGTTAACTAATTGTTCTGCGAAATCTTTTAAATCTGCCATTTTCTATCGTTTTAAATAATTTTTTTAATTGAAATATAATTGTTAAAAAGTGCGTACACTACTATTAATTATCCTTCTTTTTCGGATAACGTTTTAAGAATACCGGCTATAGTACCACCGCTTGATTTTAATGCTGAAATAACATTCTTAGCTGGTGATTGTAATAGGCCAATGATGTCTCCGATAACTTCTTCCTTAGACTTGATATTAACTAAAGCGTCTAAGTTTTCGTCACCTACATATACTGCCTCTTCTATAAATGCTCCTTTTAATACAGGTTTTTCGGATTTCTTACGAAACTCCTTAATTACCTTTGCAGGTGCATTACCAGTTTCAGCAAACATAATGGAAGTATTACCTTTTAATGTTGTTGGTAATTCTCCAAAATCTTTATCTGAGTTCTCCATTGCCTTTGCAAGGAGTGTATTCTTAACTACTTTTAATGATACATTAGCTTTAAAACAAGCTCTACGTAAATTTGAAGTTGTTCCTGCATCCAATCCTGAAATATCTGCTAAATAGATATTAGCGTTATTAGCTAACTGAGCAGTTAAGTCTTCAATTACTAGTGATTTTTCTTCTCTTGTCATAATCGTTTATCTTAATTACCCAGCAAAGTTTTTAGCGTCTATTTCTACACCAGGACTCATAGTAGAAGATATATATATTGATTTAATATATACTCCTTTTGCAGTCTGTGGCTTCAACTTTACCAATGTTGTTAATAATTCTTTAGCATTTCCTGCTATTTTCTCTGCATCAAAAGAAGATTTACCAATTGCTGCATGAACAATACCAGTTTTATCTACTTTAAAATCAATCTTACCTGCTTTTACATCAGAAACCGCTTTTGCAACATCCATTGTTACAGTTCCAGTTTTTGGGTTAGGCATTAATCCACGAGGTCCTAATACTCTACCTAATGGTCCTAATTTACCCATAACACTAGGCATAGTGATAATTACATCAACATCTGTCCATCCACCTTTGATTTTATCAAGATATTCATCAAGGCCAACAAAATCAGCACCTGCTTCTTTTGCTTCGGCTTCTTTATCTGGTGTTACTAATGCTAATACTTTAACATCTTTTCCTGTTCCGTGAGGTAATGTTACCACACCACGTACCATTTGATTTGCTTTACGTGGATCTACGTTCAGACGAACAGCAAGATCTACAGAAGCATCAAAATTTACGTTTGTTATTTCTTTTACTAAAGCAGAAGCTTCATCTAATGAATACGCTTTGTTTTTATCAACTTTAGCGTTTGCTTCCTTTTGCTTTTTAGTTACTTTTGCCATTTTGTAAACGTTTTTGGATTAAAAAGGAGCTTGTCCTTTTACAGTTACACCCATTGAACGAGCGGTACCAGCAATCATTTTCATAGCAGACTCTACAGTAAATGCATTTAAATCTTGCATTTTATCTTCTGCGATTGTACGAACTTGATCCCAAGTAACACTAGCTACTTTTTTACGATTAGGCTCTCCAGAACCCTTTTTCTGTTTTGCTGCTTCCAGTATCTGAACAGCTGCTGGCGGAGTTTTGATAACAAAGTCAAAAGACTTGTCTGTGTACACATTAATTACCACGGGTAATACTTTACCTGCTTTATCTTGTGTTCTACCATTGAATTGCTTACAGAATTCCATGATATTTACTCCGGCAGCACCTAAAGCAGGTCCAACTGGTGGGGATGGGTTTGCCGCTCCTCCACGCACTTGTAATTTTACTACTTTACCTATCTCTTTAGCCATTTTTCTAATTTTAAATTAGAATTGTTCTATAAGTGGAAGCAAAAGAACAACTCTGGATCTATAATGTAACAATTATTATATTTTTTCTACTTGCATATAACTCAATTCTAATGGGGTTTTTCTTCCGAAAATCTTCACCATTACCTCAAGTTTACGCTTTTCTTCATTTACTTTTTCAACAGTACCATTAAATCCGTTAAATGGCCCATCGATAACTTTTACTGTTTCTCCTACTGTGTAAGGGATTGCAACATTATCAGTTTTAACTGCAAGTTCATCGACCTTACCAAGCATTCTATTAATTTCAGCTTTTCTTAAGGGTACAGGATCTCCTCCTTTTACTTCACCAAGAAAACCTATTACGCCATTAATAGATTTAATTATATGTGGTATTTCTCCAGAAAGGTTAGCTTCTATCATAACATAACCGGGAAAATACACTCTTTCTTTATTTATTTTTTTCCCATTACGAATCTGCACTACTTTTTCTGTAGGCACTAGAATCTGAGAAACATAATCTTCGAGTCCCATATGAGCAATTTCTCGCTCGATATAGTCTTTAACTTTATTTTCCTGACCGCTTACTGCTCTTACCACGTACCATTTCTTCGTATTATCTACTTCAGCCATTTTAATAATTTAAGATTTAACTAAAGTAAAATAATATTCTATCACATTACTAAATGCAGTATCTATACCCCAGATAACTAATGAAAAAATAACCGAAAAAACGATTACAATCAAAGTAAGTCTTTGTGCTTCTGCCCAAGGGGTCCAAGTCACATGATTCTTTAGCTCGTTATATGATTCTGCAATGTAATTTACTAGTCCAGCCATCTTGTTTATTTTTTAAACGAATCAAAAACAAATTTTAATTTCGTTATAAAACTCATTATTTTAACAATCTATACTATATATAATATTGATTGACTTTGCACGGGTTGAGAGACTCGAACTCCCGACACCTGGTTTTGGAGACCAGTGCTCTACCAACTGAGCTAAACCCGTAACATAAGTCAAGGTATTCGTATCAACGAATACCTTAACTTTTATATACTATCTTGTATTAGTCTAAAATTTCAGTTACTTGACCAGCACCTACTGTTCTACCACCTTCACGGATCGCAAAACGAAGACCTACATTCATTGCAATTGTCTGAATTAACTCAACAGTAATTGTTAAGTTATCACCAGGCATTACCATTTCAACTCCATCAGGAAGAGCAATATTTCCTGTTACATCAGTTGTACGTACATAAAACTGAGGACGGTAGTTATTATGGAATGGAGTGTGACGTCCACCTTCTTCTTTCTTAAGGATATACACCTCAGCTTTGAATTTTTTATGTGGAGTTACAGAACCAGGCTTAGTAATTACCATACCACGAGAAATTTGAGTTTTCTCAATTCCTCTTAATAGGATACCAGCGTTATCTCCAGCCTCTCCTCTATCAAGGATTTGACGGAACATCTCGATACCAGTAATAGTAGAAGTTAATTTCTCAGCTCCCATACCAATAATCTCTACAGGATCTCCAGTATTAGCGATTCCTGTTTCTATACGACCTGTAGCAACAGTACCACGACCAGTAATAGAGAATACATCTTCAATCGGCATTAAGAAATCTTTATCTACATCACGCTTAGGTAATTCGATCCAAGCATCTACAGCTTTCATTAATTCTAAAACTGTATCAACCCACTTCTGCTCTCCGTTAAGAGCTCCAAGTGCAGAACCAGAAATCACAGGACCATTATCTCCATCATATTCGTAGAAAGATAAAAGATCTCTAACTTCCATCTCAACAAGCTCTAATAGTTCCTCATCATCAACCATATCCACTTTATTAAGGAATACAACGATTCTAGGAATACCTACCTGACGACCTAAAAGTATATGTTCACGAGTTTGTGGCATAGGACCATCTGTAGCAGCAACTACCAAGATCGCACCATCCATTTGTGCAGCACCAGTAACCATGTTCTTTACATAATCGGCGTGACCTGGACAATCAACGTGTGCATAATGACGATTCTCAGTTTGGTACTCAACATGAGATGTATTAATAGTAATACCTCTTTCTTTTTCTTCTGGAGCATTATCGATTTGATCAAAATCTCTCGCTTCAGAAAGACCTGCATCTGCCAATACTTTAGTAATCGCAGCAGTTAAAGTCGTTTTACCGTGATCAACGTGTCCAATAGTACCAATATTTAAGTGCGGTTTGGAACGATCAAAAGTTTCCTTTGCCATAATTAATTTATTTAATCTAAGTTATATATTAGTGTTCAATTCAAAATTCTGAACCTAGAGCCAATGACGAGATTTGAACTCGTGACCTCTTCCTTACCAAGGAAACGCTCTACCCCTGAGCTACACCGGCTTTTTAATGAGTATAACGACAAATCAGAGCACTTTCAATACTATAAGAAAGAAATCCGATCAATCATTACATCTATGCTAAAAATCCAACCTTAATTTATTTATAATTAAGATTTGCTCTATTTTAGAGCTAAAACCTCAAAAAAACAGGCTCTACTCTCTACACAGGCTTTTCACCCTGTTTTCTTTCACTAGTCAAATACATTATTTGATCATAAAGAAAATTCTTAGAGCGGGAGACCAGGTTCGAACTGGCGACATTCAGCTTGGAAGGCTGACGCTCTACCAACTGAGCTACTCCCGCTTTTAGTTCTGAATTAAAAGCTTCAGAACAGAATTTTATTTTTTAACTTCTTTTAAAAAAACATCAAGAAAAGTCAAATTGATGTTATATTTTAAAATTATGTGGGGAGAGCAGGATTCGAACCTGCGAAGACATAGTCAGCAGATTTACAGTCTGCCCTCGTTGGCCGCTTGAGTATCTCCCCGATTAAAAAAATTCAATATTTTAAAATGAACTTATTAAATTTTGAGTGCGCAAAAATAATCATTTATTTTACAATTCAAAATTCTATTTAAAAAGCTTTATTTTTTATTTAAAAAAAATGCTTTTTTAGAGCCGATGGAGGGACTCGAACCCACGACCTGCTGATTACAAATCAGCTGCTCTAGCCAGCTGAGCTACATCGGCTTTTCACCATGTTTTAGAACATAAAAAAGTCCGCTATTTCTAACGGACTGCAAATGTATAGAATTTATTTCTTTCACAAAACTATTTTTCAAAAAAAATAGTCAAACATGTGCATTTAATTTTTCCTTACGTTTTCTAAGTTGTCTTTCTAACGAACTAACACACTCATCTACACCCTCTTCAAAGGATTTATTAATTTTTTTTATCATAAATTCGTCTCCCGGCACACTTAATAAAATTTCCGTAATTTTATTTTCTTTACTACTTGTATTCATAACTTTCAAAAATACATCTGCATGAATTATTCGATTAAAATGAGTTTCTAACTTATCCAATTTAGCTTGAGTAAAATTCACCAACTTTTGATCTACATTAAAATTTACGGACTGCAAGTTCACTTTCATAGGTTGTTAGTTTAATTAGATTGAACAAAATTTTAAGCCAAAAAGATTGACAAGCCAACAACTCATCTTTATTTTTTATTCCTTGGATGAGATTTTTTATATACTTTTGTTAACTGAGCTACACTATGATGAGTATATACCTGAGTAGCAGCTAAACTGGAATGGCCAAGCAATTCTTTTACAGCATTTAGATTTGCCCCTTCATTTAGTAAATGTGTCGCAAAAGAATGTCTTAAAATATGCGGACTCTTTTTTACTTTTGAAGATGCCTTACTAAAATAACTATTTATAACGCGATACACAAGTGTTTCGTAGATTTTAACTCCTTTTTTTGTCAGAAGTAAAAAGGAGTGCTCCTGCCCTGTAATCAAATCAGATCTCACACTCAAATACAGGCTTAATGTATCGCAAACCGACGAAAGAAGCGGCAAATATCTTTCCTTATTACGCTTACCCAAAACTTTTATTTGTTTCTGATTTATATCTACATCTGATAGTTTAAGGTTTACCAATTCAATTCTTCTTATTCCAGTAGCATAAAAAAGTTCTACAATCAACCTATCCCTAATACTTTCGAAATCCTTATCACCTCTTAAATCTTTCAAAACATCTTCTATCTCTTGCGTAGAAAATGGTATTTGAAGTTTTTTAGACGCTTTTAAAGCTTGATGCCTTGCCAGAGGGTTCTTATCTATTTGTTCTGACCTAAGCAGAAATTTATAATATGTCTTAAGAGAAGATACCTTCCTATTAATCGTTCGATTAGAAACACCATCATTAACAAGACTCACAATCCAGGAACGAATCTGAGCATAGTTTGCATCGGCTATGTCGGAAGTATCATATTCTATTTGATAAAACTCTAAAAAAGACAACAAATCTGCTTTATAGGCTGTTACTGTATGCTTAGAATATTTTTTTTCGTGAAGTAAGTACTCTATAAACTCAGAAATAACCATAAAAAAACCGTTAGAAAACAAAAGTATAAAACTTTTATCATCCTAACGGTTAAAATTTATACTGAAAAAACAGCAGTCTAGCTTCTTCTCACAAAGAAACACTATTAAAGACAGCGTTATTTATCTTTAAATTTCTTCCTGATCTCTTAAGTGCTGAATATATTGCGCTTTTTGAATCTGCGCTCTTCTTTCAACAGAAGGTTTTGTAAACGCTTGACGCTTACGAAGCTGACGCATCGTTCCTGTTCGATCAAATTTTCTTTTAAAACGTTTTAACGCTCTATCTATATTTTCTCCGTCTTTAACTGGTATAATTAACATAGTGGCACCTCCTTTCTTTAGAAATAATTAGGGTGCAAAGATAATACAAAACTATTATCCACAAAGTTTTCTTCAATAATATTTAATATTATTTCAAAGACCAAACAGAATAGCCTTTTGGTGGTGCCTGAATTTTAACCCATTTACCTCCCTGGGTAGTTGGTTCCCATCCCGAATGGCCGGTATAATCTTTAATTTTCTTATTTGACCAATTGGTTTGGATCCACCTTTCCTGCCATGAATCTGAATTATTAATATACACTACTAAACCATTTTTACCATTTCCTCCATTTCTTCTAGCAATATATTCATCATTATCTGTCCAAAGGTTTGTTGTGTTTCCTCCTGCAAGATTGTTATGAATCCAAATTAGATTATTCATTTTATTTTTATCTAACCAATCTTCATAGTCTCTATAAAAAATCGCGGGATATCCTTCATGAGTCAAAATATATGCATAAGCCAGTATTTTGTTATTAATAATTTCATCGGTATCATGATTAGCCACAAAAGTAACGGCTCTTGTTGGACTTCTTTTCCATAGCATATCTCCGTTAAGCGCATTAAGATTATTACCCATAAATGCATCTCTCATTTTGTAATAACATCCAAAATCAAATGCAGACATCTGCGCCTGATCCGTCCACCACTTTAATGTATTTACATTTCCATCCCAATACTCTCCTACGGCAAATCCTCCTACTGCATTTCTAAATTCTTTTGGAACCCAAGGTTCGAATCCTTTTACATAATCAAACCTCCACCCATCAAATTTCATAGTGTTTTTATAATACTTTGCCACAGAATTAGATTTTTTCCACAACCAATCCTGCACATAACTCTTGTGGTGGCACATATCTGCAAAACCTCCAAAAACACCAGAATCATTAGTATGGTAATCATTTGGATGAAAATCATACTGAGTTCTTTCAAATAGCCCAGATAAAGGGTTATAATCTGTATATGTATTAGAAATAGTAAAAATATTAGCTTCAGAATCTCCTCCACTATTGTGATTAATCACTATATCTACAATTACACTTAGACTATTATTATGTGCAGTTGTAATTAAACTGGTTAATTCTGAACGCGAACCAAATCTGGTTTCGGTACTTCCCATTTGGTTATACTCACCAAAGTCATAATAATCAAAAGGATCATATCCCATCGACAGCCCTCCATTCATTGCTTTACTAACAGGTGGTAACCAAATAGCATCTATACCAACATTACTCCAACCACTTACTTTTCCTTTTATTACATTCCACCAGGTACCTCCAGCCGGAACATCCCAATAAAAAGCTTGCATCATTACTCCTGTCCCTATTTGTTTTAGTGCTTTTGAAGAAACCTCTTCCTGTAAATCTCCAGACTCAGGTACTGCTTCGTCTAAAATCTCATCTTTACTACAACTGATAAACAAAAACGTTATAGTGAGAAATCCATAAAAAAATGTGTTGATTTTCATAATTAACTAATGTTTGTGTTAAATTTTTATCAAATTAAGTATTTTACAAAAGCCGAAAACGATTGAAATCTCACGCAAACGTTTGCGTGTTGATAAAACTTTAAACTTTGTCATTTTTTACAAGTAAAAAAGTACAGAACAAAAAAACCTCGAGGTTTCTCCCCGAGGTTTTGGCGTATAAAACTTTATTTAAATATATATTATTTTACGTTGCCGCTTTATATTCTTTTTTATCAATTACAATCTTGGCAATTACTTCTCTTAATATTTCAGAAGTTCCACCTCCTATTGGTCCTAATCGACTATCTCTAAATAGTCTTGCCATTGGATACTCTTCCATATACCCATACCCTCCTAATAGTTGCAGACATTTATATATTGCTTTATCGGCAATTTTGGTAGAAATTAACTTCGACATACTAGCTTCTTTAACGACATATTTCCCATCATTAAGTCGCTTAGCTACAGAATAATTAAACTCTTTACACATTTCTACTTCACTTGCAATATCTGCGACAGTATGTCTTAGCGCCTGAAATTTATCAATTGTTTTCCCAAAAGCTTCTCGCTCTGACATATATTGTATAACATATTCTAATGCATACTCTGTTCGAGCATGAGCATTAACTCCCATTATCAGTCTTTCTAAAGCAAAATGCTGCATAATATATGAGAATCCTTTGTTTTCTTCTCCCATTAAGTTATGTGCGGGAATTTTCACATTGTCAAAAGCAATTTCTCCTGTATCAGAAGCTTTCCATCCTAATTTCTCTAATTTGGTTGCAGAAATTCCTGGAGTATCTCTATCAACAACAAAGATACTTATTCCTTTATTTCCCAACTCGGGATTTGTTTTTGCAGCAATAACCAAATAATCACTATACACACCATTAGTAATAAAGGTTTTAGATCCATTAATTACGTAATGATCTCCTTCTTTTACTGCTGTGGTTCTCATCCCTGCAACATCAGAACCTCCAAAAGGTTCTGTAATACCTAAGCATCCTATTTTCTCACCAGATATACTGGGTTTTAAGTACATTTCTTTAATTCTATGATCTCCTTCTTTATTTAAATGTGTCATCGCCAAATATGCATGTGCCCATATAGCAGCAGCAAAACCACCAGAATTAATTTTTTGCAGTTCTTCTAAAAGTATTACAGTATAAAACAGATCGAGGTCTAGTCCACCGTATTCTTCGGGATATGCAATTCCAAAGTATCCCATTTCACCAAACTTCTCCCAGATAAACCGATCAATATCTCCGGTTTTTTCCCATTTGTCTATGTGTGGAGCTACTTCTTTTTTCAGAAATTCCCTGAGACTTTGTCTAAATAATTCGTGTTCTTCTGTAAAATACATACTATTCATATGACAACCTTCTTTTTTTAGTTAACATAGTACTACGTATAATGATTACTTCCTCAATACAATAAAACCAAAATCCATAAAATAGGTTTATGAATTAATTATTATTTTAATGATTTATCAAAATTCGCAGCAATTTTTTAATGATTCTTAATTCAATGTCAAATATAGCTTTATTCTATCTATTTTTTTGAGAGAAAAACCCTCAATTTTTCCTAATTCGTTAAAGCTTGATATTCCCCCATTATCTTCAATAAATTCTTTAATATCCAACGCCATTTCAAAATCGAAATAAGGTATCTCTATTAATTCATTGACTGACGCAGTATTGACATTTACTTTTTTTATCTTTTTTGGTGTCTTAACCGTAAACATGGATAAAATTTTATCTTTCTGATTATCATATAGACCGTGAACATCTTCAAGTTGAATATCAAGAGTAAAACCTCCTATACTATTTCTATATTTGACTATTCTATCTGCAACAAAATCAGGCAGACCGATACTTTGCTCTAGTTCTTCTCTAGAAACTGTGTTTAAATCTTTTTTTTGATCATACGATTTAACTGGAAATTTCTTCTTAGCATATTTCCTTCTCTCCCCAATATTACTCTTTTTTGTCCATTCTGGGAATTTAAATAAAGGAGATATAACCGAAAGAATCGAATCGGAAACCTGAGTTACTTTTTTAAAATCAGCAATAGAATTGATCCATTTTTTATCATTTCTGTATGCATGAAGTCGATCTAGCTCGCTTGTAGAAAGTCCTAATATATACCCCTTATGATCTGAGATAAAATTGGGATTAAAAGATTGTAGTCGATATTCTTTTTTTTGTTGTTCAGCAATATTTTTAAGAGAGTCTATTTGTTGTTGAAAAGAGGTTAACTCGGCAAAACTATATTGTTGAGAAGAAGACTTTGGGTAAAAGTAATATCCGATAAGCGCAGCAAATAAGATAATTGATAAAAGAAAAATCCCATTTCGAAAACGTGAATGTAATTCGAAATGGGATTTTTTATAATTCATAAAGAATCGCTTTTTTTTTAGCTTTTAGATGCTTTTATAGCATCAAAATATCTAAGCAGTTGTTTTTTAACTATAGGGAACAAGAAGAATAATCCTATCATATTTGGGAATACCATTGCAAAAATCATTGCATCAGAAAATGACCAGATAGATCCCATACTTGCTGCGGCACCGATCACCACAAAGGTCAAAAACAATAATTTGTATACTAAATCTGCTGCTTTACCTCTACCAAATAAGAATTTCCACGACTGTAAACCATAATACGACCAAGAGATCATAGTAGAAACGGCAAATAAAACTACTGCAATAGTTAAAAATACATTAGAATATGGTATATATTGTGCAAAAGCTTTTGAGGTTATTCCTGCTCCTTGTACAATTTCATCTCCAATCATTACTGCTCCACTTCCATCGGCACTTACATCTGCTCCATATTCAAAAAATCCTCCAAAATTAAAAATGATAATCACCAAAGCGGTCATTGTACAAATAAGTACAGTATCAATAAATGGTTCTAGTAAAGCAACAAGCCCTTCGCTGGCAGAATATTTAGTTTTTACTGCAGAATGTGCAATAGATGCAGAACCCGCCCCAGCCTCATTAGAGAATGCAGCTCTTTTGAATCCTACCAATAGTACTCCGATAATACTTCCTACTCCTACTGCTGTAGGGTTAAATGCTTCACTTATGATTAAACCAATAGCATCATCTACTAACGAGAAGTTCCCAAAAATTATATATAAACAAGCTATTACATACATGGCTGCCATAAAAGGAACCACTTTTTCGGTTACAGAAGCGATACGTTTAATTCCTCCGATAATTATAATCCCAACAAGTATGGCTAAAATTATTCCAATCCAAAAACCTGCTCCTGCGCCTTGTAAGTCTAAAAGTTCTTTTAAAACAACTGTAGCCTGGTTAGATTGTGCGGCATTACCACCACCAAAAGATCCTCCTATACAAAATATAGCAAATATAACTGCTGCAATTTTTCCTAGAACTTTAAATCCTCTTTCTTTTAATCCTTTACTTAGATAGTACATAGGACCTCCATATACGGTACCATCCTCTCCTACATCTCTATACTGAACCCCTAGAGTACATTCTACAAATTTGGTAGACATCCCTAATAATCCACAGATAATCATCCAAAACGTAGCTCCTGGTCCTCCTAGTGCAATTGCAAGGGCTACCCCAGCGATATTACCATTACCCACAGTACCTGAAACTGCTGTTGCCAGTGCTTGAAAATGACTAACTTCTCCTTCTTTAGACTCATCCCGTATGGTATCTTTTATATCTCCTTCTACTATATTAACTTCTGGATGTCCCTCAATACCATGACCTTCTACGTCGTCATATTTCCCTCTCACCACGTTAATTGCTCTTCCAAAATATCTAATATTAGGAAAACCGAAATAGAGTGTAAAAAATAAGGCACTTAACACCAATAATATAATAACAAATGGGGCGCCTTCAAAAACTTCAAAGAAAATTACTGCGGAGAAAAAGTCGGATACAGGTTTAAAACCTTCATCTATTTTCTGATCAAGTCCTTTTTCTGTGACCTCTTGTGCGAATGTAAAAAATGGAATAGTAAGTGCTAAAAGTAAAAGAAGAATTCTCTTCATGATTTTGTGAATTAATTGAATTTAATTGTTAAGAAGTGAGCAAGATGCTAAAAAAAACACTTGTTTACAATTTTTTTAGATGTTAAATATTTCTAATTATCAAATATCGAACTCCTTATTCAAAAGATTAATTTGTTCTGGACGGCCTAGAACGACAACCTTCGAACCTGGTTTTAAAAGAGTATTTGCCTCGGGATTTACAATATATTCTCCTTCGGGTGATTTATAGCCAATTATGGTACATCCTGTTCTGGATCTCATATCGATATCAAGAATAGTTCTTTCTATTTTATCATCAAACATGTCTTCAAAAGAAATTTCTTCGATATTTATAGATCTTTTACCTACAATAGAAAGGTTATCTAAAAACTCTATTAAATCAGGCACTACTACTAATGATGCCATATGATCTCCACCAATACGATCTGGCATAATAACATTATCTGCACCGGCTAATCGTATTTTCTTGTAAGAAGCATCTTGAGAGGCTCTACTAATTATTTTGAGTTCTTTATTAATTTGCCTTGCAGAAAGCACAATAAACAAGTTGTCTGCATCTTCTGGTAATGTGCAGATTAAACAAGTTGCTCTTCTAACACCCGCTTCTGTCAACACCTCATCTTCTGTAGCATTACCCTTTAGAAAAAGTAGATTTTCATTTTGATATCTTTCTATTACTGCTTCGTCTTTTTCTATTATTATAAATGGTTTATTGTATGCCAACAACTTTGCAGCTGCTTGCTTACCATTACGGCCATAACCAATTATGATAATATGATTCTCGATATGATGTATCATTTTTTGTGTTTTTCGGTGTTGAACCCTTCTAGGGTCATTTTTACTTACAATATACTCTGTTATTACAGATACAGAATATGCAAATATGGCTACACTAGTCGAGATAAGAAATACAGTAAATAACTTTGCATTATTATCTAAAGGTTGAACTTCTCCAAAACCCACGGTAGATAAAGTAATAACTGTCATGTACAATGCATCTACCCAGGAATAGTTAGAAAAAAACCGAAATCCTAATACCCCAATAGCAATTACTATAATTAATAAAATTAATGCAATATATATTTTTGGCATTCCCCATCTATATATCTTTTTCATAGGTCAAATACTGAGGTTCGTTTAGTATAAACCAAATCTTTTAATTTTAGCCAAAACGCCAGATTAAGGTATATCACAAACCCTAAACCTACAGTAGCAAAGGTTAAATAAATAAAGAACAACCGTACATTTTTTGCTCGCATCCCTAACCTATCTGCTAACCTAGAGGAAACATAAAATCCGTTACGTTCTAAAAATTGTCTTAGATTATAAAGCATACCGCAAAATAATTATATTATCCTAAATTCTGTTCACCATTTAATAAATAATTCCCGATTGCACATTGTAAACATGCTTTTTGATCACAGTATATATTTTTAAGTTGAATCATCGCTTGAGAATGCATGGCATTTTCAATTGGCACGTTTAAATCCATAAAATTGCTAATAATGCTATTTTTTTCAAAAGGTAATTTAGTAATTAATTCAAAAATATCTTCTTCGGGATTTTGTCCTACACTTCTGGCATATACAAATTTTATAGGAATAATTGTATTAATCAGCAGTAAGTCAATAAATGATTTTGTTAGTTTTTTCTTACTTACTTTTGATTCCTTTTCAAAAGTATAATGATTTTGCCAAAATTTGCTTGTTTCTATATTAAAAAGAGTATAAAAATCATCTATCGTATTGCTATTGATCACTTTACTGAATAGTTGATGATTTTTAAAATATAACATTGCCAACTGCGCCAATCGTATCGTTGGAAAATTAGATGGACGTAATCTAAAAAAATGAAATGAGTCTACTCCATTAGCGTTTAATTTATACTTATTTTTTAAAAATTGATACTCATTTTTCAAGGTATTAAAATATTCACTTTTTATATCAACCTCTAGTAAACCTGCTTGTCCAAAAAATAAGGCTTCTAATTGTTTCTGGTGATCTGTACATTTTCTAAGCACTGTGAAATCTATTGAATTTGCCAAACTCAAAAAAGCGGCTCCATTTGTTTTTAAACCAAAATTTTTGGACAATAATTTAAACAAAACAGCTTCCCAGTTATTTGCAGAGGTTTTTAAAAGTTTCAAAATCAAAGTCGATTTTTTCTCTAGTCGTTCTAAATATAGTCTTTCTTGCCAATTCGACAACATAAAATGCGAAACTTCGGGAAGTTGCTTATCACAACTAATCCATTGTTGAGCATTTTTATCAAAGAGTTTTTTATAGCGAAGCAATAGTTCTTCTCTTATGTATTCTTTAAGTTGTAATGTTGGTATAATCGAGTTATCTTTTCTGTAAACTTCTACATCATCTTCCCAAACTACATGAAGAATTACATTATCATATGCAGGGTCATTCTCATGGTTATGAACATACCAATCACTTGATCTGATATGTACTTCGACGTTTCCTGCCCATTTCTGTCCTTGGATAATAAGTCTTGCATCAAAAAAATCGGGTCCAGAGCTTTCTATATTGTGCACCCCCACTTGCTGAAGTATAAGCTCTTCATGCCTTGTTGTTCTTAGATCTACAAACCCAAATTTTTTATATTTCCAAAGGTATTGTAAAAAATCCTCAGTCATATATTTATAGATTAATTATAATTATCAGACCTACCTGTAAGTAAACAGGTGGTATTAGCTACTAAATATTTCGGGTAGGATAGAAAATAAGAAGAATAGCTTTTCTAAAATTTAGATGATGAAATTACTAAAATTTATTAAAATCCTGTAAGTTTTATGGAATAACATTGACTATTTTTTTAAATCAGCATATAAATGACTAACATTTTAAAGTCTATTTTCATATCTGTTTTCCCTGCAATTGCTCTTTACTTTGCTATTGACAGTGTTATACATCTTATTGATCATGGAGTATCTTACAGGTATATAGGAAGATTAATTATTTCATTTTCTATTGTGACACTTTTCATTTTAATTTTTGTAAAACCTGTTGCACGAACTGATGCTAATCTAAAAAAATATACACTTCCTATTGCTATTGGTTTTTTATTTAGTTTATTATTTGGAGGTATTATCGAACAAGATTTAAATGGATCTCTACCAGGGATTGGTTTATTTTTAGGATGGATATTATATATAAAGTGGTATTCTACTTTTAAGAATAGAGAGAAAAACACAATTATTAAAGTGGGTAACCAACTACCAGAACTTGAATTACAGGATCCAGAAAAAAACAATATAAATACCTCTAAATTTATAGGGAAACCATCAATTTTTCTATTTTATCGTGGAAATTGGTGTCCATTATGTATGGCACAGATCAAAGAAATTGCTTTACAATATAAAGAACTTGAAAAAAGAAATATAAACATGGTTCTTATTAGTCCCCAACCTCATGAACATACCAAATCCTTAGCAAGAAAATTTGGGTTAAATTTTAATTATCTGATTGATCAAGAGAATAGAGTTGCTAAGCAATTACAAATTTTCTCAAAAAATGGTCTTCCAATGGGTTTTCAAATACTAGGATACAACAGTGATACTGTACTGCCAACTGTAATCATAACTAATAAAGAAGGAAAAATAATCTTTGCAGACCTTACTAATAATTATAGAGTAAGACCAGAACCAGAAGTGTTTTTAAAAATTATTGATCAGCAAAGTCTTTAGTTCAAAAAACTAACATTGGTTAGTACCCCCAAAAAAAAGAAGGTTGAAGTTGTTATAAACACAAAAAACACTGAACTAACTCCTTTAAAATAGTACGATTACTACTTAATATTCTTAAAATCAAGTTAATTCCTTACAAAAATGTACTATTGGTAAGATTTTATGTATTAATGGAAAACTTAACCACAAATTCATTTCTTTACTTTGTTATGAATTAAAGGGAAAATTAATTCATTCTAAAAATATTAAGATTACAAAACCCTAAGCTAAGTTGAGTTTGTGTTAGGTTATTGATGGTTGCCATTTTTGGCGACCATCTTTATTTTCACATATATTTAAAACAATAAAAAATTAGGAATCTAAGCTTTACATATTTTATGTATTCATATCTGGGTAGATGTCAAACTTATTAAAAAATGCTTTTTTAAATTTTGAAGAATTAGAATAATTAAGTGTATCCATCACTTCCCGTATTGATACCCCTTCTCCTATAATCATATTATACGAAACCTCTAGTCGTTTATTATTAAAAAACTCTAAAGGAGTCTGATTATGAATTTCTTTAAACATATTAAAAAAATTCGTACGACTCATATGTGCCATAGCTGCTAATTGATCGACTCCTATAAAAGGTTCCTTAAGGTTATTCTTGAGATAATCGCTTACCTTATATATACTACCAACCTGCCCACAATTGATATTAAAAGGATTGCTTTCTGTTTCCCATCTTAATACATCTTTCCAAAAAGTTTCTAATAGACGAACACCTCTAGCAATAAAATAAAGATAGTTCTCTACCTTATCTACATCGGGTTGTACAATCTGATCAAAAAGACTTGATTGTTTATAAGAAAGATAAAATTTATTAATATGTTGGTGAGAATAACGAATATAATTATCAAGTTTTTCTGCCATATCGTTATTCTTTAAAAAAAAAGGTTTGGTATATGAGCTTTTTAAGACAATCATAGTAGATTTTACTTCTGCTCCTTTTGTAATAAAAACTTGTTCTCCTTGTCGAGCATCCATACATCTCATATTTCCTGGAGTATAACTATCAGAATATTGGCTTATAATTTGGTCCTCCTGTAGTTGATGATCTAAAGCATATTTCCTAAAATGAAGTATAATATCTTTTTCATCAATGGGTCGTCTAACATATTCAATATCTGTATTTGCTTTATAATTGTTTATGATAAGAAAGACTTCTGGAGATATTTTATAATACAACAAATACCCTTCTCCAATCTCGGGAGGGAAATAAATTCGATCAGTAGAACTATTTGGACTTAGTTGTGATCTAAAATAGTCACTTAGTTTGTCTATATCAGAAAAATCAAACAAATATTTACACATACCACCATCATTTTACACTTATCTTTTTAGCACACGTAGATGTATTCCTGGTAACTATAAAAAATAAATAAACATAAAAACAACCCCTTTACTAGCTTACAAAAAGCTAATAGAGGGGGAGAATTATTATTTAAATATAAGAATTTATTTTATATGACTAATAACATCATACTTTGTTATGATGTGATGTTTTCCATTTTCTAACTCGACTAAAACCGCAGAACTTCCGTTTTTAATAAGCTTGGATATCTCATCAAGTGAAGTTTTAGCGTTTACAACAGGGAAGGGATCTTTCATAACATCTTTAATTGGTGTACTACCTGTATTTTTACCATCTAAAAAGGCCGTAAAAAGTGCACTTTCGTCTACAGAACCAATAAACCCTTCACTATCAATTACTGGTATTTGCGAAATTTTAAATTTGCGCATGCGCTCAATAGCGTGTGACACTAGTTCTTCTGTCTTAACCGTAACCAATGGTTTTTCTATATGATTTTTTACTAAATCATCTGCTGTATATACTTCCTCATCAAGAAAACCTCTTTCTCGCATCCAATCATCATTAAACATTTTTCCTACATATCTGCTACCATGATCATGAAATAAAACCACTACAACATCATCTTTGGTAAAATGCTTTTTTAATTGAAGTAATCCTTTTATAGCCGCTCCAGCACTATTGCCCAAAAACATTCCTTCTTCTTTTGCTAATTTTTGAGTATAAACCGCAGCATCTTTATCTGTCACTTTGGTAAATCCATCAATAACCGAAAAATTTACATTTTTTGGCAAAATATCTTCTCCAATACCTTCTGTGATATAAGAATAAATTTCGTTTTCATCAAAAATTCCGGTTTCGTGGTATTTCTTAAAAACAGAGCCATAGGTATCTATTCCCCAGATTTTAATATTTGGATTTTTTTCTTTTAGATATTTCCCCACACCAGATATTGTACCTCCAGTCCCTACTCCAACAATAAAATGTGTTATTTTACCATCTGTTTGTTTCCAGATTTCTGGGCCTGTACTTTCATAGTGTGCTTGTGTATTCGACGGGTTATCATACTGGTTAACATACCAGGAATTCGGAGTTTCTTCTGCTAATCTCTTAGAAACAGAATAATACGACCTTGGGTCATCAGGTTCTACATTAGTAGGGCAAACCATCACCTTTGCACCTACCGCCCTAAGGATGTCCATTTTTTCCTTAGATTGCTTGTCTGCCATTACACAAATCAGTTTATACCCTTTTATGATAGCTACTAATGCTAACCCCATTCCTGTATTTCCTGATGTACCTTCTATAATGGTTCCTCCTGGTTGCAATCGACCATCTGCCTCTGCATCTTCTATCATTTTCAAAGCCATTCGATCCTTTACAGAATTCCCTGGATTAAAAGTTTCGTATTTAGCCAGCACCAAAGCGTCTATATCTTTTACCAATCTATTTAATTGGACTAATGGTGTGTTCCCAATAGTTTCTAGTATATTTTTTGCGTATTCCACTCGTTATATTTTACGTCCAATAGGATATTTCAACATGGCAAAGATACGACCTAGATTATCGATTGGCAATTTTAAAAAGAGAATAACAAATTATTGAAAACGAATTGATTTGGTTGGTGATATCTTTGCGATAATATATGAAGGGATAAGTAGCATTAACAAACATAATAACATTGTTCCTATATTAAGCAACACAATATATCCTATGTCAATATACACTGGAGCAGTACTTACATAATACGTTTCTGGATTAAGCCCTACAATCCCATATTGCTCTTGTATAAGGAGTAAACCTATACCAATAAGGTTACCCCAAAACAAACCTATTAAAATCAAATATGCAGCATTATAAAGAAACACTTTTCTTATACTCCAATCATTCGTTCCTAAAGCTTTTAAAATTCCAATCATAGGGGTTCTCTCGAGGATCAAAACCAATAATGCAGTAATCATATTGATACCGGCAACCAAAATAATAATCCCAATAATCCCAATAATATTAAGATCAAATAGTTTTAACCATTCGAAGATTGTAGCATACTTTAAAGAAATTGTCTGACTATCTAACGTAGAAGGGATATTTTCATAGATTTCCTGTCCTTTTTTATCGATTTGATCAAAATCATCAATAAAAACTTCAAAATTCCCGATCTCATCTGGTTTCCATTTATTCATTTTTATCACATGTCTAATGTCTGCAAAGAGGAAGCTTTCATCAAACTCCAAAAATCCTGAATTATAAATCCCCACAATCTCAAAAGCCCTAATAAGAGTCTTTGAGTTTGAAGCTGTATTCTTTTTCAGAAAATATGTAATTACTTTATCTCCAATACGAAACCCTAAACGATTTGCAATATGTGAAGACAACAAAATTTCTTCATTAAGCTCTCCTGTAAAATCGG
This sequence comes from Bacteroidia bacterium, assembly GCA_030427585.1. GTDB lineage: Bacteria > Bacteroidota > Bacteroidia > Flavobacteriales > Flavobacteriaceae > Aquimarina. Next base: position 247,229 of record JAUIBW010000001.1, read on the forward strand.
GTATTCTTCCTTCTACAAGGTATTCTTTAAAAGAATCCCAATTATAATCTTTGCCCACTCCTTTCACCACCACACCATCAAAATCAGATGTTGTACGTATAAGTCCCATTTTGGTTGCTACCCCTTGCATATGAACAATTCCTTCAACCTCAGAAAACTCTGGATAGAAGTTTTGATCAGAGGATATTGGCATGAGAGATTCTACACTACTGTTATTATCAAAGCTAGAAATTAATATATGCCCATTAAATGCAGCAACTTTTTCTCTTATTTTGCGTTGTAGTCCTACACCAGTAGCAACCGTAATTAGCATCATGATCATACCAATAGCAATAGCAAAAATTGCAATTTTTATAATTGGAGTCGAAATGCTACTTTTATGTTCCTTACCTTTGATGAGGCGTTTGGCAATAAAATACTCGAAATTCAAGCTTAACTATGGTTTTTGTTAGAAATGCATTCAAAAATACATTTTTATTCCTTTTCATAATTTTTATTTCTTGTGTAAGTGGAATAAAAACAACTTTACCCCCTTCTTCTGTAAAAATTAAAAACTCGATATCTGTGGTATATATTGCTCAAGATACTACAAAAATTCAAGAATCTATAGTAGTTGGGGCTAATCTTATGGATGAGTATATCCCAATGTTAGAAAATAAAAAAGTAGCTATTGTAGGGAATCAAACTTCTGTTATTTTTAAAGATAGCATTACTAATCAAAATTATGTGCATCTTGTTGATTCTTTATTGTCTAGAAACATCAAAATTCAGAAAGTATTTGCTCCAGAGCATGGTTTTAGAGGTAAGGCAGATGCTGGAGAATTAGTAGCTGATAGTAAGGATATTAAAACCGGGCTTCCTATTTTTTCTCTACACGGAAAAAACAAAAAACCATCTAAAGAAGCTTTATCTAATATCGACATTGTTGTTTTTGATATTCAGGATGTAGGAGTTCGTTTTTATACCTATATTTCGACATTACATTATGTAATGCAAGCTTGTGCAGAAAATAGCATCCCTGTCCTGATACTGGACCGTCCAAATCCAAATGCACATTATATTGATGGGCCGACTCTAGAATCTGAGCACTCAAGCTTTCTGGGGGTACATCCAATACCGCTAGTTCATGGTATGACTATTGGCGAATATGCAAAAATGATAAATGGCGAAGGTTGGTTGGGAAAAAATCTAGCTTGTGAAATCAATATTATTCCTGTTAAAAACTACTCCCACAATGCTTCATATAGCTTACCCATACGACCATCACCAAACTTACCTAATGATAAAGCTATCAATTTATATCCTAGTCTTGGTTTTTTTGAAGGAACAACCATAAATGCAGGTCGTGGTACCGAAACACAGTTTCAAATTTTTGGTTCTCCTAATCTGATTATAGAAAAATATGATTATGCTTACATTCCCAGGCCAAATTTTGGTTCTAAATATCCTAAACATAGAGGAGAGGTATGTTACGGAAAAGATTTAAGAAAAAGTGAGTCATTAGATTCTATAAACTTAGAGTGGTTAATTAATGCTTATAACCATACCAAAGTCAAAGAAAAGTTTTTTAATACCAAATCCTTTACCATTCACGCAGGAACAAAAAAATTACAACAACAAATTGAACAAGGTCTTTCTTTTCAAGAAATTAAAAATACATGGGCAGAAGGTCTAGAAAAGTTTAAGGTTAAAAGAGCACAATATCTAATCTATAAATAGCATTATTTAGTTCTAAAAAACCCTATTTTCAGGGATGTCAGTATATAGAAGAATCGATACATTTGTATATGCTGAAGTTTATACAAAAAATTATTATCTATTATGTTATTATCCTACCTTTTATTTTAACAGCACAGATAAATGAAGGTAAGATTTCCTCTATTCCTAAAAAACTCAACACCTATAAAGAAGAAAAAATACAACTCGACAAAGCTTATGCTTTTCTTGAAACCAACAAAAATGATGAAGCGTATCAAATCAGCCATAGGCTTCTAAAAAAAACATTTCATAAAAAAACAAAGCTATATGCCTCAATAATTTTAGGCTCTTATTTTAATTACAAAAACTTAGCCGATTCTGCATTATACTATGGCAATAAATCCATAAAACTTATAGGAGATAAAAAAGACTCTATTTCAATGTTACGCTTATCTTTAGTTTATAATATTATTGCTAATGCATATGGAGATAAAAGCTTATTAGAAGAAAGTAAAAAATGGCATCTTAAAGGAATTGAAATTACTGAAAAATATCAGGCAAAGGGGCAGTATTACAAAAAAATACATAATCTAGCATCAACACATATTAGATCAGGCAATTATGAGTATGCCATACAACTTCTAGAATCTTGTTTAGAGTACCATAATGAGCCTGATTTTACATTTACTGTTTATATCAGTCTTGCAAGTGCATATTCATTAAAAAATAACACCGAACTTGCTTTATCATACTTAAAAAAGACACTTGATTTTTTTGAAAAAGATGAAAAATCAAAAAATCAAGTCATAATACTTCAAAACATAGGTGTTCAGTATCATATTATGAAAAATTATGATGAAGCAATTAAATATTATAACAAAGCCTTTTTAATTGGTAAAGAAAAAGGTTATCACAGACCAACAATTGATGCTATGATGAATACAGGTCTTGTATATCAAGATCAAGAGGTCTATAATAAAGCTATAGAGTATTATACAGAAGCCCTACTAATTTCAGAAAAATTAGGTTTTTTAGATAAACAAGCCATCATTTATGATCACCTAAAGACAAGTGCAAAAGCACAAAACAATTATAAAGATGCCTATTCATATCTTAAAAAAGAAATAAAAATCAAAGACTCAATAAGTAAGTTACAGAAGAGTAAGGAACTTAATGAACTTGAAATAAAATTTAACACCCTTCAAAAAGAAAAAGAAATAAAAGTTCTTCAGGTCGAAAATGCAAATCGAGAATTGGATTTAAAAAATCAGGAAGAAGCGATCAAAAATCTTAAATTACAACAAGAGATTGAAAAAAAAGAAACTCACAACAAGATTTTATCTTTTCAGAATGCTTCAGAAAAAAAACTTAACGAAATTGCATTACTAAAAAAAGATCAGGAAATTCAAGAATCTAAATTAGCCAGGCAAAAAAGTATTAAAAATAGTATCTTGTACTCTTTTTTAATTCTTCTTATTCCAGTTATTGGTTTATTGTTTACATACTATCAAAAACTTCAGACTCAGAATGAATTAAACAAAAAACAAGAAGAAATAAGTGAGCAAAAAATTTCTTCTCTAATTAAAGATCAAGAGTTAAAACTAATTAAAGCATCTATCAAAGGTCAGGATAAAGAAAGAAAACGAATTGCACTGGAGCTACACGACAGTATCGGTGGTAATCTTGCTGCTATAAAACTGCAATTAAACAATACTGTACTTCATGGAAACAAAAAAACAATATCAATAATTAATAATCAATTAGATGACACCTATGAACAGGTACGTAATTTATCGCATAACTTGATCCCTAAAAAATTTAGTAAAAACAACTTTTGTGATGTACTTGAAGAGTATTTTAATAATATCGGTGGAACGACTAGTCTAAGTACTTCTTTTGTAGCATACCCAAGAACAGAAATTGATATTTTGGACGAAACTTTGCAAATCGAAATTTTTAAAATTATTCAGGAACTTATTACTAATACTATTAAACATGCTAAAGCTACTTCTGTAGAGCTTCAATTAAATTTAGTAGAAAATATGGTAAATGTACTATTCGAAGATAATGGTATAGGTTTTAATGCAAAAAACAAAGCTACCGGACTTGGGTTTGAGAATATCAAAAATCGATTAAAAAAAGTATCTGGTACTTTTCATATCGATTCTAGAATTAATCGAGGTACTATTATAGATATAGAAGTTCCTGCATTAACATCAATTAATGGAAAAAAGAGCTATAATCATCACTAGATCGTTCTAGTGTCTATCTAATCGTGAACAAGATTAGAATTACATATAGCAAGTTTTATTTAAACCTAATTACAAAAAAATAAACCAATGAAATATAATTTAATCATAGCAGATGACCATAAAATGTTTTTGGATGGTTTACTAAGCATTCTTAACTCAGAGAAAGAATATAATATTTTATTAACTGCCAAAGATGGTAAACATATTGCAAAATACCTTGAGATTAATCCTGATGAAAAAATAGATCTTATTATCACCGATATTTCTATGCCAGAATTAGATGGTATTTCTCTAAACAAAATTATAAAAGAAAGAAAGAAAAGTATAAGAACACTGGTAGTTAGTATGCATAATGATGCAGATATGATTGATAATCTTATAGAACATGATGTAGATGGGTATGTGCCAAAAAATGCTGAAAAAGAAGAGCTTTTAAAAGCTATAAAGACAATACTTAAGGGAGAGAAATATTTTTCAAAAGATATAAAAGATATTTATTTAGAAAATAAATTTGCTAAAAAGAAAAAGGAAGATATTAAACTTACTCAAAGAGAAATTGATGTTATTACCCTTATTGCGCAAGAACATACTACACAAGAAATTGCAGACCAATTGTTTTTGAGTAAACATACTATAGAAAGTTATAGAAAAAATCTTATTGCTAAACTGAATGTTAGAAATCTGGCTGGATTAACCAAGTATGCCTTAAAAATGAAGTACATAAAACCTTGATAGGATATAGTTCTATTCTCATCAATACAAAAATCAGATATTATTAACCCTCTTGATCTGATTATTTATTTTTTATTACCAAATCCATCCCCTAAACGGTAACTAAGTATAATTCCATGTGTATTATTAATAGGAGTATCTCTTAGGGTTTGATTATAATTATACAATACTCGTAAGTGATTAGAAATATAAAACCCTGCAAGAAAATTCATCGAAGAACTCGTTCTGTATCCAGCACCAATTTCAATTTTATTTTTGTAGTTCACTGTAGTATTAACATCTACCTGAATTGGAGCTCCAGAAACATATTTAACCAAAACACTGGGAGTTATTAATACTTCTTTAAAACGTGAAGCAAAAAAACAATATCCTAAAGTCTCCCAAAACCTACACTTGGAATTCCTATAATAATATCAGATACTCCGTCTCCATTAATATCTCCTGCGTCTTTAACAGAATTTCCGAAAAAATTCTGTGAGTCTATTCCTTCTGTAAAAAAACCATTAGTACCATCCAAAATGGATATTGGTACTTCTGGACATCCCTGTCCATAGGATATAAAGGTATTTCCTAATACCATTAAACAAAATGTAAACACTTTTATACTAAACTCTAATTTTCGTATAAACTGAATCCTACTATTTCTCATTTTTGAAAAAAATTGTTTACACAAAACTATATTTTCCTTTAGCATTGAATTTCACTACAAATAGGGTTTTTACCAAATATAAATACCCCCTGTTTTCAGGGTAAATATTTTCACCAGAAAAGGTGTGTTTCTCATCAACTGTATCGCTCATCTTTGTACTGTGATTTTTGGTCTTCAAAACATGTATCAAAAAAACAGATATAAGAAGTTATGTATAAAATCACAAAAAATAAATACTAACCCTCTAAAAACTAAAATTATGACTTGGGGAATCACATTAATTCTATTAAGTATTATAGCAGTACCATCACTATTGTTATCTAAAAAACCAAATGCAAAAGAACTTTTAGAAAAAATCGAACCGTATCAAGGTTGGATCGGACTCGTATTCTGTTTCTGGGGAGTATGGGGAATCATCTCGGCAATTTTAAATCTGGGATGGCTTACAACATACCCTATCTGGTGGATCACATTACTAGCAGGAAACATTATTGAAGCAGTTTTAGGTTTCATGCTTGGTTTTGGTTTAATCAACAAATTCTTTTTATCCAAAAATGAAGCTGCCAAAGAAAAAGCGAATCAGCTAAGAGAAAAATTAGCTCCAAGACAAGGTAAACTAGGGATTTTAGGAATCATAGTTGGTTGCTGGATGATTGTAGCTTCTTTCTTATTCTTTATGTAATAAGCATATAGAGATAATTAAGTTCAAGGTTTTATCTCTTCTGGTATTATCAAAAAACAACCAATCAAAAAACAAGTACACCATGATCATATTTGGAACAGGTTCTTCGACCATTCATCCCAAAAAATTAGAAGGAGGAAGTTGCCCATATTGTAATACAGAAAATAATATGTGGATACAAGGATACAGAAAATATTTTCATGTGTTTTGGATACCGTTCTTTCCTATCGGAAAAAAAGTATACTCGGTTTGTGGTCATTGTAAAGGAGCTTTTGAAGAAAGAGAATTTCAGAATCAGCAATTGATACAGAGTTTTAACGATTTTAAAAACAATCAAATAAAAACTCCATGGTATCACTTTACAGGGCTTACAATTCTGGTTGTGTTTATTGCATTACTTACTGTACTGCCATATTTGACAAAATAAAAACCAACGTAGAATCATATAATTTTTTAAAATGAAAAAACTCGTTTTTATAGTATTTCTCTTAACGGTTACATCGGTTGTTTCACAAGAAAATAATACAACCCTAACTATTGTAGGAGAAACGAACAAGCAAATAGAAGTTAACAACTATTTCATTACCATCTCGCTAAAACAAATCGTTGCAGATGGGTATCAACAACTTGAACCTAAAAGTTTATCACAAGTTAAACAATTATACAGCGATAAGCTAAAGACCATAGGAGTTGACTTTAGTAAGTTTCAAAAGAATGTTCTCTATCAGTTGTATGCATCTTATTCTGAAGTAAATGATGTTTCGTATTACAATTATGCAACAGCTTCTGAAAAAGAAATGATCAAAATCATTAAACAGAAGATGAATGGCTTAACAATCGTACAGATCGAAGCAGTAGCTAAAGAAAAAAACAATACAGAATGGTCTGCTTTAACACTTGCCGCTATTGAAGACGCAAAAGTGAAAGCAAAAAAAACTGCCGATCACCTCAACAAAAAATTGGGGCGCATTGTAAAGATTGAAAACTCTGATTCTAGAACGCAATACATAAACATGTATAAACCAGAAGAAGTTCAAAAACATCTTGTAACTGTAACTTTTACACTAGAATAATAAAAGTGTATACCAATAAATTAATTAACACATAAAATCAAAAAAATGAAATCAAAAATTTTAATCTTAGTCGTTATTCTTGCTTTTGGAAGTAATCTAAATGTCCAAGCTCAAAAATTAAAAAAGTTTGGTAGTTCTATCGAAAAAAAGATAGGTCCCAAAACCATAAAAGTGCCTTATACAGATGTTGTGTCTTATATGGGGTATGCTGCACCTGGTAACGAAGATGAAGTAAAAGATGGTAAAAAATTCTATTATATTTATGTATGGATTCCTGCTGTTGCTCCAGAAATTGGGGTAAGAATGATGTCTCCTGTAGGAAAAACTAAAATTAAAAAAGCAACAAAATCTGCCGCATACACAGAAAATGCAACATCAACTGATTATTTTGACACCTATATTACCTTAGAGCGTTCTGATATAACCAGTAAAGATAATATTAGCGAGGGTACTGTAAAAAGTGCAAACTGGGTTACTTTAGATCGTAATGATGATAGTAGTGAAATGCCTAAGCAGCCAAGTGGAAGCGGTTATAACTCTTTATTAAGATATAAAAGTGAAGCAAGTGATCCTCTTAAAGCACTAACTGTTGGACTGTATCGTATCGGTTTTACTACATACAAAACTGGTGAAGTAAAAGGTACTTTCCTTGCAGAAGTTGCCGCTCCTATCAAATTACCAGGAGTCGTAATGGCTAAAACTATCGAAGACTTAAAAAAAGGGCTATAAAACATAAATTGGAATAGTAGCACCTACGGTTATTCCTATGTTTTTTGCTTCAAAAAATATGGGAATAACCTCTTTTATACAAGTCTTCTCTCTAAATCTCCAAATTTTAAGATGCAAGAAAACGATAAACAAAATTCTAAAGAAGAAGAAAAAAATCTTCTTGATGATATCCTGGCTAATGCACTTTCTTCTACAAAAAAATATGAAGAAACAAATGCTGGCCTCGAAACCAAACGATGTAAAAGCTGTGGCGCAGCTAGACCCGAAGACACAGACCTTAAATACTGTGATTTCTGTGGAGACCAATTCTATTAAAAAATAATAATCCTTTAAAAGTATGTCATTTAATGAAACACAAAATAGATGGGATGGATTCCTTAAGAAAATCGAAGATCGGTTTGAGGAGATATTAGAAAAAACAGAAGCTGCACTACCTCTATTATTTAAAGCAACTGATTTTGAAACTACTACATTTCATAATGCCTGGCAAGGAATTTATTCTCAAGCTAATGAACTGATCTGGAAAATAGATAGCACATGGGAAGATAAAGTTGAAGAAGCCTTTGAAGATGCAGGAGCAGAATTTGGCTCCAAAAAATTTATACGAGAAAGAGATAAAGGGTATTTAACCAAATTTAAACTCGAACAAAAACTAAAATCATACGAAGTGAAAATTTTTGCAGATGCTGCAAAAAAATTATTACAAGAAGTAAAAAGCACTTTATCCAAAGATTTTTGTTGTACCCAATGTCAAGCTAAACTACCAGTAAAAGATAATTTTTTTAGATCCTATTATAGTACTTGTGAGTATTGCCAAACAGTAAATACATTCGAACCAGGGACTAAAGCCAGAAATATCGAGCATTTTGCTATTCATGCTATTGGGGAAGAAGCAGCACTAGAGCACTATCTTCGGTATGAAGAACTTAAGTTTCAAAATTACATGCAAGATTCTGAAACCTACAGCAAAGAGGAATTAATATCTCTATATCAAAAATATGTAGAGACCTACTTAAAAAGGAGAATCGAAATTATACCAGACTATAAAGATCGGTATGAAAAAGACCTCAAGGCTAAAACTGCATTCTTAACTAACTATTAGTAATCCTAAAAGAAAAAACATATGTCAAATTCATTTAGAAGTCAACTCCGTTCGGTAATCGAATGGCAAAACCCAAAACCCGAAACTCTTTTTGAAAAATGGACAGAAAACGGGGACGAGATTAAAAATGCTTCAAAACTGATCGTAGGGCCCGGACAAGGATGTCTTTTTGTATACGAGGGCAAAGTAGAAGGCGTTTTTGAAGAAGAAGGGCTTTACGATCTTAAAACAGGAAATATTCCTTTTTGGACGACCATTAAGAATATCATGTATACCTTTGAGTCTGCCCATAAAGTAGGTATTTTCTTCTATAGAAAAGCAGAAATGCAAAATATACGCTGGGGAACCCCCTCTCCTATCACCTATAAAGATCCTGTTTATAATTTTCCTGTAGGATTAGGTGCTTTTGGTAATTTTTCTTTCAAAATCACTAAACCAGTTGATTTTTTTACCAATGTTATTGCAGGTGACGACTACTATCCTGTAAAAGCAATACAAAAAGTTATTCTATCCAGAATTACCCAACCTATCAGTGATTTCCTTGCTAATGCTTCATTTAGTTATGTAGAAATTGATAAACATCGTAATGAAATTGCAGCATTCTCTCAGAATTCGAGTGCACAAATCTTTGATGAATTAGGTTTCGAGCTACTTGATTTTAGGATAGAAGGAACCAGTTTTGATGAAGAAACCAAAACAAGAATTGGGCGAATCGCAGATATGAGCGCCGAAGCACAAGCGATGAAAGAGTTAGGCGTAAGCTATCAGGATTACCAGCAACTAGAAGCCTTAAAAAATATGGCAAAAAATGAAGGTGGTGGTAATATCGGCATGCAAATGGGAGCTGGCCTGGGAATGGGGCAAATGCTGGGCAATATGATGAACAATCAAGGACAGCAATCTACGCCCCAACAAAATACTCAACCAACATCTCAACCTCAAAACGATGATCCAGTACAAAAATTAGAAAAACTAAAGAAAATGTTTGATGCTGGCTTAATCGACGAACAGGAATACAAACAAAAGAAACAGGAAATATTATCTCAATTCTAAAAACAAAAATCAATCTTTAAAAATCATATATTATGAGTACAACACATAAATTTACAGATCATGACAAAACAGAACAAGGGCAAAAAGCAATTGCATTAGGTATTCAAATAAAAAACGGTATCGGTTCTGAAAATTACGATTATACAACTCAAGAAGGAGCAGACTTTTCCTGGCCAAATATAGATCAAAACAAAATTGGTAATATCGAGCCTTGGTTATGCTATCAGAAAAATCCTGACAATACTGTTGGAGGATGGGTAGATTTAAACAAATTCTCTAATGGGAAAGAAAGAAAACTCAATGCATGTTTATTAAGATTAGGGTTTCCAAAAGAATTAGGACAAGATCATGAAGAAGCCAAAGCCATAATAAAGGAAATACAAGATAGTGAAGATTTTGAAACCACTGCTCAAAAATATGGGTTTAAAAGTAATGCGCAATTTTCAATTAATGATCATGTACAATCCGCCAATATTAGATTAGAAGAATCAGAATCCCGAGCATACGAAGCTACTGATAACCTCTTAAAAGAGCAAAAAGCTAAACTAGATGCCCAGATGGATGCCCATGTAGAAGCAGCAGAAGCTGGTGGATTATTAGATCCTATAAATGGAATTGATATGGAAACCTGGGCAGCGGCTAATGCAAAAATAGCCGGAGGTATGGATCTAGAAGAAGTACTTAAAATTGTAGGAACAGAAAAACCAATCTGGGATGAAGTATCTGCAGAATGGACAGCAAGAATGTCTCAAGACACAACTTTTGCGATTTCTAAGGTATATGGTGATGCTTTTATGAATTCGAATATTGGCAAATTTGCTAATGCAGAAAGTAAACAAGAATCTGAAGCTGGCTCTTCTACAGGTAACAATGATATTTATGAAGATTTCGAGCTTTATGTTAAAGTTATGTGTCATCAAAATATGGGGGCGGCTCAAGGAAAGGATGCTGCTTCAATCCTACAAGAATATGGGCTTACAGTTACCGATTGGAGTTCTGTAGGTATGCATTGGACCACAAAAATGGCTACAGATACTCGTATGGCATTAAAAATGGGAGAATTAATGGAAAAATACAATGCAGAATTTGCTTCGGCAAAAGCAGGAGACGACATCGATTTTTAATCCCGATAACGTTTTATGTTATAGATGGCCTGGGATTCATCTGCATCCAATTACACTACATTGCAAATTTGGTGAAATCAGGTCATCTTATTTTTAAAAACAAAAAATAATCATGGAAAATAATATCAAATACTTCGGAATACGTATTGAACTCGTTTAAACTTTTTGATTTTAAATGAAAATTAGATGTTTTTAACAAATCAAAAAAGTTTAAATGTAGTAGCAATTCATTTAACAGCTTAGCGTTAAGTAAAACACTGATTTAAACTGGTTCCTCTGCTCAGATAATACATTAACTTATCTAAATTTAAAATGAACCTGGCACCTCTATAGGTAAAGTATACATCTCTAATAATCCTTCTCTTAATTTTGTGGATATAGACGATCCCAATGTAGCAAATCTTACCAATTAGATAAAAGATCCTGCGACCATATTTTCTCATAATTGTTTATAATAAAAATAATTCATCACTATTTACCAGGCATTCATCACAAAGTTCAGATTTGACCTCATCGTTCTATAAAATTTAACTAAAATTGAATCAAATGTATTATGAAGTAAATGTTTTGAGAAAACATATTCAAATATCATGATTGCATACTTTTAGATCTTATTGTTATAATAACCGCAGTGGTTCAAAAAGCTTCGTGTTTCATGATAATCAAATTAACATTTACAACCCACTAAATAAAAGATAAAAATGAAATTAAAAATTATTCTTACCTTCATATTAATAACCTTTGCACTAAATGTAAATGCTCAATTTCCAAAAATTAAGAAACCCAAAACATCTAAAATTCTTAAAAAAAAACCTGGTAAAGCTACCAATTCATCTAAAACCTCAACAAATAACGTTTCATTGGATCAAAATGCGTCCAGCACAGATCCAAAAACTTTAAAAATTGAAAAATCAACAGTAGAAAAAATAGACCTATTAAAATCTATATTCATTTCTAATGAAAATGTTAAAAAACATACGAAAGAAGAAATAAAAAATGCATTATTTGCATTAGATCAAAAATTAACCACTCTCAATAATTTTTACTCAGATAGTAAAAGGATTCCAGAATTCACAGCAGAGTATGATAAATACAAAAAATTAGTCGATGATGAAATTGCTATTAGAGATAGTGGGAATAACTCTTTATGGAATTTAGAAAATACTAGTAACAGCGTAGATCGAGTAAAAAAGGAACTACCGATAAATAAATTAGTAGAGCAATTTTCGTCATTCCCTAATTACAAAGAATATCAGGCGTATAAAGAAGCTTATCAAAACATGGGGATTTCTGACCCTAAAGTGGAAACTTACATCTCTAACGTAAATGATTACTTTGAAACTACACTAACAAATGAAATAGCTCCTAAGTTTAAAAAATATGTAAAAGAAAAATTAGCGTATAAATCATTTAATGATGATGAGTGGAAAATGAGGCCTAAAACAGCTATACAAGTAGTAGATAAAACTTTAAAATTATTTCGGGACGATGCCTATATATATCAAAGGGTAAACGATAAATCATGGGTAGATGATATCAAAAACATGCTCATCACACAAAAACAAAAGTTGAACACTTATATAGATAGTGGTGAATACGATCGTTATTTTGAGCAGTACAGACAGCGTATAATAGATTCTTTTAGAATGGAGACCCCGGGATATAATAATGCTAATTTAATATCGACTATCAAACAGAAACACCATAATACTTCTAAATATGGAACAATTCAACGTGTTGTTTTGTATAGTAATTGGATTGTAGAAAAAAATGCTTTAGGAGTTCCTTTAGAGAAAAGAATTACCGTACAAGTCGCTACTAAAGCAAAGGATGGAACTTGTCAAGTATATGAAGGGAAATTATTTCGCACTTATGAAGGAGGTGGAAAATATGGAGGTACTAGATATAATAGTTATATTCATATATCAGAAATAAATTGTAAAAACATAAATAAATAAAATCGGTCTCTAAACCCTTACATTTTTTTGTTAGAAAGAGAAAAACTTATAAGAAAACTATTATTTGCTTAGACCCGTATTCAAGATTACTCCTATATGCTTACGAACTACATGTAGGAGTAATTGTATATACACTTATCTACAAAAGTAGTTTAGATTTCATTTTTTCTACAATATTGTAAGCTGCAGGGCAAATTGCTACATTTTTCAACGTTAAATTAGATATCTGTTGAAACTTTTTACGGTCTGTATGTGGATACTCCCGACATGCTTTTGGTCTTACCTCATAAATCACACAGTAATTATCGGCTCCAAGAAAAGTACACGGAGTTTGTTTCAATATCATATCTCCATCCTCATCTGTTCTTAGGTATTGTTCTTCAAATTGTCTAGGTTTAATTTTTAAAAATTTTGAAATCCGATCTACATCTTTATCCGTAAACAGCGGCCCAGTAGTTTTACAGCAATTAGCACATTCTAAACAATCTGTATTGCTAAACTCTTCATCATGTAACTCCTGCATGATATAATCTAGTTGTTTGGGCGTTTTTTTTTTAAGTTTAGCAAAGAACTTTTTGTTCTCGTTATGTTTATCTTTGGCCAGTTTTGGTAATTGATCTATGAATTCTTGCATGGTACAAAAGTAAGACATTTGAGAGTTTTGATTAGCAAATACCATTATATTCAATTGTAATTAAGCTCATTTTGAATCTTTAATTTTTTAATCCGGTACCAAAAAATCGTTTTCCACAACCATAAAAACACATCTTATGAATAAAGATATTTTCGGAAAAGCCATCAAAGATTTTTATAACAAAGAATATACTGAAGATATTATTGTACAGGCAAATGATTTTGATGATGATCATATCCCTATTCCTTACCTATTTAGAGGGTATACCGAAATGCCCAAAATAGAACAAAAAGCATTAGAGCTTTCATACGGAAAAGTATTAGACGTAGGTTGCGGTGCCGGAAGCCATAGTTTGTTTCTTCAAAATGATCAAAAGTTAGATGTTAAAGCTATAGATATTTCTGAAGGTGCTATCGAAATATGTAAAAAAAGAGGAGTACATCATGCAGCCGTACAAGATATTTATGATCATAATAATGCTAGATACAACACCGTACTATTATTAATGAATGGTAGTGGTATTATTGGTACTCTGGATCATATTGATCGTTTTTTTACCCATATTAAAACACTTCTTGCTCCCGGCGGTCAAATTTTAATGGATTCATCAGATATTTCCTACATTTTTCAGGATGAAGACGGAGGTTTTTGGGTAGATGCCTCTGCCGGTTATTATGGAGAAATGCAATATAAATTAAAATACAAAAAACAAGAATCAGAATGGTTTGATTGGTTATATATTGATTATAATACGCTTCAAAACGCTGCTAATGCCAACGGTTTACTATCAGAATTAATAGTTGAAGGAGAAAACAATGATTACCTGGCCAGATTTACCTTGGCATAATAGTAAAAATCTTTATAATAGCATTGATGGTACAATTTTTGTTGCAAAAAAACCATTTAACAAAAGAAAGCTAAACTAAAAATAAGACACAATATAAATTCGTTTACTTACTAGTTATAACCTCTTTAAAAAAGAAATCCTGTGCAAATAACAAAACTCTTTGGTTACTTATTGATCTTGTCTTTTATTCTTATTGGATGTTCTGACGATGATGATAATACCGCTGTTACAAATACTTTACAGGCAAGCAATAAAAAGCCTTTGGGTAGCTCTGCAAATGATCTGCTAAGTGCAACCAATTTTAATAGTATGACTATTGAGATCGTGGCTGTACAAGGATTCGAACCTACCTCGCAAGCAATACAAGGGTTTAGAGAATTTTTACAAGATCGATTATTTAAACCCGACGGAATTACCATTACACAACGTTCTATTCCTTCTTCTGGTAAAGCACCTTTTTCTATTGAAGAGGTTGCAGAAATAGAAAACACTACCAGAACACTATTTAATAAAGAAGACGATATCACTGTATATGTATATTTTGCAGATGGAAGTAAAGAAAATGACACTAATGAACAAGTAACTTTAGGCTCTGCATACCTAAATACCTCGATAGTAATCTATGAAGGTACATTACGTGCATTAAGTGCAAAGCCAAATTCTCCTTCTCTTAGTGCTATTGAAACTGCAACGTTGAATCATGAATTTGCTCACCTGTTAGGGCTGGTAAACTTAGGTACTCCTCTGCAATCTGAACATGAAGATCCAGATGCGAGTAATCACTGTAATGTACCAAGTTGTTTGATGGAAGCCGCTATAGAATTTGGTATCGGAGTGATAAATATGGGCAACACTATACCCAAACTAGATGCCCAATGCATTGCAGATCTGCGAGCAAATGGAGGTAGGTAAAGTAAAAAAGCACCACCTTTTATACTGATGATGCTTTTCTGAAAAAAATCACTGGCATTCCTAAAAGTTAATCTTTCTCTTTTCTAACCTGCTTATACTTTTTGTCCCGCTATAGAATCTGCTATTTTTACTAGCGAGAATGCTCCTATCGCCATCACTATATCTCTTACTGCTACATCAATATAATGCCCACTAAATAGAAGAGTTAATGCTATAGCTAACAGCCATCCCATAACTACATAACCTCCTATTCTGGGGCGATATAGCACTAAAACACCTGCTATAATTTCGATTCCTCCCACAATACTCATAAACGTCTCGGCTTCAAGAGGTAATATAGCTGCAAATCCAGAAGAAATATACTGGCTCCAGTCTGTAAGTATATTAGTAAACTTATCTAATCCGGCGACTATAGGTACAAGGCCATAGGTATATTTTAGTAGTGTAAAAACTGTCTTAACCTGTGAATTCATAATTTCAATTTTTTTGTTATTCGCTTTTTAGATAAAAAATTCATTTTTTGGTTACAAAGTTTTGTAACTTTTTGTGCAGTTTTTCATCTAAGCTATAAATAACAAGCTATGGAACCTATCAAAATCAATGATTATAAAACTCATAAAATATCAGATTCTGATGTAATATGCCGTATTCATTCTGGAGAAAAAGAGTTGTATGAAATCTTACTAAGAAGAAATAATCAAAAACTATATCGAGTTATCCGAAGTTATATAAATGACCTTGCAGAAATTGAAGACATCATGCAAAACACTTATTTAAAAGCCTACGAAAAACTCTACCAGTTTAAGCACAACTCACAATTTTCTACCTGGCTCATAAGAATTGGAATAAATGAAACTCTAGCTCGATTAAAAACAAAAGGAAAATATCTTAATTTATATACATCTGAAAATAGCGTATCGAATGATTTTGTTCTCGAGATTCCTGACACAGAACAATTAAATCCCGAAAAAAAAATGATACGACAAGAAGCAAAACAAATCTTAGAAAAAACTATTGACCTATTAGATGTAAAATACCGAACCGTTTATGTTCTTAGAGAAATTGAAGGGATGAGTATGGCCGAAATATCAGATTGTTTGGGGTTAACGGTTTCTAATGTAAAGGTACGCCTGCATCGTGCCAAAGATATGATTAGAGAAGAACTCTACGATCTGTCTCAGGATACCGATATCTTCGAATTTGGATTTAGCAAATGTGATACTATTGTAGATAAAGTAATGAATACTATCTAATACACCTTTTCTCCATCAATATAAGTAGCTTTCACTTTTATATTTGGGATTTGATCTTCATCAATTTCCATAATATTATCTTCAAGGATTACAAAATCTGCAAATTTACCTGTAGCAATACTTCCTTTTTCATATTCTTCAAAATTACTGTAAGCTGCCCAAAGCGTCATTCCTTTTAGAGTTTCTTCTCTACTAAGTGCATTTTCTTTTTGAAAACCACCTTCTGGATATTGCTTTAGATCTTTTCGTGCTACTGCTGCATAAAAAGTATAGAACGGACTCACATGCTCTACAGGATAATCTGTACCCAAAGCAATTCTACCTGTTTTTTCTAATAATTTTTTATATGCGTATGCTCCTTTTATGCGTTCTTCTCCTAATCGTTCGTCTGCCCAATACATATCGCTTGTAGCATGAGTTGGCTGTACACTCATGACCAAGTTATTATTAAGGGTTTCAAATTCTTCTGGAGCCACTACCTGGGCGTGCTCTACTCTCCATCTCCTATCTGATTTATTTTGAAGCACATCATAATACGTTTTCATGACTACTGCATTAGCCGAATCTCCAATAGCATGAGTGTTCATTTGAAAAGGTGATCCTGCTAATCGTTGTGCCAGAGTTTTAAACTCATCATTTCCTATGACCATAGCCCCATAATGATTTTCCTTATCTGCATAAGGCCGTTTTAAGGTAGCTCCTCTAGATCCTAATGCTCCATCTGCATATACTTTAAAAGAAGAAACATTTAACTTATTGGTTTTATATACTCCATTCTTTAGATAATGATCTACATATTCGGGTACATTACTTATCATAGCATACATCCTGATTTTAAGTTCATTTATTTTCTGTAAGCTATCTACTAGTGTAATTACCTTGGGGCTCAATCCTGCATCATCTACGGTAGTTAACCCGTACCCAAAATTAATTTTTTCGGCATCTTTTAAAGCTCGTATTTGCTCCTGTACCGTAGGTTTAGGAATAACTGCACTAATCAACCCCATAGGGTTATCGATTAATACACCAGTTAGTTTTCCATCTTTTTGAAGTATCTCTCCTCCTTCTACTTTGGTATTTACAGTAATTTTAGCAAGATCTAATGCTTTTTGATTTGCGATCATTGCATGACCATCTACCCGGGTTACGGCCACAGGAGTATCAGGAAACAAGCTATCTAGTTTTTCTTTGGTCGGAAATTCTTTTACTTCCCAATCATTTTGGTCCCATCCTCGCCCCGTAATAAATGATACATTTTTTTCTTTTTGAAAAGCTACAATCCTATCCAATACTTCGGTATAGCTTTTGGTTCCTATCAGATCTGCTTTTTGCTGCTGTAGACCAAGACCATAAAAATGGCAATGTGCATCAATCAAGCCAGGCACTATTGTCTTTCCTTCTGCATCCAAGGTATTAGCAGTCTTATATCCCTTTAAGATCTCATCGTTACTCCCCACAGCAATAAATCTCCCCTCCTTTATGGCAAATGCCTCTGCTTTTGGATTCGTATCTTCTACAGTATATACATTTGCATTAATAACCAATAAATCTACTTCAACTGGTTTCTTGCAAGAAAAAAGTAATACAGTACTAACCAATAGTAAGAATGAACTTTTCATTATTGTCGAGTTTTTAAAGCTCTAAATGTAAATATATCTTATGGGTGTAGAGGTTAAGATTTTCTTAATATAATCTAGAGTACTAAAAAGTATGTACATTCGAATCTTTTTAGCAATCCAACATTATAGCAAAATTGAAAATAAAAACTTAAATTTCATAAAATAAAAACGTGGAAATCTTGTACAACAAATTATATTATATCTTAATTCTAACCGTATCTATTGGATTAAGTTGTAACTCTCAAAAAGATCAACAACGATTAGATACTCAAGTCATTCTTCAAAAAAGCATAAAAACATACGACCCCGATAACCGTTGGTCGATGACAAATTTCAAAATTCATATACAAGAACCTCGTTTATCCAACCCCCACCGGTATTCTATCTTAAAAATGAATAATAATGACAATAGTTTTGAATTAAAAAGAAATAGAGATCAGCATATTTCTACACATATAATAGATGAAAAAGGAATCTCAAGAACACTTTTGGATGGAGAAATTACTACTGATAGTATTAAAATAAAAAAATACCGACTGCAACCTGAACGAAACCCGAATTATCAAAAATTTTATCAGCATTTAATTGGCTTACCTATGTCTTTAGGTAACACAACAGTTGACACTTTTGGTAAAGCTAGTAAAGCCCTATTTAACGACACCGATAGTTATAAAATCGAACTTGTATTAAAAGAAGAAATATTTTCTAAACACTGGAATATTTTTATTTCTCAAAAAGATTATACTCTATTAGGTATAGAAATTGTATTTCCTGATGACCCTACAAAAGGAGAACGTCTTTATTTTTCTGGAAAGATTACGATTGAAGGAGTTAACATCCCAAGAATACGACATTGGCACGAATATGATACCGATGCGTATTCTGGATCTGATATCATAGTGAAAGAGATAGTTCAAAACAAGTAAACGTATGGGCAGCATATATGATTTGAAAGAAAAATTGAGCTCCAAAGCATATATTGGGATTTTCATTCTACGATTTTTTGTGGGTTCGCGTTTGTTATACGGCGTAATAGACAATATCATTAGTTGGGAACGAATGATAGAATTTTCTGGTTTCCTTCACATCAACGGTTTTCCTTTTCCTGTAATTAGTGCTATCCTATCTGTGTATATACAAGCTATAGGAGGGCTATTAATTCTTATCGGTTATCATATACGATTAGCTTCACTAGTTCTGGTCATAAACTTTGTAATAGCAGTACTGGTTCATATACGTCTTGGCGATAGCATTGAAGCCATGACACCTGCGTTGGCTATAGTATCCTGTTGCTTTGCCTTTATATTTACAGGAGCAGGTAGGATATCTATAAGTAAGCCTTAAACTCTAAAAAATGACAAACAATATCTGGGATAAAATTCAATCTGAATTAGAAAATACTTCAGAGCCAATTGCAAAGAAAATTTTAGATCGATACCAAAAACAATGCAAGGACTTAGCAGATGTTTTAAGTATTATATTAAGTAAAAAACTTTCTGATGATCTTATAACTTCTATCGAATTAGCTACTATTTTTAATGAGATACTCACCAACAACGCAGAACTAAAAGATACTTTTAAACGAGATTTAACCTCCTATTTTGAAAGAGATTTTGCATGTACTCATTATTTTGAAGTATTGTTCTTTTTTAGAGGATATCAAGCGTTACAAGCATATCGATTTTCTCATGAACTATTCAAAAAAGGAAATTCGACAACTGCCAAATGGTTACAAAACAGGATTTTTGAAACCTATGCAATTGATATACATCCTGCAGCAAAAATCGGTAAAGGCTTGGTAATAGATCATGGAATAGGTGTTGTTATAGGAGAAACCTGTGAAATTGAAGATGATGTATTTATTTTTCACAATGTCACTCTGGGAGGTACAGGAAAAACAGAAGGGAAAAGGCATCCAAAAATCTGCTCTAATGTGGTTATAGGAGCAGGTGCTACGATATTAGGGAATATCACTATAGGAGCGCATTCTAATATTGCCGCCGGAGCTGTTGTCCTAAAAGATACAGCACCTGGCATTACAGTCGCAGGGATACCAGCAAAACCTAAAGGAAAAGCAAATAAAATACAATAGTTCTTTTAAGAGAAACTTCAGGATTTTTCTAAAAATGACAATAATGCATTTCGATATGTTAAGCTTATCGGGATATACCTTTTTTTAATTTCTACATACTCCTTAGTATACATTTTTATTTTTTCGGTATTTACAATATAAGATCTATGTATTCGCATAAAAGAAAAAGAAGGTAATCGCTGTACGAGATCACTCATCTTTTCGTAGACAACCAAAGTACTCTCTATTGTATGAATTTTAACATAGTTACTTAGACCTTCTATATATAATAATTCTGAAAAATTAATTTTAACCATTTTTTTATCGGCTTTCACAAAAATATGATCAACTATAGGTGTAGATGTAACAGCGGTATTCGAAAACTTAGGATTAATTTTTTGAACAGCTTTTAAAAATCGATCAAACGAAAAAGGTTTTAGCAAATAATCAACTGCACTTAAATCGAATCCTTCTAAAGCAAACTCGCGATGTGCCGTTGTAAACACAATTTTAATTTTGTGTTCTATAATTTTGGCCAGATTTAAGCCCGAAAGCTTAGGCATTTCAATATCCAAAAACATTACATCTACCGAATAATTCTGAATATAATCCAATGCGTCAAGAGCATTTTTAAACTCTCCTGTTAGATCCAAAGTAGAGACATCACTAATATATTTTTTTAAAATATTTCTTGCGGTCTGTTCATCATCTACTATAATACATCTAAGCCTCATCTGTCTCTTTTATTTTTTTGCAACTACTTTATCAAATAGTAATTTTTAATACAATAGTATATAATCTTTCTTCATCTTTAATATCCAATTGATACCGATCATTATATAAGATATCTAATCTTTTTTTGATGTTTTGTAAACCAATCCCTTTCAGCGAAGAATCTTCTACAGTAGCTTCAGGTTTCGAGTTTATAACTTCATAGATTAGTTGATTATTTACGACCTCTAATTTAACCATTATATGAGCAATTTCGGTTTCGTTTTTTAAACTATGCTTAAATGCATTTTCTACAAATGGTACTAAAATAAGAGGAGGAATAGATATAGGGGCTAGATGTTCGGGGATAGAAACTTGTACATCTACCCTATCTTCAAACCGAGATTTTTCCAAATCCATAAAATCATTAAGTAGTCTAATTTCTTTTTCCAAAGGAATAAACCTTTGAGAACTCTCATATAAAGAAAAGCTGAGGAAATCTGATAACTTAAGTATAAGCTCAGGGGCTTTTTTTGAACTTTCTAAAGATAATCCATAGATATTATTTAAGGTATTAAAAAGAAAATGAGGATTTATTTGTGATTTTAGATACTTCAATTCTGATTGCAATTTTTCATTTTCAAGAGTTTTGGCCCTCTTTTGTAACTCTGCTACTTTCCAAATAACTGAAATTCCGATAATAAAGATTAAAGGAGAAGCTATGATCATAGAAGCCTGTAAAAACTTATATGGTAACCACAATCCAGAATCTATCATATTAGGATAAAGCATAGACAGCACCTCATAATTAATAATCCGTTGAATACATCCTGAGATAATTAATGTGAGTATCGTATACACAAAGTATTTTACCGTTTTACCCTGCAATAAGAGTTTTGGTAGCAGCACAAAATAATTAAAATATACGATAATAAGTCGCATTGGCATATTCATAAGCTCAAAAGCCAATGCCTCAATGTATTTTCCTTTATAACTAGCTTCAACAATAGTAAATATTGCAGTATATACAATCCAAAAACCAATATGAAACCAAATACTTTTAATCTTCATCGATAACAAAGCTATAGGATTTTTGGTTTTCAGTACTGCCCAAATCCATAATTTATGTAAATCTATAATTTACTTATGTGTAATCAACTCACATAAGTATCTGGCAATTGCGCATTAAAAAAGTAGCATTTAATATAAAAATGATCCTCTCAATTCTTTTATCAAATACATTCGTTGTAGAAAGAAAAATACTAAGCATTCTCTGTCTCAAATAGTTTATTTATAAAAACGAAGTAAATGAAAACAGTTTTTTATATCATTCTTTTTACCGGATTTGGTTTTTATGGTATTGCGCAAAAACCAATTGAGCAATTCAACAAAAGTTTTGTAGCCTTTACCATTCCCGAAAAAGATCTATTGCCCGAGAACGTGGCCTATGATCCTGCAGATGGGTCTTTTTATATAGGAAGTACCCGAAAGGGAAAAATTATAAAACGATCTAAAGATGGAACATATCATGATTTTGTAATCTCTCAACAGGACAATTTGCATATGATTATCGGAATGAAAATTGACTCGGTACGAAAGCACTTATGGGTATGTAGCTCAGGAGGAAGCAATCTTATTGGTTATAGTAGAGAAGATAAAAACGAGGGACGCCCTGCAGGAATTTTTAAATATGATTTACAAACGGGAAGGCTCATCAAAAAATATTGGATCGATATCCCTGGAGAAGCTCATTTCTTTAATGATATCGTTTTAGACACCTCAGGAAATCTGTATGCTACACATATGTTTTCTAATCCGAAGATATATATCATTCAGAACAATGAAGATGAACTAAAAGTCTTAACCCGTCTTTCTGAAATAAAATACCCTAACGGAATTACCATTTCTGACGACCAAACTCATCTATTTGTAGCACATGCTGAAGGAATTGCCCGTATTCATATCAAAACCGGGAAAAAAGAAAATATACCCTATCATAATGATGCAGATACAACCGGTATCAAAGGCATAGACGGACTATATTTTTATAAAAACTCTTTAATAGGAATACAACCTGGTAAAAACTTAGTTAGAAAATTTGTCCTTAATGCTAAGCAAAATGCAATTGCAAAAACTATACTACTAGAACACAATCATCCTATGATGAATAACCCTACAACAGGAGTTCTGGTAGATAGCGAATTGTATTATATCGCAAACGCACAATTCGGAAGCTTTAATAAGGACGGATCACTGTTCGCTATAGAAAAATTATATGAACCTACCATTTTAAAAGTAAAACTAGATGATTAATAATACCTTTTAAAAACTTTGATCATGAACAGAAAACAATTTTTAACTACTGGTGTATTAACTACTGGGCTATGTATTGCCGCTCCGAATGTGATATTTTCGAAAGAGCAGGAAAAGCCACAATTAGACAAAAAAATAGTGCAGAATTTTGTTGGTGCCGGACACAGGAGTTTCGAAACCGTAAAAGAATTATTAGCAGAATACCCTACACTGATCAATGCTGCACATGATTGGAGAGGTGGAGATTTTGAAACATGTTTGGGAGCCGCAAGTCATGTTGGATATAAAGAACTGGCTCAATACCTATTAGATCATGGAGCTCAAGCTAATGTGTTTACCGCTGCCCTTTTCGGGAAGATCGACATCATCAAATCGATACTAGAATTTTCTCCCGGAACACTGCACGCCAAAGGGCCACATGGATATACTTTGCTTCATCATGCAGAACGAGGAGGGGAAGCATCAAAAGAAGTTGCCGAGTATCTAAAATCTTTAGGTTTAAAAAAGACAAAAATAGACCTCTTTTAAACAATCAAAAAACGAACAGGAAAATCAAATGAGGTCTATTTTTATCTTATGTGTGCTGGTCGGTGCAGTATCATCGGCACAAGAAATTATTGATGTTCCTTTAGGAAAAAGTGCTATCATTCTAGATGGGAAATTAGACGAAAATGCATGGAGAGATGTCTTATAATTTTCTGATTTTAAGCAAATAGATCCTAATATAAGTGCTCCGGCATCAGAGCAGGTAATTGTAAAAATTCTCTATGATAAGGAATACCTCTATGTAGGTGGGATTATTAACTTTAGAGATCCTTCTCAAATATTTGCCACAACCCTAGAAAGAGATATATCTCAAATAAAAGATGATTATTTTCAAATACATATAGACACATGCAATGATAAAACAAATACACTACTCATTTTTAAAACAAATCCGTTAAGCGCGCGACAAAATACGGAAGTAAGCTGTAATGGGGAAGAATTTAATACCATTTCTGATTTAAAATTTCTCATAAGAAAAATGATGGATTTTTGGCTTAGATGAAAAAGAAAAACTTGTGCTCAGCTCGACTGGGTATCAAGCATAGCAGGGCTACGGTTGTGTTTTATTTTGAAATATTAGACAAAAAGACGCGGTTTTATTGAGTAAATTTAAGTCGGAAATGGTATAATACATCATGGAATACCTTTTGAGATGTTAAATCACTCATTACAGAAATGAGGATTCCGTTTCCATCATTACGGTATAAAAAACCTTCTGAGAATATCATGAAGGTTAAAGCAACGGTAAAATATAAAGAGATCAATGAGCGTATAACTTCTCATCTTAAAAATATAGACATCGGTAATGCGCTATATCATTTTACAAATGCTTAAGAAATACGCTTTACAGGTTTACCGGTGACAAAACCATTGTACATAACCTCATATATAAAAGCAAATGCCATTAGAAAGAACCTGATCAATAAAAAAAGAACGGCATACGAAAGTAACACTACCATTTTAGAACGCAAACAATATGCAGATCACGAAGTATTATACCAGTTCTGATTTAAATTAAAGCATATAATAAACCTCGTTGGCATATTAAAAAAGATTTAGTACGCCAACGAGGTTTATTGTTAATCATAATAGATAGTACTGTAACTATAAAAATTACTTATTACTGGTAATCCATATACTGATTTTATTTTCTAGCAATGCCAATGGTACACATCCGGTTTCTAACACTTGATTATGAAACTGGCGAATATCAAACTTATCTCCTAATTCTGCTTCGGCTTTGGCACGAAGTTCTCTTATTTTTAACTGTCCGATTTTATACGATAATGCCTGACCTGGATTAGCCATATACCGTTCGATTTCTGAAGTAATTCCTGCTTCTGATTCTGCCTCATTATCTAATGAATATTGAATTGCCTGCTCCCGTGTCCATCCTTTAGAGTGCAATCCTGTATCTACAACCAGACGAACAGCACGATGCATCTCTGCACCTAACATTCCGAAATACTGATATGGATCTGTGTATAAGCCTAATTCTTTACCCAAAGATTCGCTGTATAATGCCCAACCTTCTCCATAACCACTATACCATAATGTTTTTCTAAATTTTGGTAGTTCTTCACTTTCCTGAGTTAACGAAATCTGATAATGATGTCCTGGTATGGCTTCATGCAAAAATAACGACTCATCACTATAGGTATTATATTTGGTTACTTCTGGAATCGGAGTATAAAAAATACCAGGACGAGTACCATCTAGTGATCCAGGATTATATTCTGCGCTAGCAGAGTTCTCACGAAAAGCTTCTGTTCTACGTACCTCAAATGGTGTTTTTGGTTTTATATCAAACAACTTTTCAATCTGTGGTTTCATGCGATCATGAATTGCATTAAAATTATCAATCACTTGCTGTGGTTCTGTAAATGGCATCAATTCTTTTTTGCTACGTACATGATCAAAGAATGATTTCAAATCTCCTTTAAACCCTACTTGTTCTTTTATTTTTTCCATTTCAGAAGAGATTCTGGCAACTTCAGAAAGTCCTAGTTTATGAATCTCATCTGCTGTCATATTTGTAGTTGTATATTTTTTAATTTGATACTGATAGAACTCTTTTCCATTAGGAATTTCAGAAATACCAGAGCTTCCTCTACCTGACTTTAAATACTCTGTACTCATAAATTTATGAAGATTTTTATAGGTAGGAATAATTTTTTCAGAAACCATTTTCCTATAGGCCTCTGTTAATTGCTCTTTGTCTTCATCAGAAAAATCCTCTGGGAAATTCTTAACAGGAGTATAGAAAAGGTGTTGATCTAGATCTTCAACTGTTAGTGCTTCTAATTGCGGAAGTACTTTTATGATCAATGATTTTGGTAATACATATCCGGCTGCCATACCTTCTTTCATTTTGGCTTCGGCAGATGTCATCCAATCTATATATCCTTCAAGGCGCTTTAACCAATTATAGTAATCTTCGACCGTTTTAAAAGGTTGTGCACTAGCACCACTAGCCAATTGCCCGGCAACAAGGTTAATAAACCACATTTGATCAATAGGAAAATAGTCTTGCTTAAAATTAAAACTTTCTAAGTTTATATCACATTCCCAATTGAGAATTGCCTTAGTCATCTTTTCGCTTTCAGATAATGCAGCATCGTCGAATTGTGCCAATTGCTCTTTATATTTTTTAAAATACGTTTTAGTTTTATTTACTGTTTCCTCTGCAAGAGGGTTAGGGAATTGATCATTAAATCTATTATCGCCAGCAAAGGTAGCTTGTACAGGATTGAGCTGTAAACCTTCTTCGTAATAATTATCCAGCATCTCATTAAATTTGGTACTTACATCTACCTTTTCTACAGGTTCTTTGGTAGTAGTAGCTTCATTTTTACAAGCTGTAAAAATCATAGCAAAACAGGCTATAGAAAGCATCTTTTTGATCATGATATGGTATATTTTTGATTTAGGAATGGAAGATAGGCAAATTAATACGAAAAGAAATGCATCTTAACAATGTGGTAACTTCTCTAAACAAACGTGACCTCACAGATTTTGAAATCTGTGAGGTCAATGATGTATTAGATTTCGGTAAGCTTTTAAATACTTACTTTTCTATCAGCAAAATAGCTCGTTTACTTTTTTTAATTACAAATTTTGATTTCAAAACATTTCTTTTCAAAGCTTTTAGGCAAAAAACAAAACGCTCTACTACAAGAGAGTATAACAATACATTAAGGATTAATCCCCCTACTATACTGTAGATTCCTTTACTTAATGTAACATATCCTATAGTATCTGTAGGAAGGTTAATTATCGAATGTAATTTTAGTAAAAATTCTGTTGTAGGAGTCAAAACGAGTGTTCCTGCATTGTTGGCGTACCCAATTAAACTACATATTGCTGCTAAAACATATAGTAAAATAAATGTAACAATATATGTATGTATATTAATTTTTTTCATCTGTATATCTGGTATTAAAAGTTATCATAAAATTGTTTTTAATACTGTGCAAGATATAGGCGTTTAAGTAGGTGAAAAACACCGTAAACGATGAAAATTAGGGTACCGAAAACAGGGATGTTTTATACCCTATTTACCGGTATAATATATTTAGAATCTATCAAAAAGTGCATTAATATTCTCTGCGATACTTTTCTTTTTCTTTAAGTGCAATAGCTTGTTTTCCTTTCCCGGTTAGGAATTTTGTTTTTAAGGTAATTCTTTCTTTTAGTCTTTGAAAAAATACAATGAAATGTAAATGTGGTCCTGTAGCCCAACCAACATCGCCACTATATCCAATAAATTGGCCTATTTTTATTTGATCTCCAATATTTACCTGTGCTCCATTTTTTTTAATATGGGTATACTCGGCAAAAGTACCATCGCTATGATAAATGAGAATAAAATTATTATACTTGGCACAATCTGCAGAAGTACAACTTTTACTAAAACTTTCTTCGACATCTACAACTACTCCGTCTCGTGCTGCATAAATCTTAGTCCCTACAGGCATTTTAAAATCTAATGCATTTTCATTTTGGTGAGAAGTAGCTCCATTATATCCCTGGGATAACCAATATTCTTCTCCTTTTTTAAATGGCAGGTAATATTTAAAACCGGTATCGTATTTTTTTTGATTATGATTTCCATAATTATAGATAGATTCGTATCCCAATTTTATGCGTTTTTTTCTGTCGATTACCTTTAGATCCGTAATCGTATATCTTTTGGTTTTTGCTGGTACTACAAAAACTTTATCGCTACCATTAGTAGAAGTAAGATTTTCTAACCTGAAGTCTATTTTTGCAGATACTGGAGTATATTCATCATTATCTGCCAGAATTTTAAATCCATTTTCTGTTTCTTCATAATAGAGTTTAAAATTATCTTGGGAAAACGTACCTATAGAAAACAGGCAAAAAATAAGAAGTAGAGTACCTTTCATAAGTTTTATTTTATCTAAACAACAAAAAAAATATACCGATAGCAATATGTTAATCAATCGATTAACCAGATATCATCGATAAAAAACTGAATCATTATATTCGATATATGGATATAATGATTGTTGTTTTTATTACTATAAGGTACCAAAAATTTTAAATTTATCTAATTCGAGATAAAATTTAGTAGTTAAATTTATACGTAACTCCTCCTAAAACTTGTATTCCTTGAACCGGGAAATTTACCCAACGCTCATAATTTTCTCCAGCCAAATTGTTTCCTTTAATAAAGAAAGATAATCTATCACTTAATCGATATCCTAAATATACATTAGCGTCAAAATAAGAATCTAGTGTTACAATAGATTCAGGAACTGTAGGTAAAGAAACGACTTGATTATTAATATCTTTTCTTTCGCCAACATAAAATAACTGTGCTCCCACGTACCATTTTTTATTAATTTGGTAATCCATAAGTACCGAAGCTTTTAGGTCAGGGAGATTCCATGCTTCTTGTTCGTCTTCAGAGCTATAATTAAAATATTCTGCAGAAGCTCCTAATTTAAATTTTTTGCTAATTTCAAAATTTAACTCTCCATACCCTACTAATGTATTAACATCGTCATAGCGATACGAAAATGAGTTTCCATAATCATATCCTTCTCGTTGTAATGTTGGTCTAACGTTATTAACAAATAAAGGTTTTTCATCTTCTGAGATATAACTTCCTCTAAAATTATAGCTCACGACATCAGATATCTTCCCTTTAAATCCTACATATGCATCATACAGCATATTCGTAGGTTCTATGACCAAAGTAGGAGATACAAAAGGATTTTTTTGTACCGCATCCCGATATGTATTCTGTTGTAAATCACCTTCAAGTCCACCATAAGCAATAACAGCTTCTTCTAATAACCTATAGGAAGCAGTTACTTTGGGGTAAATAAAGAAATCATTATCGCTATTTTCTGTATCAATGCTATAATATACTGCCGCTCCAAGATTTACGGTAAGATTATCTCTTAATATCACAAGGCTTGGGTTGACTCCAACATTTAAAACACCATATTCGTTAGGAGTTTGGAACGCGAGATCGCGATCGAAACTTCCTTTTAAATAATCTACAATAAAATTGGTTGTGATTAGGTTATCCCCTATCTCGAACTCAAAAGTAGGTTTTGCTATTACATGGTGTTCTACAGAGCTTAAAGCATCACCAAAATATCTATAGTTTAACACAGCTTTCTTAAAGTACAGGTCATCAAATTGAAGTTTCCCTCCTAGTTTTGCTCCAAAATAACTCTGTTGTGGGTCAATTGCATTGATCTGTTCTTGTGTTAATGAAGGAATATCTGGCAATCCATACCAATTATATAGTTGGTGTTCTGCTCCTACTTCTATCCCGTATGTATAATCTCTTGTACGAGAGGTATAATTAAGATCTAAAAAGGTATTATAAAATTTATCATCCAATTGCACTTCTTCTATACCTCCTTGTGATGAGTTATGGTGCAAATACAATCCAATATTATCGGATCGATTAAGTTGAAAATTACTATAAAACTCTGCAAGAACCGATGTAAAATTTCCAAATCCTAATGTGGCATAGTTATCATAGATATCTATAGGTTTTGGTCTATCGATATTGGCAGCCTTTCCTTTTGCCGGTGTATACGTAGACGCCACAGGCACAGAAAAAATACTATATCGTATTTGCTTTTTCTGTTGTGTTACAGAATCATTAAGAACAGGAGTAGATTTTACTTTAAATGCATCACTAATTGTTGGTGTGTATGCTTTTACAATAACCACTCGTTCTGTATCCAGGGTTTCATTTTCTTTTTCCTGGGCAACACTCTTTATTCCAATTATAAAAATAGGTACAAAAAGTAACACTCTAGATCTCACAGGTCTTGAAGACCTGTGAGGTCTATTCAATTTTTTAAAATATGTAAACATACAATACAACTCGTTTTACTAACTTATTATTACTGTTCGGTTTGGATAGATGAATTTGTTTTTGCCTCTTCTGCTTTGATTTTTCTGAGTTCGGTTTGCGCTTCATCGATTACCTCGGGAAAATCGGTAAAATTTTTAATTACGCTTTCCAAAATATATGTAGCCTGATAAGCATCTTTAAGTCCGTAAAAGTTTTTAGCCATAAGTACTAGTCCTTTAGAACCATATAATCGATACCCGGGAAAATCTTTAGATAATTTTTGAATGGTTTCATTAGAAGCCTTGTAGTTACCATCTAAGTTTTTAAAATATGCATTATAGTATAATGCCTCGGCAGCTAATTCTCCCGTAGCTATTTTTTGCACCTCTGCATAAGCTCTCTTTGCACGTTGCATATCTACAGTTTTAAACGCTGCCCGGGCGGTAAAAATCTTAGCATCACTTTTTACATCATTTTGAATTTTTGGATTCGCTAAAACCTTATCTGCATATTCGATAGTTTTTTGATAATTCAACAATTGATAATACGATTTCATCAAATTAGATTGCGCAAAAATGATATTTTGCGGATAATCAGCATCACTCTCTAAGCGTTCTAGTACAGGAATTGCTTTTTCATATCTACGATTCTCCAAATACACTTGTGAGAGTCTTGCCAATGCTTGCTCTGTAAACTCTGTCCTATCTTGCTGCAGCACAAATTCGTAATGCGGGATTGTTGCTTCTTTATTTCCTTTTTTGAAATACAACTGTGCCAGGTGAAAGTGACTTTTAAGAGCGTGTAAACCATTAGGAAATTCACTAAGGTATTTCTCAAAACCACTAATTGCAGCTTTATCGTTATTTTCTAAGAATTGTTTTTCTGCAGCTTCAAAAGCCGTATTATCCAAATCGGCATCACTAACGTCTACAAAACTTAATCCTTTTACCCAACTGGCATATTCATTTGTTCTTCCTAAATCCACATAAATCAATCTTGCTGTATTCACAGCCTGGATAGCTTCATCGGTTCCCGGATATTCTGCAACTACTTTTTTAAATTTTGATAAAGCTCTGTCTCCCTGATTTCCATTATAATAAATTAGCCCTTGTTTTAGCAATGCTTTTGGCACATATGAGCTTCTGGGGATATCACTAATTAAACGGTCATAGGCTTCGATACCTCGTTGTGTTTTATTTTCGGAAACATACACATCGCCAAGAGCAAACATAGCATCATCTCGATATGTGGATCTGGGGTACATTTTTAAGAATATCTCCAGATCCTGGATCTTTTTATTATGTTTATTTACAAAGCCATAACTAATTGCTTTTTGATAATGTGCATAATCAGAATCTGGTCCGTTTTTTTTAATTGCCAGATTATAGGCTTCCATTGCCGGCCAGTATTTACTAGAAATAAAATGACTATCTCCTAATCTTAGATAGGTATCTGTTTGCCTTGCTTCATCAGCTTTGTTATGCTTAGAAAAATTTTCAAAATACTGAGCAGCCTGTGGATATTGTTTCAACTTAAAATAAGTGTACCCTAAATTATAATCTATATACTCATACTCACTAGTCGATGACGCTCCTGTACTGCCTTGAAATTGTTTAAATCCAATTAAAGCATCATCAAAATTGTTTAATAAGTAATCACTCTCGGCTTTCCAATATATTGCTTTGGCAGTAAATGCAGGGTCTACTTGTTCTTTTAGGGATTTATCAAAATAGATTATTGCTTCTGGATAATTATTTTCTGAATACAATTCTATCCCACGGTAAAAAGCTACTTTTTGATATACTTCTTTATCTGCAAAGTTTCTACTTCCTTCTAACAGATCCATCGCTTCTTTATAGTTCTTTGATGTGATATACGAACTAATCAGTAATTCTTTGATCTCTTCTTCAAATTCTGTGTTAGGGTATTGATCTAAGTAGGATAGCAAAACTTTTGGAGCACTCTCGAAAGAGTTTCCTATTTCATAGCTTAATTTTGCGTAGTTATAGGTTGCATCTTCCTTGATTTTAGCTTCAAAATCCATTTCTGAAGCATTTTTAAAAGCATTTAGTGCTTGCTGTTTTTGATCTGTTTTAAGATAAGATTCTGCTAAGTGATAATAAGCATTTTGGGCGGTAGCATTGCGCCCATCTACAATTTTATTAAATTCTGAAATTGCATTCTGATACGCTCCTTGTTTATAATAAGCATAGCCCAATAAATAATAGTCTGTATTGTTCCATTTCCCTTTTCGTCCTTTATATTCTTTAAGGTACGGAATTGCCTTATCATACTGACCAAGGTTAAAATAACTCTCTCCTATAATTTTATTTAATTCAGATTTTTCTGAACGCTTCGATTTAGGTAATTGTACTAATCCTTCATTAATGGCTTCTTCAAAATTTCCTGATTTGAAATTCATATCACTCTGGAAATAGGATAAATTCTTATTGTATTCGTCTAAATCCTTTACTTCGTCAAACAATTTATCGGCTTCTTTATAATTATCTCCTTCATAAGCGATAAAACCCAGGTAGTATTTTGCTTTAGCACTGTATTCTGGAGAGTCTTCAACACGATTTAAAAATTTTTTAGCTTCGTTAAATCGCTGTATTTTAAAATAGGCGTACCCGTTATTAAAATTGTACTTCTCTTTTTCTGCCCGCCCTAAATTACTTTCATCAACTTTATCATACCATTTACGTGCATAGGCATATTTACCATTATCAAAATAGTATGTTGCTGCATCCAAGTATGCTGCATTACGCTTAATACTTGTAGGATATTGCACAACAAAATCTTCTAAAAGTTGATCTGCTCCTTTTTGATTTAGCCACACCGCACAATTAGCAATATAATAGGTGCAATCGGCATCAATATTCTCATCTGTAGAGGCATCCTTAACCTTATCAAACAGGTTTTGAGCCGCCAGAAATTGTTTATTGTTATACAATTCTAGAGCCTGATTATACAGCACTAATTCATTGGTGTAAATTGCGGATTGCTGTGCAGACATATATGCAGACATAACAATCACAAAAAGCATCGAGATGATGTATTTGTTCATTTAAGTAAGTATTACAATCTAAAAAGTAAATATCGTTTCCCGCGAATAAATTTTGTGTTAAAGATACCCTAATCTTCATTTTAATAACGAAATATTTTAGATATAATTACATTGTAAATTTAGAATTGTGAATACTTTATGAGTAATAAAACTTTACTTTTTGCATAATTTGCCAGAGATAGATCAATAAAATTGATAGTTTTAGCTTCAATTTGAAGTTTGGGTTTCTAGAAATTAAAATATTTATTATTAAACTCTGTTATGTATTTAAAGCGAAGGAACTTGTCTAAACTTTTTTTAATTAGGGTGAAAGTTTTAGATAAATTCTATTAAAAAACTATTTCCATACCTGATTTTTTTAACAGAAAACTTTTTACTTTTACCAAAGTATATTAATTCAGAATCATAAACTATGTCCAATACGGTATTAAGCCTCAAAAATGCTTCAATTTATCAACGTGAAAGTTTAATTCTTTCTGATGTCAATGTAGAAGTAAATAAAGGGGATTTTGTATATCTTATTGGTAAGACTGGTACAGGAAAAAGTAGTTTCATGAAAACGTTATATGGGGATCTTCCTTTATTAGAAGGTGAAGGGAGTATTGTTGATTTTGATTTACCTACCCTGCAAGAAAATCAAATCCCATTTTTACGTAGAAAATTAGGCATTGTATTTCAGGATTTTAAATTACTTAATGACAGAACTGTAAAAGGCAATCTTTTATTTGTTCTTAAAGCCACAGGATGGACAGATGAAAAAGGGATGGACAGTAAAATTGATGATGTATTGGATAAAGTAGGTATGAAAACCAAGGGTTTTAAATACCCGTATCAATTATCGGGAGGAGAACAACAACGTATTGCTATTGCCAGAGCATTACTAAATGATCCCGAGTTAATATTAGCCGATGAGCCTACCGGAAATCTGGACCCACAAACATCTGTAGAAGTTATGGAAGTGTTAAGAGATATCAATAAAAATGGCAACACCATACTTATGGCTACTCATGATTATGCTTTATTACTTAAATATCCTTCTAAGACATTAAAATGTGATGGAAACAAAGTATTCGAAGTGGTACAAAGAAAAGGATAAAGATATAATAAGTCATTAACAAACTTAGAATCTAAGCATTTTTTGCGTCTCTATTATTTACACTGCTCGTACAATAATTTTATACCATATTACAGAGACTAACCTATTCGTAATCCATTTTTAACAGGTAAATCGGAAGTTAACAAAGTTACTTCTTTATTTTCTCCTACAGCTCCCAAAACCAAGCATTCACTCATCATACTAGCGATTTGCTTTGGCGGAAAATTGACTACCGCTATAACTTGTTTTCCTATAAGTTCTTTAGGTTCTGGATAGAGTTTTGTGATCTGTGCAGAGGTTTTTCGCTCTCCTAATTCGCCAAAATCAACAATCATTTTGTAAGCTGGATTTCGTGCTTCTTTAAAAATTTCTACACCTACTATAGTGCCAACTCGCATATCTACATTCATAAATTCTTTCCATTCTAAATCTCGATTCATTTATTTTTTATTTCAAATTATTTCTTAAAAGTATTGAAGTTCTATTAAAAAATAACATTTTAAATATTGATCTTTCAAAAGGGCAGTAAAAACCGTATTAAAACAATGCTTTTTGCGTATTTTATCGTTATTAATTGTATTTTACCGATATTTTATTGTTTTTTACAAGCGAAGTTACAGGAATTATTCTTACATTTGTACTATATAAATAAAACATTATATACCTTTTTTTGCCCCAAAATATAGAGTTAGCCCCATTTATACCCCAATGCATACCCCAAAATATCGACAATAAATCCCGAGTTAACTCGGGATTTTACTTTTAATACCAGTAATAATTTGAATTTATGATTAAAAAAACCGCGAGAAATTCTCGCGGTTTTTTACTTTTATAGATATAACTTAAAAGAGTTTAAACAATTTTATTTCGTTTACGTTCTACTTCGGTTAAGTAAATTTTACGCAATCTCAAAAAGTTAGGAGTAACTTCTACGTATTCATCTTTTTGGATATATTCTAAAGCTTCTTCTAACGAAAACTTGATTGCTGGTACAATCTTAGCTTTATCATCTGCTCCTGCAGAACGTACATTAGATAATTTCTTTGTTTTGGTTACATTAACCGTCATATCATCTCCTCGTGAGTTTTCGCCAATCACTTGTCCTTCATAAATATCTTCTCCCGGATCGATAAAAAACTTTCCTCTTTCCTGTAATTTATCTATAGAATATGGTATTGCTGTTCCTTTTTCCATAGAAACTAATGAGCCATTAATACGACCGGGAATATCTCCTTTAAGAGGTTGGTATTCTTTAAAACGATGTGCCATAATTGCTTCACCAGCAGTAGCAGTTAACAACTGGTTTCTTAAGCCGATAATTCCTCTCGACGGAATCAAAAATTCGCACACCATACGATCTCCTCTGGCTTCCATACTAAGCATTTCTCCTTTACGTAAGGTTACCATTTCTACAGCTTTTCCTGAAACATGCTCTGGAAGATCAATCGTTAGTTCTTCAACAGGCTCGCATTTTACTCCATCAACTTCTTTTATGATCACCTGCGGTTGCCCGATTTGAAGTTCATATCCTTCGCGTCTCATAGTTTCAATTAATACAGATAAGTGCAGTACTCCTCTACCAAATACCATAAATTTATCTGCACTATCTGTTTCATTAACTCTAAGTGCAAGGTTTTTTTCTAATTCTTTTTCTAATCTTTCTTTAATATGCCTAGAGGTTACAAACTTTCCGTCTTTACCAAAGAAAGGTGAGTCATTAATCGTAAATAACATACTCATCGTAGGTTCGTCGATAGCGATAGTTTTTAATCCTTCAGGATTTTCTATATCTGCTACAGTATCTCCGATTTCAAAACCTTCGAGTCCTACCAGAGCACAAATATCTCCTGCCTCTACTTTTTCTACCTTCATTCTTCCCAGGCCTTCAAAAGTGTGAAGCTCTTTTATTTTTGATTTCTTTATTGTTCCATCTCGTTTCACCAAAGAAACCTGCATACCTTCTGTTAGAGTTCCTCTTTGTAAGCGTCCAATAGCAATACGCCCCGTAAAAGATGAAAAATCTAGTGATGTGATCAACATTTGAGGGGTACCTTCTTCAATTTTCGGGGAAGGAATATGCTCAATTACCATATCAAGCAGAGGTTCTATAGTATCTGTTTCATTCTTCCAGTCTTCGCTCATCCAATTATTCTTGGCAGAGCCGTATACTGTAGGGAAATCTAGTTGCCATTCTTCTGCACCAAGTTCAAACATCAGGTCAAATACTTTTTCATGTACTTCGTCTGGTGTACAGTTTTCTTTATCTACCTTATTCACAACAACACAAGGTTTTAATCCAAGGTCAATTGCTTTTTGCAGTACAAAACGAGTTTGTGGCATAGGTCCTTCAAAAGCGTCTACCAAAAGCAGTACTCCATCTGCCATATTCAATACGCGTTCTACTTCTCCTCCAAAATCGGCGTGACCAGGAGTATCTATGATATTAATTTTAGTTCCTTTATATGTAACCGAAACGTTTTTTGAGGTAATAGTAATTCCTCTTTCACGCTCCAGGTCATTATTATCCAAAATTAAATCACCTGTGTTTTCATTTTCACGAAATAATTGACAATGGTACATAATCTTATCTACCAACGTAGTCTTACCGTGATCTACGTGAGCAATTATCGCAATATTTTTTATAGCTGTCATAAACGCCTCATTTTTAAGGGTGCAAAGGTACGAGATATTTCGACAGGTTGTATACGAAAGTTTTAATTATTAATAAATAGATATTTGTGTACTCTAAAAAGTTAAAAATACTAACATAACTCACTCATTATCTATTAATTACCATCTTTTCCAAATATCCACCCTATTGAAAAACCGGCAATTGGTGATATGTAAGTCTCCTTATCATTAAAGCCATAACCGACTCCCAGTTCCAAATTCCAGTTAAGTTTTGATTCATAAGTTCTCTGCATTCCCCATAAAGGAACAACTACTCTATTATAATCTGGTCTTGATTCTAAATCACCAATCAAAGGATCTCCAATATTTAGATAAGAAGATAAGGCCAGATAGTTTCCAGAATTATTAGCTATTCGTTTTCCTTTTTGTTTTCTTCTTTTAAAATTATAATCATTAACGATATGCGCCTTCAAAATTAGGAAAAATCCCATATTCAGAACTATAGAGATCACTATCTACTCAAGCGAATCCTGTACCATTCGAGATTAAGTTGCATAGCAGGATAGGTTTACGGAAAGAAAAAAAGACAAAAATAAAGCTGAAAATGGCATTTTTATAGCAAATCGAAAAAGTATAAACGAGTTCATTAACAAAACTCATATCTTTGCGCCATAAAATAAGCCATCATGCAATTAGAAAATATTCCGAACCTTAAGAATCTTAATTCAAATAACTTTTTTCTCCTGGCCGGTCCCTGTGCTATTGAAGGGGAAGAGATGGCATTACGTATTGCCGAAAAAGTGGTTACTATCACATCAAAGCTCGAAATTCCTTATGTATTTAAAGGGTCTTTTAAAAAAGCTAACCGTAGTCGTATTGATAGTTTTACTGGGATTGGTAATGAAAAAGCATTAAAGATCTTACGTAAGGTTGGAGAAACTTTCGAAATCCCAACAGTTACCGATATTCATGAAAATGAGGATGCAGCGCTTGCAGCCGAGTATGTAGATATTTTACAAATCCCGGCTTTTTTGGTACGCCAAACAGATCTTGTGGTTGCTGCTGCAAAAACAGGAAAAACGGTTAACTTAAAAAAAGGGCAATTTATGAGCCCTGAAGCTATGCAACATGCTGTAAAAAAAGTAAAAGATAGCGGCAATGAAAATGCAATGATCACTGATCGCGGAACTATGTTTGGTTACCAGGATATGATTGTTGACTTTAGAGGGATTCCTACAATGAAACAGTACGGTACTACTGTACTAGATGTAACGCATTCGTTACAGCAACCTAATCAATCTAGTGGTGTAACCGGAGGGAGACCCGACATGATCGAAACTATTGCGCGTGCAGGAGTAGTAACTGGCGTAGATGGTTTATTTATGGAGACTCATTTTGATCCTGCAAATGCCAAAAGTGATGGTGCAAACATGCTGCATCTTGATCATCTGGAAAAATTACTGAGTAATCTGGTTGCTATTCGACAAACTGTTAATCAGTTATAAATTTTTCATTTCTAAAAGTATACGCTTGTTCAAGAACTTCAATAAGTACTTGATCATCGATATCATCTACACTTTGGTATCGAAGAGATTTTACATATTTTCTTTTATCAGACTCTAGTTTTTCTTGGTGCCTGGTAAAATACTGTGCGCTCCAAAATCCTACATCTACATATCCTTTGGTTACATTAAGATAACAGATCGGGCTTTTACCCATATAATAAAAAGGAACTCTCCATTTAAACAACAACTCAACTTCTGGTATAGTCGTTTCAATAATCACCTGTAGATGAAGTAGTATAGATTTAAAAGGTTCTGGTTGTCTTAAAATATATTCTTCTGCTGGATTCATACCATAAATATACTTCTTAATTATTCATGGAGAGCAAAAGTATTACCTCTTGATTTTCTTGAATACGAGCATGATCTAATGCTGTATTTCCTCTAATATCACTAATATCTATATCCGCATTATTTTTCACTAACTCTTTTACAATTTCTGCATGACCAAATGTAGCTGCATAAATAAGAGCAGTTGCATCATTATAATTTTTCAGATTAACATTTGCTTTATATTCTATAAGTAATTGCACCATGTTTTTATACCCTTTAAAGCACGCCCCCATCAGTGCTGTATTCCCTGCATTATCTTGTATATCTGGATCAGCTCCTTGAGCTAATAAAAAATGAGCCGTATCTATTTGTCCATAATAAATAGCCAATATAAGAGGGCTATACCCATTATGGTTTACAATATTAATTCCTGACTTATCTATTTCTAATATTTCAGCAATTGCATTCACATTTCCCTCTCTACTATATTCAAATATTTGTTCTTGTCCGTATATCTCTATTCCTAATATTATGAAATAATATGTTGTTATTTTTTTTATCATTTAAAAACGTTTTTAGTCCTAAAATCAGATGGTATTATAATAAGCCCGAAACATAAAATGGCACTAAATAATGACAAACACTGCATTATTCAATAATGTTTCGGGTATTTATTATAATACTAGAAAAACACAGATCCAATTATTTTCCAAATTGCATAAAATCTTTTTGACTAAACCCAAGAGCTTTAGCTATTCGCATACCAAAATCCCTATCTGATCTA
Organism: Bacteroidia bacterium; assembly: GCA_030427585.1. Taxonomy (GTDB): domain Bacteria; phylum Bacteroidota; class Bacteroidia; order Flavobacteriales; family Flavobacteriaceae; genus Aquimarina. The sequence continues at coordinate 286,949 of JAUIBW010000001.1, forward strand.
TAGAAATAGGTAATCATTTTTTTCTGAATATGAATATCTTTTACCTGTCCTAAATCTCCTTTAAGATTCCTTATTAGATTTGTTTTATCTTTTTCCGATAAACTCCTGTAAAAACTACCCGGTTGAGCAAAATCATTAGTTTTAGAAATCTTTTTTTGTGTGATTTTTACATTATTTAGCTTAGTTTCTGATAATTTATAGCTAGAGTTTTCCTTTAACGCAACTTTTGTACTAGGCTGGTAATTGATATCTGCGTTTGGGAATTTGGAATTAGAAGCACTAGAATAACTATCAGAATTATAATTTACTACCTCATTTTTAGGTTGATTTACTTTAATCTGTTGATTATTAGGCCCTAATCTATGCCTTTGGGTATCAAAATAGGAGAACAACCGCCCTTGTAAAAGTTTATCCTCTGAAGGCTCTATACCCGGAATGAGATTTCCTGGTGACATCGCAATGGATTCTACTTCTTGAAAATAATTAACAGGGTTTCTATTTAATGTCATTGTTCCTATTTTTACTTTCTCAATCTTATCTGCTGGCCAATCTTTTGTAGCATCTAAAGGCCAGAAATCAAAACTATTTATATCTTTTGGTTTTATCATCTGAACATATAAATCCCATTGAGGGTATTTTTTATTAGCAATATCCATTCGAAGACTAACTGTCGCATGTTGCCAATCCATGGATTGTTGCTTTGCTGCTTGTTCTAAATCCAAATTATGTTCTCCTTGTTTACTAACCCAAGAATATTTGACATAAGTTACTTCTCCTTTCTCATTTACCCATTTAAACCCATGAACACTGCTTCCATTCATATACTGATATCCTTTAGGGATACCCAAATCTGTATATAATCTGGTAATCATATGAGTGGCTTCTGGTACATTAGAAAAAAAATCAAAAAAACGATTAGGATCCTGTTTATTTGTAACCGGTGAAGGTTTTAATGAATGTACCATATCAGGAAATTTCATTGCATCTCTGATAAAAAATACCGGAAGGTTATTTCCGACAATATCATAATTTCCTTCTTGGGTATAGAATTTTACCGCAAAACCTCTAGGATCTCTTGCCGTTTCTGGAGAACCTTTACCATGTATAACAGTAGAAAAACGTACAGCTAGGTCGGTACGTTTATTATTTCCCTTAAACAAAACTGCTTTTGTGTAAGACGACATATCCTTTGTACTTTCAAAATATCCAAATGCTCCTGCTCCTCTAGCATGAACAACACGTTCTGGAATTCGTTCCCTATCAAATGCCGCTAATTTCTCGATTAGATGTATGTCCTCTAACAATACAGGACCATACTCTCCTACTGTCTTCGAATTTTGGTTATCCCCAATTGGAACACCCCCATTAGTTGTCATAATTTGTTGCCCATAAAGAGTTGGCCACATACCAATGACAATTGCAATTAATATAATCTTTTTCATGTGTGAAATTTATTTAGTTAATAACAAATACAAAGTACGTTGGTTACTCATCATTAATCAAATTAATAATATAAATGACTATATTTATATTATTAATGATTACATTTCTATGACACTTCAACAATTAAAATATATAGTAGCGTTAGACCTTAAAAGACATTACACTAAAGCGGCAGAATTGTGCTTTGTAACCCAGCCTACGTTAACAATTCAGGTAAAAAAACTAGAAGATGAAATTGGCACGGTTATATTTGATCGTAATACAACTCCTCTTACTCCAACTCCTATTGGAAAAATTTTAATTGCCAAAGCTAAAAGCACACTTCGAGAAGCCAATGAATTTAAAGAACTTGCGTATGATAATACATCTAGTATTTCGGGGCAGTATACACTTGGTATTATACCAACAATCGCTCCCTACTTGCTCCCTTTATTCTTAGAGAGTTTCTTAAAAAGCAATCCGAAAATCAAATTGGTAATAAAAGAAATGCAAACCGATTTTATTATTGATGCTTTACATAACGGCACCTTAGATATTGGGATTGTTTCAACCCCTTTAGAGGATAAGACGATACGTGAAATAAATTTATATCAGGAACCATTTCTGGTATATTGTAATGATAAAAATACTTTCGGCACATCAAAAATTGTAAAACAAGATGATCTTACTCCTGATGACCTTCTCATTTTAGAGGAAGGGCATTGTTTTAGAAATCAGGTTCTTAATATATGTCAAGACAATGATAAAAATAAAAACAAAGCTTTTTTATTTGAAAGCGGCTCGATACAAACTATAAAAAACCTAGTTAAGGCAGGTTTAGGATATACCTTGGTCCCTCAATTATCAGTAGTAGAAAACTTAGAAAATAAACACATAAAATATTTTGAAAACCCAAAACCCACTAGGGAAATAAGTATAGTGGTAAACAAAAATTTTACCAAAGAAAAGCTAATTGAGAATTTGCTTTTTGAAATAAAAAAAAATATCCCAAAACAAGTTAAAGAGATAGATAATTATATTAAAGTTAGATGGAAGTAAAAGATATAAAATTGTTTTTAACTAATGAATCAATATCATGTATACTATTAATAAATTTTATTAAATATAATTTTAAAGAGTACCCTTTTAATACAAAAATATAATACACAACAAAATTAAATTTGCACAATTCAATATTTTAATTTTACTTTGTTTTTCAAAGTACTTTTAACATGAGCACAGAAGAATACTTAAAAGACATTACCGAGATCAAAGATATGATGAACAAATCATCTCGTTTTTTCTCACTTAGTGGTTTATCAGGAATAATGGCCGGTATCTATGCCTTAATTGGCGCTGCTGTTGCCTATTACCTGGTAAGTATTAGTGGAAGAAATTACCTTATTCTAGATGGTAAAATATTTAATTATATCCTATTAGACCTAGTCTTAGTTGCTTTTCTAAGCATTATTACAGCCATCATATTAAGTATTACAAAAGCAAAGAAAAATAACGAAACCTTATGGAACAGTGCTTCCAAAAGATTACTTACTGCTTTTTTGATTCCATTAGTTACTGGTGGTATTTATATCATTATAAAAATATCGAGCGATCATTATGGTCTTACCGGCTCATTAATGCTTATTTTTTATGGTCTTGCTCTGGTAAATGCTTCAAAATATACCATTGGTAATGTAAAATATTTGGGGTATATAGAAATTGTATTAGGTTTGATCTGCGCAATTTACCCTGGATATGGTTTCTGGTTTTGGGTGCTGGGATTTGGTGTAATGCATATTATATACGGAAGCCTGATATACTTTAATGAGACTTCAAATTCGAAGTCTAAACCATAAAGTAGCAATCCTAACCCTATAAATCAGTTTTTGATTTATACGGAAATGTAATTTAATCAGGTTAAACTAAGTACAAAATTTGAAAAATTTCCTTTTTTAGGGAATCCGGAATGAAAAATATAATTAACGATATAAACAAAGCTTTTGATCATCGAATTCGATTAGGAATTATGTCGATATTGATTGTTAACGAATATGCTGATTTTAAAACACTAAAAGAGCTTCTGGGAGCTACCGATGGTAACTTAGCCAGTCATACCAAAGCTTTGGAAAAAGAAGAATATATTATGGTAGAAAAATCATTTATAGGCAGAAAACCCAATACAAGATATAGTGTTACCAAAAAAGGTCGGGAAGCTTTTAAAAAACATGTAGAAGCTATTGAAAAATTATTAAAACAGTAGCTATATTTTTTTTATCATTTACTTTGAAAAACAAAGTACTTTTAAAATAATAAAATGAGAGCATTTATATTAGAAACAATTTATGAATTAAGTAAAAAACCATATCAGAAATGGTTTAAGAAACAGCCATCATGGGATATTTCGGCAAAAACACTTATCACATATCCCAAAGGGAGTCTTGGGTTTCATTTAGGTTGTTTTTTACTACAACATGATTTTAGCCCGCAACCCAAATTAGAAAACCACGATGTTTTTCATGTATTAACCAATATTGGCATCTCTGTTTCTGAAGAGGTGGCTATGCAGTATTATCTTTTAGGAAACGGTAAACGCACAATATATCTGATCTCGGTCATAGTACTAGGTACCCTATTCTATCCAGATAAGATCAAACTCTTTAAAAAAGCATATCGAAAAGGTAAAACTGCTTATCCCTTTTATCAACTAGATTATAAAAAACTGTTGTACCAACCTGTACAAACCTTGAAAACCACATTTTTAATCTCATCATTATGAAAATCATACAACCTGTTAACAAAAATGCGCTTATCATAGCGACCATAAGCTTTCTTTTAGGTACTATACTACTATTGTTCTTTTTAATTTCTCAATCTAATATCCTATTAGATATAGGTCTTTTTTATGTGATCATAGCATCAACTCTTAATGCAATCATCTTTATAGGACTCATCACTAATGCCATCATCAACTACCAATACTACAAAGAGAATCTAACAACGATCATACTCGTTATTCTTAATATCCCTATTACAATCGGATATATCCTTATCGTTATCAATACCCCATTTCTAAACTATTTTTAATCTCATCACTATGAAAATAACACACCCAATTAATAAAATTGCGATCACTTTAGCCTTAGTCAGTTTTCTTACCGGAACCTCTTTATTACTACTTTACATAACTTTCAAATGGAGTACACTATTACATATTGGAATTAATTATGTTAGAATTGCTTTTCTTGTTAATGTAATTTTTCTGGTATTTCTAATTATTAACGCGCTTTTCTTTTCAAAAGACACTAAGGAAAACCTAATTACGATACTACTCTTTTTACTTAACATCCCAATTACACTTATCTATATCCAAATCGTATAAATACTAATTATTATGAATGTTATAAAAAAACAAATGCCTTTCATAAAACTATTTACGTTTTCAGTAATATTTAGTTTATTATTATTGGCAATCAGAATCTTAAAAACAGAATCTTCTTTTTACCTATTCCTGATATGGAATCTATTTTTAGCATGTATCCCTTATGGTATTACAATGTTACTAAGCATACGCAAAACAAATCAACTCATTTTCTGGTTAGGTTTTGTGATATGGCTTTTATTTTTACCTAATTCTCCATATATCTTAACCGATTTACAACATATTAGATTAAGTAACTTACAGTCAATTTGGTTTGATGTTTTACTTATTCTATCCTTTGCCATTAACGGATTAGTTATTGGCTTCGCTTCTTTATGGATGATGCAGGCATTACTTCTTGAAAAATTTTCTAAAAAGATTACAAATCTCATCTCTTACAGCATTCTATTATTGTGTGGTTTTGGAATATACCTGGGAAGAGTATTAAGATGGAACAGTTGGGATATCCTTCAAAATCCATCAGGGATTTTATCAGATATTCTAAAAAGAGTTCTATTTCCTACCCAATATATTAACACCTGGGCATTTACGATAGGTTTTGGCGGTTTTTTAATCATAACATATCGAATGATCCAACATTATCAAGAAAAAAATAATTAAAAATACAATCACTATAAATATTATATCTATGGAAACCCAAAAACAAAAAAAGTCCTTTGGTCAATGGTTAAAGACTTCAATTACAGTTCGAATGTTAATGGTCGGAATACTAATCCTGGTATTATTAATTCCTTTGTCTTACATTAAAGATTTAATACGAGAACGTTCTTATAGACAAGAGGAGGTTGTTAGAGAAATTAATCAAAAGTGGGGAAATGAAGTATTATTATATGGTCCGATTCTTAAAATCCCATATCAGGTACATACGCTAAAAAAAAACTGGGATGACAATACAAAGTCTTATAACGAAGAAGATGTTATTACTATAAAATATGCCTTTTTCTTCCCTAATACACTAGATGTAAAAGCCAATATCGAATCTGAAACTCTGGGAAGAAGTATCTATGAGTCTGTAGTATATACTGCCGATATGAAAATAACAGGTTCTTTTACCACTCCAAACTTCGAAACACAGGATATCGCTGCAGCAGATATTTTATGGAACAAAGCTACTGTACAGGTAAACTCTACAAACCTAAAAGGTATACGAAGTAATCTGGAACTAAAATTAGGAGCAGATCAATATCCTTTACGTTCTCGATATGCACAAAACTCATACACTAATACTATGGAAACTAAATTTCTAAAAGATAGTTCTCTACCCAAAGAAAATACAATCGATTTTAGCCTTGATCTCCTGATTAACGGAAGTGAACAGTTACGATTTATACCTGTAGGGCGTGAGACCAATGTATCTATGACATCAAATTGGGCCTCACCAAGTTTTAATGGCAATTATCTACCCGATACCAAAACCAAACATATCTCTGATCAGGGTTTTAAAGCCAATTGGAAAGTATTACAAATCAATAGGGAATTTGAGCAAGAATTTTTTGGAGAACTACCTCATATTAATACTTCTGCTTTTGGTGTAAAATTGTTAATCCCAGTAGATGAGTATCAAAAAAGTGAACGTGCTGCCAAGTATGGATACCTGGTCATCGCCCTTACTTTTTTGGTATTCTTCTTAATCCAGGCAATAAGTAAAATTTATATTCATCCTTTTCAATATTTAATGGTTGGGTTAGCATTAACCATGTTTTATACATTATTGATTTCGATTTCAGAACATTCTAGCTTTTTACAAGCATATGCCATAGCAGGTAGCGCCGTAGTTTTACTAATTTCTATGTATTCAAAAGCCATACTCAAAAGCTACAAATTTATGGGATTCATAGCCGCTTCTTTAGCAGCTTTATATGCATTCATATTTGTGATCATCCAATTAGAAAGCTATGCTTTATTGGTAGGAAGTATAGGATTATTCTTGATCCTTGGAACCATAATGATGATATCCCGAAAGATTGATTGGAAAAATGAGTAAAAACAATATTTACAACCACTAATTAACTCATGATTAGTAATGGTAAATGTATAATAAAGATGCTGGTTAGTTAGTTGAAAAAAGTCGTGCTTCAGATTTTTGAAGTGCGACTTTTTTATCTACTTTTAGTTCTGCTAAAAATAAACTAATGAAAAAAAGCATTTATATTTCAATTTTTGCATGTGTAACACTAAGCATGTTTTCTTGTAAAACAGATTCTAAAAACAATAAGAACCTGACTAAGGAGATTACATTTACCAAAGAAGGCGAACTTTCTTTATTTAACCTAAAGGATTCAATCCCTGATCTAATAACCAAACTAGATATCGAAATCGCCGACTCTGATTACGAAAGAGAAACAGGTCTAATGTATCGTAAATCTATGCAGAAGGATCAGGCGATGTTATTTATATTTTCTGAAGAAGCTCCACAATCGTTTTATATGAAAAACACAAAATTTCCTTTGGATATTATCTTTATAGATGCAAAAAACAAGGTAGTGAGTATCCAAAAAAATGCGCAACCACTTAATGAATCTTCATTACCATCTGAAGGACCAGCACAATATGTGCTAGAAGTAAATGCTAAACTTACAAACACCTGGAATCTTAAAGCTGGTGATTCTATTTCTTTTACTAAAATATAAAAATAAGACCTTACAGGTTTTAAAACCTATGAGGTCTTGAAAAAATAATAGAAAACAAAAAATCCTTTCTAATTGCTTAGAAAGGATTTTTTGTAATTATAACTTATAAAGAGATTATTTTTTCTTCTCTTCAGTTACTTTTTCTTTAGTCTTTAAACCAACTTTACGTACGGTATCATACATTACCGGAGTTGCAATAAATAGTGACGAATAGGTACCTATAATCACACCGATAATTAATGAGAACATAAACCCTCTTAGTGGCACTGCGAAGACAAAGATTGCAATCAGTACCAATAATGTGGTTAAAGATGTATTTAAAGTACGACTTAACGTACTATTTAAAGCCCCATTAACATTTTTATCCAATGGTCTTCCAGTATGCTCGTTGAAGAATTCTCTAATTCTATCAAATACAACCACGGTATCATTTAACGAGTATCCTATTACAGTAAGTATAGCCGCAATGAACGCCTGATCAATTTCCATATTAAATGGCATAAACTTATAGGTCAACGAGAATATCCCTAGTACTATTAATACATCATGGAATACCGCCGCAACTGCTCCTAAACTAAATTGCCATCTTCTAAATCGTAGTAAAATATATAAGAAAACAACTATAAGAGAGGCTAGTACCGACCAGAATGCAGCTTGTTTTATATCATCTGCAATTGTTGGTCCTACTTTCATAGAATGCATAATACCTACTTGCTTATCATCTCCACCATTAGCAAATTGATCATAAGTCAACCCATCTGTTAAATAAGGTTGTAAAGCTGTAAATAATTTGTTCGAAATTTCTGCATCTACCTCTTCACCGGTTTCATCAACTTTATACTTTGTTGTAATTTTTAATTGATTATTGGTTCCATAAGTCTTTGCCTGTGCACTTTCAAATGCTGCAACAAGATCTTTCTCCACAACAGTAGGGACAACATCTTTTGCAAAACGAACAGTATACGTTCTTCCTCCAACAAAATCCACACCTTGATCCAGACCATTGGTAAATAAAGAACCAATACCTGCAATGATAATGATACCAGAAATGATATAGGCAACTTTACGTTTCTTTAAGAAATCAATATTAATATTCTTAAATAAGTTTTTGGTAGCTCCAGTAGAAAAGGCCAACTCTTTACCATTTTTGCCGTAACCATCGATAAACAATCTGGTTACAAAAATTGCTGTAAATAAAGAAGTTAAAATACCTATTAATAGTGTAGTTGCAAAACCTTTAATTGGTCCGGTACCGATAACCAATAGGATAAGCCCTGTAAGACCTGTAGTGATATTGGCATCAAGTATTGATGATAATGCATTACTAAATCCATCTTTAATAGCATCTACCTGAGATTTACCTTTCGCTAACTCTTCTCTAATTCGTTCAAATATTAATACATTCGCATCCACCGACATACCAATCGTTAATACGATACCTGCAATACCAGGAAGTGTTAATACTGCTTTTAATCCTGCTAATACTCCAAAAATGAATAGGATATTAACCACCAAAGCCACATCTGCAAAAAGCCCAGCTTTACCATAGTAAAATACCATCCAGATTAGAATTAATACTAATGCTATTGCAAAAGACATAATACCACTATCAATAGCTTCTTGACCTAAAGATGGTCCTACTACCTCACTTTGTATAATATCTGCAGAAGCTGGTAATTTACCTGCTCTTAATACATTTGCCAAATCTTGACCTTCTTCGATAGAAAAATCTCCGGTAATTTCACTTCTACCTCCACTAATTGCTCCCGTTGTTACACCTGGAGCAGAATATACTATATCATCTAATACAACTGCTATCTGGCTGCTTTGATTAAAAGCACGGCCAGTCATTTCTTCCCATTTTTTAGCTCCTTTACCATCCATTTGCATGGTAACTGTTACTTTACCTAATTGGTTATATTCTTGCCTTGCGTCTGTAATAACACCACCACTTAACTCTGGCTCATTATCTCTATTTCCTTTTATCGCATATAAATCTAAAAACTCAGAATCTTTTTCTGGTTTTCCCCACGCAAATTTCATAAAACGTTGCTCTACTGGTAATAAAGCTTTCACTTTAGGATCATTAAGATATGCCATAAATTGATCTGCATTCTTCTTCTCTACAGTAGCTACTACTGGTCCTCCTTGTCTTCCTTGTCCTACAATTAAGTCAAATAATGGGTTTACCTGAGCTTCAATATCTGTAGAATCTTCTGCATCCTCTAATAGGTTTTCGATAGCTGCATCAGCATCAGTTGTTGTAGAATCAACTTTTGCCGTATCTACCTGAGTAGAATCTACTACCGTTTCACTGGTTTCTGCAACTTTTTCTTTTATTTTATCTACACTTTCCAGCTCTTCTTTAATCAAATTATTGGCAGCAATAAGATGATTAAAAACTTCTTCCATCTTATATACGTCCCAAAATTCTAATTGAGCTGTACTAGTCACCAAGCTTTTTACTCTCTCTATGTCTTTAGCTCCAGGAAGTTCTACCAAAATACGACCAGATTCACCTAAACGCTGGATGTTTGGCTGTGTAACCCCAAATTTATCGATACGTTTACGTAATACTTCGAATGCTGAAGTTACAGACTCATCTATCTTACGTTTCAGAATAGGTTTAACCTGCTCATTGGTCATATCATAAGTGATATCATCACTTAAGTTTTTGTTTGCAAAAATATCTGGTGATGCTAATTTTGCATCCGGAATTTTTTCAAACTCGGTAAAGAAATCATCGATATAATTATTCTGGCTATTTTTCTGTACCTCATCCGTAGCAAGTAAAGCCTGATTAAATGAAGGGTCTTTAGATTTATTGGCTAGCCCACTTAAAATATCTTTTACAGAGATTTGTAGAATAACATTAATCCCCCCTTTAAGGTCAAGCCCTTTATTAAGTTCTTTATCCTTTGCATCATTATAAGTAATACCAGCAAAAATTTCTTCTTTACCAATCGAATCTAGATAATTGCGCTCTGCTGTCTCCCTTAATTTTGAATAATCTTTTACGCTCTCGGGATATTTTTGTTGTGCGTAAACTTCAGCTTCTTTTTCTTTTGTGTAGGCCATGTATGTATATGACAATTGGTAAATACATACCAAGCCAAATAAAATAGCAAATACCCTAACAAGTCCTTTATTTTGCATTGTTAATTATTTTGGTCAAATCTATTAAAACGAGTACTAACAATATTCCTTTTTAGATCTGACAATTATTTTTTATTATTTAATACTATATGATTGAGTTTTATCATAGTACCGACAAAAGCTCAATTTTAAAATACGGTAGTTTTTAGGAATTTCTTAAAAGCTTAGAATCCAATCAAGAAATTGGTCCAGCTCTTACTTCTGGAATGTTATATGAAATATGGTCTATTGCAATTGCAATATTTGTATTTACTTTTTGGGCTACTTTTACAAGCCTATCTATATCATCGATATCAATTCCTTTAACAAAACTAAACAAGTTAGAACCAGAATATCCATCATGTTTATGTTTTACTTCTAAAACATACTTTCCATTAAAGTCAGCATCAAAATCTGTATTTTTCTGGATTTCATAAACATCGAGATTATAGTCTTGAGAATTTTTATTTAAAGGAAACTGATCATCATTTTCGTTTTGGTCATAAAAAACATGATCAAGGGCGACATCTTGTGCTTCAGAAAGTATTTTTTTTATATACTCTACATCTGCATCACTATAATAAGCAATTTTGAGCTTGCCATTTTTTAGTCCTTTTGATATCCTTGTGTGCTGCACTCCTATAGATTGCAGTTGTTTTTTTACAAGTGTTATCGCATTTTGGGCTTCAACAGAAGTAACCTCATTATTAACAAACTCTAATACAATTTCTTGATTTGGCACTACGGTTTGTTGCTGGATAACAACAAGTGTTGCTAAAGCAGAAATTAAAATCCCGAAATACCATTTTTTCTTCATGCGGCAAATATAAAAAAATTAAAACTGCATTTCTAAAGTCTTCAAATAAATATCTATTACAATCTTCGAACATCAAAACGTATTAGTTTCAATTTTGGTATTTATCACTATCCCAAAAACATCAAAACCAAGGTTTGTATTACCATAAAAACTTCATTAATCCAGAGAAAATCATATTTCTACACTACCGTAAAACAATAAGAGCTGCATAAAGCAGCTCTTATTAAACTTATTTACAAGGCTATATTATAACTCTAATAATCCATTTGTTTTCTTAACACCTTCAGCACTTTCTGCAAGTTTAGCTTTTTCTGCATCGTTAAGTTCTATTTCAACAATCTTTTCGATTCCATTTTTACCTAATACGACTGGCGCACCGATACAAAGATCATTTAATCCATATTCTCCTTCTAATAAGGTAGAACAAGGGAAAATTTTCTTTTGATCACAGGCGATTGCTTGTACCAATCCAGATACTGCAGCTCCTGGAGCATACCATGCAGATGTCCCTAATAATTTGGTTAATGTAGCTCCACCAACTTTAGTATCTGCTGCTACTTGTTCTAGTCTTTCTTCCGAAATAAATTCTGAAACTGGTACACTATTTCTTGTAGCCAATCTTGTTAATGGCACCATACCTTTATCGCTATGACCACCAATTACCATTCCGTCGACATCAGAAATAGGAGCACCTAATGCTTCTGCTAATCTGTACTTAAAACGAGCACTATCTAAAGCACCACCCATACCTATAATTCTATTTTTAGGAAGATTGGTTGTTTTATGTACTAAATAGGTCATTGTATCCATAGGATTACTAACCACAATAATAATTGCATTAGGAGAGTGCTCTATCAAACTTGAAGATACTGTTTTAACAATCCCCGCATTAATACCAATTAACTCTTCTCTTGTCATTCCTGGTTTACGGGGAATTCCTGAGGTAATTACAGCAATATCACTTCCTGCAGTTTTAGAATAATCTCCTGTAGTACCTGTGATTTTGGTATCAAACCCGTTTAAAGAAGCAGTTTGCATGAGATCCATCGCTTTTCCTTCTGCATATCCTTCTTTAATATCTAACACTACTACTTCTGAAGCAAAATTCTTTATTGCTATATATTCAGCGCAACTAGCACCTACTGCACCAGCTCCTACTACTGTAACTTTCATGGTATATTTTTTTGAATGTAATTAAACTTATTTATTTCGCGAAAATACGAATTCTTTGATGAATTAATTAACAAATAGAGTGTTAATTACCAGCCAAAATTAAGTCCTAAAGAAAGGTTATTATAGTTTTGTAATGTATAATCCAGATTAGCTCTAAAAATACCAAATTGTACTTTTGCTCCAATTGAAGCTTTAACCCCTCTTGTTTTGTTTTTTACACTTATTGGATCTATTACCGTTTGTGATGTAAGTGGTCCATTCTGGATTTGATAGGTCCCTAGTAAATCTGCATTACTCGAACCAAAATAATACCCTAGTCCTCCATAAAAGTTTAAAACCGGTAATTTGGTAGACACAATACCTGTGATCAACCATGAATTAGTATTTAAGCGTACTTCCTGATCTGCTCCTTCTATCCCACTACTGGCATTAATATCATAAAAACCTTTTACATTGGTATATCCTAATAAGGCAGATAGTCTAACGGGCCATCTTTTTAGCGGAAAAACCCAATCGGTAAACTCATGCTGAAAAGCAACACCATACAGTTGTATTTCTGCATCTTGTACTGCTTTGATCCTTGGTAAAAACCTAAGTTTTATTTCGGTACTTTTTATCAATCCCATTGACCCTTGAAGAAATCCGCTTGGTAAAGAGCCAATTTCAGAGTCTCCAATACCATCTGGTAAGATGACTTCTAGCTCTGTTATTTGTCCTCGATTTATTACTACTGTTATTTCTTCTCGATTTACACCCAATGCATTTGCAACACTCTGACTGGTTTGCCCATTCCTAAATGTTAAATCGGTATATTCCTGTGTATTTAGAATAAAAGATTGTTTTTCTTCTCTTACAAAAGAAAGGTTACCTACAATCCCAGCTTCAAAATGCCATAGTTTCTTTGTTTCTGCTGTATTATACCAACCATTAGACATAGCATTTACCAAAGATTCTCCTGCAGATGCAAAATAATCTTCACTAAATCTCTGGGCATTTTCAATTCCTATTTCAAGAATTTGATCGATATCTGTTTGCGAAAACGTAACATGACCTAGAAGTAATGCCAACAGCAAAGTACATTTTTTCATAAGATTTGGGTTTAATAGGCATTGCAATATAAAAAAAATCCGCTATACCTATTATATAGCGGATCTTAAATATAACTCTAAGCTATTGTTATGCATCGATATTTGCATACACAGCGTTTTTCTCTATAAACTCTCTACGTGGTGGTACTTCATCTCCCATTAGCATAGAAAATATTCGATCGGCTTCGGTAAGATTTTCGATAGTAACCTGGCGCATTGTTCTAAATTCTGGGTTCATAGTGGTATCCCAAAGTTGTTCTGCATTCATCTCTCCAAGACCTTTATATCGTTGTATTTTAGAATTTTCTCCAAACTCTTTTACAATCATATCTCGCTGATCATCGTTCCATGCATATTGCTTTTTGGCTCCTTTTTTCACCAAATATAATGGTGGTGCAGCTATATAGATATGTCCTGCCTCGATCAACTCCTTCATATAACGGAAAAAGAAGGTTAAGATTAATGTAGAAATATGACTACCATCGACATCGGCATCACACATAATTACAATTTTATGATAGCGCAATTTTGACAAGTTTAGTGCTTTGCTATCTTCTTCGGTTCCAATGGTAACACCAAGAGCCGTAAAAATGTTTTTGATTTCTTCATTTTCAAAAACTTTATGATGCATTGCTTTTTCTACATTCAATATCTTACCACGTAATGGAAGAATTGCCTGAAACATACGATCTCGTCCTTGTTTTGCTGTTCCTCCTGCAGAATCTCCCTCGACCAGAAACACTTCACATAGTGCAGGGTCCTGTTCTGAGCAATCAGAAAGCTTACCAGGTAAACCTCCTATACTCATCACAGATTTACGCTGTACCATTTCACGTGCCTTTTTAGCAGCGTGACGTGCCTGAGCAGCAAGGATTACTTTTTGAATAATCGTTTTAGCATCATTAGGATTTTCTTCGAGATAGTTTTCTAGCATTTCGGAAACTGCCTGCGAAACGGCAGAAGTAACTTCTCTATTCCCTAATTTAGTTTTTGTCTGACCTTCAAATTGCGGTTCCTGAACTTTTACAGATACAATTGCCGTTAATCCTTCACGAAAATCATCTCCTGCAATTTCAAACTTTAGTTTGTCTAATAATCCTGAAGCATCTGCATACTTTTTTAATGTAGACGTAAGACCTCTTCTGAAACCTGATAAATGTGTCCCTCCTTCATGCGTATTAATATTATTTACATAAGAATGTAAATTTTCTGCATAAGAATCATTATAAATCATTGCAACTTCTACCGGAATGTTATTTTTTTCGCCTTCCATAGAAATTACATCTTCTATAATAGAACTACGACTTGCATCAAGAAATCGTACAAATTCTTTCAATCCTTCTTCAGAAAAGAAAGTTTCTGAAACATCATTTCCTTCATCATCCTGATGACGCTTATCGGTTAATGTAATTGTTATTCCTTTGTTAAGGTATGCCAATTCTCGTAGTCGACTTGCTAGGGTATCATAATTATACTCTAACGTTTGTTGAAAAATGGTAGCATCTGGCTTAAAAGTTACTATAGTACCATTAAAATCTGTATCTCCTGTAGATTTAACCGGATATAATGGCTTTCCTCTTTCATATTCCTGCTCCCATACCTTACCATCTTTATGAACAATTGCGTGCAAATGATCTGATAATGCATTTACACAGGATACTCCTACCCCATGAAGACCACCAGAAACCTTATAAGAATCTTTATCGAATTTTCCTCCTGCTCCTATTTTGGTCATTACAACCTCTAAAGCAGAAACACCTTCTTTTTTATGTATACCTACAGGAATTCCTCTACCATTATCACGAGTAGTAACAGAATTATCTTCATTGATAGTTACCTGAATAGCATCACAATGCCCTGCCAGTGCTTCATCAATTGAATTATCTACTACCTCATACACCAAATGATGTAACCCTCGAGATCCAACATCACCAATATACATCGATGGACGCATACGCACGTGCTCCATCCCTTCGAGTGCCTGAATACTATCGGCGGAGTAATTTTTCTTATTAGCTTCTTCGCTCATAAAATCCCTTAATTAATTATTTTATTTTTTTGACAACAAACAAAGATAAAAAAAGAGTAAAAGGATCAAAGAGTTTTCTCAAGAAGGATTTAACGAGTTATCAACAATTAGTTAAGAATAGTACTAGAAAAACAAAAAACGCTCTTAAAAACGATAAAAATGCCCTTAAAATGAATTTAAGATTTATTTATATTCTAGAAGGAAGATTTCAATTTGCAAAATCTGTAGTATTTATTACAGTAAATTATAAGTAGTATAAATCATACCCCAAATACATATGCCAAAAACAAATAGTTATTACACAAACCTTATCAGTTTATACCCTATAATTAACATTTTATTTACTAAAACGACATGTTTATGTAAAAGAAATTAATTTTTAGAATGTTGCCTCTATATTTGATAATAACATTTTTATACAAACTTAATATAACAATTATGAAAATTAAAAAAATTAATATACTCAAAACCATTACATTGAGTGCGGTATTACTTTTTGCTTCTTGTCAAAAAGAAAACATTGATGAGAGCACAAATGCAAACTTACCATCGACAACTGGAAAAACTATTGAAAAATATTTTCAGGGAGACTTGGTAACTGTTGAAGACATAGGTAATGGAGAATTTCTCTACAACTCAGATATTATTCTTTCTGAAAAAATGTTATCAGACGCTCCTCCTGCTCCTTTTGATCCAAAAGCTGCCCCAAGTGCTGCTGAAGCAGATCAAAAACTAGCTTTATGGGGTTCTACTAATAAATGGCCAAACAATACCGTAGTTTATGTGCTTGGAAACCTAAATAGTAATTTACGCAGCAATCTTAATGAAGCCTTTAGACGATGGACCAGTAAAACTAACATCAAATTTAAGGAAAGAACCAATGAGTCTTACTATGTAACTATCTATGAATCTACCAATGTTTGTTCTGGATGTGGTAGAGCATCTTTTGGTGTACAGGGAACTAGAGGAACTGTACAATTAGGATATAGAGCTAGTGCTAGTCTTATAGCTCACGAATTAGGGCACACGCTTGGGTTTGTTCATGAGCAAACAAGATCAGACAGAGATAATTATGTTATCATAAAGTGGGATAATATCCAATCGGGAATGGAGGGCAATTTTAGAAAAAGTTCAAGTGCGCAATTATTAACCAGAAAATTCGATATTAACTCTATAATGATGTATCATCCTTATGGTTTTTCTAAGAATGGTCAACCAACAATTACCTTGCTTAATGGTCAAACATATAATGGGGCTCAAAAAACTATATCCCCATTAGATATAGAAGGAACCAACAAAGCATATCCATCAGACAATAATCCCAATCCTAGTGACCCTTGTGCAGGTGTACTTCCTTGGTCTTCGGGACAATCATATACTACAGGAGATAAAGTAACTTACGCTGGTTATTTATACACTTTACAAAGTAACAATAGATGGCTTCGTGGAGGAAGATGTAGCAACTAAGTTAGTCTATATCATCTAAAAAAAGAATTGAATTTGTAAAGAAGGCTACAAAAATGATTGTAGCCTTCTCTTGGTTTAATTTTTGACATATGATAGACAAAACCCTAAGAAAATATTCTCAGGGTTTTAATCTCAATTAACTCAACTTTCAGCTAAAATAAACTGTAATTTTTATCATATAGTAACATCATCATAAGCTTCTTCATGTACATTAGCAATGGCTCTACCACTTGGGTCATTCATATTTTTAAAGGCCTCATCCCATTCTAGAGCAATTTTTGTACTGCATGCTACCGATGGTTCTTGAGGAACACTTAATGCTGCTGTATCACTAGGGAAATGCCCTTCGAAAATAGTTCGATAGTAAAATTCTTCTTTGTTTTGAGGTGTTTGTATTGGGAATCTAAAATGTGCATTCTCCATTTGTTCATCTGTAACTTCTACCTCAACAATTTCTTTTAATGTATCAATCCAACTATATCCTACTCCATCAGAGAATTGTTCTTTTTGCCTCCAGACTACACTTTCTGGTAAATATGATTCAAAAGCCTTACGAATAACCCATTTTTCCATTCTTTCCCCATTGATCATTTTATCTTTTGGGTTAATTCTCATTGCAACATCCATAAACTCTTTATCCAAAAACGGAACTCGTCCTTCAATTCCCCATGCGGCAAGCGATTTATTTGCTCGTAAACAATCATACATATGTAATTTATTGAGTTTACGTACAGTTTCTTCATGAAATTCTCTTGCATTTGGTGCTTTATGAAAATATAAATACCCTCCAAAAATCTCATCAGCTCCTTCTCCCGACAGAACCATCTTTACTCCCATAGATTTAATAACTCTAGCCATCAAATACATTGGAGTCGAAGCTCTTATTGTAGTAATATCATAGGTCTCTAAATTATAGATTACATCTTTTATTGCATCGAGACCTTCTCGAATAGTAAATTTTATTTCGTGATGTATAGTTCCTATATGATCGGCTACTTTTTGTGCAGCTTTCAAATCTGGCGAACCTTCTAATCCAACAGAAAACGAATGTAATTTTGGCCACCATGCATCTTTAGTGTCATCAGATTCTATTCGTTTTTCAGAATATTTTTTTGCTATAGCAGAGGTTACTGAAGAATCTAATCCACCAGATAACAACACTCCATAAGGAACATCAGACATTAATTGTCTATGAACAGCAGCCTCTAAAGCATCTCTTAGTTCATCAATACTCGTTTGATTTTCCTTCACAGTTTCATAATCAGACCAATCTCTAATATACCATTTCTTTGGCTCCTTTTCTTGACTTGATAAATAATGACCAGGAGGAAATAATTCTATTTTGGCACAAACTCCTTCGAGAGCTTTTAACTCAGACGCCACATAGAAAGTACCGTTTTGATCCCACCCCATATAAAGAGGAATAATCCCCATATGATCTCTAGCAATGAAATACGTATTCTTTTCTACATCATATAGCGCAAAAGCAAAAATACCGTTAAGATCGTCTAAGAAATCTACACCTTTTTGTTCATATAGTGCTAAAATTATCTCACAATCAGATTCTGTTTGAAAATCATAAGTCCCTTTAAATTGCTTACGTAGTTCCCTGTGATTATAAATTTCCCCATTAGCTGCCAGTACTAATTTATTATCTGCACTAAACAATGGTTGTTTACCAGAAACCGGATCTACTATAGCCAATCTTTCATGTGCTAGTATTGCATTTTTGCTGGAGAATATACCACTCCAATCCGGGCCTCTGTGTCTAATTTTTCTTGACATCTCAAGTAATTGAGGTCGTAACCTCTCTGAATCTTGCTTTATATCAAAAGCACAAACAATTCCACACATATTCTTCTGTTTCTATTATTTTGAAAGATCAAAGGTTGATTTATAGTTACAAAATAAAAACAATAAAAACAATAAAGCTTACATATTAAAACAATAAATACAACAAACTATAACAAAAAGAAACTTTATAAAGGATATATCCTTATGTATACTACCAAACTGTTATCTCAAACATTTAACACAATTTATAGACTCGATTAACATTTCAATTGTAAGTTCAACAATATCTTTACGTCTGTCATAAAAATTAAAATCAAATTATGAAAAAATCACTCGTATTAGTTATTATTATGTTTTTGGGTACATTATCAAGTGTAAACGCTCAAAAATTTGCAGGACTACAGAAAAGTCCGACCGATATTTCTTATGCTAAGAAAGATAGAAATGCCAAGCCAGAAATTAAAGTTGTCTATAGCCGTCCACAAAAAAAAGGGCGTAAAATTTTTGGTAGTTTAGCTGCGTATGACAAAGTATGGAGAACTGGTGCCGATGAAGCTACCGAAATTAGATTCTTTCAAGATATAAAAATGGGAGATAAAACTATTAAGGCAGGCACGTATTCATTATTCACTATTCCGGGTGAAAAAGAATGGACTATTATTATAAATTCTGACCTAAATAGCTGGGGAGCTTACTCCTATGACAAAAGTAAAGATGTCGCTAGAATTAATGTTCCGGTTGGAAGTGGTGATGAATTAGAAGTTTTTTCTATAGCTTTCAAAAAAGTAGATAAAGGATATCACATGGTAATGGGATGGGATACTACTCGTGTAGAAGTACCTTTTTATTTATAACAAAGAATTTACAATTTAATTCATAAAAAAATAGCTTGAAAATAAATTTTCAAGCTATTTTTTTTCCTCAACTTTTATATTTTTTCTTATCTCGAACAGAGATAATAAGTTCTCATGTTATCTGTGAATAGCATGACCAGATGCCCCAGGTAACTCTTTTAGAAAATCCATTACAATTCTAAAAGTTAATCTAAATTTTGTGTAAAATAGCCCCATATGTTACGTTTAAAAATTAATGTAATTCTTATTCAAATATAATACCGATATAACTCGATATCAATAAATTTATATATATTTTAGATATAAATCAAGATTTTATCGATAATAAGCATTAAAACCTTAGTTCTAATAAGCTCTCCTCTAATGCTTTGTTATTTTATACAAGGATAATGGGGTAATTTCCCCAATTCCTTAACATAAATTTTTCAAAAATTTATTCTTTTTCGTTTCATTTAGTTTTTTAAATTGCCCCTCAACAATTTCAAAAACTCTTATCTATGGATTGCATTACTGCAAGCTGATGGCAGTTGCCTTAAAAAGGTTTTTAAAGCTTTTATATCAACAAAAAAAATACCGTAAAATAGCTTCATAATCTTTTGATTTAAAATTGTTATACAAAGATAATACCTATCCCATTTGACCAATAGAAATTAACATTCATAAAACAAAATTTTAGACGTAACACACCTTAAACCGCTATAATATCAAAAAAAAGTTTTCATATGTTAATTTTTGAGGTTTTTTCCTACGTTTGAAAGTTGTATTTTAGGGGTTTTCTCCCCTTTTTTTCTTTAAATCTATTCTGTTAAGCTTTGTCAAATATACTAAATAACGAAAAAGCATAATCATACTTATATTCTATTATAAAAATACTATTTTTTCGACCCTAGCTATAAATAAAAAAAAGCATATACTTTATTTAGCATACCCTTTTTTTTATTTTAATTAAGTATCATAATCACGAGAAATTAAAGAATGTAATAAAGTTTATTGATTAAAATAATTGAGGTACTTATGTGTAAAAAAACTATAATTAAGTTTGATCACTAGATATAACAAAGAACTTCTGATAAGTACTAATTTTATTAGACATGTGAAGTATTCTTTTTTGGCTTAGATTAAAAAGTAAGCTTTTAAAAGGAGTATTTATTTCAAAAACAAATATAGTTCTTTTCTTACACAAGATATCATCTTTTTCTTACTGAACTCCTTTAAACTTTTTGGTTTTAAGCGAAAAGTTTAAAGGAGTTCTCTTATAAAAAAATAAAATAATCAATGATAATAAATCTGTACATTCTGCATTATCATTTATTGATTACATAACGAATGACCTATGTATTTATATTAGACGAAAGGTGAATTTCGCATTCAATATTAATAGGTTATATATTTTATATGGATATTTATCTACGCATAGCATATAAAGATGCCCCTGGTAGCTCTTTTACAAAACTGATAAGAGTTTTAAAAATTCCCCCGAATGTAGTGTAAAAATTTTTCATAAGAAACTGATTTTAAATTGTTCATATAAATTTAAACACTACCAAAACAAGTAGTAAAACAAAAATGATAATTTCGATATAAATACTTAAAGAACTGGTTAAAAAGTACATAAAATATTGAAAAACCATAAGTAATGTAATCTTTTTCCTTCAAAACAAAAAATAAAATATGGGGAATTATCCCCGAAATTATGGAAAAACCACAATAAGATAACGATTAAGTACTTGTACTTTTACCTAAAACCTCCTAATAATCAAATTGATAGGTTTTTTTTAAGGGATATTTAAGTATTTATGAGTTTGAAGAGAAACTTTCCATTTTGGATTTTTCATAACATAATCTACAATCAGAGGAATGATTTTTTCACGAACACTCCATTCGGGCTGAAGGTACAATACACAATTATCAGAAACCTTGTTTGCTTGCCTCTCGGCAAATTCAAAATCACTTTTGTTATAAACGATACATTTTAATTCATCTGCCTCTTTATAAACTTCTTCTTTTGGAAGTTTTACTTTTTTGGGAGAAAGACAAATCCAGTCCCACTCCCCAGTTAGAGGATAAGCTCCAGACGTTTCAATATGAGTTTTAGCTCCTTTACTCCTAAGACCTTGAGTTAACAAGGTCATATCCCAGGTTAGAGGCTCCCCTCCTGTTACCACAATTACATCACTATATTTTAGTGCATTTTCTACGATAACATTAGTATCTGTTGGAGGGTGTAAATCTGCGTTCCAACTCTCCTTCACATCACACCAATGACACCCAACATCACAACCACCAATCCTAACAAAATATGCCGCTGTTCCTTTGTGATACCCCTCTCCCTGAATAGTATAAAACTCTTCCATCAAGGGAAGCATCTTACCATCATTCACCAATTTCTGTATACTCTTTTGCATAAGGTTGCAAATGTAAATAATATTAAATTACGATTTCAGAATAAATACATCTAAAAAACTCTACTAATCAAATTATAAGACACAAACAAAAAATGGCTTAATCCACTATATAGAACATAATACATACCCCTATTCAGATTTAACAGCGATACATTCTATTTCGATCTTAGCACCAACAGCCAATCCTTTGGCAGCAAAGGTTGTACGTGCTGGTTTTTGAGGGAAGTAAGTTTTATACACTTCGTTAAAAGCAGAAAAATCTTCTATATCAGCTAAAATCACGGTACATTTTACTACATCTTCCATATCCATACCATGATGTTGTAAAACTGCTTTTATATTTTCCAAAGTTTGTTTTGTTTCGGGTTGTATTCCTCCTGGTACCAGTTTTCTCACATCATGGTCCATTCCTACCTGGCCAGATAGAAAAAATAGGTTTCCTACTTGTACGGCATCAGAAAAAGGAGCAGTTGATTTTTTAGGCTCATGAGTTTTATGGAAAATCACTGTATCTGTAGTACAACTTATAAAAAAAGTGAAGAAGCAAAGTATTAATGTTATTTTTTTCATGGATTCTGAATAATAAAAATTAGTATTGTGATCTACTTTAATATTAAAAGTAACTTATAATTTCTATAGAAAAGTTAAGATTCCTATTTTTATGCAAAATTATATTTAAATTATGAGTGATAATCAGGCATTTCTTGAACATATTAATGAAGGCTATAAAACCAAAGGTGATTTCCTAACTATGGGAGCTGCTATGTATAATGGTGAAACAGTAACCGATGCTCATGTAAAAATCCCTTTAAAGACATTAAATCGCCATGGGTTAATCGCTGGTGCTACGGGTACAGGTAAAACCAAGACTCTACAAGTACTAGCAGAGAATCTAAGTGATCAGGGAATACCCGTACTCTTAATGGATATTAAAGGGGATCTTAGTGGGATTGCTGCTGCCAGTCCTGGTCATCCCAAAATTGATGAGCGCCATGAAAAAATAGGCATCCCATTCGAAGCCAAAGATTTTCCTGTAGAAATTTTATCTCTCTCTGATCAGGATGGTGTTCGGCTAAGAGCTACAGTAAGTGAGTTTGGACCAGTTCTACTATCCAGAATTCTTGATGTTACTACAACTCAAGCTGGAATTATCTCTATCATATTTAAATATTGTGATGATAACAAATTACCATTATTAGACTTAAAAGATCTAAAAAAAGTCTTACAATACGCTACTCAAGAAGGTAAAAAGGAATTAGAAAAGGATTACGGACGTATTTCTACAGCATCTACAGGGTCAATTTTACGTAAAATCGTCGAATTAGAACAACAGGGAGCAGAGCTATTTTTTGGTGAAAAATCTTTCGAAGTTCAGGATTTATGCAGAATTGATGAAAATGGAAGAGGTATCATCAATATCATTAGGTTAACAGATATACAAGATAAGCCAAAGTTGTTTTCTACATTTATGCTTAGTCTTCTCGCCGAAATATATGGCACTTTCCCAGAACAAGGGGATAGCGGAAGACCAGAATTAGTGATCTTTCTTGATGAGGCCCATCTTATTTTTAAAGAAGCTTCTAATGCCCTTATGGGTCAGATCGAGAGTATTGTAAAACTAATACGGTCCAAAGGTGTTGGTCTTTACTTTGTAACTCAAAATCCAACCGATGTTCCTGATGGGGTTTTAAGTCAATTAGGGCTCAAAGTTCAGCATGCCCTTAGAGCATTTACTGCCAAGGATAGAAAAGCGATTAAACTTACGGCAGAGAATTATCCAATTTCAGAATATTATGATACTAAAGAAATACTTACTTCTTTGGGAATTGGTGAAGCCCTGATATCTGCCCTTGATGAAAAAGGGCGCCCCACTCCATTAGCAGCTACTATGCTACGTGCGCCTATGAGCCGAATGGATATCCTAAGTGAAAGTGAATTAAAAGCTTTACTTAAAAAATCAAAACTCATCCCCAAGTATAATGAAGAAATAGATAGAGAAAGTGCTTATGAGCTTTTAAACGAAAAAATTGAGAAAGCAGAAGCAGAAGAAGCTAAAGCAGCAGCCAAAAAGGAAAGAGAAAAACTAAATAGAGGCTCATCTAGTTCTCGATCAAAAAGTAGAAGAGCTAGTGCTACAGAAAAAGCAGTGATAAAAGTACTTACCAGTGCCACTTTTATTCGAGGAGCTTTAGGAGTACTTAATAAGTTATTGAAATAATTTACGTTTATAATTTAACAAATCACTAAATCATCTAGTTATGGCAAAGAGAATGTTAAAAATTCTTCTTATTTCACTATTAATGAATAGCTGTCAAAAAGAACAAAAACAAGATCCATTTGAGATTACCAATAATAGAATAGGACTATTAACCAATCAAATACAAATCAAAGAATTAGATTCTATCTATGCTAATGATTCTATTGCAAAAAGAACTGCTGGAGATCAATTTCTTAATAATGTAAATGAAATAGAAATTTATGAAAAAGGAGGAGCAAAACTATTAGTTTTAGAAGCCCATAAAGAATCAGACCCATTGTCTACTATAGAAAATATTCAAATTGTAGATCCAAGATATAAAACTGCTTCGGGTTTATCTTCTAATGGTATCTTTAAAGATATCAAAGATCATTACAATATTTCAAAAATTAATAACACATTAAGTACAGCAGTAATATTTGTAGATAGTATTCAGGCATATTTTACCATCGATAAAAAAGAGTTATCTAAAAAGTTTCAATCTACTACAGATATAGAAATAACAGCTACAGATATACCAGATTCTGCAAAAATCAAACATTTTTGGATAAACTGGGATACAGCAAATTAAAAAACAAAAAAATGAGTAAAAAATATCAGATCCAAAAATCCCCTTTTATTGTTCCTACTACCGATGGAAAATTAATAGAAGAACATTTTGGTATGGCAACTGATCAAAATTCTCAAATTAGTATCGCACATATGATTGCTCCACCTTATTGGAGTGAGCCTTTTCAAACTCCAGAGTTTGATGAATACACCTATATTATTAGAGGTAAAAAACAGTTTATCATTGATGGAGAAAAAATAATATTAGAATCGGGACAATCTATCAAAATTAAAAAAAACACAAGAATTCAATATGCTAATCCTTTTGATTCAGCATGTGAGTATCTTGCCATTTGCCTTCCTGCCTTTACTCCAGAGGCAGTACATCGTGAAGATGAATGAAAGAAAAATATAAAAAATACTTGCCTCTTATTATTGGAAAATACATCCAATTTCTTTTCTTTTTTAATTCAAAAAAGGCAATTAACAAAGCATACACCTTATTCTGTACCCCAAGAAAAGGTAAAATATTGCCTGAACAAGAAGATTTTCTCGAAGAAGCAGAAGATGAAACAATTCTTATTGATACTATCTATATCCAAACCTATAGATGGTCTAGCATGGGAGAAACCATTTTATTAATTCATGGATGGGAAAGTAATACACATCGATGGAAAGTGCTCATACAAAAATTGCATGAAAAAGGGTATAATGTAATTGCTTTTGATGCACCCGCACATGGTAATTCTACAGGAAAAATATTAAACGTCCCTTTATACACCAAATGCCTTCAAAAAATCGTTGAACTCTATCGTCCTAATCATATGATTGGTCATTCTGTTGGTGGTATGGCAACTATATTTCATCAATATACCTATCAAAATAAAGAAATAGAAAAACTAATTGTATTAGCCCCCCCTTCAGAACTTTCCAGAATCATGAAAGGATATCAGGAAATATTAAAACTATCTCCTAAATTTATGAAGGCATTAAATCATTATTTTAAAGAAAAACATGGCTACTACTTTGATGAATTTTCTATGGCTAATTTTGCTAAAAACTTAGTAGTTAAAGGGCTTTTAATTCATGATAAAAATGATGATATCGCTCCTTATAGTGAAGCCGAAGGTATTAGCAAAAATTGGAACAATGCCCAGTTTATAACTACAGAAAATTATGGACACTCTCTATTTTTTGATGAAGTTGACAATATGATTATTGATTTTTTGAAAGCATAAGTTTTAAACAAATCCTAATATTGCCTTTCTTTGAAAAAAAAGCAACTCCCTCATTCAAAAGGTCCATTTACTCATTATTGTTTTCGTAAAATTAGCTTTCGACATAGATTTACGATAAATCTATATCATGAAAAATCTAATTTACATCTTCTTAGTATTCTCTAGTTTATCCGCTTTTGCTCAAATTAAAGGAAACGCAACAATTATTTCTAGGCAAAATATAATAGCTCCCACAGAATTAGCAAATGCTGATATTTATGGAAATCAAATACAACAATTTAGGCAAAAGGATTTAACGCCTAATCCTGTGATAACAATTGATGCTAAAGTATTAAACAATATTGTTGCCGATTCGTATACTGCAATTTTTAATATCGTACAAATTGGAAAAACATCCCAAGAAACTAATACGCTAATGAATGAGAGAGTAGAAAAAGTAAAAGATGAATTGCGAACCAAAGGTATTTTAGAGGGAGATATTATTATCGATGTCATTTCATTTGTTCCTGTATATGAAACTGTAGTAGAAAAAAAAATATTCAGCAAAAAATACAATGAAGTTCCTAAAGGTTTTGAATTACAACAAAACATCCATGTAAAATTTACTAATGTAAATCAATTTGAGAAAATACTTTCTACCTGTGCAAATAACGAAATTTATAATCTTGTAAAAGTAGACTATTTTATAAACGACATACAAACTGTATACAAACAACTACGTACAGAGATACTGAAAATTCTTAAAGAAAAACAACAATTCTATACCGATTTGGGTTTTGACTTAACGTCATATCACCCAACAATAGCAGATACAAAATATTGTCATTTTCCAAAAGAATTTTATAAAAGTTACCAAGCTTTTCATAGCACTTCTTTAGATACATTTAATAAGAAGCAAGGGATTATAACTGCAAAAAAACAAACCACATATTATTATGATCCTATCTCTTATAAAGATTATGATATGGTTATAAATAGCTCAATAGTTGAACCCATTGTGCAAATAGGTATGGAAATAAAACTACAGTATACACCTAAATCAAAGGAGCAAAAACCAATTGAAAAAGAAGTTACAAACTCAAAATATTTCTTAATCTCACCAGATGGGAAGGTTGACATCAAAGAATTAAAATTGAATTAATACCATTTATCATTTTGTTATAACCATTATCTTTGCGTACTATTTTTATTGTATGCTTGAAAAAAATTTCACCAGACTTAATAAATATCTAAGCGAAGTCGGCTATTGTTCGCGTCGTGAGGCAGATAAATTAATCGACCAGGGTCGTGTAACTATTAATGGCAAAGTACCAGAAATGGGAACCAAAGTTACTCCCGATGATATTGTTCGGGTAGATGGTGATTTAGTAAATCAATCGAAAGAAAAACACGTCTACCTTGCTTTTAACAAACCTGTTGGTATAGTTTGTACAACGGCAAAAAATGAAAAGGATAATATCATTGACTACATCAATTATCCTAAACGTATTTTTCCTATCGGTCGATTAGATAAACCTAGTGAAGGGCTTATTTTTTTAACTAGTGATGGAGATATCGTCAATAAAATTCTTAGAGCAAGAAATAATCATGAAAAAGAATATGTAGTAACGGTAAATAAATTAATTAATCCATTATTTATAAAACGAATGAGTAATGGAGTTCCGATTCTCGATACTATAACCCGTAAATGTGAAGTAGAACAAATTAGTAAATATGATTTTAGAATCGTGTTGACTCAAGGTCTTAATCGTCAAATTCGAAGAATGTGCGAATATCTGGGATACGAAGTGTTGAAACTTAAACGAATTAGAATCATGAATGTTCTTCTTGATGTTCCTTTAGGAGAATGGAGGTATTTAACAGAAAAAGAATTAGGGGTTCTTAATACCGATGTAGAAGATTCGAGTAAAACAGAAGAAGCTTCTGTATTAGAAGATACTCAACCAAAGAAAAGAACTAATAACTCAAGGCGGTTTACTTCTAAAAACCACAAAAAAGGAAATTCTGATAAAAGAAGTTCTCAAAGATCCAGAGACAAAAAACGAAAAGATCGAAGAAACTAATTTTTTTCGTTGTTAATTATATCTTAATTTCCCTATTCGCAAGTTTTTTCTTTTTCTAAAATACCTAAATTGTCTTACTAATCAATTCGCAATCCCATGACGCGTATACTGCTTTCTTTATTTTTTTTGGTAAGTATTACAACTTGGAGCCAGTCAGAATATGAACCTTCAGAAGCACATCCTTTTGGGCAACCAAATCCTGATGCACCAAAAGAAATTCTGGATTTTGCACCTCTTATAGGAAAATGCAATTGTGTATCGCAAACCAGAAATCAGGATCAAACATGGGGAGAACCCAATAAAATGACCTGGGAATTTAAGTATATTATGAACGGAATGGCGGTTCAGGATCAAACCTTAAAAGCAGATGGTAGACACTCTGGTAGTATAAGACAATTTAATGCAGATAGTAGTCAATGGTATGTGCATTATTATTCATCGGTAAGAGCCACCCCTGTACTGTCTTCCTGGAAAGGAAATAAAAAAGACGGAAAGATCATTTTATATCGTAAACAAAAAGCCCCTAATGGTATGGATGGTTTTTCTAAACTTAGTTTTTATGATATAAATGACAATGGGTTTAAATGGCTTGGTGAATGGGTAGATACAAATGAATCTATTTCTTTTCCGACCTGGAAAATTGAATGTGTTAGACAAGAAAACACAAAACAATTGTTTGATGAAGAACTAATAAGAGAGGGGGCAGAAGCATTTTCTGATGCTTACTTAAGACAAGATTATGAAGCTATCGCAAAAATTTATACCGATAATGCAAAAATATTTCCAACCGATGCACCTATCATTAAAGGATATGAAGCAATTAAAAAAAGATGGGCTGGGTCTAGTGGTTATAAACCTATCGAGCATGAAATTATTCCTGAAGAAATTATAATTCTAGGAGATACTGCCCATGATTATGGAATCTATAAAGGGAAAAACAAAAATGATGACGGTACTGAGGAAACATATCAAGGAAAATATGTTGTTATCTGGAAAAAAGTTAATGATCAATGGAAAATGTATTTAGACATTTGGAATAGAATAAAAAAATAATCCTAATAATTTCATCAGAAAATGAACACTTTATCCCCTTTTCATCTGGCAATCCCTGTCCATGATTTAGAAAATGCCAGAAATTTTTATAAGAATATTCTTGAACTTGAAGAAGGCCGAAGTAGTGATCACTGGGTTGATTTTAATTTTTTTGGTCACCAATTGGTAATTCATTATAAGTCAAAAACAAACATAGAAGACAATCATAACAGTTTGGTAGATGGTAAAGATGTTCCTGTTCCTCATTTTGGGATCATTCTAGAATGGAATATATGGCAAGGTCTTGCAAAAAAACTATCTAACAAAAATATTCAATTTATTATAGAACCCTATATCAGGTTTGAAGGAGAAGTTGGAGAACAAGCTACTATGTTCTTTTATGACCCATGTGGCAACGCATTAGAGTTTAAATCATTTAAAGACACCTCCCAAATTTTTGCAAAATAGATGACTCTTATCTTTTTATATTAAACAAAAAAGAATGTTTAGAAATAAAATGTAAGTATTACCCTACCTTTATATTAAGATCAAAGCTTAAATTACGTAGTTTAAAGGAATTTTATTATATTAGAGCTATAAGCAAATTTTTTGCTGTTTTTTAACATATGTAACCTAATTATAATTTTGTTTTAAACAATTAATAACCATAATCTCAAAAAGTTTAGTTATGAGAAGAATTATACTTTTTAATATTTTAATAACTTTCATCCTAGTTAGCTGTGGTATTCCTCAGGCTGATTTTGATAAATTAAAGGAAGAAAATGATAAACTAAAAAAAGAAATTGCAGAATGCCAGTTAACCCCTACTCAAATTCTTGAACAAGCTCATGAGTACTATGATGCCTTAGACTATACCAGAAGTAAAGAGCGACTCGAAGTTTTAGTTGATAAATACCCCAATTCTAACGAAACTAAGAAGGGGAAGAGCTTACTAAAAAAGGTTAAGAAAGAAATTCTTCAAGCTGAAAAAGCCCTAAATAAAGATGAGTTAACAGAAAAAAACAATTCCGAAGAGTATCAAAAAGCAATTGCTAAAATGCGGAAGAAGTATGATGCTGTTAATGAAGTAACCTGGTATTCAGACAAATCTTCTATCCAGGTAAATACTAAAAGTTATTTTCAGATTTATATTGGTAAAAAAGATAATCGTAAATCATGGTTGGGATTTTCTATAAATTATTTTACTAAAAAAGATTGGTTATTTATTCAAAGAATTGAAATAGATGTAGATGGTAAAATATATATTGTAGAAGAAGATACTCCTGGAGAATTTAATTCGAAAGAAGAGTCTGGAGGAAAAAGAGAATGGATTGATCGCGTTGTAAAACAGCTTGAGATGCCTATGATAAAAGCAATTGCTGCTGGAAAAAAAGTTAAAATAACATTTTTCGGGAAAGAAGAGGTTGACTCGAGAATTGTAAGTACGGCAGAAAAGAAATCTATGCAAAATGTCTTAGCGGCTTTTGATCTACTTAGAGAGCTTAATTAAATTATAAAATAACCTACACAACGGTTTGAAAAATAAATTGACAATAGGTTCATTTATTTTTCAAACCGTCTCTATTATATAAACTAATACTAAAATAGGATTCATAATCGAATACTTCAATTTTGTAGATGATATCCTAAAAATTCTCCCTATATTCCGCCACTATGGAATAAAACAGAAAAAGAAAAATGGAATTTATTAAACCCCTAACCTATGGAGTGCCTCTTTTTTTAGCACTAATTTTATTAGAGCTCACCTATAGTAAAACTCATAATCATAAGAATTTATATAATTGGAGAGACTTAGCTGCTAGTTTAACTATGGGCGTAGGGTCTGCAATCTTGGGGCCATTAATTAAAACTATTTTTTCTATTGTACTCTTTCATTTTGTGTATGACCTTTTTAACCCAGAAATCGATGGGGTACGAACTAATATTATGGGTTGGAAGTCCTTTGGGTTTGCATGGTATGTTTGGCTTTTATGTCAACTTGCAGATGACTATACGTATTATTGGTTTCATAGGCAAAATCATATGGTAAGAGCTTTATGGGCCGCACACATTGTACATCATTCTTCGGATAATTTTAACCTGGGTACTGCGGTAAGAAATGGGTGGTTTACCCTTCTTTACAAACCATTATTTTATATGTGGTTACCTGCAATAGGCTTTCCTCCCGAGATGGTAATAGTTTGCCTGGGTATTGAAGCTTTATGGCAATTTCAACTTCACTCGGTATATATTCCTAAAATGGGAGTGATTGAAAAAATATTTAATACACACACCATGCATCAGGTACATCATGCCAAAAACGTAGAATACATGGATAAAAACCATGGCGGGTTTCTCAATATTTTTGATAAGATATTTGGTACCTGGAAAGAACTAGACGAAGACATAGAAATACAATACGGTGTTACACATGCACCAAATTCATATAATCCCTGGGTAATTCTTACTCATGAATATAAGGACATATGGAATGACACTAAAAAATCAAAAAACTGGTACCATAAATTCATGTATGTTTTTGGCCCTCCCGGATGGAGTCATGACGGTAGTACTTTAACAGTAAAACAAATGCAGCGAGAACTTAAGCTTAAAAAACAAAAAGCTTAATAAAAATCCTTATTTTTAAGATTCTCAAGAATATTTATCAGTATGGATTACCAAGATGTCATAGATCAACAACGTCTGTTTTTTAATACGAATACAACAAAAGACATCTCTTTTAGGATTAGAGAACTAAAGAAGCTAAAAAATGTTTTACAAAAAAATGAGAAGCTACTTTATACGTCTATCTATACAGATTTTAAAAAGTCTGAATTTGAAACTTATGTTACCGAGTTATCCATAATCTATCACGAAATTGATCTTGCTTTAGTAAAAATTAAAAAATGGGTTCGAAAAAGAAAAGTCTTTACAAGCTTGCCAAATCTTCCTGGAAGAAGCTACATTATCCCTGAACCATATGGGAGTATTCTTGTAATCGGCGCATGGAATTACCCATATCAATTATCCCTTTGCCCGGCAATAGCCGCAATTGCTGCTGGGTGCACTGTTATTCTTAAACCAAGTGAGATACCATCTCACACCTCTAAGGCAATCGCTTTGCTTATCAATCAAAATTTTGATCCTGCTTTTTTTAAAGTGATCGAAGGTGGAGTACAAGAAACATCTGATCTTTTAAAAGTTAAATTCGATAAAATATTTTTTACAGGGAGTGTATCAGTAGGAAAAATAATCTATCTGGCAGCCGCAAAACATCTTACTCCAGTTACTTTGGAATTAGGAGGTAAAAGCCCCGCAATTGTAACTAAAGATATACATATCAATATGGCAGCCAAAAGATTAGTTTGGGCCAAATTTCTTAATGCCGGGCAAACTTGTATTGCTCCTGATTATGTCTTGGTAGAGTCCTCTATATACGATCAATTCTTAGCAGCGATAAAAAAACACATTAATCAAGCTGATTATAAAGTAGCTCACCATAATTATACGCAGATCATTAATGATAAAAATTTTGATCGACTTAATAGTTTAATAGATCCTGATAAAATATATGCAGGTGGCTTGGGTGATCCAGAAGAGCGGGTAATACCACCAACAATTCTAAAAGATATTTCTTTTTCTGATAAAGTAATGCAAGAAGAAATCTTTGGTCCTATTTTACCGGTGCTTTCATTTGACTCTATCGATGAAGCTATCACAAAAGTTAAAACATTATCCAAACCTCTTTCTTGTTATATTTTTACCAAAAATAAAGCTATAAAAAACAAAATTCTAAATGAAATATCCTTTGGAGGTGGTGCTGTAAATGATGCTGTAATGCATTTTGCAGAACAATCTCTTCCTTTTGGAGGCGTTGGTGACAGTGGTATTGGAAATTATCATGGAAAATATGGGTTTGATACTTTTTCTCACTTTAAGAGTATTCTTCAAAAACCATTTTGGATAGAACTTAATTTAAAGTATGCTCCATATAGTGCAAAAAAATTGAAGTGGTTAAAACGAATTATCGGGTAAATACGCCTTAATTAGTCTGAATGATTTTCAACAATTTGATAAAAAAGTTGTTCTAATGCATAAAATCGCTTACCATCAATATCTTCTTTTATCAACTTTTGGCTATTAGTCTTTATATTTATTAGAGCTTCTTCGTCATTTAGGTTAAGAGTTCCTTTAATTCTTTCGCTATATCCATATTTATTTAAATATTTGCCCTTTAACTCCTTATCAATTGTCTGGATCAGTTTATTTTTTGAAATAAAATTTGAGATTTTTTTAATCTCCCTTTCTGTAAGGTTAATACTATTTGTATATTGTGTGCATCTATCCAATACTCTAGAAATTTGCCTTTCAATTTCCAGGCACGTTCTTTAGTATCAAATTTTCGCTCAGCGTGATCATTGATATAAATACCATATACAAGATTAACCTCAAGTTTATGTTGGGCGATTATTACACTGGGAAAAAGAATAATAAAAATAATTTTATTCATAACTAGCATAGTAAAGTGTTTTACATAAAAAGCAATTAAACCTATCCCCGGGCTTTGATCGCGAAGACTAGTGGATATAACTTTTCTTTTGTTGCAAACATTTTGTTTTCATTCTTAATTAAACCAGGCAAAACCTTATAAGGCGATCCGTCATATTCATTTAAGTATTCTATAGTTAAACCAGCCTCTGTAAGAGAGGATACTACTTCTCCTAATCCATGATTCCATCCATACTCTTTACTAATCATATCAGATTCTGGATTAGCATAGGTTCCTTGATATTCTTCATAGATCACATCTTTTTGATGATATCCATATTTCATTACCGGCTTCTCTTGTAAATAATCAAACATCCACACTATGGGATGAAATTCGACTATATAAAAAATACCTCCGGGTTTTAGTCGTTCTGCAATCATCTTGCCCCAGGGTTTTAGATCAGGCAACCACCCAATAACCCCATAACTAGTAAAAACAATATCAAATTTATCTTTAATATATTCTGAAGTATCCAGCACATTACAACTTACAAATTTTGCATCCAGATGCAACTCTTCATTTAAACTTTTGGCCAATTCAATTCCTTTTTCTGATAAATCAATACCAGTGCATTTTGCTCCTAACCTACTCCAGCTTAACGTATCCTGCCCAAAGTGACACTGAAGATGTAATAATGACTTACCAGATACATCGCTAAGAGCTTCTAGTTCATATTGTTTTAATGAAGTTTTTCCTTTTTTAAAAGCTTCCATATCATAAAAATCACTTCTGGCATGAATATCAACTTTTTTATTCCAGGTCTGCTTATTGGTTTCAAAATAATTGTATAGTTCTTTAGACATTATAGGATCTATTTAACTAGGTATACTAATTCTTCATAAATATAATAAAGTCAATTCTATTAAGGTGTATGATAAAAAAACAACAGAATGCATTAAACAAATACAAACCGTAACTTTGAAAAATTAGTTTTCAACCTATTACTATGAACAATTTCTTTACTATATTTTTTGTTTTTATTGTATGTATTTCATTTTCAGGAAAATCGCAATCTCTTGATAATCCAGAAAGTGTAACATTTGATAAGGCAACAGGTTCTTATTATGTTTCAAATATTGGTAATGGAGAAATCCTAAAAATAGATAAAACAGGTGCAAAAACATCTTTTATATCTGGATACACTTCATTTCTTGGTGTAAAACTACACAATGGAGTTATTTATAGTGCAGAAGACAATAAATCTGGAGATGATTTTATTAGAGGGTTTGACATATCCACAGCCGAGTTAGTATTTTCATTACGTATATCAAACACTAAACAACTTAATGATATCGAGTTTGATAATGCAGGAAATTTATACATTTCGGATCGTGAAGGACATACAATCTTCAAAGTATCTATCGGCAATAAATCTTATGAAATTCTGAACAATACTATTAATACTCCAAACGGACTTTATTTTGATACTAAGAAAAATAGATTATTAGTATGTAATACGGTAGATAAAAGTGCAGTATACGAAATAGATTTAGAAAGCAAAAAAACCACAGTAGTTGTCAAAACCGATTACCCACATTTAGATGGAATTACAATGGATAAAAGTGGATCAATTTATCTTACTAGTTGGTCAATTAATTGGAAGAATAGCATTCTTTTAAAATATAAAGACAAAGAATTTACTGAAATTGTAACAAATAGTAATGGTATGGCCGACATAGAATATAATCAAAAGACGAATGCGATAGATGTTGCTCAATTATTTGACAACTCGGTATTACACTTTAATCTTTTGAATAAAAAATAGTATCGTTTATATATAAAATTCTAACCTGATTTTTATTTATAAAATAAACTTACATCATATAAATAAGCAATTTTGCACAATACAAAAGTTATTTACACCTACAATTTGATTTAAAAAATCTTATTTTTTCTACTTTTTTTCATAGGCTGAGGTTTCCCGTAAGAATTCTAAAAAAATCTGTATTAAATTAGTAATAGAGAAAAAATAGTACAAAACATACTTCTCATTATACGTCAGTTTATCGATCAATAATTGCTTATACTTACTATAACTAACTATGAATGACTTAATTTTAAAAGATATAAATATGAGTTTAAATAGAATAGCTAGAAAAAGTGGTGTAACATTAAACTCACTTAGAGATCTTACCGAAGGAAATGTAAGATCTGGCATAGCAAATAAGCTTGGGGTTACAACTTCTTCATTACAAACATTTGTAGATGGGGGTACTAGTAATGGACTTGCCTCTAAAATAGAAATAACTTCGTCGAGCTTACAAGAACTTAGAAATATGATTGGACAACGAGGAGCAATTGGATTAATCGTTAGATTATTATTAGTTTGACTCCCCTAATTACCATAGTCCATTATAATTGATCTTCTATATAAGAATATCGATAGCTTCCTTATTGTTTTCTATTAAAAAAAACATATTCTACAGGTTTCCAACACCTTAAAAAGCTTACCAATAAGGCCAGAACCACAAGCTTAAATCTTTTACATTACCTTGTAATAAAATCATATAAACTACGACCCATCTTATATGATAAAAGAATTTAAAGAATTTTCGACCGGTGCCATATTAAAAATTGCCAACGAAGAACTATTACAGTCTTATACAACATCAAAACTTATAGAATTATATACTTTTATCTGGGTTAGAGATACTGATATTAGTATAGAGATTGATGGAATTTCTACAACAGTTAAAAAAGACAAAATTGTAGTATTAACTCCAAATCAATATTTCAGATTTATTGATGGTTCAAATATCTTAATATATCAGTTTAACAGAGAGTTTTATTGTATTAAAGATCACGATAAAGAAGTAAGTTGTGTAGGTGTTCTTTTTTATGGCAATACCTCCATCTCTATTGTAGAATTAAATACAAAAGAGCAAAATAAATTAGAGCAATTACATAAGGTTTTTTTGGATGAATTAGAGACAGTAGATACTATACAGGCAGAAATGTTGCGTATGCTAATGTCCAGATTTATAATAACAACCACACGTCTTATTAAGCAACAAAGTAATTATGCTAACCTTGGAGACCAGGTAG
Source organism: Bacteroidia bacterium (assembly GCA_030427585.1). Classification (GTDB taxonomy): domain Bacteria; phylum Bacteroidota; class Bacteroidia; order Flavobacteriales; family Flavobacteriaceae; genus Aquimarina. The sequence goes on from JAUIBW010000001.1 coordinate 323,935, forward strand.
ATCTAATCAGAAATTTTAATATCTTGGTAGATACCTATTTTAGAAAAGAGCATGCTGTAGGTTTTTACGCTCAAAAACTATTTAAATCTCCCAAAACCTTATCAAATAATTTTGCTAAATTTGAAAAAAGTCCGTTACAAATTATTCATGATCGAATAATTTTGGAAGCCAAACGCCTACTTATTTATACTGATAAATCTGCCAAAGAAATTGCATATGAAATTGGTTTTGAAGATGCATCTCATCTTAGTAGAATGTTTAAAAGACATACATCTCTTTCCCCTTCAGAGTTTAAAAAACAATTGAAGTCAAAGCTTGAAAGGAAATATTGACAAGAATACAGGAAAAAGATATATGCTATATTATTCATATTTGCCCCAACTTTACATTATAAAAAGTAAAATCAATTACCGAAGTATTTTCGGGCAAAGTATATTAAATATGAAAACTTCAATTCTCATCGCTAAAACAGCAATATTTGGCATCTTATTCCTCTCTCTTTCGATAAGTAATGCTCAAATAGTTTATGAAGATCAATTAGAAACCGTATACCTCAATAAAAATGCAGAAGAAGTTGTATACACAAATAGCTTTAGCAGTTTTAATAGTAATCTTATTGCTATAAATGAAATCAGTTTCAAGAATCAAATTCAAAAAGCTAACCAAAACAACGATTATTTATTGTTTCTTTCAGAGAGAAGCAACCTGCAAATTCTAACTTCAACTTACCTAAAAACTATACGTAAAGGAGCCAATCAAAGTAGTGACTATAAGTCTTTTAAAGCTTTTCTTAAGGAGAAATTACCCGAGTTAACTCATCAATTTAGAAAAGATAATAATATAGAAGAATTGTATATTATCTCAAGAAAGAATACTTTTAATGGGAAAATTGATGCTTTACCCAGTGTTTTGTAACGTGTTTACCTCACTTTAAAGCTAATAAATATAACCTAACATGAAAAAGATTCTACCCCTCTTGTTACGAATTGTCGTAGCATTGATCTTAATTCAAACACTAAGATTTAAATTTACCGCCCATCCTGATAGTGTATATATATTTACAAAAGTCGGATTAGAACCTTATGGCCGAATAGGAACAGGAATAACCGAATTAATCGCCGGAGTTTTATTATTAATACCCAAAACAGCATGGATTGGTGCGATGTTAGCCCTTGGTATTATAGGAGGAGCTATCATGATGCATTTAACCAAACTAGGCATTGAAATTAATAATGATGGTGGAATTCTATTCATTACCGCCATAGTAACTTTTGTATTAAGTGCTATTATTCTTTGGATGAGAAGAAAAGAAGTCAAGTTTTTTTAATTTTAATACGATTAGGTATTAATTTATAGTACTCAAAAAAAGTATTCAACACCTCTTTATAATAGAGGTGTTTTTTTATGCTCGGGAAAAATCGACAAGCTTCAGGGAAAAACCACCATTTCTTCCCCTTCTTCTATGACGCATCTTTGCATTGTTAATTTAAAACAATACAAAAATGATAGTACAACATAAATCAATATTCAATTTAATTGAAATTTTTAGCCAAGGAAGAAAAAAAATAGCTGCTGCTATTCATCCAAAAACACATTGTGAGCAAAAAGCTATTCATGATTTTTATTGTGATACCAAAAAATCTTTTGCACAAAGATAAGTGTCAAAATAGATCGGGAAAATTTGACAAGCAATCGGGAAAAACGACTATTCTATCCCGCCTATTTCAAGACGATCTTTGCTTCAACAATTTAAAACAACAGAAACTCAAAAAAGTTTCAATTTCAATAAAAATAACTTAAAACAATTATATTATGAGCACATTTAATGTACCAACAAGAGAAGAAGTAAATGCTGGTAATCAAGCAATATTTGACAATCTAAACAAAGCGCTAGGATTTGTACCAAATCTATACGCAACCTATGCGCATAGCGAAACAGCGCTAGAAAATTATCTAAACCTTTCAAATGCAAAAACATCACTTTCTGCCAAAGAAAAAGAAGTAGTGAATTTAGCCGTAAGCCAGGTAAATGATTGTATCTACTGTTTATCTGCCCATACAGCTATAGGAAAAATGAATGGTTTTACCGATGAGCAAATTTTAGAACTTAGAGCTGGTCGTGCTTCTTTCGACAGTAAACTAAATGCATTAGCCGGATTAGCCAAAAATGTTACAGAAAATAGAGGTAAGGCTAATCAAGATGTTGTAGACAATTTTTTTAATGCTGGATATTCTAAAGGAAACTTAATAGATACTATCGTATTAGTAGGAGATAAAACAATTTCTAATTATATACATAGCACAACCCAGGTTCCTGTAGATTTTCCTGTTGCACAACCACTAGAAACTACTGAGGTCTAATTCCCCCCCGATTAAACCTCACAGATTGATATCAAACTCGATCGGTATTTCTGTGAGGTTAAAAAAAATAATTTCAAAAACAATTTAAATACAAGTATCAAAATCATGAAAAAGTTAATTACCGTATTCTCATTTATTTTAGCAATTACATTTAATGCACAAGCACAAAAAGTAAAAAATGTTTCTTTAGAGCAGACTAAAGGAGAATTTACTCAAAAAGAAGTAAAACTATCAGAAGGAAGCTATGTATTCAATATTACCAATAACAATGCGGGAACAGATGTTGGTTTTGTACTAGTTCCAGAAGGAAAGGATGCTTCTAATGCCGAAAATCATATCAAAACAGCGTATGTAACCAAAGTCGTAGCCGAAGGAAAAACCGAAAGTTCTCAAACAGTTAAATTACAAAGAGGAACCTACAAATATTTTTGTCCATTAAACAAAACCCCTCAATATACTTTGGTTGTAGAGTAATCTCTCTCTATCTTTTTAAACTTAAAACCTTGTTAATCTCGATTAGCAAGGTTTTTCTTTTTATATTTTAGCCAAAAATAACCCACAATGAAAAAAGTCTTAATAGTATTATCATCTATTTTATTATGTGTCGCATGTAAGAACAACACTAAAAAAGAAAATATATACGAAGAGGAAATAGAAGTTAGAGATCCAGAACCTGTGGTAGATAAAAAGAAAATACCAACAACGGCAGAAGCAATTGCTAACGCCAACGGATTGCAGTATTGGGACAAGGTAAAAGAAATTAAATTCACCTTTAATGTTGATCGAGACAGTATCCATTATTATAGATCCTGGAGTTGGAAACCCAAAAATAACATGGTAACCTTAACCTCTGATCAGGATACTATAACCTATAACAGAACTCAGTTAGATAGCACTTCTACTAAAGCAGATCAAAGATTTATTAATGACAAATACTGGTTATTAGCTCCGTTCAATCTTGTTTGGGATGCAGCAAGCTTTACTTCAAAACATGAGGTAAAAGCTATTGCCCCTATAAGTAATGTAGAAATGCAAAAATTAACCATAGTGTACAACAAAGGAGGATATACTCCCGGGGATGCTTATGATTTTTATTTTGAAGGAGATTTTAGCATCAAAGAATGGGTGTTTCGAAAAAACAATCAACTAGAACCTTCTATGATTACTACTTGGGAAAATTATCAGAATTTTAATGGTATTAAAATTGCTAAAACTCATAAGCTGCATGAAGGAAATAGAAAACTTTATTTCACAGAAATTGAAGTAATTACTGAGTAAAACCGTAAGCAATCATTACACATCTTTGAAGTCATTTATAACACTTCATATACCTCATTTCAAGATTTCTTTTACTAAGGTAATTCTAACATAGTATTGTTTCTAATTTAATCTTACACATATCAAAATTCAATTTATTGCTTTTAGTATCATTTTATTTTTGTAAATTAGTAAAACACTGTTTCAATTATTAAAACACTTAAAATGACCATAGCATCAAAAGCTAGTTTAGAATACGCAAAAGAGCTTGATCAAAAAGATAGTATAGCACAATACAGAGATCAGTTTCATATTCCAAAAGACGATAACGGAAACGATTGGATATATATGTGCGGTAACTCTTTGGGGTTACAACCAAAAACTACAAAAAAGTATATTCAGCAAGAACTTGAGGATTGGGCAAATTATGGTGTAGAAGGCCATTTTGAAGCCAAAAACCCCTGGATGCCATATCATGAGTTTTTAACAGATACAATGGCAAAAGTGGTCGGTGCAAAACCTATAGAAGTAGTTATCATGAATACATTAACTACCAATTTGCATTTATTAATGGTATCTTTTTACCAACCCAATAAAACTAAATATAAAATTGTAATAGAGAGTGATGCATTTCCTTCTGATCGATATGCCGTAGAATCTCAATTGCGATTTCATGGTTTTGATCCTAAAGAAGGGTTAATTGAATGGAAACCGCGTTCTGGTGAAGAATTATTGAGATTAGAGGATTTAGAAACTATTCTTGATCAACAAGACGACGAAATTGCTTTATTATTAATTGGAGGTGTAAATTATTACACAGGTCAATATTTAGATCTTAAGAAAATTGCAGATCTGGGACATGCCAAAAATTGTATGGTTGGTATTGATCTGGCACACGGCGTTGGCAATATCCAACCAGAACTACATGATTCTGGTATTGATTTTGCAGCATGGTGTACCTATAAATATTTAAATTCAGGTCCAGGAAGCCTTGGAGGTCTATTTGTTCATGAAAAACATGCATATAACAAAGACCTAAAACGTTTTGCCGGTTGGTGGAGTCACAATAAAAATACTCGTTTTAATATGCGTCAGGAATTTGATGTTATGCCTGGTGCAGAAGGATATCAATTAAGCAACCCTCCCATTCTATCTATGGCTGCAATTAAAGCTTCTCTGGATATTTTTAACGAAGTAGGAATGGATGCTTTGAGAAAGAAATCTAAAGCACTAACAGCATATTTCGAATTTTTAATTAACGAGATAGATACCGACAGAATCAGAATTATTACTCCCACTAATCCAGAGGAAAGAGGATGTCAATTATCTATTCAGGTTAAGAATGCAGATAAAAGTTTACATCAACAACTTACAGACCATCATGTTATTACAGATTGGCGAGAACCCGATGTTATTCGTTGTGCTCCAACACCACTATACAATAGTTTTGAAGATGTATACCGAATGACCGAAATATTAAAAACACTGGTATGACGCAAAAAGAAGAAAACATACTGATCATTGGTGCTGGTCTATGTGGCTCTCTATTGGCACTAAGAATGGCACAAAGAGGATACCAGGTAACAGTATATGAAAGTAGGCCTGATTTAAGAACTACCGATATTTCTGCAGGACGTTCTATTAATCTCGCACTGTCTGATCGTGGTTTAAAAGCCATGAAAATGGTTGGTATTGCAGATAAAGTAACTCCATTTTGTATCCCTATGTATGGTAGGATGATTCATGATATCGAAGGAAATACATTTGCTTCTAACTATTCTGGAAGAACAGGAAAATACATCAATTCTATTTCTAGAGGAGGTTTAAATGGGTTACTATTAACTGAAGCCGAAAAATACGAGAATGTAACCATTCATTTTAACAAAAAATGCACTGGTGTTGATATCGAAAATACAATTGCAAAATTTAAATGCTATACGACCAAAGAAAAGTTTGAAGTACATGCCGACATCATCTTTGGTGCAGATGGTGCAGGTTCTGCTCTTAGAAAAAGTTATTATCTCGAAAAAAAGTTCCTGTTTAGTTATTCTCAAAATTATTTAACACATGGATATAAAGAATTAGAAATTCCTGCAGATAAAATAGGAAATCATCAAATAAGCAAAGATCATTTGCATATCTGGCCCCGTGGCGAATATATGCTTATTGCTTTGCCAAATTTAGATGGTAGTTTTACAGTAACTCTTTTTTTATCTTATGATGAAGGCGAGTACAATTTCAATAATCTAACCAATATTGAAAAAGCTACCGAATTTTTCAAAACACAATTCCCCGATGCTCTTGATTTAATTCCAGATATAAATCATGAATTCTTTAACAACCCAACAGGAGCATTAGGTACCGTAAAATGCTCACCATGGTACTACAAAGGAAAAACATTATTAATTGGAGATGCTGCTCATGCAATTGTACCATTTTATGGTCAGGGAATGAACGCTTCTTTTGAAGATGTTGTGGTTTTTGATGAAATTTTAGAACAACATCAGGGAGATTGGAACGCTACTTTTAAGGCATACCAAAAAGCGCGAAAAGAAGATACAGACGCCATTGCAGATTTAGCAATCGATAATTACTTCGAGATGCGCGATCATGTAGCTAATCCTTTGTTTAAAGAAAAAAGAAAACTAGAAATGGATTTAGAAAAAACATTTCCCGACACCTATTTTTCAAAATATTCTATGGTGACTTTTGATGAAAATATTGGGTATGCCAAAGCCATGAAGATTGGAAGAGCGCAAGACAAGGCTTTACTAAACCTAATAGCAGATCATGAAATTGACACCTCAAAAGATTTAAAAAGTATATTTGATCAAGTACAACAAGAAACTAGTGAAATCCTTGAAGAGGACAAAATTGCAGGATTAAAATAAGTATAACACAAAATAAATACTTAATAAACGAAAATTATAGATTCTCTATACGTAACATTAATATTTCAATGAACAAAGGAAAACTAATACAAGGTAAAGCCACTCCAAGAGGTAAGTTTCCGCATGTAAAGCGTGTTGGGGATTTTATATTTGTTTCTGGCACAAGTTCCAGAAAACCAGACAACTCATTCGAAGGTGTAGAAGTAGATGAATTTGGCACGACAAATTTAGATATCAGAGCACAAACAAAAGCTGTTTTAGAAAATATCAATGATATTTTAAAAGAAGAAGGTGCAGGCCTAAAAGATATTGTTGATGTGACTTCTTTTTTAGTTAACATGAACGATTTTGGAGGTTATAATGAGGTTTATGCTCAATATTTTGATTATCAAGGGCCAACAAGGACTACTGTTGCTGTACATCAATTACCTCATCCCCATTTATTGATAGAAATAAAGGTTATTGCCTATAAAAAACGAAGTTAAGCCGATTACACCTTCAAGGTTTTGAATACCTTGAAGGTGTATAAAATTGTAATCATGAGTAATACTATAGACAAAAAAATTCTAAACACTTCAGTTGAAAAAGCATTTAATATTCTAGATTGCTTTTCAACAGATACAATAGAATTAGGTGTTACCGAAATTGCAAAACTAATGCACACCAATAAAAGTGCAGTATACAGGATGCTGGCAACTATGGAAGCCCTTAATGTTATTCAACAAAATACAGAAAACGGCAAATATAGATTAGGGCTTAAATTATTCGAATTGGGGCAAAAAGTAAGTATTAATCAAAATTTTATATCCAAGGCGAGGCCCTATATGGAAGAATTGGTAAAACGTGCTGGCGAAACTGCTCATTTAGCTATTTACAAAAATCAAAAAGTATATTTCTTAGACAAAGTTGTAGGAAGGCATGACTTACAAATCAACTCACAAATTGGTACTGAAAAACCTTTGCATTGTACTGGATTAGGAAAGATTATGCTTGCATTTGTAGAGCACGATTACAAAAAAATTATTAAAAATCTTGATTTAGAATCAGTCACTAAAAACACAATAACTAATAAACAGAAATTAATCACCGAAGTTGAGAATATTAAAAACAATGGTTTTGCTTTGGATCTGGAAGAAAATGAAATAGGTCTAGTATGTGTAGCTGTTCCTGTTTTTAGTACTAAAGGAAAGTTTATTGCCGCAATAAGTACCTCTGGTCCTTCGGCTAGATTTAATGAAAATGAAATTCAAACCTATACAGGAGATTTAAAACAAACGGCCGAGCAACTAAAATACATTTTCAGTTAATTAAAAAAATTGAGAACGCATGAAAAAAATTAAAAACTATATTAACGGGGAGTTCAAAGCTCCTGTACAAGATCAGTGGATTGATAATTACAACCCATCTACTGGTGCCATATATAGTTTAATTCCTAATTCTTCTGCAGCAGATGTGCATATCGCTTATGAAGCTGCAGCTCAAGTATTTCCTATATGGTCAGAAACTCCATTACAGCAACGTAGTGAAATCTTAGCTAAGATAGCATCATTGATAATAGAAAATCTGGATCAACTTGCCCAAGCAGAAGCTATTGATAATGGTAAACCTTTAAGCCTATCTACCAGTGTAGATATTCCAAGAGCATCTTCTAACTTTCAATTTTTTGCTAATGCAATTACGCAGTTTGCAAGCGAGGCGCATGAAAGCACAGGCTTAAATGCTATTAACTTTACTCTAAGACAATCTATCGGTGTAGTGGGTTGTATTTCTCCGTGGAATCTACCACTGTATTTATTTACATGGAAAATTGCTCCGGCACTAGCTGCTGGTAATACTGTAGTAGCCAAACCTAGCGAAATTACACCGATGACAGCTTATTTACTAGGTGATATCTGCACTAAAGCAGGTTTACCTAAAGGCGTTTTAAACATTGTTCATGGATTAGGAGATACTACCGGGCAAGCCATTATAGAACACCCAAACATTAAAGCCATTTCTTTTACAGGAGGAACGGCAACAGGTGCACATATTGCCAAAACCGCTGCTCCTATGTTTAAAAAATTATCTCTCGAGTTGGGAGGTAAAAACCCTAATCTAATTTTTGCAGACTGCGACTATGATAAAATGCTTCATACAACACTTAGGTCATCATTTGCAAATCAAGGGCAAATATGCCTTTGCGGCTCTCGAATATTTGTAGAAAGAACAATTTATGATAAATTCAAAACCGATTTTATTGCAAAAACCAAGGCACTAAAAGTTGGTGCTCCTCTTGACCCAGAAACTAACTTAGGCGCATTAGTTTCAAAGTCACATTTAGAGAAAGTGAAATCATACATCGATATAGCCGAAGAAGAAGGTGGCACAATTCTCTATGGTGGTAATTATGTAACGGTAAATGGATATGAAAAAGGATATTATTTACAACCAACCGTTATCGAAATTAGTACAACAAATTGCAGATTGGCACAAGAAGAAATTTTTGGACCCGTTGTTACGATTATGCCATTTGATACTGATGATGAAGCTCTAACTATGGCAAATGATGTGCGTTATGGTTTATCATGCACAATTTGGACAAATAATTTAAACAGAAGTATGCATTTGGCAAAGCACATACAAGCTGGTATCGTTTGGGTAAATACCTGGATGATGAGGGATTTACGCACTCCATTTGGAGGTACAAAAGATTCTGGTGTAGGTAGAGAAGGTGGATTTGAAGCCCTAAGATTTTTTACCGAACCTAAAAACGTTTGTATACAGTATTAAAAGATAATATTAAGCAATCAGAATTAAGAGATTAGACAACTAGAAAAAATAAGATTGACTGATACTTAAATTCTAAAAAAATGCAATAAACCAGATAACTATTAATAAAGACACCGTTTACACCTGTTTTAAATGTTTTAAACAAATAGTTGTTGTAGACAAAATAATGAACAAAAGAATATACTTTGAACTTTTATAAGTAAACACATTAGAAAATATGAAGTTGAAAATTTACATAATCATTTCAACACTAACACCTAAACACTCAATACTAAAAAAATGAATCTAAATCTAACTCATAAAAATGCATTAGTTTGTGGGAGTACTCAAGGTATAGGAAAAGCATCTGCTAAACAATTGGCCGAATTAGGAGCTAATGTTACCTTAGTTGCCAGGAATGAAGAAAAACTTCGACACGTTCTCACAGAATTAGCAACAAATCAGGGGCAATCACATACGTATATCGTAGCAGATTTTCAGAATCCGGAAAACTTGCAGCAAAAAATTTCTGCTACAGGGCAAACTTTTCATATTTTAGTAAATAATACAGGAGGCCCTGCAGGAGGGCCTGTATTTAATGCCACTCTAGAAGAATTCGAACGTGCTTTTACACAACACCTAAAATGCAATCATATCTTAGCACAAACTGTAGTACCTGGAATGAAGAAAGAAGGGTATGGAAGAATAATCAACATTATTTCGACCTCTGTAAAACAACCCTTAAACGGATTGGGGGTTTCTAATACTATTCGCGGTGCAGTCGCAAACTGGTCAAAAACATTAGCTAATGAACTTGGGGTATTTGGAATTACAGTAAATAACGTATTACCAGGAGCTACAGCGACAGAACGATTAAATGAAATTATTAATAATAAAGCGACAAAACTAGGAAAATCAATTGAAGAAGCTTCTGATACCATGAAAAACGAGGTACCAGCAAAACGATTTGCCAAACCACAGGAAATAGCTTATGCCATAGCATTTTTGGCATCTGAAGCCGCATCTTATATCAACGGAATAAACCTTCCTGTTGATGGAGGAAGGACAAAGTCCTTATAGTTAACTATTTATTATTACAAAATAATAATCAAAATAATTAAATTTAATACAAAATACGAATCAATCGTGTAGATTATAATAATAGTATTCATGCTATAGAATAAACAACACATCTAAATTAAAACAAGCATATGAGCAATCTAGTTTCACCATTAAATTTTAAAGCCTGGATAGACGAACATCGCCATTTACTAAAACCTCCTGTTGGTAATAAATGTGTATGGAAAGACGGGGATTTTATTGTAATGGTTGTTGGGGGACCTAATAATAGAAAAGACTATCATTATAATGAAACCCCAGAATTTTTCTATCAGGTAGAAGGAGATATGGTATTAAAAATAATAGATAATGGCGAACCCAAAGACGTTCATATCAAAGAAGGCGATATTTACCTATTACCTCCAAAGGTGCCACATTCTCCTCAACGAGGAGCAAATACAGTAGGTTTAGTGATTGAATACCCAAGAGAAGAAAAAATGCTGGATGCTCTGGAGTGGTATTGCGAAAATTGCAATACCCAACTATACAGAGAAAAATTTGCATTAGATAATATAGAAACAGATATGCCTATAATTTTTGATAAATATTATAGTGACAAAACAAAATGCACTTGTTCTAATTGTGGAAGCGTAATGGAAGCTCCAAAAAAGAATAAAGAATAAACAATAATCTAATTAAAAAGATTCCTGTATAAATAACAGGGATAACATCTATGATGAAAAGAAAACTTCGCATAAACGGTCATTCACATTTACTGCCATACCCAGAAGAGATTCCGCAGTTTATGAAAGACAAAGAGATTTTTTGGGTAGATGATGAACGTAAGTATATGTTACAAAAAGGATGGAAACGCCCAGTTACGCACTCTAGTTTTTTCTTAGATGAAAAATTAGAGTGGATGGAGCGTAACAAGATTGATCACGCAGTAGTATTAAATCTTTCTCAGTTATATGGTAATGGTTTACGTCTGGAAGAAATGAAACATGCTTTACGATTTCAAAATGATTTTAATGCTCACGTACAACAAGATCACCCGGATAAGTTCTCTTGTGGTTTTGTAATACATCCTGGATTTATTAACGGAGCACTATGGGAAATGGAGCGTTGTGTAGAAGAATTAGGAATGCATGTACTATGTCTGCCTACTCACTTTATGGATTCTATTGGGCAGTGGCGATGTATTTTTGACGAGGAAAATGATCCGATTTTTGAACTAGCAGACAAATATAAATTAGCTATAGAAGTTCATCCTTATGATGGTGATAAAATGATCAAACTAGAAAATGTTTCCTGGCGTTTTCATTTGGTATGGATGCTTGCCCAATGTGGTGATGCTTATCACTTTTATACTCTTAACGGGATGCAAACTCGCTATCCAAATATTAGAACTTGCTTTGCTCATGGAGGGCAATTAGCACAAATGAATTTAGGAAGACGTATTCAAGGATTTGATGGAAGACCGGATCTTTTTAAAGGAAAACAACATCCTAGAAAAGCTGTAGGACACCCCAATATATATTTTGACACTCTGGTACACGACACCGATTCTTTAAAACTAACTGTAGAACGACAAGGTAGTAATCAAGTTATTATGGGATTAGATGATCCATATCCATTAGGAGAAATGGAAAGCGAGCCACAGTCTTCTTATCCAGGGAAAATTCTGGACTTAGCACTAGATCGTAATATTATAACTACAGAAGAATATGATGATATCTGGGAAGATAATGTTTTACGTTGGTTATTTGGAGATAATGAAAAAGCAAAACAAGATTTAATAGATAAAATTTTAGGTAAAGAAAAAGTTTATTAGAAAAAGTAAATAATTATGCATTTTATCCCTGAAGAACTGGATACGTATGTAGTAAACCATACCCAAAAAGAGCCCGAATTATTACAACAACTAAACCGTGAAACATATCAAAAAATACTACAACCCAGAATGCTTAGTGGTGCTTATCAAGGTCGGGTTTTAAGTATGCTATCTAAACTTATTCAGCCAAAAAATATATTAGAAATAGGGACATACACAGGATATTCTGCTATCTGTCTGGCCGAAGGAATTAGAAAAGATGGAGAATTACATACCATTGATATTAATGAGGAGTTAGAAGATTTTCAAAGAAAATATTTTGACCTTTCTGATTATGGAAAACAAATTCATCAACATATTGGTGATGCTACCAAAATTATCCCAAATCTGGACATGAAATTTGATCTGGTGTTTATAGATGCCGACAAACCTAATTATCCTACTTATTTTGAATTGGTTATTAATAAAATGAATCCTGGAAGTGTAATTTTATCAGACAATGTATTATGGAATGGTAAAGTAATCGAAAAAGTTGAAGAAGAGGATATTTCTACTAAAGCTCTTTTGAAATACAATACACTTTTGATTGAAGATAAACGAATAGAAACTGTAGTATTACCTATTAGAGACGGGTTAACCATTAGTAGAGTATTATAACCTATATACAAAACAAGGCTGTAGTATTTAAATACCACAGCCTTGTTTTATATTTTATGTGATTTTATTGAACCGCTTTTAATGCATCAATATTACCGTAACCAAATTTACTATTACGATTAGGGTAAAACTCTCCCGCTTTCTTTAGTTTATCAAGTACCTGAGCCCTAGTCATATTAGGATTACGTGCCCATACCAAAGCAGCGATTCCTGCTGTGGTAGCCGTCGCTACAGAAGATCCTCCTACATAAGTTTGTGTTCCTGTATTAAACCCTAATACCGGTACATTTCTACTAGAGTTTCCTGCTCTCTCCATTACGATAGTAAAATCGATTTTACTACCATCATGACAGATATTACAGCGATTATATCCATTATCTTTTATACCTGTAACCGCAACTGTTTCTGACATACTTGCCGGAAAAATAACACCATACCAATTTGTAAACGTAGTCGATGTTCCTCCCGCAGCGATTATCATTTTTCCTTTTCCGTAGGCATATTTTACAGCATCTTTTACATTACCAATAGACCAGGGGTATCCAATAGACATCGAAATAATCTTAACATCTCCTCTATTTCCTAATGCTTTTAAAGCATTACTTACTCCTTTACGCTCATGATAATCATTTAACACAACATCCTCAGTTCCTCTATAGGCAACCAAATTACAGTTATACGCTACTCCTACCGGCATAAAATCATCATTACGTGGTGATGCTATTGCTGATGCCATAGAAGTACCATGCCCACACTTGTCATTCGGTCCATCAATATTATTAGACCACCACCACGGAGAGTCGATAAAAGTTCCAAATCGTTGCACAAATCTTCCATTAGACGCCCCATCATTAAATCCACTACCCAGTAAATTTTGGCTTGCAGAAATTCCGGTATCAATCAAACCAACAGTTATACCTGCCCCTGTACTATAATTCCAAGCCTGCGGTACTTTATGAATGTCAAAATTCCAAGGTAATCGTGCATTAGGTGAAATTACTCTATAATCCCCGCTATTTATAGATTGTCCACTTTTACTACATCCCGCAGATTTCTGTTGATTTGAATTATCTTCTTGTAGGTAAAAACCATAACCGATTGGGTCTAAGTAACGAATTTGATCTGTTTTTTGTAAAGTTTTTATGGTTTCTAAACTAGTAACTTTCACATCGGTTACATTAAGTATTTCATCGGCAGATATTACAGAATTAGACTTACTTGCTCCCTCTGTAGACTGTATAATATTATATATATTTTCTCTAGCGTCATTTAGTCTAGATGATCTTTGGATAGAGTAACTTTCTCCTTTTTCTCCAAAACCAACACTTAATACTTCTCCACCGTGTACTACAGCACTCCATAATACACTAGAAGGTGCTTCCATCCAGTTTACATCGCCATTTTGTTTTAATTCACCTTCGATATACGCATTAATTTCTGATACAGGAAGTAATTTTTGAGATTCAGAAATTTCTGAATTTGGTTCTACAATTTCATTAGGGTTTTCTTTAGAACAAGAAAATGCCAAAATTAGTCCTAAAGTTAGAAGAGTAATCTTTTTCATTTTTAGAATAAGTTTTTAAGAGTTTGTGTGTAAAAGTCGATACATGACAATTTCGTAAAAATTACAAATAATTATCATTTTAATAATTTCATAGCTAATGTATTAAATTATATTTAAATATTTTACAATTATATTACCATATAATCATAAAAAACTTCAATATTATGCTTGCATAGGACTGAAAAAAGCTATTAAAGTGCTGTTACAAGTCAGTGTTTACGGGGTGTTTAATCGTTTGGTATTAAAAGTGAAAAAATTCTAAAAAAATATTGATTTTTTTGAATATTAATCAGAATTTACAAGGAAAAACAGACAAAAATAAGTTTGAGAAAGACTATTACAATTTAGAATTTGCGTTTTATTGGACCAGTAACTTTATCAATATCATCTTTGACCTGATCGATCTCTTTTTTTATATCGGATGTAATAGAAGTAGGAATATCGGTATCAATACCGTGTTTTTCTGCACTTTTGGTAATTTCGGTTTTAATATCATTGGTCGCATCCTTAACGATACGCATTCCTTTACCCAATCCTCGTGCAATCTCAGGAATCTTATCTGCTCCAAAAACCATAACCAATATAAAAACAATAAAGGCAATTTCGGTTCCGCTAATAAATAAAGGTAAAGTTATCATATGCTACAAATATAATCAATATTGTGTAAAAAAGCCATCCTGAAAAGACTTCGGGATGGCTTTTATTTATTCTTTAGTAAAAGAAAAGCTTACTGTCCTTTTACTTTATTTTTAAATTGTTCAAATTTTCCTAATTTCTTTCTTTTAGGCCAGCTATTATTAGAGGTATCAATATCTGCTGTCTCTTGTTTAGGATCAACTACAATTTTAGAAATTTCTTTCTCAGAAGCTATAGCTCTTTTTACCTCAGCATCATTTTTTCTCCAAATTTCTGCAGGGTATGTTATTGTTTCTGTTGTTCCATCTTCATAAGTGTATTCTACGATCAATGGCATTACGAGTCCACCTGGTTTTTCAAAGGTAATCTCATAGAAAAACTTGGGTTGTTTAAGTTTTTCGCGCTCTTCAACAGAAAAATTATCCATTAGATAAGCTTTCAGAGTTTTGGCATCACTAATAATATTTCCATTCTTTTTAATCGTTTCGTATTCTTCGCTTCCTTCTTTAACCATGTATACAAGTGGTCCCAGATCTTCAACTTTAGCACCTACAGATGCAGCATATTCTTTTACTCTTTTATTTGGCTCTTTAGAAACTACAAATTTCTTTACTTCTTTCACTCCAATATCGGTATAATCTGTGGTATAGAACCATCCTCTCCAAAACCAATCCAGATCAACAGCAGAGGCATCTTCCATAGTTCTAAAAAAGTCTTCTGGTGTTGGGTGTTTAAACATCCATCGCTGAGAATATGTTCTAAATGAGTAATCAAAAAGATCTCTTCCCATTACAGTTTCTCTTAGGATATTTAAGCCTGTCGCTGGTTTTGAGTATGCATTAGGTCCGAATTGGTGAATATTATTAGATTGAGACATAATCGGAGACAGGAAATTTTGATTTCCGCTCATATAGGGTATAATCTTTTTTGCTGGTCCACGACGAGATGGATATTTTTTATCATTCCCTAATGCTTTTGGATACCATTCTCCAAAATCTTGTTCTGCTACATATTGCACAAAAGTATTAAGGCCTTCATCCATCCAAGTCCATTGGCGTTCATCACTATTCACGATCATCGGGAAAAAGTTATGACCTACTTCGTGGATAATTACACTCATCATTCCATATTTTACACGATCACTATAGCTACCATCAGGTTTCGGTCTTCCGTAATTCCAGCAAATCATAGGGTACTCCATACCTTGATTTTTTGCATGTACAGAGATAGCTTTGTGATATGGATAATCGAAAGTCATTCGGCTATATGACTTTAATGTACTGGCTACTACTTTTGTAGACCAGTCTTCCCAAAGAGGGTTTCCTTCTTTTGGATACATCGATACCGCCATGATATCTTTTCCTCCTATTTTAACAGCCATCATGTCCCAAATAAACCTTCTAGATGTAGCGAAACCAAAATCACGTACATTTTCGGCTTTAAGCTTCCATGTTTTCTTTTTTTCTGAAAATGTTTTTTCTTTTGCTACGGCTTCTTTCTGGGATACAATAACAACTGGCTTATCATATGATTTCTTTGCAGCTTCATAACGGCTCATCATTTCTTTTGTAAATACTTCTTTTCTATTTACCAATACTCCGGTTCCGTCTAAAATATGATCTGAAGGAACGGTAATATTTACTTCAAAATTACCAAATGGCAATGCAAACTCTCCTCTACCCCAAAACTGGTGATTTTGCCACCCTTCAACATCATTATACACTGCCATACGAGGGTAAAACTGAGCGATAACATATGCTCTATTTCCATCCTCAAACTCTTCATATCCAGATCTACCTCTACCATTTACATGATCATTAATATTATACCACCAATCAATTGAGAATACAAACTTCTCTCCAGAGGCCAAATCTTTAGGCATCTCTACACGCATCATTGTTCTATTGATTGTATATTTAAGCGGATTTCCATTACTATCTTTTACTGCGGTAATATTAAATCCACCGTCAAAAGGCTCTGCAAGATATTTATTTAAAAAACCTTCAGGTGTAGTTGCCGGATCAACCCCATTTGATTGAATTAATGGGGTCTTAGAGTCTTTAGCTCTCATATTCTGATCCAGTTGCACCCAAAGAAACTCTAAATCATCAGGTGAATTATTCGTATATGTAATGGTTTCTTTTCCTGATAGTTTTTTGTTTTTATCATCAAGTTCAATATCCATTTTATAATCAGCCTGTTGCTGATAATAAGCGGGACCTGGGGCTCCAGAACCTGTTCTGTACATATTGGGAGTTGCAAACTCGTCGTACATTTGTTTGAATTTGTTCTGATTAGTATGCCCTAATTCACGAACATTTTTAGCCTCTTCTTGATTTTGAGCATATGAAATACCTGATATCAAAAAAGTCACCGAAAGGACTAAAAGTATCTTTTTCATTGTAATGGTTTTGAATTTAATGTTATGATTTCGCAAAGTAATTGTTTTTTAAAAGTTTACTGATTTATTCACTAAACTTTAACATCCCTACACCTTTTTCTTTTTCAAGTATAAGACTTTTGCGTTGATTTCCTTTTTTAACGTGAACAATATTCTGTTGTTCTTCAAAAAGATCCATCAAAACTTGATTTGTGATTTCTATAGTATTTAGAGAAGTAATATTTTCTATTTCTAAATAACAAATGATAAGATCATCTTCATATTCTTTCCCTAAAAATTTAAAAGAAACTTCTTCTCCATTCACTACAAATTGTAGTTTTTGATTAAGGTATATCGCTAAATTTTTATCTACTCCCGGGCTTTCTTCATCTTTATCTAAATTAGTAGACTTATCATATCGTTCTTTTAGTAGTTCTTCTATATCATCAATAAAAACTCTAGACACAATCTGTAACGACTGTTGTTTTGCATTATAATCTACCTGTGTTACACTTACATAAAACTTATGCGTAGTTGTAAAAGAACTTAGCGGAACAGACACTACAAAAAGAAAGAGCAGTAAGATTTTATTCATCATCTAAAATTTGTGAAGCGTTAAATGTAATTAATTTTAATGGTATGCATTAAAAAATTATGCCAAACTTAAAATCAGGAATAATAAATCAATCTATTTCTTTATTTACTTTATATGATGTTACTTTTTTCTGAAAAAACTCTACTAATGTTAATCTTTTAGAATTTTCCAAAAGGTTTGCAAAATATTCGTCTTCGGCGCAGTAGTACATAAAATCTGTTATTAAATCTTCTGATAATTTTAATTCATCTACAAAAAAGGCAGTATTAAAGGTAGTTTCTCCTCTTTGCACTATTGCATCAAGATCTTCTAATGCTTTAATTCTTTTTAGTTTCTTTAATTTCCCACTTAGGTAATTAATAGGCCTATCGATTATTCCACTTCTTGCTGTATAGATTCTTCTTTCAGCTTTTGTGGGTTGTGGTTTATCGCTAAATGGAAGGCCTAATATCTTATTATCTACAAAAGGTTGTAGTTCTACAACACCTACATCTTTATCAAGGTTACCCGAAAGCTCTGTTGTACTCACTTTAACTTGTTCTAATTGTTGCACTACGGGATGCAATACAATTGTAATCTTCTTGTCCTCAATCTGATCCTGCTTAACTATAATTGATCGTATTTGATATTGAACAGAAGAAAAAACAATTGAGTCTCTTGGACTTGCAGGTATTTCAAAAAATCCCTGCTCATCATTCGTTGTACCAATTTCTTTAGTAAAATTTATAATATTAATGGCATATCCTTGTAGGGAATCAGCAATAATTTTCCCTCGAAGTGTTTCAGATTGACCAAAAATTTGCAATGAAATAAGTAGAGGTAGAAATAGTAGTAATCTTGTCATATAAATATCATCTGAAATGATCTTTATAAAACCACTACATAAAGATCTTCTCTTCCAAAGACGATATAACTAAGATAGAATTACAAAAGCCTCCTTTTAACCAGTATTATTTCTTATGATAAAGCTTACTTTGATATGCCAAAAACTGCAAAAGATCAAGTTCTTTTCCTGATTCAAAATACTTTTCATTTAAGCCATTTTCTTCAGCAAAAAAGATAAAATCATTAATTTGATCTATTTCTACTGCCAGGTAATCTTTAAAAAACTCATCATTATATAAATCTCTAACCCTAACATCAATAGTAGAAGAATCTCTTTTCTCTTTAGGGGTTTTCTTAGTATTATAAAACAATTTAAAAAGGTTAACAAAATTAAGCCCATTAATCATTCTATCTTCTAAAAAGACCTTATTTTCTAATGGAGATAACTCATCTGGTGTAAAATCATAATCAGCATCATTAATTCTCGAAGACGTTTCTTCTGCTACATCTCCTATCCCACTTTGACTAAATCCTATTTTTTTTACATCTACAGATACATTACCTGCTAAGTCATATGGAGTTACTACGACTTCTTCTAACTGGTTTACAGATTCGTTAAGAAAAACATTTAATCTTTTAGTATCTACAATTCCTTTATCGACAAGTACTACAAAATTCTGATATTGCATTGCCACAACTTCAATCCTATCATTAATCCCAGCACTTATTTTAAACCTTCCTTCCTTGGTAGTAATTGTACCTTTATTGGTACTTCGGTTATAAACTACCACACCTTCTATATCATCTCCAATAGGTGCACTAATTTTTCCATGAATCATCACTCTTGAAGTGATTTGAGCTATAGATGTACTAACTATGAAACAAACAAAAAGAATAGATAACTTTATCTTCATAATAAACGAGGTTAATTTTATTTTTTAAGATACTACATTTTTTTATTTTCACAGAAGATTTCTAGATAAGAAAACGTTAAACTACTTTTATAAAAAAAGATCTAATGACAAACTGTATTATTGCAAGTACATCTACACTTTACGGAAGTGAACCTCTGGCATATTTACAAGACACTTTAATTAACTTATACTCAGGCATTGAGGAAATTCTTTTTATACCTTATGCTCGTCCGGGCGGAATTTCTCATGACGAATACACCATTGGTATCAATAATATTTTTAAAAAAATAAATAAAAGAATAGTTAGCGTACATATGTTTTCAAATCCTATTGAAGCTATTAAAAGTGCTAAAGGCATTTATACCGGTGGCGGAAATACCTTTCTTTTAGTAGATCAATTATATCAAAACAAAATCATTGAACCCCTAAAAAAAGCTATCCATTCGGGAGTACCTTACCTGGGAACAAGTGCAGGAAGTAATATTTGTGGTCTTACTATGAAAACTACAAATGATATGCCTATTGTATACCCTCCAAACTTTGCAACATTAGGTATCGTACCATTTAATATTAATCCACATTATCTTGATCCTGATCCTAACTCAACACATAAAGGAGAAACCCGTGAAACTCGAATCAAAGAATTTCATAATCTAAATCCGCAACCAGTGGTAGGTCTAAGAGAAGGAAGCTGGTTAAAAGTTTATGACAATAAAATAACCTTGGAAGGAAATTTAAGTGCTAGAATTTTTGAAAAAGGCAAGGCACCTTATGAAATAGAAACGGGTAGCTCATTATCTGGATTAAATTAAAAACATTACTGTGAATTATCAAGAAATTCTTACTGCTATACAATCTGAACTTTCAAAAATACCTAGTGAAGGTGAGGTAGCATCATACATCCCTGAATTAGCAAAAATTGAGCCTACAAAATTTGGAATGCACCTATACTGTACTAACTCTGGTCATTACAGTTTTGGAAATAGTGATGAACGTTTTTCTATTCAAAGTATATCTAAGGTATTTGCCCTAACACGTGCAATGTCGCTATTAGATGAAGATTTATTTAAACGTGTTGATGTCGAACCCTCGGGAGACCCTTTTAATTCTTTAGTGCAATTAGAATACGAAAATGGAATTCCCAGAAACCCTTTTATTAATGCTGGTGCATTGGTGGTATGCGATATATTAATATCAAATATCAAAAATCCTAAAAACGATCTTCTTGATTTCATACAGGAATTAACCAATAACAAGGAAATATCTATTAATCGCGAAGTTTTTGATTCTGAAAAAAAACATAGCTATCGCAATACCGCCTTATTAAATTTTATGAAAGCTTTTGGCAATATTAAAAATGATATTTATCTCGTATTAGATTTATATATTCATTTATGTTCCATAGAAATGTCATGCAAAGAATTATCAGAAGCTTTTATGATATATGCCAATGGCGGCAGGTTGTTATATAATAATAAAAAGATATTGTCTTCAGAAAAGATAAAACGTATTAATGCCATTATGCAAACATGTGGTTTTTATGATGAAGCAGGAGAGTTTAGTTTTAGAGTAGGATTGCCAGGCAAAAGTGGTGTTGGCGGCGGAATCGTAGCTATACACCCCGGTCAATATGCAGTAACCGTATGGAGTCCTCCTTTGAATCCTAAAGGAAACTCAGAACTTGGAATGCTTGCTTTAGAACGGTTAACTACTTTGACAGGACTCTCTATTTTTTAAGATTATTATAATTTAAATTATGAAATTATCTTAGCATATAATACTAGATAGATAATATTATTGTGTAGAATGTCACCCAAAAAATAATTAAATTCTGTTACACCAAAGTAATATAAAACTATTATATTTAGTCTTAAATACCTTAATTTATATTAGTATTGATGAATTAAAAATTACTATACTAAAATAATTGCACCCCATTTTTATATAATTTTATTAAGATACATGTTTAAAAATTTTACTTCAAAAAACTTTGAGTTTAAATATTTAGTCATTATATTATTTGTTACCCTACTGGTATATCTAAATCACTTTGACAATCCTTTTTTCTTTGATGATTATCATACAATTACCGAAAATGAATCTATCCGAAGTTTAAACAACTGGACGAGTTTTTTCTCAAATGCCAATACTTTTAGTTCTCTTCCTGCCAATAGATCCTATAGACCTGTAATTACACTGGTGAATGCAATTGACTATTCGTTGGCAAATGGATTAAACTCTAAATATTATCATTATCACATCTTTTTTTGGTTTTTGGTTCTAATTATTTTAATCTTTCGACTAACTAAACATATTTACAAAAAATCCCTAGAAAAACATCAATGGATTGGAATCACAGCACTTTTTGCAACCGCATGGTTTGCACTACATACTGCCAATGCAGAAACTATTAATTACATCTGTGCTCGTTCTGATTCTTTTTCTTCATTATGTGTAGTTGCTGCGGTGCTTTTATATAGTTCCCCTTTTGGAAAAAAATGGCACTTATATTTGATTCCTATGATTATTGGTATCTGGACAAAACAGACCGGAGTTATGGTTTTCCCAATACTATTAATTTATATTATACTTTTCGAAAATCATTCATTAATTACTAATTTCAAAAAAGACCCTAAACAGAAAATAATTCAAGTATTAAAAAAAATCGCACCTACAGCAATTATTACTACTTCTCTTTTTTTATTCAATCAATATTACTTAACTCCACAAGAAACAGTTTCAACTAACTATACAATAACAAGATTTGAATATATTAGCACACAATGTTATGTAATTACACATTATCTGGGCAATTTTATTCTCCCCATTAACCTTAGTGCAGATCCTGATATTACTATTATAAAACCTTGGTATAACTTCAAAATACTTTTGGGGGTATTGATCATTTTAGGCATGTTATTTTTGATGGTAAAAACTGCTTTTAAAAAAGAACTGAGACCTATTTCTTTTGGTATTGCCTGGTTTTTTATTGCTCTATTACCAACTTCTTTAAACCCACTATTCCAGATTGCAAATGACCATCGAATGTTCTTTCCTTTTATCGGTCTCTTTATTGCTGTCCCATGGGGAATATTAATCATTTTAGAAAAGTATGATATATTCAAAAAAAATAAAAAATATACTATCGGTATTGTAATTGTACTATTAACAATCCTTATCGGTCATGGATATGGCACATTTCAAAGAAATAAAATATGGAACTCTGAAGAATCATTATGGTTAGATGTCACAAAGAAAAGCCCTAAAAATGGCAGAGGACAAATGAATTATGGTCTAACTCAAATGGAAAAAGGAAAATATGATGTTGCATTAGAATATTTTAACAAAGCAAACAAGTTGACCCCTAATTATTATATCTTGTACATCAATTTAGGTATTGTATATGGAGCAAAAAAAGAGTACTCTAAAGCAGAACACTATTTTAAGTCTGCAATACAGCTAAATTCTAGCTCTCCTGCTCCAGAGTACTATTATGGAAGATATCTTTCTGAACAAAAAAAATATAATAAAGCCCAGATATATTTAAAAAAAGCATTAGTTAAAAGTCCAAATCATCTTCTATCAAAGGAATTATTAAAACATATCTCAGATAAAATTGTAACCTCTGACGAAGAGATAAAAACCCTATTAGAAGAAATAAAAACAAACCCTAATATTGAATCTTATCTTAACCTAAGCCTTATATATTATAGAGATGAAAAATATGAACTGGTAATTTCAACTTGCAAAGAATTATTAAAAATAGATCCTGATAATGCTCTTGCCTATAACAATATATGTTCGGCTCACAATCAAATGGAGCAATGGAAACTTGGAGCTGAAGCCTGCAAAAAAGCATTAGAAATCAATCCTGATTATCAATTAGCAAAAAACAACTTAAAGTGGGCAATAGATAATATCAACTAACTATTAGAATTTAAAAAACAGACAATGCTAAACAACAAAACAATTGCTGTAGTAATTCCTTGCTACAATGAAGAGACCCAAATATCAATGGTTATTGACAGTATGCCTGATTTTGTAGATCGTATCATAGTAATTGATGATGTCTCTAAAGATAATACTATCAAGGTTGTTTTAGAATATTTAAAAAAAGGTAACGTCTCCCCTCTCAAACTTACCTCAAACCTAAAAAGAACTATTCTTCCAACCATCTATAATCAAGCAGATATAGAAGTGCATCAAAAAAATATAGAAGAAACAAAAAAGTTTACTCCCATTAAAATTTTGAATGAGAATCCTAATGAAGAAAAAATCATTCTTATAAAACATATGAAAAATGGAGGTGTTGGAGCAGCTGTAGCTACCGGGTATAAATGGTGTAAAGATCATGATATTGACTGTGCTGTGGTTATGAATGGTGATGGACAAATGGATCCAAATGAACTTGAATCTATTTGCAATCCTGTTATTAATGAAAATATAGATTATGTAAAAGGAAATAGATTAATTCACAAAAGTGCTTGGGTTATTATTCCAAGAGTTCGTTTTTTAGGAAATTCAGTATTAAGCATCCTTACTAAAATTGTTTCAGGATATTGGGGGGTATCTGATACGCAAAGCGGATATACAGCTATGTCAAATTACGCTTTAAATTCAATTCCACTATATAACATTTATAAAAGATACGGAATGCCTAATGATGTATTAGTGAAACTTAATATCGCTTTCTGCACTATAAGGGAGGTCAAAATAAAACCAGTATATGGAGTAGGTGAACAATCCAAACTTAGCGTTATCAAAGTTACTTTTCCTATTTTATTCTTGTTGATAAGATCTTTTTTTAGAAGGCTCACTGTGAAGTATTTGTATAGAAGTTTTCACCCCCTATTTTTATTGTACTGGATTTCGTTTATTATTGGAATAATCAATATGTATTTCTTATATCATTTATTAATCAACTTTTTTACCCCAGAGTCTAAAACTCCAACCGACTATTTAATCATTTTTATTTTTCTTACTATTTCAGGTTTTCAGTCATTTTTATTTGCGATGTGGATGGACATTCAGGATAATGAACGACTATCTAAGTAGTTTGCTTTTTCAAACATTTTTTTAATAATTTTTGTATAAATTAAACCCAATCCTAATTTAAGAAGATGCACCGTATAAATTTTGTTACCTGCATTTAAATCTCAAAAAAAACTAATTTTGAAAAAAATCGACCATTCAAAACTTAAAGCAACACCAGAAACTGAAGATTTTTCCGGAAAATATGAAGACGCTAACTTTATATCAAAGTATTTAGTTAATAACTACTTCAATTCAGTTGAAAAGCTTTTAAAAAAAGTAAAAGGTATAAATTCTGCTCATGAAATAGGATGTGGGGAAGGAAGATCTACAATTAGACTAAACAAAATGATCTTGAATCTGACAGCCTCAGAATACATAGATCACCTAATTATAAAAGCAAAAAAACACAACCCTGGTTTAAACATTTTTCAAGAAAGTGTTTATGAACTCACCTATGATAACTCTAGTGTAGATATAGTTTTTTTGTTAGAAGTATTAGAACATCTGGATTACCCAGAAGCTGCACTAGATGAGATAAAAAGAATATCAAAAAAATATTTAATTTTAGGAGTTCCAAGAGAACCTTTGTGGTGTTTTTTAAATATGTGTAGGTTCAAATACTGGAAAAGTTTTGGAAATACTCCAGGGCATTTAAATCACTGGTCTAAAAATTCAATAGTTAAATTAGTCGAAAAAAAGTTCGGAAAAGTTATCGCTATAGAATCTCCCATTCCATGGACAATAGTTTTGGCTGAAAAATCAAATCATTAAAAACTTTTTAGAATTTTCTATAAAATGTTTAAGATAAACAGAATATTGAATAAAGAAAATAGATTATTAGCTATTAGATATATTCTTATTAGTTTATTAAGTTACGGTTTTGTTTTTTCAGGCTTGATACTTTTAGTGTTTTTTTTAAAAGTAAGCGAAACTAAAGCATTTATAATAGTTTATGGAATTAATTACATATTCCTATATGTAGTCCAATTAAGGTATTTATTTAGAACTAATCATAATACATATAAATTAATTCGATTTATTGGTTTCGTCCTTTTTTTTTATTTATGTGCAAATCTCATGTACAATCTAGGGTTATATCTAAATTTAAACTATTTAATTTCTACTGCTTTCACTATTATTATTTTAATGCCCTTTAGGATAATAATATCAAAATTGTTTGTTTTCAAGAATTATTAAAACAAATATATTACTATATAGATCGAGTTCCCTAGCTAATCCAGCTTTATAAAAAACAATTGAACGAAAAGAATTTGTTCCTGATATACTTAAATAAAAAAACCTTATCTAATTTATAGATAAGGTTAGAGCGGGAGACCGGGTTCGAACCGGCGACATTCAGCTTGGAAGGCTGACGCTCTACCAACTGAGCTACTCCCGCCTTTCGCGCCGACAAATGTATTAGATTTCTTCTAAACTAAAAAACAAATAAATATTTTTTTAAGATAATTTCACGTTAAAATTTAACAAAAGATAGTTGCAAATATTTTTTCATGTGTATTTTGACGATAAAAATTGTTTTTTATCGAAAAAATCATATATTTGCTTAATTGATAATATTTTAAGGAATTATCAATTTATATTTATGCAAAAAAAATAATTACCGTTTTAACCATATCAAAATTATGGTTAAACCGTAATTTGTTCGATTTTTAATTATAAATAAAACGTAACATATGAAGATAAAATTACCCCTCATAATCTTATTTTTATCTTTAGCAACCGCTCAGGCTCAGGTCAAAGTTGGTGATAACCCCAATCAAATAGACTCTTTTTCTATTTTAGAATTGGAAAGTACTAATAGGACATTCGTTCTCTCTAGAGTTACGACAAGTCAAATGAATGCAATAACTCCATTAAATGGAGCATTAGTTTATAACACAACAGTAAATTGCGTCTTTCAATATAACAATAATAGCTGGTCAAGTCTATGTACCGGAAATGATGATCAACAATTATCCTTTAATCCTGCAACAAACATTTTAAGTTTAGAAGATGGAGGAACTGTTGATTTATCTTCTCTAATATCTGCAGGTCCTACAGGACCAACCGGAGCGCAAGGACCAACAGGTGCTACTGGAGCAACCGGAGCACAAGGAACAACAGGTGCTACTGGAGCAACTGGTGCACAAGGACCGACTGGTGCTACTGGAGCAACTGGAGCGCAAGGACCAACAGGTGCTACTGGAGCAACCGGAGCGCAAGGAACAACAGGTGCTACTGGAGCAACCGGAGCGCAAGGAACAACAGGTGCTACTGGAGCAACCGGAGCACAAGGAACAACAGGTGCTACTGGAGCAACTGGTGCACAAGGACCGACTGGTGCTACTGGAGCAAC
>JAUIBW010000054.1 GCA_030427585.1 Bacteroidia bacterium
TGGAAAACCAATGACGATAATTTGGGATTGATATTATCTAGATAATATCAAAAATTAAGGCACAAAAAAAGGCAAGCTACCTACATCACACTGCTACAACCGTCTACCTTTGCTGCGTTCCCGCCCTGGAGGATTCAACAGGAGCTAGTTGTGTAGGACTTGCCGCTGCAAAGATACAATCTTTAGGACATAAAACAATGATTTTTTAAACCCAATTAAAATAAATATCTTGCTTAAAATTTAATTATCACAATGAAGATCTCTAACTCCTTAGTCATCATTATTTTAAGTATACTCAGTTTTTCTTGTGGAAGTAATCAGGATAAACGAAAAAAATATTTTTCTATCAAAACCGAAGATAATAAAACTAAATTTATGCTTGGTGAGACTATAAAAGCAAACATTATAAACGCTCAAAACATAAAAATTGATTCTGTCACTTTTCTTTTAGATAATAAAAAGGTAGTTTCTAAAAAAGATTTCAGTTATGAAGAAAAAATAGATAATGAAAAACTAGGAAATCATACCTTAACGGCTCAAGTTTTTTATGATGGAAATATTGATACTATAACCAAAAAGATTGCTTTTCTTAATAATATATCTCCAAAATTATATTCTTATAGAATTATAGCAGAATACCCTCATGATAAAGAAGCCTTTACTCAGGGTTTAGAGTTTTTTGGGGATACGTTATATGAAAGTACTGGTAAAAAAGGAATGTCTTCTTTACGGAAACTTGACTATAAAACCGGAGAAATTCTTGTAAAAAAGGATATAGCAAAAGAATATTTCGCCGAGGGAATTACCATTATGAATAATAAAATATTTCAACTCACATGGACATCTAAAGAAGGGTTTATCTATGACATTACTACCTTACAAAAAACCGGAAGTTTTGCATATAACCAAAGTAAAGAAGGTTGGGGATTATGTAATAATGGAAATCAGATCTATAAAAGTGATGGTACAGAAAAAATCTGGATACTCGACCATAATACTCTAGCAGAAAAGGATTATATAGAAGTTACTACAAACAAAGGTGTTAAATCCAGATTTAATGAATTAGAATGGGTCGACGGAAAAATTTATGCCAATACCTGGCAAAAGGATGGGATTGCTATAATTAATCCCAACAGTGGTGCTTTGGAAGCAGTTATTGACCTTAGTGGTCTTCGTAAAAAAGTAACGCAACATGAAAAACTAGATGTTTTAAATGGTATCGCATATAATGCAAATACCAAACGATTATTTGTTACTGGTAAAAACTGGGATAAACTTTTTGAAATTGAAGTTATAAAAAAACCATAACGTTTCTCTACAGAACAATTATACAATAATTAAGCACTGATTTTTTTATTTCAATTTCCTTACATAATAAAGGTTCATTCCTCAATAAATTTCTGCAACACTATAATAAGTTCCTCGTTATTGTAATAGACAGATAATAAACCGTACCTTTGCGGCTTATTTTTAGTTATATGAATAAATTTGAAGTATTAGGTCTTGGTGAAGCCATTATTAAGGCAGTGAATGATATGGGTTTCGAAACCCCAAGTGAAGTACAGGAAAAGGCAATCCCTATTTTATTAAAGGAAGATACAGATATTGTTGCTTTAGCACAAACCGGTACAGGAAAAACAGCAGCTTTTGGTTTTCCTTTAATCGAAAAAATTGATAGCAGTAGCAGGATTACACAAGGATTAATCCTCTCTCCTACTCGCGAGCTTTGCTTACAAATTACTAACGAACTTAAAAACTACTCTAAATATATTCCTGGATTGCACACTGTAGCGATTTATGGTGGAGCAAGTATAACAGATCAGGCAAAACAAATAAAGCGTGGCGCCCAAATTGTAGTGGCAACTCCAGGCCGAATGCAGGATATGATCAACCGTAAAATGGTAGACATTACCAATATTAGCTATTGTGTATTAGACGAAGCAGATGAGATGCTAAATATGGGGTTTTATGAGGATATTAATACTATTTTATCCCACACTCCAGAAGGTAAAAATACATGGCTGTTTTCTGCTACAATGCCAAAAGAAGTTTCTACCATTGCGAAACGATTTATGCAAACCCCTATAGAAATTACTGTAGGTCACAAAAACACAGGTTCTAAAAACGTTTCTCACGAATATTATGTAGTAAATTCTCGTGATCGATATGCTGCCTTGAAACGATTAGCAGATGCAAATCCTGATATCTTTTCTGTAATTTTTTGCCGTACTAAAAGAGACACTCAAAAAGTAGCAGAAAATCTTATTGAAGACGGGTATAATGCTGCAGCATTACATGGTGACTTAAGTCAAAATCAACGTGATTTGGTAATGAAAAGCTTTAGAAATCGCCAAATACAAATGTTAGTTGCTACAGATGTAGCTGCACGTGGTATTGATGTAGATGATGTTACTCATGTAATTAATTATCAGCTTCCAGATGAAATAGAAACCTACACACATAGAAGTGGAAGAACAGGACGCGCAGGAAAAAGTGGTGTTTCTATGGTTATCGTATCCAAAAGCGAAGTCAGAAAAATTAGATCTGTAGAAAGAATCATTAAGAAAAGCTTTGAGAAAAAAGAAATTCCTAGCGGAGAAGAAATATGTCAGGTTCAACTGTTTCATTTAGCTAGTGACATCGGAAAAGCTGAAATAAATCATGAAATCGATAGTTATTTACCATCTATTAATGAAGTTTTAGAAGAGTTTTCTAAAGAAGAATTGATCAAAAAGTTCTTTTCGGTAGAGTTTTCTCGTTTTCATAATTATTACAAAAAATCTAGAGATTTAAATGCTGTAAATGAAAGAGATGGTAATTCTGGTAGAGATGGTACTACACGTTATTTTATAAATGTAGGAGAAAAAGATGGATTTGATTGGATGACTCTAAAGGATTTTCTGAAAGAAGTATTAGAGTTAGGAAGTGATTCTTTAAGTCGGGTAGATGTAAAAGAAAGCTTTTCTTTTTTCAATACAAATACCGAGCATCAAGAACGAGTTCTTCAGATTTTTGAAGATTTCAGAATGGAAGGAAGAAAAGTTAATGTAGAAATATCTAAAGATTCTGGTCGTAAAGGAAGACGCCGTCGTGATAATGATGGTAGCTTTAAAGGAAAACGTAGAAGTGACGGATTTAAGCCTAAAGGTAGCAGAAAGCGTTTTGATTCAAAAGAAGATAGAGGTAGCAGGGGTAATCGAAAAAGAGATCGTAGAAAACGTAGTGATCGTAGATAAATCAGAGGTTTTGTCCTTGGTATATTCAAAAAGTATTTTATTAATAAATCATTGAATTTAAAGACTTAACAAATAAATATGATTTTTGGCGCGATTTTTATGTTATATTATTTAAAATTGAACGTCATATTATATAGATGAAGAAAGTATTATTTTACATAACACTATTAGCAGGTATAACTACTTATGCTCAAGAGGATGATTCAAGTACTGTATCAGGAAAAGTATTAAATGCTGCAACTGATCAGATACTAGAAAATGTTCATATTGTTAATCTTAGTCAAGTCATAGGAACAATTACCAATGAAAAGGGGGATTTTAATATTCCTGCCAAAGTAAATGACACTCTATATTTCTCTTATATTGGATATAAACCATTACAAGTTAGAGTAACTAACGATTGGGTTAAGTTTGGTGAAGTTAAGATTAAAATGACCGAGCTAGGAATTGCACTAGAAGAAGTAGTCGTTGCCGATGTACAACTTACGGGTTACCTAGAGATTGATGCCAAAAGAATTCCAGTTTACAATAATTACAGATATAGTATTTCTGGATTAAACTCTGGTTATGAAGGTGGTAATAAACAACCCGGCGCCGTAAACAAGGTGCTAGGTGCCATCTTTAATCCTGCAGATTTTTTATATAATATATTTAGCAAACGTTCTAAAGAGTTAAGGAAATTACGTAAAATGAAAAAAGACGATGAGATTAGAAACCTTTTAGAGACCAAATTTGATCGTGCTACCTTAATGGCTCTTCTACAAGTAGGACGGCTAGATATAGATGAGATTTTACGCAATTGTAACTATTCTGTTGATTTTATAAAATTTGCAAATGATCTTCAAATCCTTGATGCCATAAGCGAATGTTATGAGGAATACAAAATACTAGACAGAAAGTAGTAATCTATATACTAAGAATATAGCACATTAGTACATATCAACGTAATGAATGTAACGCAATTCGGTTTCCTTCAGAATCTATAAAATACGCCATATATCCATGTTCTTCAGAAATTTGCTTTTTGTTTAAAACTACTTTTCCGCCTGCATCTGCTACCCTACTCATTTCATTTGCAACATTATCACAAGAAAAATACACCAAAACTCCATCTTCACTAGGTTTATAATGCTCTCCGGCATAGATTAACGTTCCTGTAGCAATTCCTGCCTGATTTTGATTAGGAAACCATCCCATTTGTACACCTTCCATATCATAAAGACTAATTTCTATATCAAAAACTTTTTCATAAAACGCTTTAGCTCTCTTCATATCTATAACCGGAATTTCGAACCAAGTAACCATAATATTGGATGTTAGATGTTAGTGCTAGATGCTAGATGCTAGATGCTAGATGCTAGATGCTAGATGCTAGATGCTAGATGCTAGAAAGTTACTCATTCTTATGATATCGTGCAATAATTTGTTCATGGCTTTTAATCACTTTCTTTGCCCATTCCATTCGTTTTTCTAATTTCTCCTCTTCAGATAATTGCCAATTGATGTTTGTTTTTTTAAGTTTAGATGTAACATGTTGTAATATTATTGCCGCCGAAACTGAAATATTAAGGCTTTCTGTAAATCCAATCATTGGGATATGTAATTTGGTATCTGCCACTTCCAAAACCTGATCGCTTAACCCCTGCTGTTCTCTTCCAAAGAAAAATGCAGCCGGTTTATCAATATCAAAATCCTGTAAAACTTTAGAATCATCATGTGGGGTAGTTGCAACAATTTGATATCCTTTTTTTTGTAGTGTAGCCAGACATTCTCTGGTAGTTGAATATCGATTGATATCTACCCATTTCTGAGCGCCCATTGCAATTTCACGATCTATCCGTTTTGCATTTATCTCTTCAATTACATGTACATTTTGAACTCCAAATACATCACAGCTACGTATCACCGCACTTGTGTTATGTAATTGATACACATCCTCGACTGCTACTGTAAAATGATTGGTACGTTGTTCCAAAACTTTTTTATTTAAACCTTGCCGTCTTGGAGTAAGAAAGGATTCTAAGTATTCGAGAAGTTTTATATCTATCATAATTGCTAAAATATAAAAACATCAATTATTTTTAATAAAAAAGAGCCGCCTGTTACAATATCAGACAGCCCTTTTACAATCTACTTAATTTAACTTAAACATATGCACTATAGCTTTTCTGCATTGCAATATTTATGGCTCATTACAACAAAGCTTATATATACATAATTCAGATTTAAAAAACACTGAAAATTTGATATCACCAATCAAACATTATTTTTATAATAATTACTTTTTTAACTTTTTTTAGATAAAAAAAACCTCCCGAAATTACCCCTAAAAACGGAAGGTTTAAGTAAACACATTGTCAAAATGTTTCTTACTGACCAATTATTCTTATCATAATTAGTCTAATTTTTCTTTTTCATTATTTCTTGATTATACTTTATTATATCGTTGTTACGTAATTTATAGTTATCGATTTTAGTATTAGTATAGTTATCACCAAAATCAAATCTGTTATCATTATATGGCATAGCGTGATAAGTAAATATCAAAAATGATCTTAACAACCTGTATATATGTGTATTAAGTTCTAACACAAGTTTAAACACAGATAAAACAGTAGTTTTTCTGGTAATATATCGTGTTAAGAAAGTGATAAAAAATGTACGGCAAGTCCGTAAAAAAGATAAAGAATTACTATATTTCGTCCTTTGGAAAGAGGAGAAAAACAATATGTATTTTTCCTTAAGGAAAAGAAACATCATGTCAATTGAAAATCGAAATTGACAATTTCTAGACATATGAAATAATAGTCCACTCATAATGATTGATTTATTTTAAATTAATCGCTATTCAGACCCTGCTTTTGTTGGCTCGCCAAAGTTTTACAATTGCGGGGTTGCTTTTGTCTTAACCTTAATTTTTAATAACACATATCTATAAAAGAAGCTTACATTAAAAATCTACAGTTTTTACACATTTATTTATTACTTTTTTCTAGTACTACGCTCAAAATACTTCCAAAAACAGAAATTTTTGATTTTATATTATTGTTTATTATTCTAATTAATACAATTTTGACAACAAAAGTGTTCATTTCTTCATAAAAGTATATTATTACTTAGATGAAAAACTACATATCTTTTTACAAAACAATATCGAATATAAAACTTAGTAAGGGGTAAGAAAATAAGCTTTTTATCCTATAATTATTACATTATGTTTTGTTCAAAAACAGTACTTAAAGATAGTTACAATTTGTTAAAACTAAACACTGAAACACCACATAATTATTATGGTTTTACCATAAAAAAATAAATGACTAATTATATTTACAAAAATATAAACAAAATTAACATTTAAGCTAAACTACAAAAACATAAAATTTTAAAAATCAATAACTTAACTCAAATAAAGGATAATATAAAATGTTATAAATCTAAAAAAAAGTAGGAATATTCTACAAAAAAATACCTAAATATAGCTATTTAACCGATATATTACACCCTTTAACTGTTTTTTTAAATTATTAAAAAACGTCAATTATTGACTGGCAAACTATAATTTCTTACCAAGATAAAAAATCAATCCTGTTTTTTAATACCAAAATAGATAATGTAATATTATCATTCTGGCCTCCGATATTTTTAACCTATTAAATTTAAACTGTTTACAAAAAAAAACCACTTTCTATAGAAAGTGGTTTTTCTCAACTTTTTTTTTATGATTAACTTTCTTTATGAATTTCTACTGAGTGCGGATAAGGAATTTCAATACCTGCATCATCAAGAGCTAGTTTACAGTTTTCTAATGTAGTAAAATACACATCCCAATAATCTTGTGGAGTACAATACGGGCGAACAGCCAAATCGACAGAGCTTTCTCCTAATTGGCTAACATTTACAGAAGGGGCGGGATCTTTCATTATCTTAGGATTTGATGTTAAAACTCCTAGCAACACTTCTTTTGCATCTTTTATATTTTCATCATAACCTATACCTATAGTGATATCTACTCTCATCATTCCTTCTGCCGTGTAGTTAATGATATTACCATTTGCCATTGCTCCATTAGGAACGATAGCTAATTTATTTTGAGGAGTAGTTAATTTGGTTGTAAAAATTTCAATTTCCTTAACTACGCCCAATACGCCTTGTGCCTCTATAACATCTCCTATTTTGTATGGCTTAAAAATCATAATAAGCACTCCTCCAGCAAAATTAGATAAAGATCCCTGTAGTGCCAGACCAACTGCCAAACCAGCTGCAGCAATTACAGCAGCAAAAGTAGTGACATCAACTCCTAATCTTGAAATTACAAGAATGATGAGAAATACTTTTAATGCCCAGGTTGTTAAGTTTAACAAAAATTTCTGTAAAGATTCATCATACTTACTTTTAGACATCACCTGCCTGATGCTATTAATTAATTTCTTAATAACCCATGATCCTATACTATAAATAAGGATGGCTGTAATAAGTTTAGGGCCAAATTCTTTTGCCAGTTCAATACCGTAATTGAACCATTCTTGAGCTTTTTCCATTATAATTTGTGTATTTTATTTGTGAAACTTTATGGGAATATACTAGTCATAATTTAATATAGCAAAGGTATATGAAATCAATATTAAAGCCAAAATGTTTTCTATACTCTCATTATTGTATTATGATAAATTCGCTTCTACGGTTAAGTTGATGTTCTTCATCACTACATGGTACTCCATCTGCACATTTATTAATAAGTGTAGTTTCACCATATCCTCTACCTGTTACGCGAGATCTATCTATCTTACCTTTTTCTACTATATACTTAATCGTGCTTTTGGCCCTTCTTTCACTTAAATACATATTATAGTTATCATCTGCCCTACTATCTGTATGAGATCTAACATCAATTTTTAAATCAGGATATTCGTTAAGTGCTGCAATAATCTTTTGTAATTCTATTTCTGCATCTGGCCTTATAAAGGATTTGTCTAAATCAAAATATATAATCTCCAGATCCAATAGTTTAGCCAAATCATCTCCTGGTTTCACTTCTTTTTCGGC
Organism: Bacteroidia bacterium; assembly: GCA_030427585.1. Taxonomy (GTDB): domain Bacteria; phylum Bacteroidota; class Bacteroidia; order Flavobacteriales; family Flavobacteriaceae; genus Aquimarina. The sequence goes on from JAUIBW010000054.1 coordinate 8,280, forward strand.
TAATCCACCTTTACTAAGTTGTAAAGCCAAATCATGTTTATGTTCTAATACATTATTTGCAGTAAGAGGTGCTTCTGTAGGGCCATATCCTATTTTATTTGCCCTAACAATATAGGATGTATCACACTCGAGTTCAAACCTATATCCTCCTTTAGAGTCTGTGACTGTACTTGATAATTCCTTATTGTTATTATCTAACAAAACTACTTCGGCATCTGCCAAAACTTCTCTAGAACTTGCATCTGTGACTACTCCTGCAACATATTGGTTACAGCTTGTTATTAATTCTTCGGTTTGTTTAAAGCTATAGATATCATCATTTCCTTTTCCTCCAGCTCGATTACTTGAGAAATATCCAATTTTTGTATTTTCATTCAATACAAAAGTAAAATCGTCTTCAGAACTATTTACTGGTTTCCCCACGTTATAAGGTATAGAAAACTCTCCTAATTCCTCGGGAACAGTAACAAAAATATCTAATCCCCCTAAACCAATATGTCCATCACTAGCAAAATACAATCGTCCCGAATTACTAACATATGGAAAAGTTTCTCTTCCTTCGGTGTTAATTTTATCCCCCAGATTTTTGGGTTCACCAAAAGTACCATCTTCATGTATATCAATAACATACAAATCAGAAAGTCCTCTACTATCAGGCATATCACTTGCAAAATAAAGTCTAGTTCCATCTGCACTCAATGCAGGGTGAGCTATAGAATATTCATTGCTATTGAAAGGTAACTCTTCTATGTTTGTCCATTTATCATTCTCAAGTGTTGCTCTATATATTTTTAGTAGTATAGTCCCTTCTACATTAGAGCCTAATTTTCTTTTAAGATAATTATTACGCGTGAAATATACTGTCTTACCATCACTACTAAATGAAGTAGAGGATTCATGAAACTTTGTATTTATTTTTCCTTTTAATTTTTTAGGTGTTTGCAAAATCCCGTTAGACTCAATAATAGTTGAAGAAAACAAATCAAGAAATGGCATTTCATTCCACTCATGAACAACCTTACTCATTCCACTCCCTCCTCCTCTCGAAGATGCAAATACCAACTCTCCCTGATTATTAAAACTAGGTGCATAATCTGAATATTTAGAGTTTATACTTAATTTTAATAATCTGAATTTACCCGATTGCATTTCAATAAACTTTAGGTAATCTCTGGTATTCATAAAGAATTCTGCTCTTTGATCATTTCCAGTAATTATATTGAATTGTTCCATTATTTTATCAGCTTCCTCGTATCGTTGTATACTTTTTAAGCTTTGAGAATATCTAAATAAATATTCAGGATCAATATCATCTGCATACTTAGTAGTTAGCTTTTCATACCAAGGAATTGCATCCTCTAACCGTGCATTAAAATAATAGGAGTCTCCAAGTTTTTTAAACAAATCAGCAGATTCATAACCACTTTCTGCAACTTGAAGATATATTTTACGGGCATCGACAAAAGCATAACGATTAAAGCTTTCATCGGCTTTAGCCATTCGTTTTTCCTGGGAAAACGCAATCCCCGACAACAACATACTTAAGGAAATATTTATAAAGTATTTGGTAAAATTCATAGTTTTTCGTTTTTATTAATTCTAAAAACCAGGTTTTAATATGATTCTAATAATTTTTTAAAAGCATGATATTTCTAAATAGCAATTAAAAGAAACGAGGTGTTAACATTCTATTGTATTTTTTGAAGAGTTCGAACCTGAGAAATACCTCATAACTTCCATCATTAAATTGACTCTGGCCTAATTCTGTCGTTTCCCGATCATATGCAAAACCAATCATTAAAGAATCAGAGATCTGAAAGCCTATAGTACCACTTAAAGCAGCACTCCAACGATAAGCAGCTCCCAATGTCAATCGATCATACAATAAAAAATTAGCTGAAATATCTACCTGTAAAGGGGCACCAAACACCAACTTACTCAAAATAGCAGGCTTAAACTTAACAGTATCACTCAAATCAAAAACATGGCCTGCTATCAAATAATAATTGATACGCTCCTCGGCCAAAAAACTAACAGCATCACTACTACTGGTAGTAGTACTCTCATCAAAATGATCCGTCTCTAATAAATTTGGAGCACTTAATCCTACATAAAACTTGTCTGTGTGATAATAAACTCCAACCCCAACATTAGGACTAAACTTATTATCTATATTATTCTCAAACAAAGCATCATTACTATTAAATTGTGATAGCTTTTGAAAATCAACATTCAGTAAATGACCACCAGCTTTTATTCCTAAACTTAGGTTACCTGTTTCGGAAGTGGGAAGCGTATATGAAAAATCAATATCAAAATACGTTTCATCCGTAGGACCTATTTCATCATTAACTATAGACAATCCTAATCCAACACGTTCACTCCCCCCAATAGGAGTGTTAAGGGTAAGTGTCTGGGTTCGGGGAGCTCCATCTAAACCAACCCATTGACTACGATGAAGCCCCATAATGCTTAGTACGCCCCGACTACCTGCATAGGCGGGATTAATACTTATTGTATTATACATATATTGAGTGTACTGAGCATCTTGTTGTGCATAATTGGTAAAAAACGTAATGCTCAAAAACGCTATCACAACTATTGTTTTTATTTTTTTCATCCGCTTTAGTAGAACTATTTTAATATAATCCACGAGCAGGTATATTGATACTCGTAGGAATCTAAATTTTAGTTGATTATCTGTTAATATATAAATACCCTGCTCTAGACTTATGGACTCCACTAGCATTTTCATATTCCAGTACATAATAATATGTTCCAACAGGCAATTCTTCTTTTCCGATTATAGTTTGCCTTCCACTAGAAATTCCTCTAAAGAATCTAACACCTGGTTGTTCATATCCATCTTGCTCAAATACTTTAACTCCCCAACGGTTATATATCTGTAACGTGTTTTTAGGAAAATCACTTAGTCCCATGATCCTAAACTCATCATTAACACCATCCCCATTAGGAGTGATTCCTGTATATATAATAATATCCTCTAGTACAATTACAAATACAGTCTCGTCTTCAAAATCACCATCGTTATCTAAATCAATATTGGTATCATTTAATGGGTCATCAGATATATCAGACACATCCAAACCATCTGGGTTCTGACCAGTCACGGTAGCCTGATTGGATACGCTACCAGAACGTACATCTTCTTCTGTTAGAATATAGATTGCCCTAAAACTATCCGTATCTATTTCTCCTGCAGCTAAATCAATCGGACCACCTACTACTTCAATCCCAGGTAATGGATCATTAAGAATAATATTAGTAATATCTACATTACCTCTATTTTCTACAGTAAAGGTATATCGTATTTCATCTCCTGCATTAGGAATATCATCACCATTTACATCTACATGAGTAGCGGTTTTGGTTAATGCCAAATTGGAAATATTGTTTGTACCTGTAACTGTAATAACTATTATAGCATCATCACAAACCACTGGAGTAGCGATACTACACAAAGTATAGGTAATTGTATATTCTCCTGGTGGAGTATTTGGTAATACAGTTACTACTCCAGTAACGGGATCTAAACTAACACCATCTTCAGGACTCGAATCATTAATTGTTATCGTAACATTAGTATCTAAAATAGCTATATTTCCATTTATTGTATCATTATCTTCCACTATATTAACAGAACTACCTCCTATATCTCCATCAATATCAACAATATCATGATTAGCATCAATACATAATACAGTATCTACTGATATAGTTTCTTGACAACCATTAGGAGAAGTTACCGTAACATCAATATTTACTCCTGATGTCACTCCAGTAATTCTCCATATGTTACCAGAAGTATTAATCACGGTACCTGAAGTACTTGTAACCATTCCTGAACTTACAGTTACTTCTAATGAGTACGTTACCGAATCTTCAGAACAAATCGGTTCACTAGTTACAATAATAGTTGGTAAGGTATTGACTGTTACCGTATGAGCTGATGAAGAGCCAGACGTACAGCCGTTACCATCGGTAACCGTATACGTTATATCGGTGGTTCCCGAACTAACAGGTGTAACCACACCACTGCCATCAACTGTCGCTACGGATGCATTTGAAGAACTCCATACAATCGTACCCGAAGTCCCTTCGGTAAGATCGATCGTCGATCCCATACATACTTCTGTAGGGCCAGTGATCGCTGCTGCGGTTGGTAAAGCATTCACCGTGACTGTATGCGCTG
>JAUIBW010000022.1 GCA_030427585.1 Bacteroidia bacterium
GTACTAATGCTAATGCATATAAAGCGACTGATACAGTAATTAAAATGGTTAGTGATTTAAATAATCTTTTTTTAAATTTCATTTTATGAAGTAATTTTTAAAAATTATGAGTTACCTATGAATAGCGTACCTGCTGGCACTTGGTAAATCTTTTAAAAATTGAATAAAGGGGTTAAAGTAAATTTTAAAATATCTGTAATAAGTTTCCATAATTAAATAATTTTAATGTGAGTAAATTCGTATTTAACTTTTTTATATAAAAGTTGTTATTAAAGCCATCATAAAAACAAAAGTTGAAATAACTGTTAATATGATTAAAGAGCTTTTTCGATTGTTATCCAAAATATTTTTTTTTGATTAATAATTGATTTTTTTTGAAAAACTGATATATAAAATGCAATATCGTTGCCATAATTGTCGAGTTTTCTCTAATTATTTACTATTGAATTTTAAATAGGCTTGCTTGTATTAAAGTCAATAACTAAAACTAAATGCAGAATTGCTTCAGAAAAGATTAGATGTTTTTTTAGAAAATTTCGACTCTTCAATCATACACTTGTAATATAAGTTCTAAGATAAATTTGTCAAGTGCTTTAACGGGGTTTAACCTTATTAGATATTATTTAACATAAGTAATGTTAAAAACAAGATTTGTGTGTTAATAAAATTAACAAAAAACGGACTCTGTTTTTTAGTTGAGTTTTTAGAAAAAAATAAAAAATGAGTAAATTTTATTAAAAATCTCTTTTTTTATCAAAAATCCTATAAATTATGATAAATATGCTTTGTTCGAATATGTGCATAGTGTAATAAGAATATCTTAAAAACATCATAATTTTATTTCCGAATGTTTGGTAAATTCATATCGTATATCAAAAATGATCTTTGTACGTTAGTAATATATAAAATGTATCTTGAATAATGTTTTTGCTTGCAAAACTTATATTTTATACCCTAATTTTGATACTTTTCAACATAGCAAAAGTTATGATATGGTAACGTTGGATAATAAGTTTTTTTCTAATTTATCTCGGCTTAATAATCAAGCATTAAATGCATAATACCAATAAGATCTATTCTGGATATTAAAAAAGCACGAGCAATGATTCTCGTGCTTACTCTAGGTGTAATGTTTGGATATGTTTTGTCCTTGTTACGGATTGTACTTTACTCAAATGAACGAACCCTCTTACGGAATACTACTTAGAACTAATTAGTTTAATTTTTTTCTTGTAAAGCATCTAATAATTTCTCAAAGATTGCTTCCAAACGTATTTGTATTTAGGATTTAGACCAAGCAGTAAACATCCAGTGTCTTTTTTCTAATCTTCTCATAAACTGGGTGACAATTTCTTCGGTTACTGTATCTCCAGAATCTAAAGCAGCATTTAATACATCTAATAATGAATCGTGTAATATTCTAAAATCTTTAAGTACTTCCTGTACCATATCCAATGGGGCTAGGTCATCCTCTAGTTCCTTTATATCAGCTAGACCTAAATGCTGTTGTAGTGTATATTTAGGTTTTAATCCAAATACTCTTATTCTTTCTGCTATAGTGTCAGTTTGTAACTTTACTTCGTTGTATTCTATTTCAAATTGTTCGTGTAATTCAAAAAAATCACCTCCTTCTACATTCCAATGAAATGTTCGTAATTTGTGATATTGTACAATATAATTAGCTAGAAGTTTATTTAATGTGACCACGATTTCGGCCGTTTCAAGGTAAGTAAAACCTAATTTATTGTATGCTTTTTGCTTTTTTAATGCGCTTTCCATAATTCTTATATGATTACTGTTATTTTACTATCTGTCCTTCAGGTAGTATAATTTTAGATTTAAGTTCGGTTAATTTTTCATATTCTTTTGCTAGTGTTTTAGCTTTTTTCTGAGATTGTTTTTAAAAACATATACATTTTTAGTTGAGCATAACAGTATTTAAGCTTTTAATTTTAATTTCAAGTAAATAAAAATCAGTAAATATCCTTAACACTATTAATACTAATGTTAACTCATATAAGATTTATCTAATAAAGTAAGAATAAAGAAGTGAGCTCAGGTATTTTAACAATATTTAATTATGATCTAGTTATAGAGCCTTTTTTTCTTCTAAAAAAAGAAGACCAACAAATAAAGTTATTATTATTCTCTATAAGTATAATAGGTGTTTTAATACTTGAGCTCTGGCATGTAACCAAAATTCATTCCGTATACACCAAACTATAAAAGTTAAAGGAATAAAAATGGTAGCAATAATGATTAGGACTTTCCTTATACCGTTCATTTTATTCCTTATAGTGATCATATACCTATCCATAAGCCTAAGATCATTTCATGATGCATATTAATATTTTCATTAATGTAAACTATTGTACTCCATAATTTTTCAAGACTTTTGAGGGTTTAGCCTTTTAATGTACAGGTTGATGTTTTCTCATATTGAAGCAAACTACATTAGTTGTAAAAGGACTAAAAGATATTTTACAAAAAACACCATTTCATTATTCTTACTACCTCAAAATAGTGTAACTTTCTTGGATATTTATTAAGACTGTGGCTCATTATGAAAAAACTAATTATTTATTTTGCTGTATTACTTTTTTGTGTTTCTTTATCCAGTTGTGTAAAGCAAAATCCTAATAAGGAATTAGAACAAGGAATTTTAAAAGAAAATAAAATACCTGAAAGTAATGATGAATTCAGTTATCCTATTAAGAAAGATGTATACGTTCCTATTTATTCAGATATTTATAATAAGACAAAAGACTTTCGGTTTCAGCTTACTGCTACTCTAAGTATAAGAAATACAAGCCAGAAGGACACACTTTTTATTAAAAAAGTAGATTATTACAACACGATTGGGGATTTTGTGCGTGGATATATTAAACAACCTATTTACCTGAAACCTCTTGAGTCTATTGAATATGTTATAGAAGAGGAAGACACTGCTGGAGGAAGCGGAGCGAATTTCTTGATCACTTGGGGGGCTAATAAAACTATAACCCCTATTTTTCAAGGAGTAATGGTCGGTGTATCTGGTCAACAAGGGTTTGCGTTTACCACAGAAGGAATAGTAATATCAGAAAGCGAATAATTAATCTAGATAATCTTTTGTGAAAATAGTATTGGATTCTCGGTTTAGATCATCCCAATAGTCTGCTTTTAATATTTCAAATTTTATAGCAGTCAAAGTTTCTTTTTCTCGCTTTTTTACATATGTTATATCTTTCTCATTGTACAGTTCTTTCAACTTCTCTGGATCATCAATAATTTTACCTTTACCATATAAACTTAAAAAATAAGATGATTCTGGCTTACTGTAGATCAATGTAGCTTCGTTAGAGATTAATAAATCCTGATTGCAAACACTATATTTATCACTTAAGAACCATATATTCCCTTTATTATCAAATTCCTTAGTTTGTAGTAATGAAATATGAGGCGGTAAATACCCTAATTTAGTAATCAAAATAGCATTTTGTATTTCTTCTATGGTATTTCTTATATTGTTTTTCAAATTTTTTATCCAAAAAAATTATATTCTAAAATACAAAATAGAAGTTGATTTTAAAGTCTAATGAATGTATTAATCATCAATTCTAAATATTTGTTTAATAGTGTTGATGATTAATACATTCATTAGACTATATAAGCTCGTTTACTATTTTTAGAATACAATGATATCGCATTTTTTTAATATAGATGATAATAAAGAAAACCAAAAAGCCCGTAAATATTATGTTTACGGGCTTTTGATGGAATTAGATAATTATTGAGCGGAGAAAGAGGGATTCGAACCCCCGGAGGTGTGACCCTCAACAGTTTTCAAGACTGCCGCATTCGACCACTCTGCCATTTCTCCAGTATTTAGTCTCATCAGATATTCCCTGAATGCGGGTGCAAATATAAAACCTTTTTTAATTCTAAAAAGAAAAATTTAAAATAATTTAAGAGATATTTTCTTTAAAGATGGTATTCCCTTAATCATATGGGATGAATTGAGTATATTGTGCTTTATTAATTAAATTATTACATGAAAAATACCATAATATTAGTCAGCTCATTTATAGTTTGTTGTTGTGGAACATCACAAAATTCTACATCTGCTAATCCAAAGATAGATTCGCATACTGGTACGAATACAGAATTAACAGCAATTACTTATGCAGAAAGTATTACAGCTAAAGAATTAAAAGAATATTTATATGTTTTTGCTGGTGATGACTTCGAAGGACGTGATACAGGAGAGCCCGGCCAGAAAAAAGCAGCAGAATATTTAAAAAAGCAATACCAAAGAATGGGTATTCCTTCTCCTTTAGGAGGTGACGATTACTATCAGGAAATCCCAGAAAGCTATTTTAGAGGGGGTGTTAAATCTTCAGAGAATGTATTGGCATTTATTGAAGGTATAGAAAAACCTGATGAGATTGTAGTGATTTCTGCGCATTATGATCATGTAGGAACCGATAAAGAAGGTAATATTCATAATGGTGCAGATGATGATGGTTCTGGAACAGTAAGCATACTAGAAATAGCAGATGCATTTATGAAAGCAAAGAAAGATGGCGTTGGGCCAAAGAGATCCATTTTATTTTTGCATGTCACTGGTGAAGAAAAAGGATTGTATGGTTCAAAATTTTATACAGAGAATCCGGTTTTTCCTCTAGAAAATACAGTAACAGACCTTAATATCGATATGATAGGAAGAATTGATAAGAAGCATGAGGGAGATGATAAAAGCAATTATATATATTTAATAGGTAGTGATCGATTAAGTACAGAGTTACACGATATCAGCGAAAAAGCAAATAAAGAGTATACCAAATTAGATTTGGACTATACTTATAATGCTAAGGACGATCCTAATCGATTTTATTTTAGGAGTGATCACTACAATTTTGCAAAACATAATATTCCTATCATATTTTATTTTAATGGAGTACATGAGGATTATCATAAACCAACAGATACGCCAGATAAAATAGAGTATGAACTTATGGCTAAAAGAGCAAAGTTAGTTTTTTACACCGCTTGGGAGGTAGCAAATAGAACAGAGAGAATTATTGTTGATGGTGCTAAAGAAGGTGAATAATGAGTTTTTAGTATAATAATACGAACTATGATAAAATAAAAAAGCCCTTGATCAAGGGCTTTTTTATTTTTAGGGGTGGAAGACGGGATTCGAACCCGCGACCCTTGGTACCACAAACCAATGCTCTAACCAGCTGAGCTACAACCACCATTTAATTTCGGGTGCAAAAATAAAGTATTTCTACCTATCTACAAACATTTTTTTGAATTAAATTAAATCAAAAATAGAATCGACTGCTACATAGCGCTCTACGGTAAAACCTTCAGCGTAGTGAACACCTATTATTCGTCCTAAATCAGCAGCACGATACTTTACACTTTCTATAAAATTCTTACTTGAGATAGGAGTAGCGGGCTCCTTATTGCCGGCATCATAAAACTGAGATTTATATGCCATAACACTATCTATCTTGTGATCAATATGATTACTAATGTCTACTACAAAGTCAGGTTCAATATTGGCCCATTGTATATAGTGATATACCTGTTTTGGCCTCCATGGATTTTGATTTGCACCATCAAGAGTAGTTTCAATTTTTTTTAACCCCGACAAAAAACAAGAATCACTAGCTAATTTACTTCCTTTACCATGATCTATATGACGATCTACAATTGCATTACAAAGTACAATTTCGGGTTTATATTTTCTTATTTTTTTTATAACCTCTAATTGATGATCCTGATCATTTGTGAAAAAACCATCTTTAAAACCCAAATTTTCGCGGATAGCAACTCTTAAGATTTTAGAAGCATTTTTTGCTTCTTGATCTCTAATTTCGGGAGTGCCTCTTGTTCCTAACTCTCCCCGGGTAAGGTCTAGTATTCCAACTTTTTTACCTCTACTAACTTCTTTGGCTATAGTTCCTGAGCAACTTAGTTCTACATCATCAGGGTGAGCTCCTATGGCTAGAATATCTAACTTCATATTTTAATGTTCTAATTCTGGGACCTTTACTTTTTCTATGGCTTGTTGTATATCTTGCATTAAATCTTCTTTTTCTTCAATACCTACACTAAATCGTAATAATCCATCTTTAATTCCTTGTAAATTCCGTTCTTCTTCAGTGAGTAAGGCATGTGAGGTAAGGGTAGGGGATAGTATAGTACTTTCAACTCCGGCAAGACTCATAGAGCTTTTAATTAGTCTTAATTCTTTTTGAAACTTACCGGCATCTATACCTTCTATTAATTCAAAAGATAGCATGCCACCATACCCTGTCATTTGTTTTTTTGCAATGTTATGGCCGGGATGTGATTTCAGCCCAGGGTAATAGACCATAGCGATGTCTTCATGCTTTTTAAGCCATTTGGCAAGCTTTAACGCATTTTTATTCTGGCGTTGTACTCTAATGCCTAATGTTTTTATACTTCTCTCTAACATCCATACTGTAAAGTCGCTTAAACTACCACCAAAGTTTTTTGCAACCTGAAATATCTGATCGATATTTTTTTCGGTAGAGATAACAGCCCCTGCAAGAATATCACTATGACCTCCCAGATATTTGGTAGCAGAGTGAATAACGATATCTACACCAAATAGGATTGGATTTTGATTTACCGGAGAGGCAAAAGTGTTATCTATAATAGTAATAATGTTATTTTCTTTTGCTAAATCAGCAATGGGTTTAATGTCAATAACCGTAAGCAATGGATTAGAAGGTGTTTCTAAATATATTATCTTGGTATTAGGTTGTATTTTTTGTTTAAAACCTTTTGGAGTTTGAGCATCTACATAAGAAAATTCTATACCATGTTTTTTAAACTCTTCATTAATAAGATTAGCAGTTCCTCCATAGAGTGTACGTTGTAAAACGATATGATCTCCTTTCTGCAAAAATGCAAATAGGGTAGTGCTTATCGCTGCCATACCACTACCAAAAATTAGTGAGGATTCTCCTTTTTCGAGCTTAGCTATTTTTTTACATAACGCTTCTTGATTGGGAGTATTAAAATACCTGGGATAACGTTTTGTATCTACATCTTCAAAAGCATATGAGGTTGACATATATATTGGCGATATAGCTCCTTTAAATTGTTCATCTTTAATTTCGCCATGATGAGTACAGATGGTATTAAATCCTATATTTTTTGTGTTCATACTGAATATGGTAAATCTTATAGTTATCGCATCTAAATTAAGGTTTTCATAAGAAATCAGATAAGATTTAACAGATTAAATGATAGAATATCGCGGCTTTCGTTTCATCTTTTTTGACCAGACTATATCATTTTTACTTTTGAGATGTTTCTAATTATTGTCTGGAAGAATTGTTGAGTGTCATATGGTTTAATAATGACATCATTCATGCCTACTGATAATGCTTGATTTCTTATTTCTCCTTCTTCAACAGCTGTTAGTGCTATGATCGGAATATTGACATTAAAAGTTCGTACTACTTTAGTAGCTTCAAGGCCATTCATTTCGGGCATATTAATATCCATTAATACCAAATCAAACTTTTCATTTTTTAACATTTCGATCGCATCCATGCCATTGTTTGCGATATTACAAGTGTACCCTTTCTTTTTAAGGATATTTTGAGTGACAATTTGATTTATTTTATTGTCATCTACAATAAGAACATAGAAATTGCTTGTACCGATACTTAAATTTTCTCCTGTCTTTAACGAAATTGCTTGTTCTTTAATCGCTTTTTCATAATATAGATCAAAATAAAATTCAGATCCCTGGTTTTCTTTACTTCTTATATGAATTTCACTATTATGAAGATGAATTAGTTTCTTAACAATTGCTAATCCTAATCCAGTACCTTCATACTCTTGATTTTCGTTCTTTACCTGTGCAAAGTTGTCAAAAATTGTTTGTTGCTTATTTTTAGGGATTCCTATTCCATCATCTCTAACAATAAAGCGTAAAACATAATTATCTTCCTTATTGTCGATACATTTTACAGTAACCCAAATGTTTCCATCTTTGGTAAATTTAAGAGCATTACCAATTAGATTTATTAAAATTTGTGATAATCTTACCGAGTCTCCAAGTAAAGTAGTGTTTATTTTTTTGTCTATATCAATATGAACAGTATTGTTGTTGCTTTTTTGTTTGGTATGAAGAGAATTAACAATTCCTTCTATGAGTGTTCTAATATCAAAAGATACCTTTTCGAGTTTAACTTCATTAGTTTCTATTTTACTTAACTGTAAAACATCATTAATTAAGGCTAAAAGATAATCACCAGAAAATTTTAAAGATTCTAGATATTCATTGGTCTTCTTTTTATCAGGGTTTTCCATTAACAGAGAGGTAAGTCCAATTACGCCATATAACGGTGTTCTAAGTTCGTGACTCACAGTAGAGATAAACTGGGATTTTAAAGTAGATACTTGCTCTGCAGTTTCTTTGGCACTTATTAATTCCTTGTTTTTGTCAAGTAAATCATTGTTTAGCCTTTTCTTTTGTATATTATTCTTATAAGAACTAATTAAGAAAGCTAATGATATTAGAATTAGTATAATCCCCAGGATAATACTAATCCTCCATTTTACAACTTCTGATTCACTTTCTTTTTTCTCAGATTCTGCCTTTTTTGCTCTTTTTTCAAAAATATCAACCTCATACTTAATGTTAGCACGTCTAAGCTCTTTTAATTTCTTATGACCATTTGCCTGTAATATATTTTGAAATTGTTTTTTCTGGTAGTTATATGCTTTTCGATAATCATCTTGTTTAACATATAGATCAGATTTGGTTTCGTAAGCAGAAGCCAATTCTTCATAATATCTAGAAATTAACTCATCGTTATTTTCTTTGTTTTTTGTTTCACCAATAGCATATGATATTGCCTTATCTGTATATTCTTCTGATTTTTTAAACTTACGTACGCTTAGGAAATATTTTCCTAAAAGACTGTTTAATTTGGTTTTATCAAGATTTGAAGATTTTTGATGAATCAACTTTCTTGCTGGTGCCAGATATTCATAAGAACTGTCAAAATCGTTTCTGGAAATATAATATTCTCCAAGATTTAGTAATGGACGTATCATCCTTATGGTATCTTTTAATCTTACGGCGAACTCATAAGATTTTTTGTAATACCCCACTCCTTGTTTACGAGTAAGATTGTGTTTAGTATATACTCGAGCAAGGTTATTATATAAATCTGTTTCTAGTACTTCGCTTTTTGAGCTTCGGGCATAGGTTAATGCTCTTCTATAATATCTTCTTGCTTCATTATCATCTTCACTAGTTTCATAATTTTTGGCAATAATATTATTTATATAACCAAGACTTTTATCATCATTATTGTATTGTGCATAATGAAGTGCGGCTTGGGCTATTTCCAAAGATTGCTCATACTTGTATTCTTCCTGTAATTTTTCAGCCTTTTCGATATAACTTTGAATACTATCAGAAGTTATGGAAGATTGAGATTGTACAGAAAGAGTAAAGCTTATTAAAAATATTATAGTTATATGTTGAATAAAATATTTCAACGCTCAATAATTCTTGATTTATTTACGTTGACGAAAATACAAAAATAGATTTAACATAGTGTAATTCACCGTAAAAAAAGTGCTATTTATCCGTAATTTTTGTAGGTAAATAGATGTTTGTGTAGGAATTTGATTCGTTTTATAAGAAATATTTCTATGATTAGAAAAAACTATTTAAATATAAATAATTAAAATTATATAGTAATTATTGTTCTGTAAGGAGGTGTATATTTGTGTTGTCAAAAATTAATCAATTATAAATTTTAAAAAACAGAAAAATGGCATTTGTAGGTAAAAAATTCCCAAATCTAGACGTTGATGCAATGAACGATATGGGGGATACTTTTAAACTTAACATTTTAGAAGAAGCTAAAAATAAAAATAAAAAAGTATTACTCTTTTGGTATCCTAAGGATTTTACATTTGTTTGTCCAACAGAATTGCATGCTTTTCAAGAGGCTTTAAATGAATTTGAAAAAAGAAATACAATCGTAATCGGTGCTTCCTGTGATACTCCAGAAGTTCATTTTGCATGGTTAAATACATCAAAAGATAACGGAGGTATCGAAGGAGTAACCTACCCGATTCTTGCAGATTCTAACCGTAATCTTGCTAGCACATTGGGTATCCTTGATATCACAAATGAAACTTATAACGAAGAAACTGGAGTTGTGACTGTAGAAGGAGATAATGTAACCTATAGAGCTACTTATTTGATTGATGAAGAAGGTACAGTTTTTCATGAAGGAATAAACCATATGCCTGTTGGTCGAAATGTAGCCGAGTTTTTAAGATTGATTGATGCTTATACACATGTACAAAAAAATGGAGAAGTATGTCCAGCAAACTGGGAAGAAGGAAAAGATGCAATGAATGCAGATAGAAAAGGAGTAGCTTCTTACCTAGCAACTCATTAATGACAATCCTAATTAAAAATTTCTCTGGGCAATAATACCCAGAGAAATTTTTTCTAAACTTTAATTCAAATAATATGGTACAAGAACTAGCAGCAGATAATCTTTCACAGCTAATACAGGATAACGATACTGTGATTGTACAGTATTCTGCCACTTGGTGTGGTAACTGTAGGATTATGAAACCAAAATTTAAAAAACTGGCTTCAGAAAATAATGATACAACTTTTGTTATTGTTGATGCTGAAAAATATCCTGAATCAAGAAAATTAGCTACGGTAGATAATCTTCCGACATTTGCTGCATTCAAAGGTGGAGCTTTTGTAAATCAGGTTCAAACTAATAAATTTGATATTCTAAAAAATTTGGTGGATGAAGTTACCAGTAATTAAACACCTTACAAGCTTTATCGAAGAAAACGATGAAGATTTTATCGTAGAAACTATTGAAACTCTAGAAGCATTAACAGAAATACCTTCATTAAAAGATGAAGAGTTAGATGTTATCGGAGAGCTAATCTCTAATATGTATGGAGCTCTAGAAGTTGATAAAATGATCAAAGAAGGTACACCAAAAAAAGAAGCTCTAAATAGCTTTATGAAAAGAGTCCTTGGATCTATAGATACCTAAAAAACAAAAAACCTACTATAAATAATTGTAGGTTTTTTTATTTTCTAAAAACTTATTAATATTACAATATAATCTTACTAATTTTATAACTCTTAAAACAACAATCATTTATTATGGCTTCAATAACATTAAAAGGAAATACAATTCACACTAGTGGAAATTTACCAGAAGTAGGACAAAGTGCACCAGATTTTGAAATGGTAAATACCGATTTATCTACAGCAAAATTATCTGATTATAAAGGAAATAGAGTGGTTTTAAATGTTTTTCCTTCTATAGATACAGGAATTTGTGCGGCTTCGGTAAGAGCATTTAATAAAGAAGCAAGTAATTTATCAAATACTAAAGTATTGTGTATATCACGCGACTTACCTTTTGCTCAAGATCGTTTTTGTGGAGCAGAAGGATTAGAAAATGTAATCAATCATTCTGATTTTAGAACTGGAGAGTTTGGAAAAAACTACGGACTAGAAATTGTAGATGGACCACTACAAGGATTGCATTCTAGAGCAGTTATTGTTCTTGATGAGAATGGAACTGTTTTATATACAGAACAAGTACCAGAAATAGTACAGGAACCAGATTATTCTGCTGCACTCAAAATATTGTCTTAGTACCTTATGAGTAAAGCATTAAAATTTGTAGTTGGCAGATTGCGAGGTTGTGGTTATGCTTTTAAAGGAGCTCTGTTGTTGATAAAAACAGAACCAAGTATACAAGTACAGGTTGGGATTGCAATAGTAATGACAATATTAGGTTTTTATTTCAATATTACTTCGATCGAATGGATTTTGCAAATTTTTGCTATTGGATTGGTAATGAGTGTTGAAGGGATAAATACCGCAATCGAAGCAATCGCAGATTTTGTTCATCCAGATTTTCATAATAAAATAGGGGTTATAAAAGATATAGCTGCGGGAGCTGTTTTTATAGCTGCAATTACAGCTATAATAATCGGATTGTTAATTTATATCCCTTATTTAGTTTAGAAAATTTTTTAGTCATTTTTACGTTCCAATATAGATATTCGTATTTTTGCGATAAGATATCCAAAAAATGGCCAAAAAAAAGGTAAGTACAAAAAGGAAAACAATAAAAAAACCTAAAACTTCACTAAAAGAAAAATTTACGTTATCAAGACAACAGAAAGTTGTTCTAGGTACTTTCTTGTTCTTTTTAGGGATAGGACTATTTTTTGCTTTTGTTTCGTTTTTCTTTAATTGGAAAATTGATCAAAGTGAAATATCTCAATTTTATAATAGAACATCATCTCCAAAAAACTGGCTGAGTAAATTTGGAGCCACCGTAAGTCATTTCTTTATTTTTAAAGGATTTGGAATCTCTGCATTAGTTATTCCTGTATTAACCTTATTAACAGGAGTGTATTTGTTCTTTGACCTCAACAAAAAGAAACTATTTGGATTTTGGTTTTGGGGAGGACTAGTTATGCTATGGATATCCATTGTTTTGGGCTTTGTAGAAAAAGATGGTGGATTATTAGCAGGTATTATAGGATATGAAATTAATGATTTTTTAAGAGACTATATTGGTTTTATAGGTACTGTTCTTGTACTTGCTTTTTTTGCAATAGTATATATAGTAGTACGTCTAAGATATACTCCCGAGAAAATATCTGATTCCTTAAAAAGTACACAAAAAGCTATAGCAAAGGATTTTGAAGTAAAGCCACAAACAAATAATGGACAAACCGTATCAACTCCTACCTCTGATAATTCTAGCGCTAGTATTAAAGAAAAAATAGACTCAATTATTACTAAATCCAAAGATTTTAATAAAAAACATGAGGATAAAAAGCAAAATGAGAAAGAAGATATAACTAAAAAAGATAGTAATACCGGGGAAATTGCATTAAACCCTACAATTAATGATTTTTATAGAGATCCGAATAATCGAAATAACGAAGTTCCAGAGAAATTAATCATAAAATCAGAAGATAATCCCGAGGATATTGCAATGGAAGTAGAAACTACGGTAGAAGAAGAAGTAGTTGGAGACCTAAGTGCTAAGTTAGTTAAAGATTTTGGTGAGTTTGATCCAAAACTAGAGTTAGGGAACTATAAATTTCCGGCAATTAGCCTATTAAAAGATTATACTACACAGTCAGGAGGAATTACTATTGACCAGGGAGAATTAGAAGAAAATAAAAACCGTATTGTAGAGACACTTAAAAATTACAAAATTGAAATAGCTCAAATTAAAGCTACGGTTGGTCCTACAGTAACATTATATGAAATTGTACCCGAAGCTGGAATTCGAATTTCTAAAATTAAAAATCTGGAAGATGATATTGCATTATCATTAGCAGCTCTGGGAATTCGTATAATTGCTCCTATACCTGGTAAAGGAACTATTGGGATAGAAGTACCGAATAAAAAAGCTACTATCGTATCAATGCGATCTGCAATCTCTTCTTCAAAATTTCAGAATGCAGAAATGGAATTGCCGTTATCTTTAGGTAAAACGATTTCAAACGAAACATTTGTAGTAGACCTTGCCAAAATGCCACATCTTCTTATGGCAGGAGCTACAGGACAAGGAAAATCTGTTGGACTTAATGCGATACTTACCTCATTGCTTTATAAGAAGCATCCTGCAGAAGTAAAATTTGTTTTAGTAGACCCTAAAAAGGTAGAACTTACATTGTTTAATAAGATCGAAAGACATTACCTAGCCAAATTGCCTGATACAGAAGAAGCTATTATTACAGATAATACTAAGGTAATTAATACACTTAATTCTTTATGTATTGAGATGGATGCAAGGTATGACCTACTAAAACAGGCAATGGTTAGAAATATTAAAGAATATAATGCAAAATTTAAAGCAAGAAAATTAAATCCCGAGAATGGGCATAAGTTTTTACCATATATTGTACTTGTAGTAGATGAATTCGCAGATCTCATTATGACTGCAGGAAAAGAGGTAGAAACTCCTATTGCCAGATTGGCTCAGTTAGCTCGTGCAATTGGTATACATCTTATTATCGCCACCCAACGACCATCTGTAAATGTAATAACAGGTATGATCAAAGCTAATTTTCCTGCCAGAATTGCATTTAGGGTGACTTCTAAAATAGATTCTCGTACAATTTTGGATACAGGAGGAGCAGATCAATTAATTGGTAGAGGAGACATGTTGTATACACAAGGAAATGATATTGTAAGAATACAATGTGCCTTTGTAGATACACCAGAAGTAGAGCGAATAACAGATTATATTGGTAGTCAAAAAGCGTATCCAGAAGCACATCTGTTACCAGAATATTTGGGAGAAGAAAGTGGCACAAGTCTTGATATAGATAAAAACGATAGAGATAAACTTTTTGCTGAAGCTGCAGAAGTAATTGTAACAGCTCAACAAGGGTCAGCGTCTCTATTACAAAGGAAATTAAAATTAGGATACAATAGAGCAGGTAGATTAATTGATCAATTAGAAGCTGCGGGAGTTGTTGGTCCCTTTGAAGGAAGTAAAGCAAGACAGGTTTTAGTACCCGATTTAATTTCACTTCAGCAATTACTGGATAATGAGTAATGAGCTGATTATAATGTGGTAATGATAATTAGTAACTAAAGAAGAATAAATAAAATGATAAAAAAGGCTATATTTTTACTATTTGTATTGGGTATAACAACTGCACAGGCCCAAAGTGCCAAAGACCTTTTGGATGAGGTTTCTAAAAAAGTAAATAGCTACACCAATATTGTTATTAACTTTAAATATTCTATTCATAATCAGGCAGAACATGTTGCTCAGGAAACCAGAGGAGATGTAACATTACAAGGAAACAAGTACCTGCTTAATATTATGGGTACCAAACGTATGTATGATGGTAAAAAGTTGCACGTAATTGTTCCAGAAGATGAGGAAATCAATATTTCTTCTCAGGATGAAGATGATGGCACTAGTGTGACTCCTTCAAAAATGCTAACGTTCTATGAAGATGGATATACCTATAAAATGGATATTATCCAGGATGTAAAAGGTAGAAAAATTCAATATGTAAAATTAGTACCTATCGATTCGAAAAGTGATTTAAAAGAAATATTACTTGGTATTGATAAGCAAACAAAGCATATTTACAAAATGATTCAGAAACAAAATAATGGTACTAATGTTACAATTACGGTGAATAGTTTCAAAACTAATCAACCACTTTCGAAAACATTATTTGTATTTGATAAATCAAAATATGAAAATTATTATATCAATCGCTTAGATTAGAAACGATAAAACATAAAAAATATAACAGTATAGAAAAGAACGGGTGTAAAAGTTTACAAACGTTCTTTAGTTTTTTTGATTAATGTATAGTTTTAGCGGTTAGAAAACAGAAAACGAGTGAAGATTCTAGATCGATATATTTTAACAACTTTTGTAAAGACATTTTTTCCGCTCTTTATCATTATTATGTTTATCCTTTTATTACAAACAATTTGGTTGTTTATATCAGAATTAGCAGGAAAAGACCTCGATTTTTCAGTAATATTAAAATTTTTGACGTTTGCAACACCAAGATTGATTCCTATGGTTTTGCCACTAACCATTTTACTAACGTCTATTATGATTTTTGGGAATTTTGCCGAGAATTATGAGTTTGCTGCTATGAAATCTTCTGGGATATCCTTGCAACGAGCTATGAGAACCTTATCTGTTTTTATCTTTTTTGTAGGAATAGGCGCTTTTCTATTTTCGAATACAGTAATCCCGTCTTCGGAGAAAAGATTTATAAATCTTCGTAAAAATATAGTAAAAGTAAAACCCGCAATGGTGATAACCCCTAATCAGTTTAATGATTTAGGGGATATAAATATAAAAGTAGCAGAAAAATACGGTGATAATGATGAGTTTCTTAGAGACGTTATCATTCATAAGAAAGCAGCAAGACCTGGTAATTTTACAGTTATTAAAGCCGTAGGAGGGGAGTTAAAAGGTAATATCAATTCTGATTTGATTACCTTAGTCCTTAATGATGGTAATTATTATGATGAGATTCAGCAGAATTCTCCTCAAAAAAGAAATAAATTACCTTTTGCCAAAACACATTTTAAAAAATATGTTCTTAATATAGATTTGTCATCTTTGGGTAATGTAGATATGGATGAGCAACAATATAGCAAAGGATATAATATGCTTAATGTTAATGAGCTAAAAGGCCAGATAGATACACTATCTATTCAGGTTAACAAGGATGTAAAGAATATGACGGGAGAAATCGATAGAATGATAGGGTTTGAAGGGTTAAATAGGAATATTAAAATAAAAGATTCTCTTTCAAAAACAAGTAATGATACATTATTACATATAAGAGATTATTTTACTACGCTTAAAAAAGTACAGATATACCAGATTGCAGCATCTACTGCAGATGGAGTAATAAGAAAATTAAATTCGACACAGAAAAATCTAAGTTTTAAGAAAAGAGCTCTAAATAAATACGAAATGTCATTGCATGATAAATTTGCTTTAGGAATTTCATGTATCTTATTGTTTTTTGTAGGAGCTCCTTTGGGAGCTATAATTCGTAAAGGAGGCTTAGGGCTACCTATAGTTATTGGAGTAGTGTTGTTTTTGACCTATCATTTTATTGGCATTTTTGCTAAAAATAGTGCTGAAGAAGGAGGGATCCCTCCATTCGTAGGCTCATGGCTTTCTACATGCATTGTATTTCCATTAAGTATATTTCTAACGTATAGAGCTACTACAGATCAAGGAATTTTTAATCTGGACACTTTTGTCCAGCCAATAAAGAATTTCTTTGCAAAACGACCTTCTAAATCCAAAAAATAGATTTCTTTTTAGATATCTTTGCCGGTAATAAATTTAAGAGTATGATTATGTCACAAGCAACTAATACCACAAACAAAATGAAACTAAATACCATTCAAGAAGCCATAGAAGATATTCGGCAGGGAAAGGTAATTATTGTGGTAGATGATGAAGATCGTGAAAATGAAGGAGATTTTATTGCTGCGGCAGAGAAAGTAACTCCAGAGATGATTAATTTTATGGCAACCCATGGTCGTGGATTGATTTGTGCTCCTTTAACAACAGATCGTTGCGAGGAGCTAAATTTGGATATGATGGTTCAGAATAATACTGTCTTACACGAAACTCAATTTACTGTATCTGTAGATTTAATAGGACATGGGTGTACAACCGGGATTTCTGTACACGATAGAGCTAAGACTATAAATGCATTGATTCAGGAAGATACAAAACCTCATGACTTGGGAAGACCAGGACATATTTTTCCGCTTAAAGCAAAAAATGGAGGAGTATTGAGGCGTACAGGGCATACAGAGGCAGCTGTGGATCTTGCAAGACTTGCAGGGCTACAACCAGCAGGTATTTTGGTCGAAATTTTGAATGAAGACGGCACTATGGCACGTTTACCTCAATTAGTAGAGGTGGCTAAGAAATTTGACCTTAAATTAATATCAATTGAAGATTTGGTAGCATATCGTATGCAGCATGATTCTCTGATCGAGAAAAAAGAAGATTTTGATATTAGCACACGTTTTGGAAATTATAGACTTAGAGCCTATAAACAAACAACTAATGATCAGGTACATATTGCCTTAACATTGGGGTCTTGGAAAGAAAACGAGCCTGTACTTACCAGAATCAATTCTACCTTATTTAATAATGATATTCTAGGGACATTAACCAATGATGCCGATAAACGCCTGGATGCTATGTTTCAGCGTATTAATAGTGAAGGTAAAGGAGCGATAATTTTTATAAATCAAGAAAGTCAATCCCTTAATCTTTTAGGGCGTTTAAACGCCTTAAAAGAAATTCAAAATGGAAAAGATGTCGTAAAAGCACCGAAAATAGCTATGGATAGCAAAGATTTTGGTATTGGAGCACAAATTTTACATGATATTAATATTCATAAACTACGATTAGTTTCTAATACGACGGTACAACAAAAACGTGTTGGAATGATTGGATACGGATTAGAAATTGTAGATTATGTAGGGTATTAAATAAATACCTAATATCTTATAATACACTTTTTACAAGGACACCTTTTAAGGCTTCAACCATTTTTGATGCTCTGTTTACTACTTCTGTTTCAGACCAATTTAACTTGATTAAACAAGAAATGGTACGACTCATCCATAGATCACTCGCATCAAATGATCTATTATTTTTTTGTAATCCCGTTTGTATTTCCTGAGAAAACTTACTAAGAGATTTTTGTCCTAAAAGGTGCTCCCATTTTTTATAGTAATGCCAATTATTGTCGAACCAATAAAAACAAGCATCTACTCCATTTTCTCCCAAAGCTTTATGTGCTTTTCTGGCTATATCTTCTGTAGGTAAAAATATATTTAGAAAGGAATAATTTTCTACCCCTGTTTCTGGCACTCTTCTA
This sequence comes from Bacteroidia bacterium, assembly GCA_030427585.1. GTDB lineage: Bacteria > Bacteroidota > Bacteroidia > Flavobacteriales > Flavobacteriaceae > Aquimarina. The sequence goes on from JAUIBW010000022.1 coordinate 18,493, forward strand.
AAAGAAACTTCGGGAATTTCTGCCAGAGCATTGCGTAGTATAGTATAGTTTTTTTCCTGGATTGTTAATGTATGATCTAATTTTCTTAGCTGTGCAATCCCTACTGCTGCATTTAATTCAGATAACCTATAGTTATATCCTAAGAAAGGATGTGTTTCTGAACCACGATCATTACCAATATGATCGTGACCATGATCCTGGTATTTGTGTGCTCGATCAGCAAATGTTTCAGAGTTGGTAATAATACCACCACCTTCACCGCAGGTAATTGTTTTAACGTAATCAAAAGAAAAACAACCCAGATCTCCATAACTTCCTAATGGTTTTCCATCGTAAGTAGCTCCGATAGCCTGGCAAGCATCTTCTAATAGAATAAGGTCGTGTTTATCACTAATTGCTTTTAGCGCACCAAGATCTGCCATAGATCCGCACATATGCACAGGCATAATTGCTTTGGTTTTAGGAGTAATAGATGCTTCAACGGCTTTGGGATCTAGGGTAAGTGTATCGTCTATATCACATAATACCGGGATGGCGCCAACAGATAATATAGCTTCAAAACTTGCTACAAAAGTAAATGTAGGCATAATTACCTCATCTCCAGACCCTATACCAGCACATGCTAATGCAACTGTTAAAGCTGCGGTTCCACTAGAGACTACCTGAGCATATTTGGATTGCATTCTGTTTGCTAAATCTTTTTCTAATTCTAAAGCTTTATAATGACCATTTCTCATAAGATCAAAACCATATCGCATTAAAACCCCATTATCTAAAACATCCTGAACTTCTTTTTGTTCTTCTGCACCAAATAACTCAAATCCTGGCATAAGTATATTGTTAAATTAAAAAAACTCTTTCCAACAAAAATACCGAAAAGAGTTTTGATTTTACAGTGGTTATTTCAGATTTTTTTGATTATACCGATACTTAATATTTTTATAGTGTAAGTTTAAATGTAAGCAATAAGAACTTAGATGGTAATGATAGTATCTGTAATTGGGCGTCTTACTTTTTTAAACTCAGAAAACATATCATCTTCTGCTCGGTATCCAATAGGTAATAACAGTACCGATGTTAACCCTAAGTCATTAAGATTAAGGAGTTCATCATATTTTTCAGGTATAAAACCTTCCATGGGGCAAGAGTCTATTTTTTCGATAGCACATACAGTAAGGATATTCCCAAGGGCTAAATATGCTTGTTTTGCAGCCCAATTTGATATCTCTTCAGGTGATCTATAAGTAAAAGAATCTACGAGTTGCTCTTTAAAAGGTTTTAATATTTCTTCGGGAGTATCTCTTATTTCTTTTACGGTATCAAAATAGTTGGATATGTATTGTTCTCCAATAGTTTTTTCGATACAAAATACCAATACATGGGATGCATCAGCAACTTGTTGTTGATTCCAGGAATGTGAGGTGAGTTCTTTTTGTAAATCTTTATTCTTAATTATCACTAATTTTAATGGTTGTAAGCCATATGAAGTGGCAGTAAGGTTAAAAGCTTCTGTTAGTGTATCTATTTTTTCTTGTGAAACAATTTGCTTAGGATCAAATTTTTTGGTGGCATAACGCCAATGTAAACTTTCTATAATATCCATCCGAAGTTTTTTTAAGTATATAACAAAGATAGTACGATAAGATTTACCTTTGGCAGATAAAATGATAAGAAAAAACTATATCACAATTGTATGAATGCTATAGAAGAATTAATTAATAAATCTGAAACAAGAATTTTTAAAGCTGTGTTTCCTAATACGACTAATCATTACGAAACTTTGTTTGGAGGTACGGCATTACAGCTTATGGATGAAGTATCTTTTATTTGCGCTACTCGTTTTAGTAGAAAAAAAGTAGTTACCATATCTACAGATAAAATTGATTTTGAAAAACCAATACCCGAAGGAACCATTGTAGAACTTGTAGCCAGAATTGCAGAAGTAGGAAGAACCAGTTGTTTGGTAAAAGTCGATATTTACAAAGAAGATATGTATAGCAATGATAGAGAACTAGCAGTTACCGGGCACTTTAAGTTTGTAGCTATAGATAATAATAAAAACCCAATTCCTATAGTTAACGAATAATTTTTTTTGGGGTAATTATTTTTCAATTTTCAGATTCAAAAATAGAAAGATTGCATACGCATTCATCATAAAAAATCATAGCTGTTTCTATATGGTCTATGTAGCTAAAGTTTGCTAACTTATCAAGAATAAAAGATCTAAGATCATCAGAATCTTTTACTCCAATGTGAATCATAAAGTCGGTATCCCCTGCCATATGATAGAACTTAATAACTCCCTTAAGTGTTCGTATTCTTTTAATAAAAGAATTAATAATTTCTCTTTCATGCTTTTTTAAGCGTATGGCTACTATTACCTGCACATTGATTCCTAATTTTTTTAAATTAAGATCAGCATTAAAAGCTTTAAAAAAACCTTCTCTGGTTAGTCTTTTTAATCGTTCATGGCAAGTAGAGGGAGCAATATCTAACTCTGCAGCTACCTCTTTATTCGAAAGCCGAGCATTATTCTGTAATAGGTTTAAAATCTGAATATCCTTCTGATCTAGCTTCATATTTACTATTGATTTAGAATTTATTTCGTTTTTACTGAAATTTAATATGAATATAATTCATATAATTTGTAAATATAGTGAATTTTGTTCGTGAACTTATAAAATTAAATTCAAAAATGAATATAGGTATAATAGGGTTGGGTACCGTAAGTAGAGGTTTTTTAGAAATTCTGGAACAAAAAACAGATTGGATTTCTCAAAAATTTGGAAGTGATATCAAGATTGTAGCTGTCAAAGATATTGCAAGAGGAAATATATATAATCCCCAAGGGATAAATATTAGCGAGCTATTAAATAAGCTAAATAATGGAGAAAAAATAAGTGATACTTCATTAGAAGATAAAGACTCTCTTTCTGAAATAGATAGTATAGACCTTATTGTTGAAGCAACATATAGCGATTATACAACAGGAGACCCTGCATATACTTTTATTAAGGACGCGCTTACTAATGGTAAGCATGTAGTTACCACAAATAAAGGACCGGTTGCATTGCATTATACAGAGCTAAACAAATTAGCAAATGATAATAAGGTGATGTTACGATATGAAGGTACTGTATTAAGTGGTACTCCTACATTTTCTTTAATCGAAGAATGCCTTGCCGGAGATGATATCATAGGTATACGAGGAATCCTTAATGGTACAAGTAATTATATCCTATCAAAAATGTCTCAGGGAGATTCTTTTGAAAATGCATTAGGAGTTGCTCAGGAAAAAGGATATGCAGAAGTAGACCCTACTAATGATGTAAAGGGATATGACGCAAGAGGAAAAGTAGCTATACTTTCTCATAAAGTTTTTGGTGTTGATCTGGGGTTAGATAACATACCTACCGTTGGTATAGATACTATTTCTAAGGAAGAGTTGGATACTGCTAAAAAGGAAGGAAAAAACATTCGCCTTGTAGGAAGTTTAATAAAAACAGGCAAAACCATAGAGGCAAGGGTACAGCCAGAAGCTTTGGATACCGAAGATGCGCTATCAAATATTGCAGGTGTTACTAATGCAATAGAAGTTTCTACTGCATATTTAGGAAAACTTATGGTTACAGGTCCTGGAGCCGGAAAACTTGAAACTGGTTATTCTGTATTCTCAGATGTATTATCCATAATTAAAAATAGTTGAGGTATGATAAGCACTTTAGACAAGATTGATACCATGAAAATGTTGATTGGTGAAAATTGGGTAGAAAGTCCAACAAAATTACCGGTATTAAATCCATATTCAGGAAAAGAGGTATATGCTGTTTCTTGTGCTGATGCAGATCATGTACAGAAAGCTTTAGAATCTGCAGAATTAGGAAAAGGGATATCAAGAAATCTATCACCTTATGATAGAAGCGAAGTTATAGCTAGAGTAGTTGTTTTCTTAAAAGAAAGAAAGGAAGAATTTACTCAAATCATAGTAAACGAGGGAGTTAAAACCAAAATTGAAGCAGCCAAAGAAGTAGACAGATGTATCAATACATTAACGCTTTGTAGTGAAGAGGCCAAAAGACTTACGGGAGAAACTGTGCCTTTTAGTGCTTTTGCAGGGTCTGCTTCGAGAACAGGGTATTATGTACATGATCCAATAGGCATCATTACTGCAATTACACCATTTAATGATCCTCTTAATTTGGTGGCTCATAAATTAGGCCCTGCAATAGCCTCGGGTAATGCGGTTATACTTAAACCATCAGATTTTACTCCAATTTCTGCAATAAAATTAGGTGAACTGTTTCTGGAAGCAGGTTTACCTTATCATGTTTTAAATATTATAACCGGGCCGGTAAGTAATTTTGGGAATACATTAATTACAGACCCGCGTGTTAATATGATAAGTTTTACTGGGGGGACAAAATCCGGAGAGGCGATCATAAAAGCTGCTGGAATTAAAAAAGTAGCAATGGAACTTGGTTCGAGCTCTCCGGTAATAGTCATGGATGATATTGATATAGATACCGTTGCAGAAAACTGTATAGGAGGTATGATATGGGCAGCAGGACAAAACTGCGTAGGTGTAAAACGAATGTATGTCCATGATGCTATCTATGATGCATTCAAAGAAAAAGTAGTTGCCCTGGCAAAATCCGTGCAACTGGGAGATCCCAGTGATGTTAATACCGATATGGGACCTATTATTACTCAAGAGGCAATTGATGTTATAGAGAACTCTATTTCTGATTTAAAAAATTCTGGCTATCAGGTTTTGTGTGGAGGAAACCGGGTAGGTAATGCTTTTGAAGCAACACTCATAGAAGGAAGTCATGACCATCCCCTAAATGGTAAACAGGAAATCTTTGGACCTGTAGCAACAATTTCCAGAATAAGCTCATTAGAAGAAGGTATTAAAGCTAGTAATGATTCCCCTTATGGATTACATGCAGGAATTTTTACAAATTCGATCGAAGCAGCATTTAAGGCAGTTAACCAATTGCAGTGCGGTGGAGTTATGGTTAATGATTCTTCTGATTACCGAATCGATATGATGCCTTTTGGCGGAATTAAACAAAGTGGTATTGGCCGAGAAGGTGTAAAATCTGCTATACGGGAAATGACCACAACTAAAATTGCATGTTTTAACCTTTAAATAAATAATAGATATGAATAGTATAGAAAACGTAGAGATGTTATCAGATGAAGCCATAATAAAAAATGAAAATATGGATATGGCTAAGGTGTTATCACCCAGGAGAAAATCTACAGCAAGCACAACTATAGAAGAGTTGGCAATCGAGCAGTTAGAACATTTTCAAATAGATGTCGACAGTGCATATGGAGAAGCCCTGAAAAGTGCTGCTATGGATATTTACCATGCACAATCAGATATTTCTAAACTACAGGAAATAACCAATAATACAATTGCAAAGTTAGATCAGGGAGAAAAAGTAGCGTATTTTAATGCGAAACGTTTTTTATCTTTTCAGATAGCAAAAGTATTAGAAACATTACAAAGCCCATTAAGTAAAACTTATCAATCTTTAGGGCAATCAGACGAATCTTTACAGGCCAAAGGTCCTCATCCTTTATTTAATAATATTGCAGCCTTATTTTCTGCAACTCCAGTAATTGCACGTACTTCTACATACGATTACTCTTGTACCGAATGGGTTGATGATGCTTTTAATGGTAAAGAATCAATACACCATATATACTCTAGACTATTGAATCCTACTTCTATGGCTCTGGCTACTCATATGGTGCACATAGAAGCAGGTAAATATGCAGATGAATATACCGCGTGGAATTTTAATAGCGGTATGGCAGCTGTAGATGCGTTATTGAGTAATGTATTAAACTATGGAGATGTTCTTATTCTTTCTAGAAATATCTACGGAGGGGTTTATCAATTAATCGAAGACTTTTTTGCTAAAAAGAATAAGTTTGCCATTAATGTGGTTTGGTTTGATGGATATTCTATTGAAGATTTTAAACCCGTATTAGAAAAAGCGAAAGAAGATTATAAGGATATTCTTTCCTCTGGAAACAAATTACATGTATATATGGAGTCTCCATGTAATCCTCATGGTTATATGCTGGATGTGCCTGCTATTTGTAAAATTTCTAAACAAAATGGAGCAACAGTAATGTTAGATGGTACCGTAGCTACACCGTTTTTGATCAAACCATTACAACATGAAGATGAAGAATGTAGACCAGATTTCTTATTTCATAGTTATACCAAAGATATTACTGGATCTGGTAATGCAATAGCAGGGGGTATCATTGGTAAAAATAACCTAATGTTCTTGCCAAAAGGTGATGAAGTAGATGGTATAAAATGGGATGAAACTTTATTCTGGAATGTATACTATATTAAAGGCGCTTTCTTAGATTCTGATACTGCATTCGAGGTGTTATCGGGTATGAAAACACTAAGCATGAGAATGGTTCAAAAATGTGTAAATACTTTAGTATTGGCTAAGTTCTTTGATTCTAATCCTGGTATTACAGTACATTGTAACGCACTAGAAAACAACCATAATCATGGTATTATGAAGAAAATTAGTAAGTATCAACTAGCTTCGCCTTTATTCACTATTGATTTTGAAAAAGCAAAAGTATCGGATAAGTCATTTAAAATGTTCTTTGATACGTTAGCTCCAGCATTTGGTCTTCAAGTAAGTTTAGGACAGATTAATACTACACTTTTATGTCCTGCATTTACATCTCACTCTGAGTTAAATAAAGATGCTCTTCTAGAGGCAGGTATTCATAAAACAACAATGAGAGTATCTGTAGGTAATGAAAATCCAAAAGAATTGATACAACACTTTATGCAATCTGTAAAATTAATGATAGATCCAGAAAAACCAGGATTCTCTAGTTCTTTCTTATCCCAAAGTGAAGTAGATACATTATATGCAGATACATATATGGAAGTACAACAACAATTAGTAGATCAAGGATACTTAAATTAAATACTATTAACAATTAAAATTTAAACAATTATGATTAACGGAATTAATTTAGAGGCTTTAGGGACTTATAAAAATACGGTTGAACAGGACCCTAAGAATGGAATGTATTCTGGTGGTATTAAAGCGACCTGGTTAGGAGGAACAAAAGTAGGAGTTGAAACCAATGCATTACAGCTTGGAGATGAGAAGATACCTCATAGTTTTTCTTTTGTTATTGATGAGCCAGAACAACTATTAGGAGAGCATTCTTCTCCGACACCTCAGGACTACTTGTTAGGTGGACTTTCAGGGTGCATGATGGTAACTTTTGTAGCTATGGCTTCAATAAAGGGAATCGAATTAGAAGGGGTTTCTTTAGAGATAAAATCAACGTTAGATTTACAAGGGTTTTTGGGTATAAATGAAACTTCTCCTGTAGGGTATGATGCAATAGAATATTGCTTTACTGTTGAAGGAAACGGTACAGAACAGGATTTTAAAGAAATTGCAGATCAGGTTATCCAGTTTTCACCAAACTATGCTACTGTATCAAATAAAGTGAAAATGATTTCTAGCCTGGTAGTTAATCCTACAATGGTAAAAAATTAGTTAGTTTAGTTTGAATTTACCCGTTTTTTGCGGTAAATAAAGAAAGGCTGTATGAAATTTTCATACAGCCTTTTAATATGTAGAAAATTAAGTGCTATCTAAATAAGTGATCCTGTTCTTTGATAGAATGATAAATCTACTCATTTTGATATCATTTAATTTTTTGTCGTGTATCCGTATGGTGAATTGAAAAGATGAATTTATTAAGTGTTGTAAGTAATGAAGAGAAAAGGCTGTTTAGAATCTTAAACAGCCTTTTACAGAATACACAAACAACCAAGTTTGCTTATTTACCAATTAACCAATTTAAAATAGTATGTTTTATTTTTTTGCAACTGCTATAGAAGCGGTATATCCTCCTTTAGTAACAGTACCATCACTGTAAATTTTACCATCATTTATAAGTAATATCGCAGCCATATGGGGAGAAGCCATTGAAGTACCAGACTTTAGTGCAAATTCATTACCACCTATACCGCAAGACCAAATCCCTGTTCCTGGAGCCCATGCATGTACATTATCTCCGTAGCTAGAACCACTTGCAGCAGCATCTGTATTGGTCATGTTTCCAACTACCCAACAATTTTTAATCCATTTTCTTTGTGGTGAGTAGTATTTTACATTGTCATTTTGATTACCTGCTGCCATAGCTCCAAAAGTTACTTTTGCTAAATTTTGAAAAGCAGTTTCGTAGGCCACATTGATTGTTCTTGTTTTAAATCCAATACTATAATTCCATACATCTCCATATTTAGCATTATTGGCAACATAGTTAATTCCCGCAATGATTTGTGCTTGTGTTCCGCCATTATTGTCACTCAGCACTTTTACCGCAACAATTTTGGCTCCGGGAGCAACTCCAACTACTCCATCCCCATTATGCATTGCACCAATGGTTCCTGCCACATGGGTACCATGCCCATTTCTATCTCCCCAGTTGTTATCTACAAAAGTAGTACTACGATCATAATCAATATTAAGGTCTGGATGTGCATATACACCACTATCCAGTATCCATGCAGTTTTATCAGTAGAGTAGGTATATCCCCCAACTCTTACAACTCCCCAATCTACATAATCTCCTGTATCTTCATAATAACCAGTAGTAGTTGCTTTATTAGAACTTTTTCCTGTTGTTACTGAAGGCATTACCCCTTGCTCTACAGTAACGTCTAATTTCTCGATGTAATTCGGTTCTACAGCAAGAATATCAGGATCGTTTTTAAGTAACTCTACTTCTTTTGAAGAAATGTCATCAACGTTAAACCCTTGTATCGCAGTTTCGTAAACAAATTTCATTTTATCCGAAGAAATTTTGTACTTAGATAAGATCCCGGATGCTTTTTGAGTTACTTTTTGTTTGTTCTTTTTTAATTTTTCATCTTCTTTGAAGGTAATGATGTAACTATTAGGAACCGCCTGTGCAGCACTAATATCTGTAGAAGGAATTTCTGTTGATACTTCCTCAGAAACTTCTTCTTTAGAACAAGAATTTAAAAAAAATGTGATTCCAAAGATGATTAGAATCATTTTGATGTGAATAATTTTTTGAATTGTTTTCATAATATTAAGTTTATGTTAAGATTTCAAAAATCTATAAATACACATACTTAATGATTACATTCTTAGTTTTTTTTGTTAAAAACTGAAAACAATTCTAAAAAAATAGGTTTTTTAATGCAGTATTCGAATTTTATTAGGACCTGGTAAACAAAGAAGATAGAATGTAATTTGTTGTTTAGTAGGATTTTACTGATTTTTTATTTCGAATTTGTTCACCATAAATATGGTTTTAAAACATTCAGAAATGCAAAAAAGCACATTGATAACAATGTGCTTTTTTGTATGTTGTTGATCGTTATTAACCTTTAGCCAGCTGCTTTATTTTAATTCTGAAAGCAGCAAAAAGTAGTGTCATAAATGGACTAAGCCAGTTAAAAATAGCAAAAAAGAAATAATCTAACACAGGTACATTAAGTACTCCACTTTGATAAGCTCCACAAGTGTTCCAGGGAATAAGAACTGAAGTAACAGTTCCTGAATCCTCTAGAGTACGACTAAGATTTTCTGGTGCTAGTCCTTTATCTTTATAAGCTTTGGCATACATTCTTCCCGGTACTACAATAGCTAGGTATTGATCAGATGCAGTTACATTTAGCGCAAGGCAGCTTACTACCGTACTGGCAAAAAGACCAAATACCGAATCAAATAGATTCAATAAAGCTTTACTGATTCTGGCTAATGCCCCAATTGCATCCATCACACCACCAAATACCATGGCACATAGTATTAACCAAATGGTATTTAACATTCCAACCATTCCTTTAGAGGTAAAGAGTTTAGTAAGTTCGGCATTGGATGTTTGTATTGATGTTTTTGTTGTTATTGCATTCATCACTCCTTTATATGCAGAATTAAATGTGAATTCGTCACTACCGGCAACAGTCGTTACGATTTCTGGTTGAGCAATAACGGCAGCAATAGCACCAAGTAGCGTGCCTATAAGTAGGGCAACTACCGGAGGTGTTTTTTTAACAATTAAACCAATTATCAAAACAGGGACAACAAATAACCAGGGAGAAATGTTAAAAGCATTATCAATAACATGTAACTGTTCGCTAATTTCGGGAGTTCCAGAGGTATCAATAGTAAATCCGATAACAATAAAAATCAATAGTGTGATTACTATAGTAGGTATAGTTGTATATGCCATATACTTTATATGAGAAAATAATTCTCCACCAGCCATTGCAGGGGCTAGATTTGTGGTATCGGATAGGGGAGACATTTTATCTCCAAAATAAGCACCAGAGATTACAGCACCTGCTGTCATCCCGAGAGAGATTCCCAGAGTATCACCAATACCAATAAGTGCAATACCTACAGTTGCAGAGGTAGTCCAGGAGCTACCTGTTGCAATAGATATGATCGCACAAATGATTACACAGGCAGCCAGGAAGATAGTTGGATTAAGAATTTGTAAACCATAATAAATCATGGTAGGGATAATACCGCTAATCAACCAGGTTCCTGCTAACGATCCTACCAGTAATAGTATAATTAACGCACTAGAGGTTGATTTTATATTTTTGGCAACTTCTTCCATCATTTGTTTATAAGTTACCTTATTATAAAACCCTACGATCGCAGCTACTGCAGCCCCCATAAGTAAAACGAACTGATTACTTCCGCTAATTGCTTCATCACCATAAATATAATAGACATTAAAGAATAACATAAGAACCAATGCTACAATCGGGATCAAGGCTTCCCAGATGTTTAATTCTTTATTCTCAATGATATCTTCGTTTTGGGGATCGGTAGGTGTGATGTTTTGACTTTCCATATACTAAATTCGAAATTTTATGGATGTAATGTTACGATATTAATAAAAGCTATGCAACGTCTACACTGAGTTTAATTATTTTCAAACCTAAATTAAAAAAGTATAAGAGAATAAAATGCTCGTTTAAAATCATAAAATCTTCTTTTGGTCTGATCTTTGTGTATTTCGTCGTTATTTTTGACTTTATCGAATAGCCATTTTGTTATAAAATTTTGGATATGTTCTATTTTTGAAATACGAAAGAAGAAGAGTAAGAGAAAAATTGAATTTTTTTGATTGTTTTGTGACTTTTTTTTGTCCCAGTAAATAATTCTTGATGAGTTATTTTGAACACTAAACCTAATAAGCCTCATACCCAGAGGCTTTTTGCTTTTTGTACATGAGCATGTATGCTATTTATGGGCTTTATTTGATCGTATTAATGTGCTTGTTTCTTTAACCTTTTTATTTTAATTAATATATCATACTTAATGAGTTAATTATATTATAATCATGATTATACCTTAAGTACAATGTGTATTTCGTCTTTTTTTTTGGTATTTTATCGATATTTTGTTATTTTTGATGCTGCTGTTTTGTAAGATTTTGATGATAACAACATACATTTGAAGTGTCTAAAAGAAAATATAAAGAAATTAAAATATTGATTAGCCCATTGAACTAGAATTAGTCTTTTTTACCCCAAATTAATTTTGCCCCAAACCCTATAAGCCTCATACCCCAGAGGCTTTTTTTAGTACTGTGGATAGTATTTAGGATATTATTATAACCAAATATTAATTATTCTTGTTTCAGTAGGGTCTTGGTAGTGTCAGTTTCATTTTTTATACTGAAATTAGTCGAAAACTAATAGGATGGAAACTAACATATATAAAGGCCTAGAGTTATTTTGTTTTTTTATACTACTACCGATAAGCTTTTTATTAGATTCTCACTTTCTTTTTAAAGTTATACCTACTATTTTGGGGTTTATTTATATTCTGGTCTTTCTTAAAAAGAAAGGGCTATTAAGGTTAAAATTTCCTACCAAAGAATATTGGAAACCTTTTTGGAAAGCAATTATAGTCAAGTTTGGGATTATTATAATAATAACTGGAGTATATGTCTTTTTAGTTGCTCCGGATAAGTTGTTTTCTGTACTAATAAAAAGACCAGGGTTATGGATAATTATTCTTTTTGTATATACATTTTTGTCTGTTTGGCCGCAGGAGATTATATATAGAACCTTTTTTTATGAACGTTATGAGAATCTTATTAGTAATAAGTGGTTATTTATTTTTATAAACGCAATCCTTTTTTCCTTAGCTCATCTTTTTTTGAGTAGTTTTTTAGTGCAAGTATTAACTTTTGTTGGTGGTTTGTTATTTGCTTATACTTACCAAAAAACAAAATCCACTACCTTAGTTTCTATAGAACATGCTATTTATGGTAATTGGTTATTTACTATTGGTATGGGAGAGATGTTAGCTTTTCCCGGTCCTGGATAAATTACAAAAAATACTCGATAAGCTGGCGTACTGCTTTTCCACGATGACCAATCTTGTTTTTTTCTGATAAAGAAAGTTCGGCAAATGTTAGAGTATATCCATCGGGTAAAAAAACGGGATCATACCCAAACCCTCCTTTACCTCTCTTATCTTTGGTAATAGAACCAGAGCATATTCCTGTAAATGTTTTGATTTTTTTATTAGCTACCAAAGCGATTACAGTTTTAAACTGTGCTTTACGATTTTCTTTTTCTTTTAATTCTTTTAAAAGTTTATCCATATTGGCGTTAGCATCTTTGGCTTCACCGGCATACCTTGCCGAGTATACTCCGGGAGCACCATGCAACGATTCGACTTCAAGACCTGTATCATCTGCAAAACAATCAAACCCATAATGCTCTTTGATATAATTGGCCTTTTGCATTGCATTACCTTCAATAGTAGAAGAAGTTTCAGGAATATCTTCTATACAGCCTATATCGCCAAGTCCTACTATTTGAATAGTAGAAGGCAGTAATGCTTGTACTTCTTTTATTTTATTAAGATTATTTGTAGCGAATACGATCTTCATTTAGATAAGTAATTTCTATATATAGTTTTCAAAAAAAATCTTGTTATGCCTTTGCATCAAAATCTAATATCCATTTTTCCTGGACTTTCAGTACTTGTTCGATAACATCTCTTGCACATCCTTTACCTCCTTTTTTGTAGGACACGTATTTAGAAACTTCTTTTACTTCTGCAACTGCGTCTTGAGGACAAGTTGGCAATCCTACCATTTTCATGACTGGTAAATCAGGAATATCATCACCCATATATAACACATTTTTTGTGTTAATGTTATTAGCTTCGAGATATTCATTTAGTTGTTTTACTTTGTGATGTGCTCCAAGATATATATCGGTTATTCCTAAACCTTTTAAACGTTCACGAACACCTTCATTTTTTCCTCCAGAAATAATACATATTTTAAAACCCTGTTGTATTGCAGTTTTCAATGCGTATCCATCCTTAATACTCATTGTTCTTAGCAGTTGTCCATCGGTATTGATAATGACAGTACCATCGGTAAGTACACCATCTACATCAAAAATAAAAGTGGTAATGTGTTGTAGATATTCTTTATAGCTTTTTTCCATATTTAGATTGTATTGCTTTTGTAAGGGTTTTATATAGTTTTTGTTGTGTAGTATCTGTTATTATTTTTAAATGTCTGTTTATCGTTTTAGAATCATTACGTATCCCTGGTCCAGTTTGGGCCAGATCAGGATTCATTTTTGTGATTTTTTGAGCAGTCTCCAAAATCAAAGGATGCAAAACTTCAAAAGGAATACCGTGTTCATTACAAATATCGTTTGCTGTTGAAAACAAATAATTTGTAAAATTATTTACGAATACAGCAGAAACATGAAGTATATTACGTTGTTCTGAAGAAATTTCATATACCTTTTCAGAAAGGGTGGCGCTTAATTTTTTTAATAGCGTAAGATCGGTTTCATTTTCAGCTTCCAAACAAAAAGGAATAGTGCTAAAGTCAACGGTTTTATCTTTGCTAAACGTTTGTAATGGATAAAAAACACCTCTCTTATTAGTATTCGCCAGAGCACTCATAGGTACACTACCAGAGGTATGTACGATAAGCTTATTTGTAAAAGGCAATAGATTAGAAACCTCTTCAATTGCATCATCACTTACCGCAAGAATATAAATATCAGCTTCTTGTAAGGCGCTAAAATCCTGTGTAATAGTGTTTTCTTTCTGATCAGGATGTAGCGGTAATCCTTTACGATTATAACACTGCACAACTTCTACCGATTTTTGATTATAAAAAGCAGTATACAAGTGTTTAGCTACATTACCGGCACCAAGAATTATAACTCTAATCATTTGGCTAAAATAAGGAAGTTCCCATAAAAAGTAGACCAATACACTTTTTCATTTTTATTTTAAATGAGTTCTATAGTAAAAGTTAGTATTGATACTAATTCAGAATAAAATATTTAGGGAGTGGTACTCATCAACATTAGCCCTGGTTTAAAAAAACGCAAAATTTTGTAACCTTTTTTAAATGCATTTATCTAAGGTTTACAATAAATCCTCATGTAGTTAATACAATAGTGAAAAACTCGTAAAAATCAATACTACATAAATGATTAAAACTTTTATATAATTCATTAAAAATGATTGCTATGAAACTAAGAAAAACAGTATTCTTTCTGATGCTCTTTGGCATTAGTATAATTTTTATTCAATGTAAGGATGATGATTTGATTCCAATACCCGAAGAATTGGTAATATCACCTCCGATAGAACTTAATTTGAATCCGGATTTGGTCGCCCAGGGAAAAGAAATTTTTAGGCATGACACTTTTGGTAGTGAGGCGCAATGGACAGATTTATTAGAGTTGGATAAAGCTATTTTAGGAGCAGCAAATGGTGGGTTTGGACCTGGTCTTGACCCAACTACAGCCTTAGCAATAGGGCTTAAAGTAGATGCAGAAGTATTACCACAAGCTGTAGTCGATGGTATTACAGATGGAAGCATTGATTTAACAGACCCAATGACCACAGTAGCTTTGTTAGATTTGGATGCAGTTATTGGTGTAAAAGGAAGTTTTGATGAAAATAAAAAATTAACTTCTGTGGGAATCACATGTGCCTTATGTCATTCTACAGTAGATGATTCATTTACTTCTGGGATTGGAAGCAGAAAAGATGGTTGGGCAAATACAGATCTTAATGTTGGAGCTATTTTGGGATTTGTTAAAAACGCTCCTCTTGCAGCTATTTTAGATGTTGATGTCGAGACTTTTAATAGTGTTGTTAATGCATGGGGTCCGGGAAGATTTGCTCCCACATTATTAATGGATGGAAAAGTAACAAAGCCTAACGGAGAATTAGCAACGTTGGTGATACCACCAGCTTATGGGTTGCAGGGGATAACCCACGAAACATATACTGGTTGGGGCGAAGTATCCTTTTGGAATAGGTTTATCGGTGTTTTGGTCATGGGAGGACAAGGGAATTTTTCTGACCAAAGACTAAATGATCCCGAAAAATTTCCACTTGCGGTAGAAAGAGGATTATTTGATGTTAGCGTACCCGTAGATATGGTAGATTCGAAACTTGAAGGTTTACGAGAATATCAATTATCAATTCTAGCTCCAACTCCAGATCCAGATAGTTATGACGAGACTTCGGCAATTCGTGGTAAAGTACTGTTCGAAGGCAAAGCAAATTGTATTTCTTGTCATTCTGGGCGCGCTTTTGCAGATAATATATTACATACTCCAGAAGAGATTGGAATCGATGATTTTGAAGCAAAGAGATCTCCTACAGAAATGTATAGAACACCACCATTAAGAGGAATATTTGTTAAATCTACTGGTAATGGTTTCTTTCATGATGGGCGATTTACTACTCTTAATGATGTAGTTATACATTATAATGATCATTTTAGTTTAGAGCTATCAAATCAGGAACAAGATGATCTGGTCGAATATTTAAAAGCGCTATAAAAAATAAAAAAGGCCAAATTCTATATTCATAACGAGTTTTGGCCTTATTTTTTTGATATCCTTTTCAGAAGTGACTGACATTAAAAGTATATATTCTACCACATGTTTCTATAAAAAACGAAAAAGTAATATCGGTTATCCTTATACTTCTGTTAAAACCACAAAATCAAAAGGCGATCATGGTACATTATCCTTCTAAAAATAGTAAATTTGCCCAGCAAAAAAAGAAGGTTACTATGCAAGATAAGCTAGCGAGTATTTTGTTCTCCACACGATTAATGGCAGTTTTATTTATTGTTTTTGCGTTTTCTATGGGAGTAGGAACGTTTTTAGAAGACGCACACGGAACCACAGCCGCTAGAATTTGGGTGTATAATACATGGTGGTTTGAGGCTATTATGGTATTTTTTGTTATTAATTTTTGTGGAAATATTGTACGTTACAAATTATATAAAAAAGATAAATGGGCAACTTTATTACTTCATTTATCTTTTATTTTAATTATTATAGGAGCTTTTGTTACTCGATATATAAGCTATGAAGGCGTTATGCCCATTAGAGAAGGAGAAACAACATCTACTTTTCTTTCTGAAAAAACATATCTATCCGTTTTTTTGGATGGAGAAATTAATGGAGAACCTCGCAGACGTATCATCACAGAAGCATTAGAATTAGCAGAAGCGACTAGTAATGATTTTACCATTCATACCGACTATAATAAGCAACCTGTTACAATAACATATCAAAACTATATCCAGGGAGCAGAAATGGGATTAGTTGAAACTGAAGATGGAGAGAACTATCTTAAAGTAGTAGAAGCAGGAGATGGTAATCGTCATGATCATTTTCTAAAAGAAGGAGAAGTTTCAAATATTCATAATATACTGGTTAGTTTTAATAAACCAACCAAAGGAGCAATAAATATTACCTATAAAAATGATGATTACTTTATAGAATCTCCTTTTGATGGGTCATTTTTAAGAATGGCAGATCAGATGCAAGGATTAGTATTTAAAGATAGTCTTCAGCCTTTAATGCTTAGATCGTTGTACCAAACTGCAGGAATGCAATTTGTAATTCCTGATCCTGTAATTACCGGTAAATATGATGTAGTTCCTATAGAAGTTAAAGACAAAGGACAAGAAGATGCCTTGGTATTAAGTGTCTCTACCAATGGAGAGACCAAAGAAGTTAAGCTATTGGGAGGAAAAGGATATAATAACGATATGACCAAAATCTCATTAGGAGGTTTGGATATGTATTTTAGCTATGGTTCTAAACAAATGGAATTGCCTTTTGCATTAAAATTAAATGATTTTATAGCCGAAAAATTCCCTGGTACGAAGAATGTTTATAAATCTTTTAAGAGTAAAGTTGATATTGTAGAAGGAAATTCTTCTCAACCCTATGATATTTATATGAATCATGTTCTAGATCATAAAGGATACAGGTTTTTTCAAGCCTCTTTTGATCCAGATGAAAAGGGAACTGTACTTTCTGTAAATCATGATCGTTGGGGCACATGGATTACTTATATAGGATATATGCTATTATATTTAGGGTTAATGTTAATTCTTTTTACCAAAGGATCGCGTTTTAAAGAAATAGAAGATAAATTGAGTAAAATAAAGAAGAAGAAAAAAACATTTACCATATTTTTGGCATTAATAGTGTCTACTTTTTCTTTTGCACAAGACCAACCTCAGCCTGATCATACGAATCATTTACCATCGTTACCTAGTAAGGCACAATTAGACTCGGTTATTTTAGCTAATGTTGTTCCTACCGCTCATGCGGCTAAATTTGGTAGTATAGTGATACAGGATGAAAGAGGGAGAATGAAACCTGTAAATACTTTTTCTTCAGAATTATTGCGTAAACTTAGTAAAAAAGATACCTATAAAGGTTTGAATGCAGATCAAGTATTTGTATCAATGGTAGAAAATCCATTTATCTGGTACAGTATGCCAATTATAGAAATTCAAAGAGAAAATGATAGTATACGTAAGATATTAGGGGTTCCGAAAACCGAAAGAAGAGTATCTTTAATAGATCTTGTAGAACCAGATGGATCGTATAAATTAGCACCTTATTTAGAAAAAGCAAGTAGCACAAATACCCCAAGTAGTTTTGAAAAAGATTTTCTTAAAACTCATGAAAAATTTTATTTGCTTAATCAAGCGTTGGGAGGAGGAATTTTAAGGGTTTTTCCAGTTCCGAATGATGAAGGAAACAAATGGGTTTCTATGCCAGAGTTAAATGAATTTAAATTTAGTGGAATGGATTCGGTATATACCAGACAGATCATTCCGATTTATCGCCAGTCTTTACGAGAAGCAAGAAAAACAGGAGATTATAGTAAACCTGATCAATATATTGAAAGTATTAAAAGTTTTCAGAAAAAATTTGGAAGTGAAGTATTACCAACTGATAAAAAAATCAAAGCAGAAATTGCACTGAATAAATATGATATTTTTAGAACACTATATCGATATTATGGATTAATAGGCTTATTGCTAATGATCTTTGTAATTGTTAGAATATTTAAGGATTCTAAAATCATAAGAGCTTTGATAAATAGTGCAATTGGTATTGTTATTCTTCTTTTTATTTTGCATACTGCAGGATTGATAATACGCTGGTATGTCTCGGGACATGCGCCATGGAGTGATGCATATGAATCTATGATTTATGTTGGATGGACAACCTTGGCAATTGGTCTTGCTTTTGGAAAAAGAAGTAACCTTACCATTGCAGCTACCACTTTTGTGGCGGCAATTATCTTGTTTTTTGCTCATGAAAACTGGACAGATCCTGCAATTGCAAATTTACAACCTGTATTAGATTCATATTGGGTGTTAATTCATGTATCTATTATTGTAGGTAGTTATGGGCCATTCTTTGTTGGAGCAATTTTAGGGATTCTATCATTGTTATTAATGATATTGACAACAGAATCCAATAGGAAACGAATGGATATTAATATTAAAGAGATAACCATTATTAATGAGATGGCACTTACTATTGGATTAGTAATGCTTACTATTGGTAATTTTCTGGGTGGAATGTGGGCCAATGAGAGTTGGGGACGCTACTGGGGCTGGGATCCAAAAGAAACATGGGCTTTGATAAGTATTATGGTGTATGCTTTTGTGATACATATGAGGTTAGTGCCAGGTCTAAGAGGAAGATGGTGGTTTAACCTGGCTTCTGTTATCGCCGTATATAGTATTTTAATGACGTATTTTGGTGTTAATTTTTACCTCAAGGGATTACATTCATATGCTAGTGGTGATAAAGTGATTACGCCTAACGCAGTTTATTATTCTATTGCCTTTTTAGTACTACTAGGTATAGTTTCCTATTGGAGAAACAAAGTGCATTATAAGAAAAATAAAAAAGCAATTTCTACAAAAAAATAGTCAGATTTTCTAATTTATAAAGTTTCCAAAACTCATTATCCTTATATATTTGGTAATAGTATTGTGTTTTTTGCTTTAAAGAAAGGGCAGAACTACATATTCTCTGTAATTATCAACGCATAATGACAATCAGAACTGCGTAGCAAAACCTAATATACGGTATGGTTTTTATACCTTTTTTAGAGTTATCTTAAAAAAAAATAAAAAAAATATTTCCCAGTCCCGAAAAATGAAACTCAGGACTCGTATTCTTGTACTGTGAAAAACAATGTAATGTAAGGTTAAACAAAATTTTATGAGGTTTATGTTAAGATAAAAGCATGATAACGAGTGATCTAATATGTTTGATTACACATACCGTAAGGTGTAAAAATGTATGGAGAGCTAGTTTTTTAAAAAAACAGATCTCTTAAAGTAAAGTTAAATCTTAACTTTTTAACAACTTAAAAATGAATATATTTGCGACTTTATTTTTTATAAATATACAGGGGTTTGTATCGGTACGTTTGTATTGTTTTCGAGGTTTTTAGCTTTGGTGTTCAGCAAGTTGTGAGGGGTTAACATGTTTTTTTAGGTTTTTATAGTGATCGTTACTGCGACTTACTTAGTATAATGTACTGTAATAAATGACATTTTAAGAATCGAAATACTATAACTGTATAATAATAAGTTTGCGCAAAAAAATAATAACCACAATGGTTGGAAAAGTATTGTAAAGGAATGCAAAAAATAATATATATAAGTATCATATTCACCTGCCTGTTGAGTTGTAAGACCTCACAGGAACTGTTTAATAAGAAAAATATTAGTACTACCGAGTATAAAGAGAGTTTTCATGTTACTGAGGATGAACCAAAACCAAAACCCGGAGTAAAATACTATTGGTTTAAATCCAGAAAAGTACAAGCTACACAAAGTGATTATGCAGGAGCATTATTGGATGGGTTATATACCAAGTATTATTACTCTAATGAATTGGCAGAGAAAGGCAATTTTTATAAAGGAAAAAAGATTGGTATCTGGAAATCCTGGTATAAAAACGGTCAATTAGCAACTACAGAAAACTGGAATAAAGGAGTACTAAATGGTAAATGTGTATTCTATGATAGTATTGGTAATGTAATATCAAAGGGTAAATATACCAGTGGTAAACGATCTGGGAAATGGGTTTTTGTACAAAAAGGTGATACTATAGATTATAGTAAAAAAATACGTAAAGAAAAAGATACACTCAAGCCAGGATTTTTTAGAAGACTATTTAAAAAGAAAGCAAAAGATTCAGTGGCTCCTCAGGAGAAAAAATCAGGTTTCTTTAAAAGACTTTTTTCTAAAAAAGATAAAAATAGAGCAACTTTTAAAACGACAAAGAATAATAACCCAAAAGCAAAAGGGAATACTAAAAAAGGAGTTAAAAAAGCAAAACAAAAAAAGACAACTAATGATAAACCAAATTTCTTTCAACGGTTATTTGGTAAAAAAGAAAACGATAATACGTGATAAAAGCCGGTTCTATAGCGTATGCAATACTAATTTGTATTGTGGTAGGGATATTTTGTTATTCGCTGTTAGTAATGAGTGGATATGCTAAAATACACCAGAGCATGCTTGATGCCCATGCCGAACTGGTATCTAACAATGAATCTGCACAAGAGTATTTTCTTGCAAAAATAGGGGATATCGAAGAGAAGAGAATTACCATAGATGTTTTTGATAATGGGATGAATTCTTCAGGAAGAATAAAACCATGGGGATTTTATAAGGTATTATTAACCACTTCTGTTTTTAAAAAAGACACCATAAAAAGAGCGGCTTTGATAGGGCAGTGGCAAAAAGAAGATGCACTGGCACTATATCTTTCAGATGCTTCGAAACCTTTATTTATGGTAGAAAAAGCTAAAATAACAGGAAATGTGTTTTTACCAAAATCAGGTATAAAAGCAGGGTATATCACTTCTAATGCATATCGAGATACAAAATTTTTGATAGGTACAAAACGTAATTCAAAAACGAGTTTACCTAAGATTGACCATATAGATTTTGCATATGATATTGATAACATACGCCAGATTAGGTTAAATGAAATAAAAGATAATGTTGCTCTGTATAATAGCTTTAATAAGCAAACGCTGATTATAGAAAGTGATACAATAATCGTAGATAATAAAAAGCTTTCGGGAAATATTGTTATAAAATCTAATGATTCTATCTATATCAAAAAAAATAATGTGTTAGAAGATATTATCATAGAGGCTCCAAAGGTAGCTTTCGAATCTGGTTTTGTTGGTAATGTACAGGTACTGGCGGAAAAAGTTGTCGGACTTGAAGAAAATGTAGTTTTAAAATACCCTTCAGGTATTTTGATGAATACCGGTAATGTCGATAAAAGAGAGGTCGTTATAGGAAAGAAAAGTAAGATTTTGGGAGGAGTAGTAATAAATGATATAAATAGAGGATTAGATAAAATAATTACTGTAGAAGAAGATGCCGAAGTAATTGGAGATATCTACTGTAGTGGTAAGTTACAACTTAAAGGAAATGTAATAGGTACAGTATACACAAGTAACTTTTACCTTAGAACAGAAGCTTCTGCTTATGATAATTATATTTTAAACGGAACAATTGATAGGAAAAGTCTTCCTGATGAATTTGTAAGGATACCACTCTTTAAAAATAAAAGTGAATACTTTAAACCCTATGCAATTATTAAACAAATATAATGTTAAAGCGGGGTCGGTTATAGAATCGGTAATTGCCATGACTATCATTGCAATTTGTTTGTCTATGGCTCTTGTAATATATAGTAGAGTTTTGGATTCTGATCATAGTATTGCTCATTACCAGGCTCGGCAAAAGATAAAGGAATTGTTTTGGGAAACAAAAAGTGAAAAACAGTTTATAGATGAAGATTATGATTTTGAATCTTTTACCGTAGTGAAAAAAGTAGAGAAATTAGAAAATAACGCAGGATATAAAGTTGTATTTACAATAAAGGTACAATCAAAAAAAGAAACATACCAATACATTGTTAGAGAATAAAAAACATACACAATTACAGGCATTTACAATGCTAGAACTCGTTATTGGCATGGTGATATCATCATTGGTCATTACAATGGTATATGTTATTTATGATAACTTATCTAGACAAGTCGTGGTTTATGCAGATCAACAAGATGATTTAATGACGTATAACCAGTTTCAAAACCTTTTTTCAAAAGATGTTCAGCTTAGCACATCTATAGCTATAGATGATGATAAACATATTGTATTAGAGAACCCTAATAAAGAGATACACTATTTTTTCAAAACAGAAAAAATCATCAGAAAAGCAGAGGCAGTAGATACTTTTAATATAAAAGTTCTGGAGGTTCAGTTTGGCCAAAACGAAAAAATTGAGGAAAAATATCAACTCATAAAACTAAAAATTGAGATACTTGGAGCAAGTTTTGATTTTTTTGAATCAAAAGAAATTTCTCTTGCATCGAGAATGAATAATTATTTGCTGGATGAGTATTAATATTTCAACATATAAAACAAAAAATGTCACTAAGACAAAAAAGAAAAACGATAGCTTTTTCTCTAAAGAAGTGAGTTTTGGTAATCGTTTTTCTGATAAAGACAAAATGGATTTCTATAAAGAACTTTCTGTTTTATTAAACTCTGGAGTAGATTTTAGAAAAGCACTCGAAATATTAAAAGACCAACAAAAAAAGGAGAAACATAAAAACCTGATACAAGGTATAACAAAAGAAGTGGTACAAGGTAAAGCCTTATTCGAGGCTTTACGAGACTCTGGAAAATTCTCTCCATATGAATATTTCAGTGTTAAAATAGGTGAAGAAACCAGAAAATTAGACGAAGTATTACTAGAACTATTTCAGTAC
The DNA here is from genome assembly GCA_030427585.1 of Bacteroidia bacterium. Taxonomy (GTDB): domain Bacteria; phylum Bacteroidota; class Bacteroidia; order Flavobacteriales; family Flavobacteriaceae; genus Aquimarina. The sequence goes on from JAUIBW010000022.1 coordinate 41,721, forward strand.
TTCGATAGAAAAGTAAAAATGAGAAGACAGTTATTATCGGTTTTTACATATCCTTCGTTTGTATTGCTGTTAACTTTTGGAGTGCTTTATTTTATGATGAAGTACGTCGTACCTATGTTTGCTACTGTATTTAAACAGTTTGGAAAAGATTTACCAAACTTAACTAAAAAGATCATTTATGTTTCAGAGCATTTTTCGACCATAAGTATAGTTTTTGGTACTGTTTTGATCTCCATAATAGCTTTTCACTTTTACTTTAAAAACAAGACTTTTTATAGAAAAGTAATATCTAATGTAATGATACGAATTCCGTTTTTTGGTAAACTGGTAAGAAAAATATACATCACTCGTTTTTGTCAATCGCTAAGCTTATTATTATCTGCAAAAACTCCATTAGTGACTTCTTTGGATTTGGTGCAGCGTATGATATCCTTTTACCCATTAGAATCAAGTTTAGATATCATCAAAAAGGAAGTCACAAAAGGAACTCTTTTTTCAAAAGCATTAGCCAAACATGCTATATACGATTTTAAATTGGTTTCACTTGTTAGCGTAGCCGAACAAGTAAATAAATTAGATGATATGTTTGAGCGATTGGCTAAACAATATGATGAAGAAGTGCAGCACCAGACTAAGATGATTGGTGTTATTATGGAACCATTAATAATTGTAATCATAGGTTTGGTTGTGGGTACTGTATTAATTGCAATGTATTCTCCTATGTTTGATTTAAGTAAAATTATTGAACCTTCTTAAAAAAGGAAAATGAAAATAAACAAGAACATTAATAAAAAGGTTTATGTAAAGGCATATTCGATGTCAGAATTAGTAATTGTACTATGTATTATCGGGATTTTAATACTATTGGTATTACCAAACCAGACTTCTGTAGTATCACAAGCAAAAGCTATTGAAGCCCAGAGTATGCTAAATCATCTGTATGGGTTAGAGAAAAGTTATTTTTATCGAAACTCTAAATATACAGCCGATTTTGAAGCTCTAGGTTTTGAACCTGCACTATCTATTAGTGAAGGGGGACAGGCTGTGTATAGAATTGAAATCACAGAGGCATCTACTAATTCTTTTAGAGCCAGAGCGGTTTCTCTATCCGATTTTGATGGCGATGGAACTTTTAATACGTGGGAGATTGATCATAATAAGTTATTAAAAGAAACGGTAAAGGACTAATGGCATACGTATTAGTATCTATTTTATTCATCTCTTTTGGGATAATGCTATATCAGGATATCAAATATAGGCATATACACATCGGGCTACCTGTTTTGGTGTTTGTGGTGAGTATGTATATAAATAAAGATATCATAGTTCTTTTTGATGGTCTTAAATCATTGACATTTATTGGAATTAACTTTATTTCAATTGTAGCATATTTTTCCATTAAAAAGTCAAAATTCCAAAACCCATTTAAACAATATATTGGTATAGGAGATTTGGTGTTTTTAATCGCCGTAATTCCTCTCTTTTCCTTTAGAAACTATATGCTGTTCTTTATTTCTGGGATGATATTCTCTTTGGTATTGTATGCGATATTTCAGAATAAAAGCGAACAAAAAACAATACCATTGGCAGGATATTTATCATTATATATCATTGGTTTGATGATTCCTAATCTATTTTTATCAACTAACATTTTTTACAGCTTTATAATTTGAGCACTGATACCAACATACAACTATCTGTAGAACTAAAACAGCTTATTAATGCTGATTTAGCACATCATTATAGTATTATTCCTAAGAACAATACCGAAGATGTAATGGAACTCTATATTGATAAGGAAAAAGTAAATTCTGAGATCAAGGAAGAGTTAGAATTGTATTTGGGAAAATCATTAAAGTTTGATGAAATTTCGTCAGAACGACTAAATAAAGCACTGTTTGTTTATTACAGAAAGAATAATAGAGATCAGGAAGCAACACAAAGTATATCTACTGTAGAAAGTAGCTTTTTGGATAATTTGATTTTTGAAGCCAAATCTATAGGTAGTAGTGATATTCATTTTGAAGTATATGAAGAGGAAGCAAGAGCAAGATTACGTATTGATGGTGTTTTAGTTGAAAAATATAAAATTCCTAAAGAGAGTTATTTAGAATTAGTAAATAAGATCAAAATAGAATCTAATCTGGATATCACAGAAAAAAGATTACCTCAAGACGGAAGGATAGATTATAAAGATTTTGATATTAGGGTTTCTATATTACCTACCTTACATGGCGAAAAAGTGGTGATGCGTCTCTTGGGAAAAGATGCTTCTAATATTAAGTTAGAAGATCTGGGATTGGAATCTGATGAAAAAGCTAAATACCTTGAAGCAGTAAAGAAGAATAATGGTATTGTATTAATTAGTGGGCCTACCGGATCTGGTAAAACAACAACACTGTATGCTACTCTAAAACTTCTTAATGATGTAAAAAGAAATATAGTAACCGTAGAAGATCCGATTGAGTATACGTTAAAGGGAATTAATCAAGTACAGCTTAAAGAAGATATCGGACTTACTTTTTCTTCTGCATTACGGTCATTTTTACGACAAGATCCAGATATAATCATGCTGGGGGAAATCAGGGATGCCGAGACAGCTAAAATGGCTATCAGAGCTTCATTAACGGGGCATTTAGTGTTGTCTACAATACATACTAATTCTGCATTGGGAACCATATCCAGATTAGTTGATATGGGGGTTCCTGCATTTTATATTGCAGAAACCTTGAATCTATCTGTTGCACAACGATTGGTGAGAAAATTATGTCAACATTGTAAAAAAGAGACTCCTTTTAATAAAGAAGAACTTCCTAGAAATTATAAACTTCCTAGGGCATTATCTACACATCATATACCTGTAGGATGTACAGAATGTTACTATACCGGGTATAAAGGCAGAAGAGCCATCTATGAAATTGTATCAATCACAGATGATGTAGTGAATGCCATTAAAAATAATAGTCATAATCTAGAACAAAATATAAGTTATAAATACCAAAGCCTCGCGGATAAAGCTTTTAATTTATTAGAAGCAGGGGAAACCTCTCTCGAAGAAATTTATTCGCTGCTAATCAAAGCTTAATTATGAAGAAACTTTTATATTATATAGTATTAATTTGTGTAATTCCACTTTCATATGCACAGCAGGACATACAAAAGATAGAGGAACAAATTAATGCATATGCAGAAGAGACTCCCGAACTTAATGAAACGATACAGATCGATGTTTCGGGACTTACACTATATGATTTCCTAACCTCTGTTGCCATAGAGCACAAGCTAAATATAAGTGTAGATCCAGATCTTAACCAGATTGTTTCTAGTAGCTTTTTTAATGTTCCTGTTAAGGATGTGTTTCTTTTTGTGATCAAGAAATATAATTTAAGCATAGAGTTTATAAACAAAATCATTGTTTTTAAGAAAACTATAAAACCGAAAGAACTTCCGAAACCAAAAGTGCAAAAAGAAATTGACATTACTTATAATAGTGAAAATGACTTCTTGGCTATTAAACTTAAAAATGATTCTCTACCTCGGGTGGCTAAAAAGATTACAGATGTATCTGGTAAAAATGTAATCTTAGGGCCTAATGTGAAAAATGAAAAAGTTTCTGCTTATATCTTAAATAGACCATTTGATCAGGTAATGGAAATGATGGCTAAATCTAATAGGCTAATTATCACTAAAGATGATAATGGGTTTTACTATGTAGAAAAAGATCAAACGCCAGTATCAAGCACTACTGTAGGATCATCAGGAAGAGGGAAAAGAACCAGAGGGCCGGGATCATCTGCAGAAATAAAGGTTCTTCCAAGTGGGTTTTTGAGTGTTGAGGCGTTTGATGCCGATATTACTTCGTTGATATTAGAAGCAGCAGAAAAACTCAATGTCAACTATTTTATGTATGATAAACCCGAAGGAGCTACAACAACATTGGTAGTAAATGAAATTACTTTCGATGAGCTTTTGAATCACGTTTTTATGGGTAAAAACAGTACATATAAAAAAACAGATGATTTTTATCTTATCGGAGATCAGAATGGAGAAGGCCTTAGAAGTACAGAACTTATTCAGCTTGAGAATAGGACTATAGAAACTGTTTTAGAGACATTACCTAAAGACTTAATAGAAAATGTAGAACTTAAGGAGTTTATAGAACTTAATGGATTTGTGGTTTCTGGTTCAAGACCAAGAATATTAGAGTTAAAAGAATATATAAAACAAATTGATAAAGTGGTCCCTATGATCCTTATAGAGGTACTGATAGTACAATATCAAAAAGGGTACGATATTCAAACCGGGATTAAAGCAGGGATAGATAAAAAAGAAAGGGTAACCTCTGGGGTTTTATTTCCACAATCTGAAGTTACTATAAATTCATCTTCTGTAAATAAGTTGATCGACGCCTTTAATGGGTTTGGCATTTTTAACCTGGGTAAAGTTGCAAAAGACTTCTATCTTAGTTTAAAAGCTCTAGAAAATAATTCTATAATCCGATTGCAATCGACCCCCAAGATTTCTACACTAAGTGGCCATGAAGCAAAGATTTCTATAGGAGAAACTAATTATTATTTCGAACAAAATAACAGGCTAATTAACAATGGAGTAAGCAGTGATATTTTACAATCGGGTCAATGGAAAGCTACAGATGCAAATTTAAGTGTTAATATAAAACCTTTTGTCTCTAAAGATGAGCAAATAACACTAACTATTGTGGTAGAAAAAAGTGCCTTTTTAGGAAGAGCAGGAGAGAATGCACCACCAGGAAAATCAACCCAGCAGTTTGAGTCCTTGGTTCGAGTACGAAATGGTGAAATGATACTTCTGGGAGGATTAGATGAATTAGAAAAAGAAAACTCTGGGACTGGAACCCCTGTTTTATCTAGAATACCAATACTAAAATGGTTTTTTAGTAGTAAAACCAAGAAAAAAAAGAAATCAAAATTACATGTGTTTATAAAACCGACTGTTGTTTACTAATGTTAGAACAGATAAAAAATAATATTTTAAAACCTTTTCAGGAAAAACAATACGCTATTATAGGTGTGGTATTGGGAAATACTACAATATACAATGTGCTTATAGTAGATAAGAAGTCTGATGCTTTGTCAGTAGAAAAATCATTCTCTACAGAGGATTTTGACGTTGTTAAAGATAAAGTGAATACATCGATTCCTTTACTTCTTAATTTTTATGGAAAAGGGATTATAAACAAACAGGTTTCTGCAAAAGGAAACTATTTAAAAGAAGTATTGTTTAATGCTTCTATTGATGATTTTTATATTTATGAACTACATCAAAATCAACAAAATTTTATTTCGATAGTAAGAAAAGATGTCTTAGAAAAATTCTTTGCACTGTTTTTAGAAAATAAATATTTGGTTGTAGATTATAGTATTGGCCCTTTTGTGGGAGTACTATTTAAAGGGTTATCTAATACATCATCAATTATTTCTGCCGATTATGAATTGAGTTTTGTAGATGATTACTTGATAGAAACTCAAAAACAAAATGATATTACCAAGAAATATACTTTGGGAGAGGAGAAGATTAACAATACCCAGGTCCCTTTATTTTCTACACTACTTCATTATTTATATCCCTCAGATAATTTTAGCTACGATACAGAATTTTTAAAAGAGAATAAAAAAGAAAACGTACTTAAAAAGACATTTAATACTGTAGCTACAGTGTTGGGGATTTTTTTCCTATCTGCATTATTGATTAGCTATTTGTTATTGAATTACTATAATGATAAGTATGTAAGTTACGAATCTCAGTTATATAACCTTAATGATACTTATAATCAGGTAAAAAAACTAGAAAGCGAAAAAGAGAACAAAACAAAAATACTTCAGGAATCGGGTATTTTAAATCAAAACTTTCTTTCTTTTTATATGTACCGTATTGTAAACTCAATCCCTGATAACGTAGGGCTTAATAGTTTAAAGGTAAATCCTACGCAGAAAAAGATTAAGAATTTTGAAAAAATAATATTTGAAACAAATACCATTATTATTAATGGTAACTCTAATTCGAGTATGCCCATTAATTCTTGGGTTAAAGAATTAAAGAAGGAAAAGTGGATTTCCAAAATAGAGATTTTGGATTTTAGTAAGAGTAGAAATAAAAAAAGTGAATTCACTTTAAAAATCGTTGTAGAATAGTGTTTACAAATTTAACATATAAACAAAAATTAATTGGGCTTATAGCGATTGGAATATTGCTATTTATGGCAGCGAATAAACGATCTTTTAAGATCACTCGACATGCCTATGATCAGGTTCGGGAATTAGAAGATAAATTAGAATATGTAAACTCATCAACAACCGATGTTACTCAAACACAGGCAGAATTAAAATTTTATGATAAAATAATAGGAAAACAAGGAGTAGAACCTGAAGAAATACAACAACAAATACTGGATTTTGCATCTGCCTATGATAATGTATACGTTTTTAACTTAGATGAAATTCATATAGCAGAAAGTAATGGTTTTAATGTAATTAGTAACCAATTAACGCTAGAAGGGGATTTTAATAAGCTGTTAGAAATAGTGTATGCGTTTGAAAGAGAATTTAAGTTTTCAAATATTGTTAGTATTTCATTTGTAAAAGAAAAAGAATTCCAAACACGAAAAAATAAATTAAGAGTAAAGATAATATTTCAGAATTATGAAAAAAATAGTTAGTATAGGTGTAATTTTTAGCAGTTTGTTTCTGTTAATAGCATGCGATGATGTTCTCGAAGAAGATATTACAGATGATTTGGTAACAACGGTAGCGCCAAAAGATAAAAGTAGTCTTGATGGTAATTCGGTTCAATTTAGATGGGATGAATTAGCAGATGCAGATGATTATAGAATACAGGTAGTAGAAGAAGCTACACAAAGAAGTGTGTTAGATTCATTAGTTAAAGGGAATAACTTTACCTATGGGCTTAACCCTGGTGAATATAGCTGGAGGATACGAGGAGAAAATTTTGCGTATACTACAGCGTATAGTTTTCCTATTTCTTTTACACTTTCTGTGTCAGACGACTTAACAAATCAAACTGTGTTTTTAACATCACCATCAGAGAATTTTTATACGAATAAAGATGTTTTAATATTAACCTGGGATAGAATCCAGTCGGCAACTTCATATACTGTTGTGATTGATAAGACCATTCAAGGAAATACAGCTACCGAAATCCAGACCCCTGATTTAACCAATAATAATTTCACACTTAATTCTACAGTCTTGAGTGAAGATGCGATTTATACCTGGAAAGTAAAAGCCGTAAATGATAATAGTGAAACCAAATTCTCAATGAGGAAGATTTTTTTAGATACTCAAGCACCTAATCAATCTACATTGGCATCGCCTAATAACGATGCAAAAGGATCATCTCCTATTACGTTTACCTGGAACATACCAAGTGATACCGGAGAAGTTCAATCTACATTGTCTAGTGTTATAGAAGTAGCAACAGATAGTGGTTTTGCTACCATAATTGAAACCGTACCGACCAGTTCGAACTCTCAGGAAATAACATTTTCTAATTTAGGGGATTATTATTGGAGGGTGAGAATCTTAGATCAAGCGGGTAATAAAAGTATTTATAGTGAAGTTAGAAAAATAACGGTTGAGTAAATAGAACCTAACGAATTATAATTTTTAGGCTAGTGAATAAAAAGATTTTAAATAGCGTTCTGATTTTTTTTATGCTTGTCATCTGGGCAATTGTTTTTAATAAAATTTTTAAGTTTTTTGGAAACAATGTAGAAGAGAGCGACGTATCGGTTAATCCAATTACTATTGTAGATCCCAGAATGAGTTTTTCGAAAGATACTTTTGACCTTATAAAAGTTGAAAGAGATCCATTCTTAGGGAAATACGCTATATCTAGGGAAAAAAAGCATAAAACAACTACAAAATTAGTATCGAATAACGGATCTAAAAAAATAAATGTTACTGATAAGAAACCATGGCCTAAAATAAGCTATCATGGTTATGTAAAAGTATCTAAAAGTACTTCAGAACTAATCTTAATTAGAATGAATAATAAATTTTATAAGATTAGAGAAGGGGATATGCTAGAAGGTATTTCGGTAAAAAAAATATTTAGAGATTCTATAATCATAAAAAGAAGTAGAGAAAGTAAAACTGTATTAAAAAGTAAATAATAAACTGGGTATAATACATTATTTATGTCCAACACTTTTTTGGGTTAAGAAAATATAATGCTCTATCTCTTGCCTTATATGTTCTAAAAAGTATATTCTTAAACTTGTTAAGAAAAACTACTATTGTTTTTAATGATGAATAGATTGTTGGTGTGTTATTTTTTGATAAAAACTTCGACATACTATACACCAATCAAGCTAGTATTGTGTTTACAGAATTTACACCAGAAATAAATAAGGTATACTTTATAGATCGATATACTTTTTTCCAGATTTTATCTGGTAGTGGGGGTATTCAGGTTGATTTTAGGAATTACTTCGATTGGCAAAACAAAGCTATCTATCTCGAAAACGGGCAGTATATAAAGTTTCTTTCAGATAACTTCCTGATTCGAAAAATAGAATTTCCTGATGAAATGGTGATTAGAAATAAAGAGTGTAGAGTATTGTTTAAGCACCTTATTTCTCTCGGGTATATTAATTTTGATACATCCAATGATTTTCAAAAAATAACAAATCAAATAAAGCATGATATAGCAGTAGATCGTATTATAGATGCTTCTGCAGAACAATGGTATTACCAAAATCCGTTTCAGGCAAATAAGGAAGAATACCGGGTTATTTTTGATACAAAGGATATTATTGATATGCAATATTCTAGTAATATTAACCATAGAGAACTCACCGCATTGATTGATAAAAACGGGTATAATATTCAATCTTTGATTAAAAATAAAATAGGAATTTCTCTAAAATCTCTATTGTCGGGTAAAAAGCTATTAGAAAGTAAAAAAGAGATTGCTTTTACCGATAAAAGTATAAAGGAAATATCTTATGATTTGGGATACAATGACCCGGCGTATTTTACCAGAGTTTTTAAGAATAACGTGGGTAGAAATCCGTTAGAATTTAGAGAGGATTTTGACTATCAAAATAGGGATCTTTTCTCTCAGAGTATTCTAGGACTACTTCAACAATATCATACTAAAGAAAGAACACTAGACTTTTATGCTTCAAAAATGAACCTTTCTCCAAAAGTACTATCCCGAAAAGTGAAAGATAAAATGCAAACTTCTCTGGGGAAACTTATTAGATCAGAGGTGATTCATACATCAAAGTCTCTTTTACTCAAAGACCTTACAATTAAAGAGATTTCGATAGAGTTAGGTTTTGAAGAGCCTAATCATTTTTCTAACTTTTTTAAGCATTATACAGGAGAATCTCCATCACATTTCAAAAATAAAAAGTACAAGAACTAGTACTTTTTTTGTAGCTCTCTTTCCTCGACATATCCAGAAATTTGTAGTGTAATTACAAAACAATATTTGTTTAATCATTTAAAAATAAAAACAATGGATATTAAAGCATTAGCTACAGAAATGGATCGTATTGTTACACAAGGAGCAATAGTAGATGCGGTAGAACAATTTTTTGCCGAGGATGCTACAACCTCTGATTATAATAACCTTACGACCAAAAATAAAGCACAAATGGTAGAAAAGATGGAAGGTTTTGCCAATTCTATTAAAAAAGTAAATGGTATTACTCATCACCATACGATAGTAGATGGTAATGTTTCTGCTTCAGAATTTACATTTGACTTCGAGATGACCGATAATAGCACCATTTTTTGGCATGAAATCATAAGACGAATATGGAACAATGACGGACAGGTGATACAAGAGGAATATTTTAACGCCTAAGATTAAAACATGAAATTAAGAATTATCACTCCCACATTGCATGGTGTAGCCGATTATTCGGCGGCAGTAGGCCTTATAACGTTACCAATTTTACTTCATCTAGGGAACTCTTCAGGGATAGCATTTTGGTTTTCGATTTTAACTGGTCTTGCGGTAATTGTGGTTAGTATACTTACCAATTACAAATTGGGAATCGTAAGAACAATTCCATACCAAGGACATCTGGCTATAGATCTTTTGGTGGCGATCACATTTATGATACTTCCATTTTTGTTTGATCTAAAAGGAATTGATGGATATTACTATTGGATAAATGCGGCTGTAATTTTTCTGGTCGTTTCTCTAAGTGAAAGTAAATAACAATTTTAAAATTATTTATGGAATGAGCCATAGCAATTGAGTTGATACCAACCAAGATGTCCAATGGCGAATTCTATTTGATAACTAAAAAACAATAAAAAAAGAACAGATGAAAACTTTAAAAAACATAAAAATAATAGTAGTAGTAATGATAATGACAACCATGACTACTATTGCACAAGATAAGAAAGGAAATAATATCGATAACAGTAATATAGCATTACAAGGATATAGTCCCGTATCTTATCTGGACCTCGGTATTGCACAACGAGGAAACAAAGAATATAAATCTGAACATGAGAAGGTTGTGTATTATTTTACCTCTAAAGAGCAGAAGTCTAAGTTCGATAAAAACCCTAAACAATATTTACCACAATATGGAGGATTCTGTGCATTCGGTGTGTATGCTGGTGCCAAATTTAGACCTGACCCGAATAAGTTTGTAGTAAAAGACGGAAAGTACTTTTTGTTTTTATACAACATAGAGTTAGATGCCCAGCAATTATGGCTTGCAGAAAACAATCACAAAAAATTAGTAGCAAAAGCTAATAATAATTGGGAGAAACTTCGTAAAACATATAATTAAAGGTTTAGATACTTTTCTTTAGTCTAGTAGAAAAATTCTAACCGGTGTTTAGTTTTTCTTTTGCAGAACACCTTAGCTAATTGGCTGGGGTGTTTTTTGAAGAATAGACAAAAGATCAAACAAATCTTAAATAACTTAAGTAAAACCATATTATTTTATAATTTACTAATCAGTTTACAAAACGTAGAATATATTATGCAAAAATTATTGTCTTCGATTTCAAAATGTAATGAGTGTGCGGCGCAATTAGAATTAGGACCAAGACCGATAGTTTCTGCACATGCTCATAGTAGAATAGTGATCATAGGGCAAGCCCCAGGAAGCATAGTTCATAAGTCGGGAATCCCATGGGATGATAAAAGTGGGCAGAATTTAAGAGCCTGGATGGGGATAGATGATGAAACGTTCTATAATCCCGAAAAAATAGCACTTGTACCTATGGGGTTTTGTTATCCGGGAAAAGGGAAATCCGGAGATCTCCCCCCTATAAAAAAATGTGCTCCGTTATGGCATCAAAAACTATTGACTAAAATAGAAAATGTAGAACTTGTTTTACTTATTGGTAAATATGCTCAAGAATATTATTTGGGCGATCGATTAAAAAGAACATTAACAGATACAGTAAAAAATTATAAAGAATATTTACCAGATTATTTTGTATTACCACACCCTTCGCCAAGAAATAATATTTGGCAGGCAAAAAATGAATGGTATAAAAAAGAGGTCATACCACAGTTACAACTACAGGTTCGCTCAATACTTAAGTAATTCGTAATAGAGTTCTATTTTAACTATTATTTCTCTATTTCCAAACAGTTTGTTTTTTAAAATGTAATTGCAATTTTCCCTATAGTTTTACCTGATTCTAATTTTTGATGAGCTTCTTTAAAGTTCTCGGTAGTAAAACCATGAAGAGTACTATTGAGTGTTGATTTAATTTTATTGTTTTCCAGCATGGCGGATATTTTATTTAAAATATGATGCTGCTCAATCATATCCTCTGTCTGATACATAGATCTTGTGTACATTAGTTCATAAGATAGGGTGATGCTCTTAGATTTAAAAGATCCTATATTGATATGGTTATCAGGAGATTCTGCAATAGTACATATATGCCCCTGCGGATCAATTAATTCGATTATGTTTTCCCAATGATCAGAGGTTCCCGAAAAATTGAGAATGTAGTTTACAGTATTGATGCCTAAAGCATGTATTTCTTCTATGAGATTATGATGATTTACAACATGATCGGCTCCCATATTCTGGCACCATAAACGACTTTCGGGACGGGAAGCAGTGGCTATAACGGTTAACTTGGTTAGTTTTTTGGCTAATTGAGTTGCAATAGAGCCAACACCACCAGCGCCACTAATAATGAGTATCGTTTTTCCTTCTCCCTCTCCTGGGGTTAGTTTGAGTCTGTCGAATAATGTCTCCCAGGCGGTTAACGAAGTTAAAGGCATTACAGCAGCTTCGGTATCAGAAATAGTAGTCGGTTTTTTACCTACTATACGTTCATCCACTAATTGATATTCGGCGTTAGATCCGGGACGTGTAATGTCTCCTGCATAAAACACTTCATCTCCCGTTTTAAACAAGGTTACTTTGTCACCTACTGCTTCAACAATACCTACAGCATCCCAACCTAATATTTTGGGAGAATCTAACTCCTGATTTTGCGCACTTTTTTGACGAACTTTATAGTCCACGGGATTCACGCCTACTACCTTAATTTTTATTAATAAATCATGCCCTTTTGGTACAGGCCGATCTGTTTCGAACAGAATTAGGCTATTTTCTACACTTATGGGTAATGACGTTTTCATTCCTATTGCTTTCATAAAATATATATTAATAATTTAGAGCAAATTTATACCTTTGTTGTTGTTTTATAACGGTATATTTTTTCGTTTTAAATGTAAAAATATGTAATTATGGATAAAAAGAATCTATATGAACCTTTTTCGATTGCTTTTGAGACATTAGATCAATCTCCGGTACATGAGCACAAAAACAGTTTTTTTGAATTGGTTTATATTTTATCAGGGACAGGAATTCAACGTGTGAATAAGAACGAATTTCAATATCGTCCCGGACATATGCTTCTATTAACTCCTACAGATATATCTTCTATTGAAATTGATACAACCACACAATTTTTCTTTTTGAGATTTAATGATATTTATATTAAATCAGGAAAAATAAGTGCTGATAATATTCAACGATTAGAATTTATTCTAAAAAATGCAAATCATCAACCAGGGTGCATTTTAAGAAATCTAACCGATAAAACATTGGTCAAACCTATGGTTGAAGCCATGATACGTGAATATGTTAACAGAGATTTATACAACAAAGAAATTATACAACAGTTAGTGAATACATTAATTGTTATTGTGGCGAGAAATATTGCAAAATACCTTCCTGATGAGGTAGATGCGGGCACAGAAGAAAAAGCGATGAACATATTACAATATATACAAGAGAATATATACGACCCTGGCAAATTGAGAACTGAAGAAATTTGTGATCGGTTTGGTATTTCTAAAACATACCTTGGTCGTTATTTTAAAAAGCATACCAGAGAAACATTACAACAATATATTACGAATTATAGAGTTCGGTTAATAGAAAACAGGCTTCAATATAGTGACATGCGTATAACCGAAATTACTGATGAATTAGGATTTACAGATGTTAGCCATCTTAATAAATTCTTTAAGAAGAATAAAGGAATTAGTCCTACAAGGTATAGGAAAGAATTTATATAGGTTTGCAATTGTTTTACCATATAAACCTATATTATTTTTCTGAACTATTATTCTTATGGTATGCTAATTTAAATCGGTATTCTGTTTATAGTGTTCTAAAATCATTTGAAAGAAAATTTTAGAAGCTTTTTTTTGATAATTACCTTTAAGATATCGTATGGCCGATCGTAATTTAAGCTTCTTTTTATTTATAGGAATACTCTTAAGTGTAGGCAAATATTGTGTGGTCGATTTTGTAAGGACAGTTGCCCATTTTCCGGTTTCAATGAGTCGAATTAGGGTGGGAATATGATTTAATTCTATTTGATATTGATAAGGAAGTTCATGTGTTCTAAATGCTATATCCAGAACTTTTCTGGTGGTAAACCCTTCTGCTGGTACAGCCAGCTTTATTGTATTAAGCTCTTCGATACTGATTTGTTTTTTATGAGCAAGTTCATGCGATTTATGTATTACCAGTGTTAAATAAGATTGAAACAAAGGAATAGTAGTAATCATCTGATCATCTGTTGCCTTATTAAAAGATAAAATGAAGTCTAACATACCTGACTTAAGCTTTTCTATTAATTCATCTGATGTACCAAAGAAAGCTTTCACTTGTATAGCAGGAAATTTTGTAGAAAAGGATATCAATGTTTCTGTAAACAAATTAGTTAACCCATAGGTTACTCCAATATGTAAAGTTCCTGATTGTAGATTTTGTAAATCCTCTATCAATTGTTTGGCATTTTCGGCATTTTTAAGCGTATGCCGAGCACGGGTTAGAAATAATGAACCAGCTTCTGTAAGTTGTATTCTCTTTCCGATTCTATCAAAAAGAGGAACCCCTAATTCCTCTTCTAATAGCTTTATTTGCTGCGAAAGCGCACTTTGTGTTATGAATACTTTATGAGCGGCTTCGGTAAAATTTAAACACTCTGCCGCTTTAACAAAATAGTTCAACTGGCGTAATTCCATTATTAATAAGTTTTGCTAATGTATATAATAAGAAAATAATGTTTTACTAATGTAAAAATAATTTTAAACTTTGCACTTCAATTCCTTTCTAACTTTAATAGAAAAGGGGAAATACAAAATGAAAACAAAAGCAGAAAGAAATACAAGACGTTATAAAGATATCCGAAAAGCCGTCTTTATCCCCGGTTTAGCTGCTTTCTCACAATTTTATATGTTTCAGCCATTATTACCATCATTAAGCGAGAGTTTTTTAGTGTCTCCGGCCGTTAGTAGCCTGGTTGTTTCGTCCTCTATGATTGGTATTGCTATAGGTCTTTTTATGTTTGCGTTTTATGCAGATATGATGCATCGTAAAAAATTAATGTTAATAGCTTTATTTCTATCTTCATTAATTACAATGTTTTCAGCAATTTCATGGAGTTTTAATGTATTGGTTGTTTTTGGCTTTATAAAAGGTTTTTTGTTATCGGGAGTGATAGCGGTTGCTATTGTTTATATTTCTGAAGAAGTTGAGGTAAGGTATGTTGGGATTGTAATTGGGATATATTTAGCCGGAAATGTATTAGGTGGTATGTGGGGGCGTGTGGTTGCAGGTTTAATTTCTAGTTGGTATGACTGGAGAATAGCTACATTGTTTATAGGAGGTGTAGGAATGGTATTAAGCACTTTCTTTATGAGACTTTTGCCACAATCCTTAAACTTTAACTCTCAAAAAATTCAAACATTTCAAAAGCTAATGTACATGAAAAACTTCCTTAAAAATCCGTTGTTTTTGGGAGTTTATGTTTTGATGATCTTAATGATGGGTACTTTTGTGAGCGTTTATAATT
The DNA here is from genome assembly GCA_030427585.1 of Bacteroidia bacterium. Classification (GTDB taxonomy): domain Bacteria; phylum Bacteroidota; class Bacteroidia; order Flavobacteriales; family Flavobacteriaceae; genus Aquimarina. The sequence continues at coordinate 57,098 of JAUIBW010000022.1, forward strand.
ATTTAAGTTTCAGGCTAGAAATGCCTCCTTTTTCACTTCCGCATTATGTTATTTCCTTATTGTTTCTAATTTATATTACGGGAGTAGGAGGGACAATAACAATTGGGGCCTTAACTAACCGAATGCACTCTTTTCGTATGCTTAAAATCCTGTTAGTACTATTTCTAATAGGAACATTAGGACTATTTGTAGAAGAGTTGTGGTTATTAGTATTAGGTTTAAGCTTACTTACGTTTAGTTTATTAGGGATTCAGACCGTGGTAAACAAGATCATATCTCAATATGCAATTGAAGGAAAAAGCACGGCAAATTGCTTATACTTAATATGTCAGTACATGGGAGCAGGGGGTATTGGAAGTTTAACAGGGCATATATTATCAAAATGGGGATGGTCTAATTTTCTTTTTACTTTAATAGAATTCATTCTTTTTTCATTACTATTATTTATGCTGTGTGCTAAGAGGTATATCTATACATATAAATTAACAAAAGAGGTTTTTTAGAGCAGATTATAATCCAGTTTTAAAGAATAAATTTATTTAACTATGCTAAAATCTAATTACTTATTATTTATAATTCCAGCATTAATATGGGGCTCTACGTGGTATATTATTAAATATCAATTAGGAACTGTAGACCCAATAGTTTCTGTAGCTTATCGATTTGGATTAGGAGGTATTATATTATTAGGATATTCTAAGATTAGAAAACTTCCGTTATCATTTACAAAGCAACAACACTTTTTTATTGCTTTACAGGGAGTTCTCCTATTTGGAACAAATTATTGGTTGGTATATTTATCAGAACAATATCTAAGTAGTGGGTTAGTGGCTGTAGCGTTTTCTACGCTAATTTTTATGAACATAGTTTTTGGGGCGATATTTTTAGGAGATAAAATAAAAAAACAAATCATAATAGGGGCTATTTTCGGACTTTTAGGAACGGTTCTGATATACCAGGCCGAGTTTAGAAGGATAGATTTAACCAATGATCAACTTAAAGGATTGATATTTTGTATTTGCTCTATCATTTTTGCTTCTTTAGGAAATATTACTTCGTCAAATAATCAACGAAAATTTAAACTTCCTGTTATCCAAACCAATGGTTTCGGAATGCTATACGGCGCTGCTGCAATGTTATTAATAGCTTTGTTTAGCGGAAAATCAATACATTTTGATACTTCATTTTCTTATATCTCATCATTGGCATATTTAACGATTTTCGGATCTATTATTGCATTTACTTCTTACCTTACTTTAATAGGCAAAATAGGAGCAAGTAAAGCGGCCTACGTTATAGTGGTAATACCAGTGATAGCCTTAACTATTTCTACCATTTTTGAAGGATATAAACCCGACATATACGCTTTTATGGGAATTGTACTTATTATTTTGGGGAATGTATTGGCATTGAGAAACAAAAAAACACGCTAATTAGATTCTTACCAAACTAAAGGAAACTACATATCCATTTATCACAATATACTAATCAATAGATTTGTTGTATGAACCTGTCATTTGAAAAATATTTCATTTGGTCTTTCCTTATGAAGAAAATTATAAAGAAATTTAATAAACAGGATAAAGAAAAATTTCTTGCAGAAATTAAAAAAAGGAAAGATTATATGGATTAAAAAAACGATTCGAACCTTTTAAAAATCTTACTTTTGATGAAAAAAAATCTTAATGTCTCGACATTACATTACCAAAATCATACATAAACCCTACCCTTATTTATTTTATTTCAAAAGAAATATAATACTTGCTTTTGTACTGGGAATGTTGATCTACGTTATTAATGTATTAGCTGTAGATGAAAATGATGTAAATACAAACTTTGTCTTTTCAAAACCTCTTCTCTGTATACTTGCAGGATTAATGACATTTTTGGGTATTCTCTTGGTACTCGAAGTTATACCTCGAGTATTTTTTAAGCCTGATTTAAAAGAAAATTGGACTATAGGAAAAGAATGCCTTTTAATCGTTTTACTTCTTTTTGTGATTACTATTTTTAATAACACCCTATCCCTTATAATCAGTAAAAAACCTTTTGATAATATCATATTACATTTTTTAAATTCATCGTTATACGTCGTTCTTCTTGGTATTGTTCCAGCTTTTCTTCTTGTCTGGCTCAACTATACCATTCTTTTAAAAGAAAATTTAAAAAAAATTTCTCTGTATAATAAACAACTTGAATCTAGAATTACATTTACAGAGAGTGACATATCTAATGTTATAAGGATACAAACTAATAATAAAAATGAAGTTCTGGAGTTAGATCTTAACTCCTTTTTATTTGCTAAATCTGAAGGAAATTATATAGATGTTTTTACCAAAATATCTGGTAAAGTACGCTGCAAACCGTATCGACTTACGATTCAAAAGTTAGAAGAAGAACTTGGTAATTATGTATTTATTATTAATACCCATCGATCGTATGTGATAAATATTAGAAACATAAGTACTACCTCTGGCAACGCCAGGAATTATCGCATTAGTTTTGAAGGAGTCCCTCATGAAGTTCCTGTGTCAAGAAATAAATTTCAGGCATTTAAAGATGCTTTTACTTTTAAAAAAGTGTAACCTTTGATAAGATTACACTTTTAAAAAATGTTGATATTAAATATGTTTTCTACAATGTATACCCCAGACCTAGCCCTATGAAAAATCGAGAATCAAAATCTGCAGGCCTATTTCTTCCTTCATCTAAAAACCCTTTTAAAGAGAGCCATGCAAATGCACTAACACTAAATTTATTAATGTTGTAACCAAGAGATTGAGAAAAACCATAATTGAAATACACATATTCATTTTTATACTTTTCGAATACCGAATGTTGAGGTATTTTTAATGTCCCTTTAGATTTTAAATGTGTTGCTCCTACAAAAGGCTCTAGCGACAGATAGAATTTTTTCTTGTTAAAGGGGTAATAAGTAACATCAAAGATAGAATACAACCCTATATCTCTTGTGTAACCTTCTACATAATCGGTAAACAAATTATCTGTTTCGGCTATGTAACTATTTTGATGGGCCACACCATACAATAATGTAAAATGTTTGCTATCTAAGCACATTAACTTTCCTTTAAATATATACCCATAGTTTTTTCCATAGCTGGTATTTACAATATCTTGGGTATATAAAAGTTCTAATTTCCATCGCTTTTGATAGGTTTCTTCGTTTCCTTTTTGTCTTTGAGCCAGTGCGGGTAATGCTAGAAAAAATAAAAGAACTATTACGTAGTTTTTCATGATGCTGTATTTATAAAATTATGGATAATCCTTTTTTTAAGGTGACAATGGGGCTATTTCTATGAGAAGTGTTTTTTAATCTCTCATGATGTAGAATAAAACCAGTGTAAGACCGCTTACTTATTTTTTCAGTAAAGGCATTATGAAAAAGATTGATTGATGCCCCTTCTAAATCGCCAACAGTTATATAAAGATTTTTGTCTAGTGAATCGTGTGTGTCGAAATAGTATTGTTCTAAATGGAATAGATATGCATTATGCCACATGATATTTGAACTTGCAGCAATAGTATTATCAAAAGGATTGGGTTGATCTTGCTGAAATAACATATACAAAGCAAGATATCCGCCTAGAGAATGGCCAAATAATGTCCTGTCAACGCTTCCAATCTTAAGTTCATTTTCGATATGAGGAATAAGTTCGTTATTTATAAAATTAATAAATCTTTTAGCACCTCCCGAAGCCCCGGGAAAATCAATGTCTTTGGGATAAGAATAATCTCTTCCTCTTCTGTTTTTATTAGCATATCCTACTCCGATAAGAATGATATCTTCTCTACTAGATTCTGCAATAATATCTGCTGCTTCTTTAAAATAATCATCCCCATCTAACATGTAGATTGTATGATAGCTATTCGAAGGATCATAAGTCTGAGGATACAAAATATTAATATTATACGTAGTATTCGTATAAACTGATGTTATTGCAAAAGGATGATTGTTTTTTATTGAAGAAAGGTTGTCCTTCTCGCAACTGTTTAGGCCTAATATGGGAATGATTAAATACAAAAAAGCCATAGAATTCGGAATAATTTTTTTCATAGGGATTCATTTTTTTAATTTTTAATTCCAGCAAAAATATTTTTGAAACCTTGATATATCGCTTGAAACAGGATGATTGGTACGAAGTGTCACCTTTTTGTGATGTACTGGAGTCTTAGATAAGAGATAAATTCATTTAGAGAAAGAGAGGGGATATGATAGGAGGTATACAAATATTCTTTACTTCTTGTAAATTGAAGCAATTATAAACAATGTTTTTATCCTCATTACCAATTAGACATTACTTTGTATTGGTATTTTAAATAGCAAAAACTACATGTAGAATACCATCCTGGCTTACTTCTAATATTTTTCAATTATCGGGGATGATGTCTTCAATGCATGCGCCATTTTCTTTTAGCTTTAAGCCTTCGCTTTGCCCAAAAGGAGGTAATGAGAGTAAGGTTAAGGACATTAGTACGTTTATACTAATAGTTCTTTTATGATTTTAAAAGGGTCGATTATAAAACTATACTATACTTCAGTTCAATTTTAATTCTGAGCTTACCTGTAAAGCCGTTTCTATATCATTAGCTAATTCTTCTATAATCTTTATATTAGGTAATTTTCCAGAAGGAAAAGAAAACAGGCCGTTTTCGTTTTTTATGGCAAGGTACATTTGTTGGTTTTGAAAAGATAAGAGTATAGGTTGGTTAAACTTTTCCTTTAAAGCAACTATTCGTTCCATAAGTGCTGTAGACAATACATAACGTGCTTCGATCTGATCAGTTCCGTATACTATAAACTGATTGGTGAATCTGGGATCTTCTAAGTGTATTTTTTGTTCTTCCTTAAAGTTGGTACTAAAAAACCGATTTAATTTAGAGCTCTGGTTATTTGTTAAGATTACTGTATGTCCTTTGAGTGATTTCTTTAACCTTAACCAACAAAACATACCTCTAAAGGTATAATAGACATTATCGGCAGATTTGCTTGTAAATATATTCTTGAGTACAAAATGGTACAATATCACAACCATATTCAGTATAGGAATATGCATTAACGTACCCTTTGTTTTGTTCGAAATATTTTCTTCAACAATACCTATATCGACAATATTAACAATGTTATCATTTATTGAACTTCGTAGTTGCCCATAACTATACATCAATGAGTTTACATTTATCCAGGAAAAAAGTTTGCTTTTAGCTATTTCGTTACTGGGAACAGCTGTATTTTGGGTAAAGCTTACTTTTGGGAATAGCATTTTTACCATTTTGGTTATGGTTTGCGTTTCCTTTGTTTTGAATTTTTGAAATGCTCTTGCAAATCCGTATGTGGTGGGATATAATAAAATTACCAATCCTATAATGGGATATATATTTGCATAAGGATTATTAGATGTGGCCTTAAACTGTTCGAAAAAACTTAAAAAGCTATTTTTTGAATTAGGAAAATAATTAGCTCCTATATTCAATAGCATTAAAATAAAATAAGCCCCTGTAATAAGCCACATTATTTTTTGAAAGAATAAGGTGTGCTTTCTTTTTTGGTAAATAATAGAGAGTTCATTACTTACCTCTGCATATACTTTTTCTATTAAACGTTCCATAGTTTAACTGGGCCAATTAATAGTATTCCAGGGGCTCACTGGATTTTCTGATACTTGCTTGTAGAGATGGTATATTTCTTCTCTATAAGAACGCTCACGATGTTGTTGATCGAATGCAAAACCAAGGATAAAACTTTTTCCAAATTCCTCCCAGGAAGAGAAATGATGTATGGCCAGTTCTCTTGCAAATTTGATAACTTTAAAAGCTTCTTCTTCTGTAATTATACCTGTGGTATAGGCTTTTCTGGCTTGCCCTACCAGAATTGCTGCATCATACCCAGCAATACCTATGTCCATTTCGTTATCAAAGGTAAGAAGCCCGTTTTGTTTGAGTTCGTTTACTGCTTTATTAGATGTTAACACTTTTAGATAATTAAAGGCTCTTTCATTATCACCAAAATAATCTTTCATTACCTTCTCCCAGTCTTCTTCGGGTAGGGTGTTTATCATGTTATAAATAAAGTTATAGTACCAACGTCTACCATCTTTCATAAAATACTCGGTTAAATCCCAGTACCCTTCTTTAGTATCTATATGCCATCTTTTTAAGTAGCGATTTGCAGATTTTGAATTCAGAAATGTTAGGGTGTTCGTATCTGCACCCCACCATTCAGCTATGGGAGTGTAAAGTGCAATAGCAAACTGTTGTTCTTTGGTTAAGGGGTTGCTTTCAGATGTTTTAAATTTAACTTTTTTTAAATCGGCTTCATCATGACCTTCTTTGGCTGTTTTAAAATATTTATAAGCATAAGAAATAATGGCTATTGCTAGTATCACATAACCATACCAGGGTAAATTTTGTAACATTTGCATATGTATATTCGATTTTAATTGTTTAGTAATAGGTTGATATTTACTTCTTTTTGTTCTGCTTTTGGGATATCTAACAGCGTTTCTGCTTTGTCTTTTCTAATACTCGCCACTATGCCTGCCGGAAACATCTGTATTTTATCATTATAACCTGTTACCGCGGCATTATATGCTCTACGGGCTGCAGAAATCTGATCTTCCATATCCGACAGTTCAAACTGAAGGTTTATAAATTGTGTATCGGCTTTTAAATTTGGATAGTTCTCTACGTTAATGTTCAACCCACTCATAACTTTTGTCAATTCATTAGAGGCTTCGATCTTTGCTCTAGGCTCGATTGCCTTTTCTATTTGACTCCGAAGTTCAGTAACTTTTAGCAGGATATCTTTTTCATGCGCCAAGTATTTATTAAGGGTTGCTACCAGGTTTGGGATTAAATCGAACCGTTTTTTAAGATAAATTTCTATACTACCAAAGGCTTGTACCATCTGATTTTTTTTAGCGATTATTTGGTTGTTAATTACAATTCCTACTATTAAAACCAGTAATGCAATTGCTGCTATTATTGCTATTTTCATCTATTTGATTTTTTAGTAATAATCTGTTTTTATGTATTTTAATTATTTTGATGGGTGTTGTCCATTGCCTAATTTAGTACTCACCCTTTCTTTATTGGAGAGTCCTTTCGTTTAAACGAGTTCTAATAGTATCAATACCAAGCAAACCTTAGTTCGGGTTTTCGTAAAAGAGGTATTTACTTATACTGTTATTTTCATTTAGTTTTTCCCCCACCAGTTCTCCACTATAGTATTGCAGGGTCAGGTTTTCCAAAGGCGTACCCTCGACCTCTTTGGGATTGAACTCTATTGTTGACTTGTTTCCCTCTTCCCATTTCCACATAAATTCTCCAATTGGTAGCGTCGTTTGCTCACCGCAAGTGGATACTTCCTTTTCTATGGCATATACCATCATTTTGGTAAAGTGTAGTACAAGGTATATATCCACACCTGCACAGGGGTTGCCATCTGGGGTTTCTTCGCAGATGAAACCTATATTGATCATAAAGGTTTTGTTTGCCAAGGGTTTTCCTTTTTTTTGAGCATTGATTAAAAAGGGCATCAATAAAAAAATAAATACAACCAGTTTGTTCATTTTTAACACACTTTAAATAAGGTTAAGGTTTACTGTAACTTGTCATTTTTTTGTATTAAAAAGCTTCAGACTTTTTTAGTGATAAGCAAACCACCTTCAAAAGGAGATGGTTTGCTTTTTCGAATCAAAAATTTTAAAAAGCTCTTACTGCTCGCATATAAAAGTTTGCTGATGCTCCTTTATTAAATACATTTGAATTTCCATCATTATTGAAAATAATTGCCCAGGCCGTATTACTATTAACTTGTGTTGAACTCCAATAAAAACCATCAGTAACAAAATCTGAACCTCCATTTAAAGCAGCAGTACTATTTATTGTTGCTCTGTGGGTATGTATTTCCTTTAAAGCATATCTACTAGGTAAAAACCAATCTGTATAACCTCCATAAGTACTGTTTGATGCAAGATCTGCTGCAATACCGGTTGTAGAACACCCAGCTAAAATTGCTGTAGTATTAGCTTGGCCTTGTCCAATCTGAAGTCCATAGGCTCCAGCTATACTTGTCCCTTGACAGCCCCAATTTACACTGGTTGGATAGTCGCTAACAGCACATACCAAACCATGACTATTATCTGAAGGATCTAACCAAAAAATAATACCTCCAAATTTAAATTCTCCAATTTCGTTTATTAAATCATTCAAATCAATTGTAGCTGTAGCTGTTTCGGTATTTTCAGAATTATTTACAGAGATATTTGCTGTAATTGTAGGGTTGGTTTCAAAATCAAACAATGTGGCATCGGCTACCGTTAATTCTCCGGTATTGGCATTTATACTTAAAGCCCCAGCTGGTGTTTGGGAGGCAATACTAAAACTTAAAGTACCAGTACTATTGGCCTGAACGGTACCTAGCACAGATCCATTGGTTGGATTTTCATCAATGGTTGTTGTAAAGTTTTGAACACTTATTAATTGATTCACATTATTAAGGTTGATTGTTGCATTTGTATCCTGGGTATATCCAGCATTATTAATAGTGACGGTTGCCGTAATCGTAGGGTTGGTTTCAAAATCAAACAATGTGGCATTGGCAACCGTTAACTCTCCTGTACTTGCATTTATGCTTAAAGCTCCTGCTGGTGTTTGAGAGGTAATACTGTAACTTAATGTTGCATCACCAGTGGCTTGTACTATACCTAGCGATTGCCCATTTGTTGGGTTTTCATCTATGGTAGCAGTAAAATTCTGAACACTTAATTCATTTACATTATTAAGAGTGATAGCAACACTTATATCTTGGGTGTTCCCTGCATTATCAACCGATACTGTTGCCGTAATCGTAGGGTTGGTTTCAAAATCGAACAAGGTAGCATCGGCAACCGTTAACTCTCCTGTACTTGCATTTATGCTTAATGCTCCCGCTGGTGTTTGAGAGGTAATACTATAACTTAATGTTGCATCTCCTGTGGCTTCAACCGTACCTATAGTATCTCCATTGGTTGGGTTTTCATCTATACTAGTAGTAAAATCCAGAATATTTAACTCATTAATATTGTTTATACTAATTGTAACAGTAGCTTTGTTTAGAGCTCCTTTTGCAGAAACAGTTGCCGTAATTGTTGGATTTGTTTCAAAATCGAACAATGTCGCATTGGCAACGGTTAACTCTCCTGTACTCGTATTTATGCTTAATGCTCCCGCTGGTGTTTGCGTTGTTATACTAAAAGTTAATGAACCGCTGTTATCACTTTCAACTTTACCAAGAATTTGTCCGTTTATTGGATTTTCATCGATAGTTACTTTTACATCTTTAAGATTAATTGCCAGAACTTCATCGTCTTTGCTACAGCTAAAATTAAGTAACAATATTGCTATTAATAAGGATGTTGTTTTTAATGCTCTTTTCATGTTTTTTTACTTTTATTCTTTTAGTTTTTATTTTAATAGTTCATGTTTATAAAATCGCCGTTTAGCTTATAGTAAAATGTGAAGCTGGTTCCTCCATTTTCTGGTTCAAGATTTACTACATACTCGGTTTTCGAAATGTCACCGTTTTTAGGAAATTTTATATAAGCCATTTTTAATTTTGGGTTTTCGATGTTTTTTTCTGCTGTTAATTGCTTACTGGATTTTTCGGTTAACTCACCTAATTTTCTAAGGTTTATTTTCTCATCTAACTGAAACATAAAATCAGCTGCTTTTGTGCCTTCAGGAATTTCAACAGTAATCTCTGAGTTTTGTTTCCAGGAACCATTTACAAAATTCCATTGTCCCATTTTTAAGGATTCTGGGGCTTCGGTAACGGTTAATGAAATTGTGTTCCCTATAGATTTGGAGTACATTACAGTTATGTTAGTGAAATGCGCATGTTCTCCAAATTTGTTTTCTATTTCTTTTGCGATAGCAGAAAAACCATCTGCATTAGCGGGTTGGTTGGTTACGCTTCCTCCGCAGGATATTAGAGTTGCTACTGCAACCGCAACTATTGCTATACATTGTATTGTTTTCATATGTTTTATTTATATTGTTCTTGAGAAGTGGGGTATATCCCCATAGTAAACATTTGGATATGTGATCATTTATTTTGAGTATAGATTTTCATTAGTTTATTCTTCATTTCTTCCAAAAAGAATGAACAATGCAGCTCCTACAAGTATGAGAAGAAACCTGATAATCCAACCCATGGTGCTTCCCCATAGATCTACCCAGGAGAGTAACCTGATGTTGTAATTAAAAATGGAAAGTAGGATAGACATGATGCCCATTGCTGCCAGTAATAATCCACCTTTTCCTAATTTAGATTTAATGTTTTCCATATGCTTTTATCGATTATTTGTGATAAAAGTATATGGTATGAGTGGAGTAAGAAATAGGTAATCTATTTCTGAAGCTTTAGAACAAATAAACGTGATACTTAAAAAAATATTCGCAAAAGATAGAACAGGTATTAATTATAATACGTTAAGTAAACTGTTTCTAATGTATTCTTTATCTTCTGTGAGTACTATTTTTATATAGAGTACAGTATTAAGGTTTTTGTAGAATGTAGGGGATTACCAAAGTAACTATTGTTCCTTTTTCATTATATTTTTTTCGATCTTCAACCATAACCGAACCTCTCATTTTAAAATCTTTTGATAATATTTCTAATCGCTCTGAAGTTATAGTAGTGGATAATGATTTTTTATTATGGTTTTTATTTTTCTTCACAGCATCAATGCCAACGCCATTGTCTGAGATCTTACATATTAAATCGTTATTCAGATATGACAAATGTATATCAATGATTTTCTCTTCTTGTTGATTGGTAAAGGCATGTTCTATGGCATTTTCAACAAAGGGTTGAATAAGCATTGGTGATATTTTAAATAAAGTTTCATCTATTGTATCTTCTACAGAAACAGTGTATTTACATGATTTACTCTCTAAAGTTTGAAGCGCCAGATAATTTCTCACTGCCTTTAATTCTTGAGATAGTAAAACGGTTTTATCTCTCGAATTTTCTAATATAATACGAAGCAGTTTTGAAAATTTTGACAGATATGAAACCGACTTTTTTTCTTCTTTATTTAGTATCATTCCTTGTAAAACAGAGAGCGAATTAAATATAAAATGAGGGGTCATTTGTGAGCGTAGTAGTTTTTGTTCGATCACAATATTTTGAGTTTTGGATTTTTCGTTTCTCAACTTTAAAAAGAAAATGATAGCCCCTAAAAGTAGTGTTGTTATTAAAAAAGCAATTACACCCAACAATAAATCACGTTGTGACTTTGCTAAATTTTGAGAGGTTGTTTTTACGGTCTGTGCTAATTTTAATTCTCTTTTTTCTGCAGATTCTAACTCGTTTTTGTATTTGTACTCATATTCTAAAGCTGTCATTCGTTCAATCCCTTTTTTGTTTAAAAGACTATCACTTGATACTTTAAATTTTTGGTGGTTAAAAAACGCTTCTTTAAAATTGCCAGTATTTTTATAAATTTTTGAAAGTAATTCGTACGCATCCTTTTTAAAATCTAAAAGATCGTGTTCTTCAGAGAGCTCTTTACTTTTTAAAACATTAAATAATGCTTGATCATATTTTTTTTGATTTGCATAAACAGTAGCTATTCCCAAATAAGAATTGCATAACCCTAAGTCATCTTCAATCTCTATATTAATAGTTTTGGCTTCTGTATAACTTTTAAGAGCCTTTGTGTTGTCTTTAAGTGAAAATAAATAAACATCACCAATATTGTTTAAACAGATAGAAATCTGATCTTTATATAAGATTTCTCTACTTATTTTTAAAGCCTTGTTTAAAAAAATAAGTGCATTTTTACTATCGCCTTTTCTATTATATACTATACCTAAATTATTTAAAGCCTTACTTATATATCTTTTGTTTCCTACTTTTTCCTCTATTTTTAAAGACTCTTTATAATTTTGTATGGCTTTTTCATATTGTTGATTCCTTTTGTAAATGATCCCTATGTTGTTTAAAGCTTTTGAGATAGCCGCAGTGTCTTTTATTTTTTTTGAAATAAATAATGATTTATTATAATACTCTAAAGCAAGAGGATTATTTCCTTTATCTTGATATAAAATCCCTATATTATTTAAGCAACTTGATATTTCGGCTTCATTATTATATTTTTTATTAATGGCCAATGCTTTATTTAAGTACCTTAACGCCTCATTATAGTTACTAATATCAGAATAGGCATAGGCGATATATTTCAAGCTTACAGCAGTATTTTTTTCGTTATTAATTTCGGTATCCACTTGAATGGATTTTTTGTGATATTCTATAGATTTCCTATACTCATTATTGTAATAAGTGGTAATTCCTAAACCGGTATAACACTCTGAGATGCCTTTTTTAAAATTAACACTTTTATATAATAGAATGGCTTCATTAAAGCTTTTAATAGCTTGGTCAAACTGCGATTGTGTAGAAAAAATAACCCCTTTTAAGTATGCTACTTTTGCTTTTCCTTTTGTATAGTTTAGCGTATTACTTAATTCTTCTGCTTTCTCCAGGTATACTACGGCAGAATTCACGTCTTTTTGAAAAGAAGAGGATGCTAAATCATATAATAAATTTACTCGAATTGTATCATTTGTTTTATGATTTTCTAGACTATCAATCTTTTTATTTTGAGCTTGTATATCTTTTGAAAAAAGAAAAAAAACAAATGTTATGAAAATATATTTAATAGAATTCATAAAAATGAATTTACAGTTTCTTATGGTAATAAATATTAGTTGTTAAATCTACCAATTTATTTAATTAAAGTTCACTTCCATAGTTTTATCTTAATAAGATAGAGAATTAAAAAAACAAAAAAAGGTATATCGTTTCTTAAAAAACTTATTATTTCTGTGATCACATATTATTTATGTATACTAATATTCATTCCTAGGTCGCGGATATTTGATCCAAAGTCATATTTATTTATTCTAAGCCTTCAGAAATAGATTATCTATTTCTCATTTCGCTTACTGCATATACCTTTAGTTTTAATTAAAGGAAGCTAATTTTTACCTAAATAAGGCACAAATAAGTTGTTCTCAACAGTCTTTTATCTAACGCAAATCATCAATGTTCTTCTTTACTAGCTACAGCCAGAAAAGGATTAACATCTCTTTTTAAACTTTTTAAATGCGGAACCTGAAAAGCATATATGAATAGAGTAGGGAAACTAAAATTAATTAATTATGTTAAAATCAATTTCAAATTTATGTACCGTTTTAAGCAAAGCAGAACAAAAGAAAATTATGGGGAAGATAAATAAACGTGTTCCTTGCCATATAGAAGGTTCAGATTGGGGCGATAATCCAGAGCATTGTATAAATGGGGTAGGAGTGTTTGATGATGAATTGGGGCATTGCGTTTGTATGGTTACAGTTAAATAATGTAACTCTAAATAATTAGGAAAACTGGTGTTTACTTTTCCTCTTTATTAGAAACAACTTATTAGAATTGCTAACTAGTATACAAACTAGTTAGCATTTTTATTCTAGGAGGGTTTAATACCCCGAGGCTTGCCTCGCATGGGAAAAATAGTAATCTTGAGCGTGAGCTCAAGTACCCACATACATAAAAGTCATAATATTTCTTTATTGTTATATCATTTGGTTTGTTCAAAGAAATATCATCGTTTTGTTTTAAGCCCAAAGGTTGATCGTATTTTAAAGAGGACTTGTTTAGATATAGAAGACCAGTATGAAATTCATTTCTTGGAAATAGGCTCAGACAGGGATCATATTCATTTTCTGTTCATGCATGTTAATGCATCTATAGATTAAATACATGCTAAAACTTAAAAATGGGCTTTAGTTGTTTATTTTATTATCTATCCAGTATAATAAATACTAAAAAGAATATAAACGATAAACATATTTAGAAAGGGTTATAAAACAAAAAAGCCTTACAAAAGTAAGGCTTTTTGTGATCGCGACAGGATTCGAACCTGTGACCGTCTGCTTAGAAGGCAGATGCTCTATCCAGCTGAGCTACGCGACCAGTATATTGTAATTTATTTTTATTGTCGGGGTGGCAGGATTCGAACCTGCGACCTCCGCGTCCCAAACGCGGCGCGATAACCGGGCTACGCTACACCCCGAATCATAAAAATAAAGCGGAGAGACTGGGATTCGAACCCAGGCAACACTTACGCGTTGACAGATTAGCAATCTGCTCCATTACCACTCTGGCACCTCTCCTATACATTCTGTTATGAACATCACATTAGTATTTCAAATGCGGATGCAAATGTAGGTTTTATGAGCCTATGATGCAACATTTTTTTACCATTATTTTTTATTTAATTCAACCTTCTTTTTAAAAACTTGAAAATCAGTTTTTTCTTTAAACATAAATTGGACTGAATTTTGACCAATATACTACAGAAACCTTAAATACTTCTTTTATATATTTGTATACTATTGACCTATATAGTATGTTATGAAGATTTATAAAAATAATATAAGAATGAATAGTAGATACCTTTTAGTTTTTGCCTTACTTATCTCTAGCTATACATTTGCTCAAAAACCTATTTTACTTAAAGATTTTTCATTTAAAATAGGAGAAAAATATAAACGAATACGAAGTATAAACACCTATCATATAGCTTCGGGAAATCGACTTGTTTCTATTAAGAAAGGCCGAAATTCTATGACTATACAGCGATATTCTCTGGAGAACCTCAAAGAAGATGTAAAGAAACGACAAGTTGTAGATGACAAAGGAAATTTTGAAACTGTCATGAAACTAGGAGGAAAAGCGGTGGTGTTTTATTCTATAAATGATAAAGCATACGCGCAAAAAGTATCTCTTACAGGTATAGTGGTAGAAAAACCTATTCAGTTGGTTAATGACAGAGAAAACGTGAATAGAGATTTTGGCTTTAAGAGTACCTACGGATTTGATGCAGGAGGAAGAATTAATAAATTTGCATTTAAAAAATCTGCCGATGAAAAAAAACTATTGATTTTATATCGTATAGAGACAAGTTCGGGAAAAGGAGATAAAATAGGGATCGCAGTGTATAAAGATGATCTAAGTCTTCTGTGGAAAAGAAAAGTGACGCTACCGTATTCGTCTGACAGAATTCAGAATGAAGATTTTGCCATAGGTAATGATGGTAATTTTTATATGACAGCTTCTATTTTTAATTCAGAATCAAAGGACAAAAATAAGTTAGAAAACACATACCACACTGAAGTTTTTAGGGTTACTGAAGAAAAAGGTAGTGAAATTATAAAAAGTAAGATTGATATCTCTGGTAGATCAATTACCGATGCAGTAATTGAAGTTGATGGAGCAGGAAAAATGAAAGTATCAGGATTTTATGCTAATTCAAACAATAAAGAAGAAGTCTCAGGAGTCTTTTCTGCTACCTTGTCTGATAATGGTATAGTAAGTTCTATAATAAAAAGCGATATTCCTTTAGAAACATTACAAAGTCTTGCTTTAAAGAGAGAAGAACGGGTTAATGAAGGAACACAAAAAGAAAACGATCTAAAAGATCTGGAAAGACTTAAAATAAATGATATTATATTTAATAGTGATGGTAGTACCACCTTCCTGGGAGAACAACGTTTTGTAGAATCATTTACAACCTCTAGTTCTTCGGGATCCAGAACAACATATAAGTATTATTACAGAGATATTTTTGTTTTAAAATTAGGGGCAGATAATACAATGATATGGATGCATAAACTCCCAAAATATCAGATGGGAACGATAAGTAAACGCAGTATGTCTTATCTGAATTTTGAAAATGATGGTAAACTATATTTGTTTTATATAGATGATTTTACTAATCTTAAACGATCGTTTGACGAAACGCCTACACGATATTTTGATGGTAAAAAAGAGTTTATATACCTTACATCCTATGTTATTGATAATGCTACAGGAGAGGTTACTAAAGAAGCAATTCTTACCGGAAGTGATATCAGGAATGCGCGTTTAGATGTTTTAGAACTTACTAAAGCTGCTGTGTTACCCAATAAAAGTATGATTATGGAAGCTTATGATGGTAAAAAGAATAACCTGTTGCTTAAAATAGCATTGGCCAAATAATAAATTGGCTTTTTTTGCGATAAAAGGTAATGAAGATTTTGTTAATCATAATAACTTTTTTTTTCTTCTTAGGGGATACTGTTCGTATTGAAGATATACGAGATGCGTATAAGACGTGTAATGAGTCTAAGGAAAAAACAGAACAATTTTATGAACTTACACAAAAAGGATTACAAAATAAAGGAGCAATTTATCAGGCGTATCATGGCGCAGCACTGGCATTAAAAGCTTCATTTTCCTGGAACCCATTTAGTAAAATATCATATTTCAACAAAGCAACCAGGATGATAGATGAGGCTATATTGTCTGAGCCAGATAATATAGAGTTGAGGATGATCAGACTAAGCATTCAAACCAATAGTCCTAAAATTACAGGCTATTATAACAATTTGGAAGAAGATAAGGATTATGTATTTGATAATATCGATAAAGTTGATGATAAAGAGTTAAAGCTATATATAGAAAATTTTATAGCCCAGTCTTCTATTTTTTCTGATTAAATAATAAATACCTCATTGTTTTAAGAACTAAGTTTTTTACAGTGAATTACTACCTTTTTGTTGTTATAATCTGTTGTGAAAAAGAGATAATCATCACCTCCATCCTTGATTTTAAGCTTTTTTCTTAGGGTAGCAACCGATTCCTGAAAGTTACGTATGGTAATATTTGCTTTGATGATTCCTGTTTTAGATAGTACCTTTTTTTGATATGGATATACTGCTAGGATTTCAAACCTTCTTCCTGGGAAATCAATTTTATGATCAGAAGTATATAAATGCGAATTAACATGAAGTTTTGTTAACTCATAAGCAATAGCAATACTTTGAAAACTTCCGCTTTTTAGGATTGCTGCATTGGGCTCATAAAGATAGGCCATAGGTAATCCCATATTTGCAGATTGCCCGGCTTCATCTTTTAGAAAAAAAGAAAACTCTTGATGTACCGTTTTTTGAATATTGGTAGTCACAATTTTGATATCTCCGGTATAGGTTTTATCAAGAATCCAGATTAATTCTTTAACCTCATTTTCTACAGCAACAACATGAATTTCTTTTATGTTTTGCAATGCTTTGCTCCCCATTTGAATATCTAGTAGGGGAGAAGTTTTGAGTAAGACGTTTTTACTTTTCCTAAAAAATACATCTAAATTAGAAGGGACATCGGGTAAACAATCTTCCAGCAAGAATACTTTTCCTTTGCTATCATGTCTTCTGGAAGGATCGATGTAAATCCAATCCAGAGTATTGTGATTTTTCAAAATATCTAACCCATCCCCGATAAGGGTTTGAATATTTTTTTGCTCGAGTACTTCAAAATTATGAGAGGCGATTTCGCTTAATGATGCATTTAATTCACAATGAATTACGGTTGTGATACGTTTTGCAAAAAAATAATCATCAATTCCAAAACCACCCGTTAGATCAATTAAAGATGCCCCCGAAACAAGCTTACTTTTATACAAAGCGGTTACTTCAGAAGAGGTTTGCTCTAAATTAAGCGTTGGAGGGTAATAGATTTTGTTTTTAGCATACCAGGTGGGTAATTTTCTTTTTGCTTTACGTTTTCCCTGGATTTGTTGTGCTAACTCTTTGCTAGAAATACCCTCAAAAGGGCTGTTGCTTAAAACCAAGGTGCTTATATCGAGGGTACTCTCAGATTTTTTGGTGATAAACTCCTGGACCTCTTTATGTAGTAGTAAAGGATTCAATTAAAGATCTTTGGTAAGTGTTTTTACAATTTTATATTCAGAAAGAAATTCTTTAGCGATTACTTTGATTGCAGTATAAAAGGGTACTGCAACGATAAGCCCGCCAATACCAAAGAGTAATCCAAAAATAAGGATGGCTAAAAAGATTTCTAATGGATGGGATTTTACACTGTTTCCAAAAATTAAGGGTTGGTTTAAGAAATTATCAATCAATTGAATAATCAGGTAACCAATCAAGATATAAGTTATTTTGGGTAAAATCACAGTCTGAAAGTCAAACCCTAAGTTACTGGTAATCGATAGTATAATCACAAATACTCCACCAAATAATGGACCTACATATGGGATTAGATTACAAATTGCAGCAATTAGAGCAACTGCAATGGCATTATGAACTCCAAATATCAATAAGAGTATGGTGTATAAGATAAAGAGAATAATTACCTGTAAGAGCAGACCAACAAAGTAGCGAGAGAGTAAATCTTTAATTTTGGTAAATGCTCTCATAAATCTGTTTTCATCTTCCTTTTTTGCAAATACTAATAGACTATTTTCGAGAAGAAGACTGTCTTTCAATAAAAAGAAAGAAATAAATAAAACCGAGAATAATCCAATTAAAACCGCTCCAAAACCACTTAAAAACGAGTTTATGGCGTTGGGTATAGCTTTTAAATCAAAAAATTGCATTAGATCGGTTTGTTTGATCAGTTCTACAAAATTTAGTTTTTCTATTTTAAAATAAGCACTAACCTCCTGATTAAACCTAATGATATCATCCCCTAATTTATTAATGTCAATCTCTCCAATTAACTGTCCTTGTTCACTAATAATAGGAACAAATAACATAGAAATACTGAAAAATAACCCTATGACAATTAGTAGTGTAGTGACTACTGCTAATGAATTTTTAAATTTCAGTTTCTTTTTAAGAAATAGGACCAAAGGTCTACCCATTAAAGAAATCACCGAAGCAAAGGCAATGTATATAAGAACAGATTGTATTTTATAGAGAAACCATAGTAATCCCAGAACACCAATAATAACAGCCACTGCTCTTAAGATCCCGTATGCAATTGTTTTTGAATTCATATTTTAAAATTTCAAGGCATGAAAAATTCAAAGTTACAAAGTTTTGATTTGTGCTTTGTTACTATCCTTTGGGAATATTATTTTTTACTGCTTAATATTTGTTTTGTAATCTCATATAGTGCAATACCTGTTGCCGTAGCTACATTCATACTACTATTATTACCATACATATTGATGTGCACACTGTGTTTTATTAAAGCCAAAACTTCATTAGACACTCCAAAATTTTCTTCCCCAATCACAAGTGCTATTTTTTCTTGTGGAGATGGTTTATAATCTGCAACAGCAATACTTGTATCGGTAATTTCTAATGCCAGAATGGTGTACCCATCAGATTTAAATTGCTGTACGGTATGTATACTATCTTCGGTTTGATGATAAGGTATGATTTCGTGTGTAGCTCTTGCTGTACGTTGCATACGTTTACTAACCACAGTAATATCTTCTCCGCAAAAATAGATTTGTTCTATACCAAAACTATCAGCGATTCTAAATATGCTCCCAATATTTGCAGGCGAATTTACCCGATCACAAATTAGTGTTATCGGAAATTGATTTTTTACAAATCGATTATGGTGATGATGTAATTGCTCTGACATTAATTCTCAAAAGCGTATTTAATAATATTAGCCCCCATTTTTAATGCTTTTGATCTTACTTCTTCCGAATCATTATGTACTTCTGGATTTTCCCAGCCATCACCCAGATCACTTTCGAAAGAGAAGAGTAATACCAGACGATTTTCATGGATAATCCCTAATGCTTGCGGTCGGTTTCCATCATGTTCATGGATTTTGGGTAGCCCTTGTGGGAAATTATATTTTGATGAAAAGATAGGATGTGTTACAGGTAATTCTACCAGTTCTTTATCAGGAAAAACCTTAACGAGTTCTTTTCGAATATAGGGTTCCATACCGTAGTTATCATCAATATGAAGAAAACCACCACTTAATAGATACTTTCTTAGGTTTTGAGCATCTACCTCTGTGAAAAAAACATTACCATGCCCGGTCATATGAATATATGGATACTGAAATATATCAACACTTTCTGGCTTTACCGTTTTTGGCTTGGCATTTATTGCAGTATTAATATTTTGATTACAAAATCGAATAAGATTAGGGATAGCCGTAGGGTTACTATACCAATCACCACCTCCTTTATATTGTAAAATGGCAATATCTTGCCCATAAATTGATATGGTTATTAAAAAAAAGAAGATATATCCAGTAAGTTTTATCATCATACTCGTCTAAAATAAAGCCTAAAAGTACTAAAATTATGCAGATGTTACAGAAGCTTATGATGCTATTAACGCTTATTGTTTTGATACCTATACATGCTCAGAAAAGTAATGAATCAGCAATAGTACTAGAATTATTTACCTCACAGGGATGTAGTAGCTGTCCGCCGGCAGATGAATTACTCGAGAGTATTAAGAAAAAATACAAAGATAAAAATATAGTTGTACTATCATATCATGTAGATTATTGGAATAGATTAGGATGGAAAGACCCATTTAGTTCGGAAAAATTTAGTGATTATCAAAGAGCATACGCACAACAATTTAACAGTAAATCTATTTATACTCCGCAATTAGTGGTTAACGGAAGTGAACATTTTACAGGATCAGATCGTTATAAAGCAGATATAGCTTTAAAAAAATATTCAAAAACTAGTGCTAATTCTACTATTTTGATAAAAGATATACAACAAGAATCTTCTCGGGTTGTTTTTAATTATAAGGTAGATGGAAAGCCATTTAATACGATTACACTGGTTTTAGTTGTTTCTGAGCGTATTACTAAAATCTTGAGAGGGGAAAACAGAGATAGAACATTAAAAAACACCAATATTGTGGCAAATCGGGTGGTTAAGCAAGAAGAATCGGGGAGTATATCGATGATCATTCCTGATTGGGTCTCTAAAAAAGATAAACTATCTGTAATTGTATATACGCAAGATAAAACTTTAAAAACAACAGGAGCAACAAAGGTCCTTCTTAAATGAATTCTGGCATATAATATATCTAACTTTTTACAGTTAGGTACTATTTAAAATCATTAGAGTAACTTTGAAAGAATACGTTTTAATCTTAACTTTAGATAAAGATTATCTATCAAACCAAAGAAGTTATGGAAATAAAGGATATACATAGTTTTCTTAGATATTACACCAGGATAAAAGACCGTACCAGGAGATTATTTGAGTGTATTCCAACAGAAAAAATAGAATGGACTGCTAGTAAAGGAAAATTTACTATTGGTGATATCATACGACACCTGGCACTTACAGAAAGGTTGATGTATGTCGAAAATGTTTGTCTAAAACCTAGTTTATATAGTGGTTGCGGAGAAAGCTATGCAAAAGGATATCAAAATACAATTAATCTGTATAATAAGCTACATCTCGAATCGGTAGAGATCCTTTCACAGTTTACACCCGAAGATTTACTTAAAAAATGTGAAACACCAGGAGGACATAAAATAACAATATGGAAATTACTAAGAGCTATGGTAGAACATGAAATCCACCACAGAGGAGTACTATATACATATCTGGCACTATTAGAGATAAAGACTCCACCTATATTTGGATTAACCTCAGAAGAAGTAATACGAAAAAGGTAACCATATGAAACGAACATTAAGAAATTTTTAAATTTCTTAATGTGAGAACGGAGTGGTTGCATACGTTCTCAATTTTATAATTAATTTATTATCAGATAATTACTTAAATTTAAATGTATGAAATTCGAGAATATCTGGGAAGAGTATAAAAAGCCCTTATTAAATTTCATTAAGACAAAAGTTAATAATAATAATATTGGCGAGGATATAGTACAGGATGTGGGGATAAAACTGCATACTGCCTTATACAAAAACCAAGAAATCAATAATTACAAATCCTGGCTTTTTCAAGTGGCAAGAAATACCATTGTAGATTATTATCGAAAAAATAAAATACCGACGACCACTATAAAAGATCAACCAGAGATTGCCGAAACATCAATGTCTAGTGCTTGTGTGTGTGATTTATCGGGTTTTGTTATTCAAAATTACCTTCCAAAGCAATATGCAGATGCACTCTATCTAAGTGATATAGAGCAGAAGTCTCAAAAAGAGATTGCCAAGATTTTAGACCTAAGTTTAACCGCTACTAAATCCAGAATACAAAGAGGACGAAAAAAACTAAAGGAATTAGTGACTGATTGTATAGAGATATCATACAATACTAAAGGGCAGATAACTGGATTTCTACTTAAAGATAATTGCGAATTACCGCCAGAACTGATAATCGAGATAGATAAATTGAATTTAACGAGATAAAACTGGACAGTATCCATAATTTTGTGTAAACAAAATTTCAGCGGGTTTAACTTTTTAAAGTTGGACCCGTTTTTCAAATATAGTTAAGAACTGATTAAGTATCAACCCCCAG
>JAUIBW010000055.1 GCA_030427585.1 Bacteroidia bacterium
TTCTGAGTTTGGTTGATTAGAAAGATCAATACAAGGACTGGTTAAAAGCGCAACCTTATTTGGAAATCCATTTCCATTTCCTGAAGCTTCTGTATAGATATAACTATTACCAGTTGTTGCCGAAGATGGCCCTGTACTTGAAGAAGGCGTTCCTCCACTATCTACTGTCCAGTCAATATCATCACTCGTTTCCTGTACCCAAACACCAATATTACCTTCAAAACTCTCACCGTATGGAAAACTGTTAATCCCAGCACAGACCGGAGTAGCTGTAGTAGTAACATTAACAACATTGCTGTTTCCTGATACATTACCTGCTGCATCTTTAGCTTTTACTGTGAAACTATACGCTGTTGAAGCTGTAAGACCCGTAACATTAAAACTAGTTGTTGTTGATGTTCCTATACTATTACCTCCTTGAAAAATCTCATATTCGGTAACTCCTATATTATCTGTAGAAGCTGTCCAGGATAAACCAACTGTTGTTGCTCCAATAGTAGAAGCTGTTAAATTTGTAGGAACACTTGGGGCTTGGGTATCACTCCCTCCGTTAGAACCAATAACTACGGTATAGTCTTCTACTTCTCCATAATTAAAACTTCCGCAAGATGATGGTAAAGCGTTATATCGTAATATTACACGCATTCTTGTAGCCCCATTTAAAGCACTGTCTGGTACAGTAAATGTACCTGTTATCGGGGTTGTTTGAGTTGGATTCTGAGAGAATATTTCTTCTCCAGCGTCATCAAAAACATCATTTTGATTATAATCAATCCAAACTCGATATGCCTCACTATAGAGTTGCCCTGTCCAGGTCGGAGTAATTGTGATAGTGGCTGTAGCTCCTTTAGTCAAATTTGTAGAGATCGATGTGAAATCAGAATACCCTCCGGTTCCTCCTTGAGAAGCATTGTCAATACTCTCTAATTGAACTCTGGAGATAAATTCATCACTAACATCATTTCCATTTGCAGTACAATAAGCAAAATAGGTAGCAATTGTTGCTTCTGAAGTTTCGATTGGGGTAATTTTATGTAGTACAGACTTGTCATTTTTTTCTCTGGGTTCTACTTTAAATGATTCATTGTGAACCCATCCAATACTCATAATCGCTAGGAACATTAGAGTGGTTAATAATAAGTTTTTCTTAGGTTGCATATGTGAAATATTTAAATTAAGATTAATTATTTTTTTCTTTGTAGGATTGTTAAAGAATTCGTCTTTGTAAATAGTGTAATTTCAGTTTCCTAAACAAAAGAATATTTAGTTATATATAAATGATATAAAGAATTAGTATCATATGTCAAACAAATACTAATTGGATAATATCTTTCTTTTTAAGAACACGAATCAAAACTATATTTTAGCAAGTGGTTTTAAATAAAAAAGATGCTAGTAAGGTGGTTTATAAAATAAGAGGTATTAGTGATATACTTATGTTTTCTCTAATTAATAAAGGAATGAAGAGGTTTGGTTTCATGAGTTTGCTGTAGATTTGTGTGTATTAAGATTGGTTTATAATTTTATCGCTACTAAAATACTTATTTATTACTACTCAAACTATTACATCTGTCAATAAAAAACTTGACAATTATCAATTAATATTTTGATTTATTTACCTGAATAATATTAGGATCAATAAAAAACTTCATGAATTTGTATAATTTTAATTTGGTTGCTAATTTAAATTGTTGTTCTAATTATGACATACAAGTAGAATACTGATCTTCTAGTTCATTATTGTATTTATTTAAGGTAAACACTTATATTTAAAAGATTCAGGCAATTGGTTTTTAGATGAGTTAGAGGTGTAACTGGATTATGTGAACTCTTTCAATTAATTGTTTCGAAGCTCTCTAAAGTTTGTTAAACAAGTCCCATATGACTACCCCTACGCTAACCGAAATATTAAGAGAATGCTTACTGCCATACTGAGGGATTTCAATAACAGTATCGCTTTCTGAGACAACTTGCTGCTGGACACCCTTAACTTCATTACCAAAAATGATTGCGTATTTTTGATTGCCCTCAGGAATAAAATCATTTAGCATAGTTGCATTTTCTGCCTGCTCGATAGATAAAATATTTACATGCTGTGATTTAAGATCTTGTATAAGCGTTAAAGTGTCTTTTTGATACTCCCAATCTACAGTATCGGTGGCTCCCAGTGCAGTTTTTTGAATATCTTTATGAGGAGGAGTAGCGGTTATACCACAGAGGTATATTTTTTCTATCAAAAATGCATCTGCAGTTCTAAATACAGACCCGATATTATTTAAACTTCTAATGTTATCCAGGATGATAAGTAAAGGAGTCTTTTCTGATGCTTTAAATTCTTCTACTGTCTTGCGATCAAGTTCGCTATTTTTGAGTTTTCTGCTTCCTTCCATTATTGCAAAAATAGTATTTATCACAAATTCTATGATTGATACTCGATAAAACTTTGAGAATTCTTTGTGTTTTTTGAAACGAACTTTAGGGTTAGACAATCATGTATTTAAAACAAATTATGAGGTTCCTTATTCAATGTAGTGTAGGCTCTTTATTATGTTGAGGAAAAATTGTGAATAAAATTGAATAACTCCTAAGGGCTATATTTCAAAAAAAATAGAAGAATAGCTACTTTAGCATGATTCATAAAATTATACTTCATTGGCAGCAAAAAACGGAAAAAAAGTAACTCCATTAATGAAACAATACAATGCTATTAAGGCTAAGTATCCTGATGCATTGTTATTATTTAGAGTAGGGGATTTTTATGAAACTTTTGGAAAAGATGCAATTAAAGCTGCTGCTATTTTGAATATTGTTTTAACCAAAAGAGGTAATGGGAGTGAACAGGAAACAGCATTGGCTGGATTTCCGCATCATTCTTTAAATACGTATTTGCCAAAATTGGTTAAAGCAGGTGAGCGAGTTGCTATCTGTGATCAGTTAGAAGACCCAAAACAGACCAAAACTATTGTTAAGCGGGGGGTGACAGAACTTGTAACTCCGGGAGTCGCTCTTAATGACGAGGTTTTACAGACCAAAACCAATAACTTTTTATGTGCGTTACACTATGGGAAAAAAGAATTAGGAGTAGCGTTTCTGGATGTTTCTACAGGAGAATTTCTTACCGCTCAGGGTGATGTGGCGCATATGGATAAGTTGATGCAAAACTTTAACCCGAGTGAAGTTCTGATTAGTAAGCCAAAAAAGAAAGATTTTGAGCAAGATTTTGGATATGACTTTCATACATTCTTTATAGAAGATTGGGTGTTTAAACCTGATTACGCAGATGAGACTGTAAACAAACATTTTGGTACAAAGACATTAAAAGGGTTTGGAGTAGATCACTTACAGGAAGGTATTATAGCGGCAGGTGTAATTCTTCATTACCTTGGTGAAACCCAACATCATAAGTTAAAACATATCACAAGGATTGAGCGTATTGCAGAAGATCAGTATATCTGGATGGATCGTTTTACGATACGTAATCTCGAGCTATACCATGCTAATGCAGCAAATGCAGTAACTTTACTAGATGTTATAGATAAAACGATTTCACCAATGGGGGGGCGTACATTAAAGCGTTGGTTAGCACTGCCACTTAAGAATATTGCTGCCATCCAAAAGCGTCATGAGGTAGTGCAGTTTTTTTTGAATACTACAACGTTACATCAAAAAATTCAGCATCAGATTAAGCAGATAGGAGATATTGAACGATTAATTTCTAAGGTAGCTACGGGAAAAGTAAACCCTCGTGAGGTTATTCAGCTTAAAAACTCTTTGGAAGCAATTGTGCCTATAAAATCACAAGCATCAAATAGTGATAATGAAGCGCTTAAAATAATAGGAGAAACTCTTAGTGACTGTGAACTATTGCGCAATAAGATCAAAGAGACTTTAAATGAAGAAGCTCCTGTAAATGTGTTAAAAGGAAACACAATTGCTAATGGATATTTAGAAGAATTAGATGAGTTAAGGTCTATTGCTTTTTCAGGAAAGGATTATTTGGATAAAATGCTGGAGCGGGAAACTGAAACTACAGGTATTACTTCTTTAAAAATAGCTTCGAATAATGTATTTGGATATTATATAGAGGTTCGAAATACACATAAAGATAAAGTTCCTGATACCTGGATTCGTAAACAAACCTTGGTAAATGCAGAACGTTATATTACAGAAGAACTTAAGGAATATGAGGCCAAAATTCTTGGGGCCGAAGAAAAAATTCTAACATTAGAACAACAATTATTTAGCGATCTGGTACTCTGGATGAGCGAGTATATCAAACCTGTACAGTTAAATGCTACTTTAATAGGGCAACTAGATTGTTTATGTTCTTTTGCTCAACTTGCTACAGAAAATCAATATGTACGCCCTTTAATCGATGAATCGTATGATTTAGAAATTAAAAATGGCCGACACCCTGTAATCGAAAAACAATTACCACCTGGTGAACAATACATTGCAAATGATGTTTTGTTAGACAGAGATAATCAACAAATCATTATGATTACTGGGCCTAATATGAGTGGTAAATCTGCAATATTAAGACAAACTGCACTAATTGTGTTATTAGCACAAATGGGATGCTTTGTTCCTGCAGAAGAAGCAAAAATAGGAGTGATTGATAAAATATTTACCAGAGTAGGAGCGAGTGATAATATCTCTATGGGAGAATCTACATTTATGGTAGAGATGAATGAGACTGCCAGTATCTTAAATAATATATCCGATCGTAGTTTGGTATTATTAGATGAGATTGGCCGAGGAACCAGTACCTATGATGGGATATCTATTGCCTGGGCTATTAGTGAATTCTTACACGAGTATCCTGCAAGGCCTAAGACCTTATTTGCTACGCATTATCACGAGTTAAATGAGATGTGTGAAACCTTTGGTCGCATTAAAAATTATAATGTATCGGTAAAAGAATTAAAAGACACTGTTCTTTTCCTACGAAAATTAGTTCCTGGCGGTAGTGAGCATAGCTTCGGAATTCATGTAGCTAAAATGGCAGGAATGCCTCAGCAAGTATTGCATAGAGCAAATAAAATGCTTAAGAAGCTTGAAAAATCGCATAGTAGCGAAGAGCTTACCGATAAGATTAAAGGAATGCAGGAAGAAGATAAGGTGCAATTGAGTTTCTTTAATTTGGATGATCCTTTATTAGAAGAAATCAAAGAAGAAATTCTGGATATCGATATTGATACGCTTACTCCTGTAGAAGCATTAATGAAACTTAATGAGATTAAACGCATGTTAACCAGGAAGAAAGCATCACAGGTGTAAAAAAAATCATTCTTTTTTGTAAAAAGACTTTGGTATTACTAGAATTGTTTTAAATTTGCATCCGCAATAACGAGTTGCGAAGTTCTTAATATACTGCGAAAGTAGCTCAGGGGTAGAGCATCACCTTGCCAAGGTGAGGGTCGCGGGTTCAAATCCCGTCTTTCGCTCTGAGATAAAATATATACCAAGCTGAAGTGGTGGAATTGGTAGACACGTTGGACTTAAAATCCAATGGCCTGTAAGGCCGTGCGGGTTCAAGTCCCGCCTTCAGTACTTAAGATAACCCTTTGATTTTTCAAAGGGTTTCTTTGTTTTTAGACACCTCTTGTTTTTTCTTCTTTTAGGTTTGAAAAACTACCTTTATTCAATTTATTATTTTAGAGTAAGAAAACTCAACAAGTTATATGTACTCAATATAATAGACTAAAAATATAAGAGAGCTCTTCAAGTTTGTAGAATTGTTATCAGTGATTTTATGAAATACGAATCTTTTTTCAAGAGCATTGAACTTGTTTTAATTTAATCAAATCTCTTTTATACCATTGCCAATCTAAATTTACTCAATAAAACCGCGTCTTTTTGTCTAATATTTCAAAATAAAACACAACCGTAGTCCTGCTATGCTTGATACCCAGTCGAGCTGAGCACAAGTTTTTATTTTTCATCTAAGCCAAAAATCCATCATTTTTCTTATGAGTAAATTTAAATCAGAACTGGTATTACTAAATATCATACTCTTCAAATTCTTCTTCTTGTTTGTAAAAGATCAAGAAATGCAGGGTTAAGTACAGTCGATGTTTCTGGTAAAACCGTATAAAAAAATGATACTTTTATGAATAATTTGAGAAAGAATATTTTTGTTAATAAAATGTTATTTGTTTGTTAAATTATATTGCAAAGAGAATGTTTAAACATATTTAAATTACTGTATATCAGTATCTTGTGGATATTAACTGTTTGTGGGTTTTTAAAATACGGTTTTACCATAAACATCTTGTTGATTAAGATTTGTACATTTGAAATGACATTTAGAAAGACACTTACTCTTATAAGCTAAGTGACAAACTACCCCATTGTTTTTATTGGAAAACGGTTGATTAAATGAAATAATTTTCAACTTAATTGATCTACTTTCAAAATTATTTTTCAATAATCTTGATTCATAAAAATTCTTACTAAAAAAAGAATTGTGAGTCATGTGGCGAAGCTATATCCTTAATTAAATAAGCCTATTATACTCTTAAAACCAACAATATGTGTATTAGTAAACCTAACCAATGGTATGTGCTATGCCTAAAAGCACACCATAAAAGAAAAATAGAAAGCCTGATGATGGAAAATCAAATAATGGCATTTTTAAATAGATAGTGTTTCTTAATCTTATACTTAGAAGGTATCCTTCTCTCTCCTCTATTATTTTCTCTTAAATTTCTCGTTGAAGGGTTAATTCCCTGTGGCTTACCTCGAAAACATATCATGTTTTCGGAAGTATATTTCATGAGTTTGTTTCAAGATTATTAATTGACACTAAATCACAACTTTTTTAAAAGAAGTTTCAAGTAAAAAACACAATCAAATTAAAAGAGCGCGTATATCCTGTTATTGAGTCTAGACAGGTCATTTTTCGATTTTAAACAACTAAAAAATAAAATATGTTTGAAGAGTTTCACTTATCACAAGAAGCCAAAATAGTGTCGTCAGAACTTCCTGGTAAACGATCAAAGATGCTGTTGGATATCCAACAAGAGCAGGAAGGAAGTATTGTTTCTTATCCAAGAAAGATGCCAATCGCAATTAAAAAAGCAAAAGGAAGCATCATTGAAGATGTAGATGGAAATCTGTTTATCGATTTTTTCAGTGGATGCGGAGTACTTAATGTAGGGCATTGTAATGATTTTGTTTTAGAATATGTAAAAAATCAGCAATCAGAACTGATTCATGCACTTGATTTTCCTACAGAGAATAAAATGCTGTTAATTCAAAAAATATTAGATCATTTACCCAAAGATATAAGACGTGATTATAAGGTGAGTTTTGGTGGACCGACAGGCTCAGATGCCGTTGAAGCTGCCATCAAATTGGCAAAAATAAAAACAGGAAGAGATGGTATTATAGCTTTTACCGGAGGATATCACGGAATGACCTCTGGGGCCTTAGCTGTGACTTCGGATATATACTTTAGAAATAACATAACCTCTTTGATGCCTAATGTACATTTTGCACCTTATAATTATCCTTACAGAAATGTATCGGATAAAGATAATGAGATAGATTACTTTAAAAATATGTTAACGAATTCGCATTCAGGAATACCTAAACCAGCAGCAATTCTTGTAGAGCCTATTCAGGGCGAAGGAGGAAATATAGTGCCCGAGGACGGTTACCTAGAAGAACTGGTTAGGATTGCCAGAGACAACGATGTACTGGTCATATTTGATGAAATTCAAAGTGGTTTTTTTAGAACAGGGAGCTTTTTAGAATTTATGAACACAAAGGCGATACCTGATATAGTTACTTTTTCTAAAGGGTTCGGAGGAATAGGCTTTCCAATTTCAGGATTAATCTATAGAAGAGAAATAGAAGCTTGGGGGGCAGCAGCACATATAGGGACTTTTAGAGCCAATCAGGTAAGTATCGCTGCCTCCCGAGGGGCACTGGAGTTTATAGAGAAGTATAATGTACAAGAGTATACCAAAAAGATAGGAGAGTATTTTATTAAAAAGCTGTACAGGTTACAAGAAGACTTCGATTTTATTGGAGATGTAAGAGGAAGAGGAATGATGATCGGAGTAGAAATAGTTAAAGATGTTTTAACCAAAGAACCATTTCCAGAATTTGTAACAATATTTCGAGATGAATGCTTTAAAAGAGGACTCTTGTTTGAAGTTGGCGGACACTACAATAACGTAATACGATTTGTTCCGCCATTAATTACTACCACCAAAATTGTAGATGCTGCCATAGAAATTTTAGAA
Source organism: Bacteroidia bacterium (assembly GCA_030427585.1). Classification (GTDB taxonomy): domain Bacteria; phylum Bacteroidota; class Bacteroidia; order Flavobacteriales; family Flavobacteriaceae; genus Aquimarina. Next base: position 8,256 of record JAUIBW010000055.1, read on the forward strand.
GAAGCAATTGCAATATGTACTAAGGAAAATGTAGAGCACTCTATAGGATAATCGAATATTGAATCTCTCAAAAAAACCAAAAATCAAAAACTAATGCTACCTAAAAGCCTGTCGATCGAAAAAGGAAATGTAAATAACCAAACGATAATAGATTTATTCAAGACACATGTAAAAACAAAAGAAAACAAAGTCGTTTATAGATTTCTTGAAAATGGCGAGGAAGAAACAGATGTAAGAACTTTTGGACAATTGCATAGCAATGCCATGACAATAGCTTCAAGAATCCTTACACTGGTTTCACCAGGAGAGCGAGTACTTCTTCTTTATCCATCTGGATTAAATTTTACAGATGCTTTTTTTGGCTGTTTAATGGCCGGTGTTATTGCAGTTCCGGCATTTCCTCCTACCGGGAAAAGACGAATAGGGAGATTAGAAAATATAGCTACCGATTGCGACATAAAATTAATTCTTACCGAAGAAAAAGTACATGTTAAATGTAAAAGTTGGTTTGAGCATGAGATTTTTTCTGAGGTTTTATGGTGTGTAACCGATGAACCACAAGGAAGTCATAGATATGTAGAATTACCTGCCGTAGATTCTGAAGATATTGCTTTTTTACAGTATACTTCAGGTTCTACCGGGAATCCTAAAGGGGTTATGGTTTCTCATAAAAATATTGTGCATAACACCGAATTGATTCGTCAATGTCTTAACCTTAAAAAAGATTTTATTGGGGTAAGCTGGTTACCGATTTATCATGATATGGGGTTGATCGGAAATATTTTAGAGGCTGTAGCAATGGGAATAGAAATGATTATTCTTCCGCCACAGGCATTTATACAAAAACCAATTAGGTGGTTTCAGATTATCTCGAAATACAAAGCAAATTATAGTGGAGGTCCCAATTTTGCTTTTGATTTATGTGTTCATCAAATTAAAGATAATGATCTGAATAATATAGATTTAAGCTCTTTATCTACAATGTATAATGGAGCCGAACCTATACGTGCTCAAACTATTAAAGACTTTTTAGTAGCTTTTGAAAAAACAGGAATTACCAAAGAAGCTATTTGTCCTTGTTATGGTATGGCAGAGACTACTCTTGCAGTAACTTTTAGCAGATTAGATAAAGAAACTTCTTTTTTAGAACTTGATATAAATGAGTTCGAAAAAGGTAAAATCTCTTCAAGTTCCCAACAGAAATCAGGTTCGCATGAGATAAAAGCATTAGTTGGGAATGGCCCAATATTACAGGATATGCGAATTGCTATTGTTAATCCAAATACCAAAAGAAAATGCTCAGAAGAAGAAATAGGGGAGATATGGGTTAAAGGGCCTAGTGTAGCCAAGGGGTATTGGGGAAAACCCGATCTTTCTGAGGAGATGTTTCAGGCCGAAATACTAGACGAAAAAGGACAGCCTCTGGAGGAAAATTGTCAATACCTTAGAACAGGAGACATGGGGTTTATGAATAATGGCGAACTCTATGTTTCTGGAAGATTAAAAGAAATGATGATCATCAACGGGGTGAATCATTATCCCCAAGATATCGAAAAAACAGTGCAGGAAGCACATACCGATCTACAAGTTAATGCAGGTGCTGCTTTTTCTATTACAATAGGAAGCGAAAACAAATTGGTTGTCGCACAAGAAATAAAAAGAACAAGTTTAAGAAATTATGATTTTGATACAATTAGAAAAACCATTGCAAAATCTATTTTAGAAACCCATGACCTTTCTGTATTTGCCATAGTATTACTAACTCCTGGTGGTGTTTCTAAAACTACTAGCGGAAAAATCCAACGATTAATTATAAAAAAAGCATATGAGTCTAATACTTTAGAAAAAGTAAAAGAAACATGGATTGCTTCGGGAAGCAAAGGTGATATTAAAGAAGCTAAAAGGTATAATACGGTTTCAGAAAACTTAGAAGCTCAAAAAACATTAGATCCAAAGATAATTAATAGGATTATGATGATTTTGGGCGAAGAAACCGAATTTCCCTTGTATCAAATTCAACCCAATACTTCTTTCTTTGAATTAGGAATATCTTCGATACAATCCATTCGAATAGCAGGAAAAATATCTGAGTATTTTCAGATAGATATACCTTCTTTATTACTATTAGAATATCCTTCGATCGAAGAGTGTGCAGACTTTTTGTCGACGGAATTAGAAAATGCAAAAAATAAGAACCAGGCCAAAAATACCATCATAAAAATAAAAGATGAACGGATTAGAATCCCATTAACCTATGCACAAGAAAGTTTATGGTTGATCGACCAAACATATGGTAGTGTTGATTATCACCTGCATAGAGCGATTAACTTATCTGATTTTCCTGATATTTCTTGTATAGAAGAAGCTTTACAAATCTTAGTTGTTAGGCATGAGGCATTTCGATCTGTAGTTAAGATAGATGAAAACGGAGCTTTATATCAAGAGGTTCTAGAGGACTTTTCATTTAGAGTTATGCATCAAATATTAGAGAAGCATCAAAATTTAGAACAAGAGATTGAAGCAAATATTAACACTCCTTTTGATTTGTCTTCAGACCTTAAAATTCGTGTTACACTATTCCAAACCGAAAAGAAAGAATATGTATTAGTATTTGTATTGCATCATATAGCTGCAGACGGATTATCTGAACCTATATTTTTCTCAGAGTTTATCTCTAGCTATAAATCCCTTCTGGAAGGCCGGCACCCTAATTTAGAAAAATTACCTATACGCTATGTGGATTATGCAGTTTGGCAACGAAACACAAATCAAGAGAAAGCATTAGAAGAGAAACTCAACTATTGGACAAAGCAGTTACAAAATAATACCCAGGTTAATATTCCATATGATTTTTCTGTGGTAGGACACCCCAATAGAACAGGGGCCAAAGTATCATTTGTTATAGATCATGAATTGAAAAATGATTTACTTCAATTCTCTAAGTCAGAAGGGGTAACATTGTATATGACCATGCTTGCTGCTTTCAAAGTTTTGCTTTATAAGTATAGTGGTCAGTCTGATATTTGTGTAGGAACACCTATTGCAAACCGTACACAAGCAGAGGTTTTTAATTTGGTCGGAATGTTTGTCAATACATTGGCATTACGTAGTGATCTAGGAGGTAATCCAGGTTTTAAAGAATTTTTATTAGAAGTAAAAAATACTACCTTAAGTGCTTATTCTCATCAATCTGTTCCTTTCGAAAAGATTGTAGAACGATTATCTCCTAATAGGGAATTAGGTAAAAATCCATTATTTCAGATTATGTTTGATTTTCAGGATCACTTTGATCTTGATGGGTTTCAATTAGGAGAAATAACTCTTTCTGAGCACCTGATAAAACATACCATATCTCAATTTGATTTCACATTAGAAGTGCGGGATATTCCTGAAGCACTTAATTTATCAATAGAATACTCAACCTCTTTATTTAAGGAATCTACGGTAAGACGTATGTTATCTCATTATGAGGAACTGTTAAAGAGTATTGTTAATAATGTTTCTTCTCCCATAGATTCTTTATCGATGCTACCAAAGCAGGAAGAAGAATTAATTTTAGGTCGAAGAGTTACACCATCAGGACTAAGTTTTAATCCTGGAGCGGTTGATTTGGGTAATGAATCTCCGATCAATGTTCGTTTTGAGTCTATAGTAGCAACCGATCCTG
>JAUIBW010000023.1 GCA_030427585.1 Bacteroidia bacterium
GGAACCCTTAAAGATAGTGTAGGAAATGATATGGATACCACCTTGAACAGTGTAGGGAATACATCGGCAGTACTGGTAGATGCTGTAGCTCCTACGGTAGTTAATGTAACTTCTACAAAGGTTAATGGAAGTTATGGTGTGGGAGAAGTAATTGCCATTCAGGTCATATTTAGTGAAGTGGTAACCGTAACAGGTAGTCCTCAGCTTACTTTAGAAACAGGAACAACAGACCGTATCGTAAATTACACAAGTGGTAGCGGTAGTACTAGCTTAATTTTCAATTATACAGTACAAGCAGGTGATACCAGTGCCGATCTTGATTATACAACGAGCAATGCTCTGGTTCTTAATGGAGGGACCATCGCTGACAACAATGGAAACAATGCAATACTAACTATGGCTAGCCCTGGTACAGCCAACTCCCTGGGAGCAAACAAAAATCTTATTATTGATAGTACCGATCCTACGGCAACAGTAGCTATTAGTGATACTGCATTAGTCGCTGGGGAAACCGCAACTGTAACTATTACTTTTTCTGAAGCCGTAACAGGATTTACCAATGCAGATCTTACTATTCCCAATGGAACGCTTACTACAGTAAGCTCAACTGATGGAAACATAACATTTACAGCTACCTTTACCCCCACTACAGATGTGAATGACCCGACCAATATTATTACTCTGGATAATACAGGAGTTACCGATATCGCAGGAAACGCAGGTACAGGAACCACAGATTCTCCTAACTTTACTATTGACACTACAGTAGCCACAGCTACCATAGTTATAGATGATGTAGCGTTATCAATTGGAGAAACCGCAACAGTAACCATTACTTTTTCTGAGGCCGTAACAGGGTTTACCAATACAGACCTTACTGCTCCTAATGGAACACTTACCGCAGTAAATTCGACTGATGGAAACATAACATTTACAGCAACCTACACTCCTACTATAGAGACTGAAGAAATTACAAATAACATCATTTTAGATAATTCGGGAGTATTAAATGGAAGTGGAAATGCAGGAATAGGAACTACATCCTCTAATAGTTTTTCTATAGATACCAAAACACCTACAGCAGTTATCACATTAAGCGATCTAATGTTAATTGAAGGAGAAACCGCGACGGTAACCATTACTTTTTCTGAAGCCATAACAGGATTTACCAATGCAAATCTTACCATACCCAATGGAACACTTACGGCAGTAAGTTCTACTGACGGAAATATTACATTTACGGCAACCTATACACCCACTCAAGGAATAACTTCTGAAACAAATGTAATTACTCTCGACAATACAGCAATTACCGATACCTCAGGAAATACAGGTACAGGTACCGTGGAGTCAGAAAACTTTACAATAGACACTACAGAAAAACCTGTATCTACGTTAACCTTTAATAAAGGATTTTCTCCAAATGGAGATGGAATAAATGATACCTGGATAATAGAAGGAATTGAAGATTTCCCTAATCATACTATTCAACTATTTAGTAGATCTGGTGCTAAAGTATTTGAAGCTAAAGATTATCAAAATAATTGGGATGGAATCTCTAATGGCCGTTTAGCAGTTGGAAATGGCAAATTACCTGCCGGACCATATTATTACATTATCGAAACAGGCAGTCAAGAAGTACCTCCTCTTATCGGATGGATCTATATAAACTATTAACCATGTATAGTTTCAAAAAGGTAGAATCTAACAGTTATTATTTCCATCAAAATCAACAAAATAAAAGTAATATGAAGTATTTAAAATATATAATTTTTATTATTACCATCTCATTTTCAGGTAACGCTCAACAAGACCCTCATTTTAGCATGTATAGATACAATATGAATGTAATAACTCCAGCGTATGCAGGAACCAATGGGAGTCTTGAAACAACATTTGGAATACGGAGTCAATGGACAGGAATTAATGATGGGCCTGAAACCCTTAACTTTAATATAAACTCTCCTGTAGGGAAAAATATAGGAATAGGTCTAACTGCAGTAAGTGACAAAGTTTTTGTATTAGATGAGACACATTTGTATGCTGATTTTTCTTACAAAATAAGAGTTGCCGAAGAACTTAATCTTTATGCCGGAGTTAAAGTCGGTGGATCCTTTTTAAAAATTAACCTCAACGATGTAGGAATTGAAAATGACCCCTTATTTACTGAAAATGTTAATACTTTTAACCCAAATGTAGGTGTAGGATTCTATCTTAAAGCAGAAAAATATTATATCTCACTTTCAGCTCCTGGGCTTTTATCTAATGACAGATACGAAAAAGAAGGTGTAAATCCTGTTTCAGCAAGTGATGACCAACAAATATTTTTAGGAGCTGGTTATGATTTTAATCTTAGCGATGACTTTATGCTAAGGCCGTCAGCACTAGGTAGAATGGTAGAAAATGCTCCAATATCCTTAGACCTAACATCTTCAATAGTATATAAAGAACGAATTGAATTAGGTGCTAATTATAGACTTGATGAAAGCATTACCGGTTTTTTTACTGCCAGTTTCTTAGAAAGTGCATTAAGTGTTGGATATGCATATGAACATGTAACCTCAAATATAGGCACATATACCAACGGAACTCACGAAGTGATTCTAAAGTTTAGATTAAATTAGAGAAAAACCATAGGATTGTCGATACAATTATTTTAATTGGCAATCCTATGGATATTATTTACATTCCTGTTCTGATTGCTTCTACAGGATCTAATTTTGAAGCTGACAATGCGGGCAAAATACCGGCTATTAAACCTATTATTGTAGAGGAAAACATTCCCCAAAACATATTAGAACTAGAAAGTACAAACTTAAAATCACCTGTAAACTGTGATGCAAATATCGAAATTAACCAAACTAATAAAAGTCCAATTAAGCCTCCAAAAATAGCAAGAATAATTGCTTCAAAAAGAAATTGAAATAGTATAAATCTTTTTTTAGCTCCTAACGCCTTTTGTATACCTATTAGGTTTGTTCTTTCTTTAACACTAACAAACATAATATTAGCAATTCCAAAACCTCCTACCAGAAGTGAGAACATACCTATAAAACCTCCAATAGTAGACATCGTACCTGTAATATTATCTATAAAATCTGTAAACCCTTGTAATTGATTTACAAAAAAATTATCCCCTTCATCGGGCTTTAACCCTCTATATGCTCTTACTTTTTGTTTTAAAGTTGCTATAAATTCTGGGATATCAATATTGGATTCTGGCTTAATAATTATGGCGGGAAAAGACGATTTATTATTATCCCCATAAATCCTTCTAACCAGATTAACAGGAAGAATAACAGCGGTATCTTTACTATTTCCAAAGAGACCTGCTCCTTCTTTTTGAAGTACTCCTATTACAGTAAGTTTTCTTCCGTATAAACGTATCTTTTTTCCTATGGGATCACTAGAGCCAAACAAGCTGTTAGCGATCTCATCCCCTATAACTATTACAGGAGCACCTGCCACAGATTCTTGTTCGTTATAAAATCTTCCTTTTACGACCTGTAATTCTTCAATATCATAATAATCATTAGTAACGGGTGCAATCTCTACATTACTTACACTATTATCTTCATATTTAATTGTTTCAGGAGCCACATTCAAAATAAAGCTGGCTGCTTTAAGATCTGGCATTGATCTATTGATATATTGATATTCCTCAAAAGTTACATCGGGAAATTGTTCTCGTTTCCATTGTGGTATATCAGAAGGACCAAAAGAAAAACGCATAAGATAGATTGTACTATTATCCAAAGAGCTAATACTTCCTTTAATTTCTTGTTTTAATGAGTCTACCGCAGCGAGAACACCTATAATTGAAAAAATCCCTATAGTAACACCTAACAGAGAAAGAAATGTACGCAACTTGTTATTTATAAGTGCATTAATAGCAAAATTAAAGCTCTCTTTAAGTACTCTAAGATAGATTAGCATGCTCTATTTTTTGAACTGGATTTTAAATTATTTAAATATAGGACGTTTTCCTTATATTTTTGTTACAATTTATTGAAAACAATTACGCATAATTGATTGTCTAATTGGGTACTAAATTGCTATTTTTGCGTTTTACTAACTAAATTTTCTCATGAGCGACACAAAAACTGCTAAATCTGCCCTAATTTCTGTATTCAGTAAAGACGGATTAGCACCTATCGTAAAAAAATTAGACGAACTTGATATTACAATTTATTCTACAGGTGGAACCGAAAAATTTATCAAAGATTTAGGAATCGATGTCATTCCTGTTGAAGACATTACATCTTATCCTTCAATCTTAGGAGGAAGAGTTAAAACCTTGCACCCAAAAGTTTTTGGAGGAATCCTGAATCGCCAAAATAACGATAGTGATGTCGCAGAACTTGAGCAATATGAAATCCCTCAAATTGATATCGTTATTGTAGATCTATATCCTTTTGAGAAAACTGTAGCTTCTGGGGCATCTGAACAAGATATTATTGAGAAAATAGACATCGGTGGAATCTCGTTAATTAGAGCAGCTGCCAAAAATTTTTCTGATGTAACCTGTGTTGCTTCGGTTGATGATTATACAGAATTTTTACATTTAATTTCTGAAGGAAACGGAGCTATTTCTCTGACAGATCGTAAACGTTTTGCTGCCAAAGCTTTTAATGTATCTTCTCACTATGATTCGGCAATTTTTAATTATTTTAATGGCGATCACGAAATTGCTTCTCTTAAAATAAGTGAGACCAAAGGTAAAGTATTGCGATATGGCGAAAATCCCCATCAAAAAGGATTTTTCTTTGGAGACTTTGATACTATGTTTGATAAACTACATGGTAAAGAACTATCTTATAACAATTTGCTTGATGTTGATGCAGCAGTAAACCTGATGAGTGAATTTAAAGGGGAATCGCCAACATTTGCAATTTTAAAACATAATAACGCTTGTGGTTTAGCACAAAGAGAAACTGTACTTCAATCTTATGTCGATGCATTAGCCGGTGATCCGGTTTCTGCATTTGGAGGTATCTTAATTAGTAATACCGAAATTGATACAGCAACAGCCGATGAAATTCATAAACTATTTTGTGAAGTAGTGATTGCTCCTTCTTTTAGTAACGACGCTTTAGAAATACTAAAAGGAAAGAAAAATAGAATTATTTTACTACAAAAAGATATTGATTTACCAAAGACACAGGTGCGTACTTGTTTAAATGGTACATTGGTTCAGGACAAAGATCTTAAAACAGATACCAAAAGTGATTTGGAGACCGTAACTAAAGTAGTGCCTACATCAGAACAAATAGAAGATCTTTTATTTGCCTCAAAAATTTGTAAACATACTAAATCAAATACTATAGTTTTTACGAAAGGAAAACAATTATTAGCGAGCGGAACAGGGCAAACCTCTAGGGTTGATGCCTTAAAGCAATCTGTAGAGAAAGCTCAGGCATTTAATTTTGATCTTAACGGAGCGGTTATGGCCAGTGATGCTTTTTTCCCTTTTCCTGATTGTGTAGAAATTGCAGACAATGCAGGTATTAAAGCTGTGATCCAACCAGGAGGTTCTATCAAGGATCAATTAAGCATTGATTACTGTGATCAAAACGGAATTGCAATGGTTATGACCGGAACACGTCATTTTAAACATTAATTTTATTACATTTACTGAATTTTAACCCCTTTTTTTGACTTTTTATGGGATTTTTTGACTTCTTTACCGAAGAGATTGCAATAGATTTAGGAACCGCTAACACCCTAGTGATCCACAATGACAAAGTAGTAGTGGATAGTCCCTCTATTGTAGCCAGAGATATTATGACTGGTAAAATTATTGCAGCCGGAAAAGAAGCTGCTATGATGCAGGGAAAAACTCATGAGAATATAAAAACTATTCGCCCACTTAAGGATGGAGTTATTGCAGACTTTGATGCCAGTGAAAAAATGATAAGCATGTTTATCAAAGATATCCCGGCATTAAAGAAAAAAATATTTGCACCTGCTTTGCGTATGGTGATATGTATTCCTTCGGGAATTACCGAAGTTGAAATGCGGGCAGTAAAAGAAAGTGCAGAACGTGTAAATGGAAAAGAAGTATACCTTATTCACGAACCTATGGCAGCTGCAATTGGTATTGGTGTAGATATTATGCAGCCTAAAGGAAATATGATTGTGGATATAGGTGGAGGTACTACAGAAATTGCGGTTATTGCATTAGGAGGAATTGTGTGTGATAAATCGGTAAAAATTGCAGGAGATGTATTTACCAATGATATTATATATTATATGCGTACGCAGCATAACTTATATGTTGGAGAGCGTACTGCTGAGAAAATAAAAATACAAATTGGTGCGGCTACAGAAGATTTGGAATTACCACCCGAAGAAATGAATGTTCAGGGTCGTGATCTACTTACAGGAAAACCTAAACAGGTTCAAATTTCTTATAGAGAAATGGCTAAAGCACTTGATAAATCTATTCTACGTATTGAAGATGCAGTAATGGAAACATTATCACAAACCCCTCCAGAACTTGCTGCAGATATTTATAATACTGGTATATATCTTGCAGGAGGAGGTTCTATGCTTCGTGGGTTAGATAAGCGTTTATCACAAAAAACAGATTTACCGGTTTATATTGCAGAAGATCCGTTAAGAGCAGTTGTACGAGGTACGGGAATTACACTAAAAAACCTAAATAGGTATAAAAGTGTTTTGATAAAATAATATTATAAAAAAACATTCTTTAAATATACCTAAATTTCTGATTTTACGTTATCCTGCTTTAATACTTGCTAAGTAAGGCTTAGCCTGTAAAACATAGAACGTTTAACTAAAGAAGTTATCATACTCTAAATCATGCAGCAGATTATTAATTTTTTAATTAAAAATAAACGTTTTCTGCTATTTCTACTATTGTTATGTATAGCGTTAATTTTCACTATACAATCACATTCTTATCATAGAAGTAAATTTGTTAGTTCTACCAATTTCTTAAGTGGAGCGCTGTATAGTTGGCAACACTCTATAAGTGACTATTTTGGTTTAAAAAAGGAAAACCAACGATTACTAGAAGAGAATGAAAACCTTCGTAATCAACTAAGTGCTCTAGGGGTAGATTCTGTTGCTACAAAATACCTCGACACGCTATCTTTTGATAAACCTTATACTTTTACCAAAGCCAGGGTAATTAAAAACGATTATAGTAAAATTGACAACTACATCCTGATTAATAAAGGAGAAAAAGATAGTATTGTACCTGATATGGGGGTTATTACAGATAAAGGTATTATAGGAATTATAGAAAATACTTCAAAAAATTACAGTAGAGTGATTTCTATTCTTAACAGTAATTCTCGAATTAATGCCGGGTTAAAAAAGTCTAACCAATACGGCTCCTTAATCTGGAATGGCAAAGATCCAAACATCGTTCAACTAGAAACCATCCCCCGACAAGCAATTCTTAAAGAAGGAGATACGATTATAACACATGGTCGCTCAACTATTTTTCCTAAGGGTATAGGAATAGGAACTATTGCCAATTATAAATTAAATCAAAACAAAAGCTACTATTTAATAGATGTCAAATTATTTAACGACATGAGTGATATTGGTTTTGTTTATGCAATAAAAAGTAGGGATATTGAAGAAATTAAAAGCTTAGAGAATTAAATTATGAACAGGGATACTTTATTACATATCATTAGATTCATTATTCTTGTTTTAATTCAGGTATTTATCTTAAACCATATTAACTTTTTAGGATACCTAAACCCATATATCTATGTCATTTTTATTCTTATGGCTCCCATTAATATAAACAAAGGTCTTTTTCTGGTCATAAGCTTTATGTTAGGGTTGATTATAGATATGTTTGGTGATTCTGGAGGCGTACATGCTGCAGCCTGTACCGTTATTGCGTTTTTTCGCCCAGTAGCATTACGATCAGTATTTGGGCTTAGTTATGAGTTTCAAACTGTAAAACTAAGCAATGTTGGATTTGGAGAACGTTTTGCTTATGTAATCTTAATGGTTTTAACACATCATATTGTACTTTTCTCATTAGAAATTTTTAACTTCTCTCACATACTATTAATCATCAAAAAAACGTTATTTTCTAGTTTATTTACAATAGTGATCACCATGTTGGTTTTGGTATTGTTTAGAAGAAATGATTCATGAGAAAGTTACTACTCTATCTAATAATTATCACTACTGGTATTGTCTTTATTGCAAGGTTATTTTATTTGCAGATATACAATACTTCTTTCGCCTCGTTGTCAGAAGATAATGCCATCAAAGTAATTTATGATTACCCTCAAAGAGGTGCTATTTATGATCGAAATGGAAGGTTATTGGTCACCAATCAACCATCATACGATGTTATGGTTATTCCCAGAGAATTAAAACCTTTTGATACTTTAGAATTTTGTTCTATTCTTAATATCGGTAAAGATAAACTTATAAAAAGGCTTAAAAAAGCTAGAGTCTATTCTCCAAGAGTACCTTCTATAATCATACCACAATTGACCAAAGATGAGTATGCCTATCTTCAGGAAAAAATGAGAAAATTTGAAGGTTTTTATATCCAGAAACGTTCATTAAGGGATTATCAAACTGTTAATGCTGCAAACGTATTAGGCTATATTGGTGAAGTAAACGAAAGGTTAATAAAAGAAGATCCTTATTACCTCTCTGGGGATCTTATTGGTATTGATGGTGTAGAAAAACAATATGAAAATGAGCTTAGGGGTATCAAAGGAGTAAAACGAATTCAAAAAGATCGATTTAATAGAGATATAGGCCCATATAAAAATGGAAAATTTGACACTCTTCCTGTAAATGGAAAAGATCTTACCTTAACTCTGGATTCAAAACTACAGGCATATGGTCAAAAACTTATGCAAAATAAACGGGGAGGTATTGTAGCTCTAGAACCCTCTACAGGAGAAATATTGGCTCTGGTAACGGCCCCAACATATAAACCAGAATTATTGGTAGGAAGAAAACGGTCTCCAAATTTTACCAAATTAGTTTACGACACTATTGCGATACCACTTTTTGACAGAGGTTTAAAAGCCGAATATCCTCCAGGATCACCATTTAAGACAGTTAACGCATTGATAGCATTACAAGAAGGGGTAATTGACACCCAGGAAAGTATTTCTTGCAGAATGGGGTATTATTACGGAAAAAATGGAAGAAAACTCGGTTGCCATTCCCACAGAAGTCCACTAAACATGATCCCAGGTATAGCAAACTCTTGTAATGCATATTTTGCAACAGTATATAGAAGAATTATTGAAAAGTATGATACTCCGCAAGAAGGAATAGAAATCTGGAGAAAACATGTTGAAAGTTTTGGCTTAGGAAATTATTTAGGTTATGATCTGCCAACAGGAAAAAGAGGAAAAGTTCCAACCGCAAAATATTACAATAAGATTTATCAATATCCAACCTATAAATGGTATGCATCTGCTACATTGTCTAATGCTATCGGACAAGGAGAAGTACTTTCTACTCCTATACAGTTAGCAAATATGACTGCTGCAATTGCAAACAGAGGACATTATTTTACTCCTCATATTATAAAGGCAATAGATGGCAAACCAATAGAGAATGAGAATTATATTATTCCTAAGATTACAACAATTAACAAAGAGCATTTTGAGCCAGTTATAGAAGGAATGTATCAGGTATATACCCAAGGCACTGCTCGATCCTTGCAAGTTAAAGGTATTGAGATTTGTGGAAAAACAGGAACAGCAGAAAACTTTACTAAAATTGATGGTAAAAAAACCCAGCTTACCGATCATTCTGTTTTTGTAGCATTTGCCCCAAAAGATAACCCCAAAATAGCAATAGCTGTATTTGTCGAAAACGGATATTGGGGTGCTCGTTATGCGGGAAAAATTGCATCACTAATGATAGAACAACATATAAACGGGGTCATCTCTAGAACAGATTTAGAAAATTGGATTCTCACACACAGTCTCGAAGAAGAATATGCAAAACCCTACAGTGGCCAACCATTTAAAATTAATCAATAATGGCAAAATCCAGTGTAGCAGCAATAGATTGGGTAACCGTCTTATTATTTTTATTACTTGTTGGTTTTGGGTGGGTAAACATCTACTCTGCTTCTTCTGAGAATGAAGTCTTCTCATTAGTTGATTTTTCTCATGCATATGTTAGACAAGCCTATTGGATTTTATTTAGCATAGTATTGATTATTATTACTCAGGCTATAGAAGCAAAATTTTATGAACGCTTTGCAGGGTTGATTTATGTAATATCATTACTATCATTATTAGGTCTTTTTGTATTTGGAAAAAATATAAATGGGGCAACATCCTGGTATCAGATTGGGCCTGCCGGGTTGCAACCTTCAGAGTTTGCCAAAGCATGTACTGCATTGGCCCTAGCCAAATTCTTAAGTGATATGCAAACCAACATAAAAGTTCTTGGTTATCAGGTTAGAGCGTTTTTAATTATTGCAATACCGGCTGTATTTATTATACCTCAACCAGATCCGGGGAGTGCGTTGGTATATGCTGCTTTTTTCTTTCCATTATACAGAGAAGGTTTGGCCACTATATATCTAATTGTTGGAGCTTCTGCTGCAGGGCTATTTATCCTTACCTTACTTTTTAATCCAATATGGGTAGTTCTGGTGATTGCAGCTATTATGCTTTTTATACTTATCAGAAATAGAAAACGAAAACCAAAATACTCAAGATATCTTCTTACCATTATTATAGTAGCAGGATTCTGTTTTTCGGTTAATTATATCTTTAACCATGTATTCGAACAAAGACACAGGGATCGATTTAATATTGTATTAGGTAAAGAAGTTGACTCAAAAGGTATTGGTTATAATACTAATCAAAGTCAGATTGCAATTGGTAGTGGTGGCTGGATTGGTAAAGGGTTTAGAGAAGGAACACAGACCAAAGGAGGCTTTGTCCCAGAACAACGTACCGATTATATATTTAGTACTGTTGGTGAAGAATGGGGTTTTCTGGGTGCAACTATGATTATAATTCTTTTTGTTTTGTTATTAATTCGGCTTATTCATCTTGCCGAAAGGCAAAAATCTCAATTTAGTCGTGTATATGGCTATAGCGTAGTAGGCATATTATTTATTCATTTTACTATCAATATAGGTATGGTAACAGGGTTAATGCCAACTATTGGTATTCCTTTGCCTTTTTTTAGTTATGGAGGATCAAGTTTATGGGGATTTACAATTTTACTCTTTATTTTTATTAAATTAGACTCTAATCGAGTAAATGAGTGGTAAGACTAAAAAAACATCAATATTAAAACTTCCATCCTTGGGTAGTAGCAGAAGCTTCTAATTGATTCTCTACTTTATCCTCTAATGATGTAAAAAAATCGATTCCTGTTAGTTTTTCGATTTCGTCTACAGGCACAACAAAGTTTTTTAAAGGTGTTTTAGTATCTTTATGAGGTATCAAAAAAGCAATCATTTTGGGGTTAGCAGAAGAATTATTAAACACAATTTTATAAAACTGTTCAGGCACAGAGACATGTTCGTACCCAATTGTAGGAAGATCTTCTGATAATATACCACCTGTTATTATGTATACTCCATTATATGTTTTGGCCCAATATCTTATTTTTTGTTCCAAATAATTCCAGATACCACTATTAAACTCATGATTTTGGGGTGTAATATTAGAAGTAAGAAATGTCTCTTCAAAGGCCTTATATGTAAATCGCCTATCCCCAGCCGGACATAAATGCCCTCTATCATACCCAGAGTTTTTATAATTACGCCAATCTGCAGAAGACGACTTTACTTTTCTATCTTCTTCAAAAAAAGGGCGTTTAAATTCATTTACAGATAAATGTTCTTTCTTTAATTCATAGGCTACCCATTCTGCTTGCTCATGTTTTTCAGAATATGATAATGAGTAAAAATCATGAATTATTATAGCTCCTGTAGTAGATGTAGGAAGATAATAAAAACCAAAACCGGTCGTGTTTTTAGTTTTTTCATCTGTAAAACTATTATTTTCAATATATCCCTCAAAATAATAAAACCCAACAGTAACTATAATAATCAACACTGGATACAGATATTTTCTCTTCATTCTTATATCATTTTTGGAAAAGCAAAAATAACAAAACAATACTATTGAATTTTAATTCCAGGATACACAATTTACAACCTACAAAACTTTATAAGGTTGTCCTGATTTCTTGATTATTCAAAGAATCAGGATAACATAATGTGAATAACATTCTAATTTCACCAACACGATAATATGTTTTTATCGTAGTTACATTACTCTAAAAAACCTCATATCACTTTAAAAGAAATAATAAAAACTTCAGAGACATATACCTGAGTGTCTATAAAAGTTCGGGGAATTATATTAATTTATTAAAATTGTAATTATGTTGTCAAACATTTTAAATCTTACCAATGGTAAAACATTGAACAAAAAAGAACAACAATCTATTAATGGAGGAAGAAGACGTGGTTGTGCTGGTGCTCCATGCAGCAATGGTAAAAATGGTCAATCTTGTTGTAGCGGAGCTATTTGCGTAAATAATGTATGTGGTTATTGGATCTAAGAGCGTCATGAATCTCTAGTTTTTTATCTGTAAAAAGAGGATGAATTCATAGAATTTCATCCTCTTATACCACACTCCTATTTATGTAAACTTATTTTTTCTTTAAAAATTCTATTTCTTAATTATTGGATTTATATCATAAAAGTGCGCCATTATGACTATTAAGAGTACTAGTTTTTAAAACTTTATAAAAGATTAACAATATTTATATCATTGTATTTAATTAATCCGAATTAAACATAAATCACTAAAAAACAGTTTTTTAACATAAAAAATTAATAATAAAAACCAACATAAATATGGTTTAACCATATTTTTTTTGAGCTTATAACACCTCTTTTTACTCGATAAAATCTTTACTTTAGAGAAAATTATTTTCTAAAAATTAAATAGTTTGTGGTATTTCTCTCATTAGGAATGAAAATATCACAATAGCATACTAATAATCCTAAGCAAGATATACATGAATAATACTATTGAAAAAATTGTAGAAAGTGTTTTGGTCCAAAACAGAATTGGAAACTACACCAAAAAGGATTTGGAACTACAATTACAAATACATCCTAGCTACCCCAGTTTTCAATCCATTACAGATACTTTAGATTATTTTGATATTGATAATATTGCTGTAGAAATTCCTATGGATGCTTTAGATCAATTGCCCAAAAGTTTTATTTCATTAATAACAATAGAAAATGCGGAGGAAATTGTTACGGTAATCAAAAAAAATGAAAGTATAGAACTTAAACACTCTAGCCTTAAAAAAAAGAAATTTACTTTTAATGAGTTTAAAGAAATTTGGGTTCCCAAGGTAATTGCTGTTGAGTATAATGCCAAACAAAAACTTATTTCTAATCAATCTCTTATTCAAAATTTATTATTCGTAGGATTGGTAGCTAGTTTAATTTTTGTTCTTAGCGGAAGATCCTGGGATATTAATCAAGTTCTCTTTTTACTATTGTCATTTACAGGAGTTATTTTCAGTTTCTTTGCTGTACGAGAAAGTTTAGGAATACAGTCACAGGCTATGCATCAATTTTGTACATCGGTCGGAAATACGAACTGCGGAGAGGTTATAAATAACAATAGTGGTAAACTTTTTAAGAATTTTTCTTTAGCTGATGCAGGGATGGTTTTCTTTGGTTCTTTATCACTATATCAATTATTTTATGGTTTCAATAGTGTATTACTTATCCCATCGTTAATAGGAATTCCGTTTATTTTATATTCTATTTATTCTCAGGCATTAATTGTAAAAAAATGGTGTGCTGTATGTTTGGCAATGGGTTCTATATCTATTGGATTAGCTATCATTGCTATACTTAATATCCCATTTAATATTGATATTTCAGCGTTAGTAAGCTTTATAATGTTATCATCCTTATTTGCCTTGGCCTATTTGTATACCAAAGAAAAAGTAAAGGAAAATAAAAAATTTAAAGCAGATAATTTTAAGCTAAATCATTTCAAAAGAGATGGACAAATTTATAACCATTTGCTTAGTATTTCAGAAAAAATCGAAGATAATGCTACAATCCCAAATGAAATTATTTTAGGGAACCCTAATGCAAGTTTTAAAATTATTAGTCTTACCAATCCTATGTGTGGATATTGTAAAGATGCTTTTGAAGCCTACACACGTGTTTTAAAAGCTATGGGGGATAAACTTCAAATTAGTATTCGTTTAAATGTTAAAACAGAGGATACAGATAATAAAGCTACGCAAATAGCTCTTATCCTTTCAGAAATATATTATAGTAAGGGCCCAGATGAGTTTATTGTTGCATACAATAAGTGGTTTGCAGATAGAACTCATAGTAAATGGATAAAAGAGTATGGTATTCCTTCAGAGAACCAAAATTATCTCGAAGTTTTAAAAACACAATCTGAATGGGCTCAAAAAAACAACCTCTACTATACTCCTGCATCACTTATTAATAATACGTTATATCCTAAAAAGTACAATTATGATGAGTTTTTCTACTTTATGAGTATGATGATAGAAAATCAAGGAGATACCATTTCTGAGGTTCGAGAACCTCTTGAAACATAATAAAAATTTTAATCTTAAAACCCATAATTATGAATCAGATCACAAAATTGAAACACACCAAACATCTTTCTAAAGAGCAACAAAAAGACATCACAGGAGGAATATCTCCTCTAATTTTTAAGAGAAGAGGTTGTAATCCTGCATTAAGTTGCTGTTATCACAATGGGACTACATGGGTGCAAGGACCACCTTGTTTCTAAAAAAGTATATTTTATTTTAAAACAAAGAGATCTCCCAAAAGAGATCTCTTTGTTTTTTATATAGCCTCAAAATAAATCTGGTATAAAATATATTACTTCCACTTTCTATTATTACTTAGTTTTTTAAACCCTGTTTTCAGGGTATTTAATTGTAATCCCCGTCATTACTTTTGAAACTGAGCTTACTTTATAATTGATAAAAATCAAGTAAAGAATACCCAGACCAACATTCAAATGTCTATAAACTGTAGAGAAATCATTTTAATTTAAACTTTAAACGATGCTAAAAAAAATTTCAAATTCTAACAAAATCGTACTTACCAAGACCCAACAAAAAATAGTGGTTGGAGGAAAGAAAAAAGTAGATCCACTTACAAATGAGCCTGTGGTCGACTTAGATATATCACAAGAAGCCCTTCTTCCTGGACAGATATAAGAGAGACCCTTTTCTATTTATAAGAGAAATCATTTTAATTTAAAACTTTAAACGATGCTAAACAAAATTTCAAATTCTAACAAAATCGTACTTACCAAGACCCAACAAAAAATAGTAGTTGGAGGAAAGAAAAGCGAGGGTATAGATCCACTTACAAATGAACCTGTGATCGACTTAGATACATCACAAGAAGCCCTTCTTTCTGGGCAGATATAAGAGAGTTCTTTATCTATTCATAGGAGAAATCATTCTAATTTTAAAACTTTTAAAACAATGCTAAACAAAATTTCAAATTCTAACAAAATCGTACTTACCAAAACCCAACAAAAAATAGTTGTTGGAGGAAAAAAGTCCCATAAAATAGATCCACTTACAAATGAGCCTGTGGTCGACTTAAACATATCACAAGAAGCCCTTCTTTCTAAGCACATATAAGAGAGGCCTTTATCTATTTATAGGAGAAATCTTTTTAATTTAAAAACCTTAAACAATGCTAAACAAAATTTCAAATTCTAACAAAATCGTACTTACCAAAACCCAACAAAAAATAGTTGTTGGAGGAGGAAAGGAAAAAGTAGACCCGCTTACAAATGAGCCTGTGGTCGACTTAGATACATCACAAGAAGCTCTTATTTCCGGGCAGATATAAATTATGTTCTCTTTTTATATAAAATTAATTAATCCAAAATCGATTATACATTAGTCGTTAAATTCTAATTAATACACCTAAACATATTCATATTTAAAATCAACAAATTATGCTAAAAAAAATTCTAAAGTTAAACGATATTAAACAACTAAACAAAAATCAACAAGGAGCAATTAATGGTGGTAGTCTAAATTATGATTGTAGATGTGTTTATAGAGATTATAGAGGAATACTGGTGATGATCCCTTCTCCGTGTAATAGTTTATGCCCAGATGGGAGCACCCCTATAAGAAACGGAAATCAAAATTAAAAATAGTAAACCGTGTTGAACCTTATATGTTCAACACGGTTTTTATGTTTTACCCTTTCACATCTAATGCATCCCGAAGTGCATTTCCTATTAGCATAAATGCCATTACCAGGCTCATAATACCTAATCCGGGTATAATGGCGAGATATGCTTTACCTAAAATGATATAAGAATAGTGATCTTTGATCATTGCTCCCCAACTTGGCATTGGTGGTTGTGCTCCTATTCCTAGAAAACTCAAACCACTTTCGATAAGAATAGCTCCTGCAAAGTTTGCTGCAGAAATTACAATTACCGGTGCTAAACTATTGGGTAGTATATGTTTTGTAATAATTCTAAAATTGGTAAACCCTAATGCTTTTGCAGCAGTCACATATTGCATTTGTTTTACGCTTAATACCTGTCCTCTAACTACACGAGCTACCTCTACCCACATGGTTAACCCAACCGCAATAAAAACCTGCCAAAATCCTTTTCCCAGGGCCAAAGTAATAGCAATAACTAATAATAACGTAGGTATTGACCAAGTAACATTTATTAACCACATGATCATAGCATCTACTTTACCTCCATAATATCCAGCGATAGCTCCTAATGATATCCCAAGAATTAGTGAAATAAGCACAGCCACAAAGCCAATAGAAAATGAAATCCTTATACCGACCAGCATCCTACTTAGCAGGTCTCTTCCGTATTTATCGGTACCTAGAATAAAGGTCTGTGTTTTTATATAGGTATCGATTATTTCTTGTGATGTTAATCCTCTGGGAAAGCGTTCAAATTTGATTTCTTTTGACAGTTCTATAACCTCTCCCTCGCTATAAGGAGAAATTTCTATTGTATTATTTTGTATGGTATGTCGATCAATAGGAATCTCTGTATTTGTGTTTTTTTCTCCAAAAAAAATTCTACTTAAAAAGGATTGATCAGATGCATCCTGAGAAGGAATAGTGAGCATTTTAACTTCAAACCCTGGAGGTTTAGAATGAATTGATAAATGCATCTGATTTGCGTTCTGAGAATCATCAGGAGCCAATACATAAGCAAAAACTGCGATAATTGCACAAAGAACAATAAAATAAAAACTCAAGACGCCCCAAAAATTCTTTTTGAATTTTTGGAGCGCCAGTATACTTAAAGAGTTTGATTTTGCTTTGGGCATTAATATATTAATTCTTTACCGTAAGTGGGTTTTTAGATCTTCGAATGTTATTAATCTTCAAATCTTCAAGAACACTAATTGCCTCTTCTACATAAACATCCTTGCTAAGGCTTTCATGCCATCTTTTTCTTTTCTCTGTTAGAATCGAATCTTTTTTCATCAATTCTTTTTCGTAAGGTAAAGATTGAAAAGTTAAATTAGTCTTATAATCATTAATCGCATCAAAACGCTCTGCTTGTTTCTCGTTAAGTGCAATATTAAGTTTATACTTACTAAACTGTAAAGAATATTTATTTATATCTCTTTTTTGTCTAACCCACTTTGCATTTTCTTCAATTAATTTTAATTGATCATTTTTAGACATTCTTTCTTTACTGTTATTAATAGTTTGCTCAAAATCGATATAACCATCCCAAAGATCATAATCGGCAGCAGCTATTTTATCCCATGGTAATGGATTTTCCTGGTCTTTTTCACCAATATCAATATAACTATAACGATCTGGAACAACAACATCACTTTTTACACCTTCTAACTGTGTCGAACCTCCATTAACTCTATAAAATTTTTGAGTGGTTAACTTCAAGGCTCCCAGATCTCCAAAATCATTACTACGCATCCATCTATTAAGATCCATTACATTTTGAACAGTTCCTTTACCATAGGTTTGTTTGCTTCCTATAATGATTGCTCTTTTATAATCCTGCATTGCCGCAGCCAAAATTTCCGAAGCAGAAGCAGATAATTCATTTACCAAAATAACTAATGGGCCATCCCAAAGTATATTTCTGTCTTTATCACTTAAAACTTCTGGAGATTCTCCTTTTGTTCTAACTTGTACTATCGGGCCTTTTTCAATAAATAATCCTGCAATATCTACTACAGTTTGTAAAGAACCTCCTCCATTATCTCGTAAGTCAATAACCAAACCATCCATATCTTGTTCTTTAAGACGGATAATTTCTTGTTTTACATCTTTGGCAGCATTACGTTGGTTATAATCTTGCATATTAAAATAAAACTTAGGTAAATTAACAATCCCAAATGTTTTATCATTCTTTTTAACTACAGATGATTTTGCATACGTCTCTTCGAGCTCTACAACATCTCTAACAATCTCTATAATCTCGATAGTACCATCAACCTTTTTTACGGTTAGCATTACTTTTGTGCCTTTTGGCCCTTTAATTAAACTTACAGCATCATCAAGGCGCATTCCAACAATACTTACAGGCTCTTCTTCATCCTCCTGTTTTACTTTCATGATAAGATCTCCTACTTCAACTTCATTACCTCTCCATGCAGGCCCCCCAGAAATGATCTCTATAATTTTTACATTATCATTTTTCTTTTGTAATCTGGCCCCGATTCCTTCTAATTTTCCTGACATTGCAATATCAAATCTATCTTTATCCTGAGGAGCAAAATAATAGGTATGAGGATCAAATTCTTCTACAATAGAATTTATGTATATCGAAAACCAATCTTTTCGTTCTAAATCATCTGCAAATTCAAAATATTCTTTTAGTGAAGTCTTTGTTATTTCGCGAGATTCTTTTTCTAAAACAATCGAGGTTTTACGATTATAATTACTGTTTTTTGTAACAGAATCTATTTGCTCCTCAACTTTATCATAATAGCTGGATAACGCATTAAATTTAAGCTGTAATCTCCAACGATCTTTCATTTCGCTTTTGCTCTCTACATAAGCCAAGTTTTCATAATTTGTGTCGATACTTTCGTCTATTTCAAAGTTAAAAGGTTGCTCCAAAATTTCTTTATGTAACGTTCTAGCCTCTGCCATTCGTTGTTGCAAACGATCATAAGTTAGATTAAAGAATGTAATTTCTTTATTTCTGATCTCGTCATCAATCAGTTTTTCAAACTTTTTAAACTCTTCAATATCACTTTTATAAAAATATCGTTTCAGAGGATCTAAGGCATCAATATAATCAGAGAAAACTTCCTTAGAAAAATCATCATTTATATCCTTTGCATCATAATGTCCTTTACCTAAGACATAACTTATTAAATCAATTAATAATTTATCTTTATCAGGATCATTTTGGACCTTTGTGGTAAAACTACAAGAAGCTGCCGAAACGATCACGGTAAGCATCAAAATCAAAAAACTCTTTTTCATACGCTCATTTAATTTAGGGATTCAAGGCAAAATACATTAAAAATCGTGCCAATAACACGTAATAATACTAAATTTTTCTTAAATGAACTAATATTATTTCCTACTCTTTATTCTCATAAAATTTCGTTTGTTCATATTTATAGTTTTATAATTTTTTAATGAGATTTTTATCATTGTTATTTTAGTTGATATTGACTTTTTAGTAATACCTATTTCGTGTAAAAAAAGTGTATTTTTACTGTCATAAAATTTAAAGCCATGCCACAAAAGAGACCACTGATTTTAGTTACTAACGACGATGGAGTCACTGCCCCTGGAATACGTGCACTAATAGATGTTATGAATGAAATTGGTGATGTCGTAGTAGTTGCACCTGATAGCCCCCAAAGTGGAATGGGGCATGCTATCACAATTAATAGTACTCTCTATTGTGATCCTGTTGTAATTAATAAAAATGCTCCGCAAAAAGAATATAGTTGTTCTGGTACTCCTGTAGATTGTGTAAAAATGGCATCTCGTGAAATCCTTGACAGGAAACCTGATTTGTGTGTGAGTGGGATTAATCATGGTTCAAACTCTGCAATTAATGTAATTTACTCGGGTACAATGAGTGCTGCTGTCGAAGCTGGTATTGAGGGAATTCCTGCCATTGGGTTTTCATTACTTGATTATAGCATGGATGCCAATTTTGAACCTTCGAAGAAATATGTGAAAATTATTGTAGAAAATGTTCTCACAAATGGGTTGCCAAAAGGAGTAGTTCTTAATGTGAATATTCCAAAATTAACGTCGGAGAATATAAAAGGTATAAAAATTTGTCGCCAGGCGAATGCACATTGGGTAGAAGAATTTGATAAGAGATTAAACCCTATGGGACGAGAATATTATTGGCTTTCTGGTGAATTTATTAATGAAGATAAAGGAGAAGATACTGATGAATGGGCATTACATCACGGCTATATATCTATAGTACCTACTCAATTTGATCTTACTGCTCATCACTTTATACAAGAACTAAATAATTGGTCATTACATGATTAAAAAAGAGATTATTATTGGTTTTACAATCGGCTTACTTACGAATATAATAGGATTTATCATATGTGTATTTATTTTTTCTGCACTAAGTTCTCAGGGATTATCATTTACCGAAATGATAAAAGCCTCTGCAAAGAATGACTCTTTAGGAAGCTTAATTGCTCTAGGAGCGATCCCTAATTTGCTTATTTTCTTTCTTTTTCTAAGAAAAAATAATATATATCGAGCTCGTGGCGTGCTTCTTGCTACGCTTATTGCGGCTATTTGTATTGCAATTAGTAAATTTGGGTGACCTTAAAAAGATAATATCATTTTTTTTAGATAAAATCGATAACGTAAATGTTAGTTTTTGATACTTCGGAAATATTAAATTTAATAGTTGCTCGATATTTTGTCTGCCCTTTTGAAAATTAAAAAAACATGAAATGAGCATGCTAAAAGCTTTATCACTCCGAAGGAATGATTAATAGCGAACAGTATGTGACTTTTGAAAAACAGTAAATATAAACACATGAAATACTACCTCATCGCAGGAGAAGCATCTGGGGATTTACACGGTGCAAATCTTATGAAATCAATTCTTAAAGAAGACCCTCAAGCAGAATTTAGATTCTGGGGCGGGGATCTTATGCAGGCTGTTGGTGGATCGATGGTAAAACACTATAAAGACTTGGCTTTTATGGGGTTTGTAGAGGTTTTATTAAACTTGTTTACTATCCTTAAGAATCTAAAACTTTGTAAACGAGATATTACAAGTTTTGAGCCAGATGTGATTGTATTTATAGATTATCCTGGGTTTAATTTACGTATTGCAGAATGGGCTAAAGAAAAGGGGTTTAGAACACATTATTATATTTCTCCCCAGATATGGGCTTGGAAAGAAGGAAGAATAAAGTCTATCAAACGGTGTGTGGATATGATGTACGTAATTCTACCTTTTGAAAAATCTTTTTATGAAGATAAGCACGAGTTTCCGGTTCAATTTGTAGGACATCCATTAATTGATGCTATTGCAGATCACAAACAAATCATGCCCGAAACCTTTAAAGCCGAACACAATTTAGATCATAGACCAATTATTGCAATTCTTCCTGGAAGTAGAAAACAAGAAATTCGTAAAATGCTCGAGGTTATGCTTACTGTTGTAGACGATTTCCCTAATTATCAGTTTGTCATTGCAGGTGCACCAAGCCAGGAAGCTTCTTTTTATGCTCCTTTTATTAAAAAACAAGGGGTTCACTTAATTATGAATCGAACGTATGATTTATTAAGCCTTAGTAATGCTGCCTTAGTAACCTCGGGTACTGCAACCCTAGAGACCGCCTTATTTAAAGTACCAGAAGTTGTATGTTATAAAGGGAGTTACATTTCTTATCAAATTGCAAAACGAATTATTAGCCTTGACTATATTTCTTTGGTAAACTTAATTATGGATAAACCCGTTGTGACCGAATTAATACAGAATGAATTTAACCCTAAACGACTTAAAGAAGAACTTACCATAATAATAGATGATTATAAAAGAGCTGTTATGTTTTTGGATTATTATGATCTCGAAAAAAAGCTTGGTGGTAGAGGAGCTAATGATAAAACTGCAAAATTAATTGTAGAGTCTATAAAAAATTAATATTCTATTTATCACAATGCACCATAATGGTTTCGTAAAGTAATTCTGGGTCTACTGGTTTATTAAGAACAGTGTATATTCCTACTTCATTAAATTTTTCTCTATTTAATTTCTCGGATATTGCTGTTAATGCAACTATCGGTATTCCTTTGTCAAATTGCT
Organism: Bacteroidia bacterium; assembly: GCA_030427585.1. Lineage (GTDB taxonomy): Bacteria > Bacteroidota > Bacteroidia > Flavobacteriales > Flavobacteriaceae > Aquimarina. The sequence continues at coordinate 22,354 of JAUIBW010000023.1, forward strand.
TTATATATTTTGTGGCTTCAAAACCATCCATTTTTGGCATCATAATATCCATCAAGATCATCGAATACTTATTTTTCTTAACCATATCTATTGCTTCTTTTCCATCATTAGCAGAATCACAGTAAAAGCCATAATTCGAAATTATCTTTTCTGTAATTAATTGATTTACCTTATTATCTTCAACCAATAGAACATTAATCCCTTCCGTTGATTCGTCGTAACCATTTCCCGAGAAAGTATTTTTTTCTCTTATCTGTTCAGGAACATCAAATTTCATCGTAAATAAAACCAAAGTCCCTTTTCCTGGTTTGGACTTTAAAATGACATCACTTCCTTGTAATTTTAGTATTTTTTTTACGATCGACAACCCTAGTCCTGTCCCTCCATATTTTCTATTGATTTTAACTGATCCTTGATGAAAAGTTTCAAAAGCCTTACTAATTTGCTTTTCTGACATGCCTATCCCTGTATCTCGAATAGAGAACTTTACTTCTGCTATATTATCTATTTTCGAAACCAATAAGGCTTCGACATAAATATCTCCGTTTCTCGTAAATTTTAAAGCATTATCTAATATATTTAAGAAGATTTGAGAAACCCTGAGGACATCTCCCTTTAGATCATCAGGAATATTGCTATCAATTTTTTTATGAATTTTATTATTATTATCCTTCATTAGCACAGAAGAGTCTACTAAGTTATCTAATAATGCTCTTAGGTCAAATTTCTCGTTTTTTAGTTCTAGCTTTCCTTTTTCAAGATCATTTAAGTGAATTACATCGGCAATTAGGTTTAATAAATAGTCACTAGACAAATTGATTAACTTCATTTGATTTTCCTGATGTGATGTCAATTCTTCTTTTTGCAGTAAAAATGTTGTACCTTTTATTGTATTTAAAGGAGTAAGAAGCTCATGAGTTACCGAATCTAAAAATTCTGACTTAGCCTTTAGTGCTTCATCTACTTTTTGATTAGCTTCTACTAATTTTTCATAATTCTTTTGAAGCAATTTATTTATTTTCGTTTTATATAAAGAGGCTCTGTATTGAATTATACTCATTAGAATTAATCCGAGAATAATTATTACACTTAGCAAAATAATATAACCTCTATTTCTTAATTGTTCTGCTTTTAAATCATTTTCTAGTTTTATTCTTTTATTTTCTTCTTCTTTTAGGTCTAACTTATTTGATAGCGCAAGTGCAGTGCTTACTTCTCTTGTCCTTTGACCGTGATATTTTAAAATATTATTCAAGGATTTGCTATAAAAAAATGCTGCTTTTTTATAATCACCAATTTTTTCATAATACAATCCCTTATTAGAATATAATCTTCCTTCAAAGTTTAAATCTCCAGAATAAGTAGATTTTTCCTTTTCTATAGTGTCAAAATAGCGTTCTGCTTTTTCAAATTCTTTTAAGTTAATATAGCTTTTTGTTAAAAAAAGATGTAAATTTTTCCTCCTGTCCTGTTTTACCCCTGTCTTTTTTATTGCATTTAACGATTTTAATGCATGCTCGACAGCCTCGTTCCATCTTTTTACCTTCATATATCGCGAACATAGATTGTAATTGATATCAATCACATCTTTAGTTTTTCCATACTTTCTTAATAGTTGTTCTGCAATAAGGTAAGCTTGGTACCCTTCTTCCTTTTTCCCTTGCATAGATTTGTGTACTCCAAGCCCTTCATAATATAACCCAAGCTGTCTTTTATCATCAATTTGTTTAATGATATTTAAATTTTTGGCTAAATATTCTTCAACTCTAATGGTATCTCTTTTATTTAGAAAAAAATCCATTTTCTTTCTATTAATATGGATCTCAAGTAAAGGGTCATTAACTTTTTTTATCAGCTTTTCTGCAAGCTCTAAAAGATAGATACCTTTTTCTTTTCCCTCATTTGTTTGGTTTGAAAATGACCTTGAGGATTCTTCAAGAATTTCTCTTATACTATCCGAACTCACCTCTTTATCAGAAACTTGAGCAGCCAAAGAGATAATAGCAAAATGCATTAAAAAAAAAACACTATGTAGAAGTACCTTCAATTTCATCTGAAGAATATTAATAACTATTTAACTAATAAGATATTAAAATATATTGTCTTTTACTCTATCACCTTAAATAAATACCGCAAAAACCATAATTCTAAGACATAAACAATAACTTATACTAGGATAAAACGTTTATTTATAGCAATAATAAAAATTGAAAGCCTCTTAAACAATTTTAAACTCCTGAAAATTTTAACCAAAAACATGTACTTTTGTTATAAACCCAAGTCTAATGAAAAGAGCAATCTTTTATCTTTTAATTATTATAGTTTTAACTTCTTGTGGGAGTTCTTTTAAAAACAAAGCGGTCATCTCCTCAAAAAATAGAACTACCGCTAAAGCCAAAACAACTAGAAATTCTAACTTCAAAAAAATTAAAAGTATTGTAAGTTATGCTAAAACTTTTGATGGCACCAGGTATAAGTATGGCGGTACTACAAGAAAAGGAATGGATTGTTCTGGCTTGGTATATACCTCATTTAAGAAAGAGAATATTATTCTTCCCAGAACTTCTAAAACAATGGCTACACAAGGAAAAGCTATATCATTAAAAAAAGTGAACGTTGGTGATTTGCTTTTTTTTAAAACCAATAAAAGAAAAAATGTTATTTCTCATGTAGGACTGGTGGTTGAGATCAAAGGAGTCATTAAGTTTATACATGCATCTACATCAAGAGGAGTTATTATATCAAGTCTTGATGAAAAATATTGGAGTAAATGCTTTGTCGCTGCTAGAAGAGTTTTATAGCCTTACATATTTGCACATCTATTTACTTATCAAATAATAGTATATCCTTTTAATAAATTTACTTCTTCCCTAAACAATATTGTTTTTACTTCTCTTATTAATCCCAGTTTCGAAAAATGAAACTAGGGTCTCTTATTATTGTACTATGAACATTTTTGAGTAAGTAATGATTACTCAGCATAACCGCTTAAGTCTCTAATGTGAAACTTATTAATATTCCTTTCATAGTCATCACTATTTCGACCCTACTTGGCATACTTGTAGGGTATCATTTGACTATTGTTCCCGAAATTGTAGTATTAAGTTTCTCAGTTTCTATCTATGTACTCGGTATTTCATGGAAACGATCAAAAAAGATCTTTAGCAAAGGGCATTCTTTTATTGTTATAATGATTATTGTTTTTATCATTTTCGGAATCGCTTTAGTCAAAATCCACAACCCAAAGAATTACTCCGGTCATTACAGCAATTACATAAATCTAAAAGAGCAACCTTATACTATAGGAATTCAATTTTACATTAAAGAACGACTAAAACCTACATCCTACTATGATAAATATGTTGCCTGTATCAAACTTTTAGATGGTAAAGCTCTACATGGTAAAATATTACTTCAGGTTGCAAGAGATAGTTCACAAAATATTTTGGATATAGGCAGTACATATACCACATTTACAGCATTAAAACCTATTTCTCGTGCTTTAAATCCACACCAATTTGATTATTCAAAATATTTACAAACACAATATATATCTCATAAGATCATTGTATTACCTCATCAGCTTATCGATAACCATAAAATTGAACATTCTCTGGGTTATATAGCAGATCAAATCAGAAAAACCAGTACTTTAAAATTATCGAAATACAATTTTAACTCCACACAGTTATCTATCATTAATGCTTTGCTTTTGGGGCAAAGACAAGATATTAGTCAAGATACTTTTGAAAGCTACAGAGATGCAGGAGCTATTCATATTTTGGCAGTGTCAGGACTTCATGTCGGAATTATTTTACTACTACTAAATTTAATCTTAAAACCTCTTAATAGGTATCATAAAAACGGGAGAATAATCAAATTAATTCTCACTATTCTATCACTTTGGTGTTTTGCCATTATTGCAGGGTTATCCCCTTCGGTACTTAGAGCTGTGACTATGTTTTCTTTTCTTGCTATAGGAATAAACATTAGATCTAAAGTAAGTATTTATAACTCTTTGTTTATTTCTCTATTTATACTCATCTGTTTTAATCCTTTGCTATTGTTTTCGGTAGGGTTTCAATTAAGCTATTTAGCAGTTTTTGCAATAGCTTGGATACAACCATTAGTATTCAAAATATACAAGCCCAGGCTCTATCTTTCTAAAAAACTTTGGGAAATTTTTACCGTTACCATAGCTGCCCAGCTTGGGTTATTACCCCTAACATTATTATATTTTCATCAGTTTCCGTTTTTATTTTTTATTTCTAATCTTATTATTCTCCCTTTTTTGGGGGGTATTCTTGGGTTTGGTATTTTGGTTATTCTACTCGCTTATCTAAATATTCTCCCCAGATCTATAGCAGCTTTATTTGGTAATTGCATTGACATCATGAACATTATTATTGGATGGATAGCTAACCAAAAAAGTTTTGTTATTAAAAGTATCCCTTTCTCGACTAGTATGTGTATCATCTCATATCTGACTATTATTCTTTTGGTCGTGACGTTCAAAAAATATGAAAGAAGAAAACTATATGGCTTAGGAGTATCAATAATTACACTGTTCTCTATTTTGATATATGAAAAGCACATTACTTCAAACCTACAAGAACTAATTGTATTTCATAACCAACGTAATACTACTTTAGGGATCTTAGAAAACCAGCAATTTAGAATATACAGTAAAGATTCTATTACAGTAAAAACTCAGCATTTTTTATTTGGCAATTATCTTATTAAGAATCGGGCTGCTTTAGATACCGTTATCCAGCTAAAAAATGTCTATCAATATAAAAAACAAAAAATTATGGTTATTGATAGTACTTCAATTTATGCTATCAAAAGTTTTCATCCTGATATTATTATTTTATCGAATTCTCCAAAAATTCATCTTGATAGAGTAATAGATAGTTTACATCCTAAACAAATCGTGGCAGATGCAAGCAACTACAAAAGTTACATCGATCAGTGGGAAATTAGTTGTAAAAAACAAAACATTTCTTTTCATCGTACAGACAAAAAGGGAGCATTTATATTGAAGTGATTTAAAATAATCTTCTCAAAACCTTATAACAATACTAAAGATTCCTTTAGTAATTGATCCTCCTGAGTAGTCATTATCTCTTGTATCATTTTATAGATTGTAGGTATACAATTTTTGGCCATTTTATTTTGACTATTAAAGAGCACACAGATTCCCAAATCTTCACTAGGATAAATTGCAATCTCGCTTCTATAGTTATTCACACTTCCTCCATGATGTACAATAGTACTGGGCTCTTTAGTATCAGCATCTACAAAAGAATGCACACGCCACCCCAGACCATAGGAAGATTTTGAATACCCTGGCCACTTCTGATAATACTGTCTTCTTCCTCCTACTTCTATTTTTGGGGTAAATACAGTACGCATTGTATTAGGCATCATTACTTCTGGATTATTCCCGAGCAAAAATTTCATCCACTTCCCCATATCTGTTATACTGGCATTAATTCCTCCAGCAGCAATAGCATTGTTATAATATTTTTTATTAATACGAGTAGACCGCCATCCGTGTCTAATACGTTGGTGTGGTAGTGCCACATTATCAGATTCTTTAAGAGCTTCATAACTTGCAGAAGCCGAAGTCATTTGTAAAGGTTCAAAAATCCTATTTTGAATAACTTCTCTTAAAGGTTTACCGGTAACTTGTTCTATTACCTTACCACTTAATGCAAAAACAGCATTTTGATAACTATATATATTACCCGGCTGTTCTATAGGAAGTACTTTATTAAAATAACTTGCTATTGTTGTTATCGGTAGTCCATCTTCTACAAGATTAGTAAAACTATGATATGGTAAACCTGTAGTATGTGACAATACATGAGACAAGGTTACCTTTTTTGTTTGCTCTTTACTGGCCATTTGAAATTCTGGAACATAATCTACGATTTTATCTTCCCAATTTATTAGGCCTTCTTCTACATGAATTCCTGTAAGAATACCAGCAAAACCTTTAGAAACCGAACCAATTCTAAAGATCGTTTCCTTATTAATCTTGTCTTTTAAAGCGATATTCCTTTTACCATAACCATCTACATAAATAATAGAATCACATTTTACAATGGCAACAGCCGCTCCTACAATTTTATTTTGATCTATTGCCTTGTTAAAATACGCTTGGATAGCATCTGCCAATCGTTCTGTATTCGAATTCCGAAAATAAATTTCTGTTGGTTGTGATATTTGAATCGCTTGAGATTCTTGAGGTAATTCTGGTTGTTCGGCTGAAACAAAAGAAAAAAGTAGCGCAACAAACAACATAGATGGGACAGCTATGACTAGTATTCTTTTCATAAGTAGGTTTACAATTCGAAAAAGTAGAATAAAATCAAAAAAAGCAATTACAATTTGTAGCGTAGGTATTAAAATCGAATTAAGCCAGATTAGTTTTTATTTTCATTTTCTGAATCAGATTTGGGTATTATTTTAGGTTTATTATTAACTAACGAATGGATCTTCAATTAATTGTACTACCCTGGTTTGGGGTCAACGCTAATGCACTTTGAATTGACTTAATTCTAAGAATATAAAAGCTAATTACATACAAGCTTAATATCAAAATCATTCTAATTTTTTGAATTTGAAAGAAAAATCCTTCATAAAAACAAAAAACAATTTATTTGAATGTTATTATGACCAATTTACGATAAAAAGACAAAAAAACAAGATAAAATACACAAATCTACAGATAAAAATATTTTTGTAGCTATACAAATTCTGATTTAAATCACTGCTGTAAGAAAAATATCAGATTTTTAGTTTAGATAAAAAAGAAAAAATATGCACAGTTACTTGTGTTGAGAAAAGTTGAAGTATAGTTACGGTTATTTTATATTGAAGTATCAAGTAAAAAAAGTTATGTTTTTTTGGTAAATCAGGTTAAAGATGGTATTAATTGTATTTATAAAAAAGCCTCTATTTTGATTATATAATCAAAATAGAGGCTTTCAAAATATAGTAATCTAGTATTATACTAGTTCTCGAAAGTACCTACAAAAGACCGTTCATATTTCTGCCATGCATCTGTACTGGTCAACTTTTTGTAATCATTATTATGGATCATCTTAAGATATATCTCTAACTGTTGAGGTGTTTTATAACCCACTACAGGAGCAATAAGATTTCCTTTTTCATCAAAAAACACCATGCTAGGATATCCAGTTATTTTGAGTGCGTTTGCAAAAAAATGTTGACTGTTTCTTCCTTTCCTATTCGGGTTATAATTCGGATTGGTATAGGTAAAATCATTATATTTTATTTCTTCTGTTCCTTCTGCATTAAACTTTACTGCGTAGTAGTTCTTATTTACATAAGAAACTACATCCTTATTATGAAACGTTTTTTTATCCAGAAGTTTACAAGGCCCGCACCAATCTGTATATACATCCATAAAAATCTTTTTAGGGTCTTCTTTCTGAGCCTCTAAAGCATCATTCATAGACATCCATTTGATTTCTTGTGCTGGGGCGTAACAGCTTAACAGAAATCCAAAAATAAAAAGTAGGTTTTTCATAAATTCATTTTTTTTAACTAGTCGGAAACAAAAACCATTCCTTATTAAAACTTATTTGCCTTTGGGAAACAAGTAAAGTTATATATTTTATTACATATTAATGTACTCCATGCATCATTTTCTTCATTTTTGAAGTAATCAAAATTAATATTACTCCAACAGTTACCGGAACTATAGTGAAGATCAAAAAGAAAGCAGACATTGAATATGTATTAACAATCACATCGATATAACTTCCTACAAAACCTGCTAATTTGTTACCAATAGCGATAGCCAGATACCATAGGCCAAACATTAATCCTATCTTTTTTGCTGGCACTAATTTTGAAACATAAGATAACCCTACCGGAGATAAACATAATTCTCCCATAGTGTGTAACAAATAAGCTACAACCAACCATACTAGGCTAACAGATGCCGTTTTTGCTCCCTGAGGAATCGATGCAGAACCCCATGCCAACATTCCGAAACCTATACCTAATAATATCATTCCTAATCCAAATTTCACAGTGGCAGAAGGATTATACTTACTTTCCCACACTTTAGAAAATAAAGGTGCAAGAGTAATAATAAATAAAGAGTTCAAAATTAAAAACCAAGATGCCGGAATTTCGGTTGTATCCTGAGGAAGAATTACAGAAAGTTTCCATAATGCAATTGCCCATACACTTAAAAAACTTATCCCCAAAACAATATTAGATAATGAGATTTTTTTAAATGTTTGTGCAAATAATTTTAATAAAACCCAGGTAATAACTCCTAAAGGTATAATTGTTATTAATGTGTCTACTATTTTAAATATTAATGCAGATCCTCCACTTAATACACGTTGTGTAAAGTTATTTGCAAAAATAGTCATAGATCCACTAGCTTGTTCGAATGAAGCCCAAAAGAATATTACAAAAAATGCTAAAATACCTACAACAATATAACGATCTCTCTGAACATGAGCGGGTACTTTTTCTTCAATCTTATCTATTTTATTTTCAATAGCATCTGATAAATCTATTTTTTTGGATGGCTCTACTCCTACTCCTTCAAAAATACTTCTACCAAACCAAAATTGAAACATCCCAAGCATCATAAAAATACCTGCTAAACCAAACCCCCATGCCCAGCTCAAATTTTCACCCAAAAAACCACAAAGCAAAACACCTATAAATCCACCAGAGTTTACACCCATGTAGAAAATGGTAAACGCCCCATCTTTCCTTTCGGGAAACTTATCATACAGGCCACTAACCATTGATGTAATATTTGGCTTAAACAAACCATTACCAATGATCAAAAGCCCTACACCAATATATAGTGTAGTCTCTGTTTCTAATGCCATTGCGCCATGTCCCAGCGTCATTACCAAAGCACCTAATGCAACTGCTTTTTGATATCCCGTAAATTTATCGGCAATCCACCCTCCTATAACAGGAGTTACATAGACTAAAGAAGTATATGTTCCTAAAAGTGCTAATGCCCTTTCATTAGACCATTCCCAACCTCCATCTGCAAAAGTAGAAGTTAAAAATAGCACAAAAATTGCGCGCATTCCGTAGTACGAAAATCGTTCCCACATTTCTGTGAAAAATAATACATACAATGCTGGTTTATGACCTAATAAACTAAAGGTTTTTGAATCGTCTTGAACCGTCATGATATTATTTTATGAGTTATCTGCTAATTCAAAACCTTCAGCTTCTTCATGTACAGTTCCTTCTTTATCTTCAACACCATGTGTTAGAATTTCTAATTTTTTTCTAAAAACCATAACAAGTAAACCAAATACAACACTAAAAACAGCGATCCCGGTAAATATGGTAAACTCTCCAAGGTTTTCTGCAGATTCTCCTAATAAACCAGCTAGCTTATTTCCGAAACCAGTCATTGCAAAATATACCCCCATCATTAATGCTCCATATTTAACCGGAGCTAACTTTGTAATAAATGACAATGCCACAGGCGATATACATAGCTCACCAATAGTATGAAACAAATATGCCAATACTAACCAATACATTGCAGAAGATCCATTAGAGTTAAACTCCATAGACGCAGCTGTCATAAAAAAGAAACCTATACCCATCACTATAAGTCCGACAATCATCTTAAATAAAGAACTTGAAGCTTTTCCTTTCAGTTTTCTATTGGCCCAATACAAAGCAACTGTTGTTCCAAGGAAAATAATAAACATCGAATTTAACGACTGAAACCATGAAGCAGGAACTTCCCATCCCATTAACATTCTATTTGTTTTCTCTTTAGCATAAAGGTTCATCAGCCCTCCTGCTTGTTCAAAAGCACCCCAAAAAACTATAACCAATAAAAATGAAATTAGAAGCACTACTATTCTATCTTTTTCAATTTTAGTTAATGGTCTTTTCATAGCCTCTTTATCTTCTGCTTTTTCTGAAGTACCTAAAAAATTACCTACATTTACCAAATACTTTTGCCCCCAAAGAAATTGTAATAATCCTAGAGTCATTCCTATTCCTGCAAGACCAAAACCGTAGTGCCACCCATGTACTTCTCCTACATATCCTACTATAATACCAGCAAGAAATGCTCCTACATTAATCCCAATATAAAAAATAGTAAATCCTTTATCTCTTCGTATATCTCCTTGTTTATACAAACCTCCGACCATAGTCGAAATATTAGGTTTTAGCATTCCTACCCCTGCTATAATTAATCCAAGACCAGAATACCATGCCCACATTTCTTCAACAGCTAAAATACTATGCCCCGCAACCAGTAAAATTCCTCCGACTAAGACTGATTTTTTTTGTCCCAAAAATTTGTCTGCAATCCATCCACCAGGAATTGAAGCTACATAAACCAACATTGTATACCATCCATACAGTGCCAAAGCTTCTCCAGATGACCATCCAAGACCCGGGTTTTCATCTACTGTTTTAGTTGTTAGATATAACACAAAAAGTGCTCTCATACCATAGTATGAAAACCGTTCCCACATTTCTGTAAAAAATAAAATGTATAATCCCACCGGATGCCCAAAAAGCTCTTTCTGATGAGCTGCTTTAACTGTATTTGCCATTACGTCTGTTTAATTAATTATAAGTTGTTTTTAATGAAGTTAGTCATCTTATTATATAAATGCAATCTAGTATTACCACCATAAATACCGTGGTTTTTATCGGGATAAATTGCCCAATCAAAATCTTTATTTGCCTGTATCAATGCTTCAACCAATTGCATTGTATTTTGAACATGCACATTATCATCTGCACTACCATGTACTAATAAGAATTTTCCTTTTAATCCATTCACAAAGTTAATAGGCGAATTATCATCATATCCTTTCGCATTCTCCTGAGGAGTCATCAAATATCGTTCTGTATAAATGGTATCATAAAATCTCCAACTTGTAACCGGCGCTACGGCAATTGCCATTTTAAAGGTATCCGGAGCTTTAAATAAGCAATTACTAGACATAAAACCTCCGTAACTCCATCCCCAAATTCCAATTCGGGATGCATCAATATACTCTAATCCTCCAAAATATTTGGCTGCAGCAATCTGATCCTGAACCTCCAGATTTCCTAAATCATTTTGAGTAGCTTTTTTAAACTTGGCTCCTTTTAGACCAGTTCCTTTACCATCAACACAAACCACGATATATCCTTGTTGTGCCAGCATCATATACCAATAATCATTTGCTCCATACCAAGAGTTTTTTACTGATTGAGACCCTGGTCCGGAGTATTGATACATAAACAATGGATATTTCTTTTTTGGATCAAAATCTTTGGGTTTAATCATCCAGGTATTTAGTTGCTCTCCATTAATTTCTATTGTAGAAAATTCCTTTGGTCTTACATCATATTTTGCCAGTTTTTCCAGCAATCCTTTGTTGTTTTTGATTTCACGAACAACTTTCCCTGTCTTGCCATCATTTAAAGTATATTCGTAAGGAATAGTTACACTAGAAAAGTAATTAATATATAAACTGAAATCTGCGCTGAAATCTGCATCATTAGTTCCTTCTTTTTGGCTTAATCGTTTTTTGTCTTTTCCATCTAGGGTCACACTATAAATATCTCTATTAATACTTCCGTTCTCTACACTTTGATAATATATGGTTTTATTTTTTTTGTTATAACCATAATAACTGGTTACTTCCCAGGGGCCTTTGGTTACCTGATTGATTAGCTCTCCAGTTGTTGCATGATGATATATATGATTATATCCATCTTTTTCGCTGGTCCATATAAAGCTATTATCATCTAAGAATGTAAGATTGTCTGTAATATCTATATAAGCATCATCTTTTTCATTAAGTACAACTTTTGCCGCCTTGGTCTTGGCGTCTACAAAAATTAAATCCAGATTATTTTGATGTCTGTTCATTACCTGTACACTCAAAATATCTGGATTTGCAGTCCATTTTATTCTAGGGATATAAAAATCTTTATAATCGCCTAATTTAATCTGATCCAAAGTCATTGCATTAATATCCGCAACAAACAAGGAGACTTTAGCATTCTTCTCTCCTGCTTTAGGATATTTAAAGACTTCTTGTTTTTGATATAAATCTTTACCATAAACATCCATAGAAAATTCTGGGACCTCTCTTTCGTCAAATCGTAAAAATGCAATTTTATTGCTATCAGCACTCCAATCAAAAGCCCTAACAAAAGAGAACTCTTCTTCATATACCCAATCTGTTATCCCATTGATAATTTCATTTTTCTTACCATCATCGGTTAATTGCACCTCCTTACCGGTTACAAAATTTAGCATATAAATATTATTATCCAGAACGTATGCTATCTTATTTCCATCTGGTGATAACAAAGGGGATTGTATTTTTTTATCACTAACTTTAAAAATACCTTTAGAAGGAACGTCATAAATATGATAAATCCCTTTTGAAGAACGACGATATATCTGTTCTAGCTCACTCGAAAGTAAAACTCTATTTTCATCTTTACTAAAAGAATATCCTTGAAACGTAGATAAATCATCAATAGAAGCAGTACTTATTAAGGTTCTTACTTTCTCACCTGTTTCGTATGAATAGACTTCAATATTAATTGCTCCTGAAGCTGCATCCTTCTCTATAACCGAATATTCAGTCCCATTTTTCATAGAATGTAAAGATTGCAACCCTTGAGTTCTAAAAGTTCCCCCCCATATTTCCTGTAGAGTAAAAGCTTTGTCTTGTGCAGATGTTACAAGACTTATAAAAATCGTAATTGTAAAAAACAATTTTGTAATTTTCATTATGATATAATTTTTAAAAATTGCTGACGCCAAGAATACTAAAAAATCCGTGAAAAATACAACAATTGCTGTTAAATACAATAAAATCATAAAATCATAGGTGTTTTTTTTAGCATATTATCAATAACACCCAGAGTTTTACCAGCTTATTTTACTATTCACAAACCATATATTTGTACTTTTATTAATCAACTCAAACTCATAAAACAATCATTTACACTTGTTTATTACATAAAATAGTACTTTAAAATTTTCTATTTTTCAATTCATATCTAAATCATCATATCAAGAATCATGCTTTTGTACATCAAAATTCATTTGGCTATGCGTATGACAAAACAGAATAGTATATTTGAAGCCACTAATAACAACAAACATAATGGCACCTGTAGTTTCTGGGTTTTCTAAACTCTCTAAAGCTGACAAAATCAAATGGTTGGCAAAGCACCATTTTAATGATGATCAAAATGCAGTAGATACTTTAGTTACCTATTGGAATTCTGATGACGGGCTTCAACAGCTTCATGATGAATTTACCGAAAATACTATCTCTAATTATTACCTGCCTTTTTCGGTAGCACCAAATTTTCTTATTAACGATAAGCGTTACACCCTGCCTATGGCTATCGAAGAAAGTTCTGTGGTTGCAGCAGCAAGTAAAGCAGCCAAATTTTGGCAAACACGAGGTGGTTTTAAAGCCGAAGTACTATCAACTATAAAAGTTGGGCAGGTGCATTTTACCTATACTGGGAAACCTGAAAAACTACAACAATTTTTCTCTATAATTAAACCTAAATTATTAGCATCTGTGTCCCATATGACCAAAAATATGGAAAAACGAGGTGGTGGGGTAATTGACATAGAGCTTAGAAACAAAACCACAGAAATTGATAACTACTACCAACTGCACTGCACTTTTGAAACTGTAGATGCCATGGGAGCTAATTTTATTAACTCCTGCCTGGAGCAGTTCGCAAAAGCAATGATGACAGAGGCAAAAGAATACCATAGTTTTTCTGCTACAGAAAAAAACATTGAGATTGTTATGAGTATTCTCTCTAATTATGTCCCACAATGTTTGGTAAAAGCTTCTGTATCTTGTAATATCAAGGATTTACCCAACACCCCATCACTTTCTTCTCTGCAATATGCCAACAAATTTGTGAGAGCAGTACGCATTGCCGAGGTTGAACCCTACCGTGCAGTAACACATAACAAAGGGATTATGAATGGTATCGATGCAGTAGTATTAGCAACAGGGAATGATTTTAGAGCAATAGAAGCAGGAGCACACGCTTATGCATCGAGAAATGGTAAATATACAAGCCTTACTCATGCCGAAATACAAAATGAAATTTTAACTTTCTCTATTAAATTACCTCTTGCACTAGGCACTGTTGGCGGTTTAACTTCTCTTCACCCTTTAGTAAAACTCGCATTACAGCTTCTCGAAAAACCTAATGCCAAAAAATTGATGGAAATAACAGCTGTCGCAGGACTCGCTCAAAATTTTGCAGCCATAAATTCACTAATCACCACAGGAATACAACAAGGGCATATGAAAATGCATTTGATGAATATCCTAAATCAATGTAAAGCTACAGAAAACGAAAAAAAACAACTTATAAAATATTTTGAAACAAATGCGGTTACCCATAGTGAAGTAGTAACACAGATTGAAAAATTAAGGGCTTAAAATGAAAAAATCCTTTTATAGTCATGGTAAATTATTGCTTACAGCAGAATATTTGGTATTAGACGGAGCATACGCTCTAGCTTTGCCTACCAAAAAAGGGCAATGGTTGCTAATTGAAGAAAGTGATTCTTATCAAATTATATGGAAAAGCTTTGATGAAGAGGGACATTGTTGGTTTGAGACTAATCTAACTCTAGAGGGTAATACTTTTAAACAAACCCAAGATACTGGTAACGAAAATAATATTGCTACTACTCTTATTGATATTCTTAATGTCGCAAAAGAATTAAATCCTAATTTTCTTTCTTCCGGGAAAGGATATCACATAGAAAGCAGATTAGAGTTTCATAAGGAATGGGGCCTTGGATCTTCGTCTACTTTAATTAATAATATTGCACAATGGGCAAAAGTAAATGCATTTACTTTACTCGAAAAAAGCTTTGGGGGTAGTGGGTATGATGTCGCATGTGCAAAGCATGATTATCCTATTTTATATAAACGCAATGAAGGTTACCCCACAATAAAAACTGCTAATTTCGTCCCTCCTTTTAAAGAAAACATTTTTTTTATTTATTTAAACCAAAAGCAAGATAGTAAAGCTTCTATTAGACATTATCAATCTTTACCGCTAAAGGATTTTGATAATGCAGAAACTGCGGTAAATGAAATTACTTCTAAAATATTAGATTGCTCTACTCTTTCCGAATTTAATACACTACTAGATGTACACGAGGAAATTATTTCTAAAATTATTAAAACTCCTACAGTAAAGTCTACCTTATTTTCTGATTATCCGGGTAGTATTAAAAGTCTTGGTGGCTGGGGAGGAGATTTTGTTTTGGTTACCGGGCATGCTTCAGAAATGGAGTATTTTAAGAAAAAAGGATACCATACTATACTTCCTTATACTGAAATGATTTTATAATTTTAATTTAAATATAGAATCAAAGAGTGCCCCAAAATACATCAATATCTTTTTCTTGATGAGATTATTTTATTAAGTTAATTACCTCCTAGCACTCGATTTTAATTATCATCCAGCAGATGTAGCTATCTACATAAGACCCTAATTAACCTTCTTTTTTAATAAGTTACCAACTTATAGGTATCAAAAAAATGTATTAAAAAAATTGTTTTAATTCAATTATTCAATATATTTGTTGAATAATTGAATTTGTAATGGATAAACAAGAATTTAAAAATAGTATTTACCAAGAGATTGCCAATGTGGGAAAAGCTTTAGCAAATCCTTATAGACTTCGGATCCTTAATCTTATATCACAAGATGATTATTCTGTAGAGCAAATTGCTGATGAGATAGAAGTATCAATTGCCAACGCTTCACAGCATCTACAGGTACTTAAAAAAGTTAAGCTTCTCAAAACAACAAAGAAAGGGCATTATGTGATTTATTCCTTATCTAATAAAAATGTATACACACTTTGGAACTCTCTACAAAGTTTTAGCCTACAAAATAGCCTCGAAATACAAGCAACCCTACAAAACTTTAAACAAGAGAAATTTGCAACCGTATCTTCTATTAACATCGATGAAATAATGGCCAATAACAATCTTGATGATTTATATTTCTTAGATGTTCGACCAGAAAAAGAATTTAAAAAAGAAGCAATTGCAAATGCAAAATCTATACCTATAGAATCCCTCAAAGACAATATAGCTCAACTGCCAAAAAATCAACAAATCATAGTGTATTGCAGAGGCCCCTTATGTGTTTTTGCAGATGAAGCAGTTCAATATCTTCAAGAAAAGGGTTATGATGCAATTCGCCTTCAGGAAGAAGTTTTAGAATGGAAACAAAAAGGATTACCCGTTAATTAAAATAAAAGAGTATTATGAATTTGAAAAATACAAACACGATCAAAGTAGCAGATCTCAGAACTTTACTAGAAAATAAGGTTCCGATTCAAATTTTAGATGTGAGACCTAAAGAAGAACGCAAAGAATGGAAAATTCCTGAAAGTGATTTTGTAGATGTCTATACTCAACTAAAAGCAGGAGAAAAAAATCTATTTTCTGGTATTAATTTTTCAAAAGACATACTTGTTGTAACGGTTTGTAGTGCAGGAAAAACTAGTTTAATAGCCGCAGAACAACTTCAAGAGAGAGGTATAAAAGCGTACTCTTTAGAAGGTGGAATGCGCCAATGGACAACCGCATGGAATACAGCACAAACCAAGGACAGTCAAGAAACCACAATTATTCAAATTCGAAGAACAGGAAAAGGCTGTTTATCTTATATTCTAGAAAATAATGGTGAAGCAATTATCATTGATGCCTCTATAGATGCTAACGTTTATACCAATATCGCTCAACAAAATAATTGGAAAATAAAATATGTTATAGATACTCATATCCATGCAGATCATTTCTCGAGAGGAAAACAGTTAGCAGAAAAATCCAATGCTATTTTATTACTTCCTGATCAAAATATAGTAACGTATAAGTTCGAACCAATTATAGATGGCACTATTCTTAATTTTGGCAATGCCAAGCTCGAAGCAATTCATACACCTGGACATACACATGAAAGTTATTCTTACTTAGTAAATAATGAATCCTTATTCTCTGGAGACACATTATTTACAACAGGTGTCGGAAGACCCGATTTAAAAGCCACAAAAGAAATCGCAAAGAAGAAGGCAAGTTTATTATATCAATCTTTACAAAAATTAACTACACTCCAAAACTCTCTTATCGTTTACCCTGGTCATATTAGTCAACCTGTTTTATTTGATAATAATATGATATGCAGTAGTCTCGAAGATATAAATAAGAATGTGAATGTATTACAACTTAATGAAGAAGATTTTATAAGTAACCTACTGCAAAAAATTCCTGAAACTCCTCCAAATTATGAAGAAATCGTAAAGTTAAACATAAAAGGGAGTGCAAAAGGAGCAGATTTAATTGAACTAGAAGCAGGTGCAAATCGTTGTGCCATTTCTTAATCTTCTTTTTAAAAAAGTTAATTATAAACAAATGGAAGAAAAAAACATACGACTAGGGTTGAAAGAAAACTGGAGGCAATTTACACTTTTGTTAATTGTAAATGCCTTTGTTGGAGGAATGGTAGGATTAGAACGTACTATACTTCCAAAACTAGCAGAAGAAGAATTTTCGATTATTGCCACTTCTATAGTATTATCATTTATAATTGTTTTTGGAGTTGTAAAAGCCTTTACCAATTATTTTACGGGAGTATTCGCAAATAGTATAGGGCGTAAGAATCTATTGATTATTGGATGGGTAATAGCTGTTCCTATTCCATTTATCCTAATCTATGCTCAACATTGGAACTGGATTATTTTTGCCAACGTACTATTAGGAATTAATCAAGGATTAACCTGGTCAAGTACCGTAGTAATGAAAATTGACTTAGTAGGAGAAAAACACCGTGGGTTAGCCATGGGGCTTAATGAATCTTTTGGATATTTTTCTATTGCTCTTGTTGCATTTACCACAGGATGGATTGCTTCTGAATATGGTTTACGCCCATATCCATTTTACCAAGGTATTGGTTTTGTTGTATTGGGCTTATTGATTAGTATTTTTTTCATAAAAGATACTGCAAAACACGTTGCAACAGAAACAAAAATAAATGACATAAAGCCCCTTAAAAACATTTTTTGGGATACTACATGGAAAGACAATAATTTGGGATCTATCTCTCAAGCAGGATTTATTAACAACCTAAACGATGGAATGATCTGGGGGGTACTCCCAATTATCCTGGCCAATAGGGGTTTTGACTTAAAAAATATAGCAATCATTGTTGCTGTATATCCTGCTATATGGGGAATTGGACAATTAGCAACCGGAAAACTATCTGATCACTACAACAAAAAGATGATGCTATTTATAGGAATGGCATTACAAGGCTTGGCATTAATTTTAATGTTTTGGGCAACATCTTTAATCCAATTCCTCATACTCTCATCAATCTTAGGTACAGGAACGGCTATTGTATATCCAACTTTTTTATCTGCCATTGCAAGTTTCACCCATCCAAAACAAAGAGCCCAAAGTATTGGAGTCTTTAGGTTATGGAGAGATTTGGGGTATACTTTTGGTGCATTATTAACCATAAGTATGGCTCAATTTTTTGTAGTAGATAGTACAATAATTACCATAGGAGTATTAACTATAATATCATCAATCATAATTAAAATAAGGATGACTTAATATGAACACACCATTTATATATTTAGATCATAACGCTTCTACACCAATCGACCCTAGAGTGGCAGATGTAATGCTTCCTTTTTTAACTAATCATTACGGAAACCCATCTAGTATTAACGCTCAGGGGATAAAAGCCAAAGAAGCTATCAAAAAAGCTCGTAAACAAGTAGCAAATCTTATAGGAGCCACTGCCGAAGAAATTATATTCACCAGTGGTGGAACAGAATCAAATAACTACGCAATTATTGGTGCAGCATTAGCTCATAAAACAAAAGGAAATCATATTATCACATCATCAATAGAACATCCTGCTGTACTAGAAGTTTGTAAGCACTTAGAAAACCAAGGATTCAAAATTACTTATGTAGATGTTGATAAAAACGGAATTGTTGATATTAATAAAATTGAAAATACAATATCGCCAGAAACTATTTTAATCTCTATTATGCATGCTAATAATGAAATTGGTAGTATACAACCGATACAGGAAATAGGTAAAATCGCAAAGAAACACAATGTTATTTTTCATACAGATGCTGCACAATCTATAGGTAAGGTAACAACTAACATTATCGACCTAAACGTTGATTTATTAACTATTGCAGGACATAAATTTTATGCTCCAAAAGGCATTGGCGCATTATATATTAAAAACGGAACCTCTTTGCATAAATTAATACATGGCGCAAGTCACGAATTTAACAAACGACCAGGAACCGAAAATACAATGCATATAGCAGGTTTAGGAAAAGCTTCTGAAATAGCTCATCAAGAATTTGAGATAAACACAACGCAAATGCAAATTATGAGAGATTATTTGCTAGAACAATTAAACAGCCTAAATCTAGATGCTATTATAAATGGAGATTTACAAAAAACTTTACCTAATACTCTTAATATTAGTTTTAGAAATATTGATGCAAATGCGGTTATATTCAATATAAGAAATGAAATAGCTGTATCTGCGGGTTCAGCCTGTAATTCTGGTGCAACCAACGTATCTAACATACTCAAATCAACTTTATCTGATTACGAATATGCGAAAGGAACATTCAGGTTTTCGGTAGGCAAAAACACTACCAAACAAGAAATTGATCATGCAATACTTATTCTTTCCAAAACTTTTACAAAGCATCAAACTATATAGAAATAAAAGCAATACTATAAGAAAACACATTATATATTCTATAAACTAAGTCATAGATTTTTATTTTAAATTTTTCAAAACAAAAGCGCTTCAGTTATACAACTAAAGCGCTTTTGTTTTATACTAAAAAACTTTACTTATAACTCTAAAGCTCTAGTTACATTATTCTCCATAAGTAATTCTTCTGGGTTCTCTAATGCTTCTTTTACCGCTACAAGGAATCCTACAGATTCTTTACCATCGATAATTCTATGATCATAAGATAATGCCACATACATAATAGGTGCTACTACAATTTGTCCATCTCTTACAATTGGACGCTCTACAATATTATGCATCCCTAAAATAGCACTCTGTGGTGGGTTAATAATCGGTGTAGATAACATACTACCAAAAACACCCCCATTAGTTATTGTAAAAGTTCCTCCTGTCATTTCATCAACAGTAATCTGACCATCACGTGCTCGAATTGCTAATCGTTTTACCTCAGATTCTACTCCTCTGAAACTTAAATTTTCTGCATTACGAATCACAGGCACCATTAATCCTTTAGGGCCAGAAACTGCAATACTGATATCCTGAAAATCATAAGAAATCATTTCTTTACCATCAATCATCGAATTTACCGCCGGGAATAACTGCAATGCTCGCACACAAGCTAGAGTAAAGAAAGACATAAATCCTAAGCTTACTCCATGTTTATTTTTAAATGTTTCTTTGTACTGACTACGAAGGTTAAAAATAGGTTGCATATCCACTTCATTAAACGTGGTTAGCATTGCTGTTTCATTTTTAACCGAAACTAAACGTTCTGCCACCTTACGACGAAGCATCGATAATTTCTTACGTGACTCTCCTCTGCTTCCTAATCCTGGGGTTCCCATAGCTGGTTTTGCATCTAATGCATCAGCTTTAGTAATACGCCCATCTCTACCTGTTCCCTTTACCTGGCTAGCATCTATACCTTTTTCAGCAAGTACTTTTTTAGCAGCCGGAGAAGCAGTTCCTGTTGCATACGTTTCTGTTTTAGCAGGAGTTGCAGGAGCTGTTTGCTTTTTCTCCTCTACTTTTGGAGTTTCTTCGGCAGGAGCTGGTTCTGCTGTACTACCTTCGGGTCTAGCCGCCTCTGTATCAATAAGGCACACGACTTGACCAACTGCCACTGCATCACCTTCTTCTGCCTTGAGCGTTATAACTCCACTTGCTTCAGCGGGTAATTCTAAGGTTGCTTTATCACTGTCTACTTCGGCAATTGCCTGATCTTTTTCGACATAATCACCAGTCTCAACAAGCCATTGAGCTATTTCTACTTCTGTAATAGATTCTCCCGGTGATGGGACTTTCATTTCTAAAGCCATAATTCTGAATTTATCCTTTGTATAATTTCCTTCGGAAATTTTTAACTATACTTACTTTACTTATTTACTAAATTTTATCTTCTTTGATTATTCTTTGTTTTATCAAAGACATAATCAATTACTTGTTGATGTCTTCTCTTAGACCTGATTGCACTACCTGCTGCAGGAGCTCCATATGATCTTCTGCTTGCAAATCTAAATGTTTTTGCTTCATCATAATTCATTAACATATGACTTAACGCACCCATATTACGTGGTTCTTCTTGTGCCCAAACCACTTCATCTGCTTTGTATTTTTTGATTATAGCGTCCATCTCTGTTACTGGTAAAGGGAATAATTGCTCTATTCGTACTAAAGCAACATCTTTTCTTCCTAGTTTTTCTTTTTCTTCTAATAAGTCATAATAGAATTTACCTGTACAAAAAACCAGTGTTTTTACCGCTACAGCTTTTACATCTGGGTCATCTAATATTGTTTGAAACTTACCATTAACAAGCTCATCTACAGAAGAATGTACTTTAGGATGACGTAATAAACTCTTCGGTGTAAATACAATTAATGGTTTACGGTATTTTGCTTTCATTTGTCTACGTAACAAATGAAATAAATTAGCAGGTGTTGTTACATCGGCAACAAACATATTATCTTTTGCACAAAGTTGTAGATATCGTTCCATACGAGCCGAAGAGTGTTCTGCTCCTTGTCCTTCATAACCATGTGGTAATAACATCACCAAACCGTTTTGTAATTTCCACTTGTCCTCTGCAGAAGATATATATTGATCCAGCATAATCTGTGCACCATTACTGAAATCTCCAAACTGTGCTTCCCAGATCGTTAATGTTTTTGGGCTTGCCATTGCATACCCATAATCGAATCCTACAACTCCGTATTCAGACAACAATGAATTATAGATATAAAAATCTGACTGGTTACCTTTTAGATTATTTAATAACACTACCTCTTCTTCACTATCCTCTACTTTGATAACAGCATGCCTGTGAGAGAATGTTCCTCTTTCTACATCTTGCCCACTCATTCTCACATCATATCCTTCTTTTAACAAAGAACCATAAGCCAACAATTCTCCCATTGCCCAATCTAATTCATCTGTTTCAAAGAATCTTTTATATCGATCATTTACTATTTTCTCTATTTTACGAAGAAATTTTTTATCTGAAGGAAGCTTAGTAATAACTTCTGCTATTTCGGTAAGTTTATCTTTTGGGTAAGTAGTATCAACTACTTCCATCATTTTATCTTCTTGTATTCTTTCAAAACCAGCCCACTCATCTTGCATAAATGGAGTTATTACAGTTTTTTCCTGCTTACGAGAATCTTCTAGTTCTTCTTCGAGGGATGCTTTATACTCTTTTTCAAGTTTAGCGACATAATCTTTATCTATAATACCTTCAGAAATCAATTTTTCTGCATAAATATCTCTCGGATTTTTGTGCTTGGCAATAGCTTTATATAGCTTAGGCTGAGTAAAACGCGGCTCATCCCCTTCATTATGACCATATTTACGATATCCTAGTAAATCTATAAATACATCACGGCCAAAATTCATTCTGAAATCTAATGCGAAATTAGTTGCATGAACTACTGCTTCTGCGTCATCTGCATTGACATGCAAAACAGGTGACAGAGTAACTTTACCAACATCTGTACAATATGTTGATGAACGGGCATCTAGATAGTTAGTTGTAAACCCGATTTGATTATTTACTATTATATGTATGGTTCCTCCGGTTTTATATCCGTCTAACTGAGCCATTTGAACAATCTCATAAACGAGTCCTTGACCAGCTATAGCAGCATCTCCATGAACCACTATTGGTAATACCTGAGAAATATTTTCTTTATAATGTGTATCTTGTTTTGCTCTTGTTATTCCTTCTACAACGGCACCTACTGTTTCTAAATGTGAAGGATTAGGAGCAATATTCATATTAATTGCTTTACCAGAATCTGATTCTCGTTTAGAAGTCCAACCCAAATGATATTTTACATCTCCATCAAATATCGCTTCCTCGTAGTCTTTTCCATCAAATTCGCTAAAGATATCTTTTGGGCTTTTTCCAAAAATATTTGTAAGCGTACTTAAACGACCACGGTGAGCCATACCCATTACAAATTCTTTTACTCCTAGATTAGCTGCCTTTTCTACCAATGCATCTAAAGCAGGAATAAGAGATTCTCCTCCTTCGAGAGAGAATCGTTTTTGTCCAACATATTTAGTATGTAAAAAGCTTTCGAATGAAACTGCCTGATTTAATTTTCTAAGGATATGTTTCTTTTGATCTACAGAAAATTTAGTTCTATTGGTATTAAAATTAACCCGAGCCTGTATCCACTCTCGTTCTTCTGGATTACGAATATACATATATTCGATACCAATAGAATCACAATATATTTGTTCTAGGTGAACAACAATATTACTTAATGTATTGGGACCTATCCCAATAATTTCTCCTGCATTAAAAACTGTATTAAGATCGGCTTGGCTTAATCCAAAATTTTCTAAAGCCAATGTTGGGATATATTTTCTTCGCTCTCTTACAGGATTTGTTTTGGTAAACAAATGCCCTCGAGTTCTATATCCGTCTATTAATCGAACTACCTGAAATTCTTTTTGAACATTTTGAGGAATGGCAACAGTTTCTCCTGGTGCTTGATCAACATACATAGTTTCTTCTGAACCATTAGCATTTTCTATTCCAAAATCAAATCCTTGAAAAAATGCTCTCCAACTAGGTTCTACACTATCAGGATTCTGTATATATTGATCATATAAATCTGCAAAAAATGCGGTATTAGCCGCATTTAAAAATGAATATTTATCCATATGTAAGTATTCAACTGTCTTTTAAATAATAAAACGCCACAAAAATACAATAATTACGGTATATTAGGTATCGAATTATTTATATTTATATTATAATTTTTCATAAAATTAACAATGAAAGTAAATGTTCATCAAAATATTAAAATCCATCTCTTAGTTCTTTCAATTTTATTTTCCTTACAAAAAAGTTATTCTCAAAACGATGACTTTTGATCCAGTGTTAGTTTTAGTGTAACAATCGAACCATAAGTACTATATAATTTTAATGAACAATTTACTGCCGGAATGGGAGTTAGTTTTGGATGTATCGAATCTAAAAATTTTACAACAACCGATTATAGAGGAAATGTACTTGCTTTTTATAGCTTAATACGAGAAATCCGACTCTCATTTGAGTTTCAGGAAATGGGAGTTTCGAGAACTCTTGAAACCGAAAACGCGCAGGACCTGAAAGAAAATTATTGGCATCTGTTGTTATTCACTGGTAGTGGTTTGGTATTCATTATTATCTTCTTTATGATAGTAACAAAAGTATCTATGGAAGCACTTATACTTCTTTTGTTAATGTATTTTACTAAAAAATTGTCTCACCACAAATAAAAAATACAATTATATGGCTTTCCTCCATATTTTACGAGTTTTTTTTCGGCTTTGCGAAGTGTCCTATATTTATAACGTAGATCTTCAACATCTGTGGTACAATCTACTTTTTTAAAACTAATTGTATTAAAAAAATCCTGATCCCACTCTGATTGTTTTTTCATATCTTTCCTTTCATGGCACATTACAATACGATTTTGGCTCAAAAATGTTCGATTCTCGGTAACATCTAATACTTTTTCTATTGAAAAAGACGTTTCTCTTTCGCTCTTAGTATAACGAGTATTAGATCGAATAATCTCGGTAAATGTTGTAAATAACTGTAGTGTGTCATTTTCGATATAGTAATACTCTAAACTGTTATCCCAATTTTGCTTATAGATATGCTTTATCAATTTTAATTGATCATTTTTATAATAATAATGAATGTTCCCCGAGAAGTACTCTGAACAATGATATCTTTTAGATATTTGTGTAATCAAAGTGTCTCTTTCTTTTTTACCAACTTCTCTCAAAAACTCTTCGTAGGAAATATTTATTTTATCCTGAGGAATACCCTGACCATAATTAATGGTTAATGTGAAAAATAAGAAAATACTACTATAGAACTTCATACGTTTAAAATTTCTAGTTATTCTATTTTATATCTAAGTTAAACCCGGATTATGCATTAAAAAATCTATTACAGCTTGAAATTGCTTCAAATCTTGAGCTTCGCACTATTTTCAAGTGTAACCATAGCGGTGCTATGCTAAAACTTGTAAAATACCAGGCTTTATTGCACTTTTAACCTTCATAACGAAGTTTAATGCATAATTCAAGTTAAATTTTTAATCGATACAATCTCATCCTTTGTTTCTGTACCAAACCTTTTGCCACTCTCGCTTTAGAATCAAATATGCAGCATATTCTGCTATATCAACACTATTTTCAGAATCCAGGCTTCTTATCTTATTTTCAGAGACATCTACAGCGTACAATAAATTAAGATACTCATTAAAAGCATTCTGCAATTTTTCAATAAGTAAGTTCGTCATTTCAGAAAACAGATCCTGAGGCGTTTTACTTTTAATATTATAGTTAACCCCTGCCCGATTCAGATCTTTTTGTAATTGCGTCAGAAATTGGGGATACAAATCAGAATTAGAAACCTCATCTATGAACTGCTTTGCGGTAATAAGATTATATTTGTTAGACACTTCGGTTCATTAATTGTTCTCCAAATGATTTCAATATGGCTTTTTTACCCTCTGTAATAGAGAGGGTTTCTAAAACCGAAAACGCTTTATTGGTATACTTTTCAATCTCTGAACGTGTTTTATCTTTTGCGCCGGTAATCTCGAAAAGATGTTTTACTGTATCTATTTTTTGAGATGGATCACTAGGAGTAAGAGAAAATAATTCCTTTAATTGTTTTTGCTCATCCTCATTAGCAAACTCTAAAGCTTTTAAATACAAAATCGTCTTCTTATTTTCTATAATATCCCCTCCTACTTGTTTACCAAAAGTCTTAGGTTCACCAAATGCATCTAAATAATCATCTTGAAGTTGAAATGCTAATCCCAATAGTTTTCCAAAATCATAAATCGAAGACCTACAATTTTCTGAAGCATTAGCAACAGTAGCTCCCATTCTCATCGCCGCGCCAACCAGAACTGCCGTCTTATATTCTATCATTTGAATATATTCGGGAATAGTTACATCATCTCTGGTTTCAAAATCAATATCATATTGTTGTCCTTCACACACTTCTATTGCCGTCTTCGTAAATAGTTTAGCCAACTCTCTAAAAGTATTTCCTTCATAATTTTCAAATAATTGATAAGCGTTAATCAACATTGCATCTCCAGAAAGAATTCCCGTATTTATATTCCATTTTTCATGAACAGTTTCTTTTCCTCTCCTAAGAGGGGCATCATCCATAATATCATCATGTATTAATGAAAAGTTATGAAAAACCTCTATAGCCAATGCAGCATCTAAAGCCTTTGTATAGGTTCCTCCAAAAATTTCGGAAGTCATTAATACCAAAATTGGCCGTAATCGTTTCCCACCAAGATTAAGAATATAAGATATTGGCTCGTAAAGATTCCTGGGCTCTTTAGTTATCGTTTTTTTAGATAGATATTCTAAAAAATATCTCTGATAATCAGAAATTGTGTGCACAGTATTTTTTTTATGCTAAAGTAATTGAAACTTTTTAAAAAACTAACGCTAATTATAATCTGGTATCCAAAACATTTTAATTGGTTAAAATCTGGTGTAATGTTAAAAATTTGCAAAACCCAGGAAACTTTTAATGTTTTTAAAGTTTCCGTATGTACATTTGGCAAAAAAAGAATCCCTTTAATGAAAGACAAAATAATAGAAAGAGCTAATGATATGTTTTTAAACCTGGGTTTTAAGAGTGTCACTATGGACGATCTTGCTACCGAAATGGGAATTTCTAAAAAGACAATTTATACACATTTTCAAAATAAAACAGCGCTGGTAAAAGCAACTACAGATCATCTTTTTTGCACTATTTCTAATGGAATAGATGCTATTGTAGATCAAAAAAATGGGCCAATAGAAGAACTATATGAGATTAAAGCCTTTGTTTTACGACATCTTAAAAACGAAAAGACTGCTCCACAATACCAGCTTCAAAAATATTACCCTAAGATATACAAAGCTCTTAAAGCCCGACAATTTGATATGATGCAAGAGTGCGTTATTGAAAATCTTGAACGAGGAATTAACGAAAATGTTTTTAGAAAAAATATAGATATCCAATTTATTTCAAGAATATATTTCATTGGAGCAATTGGAATAAAGGATCAAGAAATGTTTCCTATGCAAAAGTTTCCTATAACTCAACTTATGGCAGACTATCTGGAATATCATGTTAGGGGCATTGCCACAAAAAAAGGATTAGAAATTTTAAACAATCTACTAATAAAAGAGTAATATCTATGAGAAATAACCTTTGGTTAATCTGTCTGGGTTGGTTATTTACAACCACAATATTAGCTCAACAACCACCAGCAAATTCTTCATATTCATTTACATTAGATGAGGCTATAGAATTCGCATTAAAAAACAGTTATCAATCTATTAATGCAAGACGAGATGTAGCAAAAGCACTTAAAAGAAAATGGGAAACTACAGCAGATGGTCTTCCACAAATTAGTGCATCGGTCGATTATCAAAATCAATTAAAGCAACCTGTTTCGTTATTACCGGGAGAAATTACCGGTGGAGAACCGGGAACTTTTGTACCCGTGGTCTTTGGAACAAAACAACAAGCATCGGCAACAGCTACACTAAGTCAGCTTATTTTTGACGGTTCCTATCTGGTTGGTCTACAAGCTGCAAAGAGTTTTTTACAATATAATAATGATGTTGAAGAAAAAACACAGCTCGAAGTCCGTAAAGGTGTTATTAATGCATACGGAAGTGTACTTGTTGCTCAGGAAAGCGTGAAAATTCTTAAAAATAATGTCGCTACTCTAGAGAAAAATCATCTAGAAACAAAGAAGATTTTTGAGAATGGCCTGGCAGAAGAAGAAGATGTAGAACAACTACAAATCACTTTATTGCAAATCAAGAATCAGTTAAGTAACGCAGAACGGTTAGAAAAAATCGCTATGCAAATGTTTAATCTAACTCTTGGCGTGCCTGTTGATTCGAATATTGTGCTTTCTGATAATTTAGATGGTCTTGCTTTAAAAAACATGGATCAATCTGTTATCGCCAAACCATTTAACATAGAAAATAATATAGATTACAGATTAGCATACCTTCTTACCGAGCAAACACGATTAGAGCTAAAACTAGAAAAAAGTAGGGCACTCCCCTCTTTATCTGCTTTTGTTAATTATGGTACTGCCGCATTCGACAACGATTTTGTGTTTCTGGATAGCCAAACCAGGTGGTTTCAATCTTCTATTTTGGGAGCGAGTCTAAAGATTCCCATTTTTAGTTCTTTAAAAAGAAGTGCTAGAACACAGCAAGCCAGAATAGCAAACGAACAATCAAGAACTGATTTCTTGAGAATTCAGCGAGAAATACAGCTTAAGTATGATACTGCG
This sequence comes from Bacteroidia bacterium, assembly GCA_030427585.1. Taxonomy (GTDB): domain Bacteria; phylum Bacteroidota; class Bacteroidia; order Flavobacteriales; family Flavobacteriaceae; genus Aquimarina. The sequence continues at coordinate 51,079 of JAUIBW010000023.1, forward strand.
ATAAGTGATTATAAATTTTCGATTGAAAGTTATAATACATCGAAACAAAACCTCACACTATCAGAACGAATAGAGAAAAAAAATCAGATTAAATATACAGAAGGCCTTGCCTCTAGTTTTGAATTAAGGCAAGCGCAATTACAATTGTATTCTTCTCAAAATGAAGTATTAAATGCCATGCTTGATATTATCAATAAAAAAGCTGAATTAGAAACTATTTTAAACATACCAAACAACAATTAACCATAATATGAAATGAGCCATCGCTATTTTATTGACACTAACTAAATTTTAGTATTGGTAAATTCTATTTGGCCATTGAAAAACAATAAAACCAAAACAAATGAAAAAGATACTTTCTATATTATCTATATCACTTCTTATCATTTCATGTGGACAAAATAATACAAAGTCTATCAATAAAATTATAGAAGACGGTAATCTGCAGGCACTACGTGCAAAAAGAACTGAGATAGTAGCCGAGCAACAAGCTATTGCCGATCAATTAAAACAATTAGATGAAGCAATTGCTTCTTTAGATTCTGTAAAAAAACTTCCTTTGGTAACTACAATTATGGCCAAAGACACTTTATTTAATCATTTTCTGGAGTTACAAGGAAACGTTGAAACCAAAAAGAACATAGTCCTGTATCCCGAGATGAGTGGTATCTTAACCAAGATTTATGTTAAAGAAGGACAAAAAGTATCTAAAGGACAGTTATTAGCAAGAATTGATGATGGTGGATTAAGTCAGCAATTATCCCAGGTAGAGGTACAGGCACAATTAGCAAAAACAACATTTGATCGTCAAAAAAGACTATGGGATCAAAAAATTGGTTCAGAAATTCAATATCTACAAGCCAAAACAAATTTTGAAGCCCAACAAAACGTGGTAAATCAGATCAAACGCCAATTAGCAAAAACGACTGTAAATGCACCATTTTCTGGGGTTATTGATGATGTAATTACAGAACAGGGAAGTGTTGTATCTCCCGGTCAGTCTGCATTGATACGAATTGTTAATTTAAATGATATGTATATCGAAACTGAAGTTCCTGAACGCTATATCCCCAACATTACTAAAGGAAAAGATGTAGAAGTATACTTCCCTATTCTTGGAAAAACAATTAATACAAAGGTTCGCCAGGTAGGAAATTATATCAATCCAAACAATCGTTCTTTTATGGTTGAAGTTGGTATCCCTTCAAATGGAGGAACTATAAAACCAAATCTTACAGCCAAAGTAAAAATTAATGATTACACTAATGAAAAAGCAATACTAATCCCACAAAGTATCATTTCTGAAAACGCAGAAGGAGATCAATATACTTATGTCACCCTAGATAAAAATTCTGAAAATATTGCTGAAGCCAAAAGAGTAATTATTAAAACAGGAAAAACGCAAGGAGACCTTATAGAGATCACCGAAGGCCTTAATAGTGGTGATGCTATAATTAGTGAAGGTGCAAGAAGTGTAAAAGATGGTCAGAAAGTTAAAATTTTAAACTAACACTCCTATGGAAGAAGTTAATAAGAAAAAGGTAGATAAGGAATTTAGATTGTCATCCTGGGCGATAAACAATCCGACTACTATCTATGTAATGATTGGTATATTCTTGATTTTGGGACTTTCTGCATATTTTTCTATGCCACGAGAAAACTTCCCTGAAATTAATGAAACCAAAATATACATTAGTGTACCTTATCCAGGAAATACTGCCGAGGATATCGAACGCCTAATTATCGATCCTCTAGAGGATAAATTAAAAAATGTAAGTAATGTAGTAGAGATTCTTTCAACCTCGCAAGAAGACTATGGTATTATAACTGTAGAATTTGATGAGGAGCTTACTGTACCTGCGGCTAAGCAAAAAGTAAAAGATGAGGTTGATTCTGAGAAGGCAAATGAAGATTGGCCAACTTTTAATGGAGCCAAGGTAGAACCCAATGTTTTTGATTTAAGTATTTCTGAAGAAACTCCTATCATGAATATCAATATTTCGGGAGATTATACTGTAGAAAAACTAAAAGAATTTGCCGAATATCTTGAAGACGAAATAGAAGATCTTTCTGAAATCAAAAAAGCTGAAATTCGTGGTGCTCAGGAAAAAGAAGTAGAAGTAGCCGTAGATATTTACAAAATGATGGCTGCCAAAGTAAGTTTTGATGATGTCATTAATACCATTCGCAATGGCAATATGACGATGTCTGCAGGAAATATGATTGCTAGTGGACAACGACGTACCATACGAATCCTTGGAGAAATTGATCACCCATCACAATTAGATGATTTTGTAGTAAAATCTCAAGGCGGGGCGGTCTATTTAAGAGATATTGCTAAAGTAAGTTTTAAAGAAGAAGACAAAACAACATATGCACGAGAATTTGGTCATAATGTAGTCATGTTGGATGTTATGAAACGTTCGGGAAAGAATATGATTGAAGCGGTAGAAAAAATAAATAGAATTCTTGATGATGCCGCAGAAAATATATTTCCGAAAGATCTAGAAATTACAGTTGCAAATGACCAATCTGAAAAAACAAATAACCAAGTAAGTGATTTGGTTAATAATATCATCTTTGGTATTATCCTGGTAGTCGGAGTTTTGATGTTTTTTTTAGGGTTCAGAAATGCATTATTTGTTGGTTTTGCAATCCCAATGTCTATGTTTATGTCTTTTATGATTCTTTCTGCCTTAGGGTATACAATGAACACTATGATTCTTTTTGCATTAATTATGGGATTAGGGATGCTTGTTGATAATGGTATTGTGGTAGTAGAAAACGTATATCGTTTAATGGAAGAAGAAGGTATGTCTAGAATTCAGGCAGCTAAAAAAGGTATTGGAGAAATTGCGTATCCAATCATCATTTCTACAGCTACAACTATTGCAGCTTTTATTCCACTTGGAATGTGGCCCGGAGTGATGGGGCAGTTTATGATATATTTCCCAATCACATTATCTGTAGTATTGGGATCATCACTATTCGTTGCCATATTTATCAATTCTATGCTGGTATCACAGTTTATGGAAATTGGCGAAAAGACATTAACAGTAAAACAACTAATTCGATTAAGCATCATATTAGGTGGTATTGGGATTTTTATATTGATTTTTGGAGGAGCTGTAAGAGGATTGGGAAGCCTTATGATTTTTACTGCTGCAATGTTTTGGGTATATAAATACGTTCTTAAAAAAGGAGCAAATTTCTTTCAAAAAAGAATTCTGGCCTGGTTAGAAAATCAATATCAGCGTTTTCTGAGTTCTGCATTAAGAGGTTGGAGATCTTATGGGTTTGTATTTGGTACATTTATATTATTATTCATAGTTTTTGCTATGTTTGGAGCTTCTATCGGAAGTCAACGTACCAAAGTAGAATTCTTCCCCGACAATAAACCCAATCAAATTGTTGTATATATTGAATATCCACAGGGAACGGATATCGATAAAACCAATGCTATTACCAAAGAAATTGAACAACGTGTTTACGCTGTTGTAAACGACACAGAATATATAGAGGGAAAAGAGCATAATTTCCTCGTAGAATCTGCAGTATCACAAGTGGGAGAAGGAGCCGGAAATCCTCAAACTGATGGAGGCAGCAATGCCGAAATGCCTCACAAAGCAAAGATTACGGCAACCATGAGAGAGTTTAAGTACCGAAAAGGAAAAGATTCTGAAGTTCTTCGAAGTAAGGTTCAGGAGGCACTAAAAGGGATTTATCCAGGTGTTGCCATTTCGGTAGAAAAAGATCCTGTTGGTCCTCCTGCGGGTTATCCTATTAATATTGAAATCGAAGGACCAGATTATGATGAATTGATCAATATCGCAGAACAGATGCGTAATTTTATTAATGAAAAAAATATTCCTGGTATAGAGGAATTAAAAATTGATGTTAATAAAGGAAAACCAGCAATGCAAGTTGTTGTAGATCGTGAAAAAGCTGGTGAATTAGGTATAGCTGCCGGCCAGGTTGGTAACCAACTGCGTCGTTCAATCTTTGGAGAGAAAGCTGGTATATATAAGAAAGAAGGAGAGGATTATGACATCTATGTTCGATTTAACGACGCTAATAGATATAATACAAGTGCACTATTTAATCAAAATATTACATTTAGAGATCAAGCTTCGGGACAATTAAAGGAAATACCTGTTTCTGCAGTAGCTTCACAAAGAAACACCTCATCTTTTAGTGCTATCAAGCATAAAGATACAAAGAGGGTGGTTACCGTATATTCTGGACTTCAACCTGGTTTTACCGATGCAGGAGCAATTGTATCTCAGATTCAGACCGAAATGGCTAGTTTTATTGAATTGCCTAGAGGTGTTAAGATTGATTATACAGGTCAGATAGAAGAGCAAGGTAAGCAAATGGCTTTCTTAATGGGTGCTTTTTTCTCTGGATTAGGGCTTATCATGTTGATTTTAATTTTTCAGTTTAGTTCTATTTCAAAACCTACCATTATCATGATTGCAATTTTCTTGAGTTTTATTGGAGTTTTTGGAGGTATATTAGTTACAGGAGCTTCTTTTGTAATTATGATGACGATGATGGGAATTATTTCATTGGCTGGAATTGTAGTAAATAATGGTGTTGTTCTATTAGATTATACTCAACTATTAATTGATCGTAAAAAAGTAGAGTTTGGCGTTGCCGAAAAAGATCTTTTGCCTAATGAGGAAGTAATGAAAATCATTATTAAAGGAGGTAAAGCTCGTTTACGGCCAGTATTATTAACTGCGATCACTACTGTATTAGGATTAATTCCTTTGGCAATAGGTTTCAATATAGATTTCTTCTCTTTATTTTCTAGTTTTGACCCAAAAATTTATTTAGGAGGGGATAATGTTATTTTCTGGGGACCATTGGCCTGGGCAGTAATATATGGATTGATTATAGCAACATTCTTAACTCTGATTATCGTACCATGCCTGTTCTTTATCATACATAGAATCAAAGTAAGATTTAGTAAAAAGAAAGTCGCAGTAATACCAGTAGTCGCTGCAACAGCATAACATTTTATAAAATTAAGCACAAAAAAAGTCACGGTATAAGCCGTGACTTTTTTTTGTTTAGCACCTATATCTTTTAGTTAATTGGTGATAAATGAATCCAAAAAAAGCGGTAGGAAAACTTCTGTTACTACGAAACAGCCTCTATAACTAAAAAAACAAATAAAAAACGGCCTCTATACTATTGTATAAAAGCCGTCTGTGGAAAATATAATTTTGTTTCTCACTTGCTGACTATCTTTAATATAAGTGAGTTTGTATTATGCGACGAAATTAGGGATTCCTCTCCCATAATTAGTTTCACTTTTTAACAGTAATTATGTCACTTTTTGACAGTAATTCTATTTTAGTAAGTTCTAAAAAGTCTTGATCTTGTTTTATTTAAAACAGATTATAATCAATACTGAGGCTTTATCCATATTATTTGTTTTGTATTCTAACATTAATCATTATGAATTCATTATAAAGTCTACGTAATGAAGTGATTTAATTCAACAAATAATTCTAGGGCTGGGTTTTTACTTTTTGAGAATCTTTGGAAATATTTTAAATGTAGATTGATCAAAGTCAACTGCTGCTAGACTAAGATTAAGGGTATTGGATTGATACCACTAGCTATAGGGTCCAATTTAGGTTTCTTCTCCTTATTCAGTACAAGAGATCCAAAAGTATATCTAGAGTGGCGGTAATGTAATTTTCTGAGAGTCATTAGCATTACAGTTTATATAGGCTAATTATGGCTGTATTTTTAACTTTGATTATTGCACCCTGTTTATTCTGTATAGTACATTACATAAAGGTAAAATATAGCAAAAAGAAAGTTGCAATCGTACCGGTTACAGTAAAAGCCGTTTAATCACTTTTTCGCTATAGTTAAAGGTTCAATATTTAAAAATACTGCGCTTTTTTTTACGGAATAACCATATATAATCACTCATTTCCCTTTTTAGCCAAAACAAACACAAGCTTTTCAAAATCTGCATTTTAACCGCTAAAGATTTATAAATCTTTAGCACATTCTCATAAATATAAAATAACACTTCTTGTTTTCAATAGGTCATTGATTTATATTTGTTATGTTAATTTTATGATAAAATTAATTCCCAACATAGAGCTATTACACATTGAAACTAAAACTACTCATCCTTTTTCTAGGTGCTACTTTACTTGCTTCAAGTCAAAATCTCGAGCAAATAGGAAAAGTTCCCTTACTTCGTTTTAATGGTGGTATTTCTGGTAATGGTGTATTTTATGATGGTACTGCAAATCGAGATCCTTTTACATATTTTATAAATGGTAATCTTAATTTTAATATTAGTGGTGTATATAACATTCCATTATCTTTTTCATATACCAATCAAGACTTTGGTTATAGTACACCTTTCAAAATAAATCGTTTAAGCATTCATCCTTCGTATAAATGGGTTGCTACTCATATTGGAGATGTCGCCATGACCTTTTCTCCATACACTCTAAGTGGCCATCAATTTACTGGAGGAGGAGTCGACCTTACTCCTAATGGCCCATTTAAGATAAGTGCATTATACGGTAGATTTCTTAAAGAATCTGAATATAATCCCGAAGCTCCTGAAGCAATACCCGCTTATAAACGAATGGGGTTCGGATTTAAAACTTCTTATGCTTTTGAAAAAGCTTCAATCGGACTTATATTTTTTACTGCAAAAGATGACGAAACTTCAATCCAAAATTCATTCCCTGTAGAATTAGAGTTAACCCCAAAGGAAAACGCCGTGGTAAGTGCAGAAACTAATTTTACAATATTTGAAAAAGCTAAAATAAATTTAGAGTATGCAATATCGGGAGTTACCGAAGACACCCAAGCATCAGAATCGCGAACAACAACAGGAATTCTTTCTTTTTTATTAAACGAAAACTTAACCACAAATTATTATAACGCATTAAAAGCTCAACTTGACTATCCTGCTGGTAATGGTTCTGTTGGTGTTGGGTATGAACGTATTGATCCTGATTATAGAACTTTTGGTGCATATTACTTTAATAATGATCTCGAAAATATAACTTTAAATGCCTCTCAAAGCATATTTAATAATAAGATTAGCCTTAATATTAATGCTGGGCTTCAGCGGGACAATCTAGATGATACCAAAAGCTCAGAACTACAACGCATCGTAAGTGCAGTTAATGTTACATATACAAGTTCTGAAAAACTTTCTATTAATGCCGGATATTCCAATTTTCAATCTTATACTAATATCAAAGATCAATTTGATTTTATTAACGAGGTTAATCAATTTGATAACATAGATACACTTAATTATCGCCAAATATCTCAAAATGCAAATCTGGGAATCAATTACACATTAAAAAAAACAGAAAGTCAACAACAAGCTGTTAATGTAAACCTTACCTACCAGAGTTCTGATAATAAGCAAGACGGAAGAACCATAGAAAATGGCTTATCAAAGTTTTATAATATTGCTTCTGCATACACTGTGGGATATCCCAAAAACTCACTTAATTTTTCATTGGCTGCTAATGTTTCTTACAATACTGTTGGTGCAACCGATAATCTAACCTTGGGTCCTACCCTTACCACTACAAAATCTTTTTTTGATAAAAAACTAAGAGCTAATTTCTCAAGTTCTTATAATGCTGCATTTAATAATGGCGAAAAACAAAACGATATTTATAATATTCGATTAGGAGGTAACTATTCTTTTTATGAAAGTCATAATCTGAATCTAAATCTACTTTCACTATTTAGAAACACAACTACAGGAAGCAATACAGATTTTACTGCAACTTTAGGGTACACATATACATTTGATACTTTCAAAATAAAGTTCAAAAAACGCAATAGAGAACTTTTAAATGAAGAAGATATAGCCAAGTTAGGCACCTTACAGTTTAGATATCGATCTGTAGTCTATAGTGGTACTATTCCAGAAATTACAGAGCAGCTTACTAATGTAAAAAACAGCTCAAGATTTGTAAACATCCCTCAAGAAAAACAGGGAGATCTTAATTTTTTATTCGCTGCATTAAAAAAGCAAACAAAATCAGAATTGTATAAAGAAAAAGCTTTAGAGTTTTTAGCAGCCCTTTATAGTTATGAAGACTTCTTAAAAACCTACGACACTATACTCTACGAAGTTATCAAAAGTTTAAAAGAAGATATGCAGTTTATTGATTTTAAACTTGAAAGAAGTTTTGTAAAAACCAAAATAGAACTGGATGCACTTAAAAAAAAATCTCCTAATAATGTAAAAGAAATAGAAAAACTTAAAAAAGAACTTGACAACAGACAAAAGAAATTAGTAGGCCACCGATGGATGAAAAAGAAATTCGACAGGTATACTGGTTTTGAAGCGGTTAAAAAACCAAATGATCTGATTGCTACATTCAAAAAACGTGAAGCGGAAAACGCTTTTAGGTTATACGAAAAAGAAAAAGATGTTAAAAAAATTAACTTATATTTGGAAGTCCAAATCATTGATTTCTACTACCATAAGTCGCTTGAAGAGGTAAATCCTGATAAGTTCGAACTTAGATATATAGATAAGATTTAAAACCAACTTAACCCATGAAGAAACGGTTACACTTTCTATTCCTTATTGCACTCTTTGCATTGCAAGGTATACGATCACAGACTTTTCCGGTGACATTGTTACCTCAAACAATACCTCCCGCTCCTATTTATTTTTCTTCATATGCAGATGCATCTTCTACGAATAGCCCTTTACGGCTCCAGATCATTCTAAATGACCTATCTGTTGCAAATCGTGAGATTAAATTAAAAGCTTATTTTGAAGGTAATGGGATTGCTTTTCAGAGTAAAGATGTGGTTATAGGAGCCCCTTCTTTATTTATAGAAGGAGGTATCCCACTAACATTGACCAATGTTGAACTTGCTCCTTACTTTACTTTTGAAAATATCACTGGGATATCACCAACAGCTTATGGACAAGTTATACCAGAAGGTTCTTACCAGTTCTGCTTTGAGGTTTTTGACTCACTTACCGGTGCACGTATATCTCAAAAAACATGCGCTACAACATATATTTTTCAGAATGAACCACCACTATTAGTCACTCCTTATAATCGGGATGACATTACCGAACAGAACCCATTAAACTTAATGTTTCAATGGACCCCAAGGCATATCAATGTAAATAATGTACAGTATGAATTGAGCATTGTAGAAATCTGGGATCAAACTATAAACCCGCAAGCTGCATTTTTAGCATCTCCTCCATTTTTTCAAACTACAACAACAAATACTTCTTATTTATATAGTCCTGCAGATCCTCTGTTTTTACCAAACAAACGATACGCATGGAGGATACAGGCCAAAGCATTAAATGGTGCAGAAGAAATAGGACTATTTAAAAACAATGGTTTTAGCGAAGTTTACTGGTTCAATTATGTAGCACCCTGCGATACTCCTAATAATGCACGACACGAAGTAAAAGGAGCACAACAAGTAAATATATTATGGGATGATTTTACTACCGACGTTCCAGAGTTTATAGTTCGCTATCGCGAAAAAGGAAATAATAATGAATGGTTTTTCTCTAGAACCAGTGGTAATTGGATAACACTATGGGATTTGCGACCAGGGACAACATATGAGTACCAGGTAAATAAAAAATGTCTTATCTCTGAAAGTGAGTATTCTATTTTACAAACGTTTACCACACTAGAAGAAAGCGATGAAACCAGTCTTATCAATTGTGGTATTTCTCCCGATATGAATATCGAGAATATGGAGCCGCTAGAACAGCTTTTTCCTGGTAACATGTTTAAAGCAGGAGATTTTCCGGTTAAGGTAATAGAAGCTAATGGAAGTAATGGTAGGTTTTCTGGAAAAGGATATGTCTCTTTCCCTTACTTTAAAAACATTAAAGTAGCCGTAAACTTTACAAATATATTTGTAAATAATGAAAGTCAGCTTGCAGAAGGTACAGTAGTTACGGTGTATGATCCCTCATGGGGAAATATTCTTGATGTCGATGAGGTTATTGATGTTGTAGAAGATATTGCAGATGTCGTAACAGGTGGGGATAATATCGAAATTCCACAATTGGATTATGATATCGACACCAATGATATTAGCATTACCGATGGACAGATAATCATTACAAAACCAGACGGCGCTCAAGATACGTTTGATTATGATGAAGGAGATACATATACCATCACCGACGCCAGTGGAGATGAATGGACTGTAGATGATAAAGGTAATATTACACAGACTGGCCAGGGGGACCCATCCCCTCCTTTAACTTCAAATAATGCAGATGGTATTAGATCAGGCACCCATGATGGTACCATAGATGATCCATATGTCGATGCGATCACAAACGATATTGTTAAGGTTACTTTTAGAACAGATAGTGATACTCGTTTTGCTCTGGATCAAGTTAATAATGATTATGAAACCTCAAAATACCCTAAAATAAATACTTCTGCCGATCAATCATATTATCCAGCTCATAAAGCAGCTGTACAAGGAGAAGATGATGTGTTTTATGCAGATATCGAAATTAGCGATGCCAAAATAAATATCGATAGTCTCATTATAAAAACAGTAGAAAATAAAGCGATAAAACATGAAAGAATAGCAAGTACAAATACCTATAAAATAACCGTATCTGGTGTTAATCCTTATCGTACCGAAGAGTGTGTTGTCACATATTTAGATCCTACTGATAATAAATATAAAATAGCTGCAAGTTTCTTTGTTCATCATATTAAGAAACATACAGAAGTACCAGTGCAAGTCGTAACTGTAAATGGCGGAAATGCTATAACCAATTTCGAAGCAGAGTTAAACAATATTTTTGGTCGTGCTGGTGGGAAATTTAAAGTGAAACCCAATGTAATCAATCTTACTATTACACAGGAATCATGGGATACCGGTGATAAAAACGGTATTATAGATTATGACGGAAGCGGGTTATTATCAGATTACCCGACAGAGCTTAAGAATATTTATCAGGAATTTAAAAAACAATATCCAGATTACGACTCCCGGCAGTATTTCATTTTTGTATTAGGTAAAGATCTTAGTGTATCGAAACCATTAAGCGGTTTTATGCCAAAAACAAGGCAATGGGGCTTTATATTCGAAAGTCATTTGGGAGAAGGTTTAGAAAAGAAAGATTCTGCTCTTAAAGTTGCTGCTCACGAGTTAGGACATGGGGTATATACTCTAGCGCATCCTTTTGGTGAAAATCCAGATAATTCTGGCCAGGCTAATACCTGGTTAATGGATTATGGCAATGGTACCGAACTAGGTTATCCTAATTGGGCAACCATGAGTGATCCTAGCCTAAAATTATACTTGTTCCAGGATGATAGTGGTGGAGAACTTGCCAACAAAACATGGTTAACTCCTGATTGGAAGCCTTTTAGATTTGATCAATCTAACGTAATTACCAGCAGAGCCAATTCTACACCTGTTACAAAAGGTAGTATTCCCGGAGTTTATCACGATAATAAACACTATATAGCATCCTTTGACGGTTCAAAATTTATTGGTTATGTTCATAAAAACTCAAATGACGTTTTAAAGTTAGAATACAAAACGCTCACAAATACAGAAGAAATTTTTCTTTATAGGGACAATGGTAGATGTGGTTCAGATTCTTATTACAAAACCACTTGGGAGCATGTAAAAAACAAACCAAATTTTAAGTTTACAGATAATGCTACAATGGAATACCAAGGAATTATTCCCTGCAGGGATAGGACTTCTAATGATGGTAGCAGATGTGATCGGTTTGATTATTTTGATACCTCTAATCAGGATGATTTAGCTAAAATGAACAATTATCAAAATACGATAAATGAATATTTAAAAAATGCCTTATCACACATACCTCAATCTTCTAAAAGCGAAGTAAGAATTAAAGGAGTGTTTAATCATCTCCAATTCTCTAGCACTATATCTTCAATAGTTAAAAACAGTGAGCTTGAAATTTTAGAAGACAAACTACACTTACTTACCTATAAAATCCCAGATACGTATGTCGTAGTTTCATTTATCCAAATTGAAAATAATCATTCATTACAAAACAATCAGATTAACGATATAGCTACGCGATCAATCGAAAATAATGAATCATTAGTAGGTAATAAAAAAATAGTTCATATAATCGTTCCTTATTCTAATTATGAATCAATATTTGGAGTAGGCTTTTTTAACAATGATAGCTGTTATAATATTGGATATGGAGAAAGTCAAAATGGTATAGTAACTAATAATTCTACATATCAGCAAAAAACAAAAATTTCGCAAGGAATTCTTGAAATTTTCAAACAAATAGAAAAACCGTTATTTATAAAGAGATTTTATATCAAAGCAGATGGTTCTATGGCAGAAACTGCATTAGGTAAAGAAAAAATAGCCGGATATGATGCTATAAATGTTTTACAATTTTATAAATCAAATTATATTTCTAAAATAGATAATTTACGTAGTCAATCCATAGGAGTTATATCTCAATTAGCTTATGCAAATCCAAACGATGAAAACCAAATTACTAATCTACTAAATCAGTATACATCTATAAAGTCCGAAATCAAAGATCTATATCTAGATGCAGACTCTAAAGAAGTTAATCTCGATGTCATAAGCAATAAATCTACCTGGAAGTACCATCAACCAAGCAATTTAGGAAAACTTAGAGAAGTTTACATCCCTAACCAAGATGTAACTCATGCATATTTTTTAAGTCAAACTGCATATTTTGGTTTTGGTCAAAATTTCAATATATATTTTGGGTTTAATGACTATTTAAATCCCGATTTACATTTTTACAATTTTGACAAATTCACTGTTTTTGATCCACTTGTATATGGACTTGCCGATGGTTTAAGCTTAATTCCTGTGCCACCACTTGATTCAGCAGGAGATGCTCTAGGGTTTATTTATGCTTCGGCTAGAGGAGATTTAAGTAAAGCTCCGTTTTATGCATTAGGACTGGCATTACCCGTTGGTGCAGGGTATCTTAAACTAGGGTCAAATGCAGCACAAGATGCCTTTGTTGTTGTTGCAAAACAAACAGATACAGGAGAAGTTATCTTGAGAAGTAGACTTAAAAATGCAGTTAAGGCTGATGAAGTTATAGTAACTACACCTTTAACAACAAATGCAACAAAAGCAGATGAAGTTGTTAAAAGTCTAAACTCATCTGAAAATAAACAGAAAATTGCTAAATATTTCGATGATGCAGCCAAATTAAGTGATGATCTTTTTGCGTTTCTAACACCTACTCCTGCAGGTTGGACCGATGATATGGTTAATGCTTTTAAAGCTGAATACCAACAAGGAAGTAATGCTTTTAAAGCAATATTTAATGTTACAGATCAAACTAAAAAACTGGAATTAGCAAATTCATGGAAAAGATTACGAAGTAAATTTCCTGAAAGACCATTTTGTAAGTAAAATATATGTCTATGAAAAATCTCAAAAACTATATAGTTTTATTATTAATACTGTTTCTTGGTATTAATACAATTTCATTTGCACAACCTTCCTGTCCAATTGGTGGCTTAGCAAATGATATAACAGATAACCAACTAGGGCCTGCTGTAAAGGATTTTATAGATAATAATGATGGTATTACGTCATGGTTATTTTTATTTGATGCTTTTCAGCAAACAAGAGTATTTACAAAAGACGTTCCTACTTTAAACAAAATTAAAGGTTTACTAAATGATGTAAATTTTAAAAATAAACTTGGAGATAACTGGGCTGATGAGCTAAGTGTTGTTTTAGAAAAAAACAGGATCCTACATTGTGATGCCGCAGGATCTGCTACAGGATTATCCCGGTATTTCTCTAATATGGATGAGTTTTTGGATGAATTCAAATATTTAGTTGATAATTTTGATATAACACAAGGAGGGGCCAATCAATTTTATAGGTGGGTTAAACGTATAAACCTAAACGGCTCGGCTATGACTAATCCTAATTCTCCTATAATAGCCGAAATGTACCAAACTCTTTATTTGTTAAAAAAACGAGGATTTAAAGGTAGTGATATTAGCTCTTTCGGAGGAACATTCGCTATAGGAAGTAATAAATATGACCTACTTACCCAAGCCAATAAGTATATAGAACTTAAAAATGTGAATTTTGTTGACTATCCGTTAAAAGGAAATGCTCATGTTACTCAACAGTTCGTTGAAGGATATCTAAAAAACATTTCAAGTTTTGACAACTTTGAATTTGTAGTACACTTTAAAAAATTAAAAGCACATGGTTGGGCAGATAAAACTGCGGCCTTGTATAATATGAAAAATCAATTTAAAGAATTCATAAAACTCAAGCCTGATGAAACTTTTAATGCTATTTGGGGAAATCAAAACTTAAGAACAAGCCTTTTTGGTGCTATTCCAGCAAATCAACTTAATGTATTAAAAAACAGTAAAAAAACAATTTTTAATAATTGGGTAGATACTTTAGATGACAGACTATATAAATTTATAAAAATTGAATGATGTATAAATTAAGTCATACAAACAAAAATGTACAATACTATTATGTAAATGAACAGTTATTACACTATTCTGATCATCTGTATTATAACTCTAAAAAAATTCCTGGAGAAAACATAATAGGAGGAAGTTTATTAGGTGATAATTATATTATTATAAATAAAGAAGAGCAACAATTAGTCTTAGATAGCAATTTGAAAAAAATCCAAGAATTTTCAAATAACGTTCTACTTACAGATCTGTTTATTGAAAATCCAATACATAGAATTGCATCGGTAAATACGATATTTAATGACGATGGAAGTATTGTTTGTAATTGGGTTCTTTTCAATTATACTACAAATAAAATCATTCAAGATTTTAAAGTCAAAACTAATTATTGTATTCCAATTTATATTAACGAGAATATTATTGTTCTTCAAGATATGAATACATTAACATCATATAATATCGAAAACGGAACTATTTTATGGGAATTTAGTGATGAATCATTAGACGGTCATATATTAGGAATATTTGATAATCAAAT
Organism: Bacteroidia bacterium; assembly: GCA_030427585.1. Lineage (GTDB taxonomy): Bacteria > Bacteroidota > Bacteroidia > Flavobacteriales > Flavobacteriaceae > Aquimarina. The sequence goes on from JAUIBW010000023.1 coordinate 66,112, forward strand.
AATATTGCCTACTACAGCAAACTCAATTTTGACAATAAATGCCCTTACAGGAGTAAAAGAGAAAGAGTGGAAAGAAATTCCTGAAATTAATGTAGGCTCTCAAATAGAAGGAATTATCCCAGAGCCTAGTAGTTTTGTTTTGGATAAAGAAAATAAAAAACTTATTGGAGCTATAGGAACTGATTATATCGAAATAGAGTTAGATACAACCAAAATAAAGCATATAGATATTAGTAAAGAACTTCAAAAAAGCAATATTTTTTCTATAAAACAAATCACAGACAATCCATTTACAGAAACTCATTTATTCTTAACAGCGATGATAGAACAGAATAAAGAGGATAAAAAATGGTCTTACGATTGTTTATTCGCCTTAAATAGAAAAACTTTTAAAATAGATTGGAAATACAATTTTGAAGCACAAAACTTAGGTACACATACTCCTAAAGCATCAAACAATCATCTATATCAATTAGATAATGATGGAACTTTATTTGTATTCGAAAAACAACCAGAAAACACCTCTGTCTAAAAATTATTATGACCATAAGTGTTGTCGTATTCTGGTTAAATTAATAGGAAAATGAGCATTTAGAAAGAATATTAATGATAAGCAAAACATCACAAAGTTTCTAAGCTTTGCGGAGTAACCAAAGGCTAAAAAATAAAACATTAAACAATAGTAGAAAGTAAACCAAAATCGAATGAAAAACTACCATATACTCTTACTTATCCTGCTCCTATCGGTAGCCTGCTTTGCCAATACCGGTAAAGATTCGCTATCGGTTGCCAAAAAGAATACGACATCATCACTGTATAAAAGTCCTATAACCAAAGGGCTAGATTCATTGGCATTACAGCGGTTAGCTGCTTTTAAAGCAAAACGTATAAAGGATCAGGCGGGTAGTATCTATGCTTTACGTAAATACGACACTAAGCAATTTCGGTCTTTTCCAGAATTAGAAACCCCATCAACAGCTGCTCCTTCCGAAAATTTCTTTCAGGGATTGGCAGAGTTTACCAAAGATTATATTAAAAAAATCTATAAACCTACTCCAAAAACAGATTCTTTGGTGAGTAAAGCCAAAGAACTATTTAAAGAAATAGAAAAGCAGGAAAACTTTATCAATATTATAAGCGGTCAAGAATTACTTCAATTTCCCGTTGGGATCAAAAAACAGGTATCTACAAATTCATCGATTACTATTGGTATTGTAAAAGCTAAGCTACATGCCAACTATTCTGAAGTAGATTTATTTGCCAAACTTACATTGGGTGAATTAAGTACCGAATTGTTTTTTGGAGCCAATAATGTGAAATTATCTCATGAAGGAGGAATATATGGCGAAGCACAATTAAACCTATTGGGTGATTTTCCGATAGGGCAAAGCGGCGGACAATGGATTCTCACTTTTAAAGGAGGATTAGAGAGTGATGGCAGTGCAACAAAACAAACCTATATTACCATAGATTGTACAGGTAAAGTAAAAGAAATAGGGCTAGAAGCCGATGTGAGAATTGCTAAAACAGTGGCAATCCCATTAAATGATGATGGTACCAAAAAATTTCCAGGAGAAACAAAACCGCAAGACGGTAAAAATCCTGCCGGCAACGAAAGCTATGTAGGAGCTAGTTTCAGTTTTGTAGCCACCTCTTTACAAGATCTTTTAATCGAATTGGATTTACCAAAATTCGAACTTAAACCTCTACCTGGGTGGGCGTTCAAAATGCACAATGTAGTATTAGATCTTAGTGATACCAAAAACTCTCCGCTAGTAGATTTTCCTAAAATCTATGATGAGCAACAACTAATTCCTTCTAATCAAAAAGAATTATGGCGTGGCTTTTATAGTGATGAAGTGAGTGTTACTCTGCCTCCAGAGTTTCAGATTACAAAATCTGAAGAACGTATTTCTTTTGGTGCCAAAGGTTTGCTAATCGATAACTTTGGAGTTTCTGGAAACTTTTTTGCATCCAATTTGTTTACTATTAATGAAGGAAATGCAAGTAAATGGCAATATTCACTAGATTCTGTAAATGTAGATATACAAGTTAACCATTTTATAAAAGCTGATTTTAGCGGAGAATTGGTACTACCTATTAGTAAATCAGATTCTAGTAGTAATGGAGCTTTGGGGTATAAAGGATTAATTACAGCAGATCAACACTATAGCGTTCGGGTAGAAGTAACAGATGACGTAGATTTCAATATTTTTAAAAGTAAAGCAAAGCTATTTCCCGAGTCCTACATAAAAATGGAAGTAGAAAATGGAAAGTTTTACCCCGAAGCTAACCTCACCGGGCTCATGGCTTTTAACAAGGCTCAGAAAGATTCTTTAAATTCTATATCATCACAAGACAAAGATAGTGATGATATAGAATCCCTTAATTTTGATGGTCTCTCCTTTCAAAATTTTAAAATTCAAACCAAAACACGCCCCTATCTCTCTATAAAATATATGGGATTCAAAGATACTATTGCATTACCCAAAATCGCAGGATTTCAATTAGGGTTTTATGATATTAAAGCAAAAGTATATGAAGATGATCGTGCAGAAATAGGCCTTAATAGTTACCTCAATCTCGACAAATCAGGAATCAAAGGAGATGTGAGACTTCGTATTATAGGTAAATTACAGGAAGGTGATTATTTAAAATGGCAATTCGATAAAATTGAAATCGATGAAGTTGAAGTTGATGTAAAACGTAAAAATTTCGAATTTTATGGTAAGCTTGCCTTTTTTAGAGATAATCCAGTATATGGGAAAGGATTATCTGGTAAACTTAGACTATATGCAGAGAGCCTGAAAATCGAACTCGAAGCTAAAGGAATTTTCGGGAAACAAGATGATTTTAGATACTGGTATGTTGATGCTTTTGGCAGGCCTCTTTCTAATAAGAGTACAAAGAGTTTAAAAATTCATGATATTGGTGGTGGAGTCTATCATCACATGCGAAAAGCAGGGATAGATGAACGTGCAGGAAGTATGTCGGGAATCTATTATCGCCCAGATATAGACACAGAATTTGGTTTTAAAGCTATGGCTGCTTTTGAAGTAAAAAAATCAGCAACTTTCACAGGACTTTTTGCTATCGAAATGAGTTTTAACAGTCCCTCTGCAGGAGGAGGAATTAGTAGGCTAGGATTCTACGGAGGTGCTGCATTAATGACCTCTGGAGGTAGTAGTGGTAGTAACACCCCTTTTGGTACTGTAGATAGCATGCAGAAGAAATTAGCAGAAAAAGAACAATCAATCAGCAACTTTCATGAGATGTCTATTGATAAAGAAGGTATTAAATACTTTGCTACCGAAGTATTCCCTAATATCCTAACTGGTAAAGAGCAATTTGCTGCACAATTGGCCATCGATTTCGATTTTAGAAATGATACCTACTGGGGAATGTTTGATGTATTCTTAAATCTTGGTCAAATCAAAGGTGCAGGAGAGAAAAACAGATTAGGATATATAGAGTTTTATGATGCTCCAGATGATTGGTATATCTACATTGGTACTCCTACCAAGCGTTTTGGTGTCGCTGGTATCCCTATCGGCCCGTTTGATGCTGCATTTGATTTGTACTATATGACTGGAACTATCCTTCCTGATCCTGCACTACCAAAACCAGAAGTTATTGATATTTTGAACCTAAGTGGCGACGAACTTCTTTTCGGCAGAAACTTTAATAGTCAATTAGCACAAGGTACCGGGTATGCTTTTGGAGCCTATGTAGAAATAGGAAAAAGTTTCGATTGGGGGATTATCTATGCTTCGGTAAGAGCTGGCGTAGGCTTTGATTTAATGCTCAAAGATTTTGGAGATGCACACTGTAAAGGAAAAGCAGGACCATTAGGTATGGACGGATGGTATGCAACAGGGCAACTCTATGCATTTCTACAGGGAGAAATTGGTGCACAAATCAAAATTTTTGGCTTTAGAAAAAGAATTCCTATCCTAAAAGCAGGAGTGGCAGTTCTGGCACAAGGACAATTACCAAACCCATGGTTTGTAAAAGGCTATGCTGGTGTAAAAGTAAGAATATTAGGTCTTGTAACCGTACAGGCCCGACTTAAAGTTACTATCGGAGAAGAATGTGAAATTGTGGGTAAAACAGGGCTACAAGAAGTAGTCATTATATCTGATATTTCTCCAGAAAATAACAGTGACAAAGTAGATGTGTTTGAAGCAGTACAGGTTGCTTTTAATGTACCTATTGGCCAAGTTGTAGAAATTAGTGATGATCTTGGGACTAAAAAATATCAGGTAGAACTCAAAGAAGTTGCAATAAAAGATGGATCTACTACCCTTACCGGAGAACAAGTATGGAATAGCAATAAAGATATAATGATCTTTGAACCAGACGATATTTTACCTCCGGAGAAAAAAATAACCGCCACTGTAAAAGTACAATTTAACGAATATAAAGGAGGACAATGGATCGCTGTTATCGAAAACGGGCAACCTATAGTAGAAGAGAAAACAGTGAACTTTACTACAGGTAAAGCCCCTACAAAAATCCCATATAAAAATATCGAATATATGTATCCGATAGTAGATCAACGTTATGTTCTTCCTAAAGAAAGTAAAACAGGATACGTACAGCTAGAACGAGGACAAGATTACTTATTTGGCACAGAAGGGTTTAAAGACGAGTTGTTCTTTATTACCGAAAACGGACAATCTATGAAAGTTCAGTTTTCTTATGACACTGCTAGCAATACGCTAACTTTCCCTCTTCCTAAATTACCTAATGAAACAGGAATTGTTTATAAACTATTAACTTCAAAATTAAATTCGGGAAATAATGATGGTGGAGTTTCAGAAGAGACGTATACCAATGTAAATGATGATGTATCTATTTCTCAAAATACACTTACAGGAAATGCTTCTACGAATGCTTCTTTAACACGATTAGAGTTCAATTTTAGGACAAGTAGGTTTAATACCTTCAAAGAAAAAATAAGAGCAATGAATATAACGGACTACTATACTTTTATGGATGGTTCTTCTAATGCTGCACAAATGGAATTACGAATTGCAAAATTCGAACCTTTTGATGTTAATGAAGTGTTAGGTACTCGATATAGTTTAAATAGACCTTTAATGTCTGGTGTAGGAATGAAATCTGATTATTATTATGAAAAAGAAATTTATCCTCTCCTCTATCAAAACTATCCTTTGGATACTGATATTCGAGTAAATAGAGATGAAACTATTTTAGGAACACCTCCAATGAAAAACATTAAACCTTCTCTAACGTATAGCGAGTATGTTCAAAACAATCCAGAGAACACATATTTAAAAGAACGTTTTCCTTTTAGATGGAACCTTGCTGCAGCATATAAAGAAGATTTTGTACATCTACAATATGTGATCGTAAACAGGTATTTAAATACCAATCCAATAGACGCTAATGCTTATCAAAAATATAAGTATATCATAGATGGGATATTCCCATATATTAATGTAGAAAAATACCAGGTAGAGTTTCAGTATACACTGCCAAACAAGACATCTGGTAACAAAATCAAGGTAGATTATAAAAATTATTTTTAATAGAATAAGCGTAGGCAAGAATTTCTATACCGTTGAAATGATTATGATGTGATTACATCTAACAAATAGAAAAATAAATAGATGAAATTAAAATATTGCATATTATATATAATATTGCTTTTTGGAAGCTTAAGTATTAGCATATCTGCGCAAGAGAAAAGTGTAGAAATTCCTAAAAAAATAATAGTAAAAGCTTTCGCAAAGAAAGATGCAATACTATTGCGTTGGGCAGTAACCGATAAATATGCCTGGAAATATAGTAATCAATATGGTTTTGTGGTAGAACGTACCACAGTTCTGCGTGATGGAAAACCTTTAACTACCCCTGAAAAGAAAATAATTTCTGGAGATACCATTAGACCCAGGCCTCCTAAAGATTGGGAAAATTTCATTCAGGAAAATGATATGGCGGCTATTGCAGCACAAGCGATTTATGGAGAAACTTTTCAGGTAGATAATCAAGAGGAGAATCAATTGCTTAGGGTTTTTTATGAAAGTGAAGAGTTAGGCCGTCGATTTGGATTTTCTTTATTCGCTATTGATCAAGATTTTGAAGTGGCTCAATATGCCGGACTGGGATATGTAGATACCGATGTTAATCAAAATGAAAAATATCTCTATACTATAAAAAGTGCTATCCCAAAAGAAAAAATGGAATTGGAGCCTTCTGGAGTATTTATTAGTACAAAAGATGTTGAAGAGCTTCCTAAACCGTCTGACTTTTTTGGGTATTTCTATAAAAATGCATTTGTTTTGGTATGGGAATACGATCAGTTACTACCCTATTATACGGCTTACAATTTGGAAAGATCTGAAGATGGTCAGGTTTTTAATAAAATCAATGATGTACCCATTACAAAATTAGCAGACACTCCATATTCTGGAGTTTCCTATACCGATTCTATACCCCAATACGGTAAAAAATATTGGTATCGTATTGTAGGTATCAATTATTTTAGTGAAATCAGTCCTCCATCTGACCCGGCAGAATTAATAGGGTTTAAAGAAATAAAAACTGAACCTGTATTTTCTGCTACAAATATTATTTCTGAAAATGAAGTAGAATTAGAATGGACTTTTGCCGAAGAAGAACAATGGAAACTTAGAAAATATGAACTTTTACGTGCAGAAAAAGCAGTAGGGCCATATAAAACTGTAATTGATAGTATACCTCCTAATCAGAAAAAGATTACTTATGGCCCATTATCCGATATTAATTATTTTAAGCTCAAAGCTTTTGGGAAACATCAGGATTATAAAGAATCTCCTGCTACCATGGTACAACCTATAGATAGTATTCCTCCAAAAAAACCACAAGGTCTCGAAGGAATTGTAGACACATTAGGCGTAGTCGCACTAAAGTGGGTAAAAAACACTGAATTAGATTTAAAAGGGTATGACATTTTGAGAGCCTATCGTAAAAATCAGGAATTCACAAAACTAAATAAGGCTAATCTTATCAACGAAAGTTTTATTGATAGTATAGATATGACTTCTTTCGACAAAGCTGTTTACTACCGATTAATCGCAGTAGATAACCGTTATAATGAATCCGTACCTTCGGATACCTTAGTACTCAAAAAACCTGATCGTATACCTCCAACTTCACCTGTATTTAAAACTTATGAAATAAAAAAAGGTACTGTTAATTTTTCGTGGGTCAACAGCTCATCTGATGATTGGGCAACTACTGTAGTATATCGGAAAAATGCAACAGATTCTATAACTCAACCTTGGGAGAAAATATATGAGACAAGCGTAGATTCTATCACCAGCTTTACAGACACAAAAGCTAATCCCGGCAGAAAATATCGCTACACCTTGATTACTGTAGATCAAAGTGGTTTAGAAAGCGAACCGACTCCTCCGGTAGTTATTAATATGCCTGGAAAATTAATACAACCTGGTGTAAAGGGACTATATGCAACTGTGGATAGAGAACGTAAATTTGTACAACTCACCTGGCGCTTTAAAGAAGAGAGTGCTGTAGAGATACAAGTATATAGAAAGAGTCTAGAAGATTCATATACATTGTATAAAAGATTAGCACCAGGAGATAAACGATGCATAGACCAAAACTTAACTCCAAATACTACATACACATATGCATTTAAAGTAGTATTTAATGATGGTAGTGTAAGTGAATGGAAAGAGATTGAAGTAAGATATTAAAAGCCAGAAAAGAGAATGAAAATAATTATAAATATAATGGTAAGCAAGTCGTATTTTTGTTTTAAAAACAAAAATACATTTCTAATTGTATTTTTGTTATTTTCTTTTTTTACGATACAAGGGCAACACAAATACAAAATAGAGTATGATCTTACAACAACCGCTCCAAAACCTTTAAATAACGGTTTTGAAATTGTTTATTATGAATTAAGTGCATTTAATAACAACCAATTATTAGATGTAATATATTCCGCCAATCCTATATATCTTAACCCTATAACAGAAACAAAAGACGAAGTTGTCGAATACGCTAATCTTATTAACAGATTTGGTCATATTTCAGTAATAGATAGAATTAACCCTAATCCAACTTGTGGATCGTATGATTATTATTATAATGATTATGACAACTCATGTACTATATTTCAATATACGGGTTTCTGCGAGACCCCAAGAGGCTTTGGAAGGATTTCTCCTATTGTTACTTTACAATCTCAAAATATTGACCTTATTTCTAATGGTTTAAAAAAATGTGAAGCACAATCATTGCAGGTTTTTGATTGTGGAACACTAATGAAATATTCTGTTCATTCTTTTGTTGGTGGTGTTCAAACCGAGCTTCTACCTTACGGCGAACATTCAGGAAATTTTACTTTTGATTATAATGATATTCCAAATGTAAGCACTGAACCTAATTTCCAAATTCAGGTATATTATGTACAAAACCCCACTCAGAATAAAGACAGATCTGATGTAATTACATTATCGTTTATTGATTGTTCTCCTGCTCTAGACGGTCCTATAGTAGACATCCAACCTTCATGTAGTAACAGTATTAATCTTAATGATAATGACAATGGTAGTTTTACTGTAACTTTTGATAGGGAACTTGATGATACCAAACAAGAAAAAATGAACCTGCAGGTATATCGACAAGTAGGAAGCACCTTCGATGGTTATACATCAAAAGTAGTAACCCAAAGTGATTTTACCGGTTCTTCCTATACCTGGGAACCCAGAAATCTACCTAGTGGAATCTATAAACTATTCTGGCAAACCAAAAGTAACAATGAAAGTTTTGATGATATCAATACGGTACCTGATGCCTATGATCAAAGTACTCCTTTTACATTAACTGCTCCCCCAGCTTTATCTGTTAGTGGTACTCCTTCTCCCGTACAATGTTTTGGAGGAAACGATGGGAGTATTACAGTGACTCCAAATGGGGGAACACCGGGAACACCGCCTACATCACCTCGATACCAATATTCTATCGATAATGGAACTACATGGCAACAAAAAACACTTTTTGACTCATTAACCAAAGGAGATTACACCATACGTATCAAAGATAATAATGGTTGTGAAGCTACTAGTGCACCCATAACTGTTGACGAACGATTCCCTACTATTCCCGATGTAATTGGGTTACCTGCACTCATTACCAATCCTACTCTTATTAATGGTAATAATGGACGTATCGCAATATCTGTATCCAGCGGGTCTGGTAACTATACAAACTATGCCTGGGCCAAAGACGGAAATCCATTTACACCTCCTACCGGGTCTACAAATACAAATATCATCAACCTCTATGAAGGGGTTTATACCATCGTAGTAACCGATAGTAATGGATGTAGTTCTGATATCGAAACATTCACTCTTACAGATCCAAAACCTATCGACATCTCTATAAATATGACTCCTAATACACTTAATTGTTCAGATACCAAAGTCAATCTTATCGCCAGTGTAACAGGGGGATTCTTAAACTCTGGTGGTGACTACACCTATCTATGGAATGATGGAACTACCGCAGCATCTCTTACCAATGTAGGAATAGGAAACTACCAGGTAACTGTCTCTGATCAAGGAGGAAATAGCCAATCTAAATCTTTTCAGGTACAA
>JAUIBW010000002.1 GCA_030427585.1 Bacteroidia bacterium
TTCTTTTTCATTTGATGATTGTCATTTAGCAATCAAAATTATTCTATTATTAAACATCCAGAAACAATAAATGAGCGAACTCTTATTTTCAATTAGAAAAAAGGGCTTTTTTTAATGTTTTACAACGGTCTTGTGTATGGCTCGTTGCGTGCAAATTAGCGATTAATTTTGGGTTGAGCCACAAGCCAGATTTTTAAATTTTACTATTTATCTTTTTTATTGGAAATCGTCAAATTTAAAAATTTGGCGACTTTCCAAATATGCCTTAACTTTCTCTTTAAGCAACTGACTAGCAATGAGCTATACACGTTGTTGGCATTTCGTTATTTATTTTTTCTTTAGAGTTATCGATTCAACTTGGTATGATACTGCTTGTTCTGTGGTAATTACAGTTTTTATATTAAATTTCGAAACTCGGTCTTCTAAAATTGTTTTATGAAATGGAATAGCAAAATGGAAAGTTTTATCTGATTTTAAATTACCAAATTCATAATGATTGTCTTTTTGTTTTAAGTTTTCTTTTAACTTAATATCTCTTTCAAAATCGGTCGAAAATATCTCACTTAATTTTTGATAATCAGCCTCGATTAAGTATTCGTTTCTTACAAACTTATGAGCTTCCTCATCTGTATTATAGACTAAATCACGTTTTGAGTATTTAAAAAAGATATTGCTAATCCATTCCGCGAAAACTATATCTGTCGCATAATGCGTTTGTCCAAAATGGTCCCAAGATTCAGTTTTTGTTATTGTGTAAAGATTTGCAGAAAGTAAAAGTCCGTCAACGATTTGTTTGTAAAAATCAAATATTTCTAAATAATATTTTGGGTAGAATTGTTTGTTAATTCGGATGTTACTCTTGTTATATTCAAGTTCACAATTGCAAAGCATTTTTAATTCATCCTCATTTATGGTGAATATATATTTAGATAACAATTCGTAGTCGTCTGTTACAATTAAAAAAAATTGATGGTCGTGTATGTACTCGTTGTCAATGTAAATTTTATCAAAAATATTTTCCTCTATAATTTTTAAAATTTCCTCCTTGGTATCAATTTTTTCAATATGATACTCATCCATTTCTTCTCTAAAAGGTATTTTTTCGATAATTACATATTTCATCGATTTCGCTTTAATGAATGCCAACGTCTCTTGTATGGTGCGTTTGCTTCCCGAAGGGAGCAAATGGACTATACAAATTGTTGTATGCAGTTTTACTTTTCATTCTTTTTTTTAATTTCCTCAACACAAATTATACAGTGTTGATTTCTGTCAGGAATTAAGTCATATTTTTTTCCAATTATAGCTTCAATTTTATCTATTTGATTCTGAGGAAGGTTTAGTACGTCTTTCAAATTCATTGATTCCAATTTATCTAATTCTAAAATCTTATAACAATAATTACAAATCTTTGTATCTAAAATAGGGAAGGAATTCATCTTTGGGTAAATTCCATTTTTTAAATCCTCATCAATATGACTACAGACGTCAATGAAACCTGTCATTCCATGTTTTTTACAGTCAAGAACTCCCATAACTCTCTATTTACAAACCATTTTAATTAATTCCTTTCATAAATCCAGCCATACTAAGCTTATATCCATTCAATAATTTAGATAATTCTTTTCCAGTCATAAACATATTGAAAGCATAATCTACTTTCTCATGAATAGGAATGTCAGTGGTTTCAGATAATCGAACGTACATTAAAAAACTATCTTCAGTTTCTATTTTATCATTATTAAAATCAATATGCTCTTTTGAAAAATGAACAAAACCACTAATTTTATTATATAACATTTTAAAACCAGGATATAGAACGTCTAATTTTTTTGACAGATAAGAATCGGTCATTTTTTTTCCTTCTGCATCCTCAATATTTCTAATATGTTCTCCTTTTAATATTCTTTGATAAAAATCTAATCTATCTTTAACTAGGCTTAGAGCAAAAAGCCTCATACAATTATCTTGCTGTAATCGTATTAAGTTAATAGCCGTTAACCAGTTATTTGCTTTTGCTAATGTTTTAAACCCTCTATTTAATTCAATTGCGCGATGAACGATTGAAAAAGTAAAATGACTCGGTTTAGATAGTACCTTTTTATCCGTTTCATTTTTAAATATCTCACTGGCTAGTCCGCTTAACTTTTGATTTAATTCCTCAAATGAATCGTATATCAAATTCAAATCTTCTTCGGTAACATCTTTATTTATTGGCTGAGGATCCATTTATATATATGGTTTCTTAAATTGCATACAACAATTGTATATAGTTACCAAGGTAACTATATTTCTTTTTTGTGAGTAGCTAAATTAGTAAATCTTTTACATTTTTGATTTTTTTTAAAGCCACATGTGTATAAATTTCAGTGGTTTTACTGGATTGATGACCTAATAAAACCTGAATATATCGTAAATCCACTCCTTGTTCTAAAAGGTGAGTTGCAAAAGAATGCCTGAGCATATGTGGATGCACAGTTTGATTAATTTTAGCTTTTTTTGCAGCTAGATTCACGATTTTCAATACGCTGGTGGCACTATATTTTCTCTTGGGTTCTATGGATTCGAATAGATATAACCTTGGTTTATAGAGTTTATAGTATTTTCTAAGGTCCTGGAGAACAGTTTGATTCAAAACAGTATATCGATCTCTATTTCCTTTTGCTTGCTGTACTTTAATTAGCATACTTTTACTATCAATATCTGCTAGTTGTAAATCTAATAATTCACCTCTTCGTAATCCAGAAGAATAAAGCAGGCTAATGATACATTTGTGTTTTATGTTTTTTGTAACATCAATCATTCTCAATATATCTTCTTTTGCCAATATACTTGGAAGTTTCTGCTCTTTTCTAGGCCTTTCGATACTATAAAACCGATTCGGCATTCCCATAACCACCTCATAATAGAACTTAATACTATTAATAGCCTGATTAATATAGCTATTAGATTTGTTTTGCCTGATAAGGTGTTGCAGATACCCTCTTATTTCTTGTTCAGATAGTGTGAGAATATCTTTATCGGGATAATGGTTAATAAACTTTTCGAATTGCGAAATATAGGTTTTACAGGTATTTAAAGCATATCTTTTGAGTTCTAATTTTACCAGATACGCTTCTGGCACATACTTATAAGAGGTTGTTTTAGCCCTTCTACGATACCAATTAATATCTACAGGTTCATTATTACGTATCACCTTTTCTTTAAAAAATGAATTTCCATTTACCCAAGCCACTCCTCTAAACTTCTCGAAAATACTATTTAGATTTTCTTTAGTGTTTACAAGATATACCATTGAAAACTCTTTGCTCCACTTAGGATTAGGAAGCTCTTTAATCAAAGCTTGAATGACCTTATCAGGATAAAATTGTAACCCGATCATCTTTTGATTATGGATCAACAAATGTTTTAGGGTGATATGTTTATTGGGTTTCATCATACAAAAATGCAGTACTTAAAAATCATAGTGGTATTTTAGTCGAATAGTATTCGAATAACATTCGTATAATAGTTAATTAATTTTCAGGTTATGAATATATGTCCACACTGTAAAGCCGAAATTATCGGAAGATCGGATAAGAAATATTGTTCTATCTATTGTAAATCTGCCCATCAATATCAAAAACGTAAATCAGAAGAAGCTTTATATTATACTATTGACAAAAAGTTAAAAACCAATCGTAAACTCTTAAAAGCGTATAACAAATCCGGGATGTCTACCATACGTAAAGAAAAATTGATTTCTGAAGGGTTTGATCCCGGGTATTTTACACATTACTGGAAAAATAAAAAGGGACAGGTATATCTCTTCTGTTATGAATATGGATATCTGGATTTAAAAGAAAACCAAAAAGAAAAGTACCTTTTGGTGACATGGCAGGATTATATGAATGGTTCGGTAATTTGATTTTATATACATCCCATTGATCAGGGAACAATTATTCATGTAATAATAAATAAAAAGATACAGTTTTGTTGAGAAATTTAAGTCAGAAATAGAGCTTCTTTTATGCTAAAAATTCCCCAAAAAATCATTCTATTGGCATCAATTTTTGGCGTAAAAAGAGCATAAACCAGCCGGTTTTTTTAAGGGGTTTTTAAGGTGGTTTTGCTTCAAAAATGGTGTTTTTGAGCACTATTTTTGGTCGTCTAGAGCAAAAAAAACGGCTTCTTAGATGAAAAAAAACGGCATCTAAGGTCAAAAAAAATCGCTTCTTAGGTGAGTTTTGGTGTTTTTTGGGCAAAAAAATACTCCCCGGCACCATAAGCGCCAGAGAGTACTTTTAATCTGTAGCCTTAAACTACATGCTTATTCACCCTTCTTTTTAAACCGAAGTGTCTTAAGCATGTTGTTTAATTCTATACTTGGGCGATACCGAATTTTTATTCGTTTGATTAAGGATGGGGTTACCTCTTCTGGAGTATCGACCCCTTCACTATTAACGCCCAAACTAAAACTACCTAACTTACCCAAACGTACGGTACGCCCCTGGCTAAGTTCGTTCTGAATCGTTGTCACTAATCTAACGATCACTGCATATACATCTGCACGGGTAACTGTTGATCCGTCACTTACCAATTGTGATAACTGATCAATATCGGTTACTCCACTACTTACGACCAAAGCATAGTGCTTTGGGATAGCCGTAGCATCCCTTGGATCCTTTCTGGCTATCGATTTAAAATGTACTGACATATCTCTATCATATTTAAAGATTTATATAACCAATACTCGGTCAAGTTTTATTCCAAATACAAAGATGTATACCATAAATACATCAAAAAAACACGAAGATCGCTGATTATCAACAACATAACACATATGCCAAAATAGCAGTCATACATTATTTTTATTGACAAATTGTCGAAAATTTAACGTTTTTATTAGATTTTTATTAAAAAAATAAGGTTTTAACCAAAAAACACCTAATACAAGAAATATCACTTAGTTAAGCATAAGATTTAGAAACTCCTTGCCATATTGAGTCTAGTTTTTACAAAATGGCTCCCTAAGAATGAATAGTAATGGTACAGATGTACAACTTATATCCGCATCATCGAGTAATTTTATTTCAATTCTTTCTCGTAGAGATTGTTAACTGATAATGGTAACTCTTTTGTTCCAACTTTCTTAAACCCTATTTTTTCGTAATACCTACAAAGTTTTGGGTTTTTAGAATCAGCATCAAGTCTTAAATAATTACAGTTATCCTTTTTAGCAATAACCGCTATTTGATTAATTATTTTAGTTCCGATTCCTTTTCCATTATATTTTTCTTTGACTACTAATGAATGAATGTATTTCGCTTTTTTATTTTGTTTTCCCCAGTATAACAAGTTTTCATTCAATATTCTAACCATACCTAAATTTTCTCCATTTTGGTTATCAATAAAAAAGAACTCGTTATTTAGAATACCATTTTCAACCCATTTAACCTTTTCTATAGGAGGGTTCTTCCAATATTGCCAATGGTCAATATTCATTTTATTGATCTTTTCGGCAGTCTTTTTAAATAAGTCCAGAACTATATTTTTGTCTTTAATCTCAATCTGCTTAAATATAAAATTCATTATCAAAATTATTTTTAAAATTACTACCAATGAATAGCTGTATGTTTAGCTTAGCGGCGTTAGGCAAATCTAGTAGATTTTTGATTAACTTAAAGTTATTTACCACTACTTGATGTATATATTTCTGTTGTTCTCGTACTACTACGTTCTGATAAGGTTTGGATATAGCCAGATGCATAGATTTACATTTTAAATCTGATCAGGATGAAACTACTCGATTCATTAAAAATCCTGTAGATTTGTCGATAGCTCGGTAACATTTTATCGTACTACGACACACACTTATAACGCTGAGGCGTATAAAAACTGAATGAAAGAAACTTTTAAAAAATATTTAGAATCATATATAAGTCTATTTCCAGAATTAAACTTAGAGGAAATAAAGTTTATGCGTTCATGTTTAACTATTGAAGAGTACGCCAAAAAGGAATTTTTATTCGAAAGAGGAAAAATACAAAAGGAAGTGGCATTCGTTTGTGAAGGTCTATTAAGAAGGTATTATATAAATGAAAAAGGGAACAAAATAACAACTGGTTTTGTACCTGAAAACAATTATGCCACCGATTATCCTTCATTTATTAGACAGATACCTTCTAAGTATTATATCGAATGTCTCGAACCATCAGTTATTATAAAATTACCCTATGATAAAATTCAGGAAGGATATCGAAAATTTAAATCTAGCGAAATGTACGGCAGATTAATAGCTGAATATGTATTAACCGTACAAACAGATAGAGTAGAAAGTTTTTTATTTCAAAATGCTGAAGAAAGATATTTAAACTTTATCAATCAAAATAAAAACATCATCAATAGAATAAGTTTAACTCATTTAGCATCATATTTAGGAATTGAGCGACAATCATTGAGCAGAATAAGAAGTAAAATTGCAAAAAAGTGATTTTGTCACAAATGTGTCAGGCAAACGATACTAGTATATCACATTTTTGCAGTATTAATTTTAAAGAATTGTAAAAATGACTTCAAATAAAAAAATAATTAAACTTATCTTATTCATACAGTTCCTATTTTTTGGATTGGTTTCATGTGGTCAAAATGCAAAGGTTAAAACTTCTATACATACAGATATTCAAGAGCAAACCAGCAAAATTTTTGATAATCTTGTAACCATCCGTCGAGATTTTCATATGAATCCCGACCTGTCGGGAAAAGAAAAAAGAACGTCAGAAAAGATTACAGAATACTTGTTGTCATTGGGGCTTGAAGTTAAAACCAATATTGGAGGTTATGGAGTAGTTGGAATTTTAAATACTGGAAAAAAAGGAAAACGTATTGCCTGGAGAGCTGATATAGATGCTATGCCATCAGATATTCCTGATGATGTAGATTTTCCTTCAAAAAATAAAGGTGTTCGCCATATTTGTGGGCATGATGTCAATACCACTATTGCGCTTGGTATAGCCAATGTTATGGCTAGTCAGAAAGAAAAATTGACAGGCACAATTTATTTTATCTTTCAACCTTCAGAAGAACCATATACCGGAGCAAAAGCAATGATTGATGATGGTTTATTTGATATCATTAATCCAAATGAAATTTATGGTTCACATATTGCCCCTTTGGCTACAACAATGATTGCAACAAAACCCGGATGGCTGTTCGCAGATTATAAAACCATTAAAATTTCATTTCAAAATTCAGATGAAAATGACACAATAGCTGCCTATAGCAAAGAACTCATTTCTAATCTTCAAAATGTAGCTCCCGATAGTAAATTCT
Source organism: Bacteroidia bacterium (assembly GCA_030427585.1). Classification (GTDB taxonomy): domain Bacteria; phylum Bacteroidota; class Bacteroidia; order Flavobacteriales; family Flavobacteriaceae; genus Aquimarina. The sequence goes on from JAUIBW010000002.1 coordinate 7,312, forward strand.
GGGATCCTAACACTCTATCCGATCCTAATATAGGGCTGACTAACCCAAATACGATATTCACAGATTATCTTTTTGTAAATCAAGAACGTTTTAATGTTATCAAAACGGATAAAGATATCTCGATAGATGCGTATATAGGTTCGAGCGATTCAAAATTATTAGCTGCTGCCATACCACAACTAAAATCAGAAATACGTAAATCTAAATTTGCAAAAAAATTAATCGACGTTACCTATTCTTATGAAAGAGCCACTGTTAATAACGATAAGCATCTAACTCAAGAGTCTTTAGCTAGTATAGCTCAATTATATGGAACAGAAAATATAATTCGATTGTATGGAGAAATGCCTGATTACAGAGGTGATGATTTTGCTTATTTCCAGGAACATGTACCAGGTGTATATTTTTATTTGGGCGGCTCAAATTTTGAAAAAGGTATAATTTCAATGCCACATGCACCAAACTTTGCTGTAGATGAAGAATGCATAAGAACAGGAGTAAATTATTTTTCATCAATGATAATAGAGCGATTAAAAAATCATACTAAATAAGCTCTATGCGTATGCTAACACACAAAGTTGCTTTTTTTCATACCTAGCAGTAAAATTTTTGCATAGTATACCCCAAATCTTACTATTGTTCTATATTAACAAAAAAATGATTGGTTAGATTAAAAAAATAACCTCATATTTGCACCATAATTTTGAACCAGAAAAACAAGTTTTAAGCCTATGTTATTATTTTTTATACATAAAAAGGACGCTGTAAAGCCGTTTTTAAATCAGGAATATAGGTAGCAAACTATACATAAGATATAAAAAACATAAGCGTCCAATAAATTTGGACGCTTTTTTTATGATCTTTTTTGCATACTTATTTCTATCAAATAAAATGGTATTTGAGAGATAAACATCAGCACAGCAATTGGTTACCAAACAGGCTAATATCCGTTAAAAAACGGACAGGGATTCTCATGTCTAAAAACAATCTATTTCACTGAATATCAATAAATTAAATTTTTAATTTTAGTTGTATAATTAAAAAATAGATTACATATTTGCACCGCAGTTTATAAATTGCAAAACCATAAGTTAATCTTTAAATAACCGAAGTACTATGATTTTTACAAACATACATTGCCACACTCCAAAAGAACCAGGTTCTTTTACGAGTATGCTTCGGGACTTCACCTGTAGATAATTTCCATTATATATGAGAAGAAGTCCGAAGCCATAAAGTTTCGGACTTTTTGTTTTACAATTTTGTCACACTGAGCTTGTCGAAGTGCAGTCAAAATCGCAATAAAATTCGAAACATTTTATCAAGTTTATGTCAATAATGATAATTCAGTATACCACTCATTATTGACAAATATCAAAACCTGTACTAATGGGAAAGAAACTAAGCGGAAAAGATCTAATCAAATTAGGCTTTCCAAAGAATAATAGTATTAATGTGACTTTGGGTCAGATTAATCGATATCAGAAGAGAGTAAAAAAAGAACATATATTAATTGAAGCCAAAAAAGTATTGCTCAATCCAGAAGCATACCAGGGTGATGGTATCTGGGGAAAAATAGCAGAGAGTTTATTAAACCCCATAGAGGTCAAAAGGCATGTATTGAAAACAACTCGATCTCCTTTTCAAATCTATGGAGAGCATGAAATTGATGAGCAAGCCAAATACCAACTGTTTGATGCCTTAAAATTGCCGGTCGCAACAGCAGGAGCTTTAATGCCAGATGCACATACCGGATATGGTCTACCTATCGGAGGAGTACTGGCAACAAAGAATGCCGTGATTCCTTATGGAGTTGGAGTCGATATTGGATGTAGAATGTGTTTAACGGTCTACCCAATAGCAATCTCTTACCTCAAAGGAAAAAAGCATCAGTTAGAGAATATACTTTCAGAACATACCAAGTTCGGAATGTATGAAACGCATAAGATAAAGCATGACCATGAGATCTTTGAACGGGATGAATTTAAAACCATCCCGCTAGTCAAAAGGCTAAAAGACAAAGCGTACAAACAGTTAGGTACTTCGGGTGGCGGTAATCACTTTGTAGAGTTTGGAGTAATTACAATTACCGATACAGCGAATGAGTGGGGGTTGAAGACTGGCGAATATTTAGGGGTGTTATCCCATAGTGGTTCGAGAGGGTTAGGCGCCAATATAGCCAAACACTATACGTATTTAGCCACCAAACAATGCCCGTTACCAAAGCATGTACAACAATTGGCCTGGTTAGATCTAGATACTCACGATGGACAGGAATATTGGTTGGCGATGAATCTTGCTGGTGATTACGCACAAGCTTGTCATGATGATATTCATGCCAGGATATCAAAGTTATTAGGGTCAAAACCCATAGCAAAAATTGAAAATCATCACAACTTTGCCTGGAAACAAGAGGTTAATGACGAAGAGTGTATTGTGCATAGAAAAGGTGCTACACCAGCTGCCAAAGGTGAATTAGGGATTATTCCCGGTTCTATGACGGCCCCAGGGTATATCGTAAGAGGATTAGGAAACCAAGCAAGTTTACAATCTGCATCACATGGTGCTGGTCGATTACATTCTAGAAGAGCGTGTAAAGAGAAATTTACCAGAAGTGAAATCAAAAAGCAATTAAAAGCACATGATGTAACACTCATAGGAGGAGGAATTGATGAGGCACCAATGGCATATAAAAACATCGAAAAAGTAATGGCAAATCAACAAGAACTCGTAGAAATTATTGGAACATTTACACCAAAAATTGTTCGAATGGATCAATAAAAGTTAGGGCGTTACCCAAAGGGTCGGGCTTTCGGCAGTCGCTCTCTGCGAGGAGCTTCAACAAAGCCTCAATCCCTAACGCAACATTAAGACCTCGCGGGTTTTAAAACCTGTGAGGTTTGTAAAAAACAATAAAATGAATCAAAAAATTATACAAATAACAGCAGGAAGAGGCCCGGCAGAATGTTGCTGGGTCGTAGCTCAGGTACTTAAGTATTTTTTAGAAGACGTACAAAATGTGGGAGTAACTTATACTATTCTTCAAAGAGTAAAAGGTATAGAAAATGGCACATTACAATCTGTTACACTAAAACTGCAGGGCGACCAGGTAAACACTTTGGTAAGTTCGTGGTTGGGCACTGTACAATGGATAGGAACCTCAACTTTTCGTAAATATCATAAACGAAAAAACTGGTTTATCGGGATCTACGAGCTAGATCTTATCCCTGTAGAGAAAATAGCAGAAAACGATATTGTATTTCAAACGATGCGAAGTTCGGGTCCGGGAGGTCAGCATGTAAATAAGGTAAATTCTGCAGTTAGAGCTACACATAAACCTACCGGTACAAGTGTAGTGGTCATGGATAGTCGTTCGCAACATCAAAATCGAAAAATTGCTGTCGAACGATTACAAAACAAAGTAGTTGAGGCCCAGCTAGAACAATTAAAAAAATCGGTCTCAGACAAATGGGAAAACCACCTAAATGTTCAACGAGGTAATCCCGTTAGAGTATTTAAAGGCACTGATTTCAAAAAGAAAAAAGTGACAAAATCCTTTAAAAACAAACGAAATCAATTAAAGAATGATTTGTACAATCAATTAAAGAATTAGAAAATGAGTAATGTATTAGACAAATATTTATTTCAGGCATTAGACGCTTATCCTTATAACTTAGAAGAAGCTGTAGAATCTTTGAACTATGCATTGTCTTATGATGAAAAAAATCCAATTGCGTTAAGTCTTTTGGGGCAGATATATGCAGAAAGTTTAAAGAATTATGAGGTTGCCAAAGAGTACTATCAACAGGCTTTGGCAGAAGATATGTATGCATTAGATGTATATCCTAAATATATCAATGTTTTATTATGGAATGAGGACTATGTAGAAGCCGAAAAACTAGTTGATTTTGCCCTAACCGTAAAAGGAACAGATAAGGCAATGCTATATCTAAAAAAAGGAATTCTTTTTGAGCAAAAAAAGAACTATAAAAAAGCATTAAAATGTCTGAAGTTGGCAAAAGAAAATGCCTATAACAATCATTTTATTAATAATATAAAAGAAGAAGAAGAGCGAATTAAAAATAAAATGCCAAAGCAAAAAAAAGCTAAAGATAAATCTTCTTCTAAAAAGAAAAGAAAGAAACCATAAAGCACGAGGGGCTAAAAAGTAAGTTCAATGTCATATTGAGCCTATCGAAGTCATATTGAGCTTGTCGAAATATTTTTATCTTACAGGTAATCCCTATAAATTTCGACAAGCTCAACCAGACAAATTAAAATATAATAACTTTTTAGGCCCTCATAATAAAACCAAAAAAATGAAAACAACAAATACTATTATAATCATAGATCTCGAAGCTACCTGCTGGAATGGGCCTATTCCTGAGGGTCAGGTTAGTGAAATCATAGAAATAGGAATCTGCCTTTTGGATACGCAAACGGGAAGCATTTCTAAAAATGAAGGGATATTAGTGAAGCCAGAGCGATCAAAAGTTAGCCCTTTTTGCAGAGAACTCACTACGATTACTCAAGAGTTATTAGACAAAGAAGGAATTTCTTTTGAAGCTGCCTGCGAAATGCTAAGAACTCAATACAGTGGTCATAAATACACCTGGGCAAGCTACGGGCAATATGACCTAAACATGATGAAGAGGCAATGTTCTTACAGAGGAATAGAGTATCCTTTATCACAAAACCATATCAATGTAAAAGAACTTTTTTCTAAAGTTAAAGGCTTACGAAAAAAAGTAGGAATGAAAGGCGCATTAGGAATTTTAGAAATCCCTCTAGAAGGAACCCATCACAGAGGCGTCGATGATGCCAAAAATATTGCCAAAATCTTACATTGGTGTATTCAGTAATAAAACAAATTAACTAATTTTGAAGCCAATTCATTGTACAAATAAGAATGACAAAATTACGGCCTATAATGTTTGTAGGAACAGGATCAGATGTTGGAAAAAGCATTCTTGTTACTGGTATTTGTAGAGTACTAAAACAAAAAGGATATACTCCTGCTCCATTTAAAGCACAAAACATGTCACTCAACAGTTTTGTAACTCCTGATGGGTTAGAAATTGGGAGGGCACAAGCTGTACAGGCCGAAGCATGTAAAATTGATTGTGCTACCGATATGAATCCGATCTTATTAAAACCTTCTGGAGCAAACAAATCCCAGGTCGTTTTACACGGTAAGCCCATTGGTAATCAAACTAGTAAAGAATACTTTTTAAAAAATAATAAACAACACCTTTTTGAAGAAGCCAAAACCGCATTTTTTCGACTTCAGGAAAAATATAATCCTGTCGTTTTGGAAGGAGCAGGAAGCATAAGCGAACTTAATCTAAAACATCGTGATATTGTAAATATGCGTATGGCACAAGCAGCTGGTGCAGATGTATATCTTGTTGCCGATATTGATAAAGGAGGTGTTTTTGCAAGTGTATATGGTTCGGTAGCACTTCTCGAACCCTGGGAGAAGCAACTGCTAAAAGGAGTGATTATCAATAAGTTTAGAGGAGATATTTCTTTATTTGAAGATGGAAAAAAGATGTTAGAAAAACTAACCGGAATTCCCGTCTTGGGAGTTGTACCCTATGTCAATGATATCTATATTGAAGAAGAAGATTCGGTAGCCTTACAGAAAAAGAACACATCTATCGTAAATGGGTTAGTGAATATTGTAGTAGTTTTACTACCCTATATTTCTAATTATACCGATTTTAATGTATTAGAAAGAGACTCAAGAACACATCTCTTTTATTCTAATAACCCCAAAAGTATATCTAAAGCTGATATTATTATACTTCCTGGTAGTAAAAACACTATCCAGGACCTTATCTTTCTAAGAGAAAAAGGTATAGCTAAGGCAATATTAGATGCACACCAATCACAAAAGAACATTATCGGTATTTGCGGTGGATATCAGATGCTAGGAAAAATGATCGAAGACCCTCTGGGAGTCGAAAGTGATAGTAAAGCCCTTCCCGGATTAGGAATTTTACCAATAACCACACAGTTGACTTCAGAAAAAACTACTACACAATGTAATTTTACGTTTAAAAAATATCCTGAAACCATTTCGGGATATGAAATCCATATGGGGCAAACTGTCATCGAAGATCATCAACCTCTAAATTATATCAATGGTCAACCTGAAGGATATATTCTCGACAACTGTTGGGGAACCTATATTCATGGAATTTTGGATCACTCTACTGTAATTGAAGATCTGTTACAAAATTTTACCAATACCAAAACTTCGTTTGATTATAAAGCCTATAAAGAAGAAAACTATGATAAGTTAGCTTCTTTACTAGAAAAAAATGTTGATATCAATTCTATTATTTCTGAAATGCATATTATATCATGATATATGGACACGGTGATGACGGTTATCGTTATGCAATACCATTTAAAGCTAATTTTAGTTCTAATATCTGGCATGAAAGAACTTCAGAGCAGTTACTTTCATATCTTAGAGAGCAACTACCTCTTATTGCTAATTACCCAACGCCTAATGCAGATGTACTTAGACAGCAGATAGCAGATCATCATAAATTAAATTCATCACAAGTAGTAATAACTAATGGAGCTACAGAAGCTTTTTACAATATAACTCCCCTTTTTTCTGGTAAAAAAGCCGCCATAAGCATTCCTACATTTTCTGAGTATGAAGATGCTTGTTTACGAAGTGATATGAAAATCAAGTACTTTGATCGTTCTATGGTACTACATACTTCTTTTGAAGAAGATCTTGTATTTCTTTGTAACCCTAACAATCCTAATGGATATAGCAATACAACATTAGAAATAGAAAATCTAGTATCCGATTTCCCCAATACTACATTTGTTATCGACGAAGCCTATATTGAGTTTACCCATAAGATCAAATCTTGTGTCGAGCTTCTCGAAAACTATACCAATCTCATCATCGTAAAATCGTTAACCAAATTATTCTCGATACCAGGATTACGGTTAGGATATATATTATGTAATGCGGAAACAGGAGAAAAACTACAGTCTTCTAAAATACCATGGAGTGTCAATACCATGGCAATCGAAGCCGGAAAATATATTTTTGAAAACTATGCACAGTTACATCCTGACATGGCAGCACTTCTAAGATATAGTAGTCAGTTACAACAACAAATTGATACCTTAGATGGATTTACCGTTATCCCATCAAATACCAATTATTTTTTAGTAAAACTAGAAATACCCAGTGCCCCTCTTCTCAAAGATTATTTAGCACATACTCATCAATTATTGATCAGAGATGCTTCAAATTTTAGAGGTCTAGATAGTCATTACATTCGTATTGCCAGTCAGAATCCCGAAAAAAATAAGCTATTAATTAATGCTTTACAACAATGGAGTATGCGACAGTAATCATTCCGTTAGTACTTGGATATATTCTTGATTTGATATTGGGAGATCCCCGGTGGCTTCCTCATCCCATTCGATTATTTGGGAATAGTATTGCTTTTGGTGAAAAGAAATTAAACACCAAACCCTTTCCTTTTATAAAAGGAATGGTACTCACTATTGGGTTACTGGCAAGCACAATTGCATTCTTTTATTATGCTCAGAAACTCATTTCGCCATACACCATCGCCTCCTATACGTTTACCTCTATAGTTGTGTTCTACGCCATGGCCAATAAAAGCTTGATAGATGAAGGTAAAGCTGTTTTTAAGGCTTTACAAGAAGGAATAGCACAAGGCAGAAAACGATTGTCTTGGATTGTAGGCCGGGAAACAGATCAATTAAACTCGCAACAAATAAAAACGGCAGTGTTCGAAACATTATCAGAGAACCTTAGTGACGGGGTCATTGCCCCACTTTTCTACTATGCCTTGTTTGGTGTAACCGGTGCTATGGGGTACAAAATGATCAATACCCTTGATTCTATGATTGGTTATAAAAATGAAAGGTATATACATTTTGGAAAATTTGCTGCAAAACTAGACGATGTGACTAATTATATCCCGGCTAGACTTACGGCATTTCTAATGTTATTGGTTACTGGTAAACTTCATAAAATCTCTTTTGTACTACAATATGGTAAACAGCACTCTAGCCCTAATGCCGGTTATCCCGAAGCTGCACTGGCTGCGATTCTGGATTGCAAATTTGGAGGCCCCAATTATTATCACGGAAAACTAGTTGATAAACCGTTTATAGGAACGAATGATAGAATCCTAAAAGATCATGAAATAAAAACGGTAGCAAGGATCAATCAAAAAGTAACCTTTACATTTATCCTTTTAATCTGTATGATTTACTATTTTCTTTATCCATACATATAGCAAGACAATAATTTTTCGATTTATTAGAAAAAGATCTAAAATCTAATAGTGAAACGGTCTAAACTCTGACATCTAAAAAAATATGCCTAAAAGATATATCATCACCGGAGCACCGGGAACAGGAAAAACAAGTTTGATCCACGCTTTACAGGCTAAAGGATATCAATGCTTTTCTGAAGTTTCTAGAAAAATAATACTTGAACAACAGCAGATAAAAAGTAATAAAACTCCATGGGGAGATCTTCTTGGCTTTGCTAATTTAGTGTATCTTCAAACTCTCAAAGAATTACAATCACCACTTCAGGAAAACTCATATGTAGATCGGGGGTTACCTGATATTATAGCCTATCTAAAAGCAAAATCTCATCCTATTCCAGAATATCTATCGGACTTTTCGTTCGAGATGTATTATGCATCAACCGTGTTTTTAATGCCTCCCTGGGAAAAAATTTATATTAACGATCCTCAACGTCCTCAATCATTCATAGAAGCTCAATGTATTCATAAGCATCTTATAGAAGTCTACCAAAACTTCAATTTTACAATAGAGGTAGTTCCTAAAACAACTTTAACAAAACGTGTAGATTTTATTCAATCGTTTATTTAAACAAAAAAAGTATCTTCGCTGTTGATTTACGGTTCTTTTAGAAATAAAAGATGAAAAGGGAATTTGGTGAAAATCCAAAACTGTTCCCGCAACTGTAATACATATATAAAATTATAATCTATATGCCACTGTAGTATAACTATGGGAAGGTGGTTGTAATTGTGTAAAGTCAGGAGACCTGCCATAAATCAAAATATACTATTAACTCTCGGGTAAAGGGTTGGTCTAGAATAGCTTTATAAATATATAAAGCAACCCTATTTTTGACTTCTCTTCCTGTTTTTATTTTTTTAATCATGGGAAAAAATATAAGTAAAGTAAATACTACCTTTCAATTTTGTGATGGAGGGTCCTGCCGAAAAGCAAATAGCGAAATCGCTATTCGAGAAGCCAGAGCATATCTTCGCAATAATGGGTTTTGGGATACGACGCATACGATAAAAACAAGATGTAATGGTCGTTGCGAAGATGCACCAACCTGGATTGCACAACCCGGTAACTATTGGTATAAAAATTTAACTCCAGATAAAGCCATTTCAATTCTAAAATCCCATTTAGAAGAAGATCAACATATCGAAGAATATTTACTATATAAAGAAGGATGGGCAGAATTAGCTACAGAGAATGAGAAAACTATAGCACCAATTGTTTTTAAAGATAAAATTGACCCAGAACTGGGAGAAGCTTTAGTAGCAAGATCTTTTGCTTCAGATCAACACCTCTATCCTCTGTTTAAGTACTTATTTCAAGAACCAAAACCAATTGTAGTGCAACAATACGATGCAGCTACTATTGAACTAAAATCACCTCATCTTGTAGATTATACTGGCGATTATGAAGTAAAAATTACAGGAGACGAGCTTCAGTTACAATTAACGATTGCCGGTATCCCGAAAGACATTTCAGAAGAAATTGCAGATCGTAAAGTAAGTGTTGCAGAAGTGATCTGGCTTAAAAAATCTGCTATCTTTACCAAGGCAATACGCCTGAAAAATAAAAAAGGAAAACACCTGGTCACATTTTGGATAAAAGAAGAGGATATAACCACATGGGAGCATATCCTTACTATCTATCTGGGAATGTCACCAAATCATATTAGAATCAGTGAAGAAGTTTAAACATATAAGTATACTAGGCTGTGGATGGTTAGGGTTACCATTGGCAATAGATCGAATTGCTAAGGGAGATGCGATAAAAGGATCTACAACCACAGAAAGCAAAATCGAGAAGCTAAAAGCCGAAGGCATTACACCTTATCTTTTTACACTTGGAGAATCTTCAGAAAAAGAATATTTGGATTTTCTATCCGGAAGTGAAATTATCATTATTAATTTTCCTCCTAAACGAATTCCTAATAGTATAGAAATATACCAAAACCAAATAAAAAGTATACTTCCATGTATTTCAGATACTCAAAAAATAATCTTTATCAGTTCTACCTCTGTATATCAAAATACGAATGGAGAGGTAACTGAAACATTGACTATTGCACCAGAAAAAGAATCGGGAAAAGCTGTTGCGGCTGTAGAACGGTTATTGCAAGAAAAATTCGAAAATCGAGTAAGTATTATAAGGCTATCGGGGCTTATTGGTGATGATCGCTTACCAGGTCGATTTCTTGCTAATAAAAAAGAAGTACAGAATGGAGATGCCCCTATTAATGTAATTCATAGAGAGGATTGTATTGGATTAATTAATGCGGTTATAGAAAAAGAAGCCTGGGGAGAAATTATAAATGGTTGTGCAGACCTACACCCCATACGAAAAGAATACTATACGCTTGCTGCCAAAAAAATAGGACTTACCCCTCCTACTTTTATCAAACAGGAAAAACAAGCTTATAAGATTATCTCTAATACCAAAAGCAAGACACTTCTAGGATATTCTTATATTCATCCCGATCCTTTAAAATTGATTTGATCATGAATATTGTAGCCATAGTAGGTGCTGGCCCCGGAGATCCAGAATTATTAACGGTAAAAGCATCTCGATTTATCAAAGAAGCAGATGTCATCCTTCATGATAATCTCGTTTCAGATGCTATTTTAGCGATCAATACAACTGGAGAAAAAATATATGTAGGGCGTAAATTTGGAGATACTACAGACCAGATACAACGCCAGCAAAAGATCAATGAATTACTTTGTACTCATTATCAGGAAGGCAAAAAAGTAGTTCGCCTTAAATCTGGTGATCCCTATGTTTACGGAAGAGCAGCTGAAGAAGTACGATATCTGACCGAAAAAAATGTGCCTTTTGAGGTGATTCCGGGTATTTCGGCAGCACTGGCAGCAGCTAATATTTTTAATATCCCTATTACCGAAAGGAATAAATCTAATGCCATGCTGATATGTACGGCACATACTGCAGATTATTCTTTTGAGCAACTTACAGGAATTGCACATATGCTTAAAGCCGGAAATACCATCTCGATATATATGGGGCTTAAAAGCCTGCATAGAATTATTCCTAAACTTTTAGAAGTGTGCAAGGATGATACTATCCCAGTTAATGCAGCCTCTAATGTATCACGATCTAATCAGGAAATTATAACGGGTACACTAGGGAGTATACAGGAACAAATTAAAAACAGTACATTGCAAATGCCTGTAGTATTATTAATTGGGGCGCATCCAATTCGGTAAATTAATTATAAAATTTAAACTTGTGAAAGAAGGAATATTACTTTGTGGACACGGAAGCCGTAGAGAAGCTGCTATCACTTCTTTTAAACGGCTGGTAAGTATCTTAAAAGATCGTTATCAGAATGACTATGAAGTAGATTATGGTTTTTTAGAATTTAACCATCCTACATATGAGGCTGCCGTAGAACGTATGTACCTTAATGGAATCCGAAAAATATATGCGCTTCCCGTTATTTTATTCGCAGGATCTCATGCCAAAAATGATATCCCTTACGAATTGAATACTATTCAAAGCTATCACGAGGATCTCACCATTGCTATGGGAAAACATATCGGTGTTAATTCCTTTTTGCTGGACCTTGCTGTAAAGCGAATTGAAGAGACAGAGGCAACCTTATCTAAACTAGATCGAAAACAAACTTGTTTGGTGGTCGTGGGTAGAGGTACTACAGACCCCGATGCCAATAGCGATGTATGCAAACTAACTAGTATGCTTTGGGAAGGAATGGGGTTTGGATTTGCTACCACAGCATATAGCGGAACAGCCTATCCTAAAGTTGACGAATCTTTACAAATGATCGAAAAATTAGGGTTTAAACGAACTATCGTTATTCCTTTTTTCTTTTTTACAGGAGTGTTACTAGAACGTATTTATGGTCATGTTACCGATATGAATACGTCTTCTACCTTAGAATATATCTATACAGATCCTTTTGGTACCGATGAATTATTGATGAAAGCTTTTGATGAACGCCTGGAAGAAGCCAAAAACGGTACCGCGCATATGAATTGCCAACTTTGTAAATATCGAAAGCAAGTAATAGGATTTGAACAGGATTATGGTAAAGAACAAGTTGGGCACCACCTCAACGTAAAAGGTATCCTTTTTGAAGAAGATGAAAAACCAGGCGAAGTAAAAAACTCATTGGGTAACAAAATCAAGAAGGTATTAGGAATTTAGATGTTACTACTCATATATGTGATAAGACAACTTCACTTTGGTAGGTTCTCGGCTAAACCCATTAATTTATAGCATAAAACTCACAGGTTTTAAAAACCTGTGAGGACTCTTAGATATATACTTTTTGTAAATGATAGTTGATAAGGAGTACCTTATGTTGAATATGGGGTTCTATTTAGCTATCTTTACCTATACTCTTAGAAGTCATATTTTGGTTCTGAACGACCATTTTTTATGATTTTTTTCATCTTTAATTTCAGGAAATCTTTAACTCTAATAACTTAGCAGAACATTTCTTTATGTCTATTTCAGAATTATAATAGGTTTTTAAAATATTTTTAAAGTCTTCATTTTTATAATAATCCTCAAATACTTTCTTTTTATCCATGATGAGGTGATGTTCTATATTACTATTCCCCAGGGCTTCTTTTGTCGCCAGACCACTTAAATAAAACATGGCGGCATGCCACAGATTTCTTGGGTATTTAATACTAGTTTCTTTAGATATTTGAAATAATGATTTTCTAAATAGTGAGGATCTATCGAATAACAGATGAGAGCTTTCGTGAAATACAAATTCGACAAACAAGGTCGAATGCATTAACGGATCCATAGATGAAACGACAATATTATCAGAAGCAGGAGAATAAGCACTTGCCCAATTACCATAAGCAGTTATATCTACACGTACAACCCTTGACCAATGGTTACCTGAAAGGTTTTCTAGTTTTTTGATCACATATTCTTCATTCGCAGATATCGTATTCTTAAATCTATCCAATAATAACTGGTTCTGTGTTTTATGTCTTTCCCAAAAATATTTACTGTATATGGGTTCCAGGGTATTTAGTACGTTTGTAAATGAGCTTGAATAAGAAGTATCCGCTATTTTTTTATCTGGTTGCTGTTGAAGCCACTTTAATATTCGTCCTGATTGTATTAAAAGAGGTTGATTTATGACATTTTCCTTGTAAAAAGAAACACCTGATAAGAATACCTCTCTGGCATTACCATCTAATTGCCCTACAGTTAAACTATCGTTTGTATTAATAAAATTAACTCCATCATCCTTTAAATGTTTTTTTTGTCCATGACTTGCTTGTTCATAAAAGAAATGATGAAGGTTCATCCATTTGTTATTATGAAATGTGAAATGATCGGTAGTAAAAAGTATATCTGATTTTATACTTTTCTGACCTATCATAGTAAAATTAGTACTCATACATAATAGCAATACAATCCAAATGGTTTTTTTCATATCCAATCAATTAAACACCACATAGCGTAATATAGTAGTAAAGGTATTACCTATGATGCCTTATTATAGTTTTCTGATAACAATGTACTGATTTTTGAATAAATAAAATAAACCGTTTTTGCCCTCAAAACAAGATGTAAACTTCTGTTGTGAATCTAATTGAATATTAGTTTTTACATCCTATTATAAACTTCATCTTTTCTTTCCTGCGTTAGCCACATCACATACCATATCCGAAAAGATCCCGAAGTGAGTTGACCTTTGTCGTTTTTCTACAGATAAAACTCCAGAGCGTTGTAAAATAACGAATTTTATTTTTTCCATAGTACAATGTGGTTCAATAACAAATTTGATCAAACCAGTTACTTCAAAATCTTCTTGCGAGTCAATAGTGAGTTTCTGGGTGTAGGTAGTGTTTCGTTTTACAAAATTCACCTTTCCATCTCCCCACGGATTCAAGCTTTCTAACGACTTCGGAAATTCTATAATCGAATCTTTCATGGTAAGATGTTTAGTTTTTTCTAATGAAAGTTTAAAACGCCCCAGAAAATTACCATTGGAATGCGGAGATACAAAATAGGATTTATCATATAAATCTATAGATACAACGAGGCTTTCCTCATTCTTATCTGTGGTATCGATTTTTAACATTAACGTATAAGGGCTATCATTTTTGCTAATGGTTGTCTTTTTTGCTATATCTGTTTGAGCTACTTTTTTTGTTCTGGTATCTTCCTGATTGTTTTTAACACAACCAATACATGATAGTACTACGAGTATGATGATAAATTTGTTCATTTTTTGGTGGTTTAATGATTAGTACAGATGCTTTTCTTATGATTCTTATTGTATTATTTTTTATTTTTAGTAAAACTAAATCGAACTGCGATAAAAAAGTGTCAAAAAAATGTCAAAGAAGTGTCAACCACTGTAAAATCTCGCAAGATTGTATGTTATTTGTAACCAATGGAGAACAAAAAGATATATACATTAGGAGCTCTGGCAGGGATCATTTTTTTCATTTTGGGTTTTTCGGACACAAAAGAACAAACAGAAGAATTTTCAGAAATAGTAAAAATTGCGTTACGGGATGTTGGTAACCAATTACTATTGGCCAATCAGGATAGCACTTCTTTGGTTTTGCCGGTAATTAAACTAGAAGAGTTTAAGTATCGGCTTTCTTTTGAAAATACACTTTCATTAGACCCTGGTGATTTGGTTGCTATTGTAAAAAAAAGTTTTCGAAAAGCCGGATTACCAGAACAATATCGTGTTGAAGTCTTGCAATGTATAAATAAAGAAGTTCCGTATAGTTACCTAATAAGAAATGACGTTGCAAGAGATATTGTTCCTTGTGGGGGAAGATTTTTGCCAAAAAACTGCTATACTATTGAAGTACGATTTACCAAAACCACATCAAATAGTCTCGGTAACCAGACATTAATCTATAGTGTACTTTTTATTGTATTTGTATTCCTTTTATTAGTTCTATATAAACAAAAACAACCTCGGGATACTAAAGAAAATGATGTAAGCATACCCATAGGTAGTTTTCGGTTTTACCCTACGCAACATAAATTGATTAAACAAACTGTTGAAATTAGTCTTTCAAAAAAAGAATGTGAACTACTAGAGATTTTTGTTATGCATCCCAACCAAATTGTTAAACGAGACGAATTAATTAAAAAGGTATGGGAAGACAATGGTGTAATTGTAGGGAGAAGCCTGGATACGTATATTTCTAAACTCCGTAAAAAATTAAAAGACGACCCGGCAATTAAATTAGCAAATATTCATGGTATAGGTTATAAGCTAGAAATACAACCGTAAGTAGTATCATTTTCGCTTTTTAAAATTCAATTTATGGTTGGTTATAGTAGGCTTTGCTTCCAAGAGTTTTAATCTGATAATGTTTTGATATAAAAACCTTGTATTTCTACAAGGTCAATAACATCTCCTTCTGACAAATTTGTGGTAGCTTCAATTCTAAGTACATTGTCTATATCTTCTAGATCAATTGACCAATCAATAATATCTGAATGATTGTTAAGCACTGGTTTTAAGGATTTAACTTTTTTCTTTGATTTAATATCCGTTCGAAATATTAATAATTCCATATTAAAATATATTTTATTCAGAATCTGGTTTTGAAGTGTCTTCTTCTAATTGATTTGATTGTCGTTCGACATACTGTTTGTAATATTCATCACCTTCTTCTTTCCAAAACTTATCATAGTATTTCCATTTTGAAAAATCAGTCTTCGAATCTTTTTTACAATCATCGTCTGAATCTTTTGACGATTTATTACTACTACCACTGCCACAACCGCCAAGAAATATTTTGGATAGTATAAATACTCCCACAGCTTGCCAATAGGTAAGCGTGGTTAGCCCAAAAATCTCGGGCATAAGCCAATTCCATAACCACATAATAACAAAGCCAAATAAAATGGCTAATCCTGTTATTGCGATAGCACCAAAAATGATGATTCCTACAATCTCTACTGGTGACTTTTTTCTAAATTTATGGGTGAAAAAATTTGTCATGATATCTTTTTATTTTTATTAATCTCTACTTCTATTCTTTTATATAATATTGCAACGGCTCTATGTCTTCTAGACATTAATGTTCCTATAGAAATTCCTGTTTTAGTTGAAATTTCTCTATATGTATACCCTTCAAAATCTACAGCTATAATAATATCTTTATAGGCTGGTTTTAAATGTTCTATACATTTTTTTAACACGACTATCATCTGATCAGAAGTGTAATCATCATTTGATTGGTGTAGTACCTCTGCTAATTCTACCAAATCTTCATCAGTGTCTACCGAATTCGTTTTTTTTGTAGTTCGCATCACATCAATAATTTTGTTTTTTACAGATCTGTAAACGAAACCAGCTACATTATTTATTGGTGCATATCGATCTGCGCCAGAAAATAATTTTAGAGCGACATCCTGGATGATATCTTCTGCATCACGATTGGCTGTGTCACTTATTTTAGTTTTCACATACCTTTTGAGAGATTCATATTCTCTTCCAAAAAAATCGGTAAGCTTTTTACTGTTTTCTGATTCCAAATTCATTAAAACCTTTTATGAAGGGCCTTCGATTAAGAAGACGATACTTTTTTAATCTATTGCATTTTTTACTATTTTTTTTGAAAAAAATAAAATTCATGATGGATTGTTTCTTTTTACCCGCAACTATATAAGCCGTGCTGTAGAAAAAAAGAGTTTATACCAAAAGATAAAAATCTGTGTTTTAAACACCTAATTTGATAAATACAAGTTCATATCATGTTACGTCTTACTACTCAATTTATTTTATACATCGAATAGAAAAAGCATATGTTGGATGTTGCGAAGCTTTTCTGACTTTATTCTTACCTTTTTCCAAGATATATGTCCAAATAAAATGTTTCTCTTCTTTAGAATCTGACCAAAACAATGTGTTTTCTCCAAAATTATTTGGATGTTCTTCATTATTTCCTATTCCCGAAGGCCTTATAGAAAACCCACTATTATTTGAATTTATCCCTCCTTCCCAAAACTGCTTATCTTTATAATTGCCTGCTACATTACCTTTTGAGAAATTAAATAGTTGTTCCCATTCCTCATTGTTTGGTAATCTCCACCCTTGAGGGCATACCTTGCATGCAGTTTCGAAATCATATAATACCCCATACAATTGAACATTAGCTGAATTATTATCAGGGAAAAAATATTTTATATCATTTCCATTTACATCTCGTCTAACTTTAAGATTTTCAGTCATCCATAAAGTTTCTCCGTACTTAGCTATAGAATATTGATTTCCATCAATATCAGTCAGTTTTGTTGTTTCATTTTTACAACTAATGATCATATAAAAAAGGAATACCTTATAAAATAATTTATTCATATCTAAGCTTTTTATGACACACAATATTATAAGTATAAGTAATAATGAAATTATTAGTAAGTAATAGTTCTTTATAAGTTAAATATTTCTATTATGGGATGCCAATTTACCCACCTCGTAAAACCTTATTCATTTTACGTCCTTTTGCCAACTCATCTACCAGTTTGTCTAAATATCGTACTTGTTGTGTTAACAGATTCTCGATATCTTCTACTCGATAGCCACAGATCACACCAGTAATAAGAGAAGCATTAGGATTTACCGATGCATTTTGAAAAAACACTTCAAAAGTTACTTTTTTTTCAATCAGTTCTTGTAGTTTTTGTTGATCATAACCAGTCAACCATTCAATTACCTGATGCAACTCTTCTTTTGTTCCACCTTTCTTTTCGATTTTGGTAACATAATGCGGATATACCGAAGCAAATATCATTTTTGCAATACGTTCATCATGATGTTTTGTGCTGCTCATTTGTTGTAGTTTATATGGTTTGGCATATCTTTTTTTGATTAAAAGTTTATTCTTATCATCATAAAAATTAGTAGTAAGGTTAATATCCCAAAAGTAGTTGTAAATATACCTATTTAAACACAATAGCAGTTCGAGTTTGTGCCCGAACTGCTATTACTTTTATACTGTGTTTTGCGTTTGCTTTTTTCGTCAATCAATTTGGGGAATGTAACCCTAGTTTGTTCCCTTCAGAATCGATAAACATTGCAAAATATCCACTTTCATCGGCATGAGGTGTTTTGGGAATAATGATTTTACCGTTATTTTTCTCTACTTTATCAAGGATTACCTGAAGGTTGTCCCCTCCATTTAGATATATAGTCACACCCTCTGCCGAGGGTTTAAAATCTTCTCCTTTCACAATAATACCGGTAACCACCTGTTCTTCATATGGAAATATACCCATTTCTATTCCCGGCATCTCTATTTTCTCTATAGTAATATCTAAAATCGCCTGATAAAATTCGATTGCCCGTGAAATATCTGTTGCCGGAATTTCAAAAATTGAAATATAATTTTTCATGTTTTTTGCACTTTGATGTATGACTGAATCACTCTTTTGTCTCTCTAATTTGGGTTTATCTGTGCTATTACAAGCAGCAAAACCCAAGATTAATATTGCCGTAAAAAGACTGCATATTATTCTCCTCATGGTTATGTATTAAAATATTGCTGTAAAGTTAAATTACTAATGAGAAACAAAATTGTAAAAATGCGACAGCTCTAATTTATGTATAGAAAATGGAAGAAAGCGTCATGTTTTCATTTCCTAAAAACTCTTTTGGGCTAATTCCTGTAAATTCCTTAAAGTCTTTGATAAAATGTGCTTGGTCATAATATTCACTTGCATAAGCAATGTTAGTAAGACTTTCCCCTTCTTCATTAAGTAACATTTTTAGGGCGCTTTGTAATCGAATCACTTTACCTAACTGTTTTGGGCTGATCCCTATTTGTTTTACGAACATTCTTTCCAGTTTCCTTCTTTTGGATACATCTTTTTTAAGAATATCACGTATAGATGTACTCCCCTTTGTTGATAAGAGGGTGTCTATAGTTGTTTTAACAATAGTGTCTACCATGACCTGCTCACTAAGTTTATTTAAAAGAAACAATTCGATGATCTCTATCCTTTGTTTTGTGTCTGTTGCCTGAATGATGTCTTGCTCTAATTTTTTGGCAGTCTTTTCTTCAAATAACATTTCAATTGGTGTTTCCTTATTTGTCAGTGTTCTGATTGGTACCGTTACGAAATTGGCAAAACCATAAGGATAAAAACGGATTGCAAAGGTATTGACATACCCTGTTGGTTCGATATAACAAGGATCAATGATTTGCCCTAACACCATTGAACGAGGTTGTATAATAAAATCATCTTCGGTGGTATATCGTTTTATATCATCCCCAAGTATAAATGCCATTTCGATCATGCCATCAGGAATTATTCGTTGTCTCTGTGTATCCTCTGTTGCAGGAACTTCTAAAGTCCAATAACAACTAATTAGCGGTTCTAAATTGGGATGAGGCTGAAAAGTTTGATAGTTCATTGACTATTTGTTTTCATAAGTCTTAGGTGATACATAACGGTCTTCTGTATGAAAAGTAGCGGATTTTACGCACTAATTTTTCGGTTTTACAATGACTTTTATTTTATTATTTATCTTTCGTTTAAGCACTTAAACCGCTATTTTTTTATATACGGTGTATGCTGGCTTTTCACAATTCTAATTTTAGCTCCTCAAATACAGCATTTTCACGATTGTAGATAAGTCCACTTAAATCAATAATTCCATCTGTTATTTTGTTTTCAATGAAAGCAAAATCAAGTAATGTGTAAGCCTGTCGATAAATGTTCAATTTTGCAAGTAGTCTCTTTTGGTCAGATCGTTCACTTTGGTTAAAGGAAGAACTATTATTTAACATTAACTGTTGCAATACTCTTTCAGCATTAGTTTCGTAATTTTTATCTTTTTCAATGGTGTTGCATATGAAAGTGCAATGAACATCATTTACAATTACAATCTCCGAAATCGTTTGGTTATTAATGAATTGTTTGACTTCTTCTGCGTACGCAAATTCAGAAATATCAAAGACAGAACCCAAGGCTGTAAGGAAATATGAGTCACTCCCATATTTTTGTCTAATAGCTTGTTCAATATGGCAATCAGGACAAATGAGATATAATTTTTCTTTTTTCATTAATCAAGGCGATAAATTTCCATAACGTTTTCTAAAATCTTATTAAAGTCGATTTTTAAATCAACTAATTCTCCTGAATGGATATCAAAAACCCAACCGTGAATAGTAATTCCTCTATCTCTATATACTCGTTGTACTTCGGCAGTTTTAATAACGTTAATACATTGTTCTTGAACATTTAATTCCACAAGCCTTCTATATTTCTGTTCCTCATCTTCAATAGCGTTTAATTCTACTCTGTGAGTTCGGTAGACATCTCTAATATTTCGCAACCAAGGGTTGAGTATTCCTAAATCTTGTGATTGCATTGCTGCTTTTACACCACCGCAATAATAATGTCCGCAAACAACTATGTGATTAACCTTTAAATGAAGAACTGCATAATCTATGACAGACATTACACTCAAATCAGTATTTGGAACCATATTGGCAATATTTCTGTGAACGAAGGCTTCTCCAGGTGAAACACCCATAAGTTCTTCGGCAGTAACTCGACTGTCCGAGCATCCTATGTAGAGTATGTCAGGACTTTGTCCTTCTGATAAGTTTTTGAAATAATTTGAGTCAAGATTTAGTTTGTCTTGCACCCATTTTTGATTGTTTTTGAAAATCTGTTTAATATCCATATTTTATAAACTTTGATTGTAAAATTACTTTTTTTCAGCTTGCGTACAACAACGATATATAAAACATATATCCTTTATATACTATATATCTACAAATCTACCGGTTTTTACTTAATCAACTATTTTTAATCTGACACCTTATCATATAGTCTATCCTGCTACTCTACCAATCCTTCACCTTCCATATACAGTTCTTCTAATTGTTTTTTAACCTCATCAGATGGATTGGCCCACATTCCCCGTTGTATGGCTTCCAACAAGCGTTCACTCATGTCTTTTAGTGCCCAGGGGTTATTTTGAATAATAAATTCTTTATTCCCGGGAGTTAACAAATAGCTTTCTGTAATTCCTTCATACATAAAATCGTCAATTAGATTTGTCGTGGCATCATAGGCAAAAAGATAGTCTAAAGTAGCTGCCATTTCGAATGCTCCTTTATACCCATGCCGTTGTACTCCTGCAATCCATTTGGGATTGATTACCCTTGATCGGTATACTTTTAGCAATTCTTCTTTTAATGTTTTTACCTTGGGGGTTTCTGGTCGGGAATGATCTCCAAAATAGATTTCAGCTTCATTACCTTTTATGGTCTTTACGGCATTGGCCAATCCCCCATGAAACTGGTAGTAATCATCACTATCCAAAATATCATGTTCCCTGTTATCCTGGTTTTGCATTACGATCTGCATCGCTTGCAATCGATACTGAAACGATTCATGTGCCGAAACTCCTTTTTTAGAATTACTGTACGCATATCCACTCCAATTGATATATACTTTGGCAAGATCTTCCTGGGTTTGCCAGTTTTTCTCATCGATTACGGCTTGCAGCCCTGCTCCATATGCTCCCGGTTTAGAACCAAATACACGATATAAAGCGCGTTGCGAAGCTTCTTCTTGCGGTAGTCCTTGCTCCTGCCATTGTGATTGTTCTGCTAAAAAACGTTTTCTGATGGGATTATCTTCTATAGGTTCATCTAGATTCGCTAAACGTGTAACCACTGCATTAAACAGATTGATCACATCGGGAAATGCATCTCTAAAAAACCCTGAGATGCGTAATGTAACATCTACTCTGGGCCTTCCTAATTTTAGTAAAGGGATTACCTCAAAATCGGTAACTCTTCGATTGGCATTTTTCCATAACGGGCGTACTCCCATTAATGCAAAAGCTTGGGCAATATCATCTCCTCCTGTACGCATGGTTGATGTTCCCCATACCGAAACCCCAATAGTTTCGGGATAATCGCCGTTTTCCTGTAAATATCGATCGATAATAAGCTGTGCACTTTTCTCTCCCAAGCGATAGGCGGTTTCGGTCGGAATGGTACGTACATCAACAGCATAAAAATTTCTTCCTGTAGGCAACAAATCCAATCGACCGCGTGTTGGTGCTCCCGATGGTCCCGAAGGAACATAACATCCATTAAGGCCACCTAATAAATACCGTAGTTCATCAGTAGTCTGTTGAACCGCAACAAAAGTTGTGGATTTGATGTATTGTAATACCTGGTTTAATACAGGATATTCTTCGGTTACAGCATCGTTTTCAATATATGCTATCAGTTGTCTTTTTACAATATGTTCTAATTGTTGAGTCACATGTCCCGCTGTTTTACAAAAAACACCTTCAATAATCAACTCCATCAGTTCTGTATAAGCAACCTCAAGAATATTTTTAGTAATTCCCAAATCTTTGGCCAGTGCTTGTGTGATTCCTTGCTGATGATATCCCGGCACACGATGCAACGCAATTAACAAATCTATGAGTTGTTCGTCTACAGGTGCTTTCCCAAAAATATGAAGCCCATCTCTAATCTGTGCTTCTTTTAATTCGCACAAATACCCATCTAATTTGACTAATAACTCATCTACATCGTCTGAGGCAATTCCTAAATCTACATTGAGTTTGGTTTGGGCAACCAGGTCTGTTATTTCCTTTTCTAATACTCGCGATCGTTTGGGATCTAAGGTAGAGGCTTCATAATATTCATCTATCAGGTGTTCTAACTTCATTAGATTACCGTAGCTTTCTGCCCGGGTCATCGGCGGTATTAAATGATCTATGATCACAGCTTGATTGCGTCGTTTTGCCTGTGTTCCTTCTCCCGGGTCATTAATGATAAACGGATAAAAATGTGGTAATGCTCCAAATACCGCTGCGGGGAAACAGGTTTCGGGATCTAGTGAAACACTTTTTCCGGGTAACCATTCCAGGTTTCCGTGTTTTCCTAAATGGATCACGGCATCTGCCTTGTAGTTTTGTTGTAACCAAAAATAATAGGCCAGGTATTGATAGGTAGGGGGTAAATCGGGAGAATGATAGATTGCCTGTGGATCCTGATTGTAACCTCGTGAGGGTTGAATGCTTATAAAGATATTTCCCAATAAAAATCCAGACACTATAAACCCATCACCAGTATAATACGGATCATTTTCTGGTTTCCCCCATTGTGCTATTACTTTATTTTGTAGTGTTACAGACAATGCAGAAAAACATACATCAAAATCTGCACGATCAAAAACCAATGCATGTGGTCTGGTCATCGTGGTGGTAACATCATTTGTGGTGACCTGTGTGATCCAATGCATAAGCTCTGTACCACTTTTTGGTAGTTGCTCTCCTACATTATATCCTTCTGCTTTAAGCGTATCTAATACAACAATACAGCTTTCGGGAGTATCGAGACCTACTCCGTTTGCAAGCCGACTATCCTTATTGGGGTAATTTGGTAAAATAACCGCTACCTTTTTATCTATATTCTTTTTATACTGCAATGCTGCCCATCGCTGGGCTAATTCTGCCATAAAATTACAGGCAGGAATATGGGCTTCGTATTTTAATATAGAACTATCGGTAAGTGTATCTTTACTAATTTCTTTTTTAAACGAAACGGCACGACCTATAATTCGCCCATCAATTTCGGGCAAGGCAATATTCATAGCAATATCTGTAGGTGGTAAACCAAAGAGTCCTTCTTCCCATACTTGTTTATTAGCCGTAGAAAATATGGCTTGCAAAACAGGGATTTGAAGTTTTTCGAAAATAAACGCTGAACCATCCATAGGTTTAATCGTAAATCCTGTAGTATTGATAATAGTATGTACTACGCGCTTCCCTTCATGAGTCATTAGTGCTTGTACCTGATCTAATAATTTAGGATCTCGCAGGTTACTTGCAAAAACCACAAAAGCATTCATTCCCCGTTCTTGAAGCGCTGTACTCATCGCATGCAACGGTTCCATATTATCAGACAAGAAATGAGTACGATATCCCAGTAATGCCACATTAGGTTTAGAAGCGTCCATAGTATTTTCTAAAGCTTCTTGAGTCGTCATTCCTAATGCTTTGGTATATAAAAATGCATCTGAAATAGATATCGCAGGAATAATGGGAAGCCTGGTATCAAAAAATTGAGTCCGCAAATAGTTCATGAATCCAATCGCATTTTCTTTTCCTCCTTGCTGTAAATATTGTCGGCATTGATGTACAATTTGTATATCGACCGATGACAATTGCATCAATTCAAAATCAGGTTCATGGGCTGGTAAAAATAATATGGTATTACCCGTTTGTTCGTGTAAATTCACTAAAGACTCAACTAAATATTTGTAATAGCTGATTCCTCCCAGCATACTACAAACAATGACTTTGGCTTTACTCAATACTTCTTCAAGGTAGGTATCTATGGTTAATTCTTGTTTGAGATATACCAGGTTGGTCATTCGCAAACCAGGCAATTTGTCACCTTCGACTTTATATAGTTCCTTGTACGCCTCATTTAAAGTATGAATTTCGGTATCTCCGGCACTCAGAAATACAATATCTCCCGGTTGCTGATCAATATAAAAAATACCATCATCATTAGGGTTCCACCCTCCGGGTATAGTTGCGATTAAATGCATAAGTCTACAGCTTCTTCTTCTAACGCTGCCCAATACAAATGAATGTAGCTAGCATATACGTTTTTATGTTGATATATTTTTGAGGTAACTTCTTTTTCTCTTGCCGAGAACACTTGACCCACGACGAGTATATTATCATCGTTTAACATTTTGGAATAATGAAATTCATGTCCCCAAATTTCTAATTCGTTGTACACTACTTTTCGATATCCTAAAGATAATTTTTTGTTTTGCATAGAGGTACTAAACGGAAATATTCCTACCATATCATATTCCTTACCTTCTTCATCAATAATGGTATTTCCCAGGTACATCATCCCACCACATTCTGCCAGGATTTTTACTCTTTGATCTGCGGCTTTTTTTAACTGATTTCGCATTGCGATATTATTAGATAATGCTTCCAGATATAATTCAGGATATCCTCCCGCCAGATAGATCATATCTGCTTCAGGGAGTTCCTGATCATGAATAGGGCTAAAATATACAAGCTCTCCAATAGCTTCTATCCATTTTAGATTTTCGAGATAGGTAAATGTAAATGCCTCATCTTTTGCAATCGCTATCTTATATCTTTTTTCTGATGTTATAATCGTGGATACCTCCTGATCTGTTTTAGGGATTATTTTTGCGTATTCTAAAAGTGCTGGCAATGCTATATGAGTTGCAATATGTGAAGCTGTTTTTTCGATACCATTTTCAAAAGTATCATCGATATGTAAACCCAAATGACGTGAGGGAATTGCAATTTCTTCATTGGGTGGAATGTACCCCAATGATTGAATACCAACAGTATCGCATGCTTCTTTAAGAAAAGCATAATGAGATGCTGTTTTTACAAAATTAAAAATAACACCGGCGATCTTAACCTCGGGGTCAAACGTTTTTAACCCGTGTAAGATTGGAGCAATCGTATATGCCATAGCACTGGCATTAACCACCAGGATTACCGGAATATCTAACAATTTAGCTATTGCTGCCGAGCTTCCCTGGTCTTTTACCGCTCCATCAAACAATCCCATTACTCCTTCTACAATACTAATATCGGCAGATGTACTATACTTTTCGAAAACAGTTTTTACATGCTCCTCGGGCATCATTATAGTATCTAAATTTACAGCTGGTTTTCGGGCAGCAGTACTGTGATGAATTGTATCAATATAGTCGGGTCCACATTTAAAAGTTTGCACCGTATTTCCCTGGTTACTATACCAACGGGACATCCCTAGTGTAAGTGTTGTTTTTCCCGAATTACTCCATGGGGCAGCTATTAAAAATGCTTTGGACATATGGTTCTGTTTAGATTGATACGCTTTTAGAAGTTAGATATTAGATTGCTTCGCTATTGGAAAATAGATCATAAATTATGTTATTTATATTTGTATGGTTTTATTGATTTAATGTCATACTGAGCTTGTCGAAGGATATTCTTTTTTTATAATTATATATTTCTATATACATAATTATTAAAAATCAGAAACTGTAGTATACTTTAGTTTTAGCTGTTCTGCCAGTTGTCTTGCTTTGCCTAATCGTACAAATCCTGTTTCTGTATCAACAACAGTAGTTTTTTGAATCCTTGTTAGATATTTTTTATAGGTAGAAACCGCATATTGAAACGGATTTTCCACTCCTGCATTTATTTTTCCATCTGTAAAAACAAACAATTGTACCGTTTGAGTATTTACAGATCGTAGCAATTCATATACTTTAAAAAAAGCAGCTCCCAAATTGGTTTTTCCTCCTGTTCTTAATTGGTAATTTATATTCGAAATTTGTTTGGTATTGGACGTGAATTCCTGGATAACTTTGGCTGTAGTATCCTGTAAACCAACGATAGCATACTGAATTTTTTGCAAAGGATATGACGTAATTGTTTTCTCTATGATTCCTTTTAAGTATGCCATTTGCTGATCCAGGGCCATAGATGCACTCGTATCTACCAGGAATATAATTCGGGCTGTAGCTTTCTGTGTTGTTTGCTTATATACTGTTGCAAATTTCTCGGTCTTTAGATATTGTTTTACAGATTGCAGTACAGATATTTCTTGTTGTCGTTCTGCCGGATATGCTACCGAATGTAATTTCTGTTGAGTATCCAACGAGATTTCTTGTTTTTTGGTTGCCTTTGAAGCCGAAAATTTCAATCCTTGTTCTACAGCCTTGGGCAATTGAAATGCTGTATTATTTTGCTCATTTTGAGGTGCAGCTTCTTCTTTGGGAGTATGATTCTCTGTATCAGAAGTGTTTTCTTTATTCTGATCTGAGGGAGGTGTATATTCTTTTACACGATGTTGCAATACAAAAGGTGCTATGGTATCTACCATTTCTGTAGTTACCAGTTTTTTATTATAAAATGCTGCATACGCTCTCGCCGTCTTCAAAAGTAAGATATCTGCACGCATTCCTTCTACCTGATTAGCTATGGTTAATGCAGCACACTGTTCTTGTATTGATTCTGGAATAATTATAGCGTTAAGTTTCTTTTTGGCCAAAATAACCTGATGCTTAATGCTCTGTTCTTCTTCTTGAAACTGATTATAAAATGCTATCGGATCACTATCAAAACTAAGGCGTTGCATTGCAATTTTGGTACGTGTCTTTATTGCTTTGGGAGTTTGTATGGTAACACTTAATCCAAATCGATCTAATAACTGCGGTCGTAAGGCTCCTTCTTCGGGGTTCATTGTACCCACAAGACAAAAACGACTATCCATCCATTGTGAGATTCCTTCACGCTCCAAATAATACCCTCCTGTTGCCGAAGCATCTAATAATATATCCATTAGATAGTCATTCAGGAGATTTACTTCATCGATATACAAAAATCCCTGGTGTGCCTGCGCTAATAGCCCCTTATCTACAATCGTAGTTTTCTGGTTAATCAATGTCTCCAGGTTAATGCTTCCTAATACCCGATCTTCAGTAGCGCCAATAGGCAAATTAACAAATGGAAAATCTTCTCCCATCAATTGACTCAACCCTCGTACCATAGTAGTTTTGGCAGTACCTTTATCTCCCGTTGCCAGTACCCCTCCAATACTTGGATCTACCAGGTTGAGTAACAAACACAATTTTAAATCTTCCTGATCGGGGATAGCTGTAAAAGGATAGGTATATTTTGGTTTCATCAGTCCTTATGAAATTTTTATTTACTGATGGTAAAAGTACGGAATTATGTAAGTAGTATTGATATTACAACTTACATTGAAGTTGTCTTATATTTTTCAATCAACTCTAACTTATTTATTCTTGACCTAATAGCTCCTTTGTTCCTGCCTAATATATTTGATAATTGATTTACAGATGTGTTTTTACAATACAATTTTTCTAATTTTTCATCTTCCTTCTTTGTCCATTTCTTATATGCGTTTGAATTGAAAAGTCGTTTATTTTCTATAGAATATGTTCCTGTTTTATTATACGTTATTTTATTATAAATATCGTCTATTAATTGAAACCCTTTGACAGTAAAATCGATTGGAATCCTATAGCAATTACCAATATTTTTTCGATAATGAATTTCGATTTTTTTGTTTTCTACCAAACTGTTGATCGAAAACATAAAAACATCTTCTTCGACAGGGCGACTTTTAATATTTTCATATACAGCAATCAAGATAGGGGTATTTGTGAAATTCTGCATGTTAGAATGTTTGGTTACATCTTCACATTTGAAATCAAAATATTGTTTTCCGTTAATTGTCATGAAACTTCTGCATTTAATGTCAATTTCAATATTGGCAAAGTTTCTGATTAAAAAATCTCCTCTTTTAATTGGAATTTTATTGACATTAGTAGTGTAAGAAATAAAACTTTTTTGATCTTGATTTAACTCTTCAAGAATATACCCTTGGGAAGAAGCTTGTTCTTTAAAAAGCTCCTGGGCCTGAATACCCGCTCTAAACCATCCTTTAGAAAAATGTTTATATTTTTCATGATCCGAAACCTTAAAAGGTTTCCAATGCTTTTCTCCTTGATATATTATAGAGTCTTCAGTAATAAATTCGATATAAGATAATTCTTCATACGACTCTACAAAATCGTGCTTTAAATTACCATTTTCAATATTTACAATATGATATCCCATTATTTTATCAGAAAATTAGTATTTATAAAAATCAACATGTTTTCAAACCATACTAAATTACTGATAAATAGAAACTTAAAGTTACGTGATAACCTCAGAAATCAACAAGAAAATTCTCACAAATTAGTTATATACTACATCAAAGTGCAATACAGGAATTTTATGACTATCAATGAGAAAAAGCAAATCTTATACTTTTATAGTTCATTAATTTTATTTTGCCTAACTAGTAAAACAAACTCTATTTAACCCAAAAGACGTTCCGATGGGTCAAAAAGACCTTCTATTTAACTCAGAGAGTCCAATTTTTAACATCTATTGTTGAAATTTCAGCTCTTGATGTTGAATTTTTAAGGCAACCTATCGAAATTTGGATATATTCGTCTCAAAATTGAAGGTTAATGGTTAAACACTTCGTCAAAAAGACCCATCGGAAGATCTAAGAGGCCCATGATAGGGTCAACGTAGTTAAAATTTGTATAGCAAAGGTCAAAAATTTAGTTCTATTAAGTAAAACTAAGGGCTATCTCATATTTCTCAAGCCTTCATAAACCACAATACTTACTGCATTAGCCAGATTTAAACTTCTTACTTTATCGCTGTATATTGGGATTTTATAGAGTTGATCCGGATATTTTTCTGTTATAGTTTGAGATAAACCTGTAGATTCTTTTCCAAAAACAAAAAATAGATCATCTTCATAGGGTATAGCACAATAATCCTTTTTTGCATGGCTCGATAGATATACCATATTTTTACCTTCATGCATAGCATAAAATTCGTCTATACTATCGTATATATGTACAGAAATGTGTTTCCAGTAATCTAATCCGGCTCTTTTTAATCTCGAATCACTTAATTCAAAACCAAACGGTTTTACCAAATGTAGGTTCGATCCCGAGGCTAAACTAAGTCTACCTATGTTACCTGTATTCGTAGGGATTTCTGGTTCTACAAGTACAATATTATATGCCATTTTTATTGTCTTTTAGGAATTAAACCCGGATTATGTATTAGAAAATCTACTACAGTTATAAAATCATTCAAAAAAGTACACTTTGTAATACGATGCATCCAACGATTATTGAAATGATACCAATAACACCATTCATCCATTTAAATATAGATATATTGCGTTCTATAAAACGGCTCATCGTAAAAATCAACACATAACTATATACTGCCATAGAAAAAATAATCCCAATAGATTCTACTATTAATATCAGGATAGCATCAGAGATTGTATCAGCACTAATAATTAATGCAGAAGTAAGCACACCTCCTGTACCTGCTAATCCATGTAGCATCCCTATCCAAAACGACCTGTTAATAGGATTCATGGCAATTTCTTCGCCTCTTTTACCATGTAGATGAATAGGATTATTGGCAGCATGCTCGTGTGCTTCTATTTTTTTATGATCAGCCATCATCTCATTAATCTTATGATTTCTTCGAATAGCTATTACACCTAGCCAGATCATAATCGGGCCAACAGAAAATTCTGCCCAAAAAGAGATACTTTCTACAAATGTAAGTAAGGCAGCTCTAAAAGCTAAGGCAATCCCTCCAAACATCAACAAAGTCACCGAGTGTCCAAATGCCCATTGAGATGCAGTAAACACAGTTTTAAAAGATACTTTCTTTTTCTGAATGGCATTTTCTGCGGCCAATACCGATACCGCAGACATATGATCTGGTTCGAAAGAATGTAAAATCCCTGCAATCAGGGGGCGAGTAAGATTCATGATGTTCATATAGTATATGATATGTGAGTTCCATCGTTATTAATCAAATACATAGCAATCGTTACATTTGGCGCTATTTTTTGACAATGATAATGGCATTCTTGCATTAGTTTTTGGTAAAAATTTTCTTGGGCTGTAAAAGTAAAAATTTCCCGAAGACGTCCTGCCATATTTAATGCTAAAACTTTGTTAGCAATTTCCTCTGGATATCCAGCCGATATGGCCAGCTGGTATATAAAATCTTTATCCCATGTTGTTTTTCCGCTATGTGTATTTGTTCTGCCTTGTGCTAATTTCGCCGCTTTTCCTAGCATAATTCCCATAGATACTTTGGTAATTTGAGGAGATTGATGAATTTTTTCGAAAGTCTCCTGTATCCAGTTTCCGTAATGTATACAAGAAACTTCTGAAACCTCAGGAAATATAGACCTTAGCATCTTCTCACTACGCGCTCCAGAGTTTATTAATAATGCTGTCATACCATTGGCAACAGCAACATCAATCCCTTGTTGAATACTTGCAATATAAGACGCTGCAGAAAACGGAGTGACAATACCCGTAGTTCCTAATATCGAAATTCCATGCAATATTCCTAAGCGACTATTCAATGTTTTTTTAGCAAGCTCTTCTCCGTTTTTTACCGATATAGTAATAGTTACTCCGTGTTTCTCGAGTTGATGATCTGATATTATTTTTTTACAAACAATACGCATCATATCCCTGGGGACTGGGTTAATGGCTGGCTCTCCCACAGGTATTTCTAATCCCGGTAAGGTAATTAGCCCCACTCCCTTTCCTCTTTTAAAAAGAATATCTCCTGTATGATTAAGAGATACAGTAGCTGTGATCTCTGCGTTATGAGTTACATCAGGATCATCACCTGCATCTTTTATTGTAGAATACGAAGTCTCTTTTTGTGTTAAGGTATTGGATTGAACTTGAAATGTAGCGATTTCACCTATAGGCAATTGTACTTGCGTTTCGGTAAGCTCCTGTTGGGTTACCAAACTCCATAATGCAGCTTTAACACAAGCAGTAGCACAAGCTCCTGTGGTATATCCTCTTCGTAAAGGCCTATCGGGTATGTCTTGTAGTTCGCTCAATATTTTTACGTAATAAAATTTAATAAAACAGCATTTTCGATGAAGGCGCAGACCTCACAGGTCCTGGAGACCTATGAGGTCTATTGGCTTGGCTACTCATTAGTAATCATTTCAATTAATGCTGCTTTGGTATCGATACAAAGGTATCGATTAGAAATTTTTGGTTTTTTAAGAATCACTATCGGGATATGTAAAGCTTGGGCCGCAGCTATTTTTTCTTCCAGTTTTCCATTACTTCCACTTTCTTTAGTAAAAATTACATCCGGAGATAGTTTGGTAAATAACTCCATTTCGGCGACCTTAGATTGTGGATATCCAAATATTAATTTTGCTTCTGGAAACCCCGCCTTATTAGCAATCGCCCTGGAGCTATCACGATCCAAAATACGAAACCAGGTAAGGTGATTCTTCCAATAGGAACGTAATTTAGTAATAGTCTGTACTCCAGAGAGTGCCAGTAATGAACTATAGTTGTTTTTGTTAAAACAGCGTATCGCTTCTTCAAAAGTATCTACATAAGATACGTTTTGACCTGGTATTCTTGGGGAAAATTTTCTTTGAAAACGTATCAAAGGCAATGCAATCGAAATATCAGCAATCATTTGATGCAATTGCACTGCAAAAGGATGAGAAGCATTAATAATATATGTAATCCCGTGTTGCTTACAAAAATCCTCTAAGAGAGAGGTTGTCATTTCTCCATCTATAGGAATTCCTTTCCCTTCATAATCCACTTTTGTTTTGGTTGAATAGTAATACGGATATTCTAGTTCATCCAGTATTTTGGCGACTTTTTTCCCTTCTGTGGTGCCTCCAAAAACGAGTATCATGAGCATTGAATTTCTTTTTCTTTTTTCCTAAAGATATGGTGCCATTTTTCATCATATAACCAAGATCTGTTTTTACGGGCGCCTACAGCTTCACCAACTACAATAAGTACGGTACGGGTTAGCTTATTTTTTTTGATGATAGTAGTTAGTTCTGAGAGGGTGCCTGTCCATACTTCTTCATCTTCCCAACTTACACGGTATAGTATCGCTAATGGAGTATTTTCTGGATAATGTTCGAGAAGCTGTGCTTGTATTTTTTTGGCGATGCCTACACTTAAGAAAATACACATGGTAGCCCTTAATTTTGCCATATCAGCAATTTTTTCGTGTTCTGGCATTGGTGTGTTTCCCTCTCCCCGAGTAAGAATAATAGTTTGCGCTACTTCGGGAATGGTAAATTCTGATTTGAGATATGCAGCTGCCGCCTGAAATGAGGAAATTCCGGGAACGATATAATAATCGTATCCTTTTTCGTCAAAAATAGTCATCTGCTCTTGTATCGCTCCATATATAGAAGGGTCCCCAGAATGTAAGCGTACAATAGATTTTCCTTGTTGGTAATATTGATCAATAATCATTATTTGCTCTTCTAAGGTCATCGATGCAGAATTACGCACTAATGCGCCTTCTTTTGCCATATGTGTCAACGCTTCTGGCACCAAACTCCCTGCATACAAAATACAGTCTGCATTTTCTAGAATGTACTGCCCTTTTAAAGTTAATAGCTCTGGGTCTCCTGATCCTGCTCCTACAATGGCAATACTTGCTTTGCGCTCATATTTGGCCAACAAACTTAATGCATAGGTAAATTTTTTACCAGATGATGTGAGTGCTTTTGTTTTTTCGACCAGCCATGATGACTGACCTGCTATTAATGCAGCAGCGGCTTCAGAAACACCATAAACCCCTACCTTTTTCTTTACAACTTCTGAAGGGTTGGCAACTGCAATGGTATTAAGTTCTTCACCAGTATAGGTAATAAAAGGAATATTATAATGAGCTGCAAAATCAAGATATGCCTGTTCTTCACTTTTAATAGTTGCAGATCCTATGGCATAGATACTTTCTATCGCGATATCTTGCTCTTGTAATGCAGTTTTTAATCCTTTCATGAGGAGTTGTGACTCTATATCTTTTGCACATCCACTACCTAATGCCACACAAGGAGGATAGAAAGAAAGAACAGGAATATCTGTAGCAATAAGTTCATAACCTACATATAGTATCAATTCATAATTACTATCTTTAAAATCTCCCTGATTGTAATAAATATCTACAAAATTCGGGCAGGTTTTCTCAAGGTATTGAGCTCCTTTATCCTTTACTTTTAGAATTAATGCTGTAGATTTTCTATTTACAAACAATGATATGATCTCATTTAAAGGAATAGAGCTTTTCATTTTCCATCCATAGGTCTCTGCCAACGTATCCAATGCCCATAGGTTTTGTAAATCACTAGATGTAGATAATACCGCTTGTGCATTTAAGATTCTACTAATTTGTACTGTAATTGTATTGGCTTTACCAATATGACCGCTAAGTACAGCTTGTACGAATTTTCCCTGATCATCAACATTAATCACTGCTGGGTCACTTGCTTTATCTTTGATATATGCGGCGATACTACGCACACAAATCCCTAATGCCCCTACAAAAATCCATGCATCATAGTTATGAAATGAATCTTCTATCAACCCTGATACCGAATTGATTTGCTTTATATCTTTGCTTATTTCTACAGTTCTTGTTGTAAACAACTTAGAGCGATAAAATTCTTTTTGCAAGGTTTTGGCAATCGATACTCCCTGATCTGTAAAACAGAGTATTGCAACTTTTATGGTGTGTTCTGACATGTGTTCTCTGAAAAGCTATTAAATTATATCATTAATATTTTGAATTTACTGGCAAAGAAAATTAAGATTTTTTTATTTCAGTTAAGAATAAAAATCAAGCATAACAGGGCTACGGGTTATTTTTATTCTGAAACTGAGATGAAAAAAGAACATTTTATTCCAGTAGATTTAAAGTGCAAATGGTAGTACTCCTACGACACAAAGATATTAGGTTAGTAACGTGTTAAAAAATGTTTATTAAGATTATACATATTTATTATGCAAAAAACCAAAAATCGGCAACAGGTTTTTTATCCCATAAGACGAGCAGTTCTTCTATTTCTTTTTTTCCTGTTGGAGATGCTACTACGATAATGATCTGGGCATCCTCGAGTGTTTCGATATCGTTATAACGCTCTAATTGTACCCCGTAAATATCTTTTCCTATTTTTCTCTCATTATCACATACCCAACGAAAACTATCATTATAAGATTGTAAGAGTTTGGCCATATCTTTTCCGTTTTTCCCAGCACCCCATAGTACTAAAGGTCGAGTTTTGTCTCTATCTAATTCATAAAAAAAGCGTAGTTTAAGATCAAAATATCGATTGTCTTTGTATTCGTCCCAGGTACGAGAAATTCTATTAGATCGGTCTCTCCAGTGATGTAGAATTTTATCAATCCCTACAACTGTTAACCCTAATCTGTAAAATCGAAAACAAAGGTCATAATCTTCGGGATATACAATCGGATCAAAAGCTCCTGCTGCATCAAAATCTTCTTTGTGTAGCAGCCAACAATGAGATGGGATAACACATTCTCTATAAATCTCTTGATAGTGGGTACTTGTTCTGGCAACTTCATTAAGCCATTTTTCGTATTTAAGAAACCCATCACCTACAACTCCCTCATCAACAAAATGCTCAGTTCCTCCCGCAATTACAGTTCCTTTTCCATACTTACTCCATTCTTTTACGAGTACTTCTATTTTATACGCTGGCATTTTATCATCAGAGTCCATTCTATTGATCAACGTTCCTCTGGTTTCTGCATATCCTACTTGTAGCGTTGGAATTAATTTAGGTCTGTCGCTATTAAAAAATCGAATTCTGGAGTCTTTTGTAGCGTATTCCTGCAAAATTTTTGGGCTATCATCAGATGAGTGATCATTTACCGCAATAAGTTCCCAGTTTTGATAGGTCTGCGCCAGGATAGAATCTAGGCAATCTCTCAAATAGGGAGCCGTATCTTTAACTGCCATTATAATAGTAACTAGTGGTTGATCTGTCATTGTGTTAAAGTTTTCTCCAGGAACTCGGTAGTTTTTTTGTTATTTCAATGTTTTGGAATTCTTTACTAGAGCGCGACCCATGGGTTTTTACCCATTTGGCCATTTCTAGAAGTCCTGTTTCTAAATCTATATGTTTTTTGGGATTAAAAACAGTATCAAATTTTGAATGATTAGCATAGGCATGAGTCACTTCTTCCCGTTTTTCTAATCGCTCTATATGCAGTTCGGATTGCATTGCATTACTAACAGCAATTGCCAACTCTTCTACAGAGTATACCGTATCACTTCCTATATTAAAAATTGTATTATATGCTTTGGGTACGGTTACCGAATTAGCGATATAAGGCGCAATATCATCAATATGTGTAAAAGCCCTGGTTTGCCTACCGTCTCCAAAAATAGTCAACGGTTTATTTTCCAGAATTTGATTCATAAATATCCCAACGACATTACGGTATTTATCTCCAATATTTTGATGTCTTCCGTATACATTATGTGGCCTAAAAATAATATAATCCATACCAAACATCTTATGTGCATTTATTAAATCTAATTCTACAGCATACTTTGCTATCCCATACGGATCTTCTGGCTGCGGAAATTGTGTTTCTACCAAGGGCAATGTATTTGTGCCATAAACTGCAATAGAAGAGGTGAAAACAAAACATTTCACTTCATGAGCAACCGATGCGTTGATTAGGTTAACACTACCGATCAGGTTATTTTGATAATTGAAATTTCTAATAAAATGACTTAATCCTTCTGCTGCATAGGCAGCCAAATGATAAACATAAGTGAACTTATACTTATCAAAAAGAGTCTGTATTAAGGTAACGTCTAGGATTGATCCTTCATAAAATAAGGCTGCTGAGTTTATATTCTCTTTATCTCCTCCGGAAAGGTCATCTAAAACTACAACCTGATGATTTTGTTCTAGTAAATGATTTACCACATGCGAACCTATAAATCCTGCCCCGCCGGTTACAAGTGAAGTTATTTTCACACATTTAAATTTTAGTAATTATCTAACAATAAATTAATTATAAAATTAAGAACGTGTGTAACCACTCCGTTCTTACATTAAGAAATTTAAAACTTTCTTAATATTCGTTTCATCTAAAATAATTAAATATCAAACGTACATAAATTGAATGATACGAAGAGTGTTTCTTTTAAAATAAATTGTTTTTATAGTGTTGAAAGATCGCTGGATAAGATCCAACAGGTAAGCTTTTTTCCTTTGATTTCAAATTTCAGACCTTCAAGGTTTTTGAAACCTTTAAAGTGTATACCAAAAAATCCAGAGCCGATAGAGAGCATCTTTAGACAACAAAAATATACTTTAGTATCAAGGCAAATAATTTTCTATTTCCGTACTGCTTTAAGCAATGTAATTGAGTTGTATGTATCCAGAGATAATGTGGATTCTTCTACAATAGTATACCCTATTTTATCGCAACCTGCTTTAAAAGCCTGTATCGAACTCTCTTTTACTGCATTGATCACTATACAGGTTTCAGGTTGTAAAACCGGGGTGATCTTTAGAAAAAGTTCTTCCAATCTGCCTCCATGTCCCCCAATAAAAATTGCCTCTGGCTTTGCAAATTGAGCAAGATCCTGCTCAAAAAAATCTCCCATTACAATTTGAATCCCAGGAACTCCAAAGCGTTTTTGGTTCTCCTCTAAAATAGCTTTACACTCTGGCCTTTTTTCAAAAGCAATAATATCTAAATCCCCATTTTTTAATTTAGCCTCGACACTAACAGATCCGGTGCAAAAGCCAATATCCCATACTATATCTATATTAAGAACATCTAAGTAATGTAGCGTCATTAATCGAACAGGCATTTTGGTGATCATCTTAGGTCTTCCTGGTAAGCCTATAAAATTGGTATCCTTTATCCCAAAATCAATATGACGATGTTTTATTTTTTTAAGTATCACACAATTCAGTGAGTGAAACTTCATCATCGAAGCTTTTTGTAATGATAGCTCCTGAAACTTTTCTTGTTCTCCCTCTATATCCTCTCCCACAAGCATGACATAATTATCATATCCATATTCCAAAAGTCTTTTTGCAATGGTAGGTGGAGTTTTTTCTGTATCTGTAAGTACTCCAATACTTTCTTTTTGCTGGATTAAGATAGCATCTAATGCTTTCCAGCTTCTTCCGTGTATGCTTACGGTTTGTAATTGATTACTATTCAAATTCATGGCATTAGCCAATAATTGAATCGAGCTAAAATAGGGAGTTGTTATAATTTCTGCATTAGGATATTTAGTTCTTAATGTATTCGAAAACCCGTAAAACAACGGATTGCCAGAGGCAAAAATAATAATTGGAACTGATGCTTTTTTATATGCCTCGAATACTTGAGACATCGGAGATTGAATAATTATCCATTGATGATTTTCTGGAAGGTAATCTTTAACCAATTCATAATGACGTTTTCCCCCACTAAAAACAAGGGTATCCAGAATATCTTGTTGTTGTTCTGTTGTAAAATCCGGGGTTTTGTTTCCGATACCTATAATATGGAAGGTCATAGTGTTATTGTATATATGCTAATGGCATTACCAAATGTTGTAAAAGATTGATTCTCTTTTTAAGTATATTTTTCCTTAATAACGACTTCTTTTTGAAGTTTTTTACGATCCCATTTTTTTAATTCTAATTCGGGTTGGTTATAAAACATGTCGGTATATCCAAAGCATAAATACCCTATCAATTGATTTTGATCTGGAGCTCCAAGTACTTGTTTTACTTTTTCAGGGTCCAAAATACTCACCCATCCCATTCCTATATTTAAGGATCGTGCCATAAGCCACATATTTTGTATTGCACAAACTACACTATATTTACCCATATTAGGCATACTTGTCTGTCCCAAAACAGGGCCTTCTGCAGGTTTATAGAACACAGCCATATTTAAAGGAGCTTCTAAAATCCCTTCTAGTTTAAGCTTGATGTATTCTTTTTGCTTTTCGTCTGTAAACTGCATTGCGGCACGTGCCGTTTCTTCAGAAAAAGTTTCTTTTACGGCTTCCTTTGTTTTTTGATCATGGATTAACACAAATTCCCAAGGCTGTGAAAACCCTACCGAAGGAGCTGCCAATGCAGCTTCTATGATCCTATCAATTGATTCTTGAGATATGGGAGTGTTTAAAAATCGATTTCCTCGAACATCCCGACGATGCGCTATTATCTCTTCGAGCAATGCTTGTTCTTTATCGTTAAATATACGTTGTGGATGCTCTTTCATATATTTTAAAATTTAGCTTCTTCTAAGGTAAATGCTGCATTAACAATGGCCGCTGCAAAATTACTACCCCCTCGCTTTTCGGTAATTAATGCATACGGAATATGGGATATTGTTTTTAATCGTTCTTTAGATTCTATGACATTGATAAATCCTACTGGCGCTCCAATAACTCCTGTTGGGGATAATATTCCTTCTTGAATCTGATCTGCAATCTCAATCAATGCTGTGGGTGCATTTCCGATAACAAATAGTGCGTTGGGGTATTTTTTTGCAGCGAGTTTTATTCCCGCCTGCGTTCGTGTTAACCCTTCTTTTGCTGCAAGCTGAAGAGATTCCTTATCATTTAATAAGCAAATTACCTGATTATTGTATTTGGTAGTATACGCTTTTGTAATTCCTGCGGCTACCATGGTTACATCGGTAACGATTGTTCCTCCATTTTTAAGATAATTGTGCCAGATAGCAATTGCATGCTTAGACGTTTCCAGATAGTTTATATATTCAAAATCACCAGAAGTGTGAATACATCGCATTGCTGCCCATAAAGCATCGTTTTCTAATGTATTTGACGGGATATTATCTAATATTTCTTTAAAGCTGGCTTGTTGTATTTCTTCACCGGTTTCAGGCTTTCTATTCAGATATCCTCTTGGTGTGATCAGATGATTTTTATACCTAAAAGTCTGGCTATTTCCTATCAACACTACACAAAACATATCTACCTCATCGACGTCTAACTCTGCTAAAGTGGTGATTTTAATCTCCTCTTCTGTTCTTCCTAATTGTTTGCATATTGCTACAGGTGTAGTTTTGGGTCTGTATTTAAGGTAAATTGTTTTTAACGCCCCCAATTGCCAATACCGTTTTTTACTTTTAGGATTATACAGTCCTGTTACAAAATCTCCCATTGCAGCAGCATGGATGCGTTTCTGGATTGTGGTCCAAGGAGTCATCAAATCAGATAAAGAAATACAACAAAAATCATGACCTAATATAGCTCCTAATTTACTTCCTGCTGTGATAAAGGCAGAAATGCCTGGTACTGTCTCTACAGGAATATCTAATTTTTGCTCTGCAACTTTTTGATATACTATAGATGCCATTGCATATATACTGGCATCACCAGAACCAATAACAACAACTTGTTCCCCTTCTAAAGCATGTTGTATTGCAGTTTCTGCTCTTTTTTCTTCTTCGCTTAATTCTTTACCAATACATAAAGCATCAGGACGTATCAGGTGTTGAATAAATTGAAAATAATAGTGATATCCTATGATTACCGAGGCTTCTGAAATTGCCTGTGTAGCCATTGGAATGATATAATCTGAATGCCCTGGACCTAGTCCTACAACTTTGATCATTGTTTGATAATTAATAAAGAGAAATATGGGATTTCTCTATTGGTCAGAGTGGTTAAATCTGTTGTTATATATTCTTGATTAGTTCCTAAACGTTCACAATAATAACATTTCCAATCTTTCTGTACTAATTCTGAGTGAAAATCATTCCAACCGGAGCGTATTTTCATTAATATTACGGTATCAAATTCTAAAAAGTATTTAGAGATTTCTGTAATATTTTTTACTCTTGGAACGATCGCAATTTTATCATTAAGTAAACTTAACGGTATTTGGTGTTGCGATGCACCTAATGAAAAAGAATTGATTCCCGGTACCAAAGATACTGGTAATTGCAATTCTTGAAGCGCTACTAATATGTACGAAAAAGAAGCATATAAGCTAATATCTCCTTCACATACAATCGCTATTTTTTTTCCTGTCTGATAGGCTTTTTCAATGTCTTTTACCGTTGCTGCATACGTTTCTGAAGCCTCTTGGCGGTCGTATGACATGTTTAGAAAAAAACCTCTTAGCTCTTTATGTTCTAATCCATGATATTGTAATATAGGATATACAAAACTCTTTTTTTGATCTTTGGTAATAGATCCCGGATAAAAAATAAGATCAATTTCTTTTAATATTCGTAATGCTTTAAGTGTAAGAAGTTCTGGATCTCCTGGCCCTAAAGCTATTCCATAAATTGTATGCAAAACCGTTATGTTCTTTTCTTTTTTCTTTTATACAAAAACAATTGCCATTTTTCTTCTGCTACTCCGGCTTTATCCATTTCTGCTCTGGCCATAGTAAAGAACAAATCTGATAATCTATTAATATAGGCAACCACATACTCTTCTACAGATTTTGGGTCTTCATGCATTAAAGTAACTAATCTGCGTTCGCCTCTTCTTATTTGTGTTCTACACACATGACATAATGCAGAAATTTCATTTCCTCCTGGTAATAAAAAATAATCAGATGGAGAGCTAATATTGGCTTCCATCTCATCCATCCATTGTTCACAAAAATCTGCTCCGTCTTTAGGTTTGGGGTTAGGGTTTTCTTTTTTAGAATCTGATGGTCTTGCAAGGTGTGACATCATATCCATGAGATCTTTCTGGATTTTATGAAGTTTTGGTTGCCACTCATGATTATTACCTAATTTTGCACGTAGTAATCCAATAGTAGAATTCGCCTCGTCCAAAGTTCCATTACATTCTATACGTGCAGAATCTTTAAATTCTCTTTTTCCTCCAAAGACTCCGGTTTTACCTGTGTCTCCTTTACGTGTGTATATTTTCAAGGGATTAAAATTTTAAATTAATACTGAAATAATGCAAATGAATAGTTACACTCGTTCTCCTACCAGCAATTTTTCTTCTAATATCTCCTGAATCTTTTGTTCTTCGAGTTCTTCACCAATAATTACTAATCGAGTGGCTCTAATTTCTCCATCGATCCACTTTCTATCAAAATAGTTTTCAAACCGATCTGCCACTCCCTGAACGATCATACGCATTGGCTTACCAGGTACATGAATAATTCCTTTAATTCTATAAATATGGTGCTCTGCTACCAGTGCCTTTAGGTTTTTGATTAGTATTTCTGGGGTATGAGATACTTTAATTTCTATCACAATAGAATTAATCATATCATCATGATCGTGGTCATGGTGGTGATGACCATATTCATCATGATCATGGTGATGGTGGTGTTCATGATGAGAATGTTTCTCATCTACATGATCTTCGGCTTTGGCATCAATTCCTAATAATACATCGGCAGGAATATTACCTTTTACTGCAGAAATCAATTTGATGTTACTACCAACACGATTCTGGATAATATCCCTCACTTTATTATATTCTTCTGTATTGATTAAATCTGATTTGGTCATTATAATCAAGTCTGCGCAAGAAAGTTGATCTTCAAATAATTCTTCGATAGAAGATTCGTGATCCAGGTTTTCATCGTCTAATCGCTGAGATTGTACTTTATCACGGTCGCATATTTCTCCTGTAGCCTGTCCTACACAATCGACAACAGTAATTACAGCGTCTACAGTGATTTGTGGTTTCAAATCAGGCCAGTTAAAAGCTTTTAATAATGGTTTGGGCAATGCTAGTCCTGAAGTTTCGATAATTATATGATCTATATCCTGTTTGCGCTCCATTAATTGAAGCATGGTAGGCAAAAACTCCTCCTGTACTGTACAGCAAAGGCATCCATTACTCAATTCTAATATATTTTCTTCTTCACATCCACAGTCATTACCTTTTAGAATTTCTCCATCCATTCCTAATTCTCCAAATTCATTAACAATGATTGCTAATCGTTTACCATTTGCATTTTTAGCAATTTGATGGATCAAAGTCGTCTTGCCAGATCCCAGAAATCCTGTAATAATCGTTACAGGTATTTTTTGTGTATTTAAAGCCATATATTCTTAATCAAAATGATTCTAAGCAAAACTATCTATTATAGCTTAAAGGAAAAAACAAATTGTGATATGTTTATATTAGATTTTGCTAAGAGCTAGTCTAAATATATTCTAATGCCTTTATAATAGTATAGAACGACCTGTTTATAAAATTTATTCATTTCTATTAAAAATCTATGGTAAAAAATAAAAAACTAAACTTTAATTTCAAGTCTAAAAGAATTTTACTCTACCGGTTTTAATGTCATACATTCCGCCAACAATTTTTATTTCTCCTTTATTTTCCATTTCGGCGAGTACCTCACTTGAAGAACGAATATTATCAATGGTCATGATTACATTTTTTTCTGCAACCTCATTTACAAAATCGATATTTTTCGAGTTTCTTAATGCATCATCTTTTGGTTCTTTAACCGCTTCAACTGCCGGTTCTATTTTATTTATTAAGGCTGTTAAATTCCCAAGTCTGGCATGATCACACGCTCCCTTAACAGCACCACAGGCAGTATGCCCCAAGACTACCAATAGTTTTGTCCCCGCTAATTTACAGGCAAATTCCATACTTCCCAAGATATCTTCATTCACAAAATTTCCTGCGATTCTTATGCTAAAAACATCACCCAGGCCCTGATCGAAAATTAATTCTGATGATACTCTAGAATCGATACAACTCAATATAGTTGCAAAGGGAAATTGACCATTTGCTGTTTGGCTTACCTGCTGTAATAGATCTCTATCTGCTTTTAAATTTTTTTGAAAACGTTGATTTCCATCGATAAGAGTTTCTAGTGCACTATTTGGTGTCATTGCATCTTGCGTTTTTTTTGTATGCGTTTTCATAATTATTATTTTTAATTAGCCAGTATAAGAACCGGTACATTTGTTTTGTTTATAGTTTGTTGAACTTTAGTATTAAAACCAGTTGAATTACGTAGTTTTTGTTTGGCTTCTCTTTTTACACAAAGTAATCCTAATTTATTTTTTTCAATATATTTTGAGACGCTACTACTATTATCCATTCCTTCTTCAAACTCAAAGATTACTGTATTTTCTGTAATCGATTGTTCTTTAGGTTTCGAAAAGATTGTTGGCTTTTTAAGTCGAGAATCTGTTTTTTTAATTTTAAATAGTTTAAAGGGTTTATGAGTACGTTTTTTTAAATCCTGAACAATTTCAACTTCATTATTTATAGATATATTGTCAAGAAAGCCAAGAGACACATTATGATATGATGTAAGGTTTTTGTCACTTCCAGAAATAAGAATCCCTCCCTTATGGTGCTTCAATAAATAAGATGTTAGCCCGTCTCCTAAAAAACTAATTATTTTAGGCTTTCGTTTACCAAGAACAACGATATCTGGTTGTGTTTTATTAATATGATCTTGTATTTCAGTAATAACATTACC
The DNA here is from genome assembly GCA_030427585.1 of Bacteroidia bacterium. Lineage (GTDB taxonomy): Bacteria > Bacteroidota > Bacteroidia > Flavobacteriales > Flavobacteriaceae > Aquimarina. Next base: position 51,576 of record JAUIBW010000002.1, read on the forward strand.
GAAGGTAAAACTATAAATAATAGGTATATTTTCTGTATCTGATACAGCATCGACTAACTTTTGCATTTCTTTTTTCGAAGCAATTCTTTCTTCGTTTAATGTTCGCATTGCAGCTATTTGGTTATCATATCTAACAACCTGTATAGGTGGTTTTACATAAAAAACCTCAATTCCTGCATCTATAACCTTTGCCAAATTCACAGCATTACGTAAAGCTGTATATGAGGATTTGGTTTGATCTATTAATACTAATAGCCTGTATTTTGATTTTAATATATTCGTTTTCATAAGTTTATATTTTAAGCGCTTTTAGGGCGTAGTTTAAAAAATTGAATAAAGCTATCTGGGTTTTCTATAGTACCTCTTTCAGAAATAAGCTGGATGTCGATATTCCTATTTCTTGCTTTTTCAGAAAAATCTTCAAGAATTTCGATAATATCATTGTCTAAATATCTTGTTTTCCGAACATCAAGTTCTAGATAGGTATCTCTGGGAAGGCTATCTAATTCTTTAAGAATAGCTCCTTTATTGAAAAATGTTACTTCTTCTGCTAATGTCATCTTTATTTTATGCTTTCCATTACTCTTATCTTCGATATGTAGAAAATGTGAATTTTGAAAACTCTTAATCAAAATAACTACAATACCAACTAATAATCCTAATCCTATCCCTACCAAAAGATCTGTAAATACAATACCTATAACTGTTACTATAAAAGGAACAAATTGTTTCCAACCTAATTGATACATGGTTTTAAATAATCCTGGTTTTGCAAGTTTATACCCAACGATAAGAAGAATTGCTGCCAATACTGATAACGGGATCTTATTTAAAAGTTTGGGTATTAGAATCACAGAAATTAACAATAAGAACCCATGTAAGATAGCTACCATTTTGGACTTACCTCCCGATTGAATGTTTGCCGAGCTACGAACAATTACCTGGGTAATCGGTAACCCTCCTATAAGTCCTGAAATAATATTTCCTGTACCCTGGGCCAATAATTCTCGATTGGTAGGTGTTACCCGCTTGCGAGGATCTAGCTTATCGGTAGCCTCTACACACAATAAAGTTTCCAGACTAGCTACTAAAGCAATAGTAAACGCGGTCACCCATATTTGAGGATTCGTAATGACTCCAAAATTTGGAAAACTAAATTGTGCTAAGAACGAAGATGCATCCTCTGGTACAGGTACACTTACCAGATGATCTGAAGAGATTCCCCATATACTATTTCCAGCAGTAATTACAAAGTATATAATCCCGACAGCAACTGCCACTAGAGGTCCTTGAATAAGTTGAAATATTTTTCCTTTTTTTGAAAGGATGTTACTCCATAAAAGAAGAATCCCAAGACCGATAACTGCTATTAAGGTAGCGCCTGGGCTAATAGCGTTAATTGCATTTAAAATTTCTGAAAATGTATTTTCTCCATCTACCTGAAAGAATGCAAAATCACCTTCTGGATCTTCATCATATCCAAAGAAATGTGGTATTTGTTTAAGTATAATAATAATACCTATCCCTGTAAGCATTCCTTTAATTACTGATGATGGAAAATAATACCCAATAATCCCCGCTTTCAAAAAACCGAATACCAATTGTATCACACCTCCTAAAACAACTGCCAAAAGGAAATTTTGATAACCTCCCAATGCTCCAATAGCAGTTAATACAATTGCTGCAAGCCCAGCTGCCGGGCCGCTAACACCTACTTGAGATCCACTCATGGCTCCCACTACGATACCTCCTATGATACCTGCAATCAGGCCAGAAAACAGAGGAGCTCCACTGGCCAAAGCGATACCTAAACATAGAGGTAACGCCACAAAAAATACGACAATACTGGCCGGAATATCGGACTTTAAATTTTTAAATAAATTTGAATTATTCATAGCTATTTAGATTTGAAAAATGCCATACCCTTTGAGTACAAAACATTGAGCAATTAATAAGTTATTATGTAAATGATGAGCTCCATAGTAATGGAACCTGATTGAAATTTGATAAGAATTCGGATTAGGAAGTAGAGTCCTAATTTAATAATCACACCTGTTCGGGAGGTGGGATAGGAATTTCAAGATCAAAATCATAATAAGGTTGGAAAACCTGATAATAAGAACATTCTGAAGCATAAATAAAACGACGATCGTAAGAATTTAAAATTTTAAATTCATTTTTTCCGTCTTTACAATCATCTTCCTGTTTTTCTTCTTCAGAATCTTCTTCCCAATCTACTTCAACTAATTCTATATCATCATTAGCAAAAAGTGTAATAGTCTGCACTATTGATTGTAACAACATACTTACAAGAACAATGACAAATGAGCCATACTTTATAAAGCTAAATATGTTATGACAAAATAACCTCATTACACAATAGTTTTTTGTACTAAATCAGTATAAAATCTCACTACATTGTTTTTTCCTTCTTCAACATCGGTTAAGGCAGGAAGGTGTTGAGAAAAATAGCGTTGGTGGTGTGCTCCCTCAATCACTGTTGAGATAAGCATATGTGGAAACTCAAATTTTGGATTTATTTCTAAAACTATATCGCTTACCCTTTGTACAACCCTTTTATACGTTTCATAAAATCCTTTTTTATTTTCTTCGTCTACATCCTTTGTGTGATAAGCTTTAGCAGATTCTGAAATGATAATTTTATTAAGTAGTACTTCGTTAATAAAAGTGAAAGAGTTGTCTTCTTTCACCTCCTGAGTAAATAGTGTGATGGCAGTGTTCAATTTATCTTTTGCAGAAGTAATATTTGTTGTTGCAAAAACCAATTTGTACTCAATCCAACTCCAATACCAATTGATCAAGTATACCAACAATGCATGTTTACTTTCAAAATAACGATAAATCGAACTTTCATTAGATTCTATAGCAACTCCTAGCTTTTTAAATGTGAAAGACTCGAAGCCTAAATCATTTATCATCTCGATACTAGTGCGCACTATTTTCTTTCCCAAATCAGAAGATTCGGGATTTTTGGTGTATAATTCTGAATTAATTGTTATATGTATTGGTAAACTTTCCATCTATAAAAGCAAATATATGAAAGTATTACTATTAAACCGAATTAGTTTAACTATTTTTTATGAAAGCATCATACCTGTAAAGTTCTGATATATACTAATATATCGCTTTCAGTTCATTATACACAGGATCTTTTTCGATCATATTTAACAGTTTCTTTTTGGCTTCAAATTTCTTTTTTCTGGTATATCCTTCAGAATATCCTATAATTTTCGAAATTTCTTTCATCGATTTTCCTTCAAAAAAAAGAGATAATAGCTTCTTATTCTCTATACTTAGTTTTTGAAAGTGTTTTCTATACAAATGTTCGCGTTCTTGATTTTCGATATCTGCTATTAAAGCATTATTGGTTCTTTCTTCAAAACGATACCACCCATCATCGATAACGAGTTTTTTCTTTTTCTTTAATCGATTTCTCCACAAGTTTTTACAAATCCCATAAAAATAGGTTTTTATGGGTACTCGCAGCTCTAAAAGGCCAGATCGTAATTTCTGATATAACACAACTAAAGCATCCTGAAAAACATCTTCTACATCTTCAAGATTTCCATTATTGCGAAGAATATATCCCTGAATGTAACGTATATTTTCTTTATAAAAACAGGTTAGTATTTTATCGTCCCCATCGATGATTCCGGCTATGATTATTTGATCATTATTCATCATATATTTAAGTTTGTATCTTTTAGGTATTTAGGTAATACCATGTATCACTCACTTGCTTTTATGATACAAACATAAATTGACTATGGCGGATGTCAATACAGATTTCTGTAATGGAGCCTATTTTTTACAAAAAAAGTCATTACACTGCTTTTGAAAATATTAAATATTTTTTCTGTATCCATTAGAAATTCAGATAGTGTATAGGAAACTACAATATTCCTAAATCCTTTACAATAGCTACCAGATGAGTTGTATTTTTTGCTTTGAAGTCATCAAAAAGTTTACTTACTCTTTTATCGATAGCACTCTCACTGTTTGGAGATATATTTTGTTTTTTAAGTTTGATTCGGATTTCTTTTTTGGTAAACCCCTGTGATAACTCTTCTAACAGTATGATATCCAAATCATCCAGGTGAATCATCGTGTTTGCAGCAGAATTATTAGTAATCTCTGGTGGCCATACTGTATCGCCTTGATACACACCTTGTACACAAGCTACTAATTCTTGTATTGCATGTTGGCCTTTACAAACGTACCCATTGATGTTAAGATTTTCGAATAGCATATTAATTTTGTCTGGCCTGTCTTCCTGTGAGTATACAATTACTTTAATGTCTGGTTGTATACTTCTGATATCTTTTATAAGATCTATACCAGAGGTTCTGGTTTGGGGCTTATGATCTTCTCTAAATGAAAGATCTGTGATCAATAGCTCAAAAACTTCCTGGTCATTATGTGCTTTTCTGAATTTGAGATAGGCATCATCACAATATTTAGCTTCCTCAATATTATGGATTCCAATTTTATCATTTAGTACTTTTATAATGCCTTGGTTGGCTATTTCATAGTCTTCTGCTACCAATACTTTAGAAAACATCTTACTGACTTTTTAATTAGGGATTTGTATTTCGGCTTTAAAGCCTTTTCCTTTTTCTGAGTCAAAGATAAGTGTTCCTTGTATAGCTCGAATACGGTTTTCTGTATTTCGGAGTCCATTTTTGGATTGTAGATGCTCTTCTGTTACTCCTACACCATTATCAGAGTAGGTAATCGTAAGGGTATCATTAGCATTAGAAAACCTTAATTTAACCAGACTGGCCTGGCTATGTTTCTGCATATTGGTCATTAATTCCTGCAATACTCTGTATACCGTTATTTTTACGGTTTTATCCATCACATCCCAATCAATTCTATCAAATCCTATAGCGATTAGCAGAATCCCGTTTTGGTTATAGTTTTGCAACATGTTATTTAGTTCTTCGGGGTAGGTGTCCCCGGTTTCGAACTCATTATTTTCGCGTGAGATATCGCGTGCTTTGAGATAGGTGGTATTGAGTTTATCTTTAATATGAGGGTCGTGAGGATCCTTTTGATATTGCATCATCACCTGAAAAATATCATTCCCCAGTTCATCATGCAATTGTTTAGAAATTCGGGTTTCGGTTTCGTAACTAGCTTCAAATTGTACTATTTTGTTTTGCTGGTTGAGATGGTGCATTTGTTGTCTAAAAAAATAAACTATAAACCCAATACCTGTAATTAATAGTAGCATCCCTAGGAGGTAAATTGTATTTTCATTACGAACCTCAGATATTTTTCTGTTTTTTTCTGCGTTCTCCTTTAGTAAATTTTCATTCTCGAATCGTGTAGGCGCATAGATTTCTCGAGTCTTTTTTCGAAGCTGCATAAGCTTAAGACTGGCTTCTTTAAAACGTTGATGGTATTCAATGGAACCTGTATCTAAATCAGTAATTAAATCTAAAGCTTCAAAAATCGATTCTTGATTATTCTTAATTATTGCATTTCGATACGCTTCTTTAGCATGATGAAGAGATTTTGCTAAATTCTTATTACGATAATATTTTGAGAGGTGTACATTACTGGCAACTAAGCCTGATATTACACCTTTTTCTTTCCTAATCTGTAATGCTGCTAACAATAAAGATTCACTTTCTGAGTTTAAAGAGTTTTTTTGGAATTTAATATGTCCTAGATTGCTTAGGATTTGTGCATATCGAGTTCGTTTTTTTATTACGTTCTTATCTTTTAATAAGGACTGCAAAATATCAATACTTTCTTCATATTTTTTTTGCTCTGCCAAAATATTTGCACGAGTGTTTTTAAAAATAGGTAAATTATGAATCCCTATCTTCTTTTTAGCAATTGAATCACTAAGTAATTCCAAGACTTTAGAATTCCAAAACAAAGCTTTTTCAGGGTTTTTTAATTCAGTAAAAGATATAGATATACCGTGATACAATCCTGATATTATTTTGTATTCAGAAGAATTCTCTACATATTTTAAACCATCTGTAGCTGTCGTTTTACTGGCATTATGATCTCCTAAAGCAATTTGAATATTAGACATAGCCATCAAACACCTTCCTGCATTGATACTATCCTTAAGATTTCTGTGAACCTTAAACGATTGGTTATAGTACTCAAAAGCTTCCAGGTAGTTATTCTGTTTTTTGTTATAAAGACCTAACTTATATAATGCTTTCCCTATATAAACGCTATCCTCATTTTGTTGAGCAAGTTGTAATAGCATATAAGATTGTTCAATCGCTTTTTCTGGGCCTTTATACTTATTAAGCAACTTTGCATATAAAGAGAGGCCTTTATGGTGTAACGAATCTATTTCCAACTTCCTGGCTCCTTGTAAAAAGTTATTTATAGCTTCTAACCTTTTTTCCTCAACATTCGAATTACTCGAGGCAATGTCATAATAGCTATGTAAAGAATCAATCTTTTTGATTACCAAGGGAGGAATCGGATCATCGGTAACATTATGATGACAGGAATTAAAGAAAACACCTATTACTATACCTAAAAAAAAGAGGGATAAAACTGTATATCGTTTCATCCCCCAAAAGTACTAAATTATAATGATTAAGATTAAATATCATCTTCTTCAATTACTTCATTTTCTCCATCAGTACTTAACACCTCAGTTTGTAAGGTTTCGTTTTCTGTAACGCTATCATCTGGCGTACAAGAAGTAAGGTTAACTCCTAGAAGTATGGCTATTAATATGTATTTTAAAGTTCTCATGGTTGCTAAATTTTTTGTTTTCCAAAGTTTAGGGTACGCCCATAGGTGTCAACCCCAGATCGGTATGTTGTTACATACCCATTACCTATGGGAATCATCAATTGGTTTTTGGGAAAGTGTGATCCTATACAGTTGCGATACCCTACTTTCCCCTTTTGGGTAGCAGCAAACTGTAATTTGGATATTTTTTGATGGGTTAGTTTTCTGTATTTTCTATGCAATCCGGTTGTTGCCCTAACAATTTGTTAGGTACACATACTGTGGATATTGATTTTTAGATATACCTGAGCTTTCAGGCTTTTTACACCAAAACTGTATATAGTCTTAAAAATCCTATAGTGTTATAGAAAATACTGGTTGGTAGTGTTGGTAACAGTTAGCGTATGTAATTAATGTATTAGCAATCTTACATGGTTAGATACTTGATCGATTATTCTGTTCGGTTTTTCATATTAGCACTTGCTAATACGGTGTGTTTATTGCTCGAATAGAAATCGATGTTTTTCTTACTATTGTTTAGCTTGCCTCGAGAGGCAAACTCAATCACTTATACGAATTATCATTACTCTTATAAAGTTTACGAAACGAATACTTTACAAGAAACATAACTGCCTTTGATTACTACTTCACGGAAGTTTTTACTTATAATTTGAAGTGTTTCTTCCCATCTTTCACCATCTAATGATTCGGATATCACTTTTGGAAGAGAATTAACAACCGAAGTATATAAACCCATTCCAAGGACACTTCCGAATGCATCGGTTAACAGATGTTTTCTGTCCTCCTGTCCTTTTTTAGAATTTTTATTATACTTCATTGTTTTATTTTTTGGTTAATTAATCAGTATATAAATGTTCAGTATGAATACGTGTTATTTTTACGTAGTCAATTAGTATTATTTTTTCTAAAACTGAACAAATAATATAATGTTTGTATTGAGATACAAAGATACGGATTTTTTTAAGATTTTACAACTATCAACAATATATAATTAATTGATAATCAATTTATTATATTAAAAATAAGCAAAGAAATCCCTGTCCGTTTTATAACAGATTTTGGATATTTTGGCAATCATCTAACTATCTGATACTTGCTTTCCAATCACTTACTCTTTATGTACTCATTAGCTTTTACACATTCTTTTAAAATTTTACTTACTTCCCTTTACATTGTTTTATAATACATTACCATTTAAGTATGTTTTTTTACTATTTCTCTCTACTGGTTTTATCATTACGATCAGGTTTTATACTTTTGAATATGGTTTATACCAAAAAAACCTGAATAAAAAAAGCGTCCAATTTCTTGGACGCTTGCTATATTATATCGTTTTCTAGTTTATATCATTTCAAAAAACAAGTACAATAGTCACATAGCGTCCTTTCTTGCAGAAAGACTTCACTAATCCATCGATAATCACACGGATTAAGCCGCAACATTAATGCCATATGTATACTATTGTGTTTCATTTTGTTATACAAAAAATAACGATTTTCGTCTTATTTTCCAAATTAATGCGCAAATATATGTATTTGAATATGAACTCGATCCAGGTGATCCTTAAAATTTAATAAAGTACCTTATTCTATTCTAATTAAGACTGGTAAATGATCTGAAAGCAATAGATTATTCTTTCTTCTATCATCAACATTGGTATAGTTATTTACTATTATATTTCTGGTCAGGATGTAATCTATTCTTGAAGTTATCTTTTTTTCTGAATTGAAACCATTGAAAGTTCCCTCTGGACCGTATGGTGGAGTTTTACTAATCTCAAATGAATCTTCTAACCTCGTTTTTAATATCTGAATAGGTTTTGAGTTTGGCAAACAGTTTAAGTCACCAATTACTGCAATGCGCTTCTCTTCTATTTTCATTTTTTTTATTAGACTAAGCACTAAAGTAGAAGAATTTTCCCTTGCTACTTCTCCAAGGTGATCATAATGACAATTAAAAACATGAATAGTATCATTAGTAGATTTATCTCTAAATTTACCGTAGGTCACAATTCGCTCCATTGCAGCATCCCAACCGATAGATACCGTATCTATTTTTTCTGAAAGCCAAAATGTTTTGGTTGCAATCAACTCAATAGTATTAGTATTAAAAAATAGAGCAGCATATTCTCCTTTTTGATTGCCATCTCCTCTGCCTACACCAACAAAACTATAATTTGTTAACAGGGTGTCTACATATTTTACCTGGTCGTTTAACCCTTCTTGAATTCCTAAAATATCGGGAGAGTAATATTGTATCATCTCTACTATATCTAGTTTTCTATTCTCCCACCAATTTTCGTTATCATTAGGGTTGTTATATCTTATGTTATAAGACATAATAGATTTTTGAGCACTAAGGTTCAAAGCAATGAATACTAATACAGTGATTAGCTTTATATTTTTCGACATTTTTTGGCTTTATGATTAGTAATGAAAAATCTATATATTTTGTTTATTATTTAAAAATGATATCTTTTAAAAGCTTCGATCCCAGCATAATCTGTCAACCCCAGTTTATGATATTTCTTTGCGGTATCTTTATTACGTTCTTCTGCTCTTACCCAAAATTCTCTGGTATCATCTCCTTGAAACATCACATTATCTTTTTGAGATTGATGAAAAAATATTGCTTTTCGTTTTTTAAGTACCTCATCAGGGCTTAGAGGAACAGCCATTTCGATATCATGGATATCCCATTCCTGCCATGCACCGCGATATAGCCATACCCAACAATCTTTCATAAATTCTTCTTCCTTACTATTTTCTATTACTTTAAATAATATATCTAAACAGACTTTATGAGTACCATGAGGATCTGCTAAATCTCCGGCTGCATATATTTGATGCGGTTTTATATCTTGTATTAACTTGGTAAGAATCGCTACATCTTTCTCATCATAAGGTTTCTTTTTTACTGTTCCGGTTTCATAGAATGGTAAATCCAAAAAACTCACATGAGTATCAGGTAATCCCAAAAACCGAGTTGCTCCTAATGATTCTACTCTTCTTATGAGTCCTTTAAGGGTTCTAATTGCTATAGCATCAATAGCATTTTCTTTTTTCCTTTTAAGTTCGGCAATGATAGCATCAATGTTTACATTTCCTACATTTTCTAATGACATGCTTTTGGCAACTTCTGCATATTTTATAGCTTCTTCGTCAGATACTGCTATATTTCCCGAGGTTTGGTATGCTACATATACCTCATGTTTTTGTTCGATCAAACGAAGAAAAGTACCTCCCATCGATATTACATCATCATCTGGGTGAGGGCTAAGAATCAACACTCTTTTTTTATGAGGTGTATTACGTTCTGGCCGGTTAGTATCATCTGCATTTGGCTTACCACCCGGCCACCCCGTAATGGTAGATTGTAATTTATTAAACATATCAATATTAAGATCATAGGCAGATCCTTTTTCTGCCAATAATCCAGACATTCCGTTGTCATTATAATCTTTATCGGTAAGTTTCAGTATTGGTTTTTGTACTTTCTGACTTAACCAGGCTATTGATTTATTTTTGATTTTTTCATTCCAAATACAAGATTCTACTATCCAGGGAGTTTTAATTCTTGTTAATTCTCCGGCTGCCTCCTGATCCAGTACAAAGGTGGTGTTTTTATGCTCTTGCAGGTACGATGCAGGAATATCAGATTTTATAGCTTCCTCTATTGCTTCTTTTACGACAGGTGCTTTTTTATGCCCAAAAGCCATGATTACTATTCGCTTAGCTTTCTTTATGGTTCCTATTCCCATAGTGATGGCTCTTTTAGGGACATTTTCTATACCCAAAAAAGCTTCAGCAGCGTCAGATCGGGTGATGTGATTTAATGTAATAATTCGCGTTCCCGAATTTGGATGCGACCCAGGTTCGTTAAACCCAATATGCCCCGTTCTTCCGATTCCTAATAACTGAAAATCTAAACCTCCTACCGCATTTATTTTCAACTCATAATCTATACAATACTGATAAAGATCTTTTTGCGACACCGCACCATCTGGTATATGGATGTTCTCTGGTAAGATATCTATATGATTAAATAGGTGCTCATGCATAAAGTAATAATAGCTTTGCACATTCGTTCTTTCCATTGGGTAGTATTCATCCAAATTGAATACTATAACATTAGCAAAACTTAGATTGTCTTCTTTATGAAGCCGAACTAATTCTTCGTAAACCTTAATAGGAGATGAGCCTGTAGCTAATCCCAAAACACAATAGTTCTGTTTTGCTTGCTTTTCTTTTATTAATGCAGCTATTTCCTGGGCAATTACTATAGATGCATCGTCTGAGTTTTTGAATATAACATTGTGAATTTTTTCAAACTTGGTGTTTTCATAAATTCCCGCTTCTTTGTAACTAATATCCTCAAGCCCCTTTAATTCAACTTTAGTAATCATAATCCTTTTAAATTGTTATTAGATTTCATGATAAAAATAACGTATTTACTCTTCTTCAAATTTATTATCACTAATAGTTTATGTAATAAAATCTATTTGTATTAATTTTTAAATTGTTTAAATATCTCTAAAATGTACTGTTATAATAATATATCAATGCTTTATTACCGTTATAATTCTTTAAAAAAATCATTATCTATTAATCTGGCTGCACCTATTAGAGCAGCACTCTCTCTAAGTGTACTTTTGTAAATTGGTATGGTAATATTTAGCCTGTTAAACGTTTGGATTAAGCTTTCTATAAAAAATGTCCAGGCGTTACTAATATTACCTCCGATTACTACAGCTTCTGCATCAAAATCTCGCAGCCAGGGAGCGAGAAAAATCGCTAAATTCTCTGAGAATTCTTTAAAAATTTGTGAGGTTACCATATTATCTTTTTCAAATCTAATGAGTTCTTTTACTCCACTGATTTCTTTATTGGTAATTTCTTTATAACGTTTTTGAAACCACACAGTAGAAAAATTAGTATCGGCTATATCATTTCCGAATGGTAAATGATATAGCTCTCCGTATAACGGAACTCCTTTTCCTTCTACAGTAGGAATCCCTTTTTCTAAAAAAGTAGCTCCCAAACCTGTTCCCAAAGTAATTGCAATAGCCTTATTAAAAGAAATCAACTCTCCTACCCAAGCTTCTCCTATTCCGAAACATGCTGCATCATTATAAAATCGAACAGAAACAGAGGGTTGTAGGTTTAATTTTTTAATAATATGATCTTTAAGATTAAGATTGCTTAGCTTCTGAAACTTATTTTCTCCTTTACCAGGAAAAACTCCTTTTTCATAATCAAAAGGGCCTGGTATAGCTATACCTATTCCTTTTAATTTTTGATTTCCTAAATTATCAATCGCTAATTCTATAGCACTAATCCAGCTATCTAATATCAGATCTGAATCGGATGTATTACTAATTTTCATTGTATAGATGTTTTGTACTTGATTTGGTACATTTTCATCTATAATAGCTACGGAAATATGACTACCTCCGATATCTACTCCTAGAACCATTTTTATATTTTTAAAGTGTATGTTTTATCTTGTATCCAACCAGACCATAGAAAATTAAATATCCATAACATACCATAGGTATAAAAAAGGATAGTTTAATCCCTATATAATCTGCTACTACTCCCTGTAATAGAGGTATTAGTGCTCCTCCAACTATCATCATTACTAATAATGAAGATGCTTGACTTGTATATTTTCCTAAATCTTTTATCGCCAGTGTAAATATATTTGACCACAAAATTGAGTTAAATGCTCCAATCGCTATGGCGCTCCAGAAGGCTAGCTCTCCATTATATAAGATCATGATCAATAACAATACTATAATTATTCCTGCAAATAAGGCTAATACTTTTGAAGGTTTAGTGCCTCCTATGAGAAAAAACAAATAGTTACTAATTAAGAAAACTACAAATAGCCAAATTTTAGAAAATGAAAAAAATTGTAATGAAAATGTACCATCGTCAATCTTTATTGCAGTAATAAAATAAAGAACAAAAAAGAACAGAATCGACAATGAAGCCATGAGGAGATATTTTTTCGCTTTACTGGTAATTTCACTCATAGATACCGATCCTAAAAACCTCCCTATCATTGCGCCTCCCCAGTAGTACGATAAAAATACTCCTGCCTCTGCTTCTTCCATTCCCATAATGGTTTCCAGGCCAAAGAAATTTATTAAAAAGCTACCAATAGATACTTCGCCACCTACATAAAAAAAGATGGCAAACATTCCTAAAACAACATGCCTGAATTTTAATACTCCAAGTCCTTTCTCAATTTTTTCGTTATTGATAAAAGATGGTAGTCTAACAAATTTTATGATAATAGCAAGTATAAAAAACAGGCTTCCATATATTAGATATGGTATTTTTAAAGAATCTACTGTAATTTCACCATCAGAGAACACTTTATATAACAATATTGCACCCACAATTGGGGCCAGTGTAGTACCGAAAGAATTAAATCCCTGTGCCAGATTAAGTCTACTTGATGCCGTTTCTGGCTTTCCTAGTATGGCGGCATATGCATTAGCAGTAATTTGTAAAATGGTTACCCCAGAAGCAAGAACAAACAAAGCACCTAAGAATATAGGGTATCGTTGATAACTAGCTGCAGGATAAAAAAGGCAGCAACCAATCCCACACAATACGAGTCCTATAATTATTCCATTTTTATAGCCTATCTTAGAAATGGGATCTCCTATACTTACCGAAGTAATAAAATAAATAAGAGAAATAATAAAAAAGGCTCCAAAAAAGGCAAACTGTATTAATGCCGCCTGAAAATAACTAAGTTCGAAAACAGCCTTTAAATGAGGAATTAACACATCATTCATAACCGTAATAAAACCCCATAAAAAAAACAAAAAGATAATTGCAAAAAAAGGTTTACTGTAATTGTTTTGTCTTTCTGATTTTGTGGCTCCGTAACCTGATAATATTGGCATACTTTTGATAATTGTTATTTAATGAAATAGGTATGAAAAAACTCTATAAACGTTATGCTGTTTTAGTTGACAAAACCTTATAACAGATAAATATTTAGGTTTCTTAAATTTGCATATTCATTTTTCTATTTTTATAGTACTATTTATGATTTCTATATCAGATTCCTTTTTAATAGTTCATGGAGTTGTAAAACAAAAATAATTTCTTTAAAAACCCTCCTTTTGTTTAGGAGGGTTGGATATTGCTATCAAAAAATCACATTATGAAAACTATAGTTTTATTCTTGTTTAGCCCACCATAAAGGAGTGTGTACCGTATCATCTCCTCCCAAATGATTAACTGCTTGTTGATATCCATTTGGTACATTATTAGGGAAATCAGAAGGATATTTTAGCCGTTGCCCATAAAACTTCACATTGTTAGTCATAAAATTACCACTATTTAATGCTGGTAAATCTGGTAATAGATTTTCAACGGCAGGATTTTCAAAAAATGGCAATCCTAGCCTTCTGTGATCACTCCAGGCTTCTAGGGGTAACCATGGCGTTTGAGCAATATACTTTTGTGTAATAATTTTAGTTAAAAGGTCATTTTTGACCGTACCTCCTTTATAAATTGTATTCTCTGGATAATTAACATTAACTGATCCCGGAGTACCTGTATAACCATCGAGATAATTCATCGAGATACTCGTAGGTGGTTCTATTACATGTCCCCAACTTACAGAGGTTCCTACTCTATTATAATCCTGAGAACTCAAATATGAACCTAAATGAGAAGAAACATTTAAATGACTAAAACTCTCACTAATCCCTTGTTCATAAGCTGCCTGACCACTCATTGGAACATTCCATCCTCTTATAGCAGCTTCTGCAATTAAGAAATAAGATTCCCATGAAGCAAAAAATATACGTTTGGCGGCACTATCTCTATACTTGTTGGATAAACGTGGTAATGTACCTGCATATCTCAATCCATTTTTTGAACCTTTAGCTCCCCAGTCACCAGTAGTTGGGGCGTTCCAGGTAAATGTAGCATCTATTTCAACAACAACATTGTCTGCATCATCAAGTAAATCTCTTTTAGTTGTAGTTGCAGCATTGGACCATGAGGGGTAAGTATTAAAATCTGGGTCATCGAAATCCCCGGGGATTTTATACATCACATACGCTCTCGGGTCTATACTGCTATGCAATCCGTCAAACCAAAAACCTGCAGAAGGATCATTAGTCATTGTTGTAAAATGATCTTCAAATTTTAATCCGATATAGTTTGCTGGTTTTATATGGGTATGTTTATCTACTGGTAATAAATCTTGAGATATTACACCTCCTAAACCTATCATTATATTATTTAGAGTTGGAGATAAATACTGATTATTCCATTGTCTAGTCATTACTCCAGTATAAGAATTCCATCCATCTACTTCCTGAACCTCAAAATTATCTGCTAAAGATGCTATATATATATCACTCACTGCATCCTCAAATTCCTGTTGCGCTTTAGAAGGATCTACTTCAGATAATCTCATAGCCAAGCGCATTCTTAATGAATTAGCATATTTCTTCCATTTAGTATAATCATATCCATACGCAGGGTCTAGTTTTTCTAATCCACTTGGATTAATGATTGACACATCTAATTCTGCCGCAGCCTCTTTCAGTTCAGATAAAAGATAATAATATACATCTTTCACGCTGTTATATTCTGGATTTTCTCCTTGGAAACCCTGAATAGGGATAGGTCCAAAATTATCACTCATTTCGCTCATAACATACGCTCTCCAAATCCTTGCTACTTGCTTTAAATTAGCAGTGTATTCTTTGTCTATTCCAGAATCAATATGAGCATCTGCTATTTTTATTCCAGAATTAATATCATTTAACCATTTAGAAACATATCTGTTATAATAGTCACTAGTCCATCCATCATTTTGAAAACCTTCAGATAATGTTCCAATTCTATCCATTCGTCCTGCATCTTTCCAATACAACACAAAAACTCGTTCAGCAATATGTGGGTCTTGTTGTGCTCCTCCAATAGAATTATTTATAAAATATTCTATCTGCACCTGATCTTCATTAGCCGCTATAGGGTCTACATTGATTTCTTCAAAATCAGAACATGAAAACATCAACAAACCCAAAACTAAAGCCGTTTTTTTTAATATTTTTTTCATCTGTTTAAATTTATTTTTTTCTAATTATCAGATGGAATTCACCATTAAACATTTCAGTTGGGTAGTATAACTTTATTGTTATGGTTCATTTCATAATTCCATTCAACTATATTAAACTTTTAAAAACTTACCGATACATTCAAAATTATACTACGTGTTGTTGGAGATGAAAGGCTTTCAAAACCTGTAGCATTAGTTGAGGTTGCATAAACTGATTCTGGGTCAACACCGTTTAAATGACTTTTAATCATCCAAACATTGTTAGCAGAAATTCCTAATGTCATCTTTTGAATTTCTATTTTTTCTAGCCATTTAGATGGAAGAGAATAACTTAAGTTTACATTTCTTAATCGAATATTCGTAGCATCATAAATATTAGCTTCACTTATCCCCAAATTACCAGATCTACCTGTAATTGCTGTCCAATAATTCTCAGGAGAAACAGCTACTGTATTTGTTGTAAAATTACCACTACCATCATCTACTACTCCATCGACCAAAATATCTTCTCTCTCTCCATCTACTACCGTAACAGCAGCATTACCAGATTCTTGTAATGCAAGATTTGTTCCTGAAAATATTTCTCCTCCTAAACGAGCATCTATTAAGAACCCGAGGGATATATTTTTATAAGTAAATGTGTTGGAAAACCCAATCATAGCATCTGGTTGTTGATTTCCCAAATTGAAGCTTTCTTCAGTTGCCAAAGGCAATCCATCTCCATCAACAATGATTTTACCAAAATTTGCATCAGATGGATCTTCTACTCTTCTATATTTGGTTCCCCATATTTCACCATAACCTCCTCCTTTAAATGCCAGGATCGATAAATTATCAAAACCTCCCAAACGATATTTTGTGACCTCGTCTGTAAGTTCCTGTATCGTATTTTCGTTGGTTGAGTAATTAAGATTTGCATCCCATGAAAACCCTTTCAGGTTATCAAGTATTTTTCCACTTATCCCTAATTCATATCCTTCATTTTGTATATCACCTGCATTAATTATTTCAGAATTAAAACCACTTAATGGATCTAGGGGAATCTCTATTAATTGATTAGTAGCATTGGATTTATACCACGCAAAATCAATAGCTAATCGATTATTAAAAAATCGTCCTTCAAATCCAACTTCTAAAGTTTTAATCAATTCATTTTTTACATCAGAATTAAATAAAATATCACCACTAGTAGCTGTTGTATTATCATTGGGGTCACTTCCTATTGTATAAAAATTGTAGAGTTTATACGCATCTAGATCATTTCCTACTGAAGCATATGAAGCTCTAATTTTACTAAAGTTTAACCACGAAGGTAATTCACTAAACATTTCTGTAAACACTAAAGAAGTACTGATAGATGGATAGAAAAATGATCGATTCGCTTTGCTTAATGTAGAGGACCAATCATTACGTCCAGTTGCCTCTACAAAGAAATAACCTCCATAGTTTAATTGCAATGAACCATATAGAGAGTTAATCTTTTTTTCACTAAAAATTTGTTCTATAGTTGCATTGTTTATTCCATTATTTAATGAAAATAAATTTGGAACTTCAAGGTCTCCAGAATTAGAACTTAACCCACTAACTCTATTAGACATTAAATTTCCTCCAAAAGTCAATACGCCACCAAACTCTCCGACAATATTATCCTTTGAAGCAGTAAATAAAGCACTATAATTTTTTTCTATAAATGTATTTTTCCCTAAAGAATATCTCCCGGTATCAGAAAGAGGACTACCAGAATATAACTTAGACTCTGTGTTGGTAGTATACAAATCGGCTCCTGCTCTAATCTCAGCACTTAGCCAATCAGTCATTTTATATTTTAATGAGCCATTTAATAAAAAACGATCTCTCGAATCTTCACTTAGATTCTTCTCTGTTGACCAATATGGGTTTACCGCATTAGTATCCAAAAACCATCTCATGTTATTTGATTGATCTGTATGCATTTCAAATTCTGCAATATTCAATGATCTTGGTAATAATGCCACAGTACGATAAGGATTACTAATATTTGTTCCATTTAAAGGCCTGTTTTCTGCCTTTAAGTTGGTGTATTGTACTTTAACATCTGTAGTCCATTTATTTTCCTTACCAAATTTAGATACTGCTCTTGTTAATAAATTTAGTCTTTCTAAAGTAGCTCCCGGGATGTTACTATCATCATTTAAAAAGTTTGCCGAAGTATAAATTGATGTTGCATCATTAACTTGTTGCTGAAACGAAATACTATATGTCTGATTAAACCCTCCATTATAATAATGATCCAAATTATCATAAGCTTTTAATGCAACTTGTTTTCCTTCCCAATCCTCTACTGATTGTCCTTCTATTTTTGGTCCCCAACTTGAAACTGATTGATTTTCAAAAACTCCGTTGGTTCCTTGTCCGTAAGAGTTTTGAAGTTCTGGTTTTAAAAATATACTTTGAAACCCTGTAGTTGCAGAAAATGTTATTCCTAATCCTTGTCTTGATTTTCCTGTCTTCGTTGTAATTAGTATCACACCATTTCCTGCACGTGACCCGTACAACGCTGCGGCAGCCCCTCCTTTTAATACAGAAATGCTTTCTATATCTTCTGGATTTAAATCTCCTAAACCATTTCCCAAATCCTGTGAGGGGTTAAAAAAATCATTTTCGGTAGCTCCTGTAAAATTATTCATTGGTATTCCATCAACTACAATTAATGGTTGGTTGTCTCCTGTAAGAGAACTATTTCCTCTTAATACAATTTTTGAAGAACTTGCAGGACCATTACTTCCTCTTACAATCTGAAGCCCAGCTACTTTACCAGAAATAGAGTTTGCCAAATTATTCTCTCTTGCCTCTAATACGGTAGCTCCTTTTACTTCTTGCACAGAATACCCCAAAGATTTCCTTGCTCTTTTAATTCCTAAAGCCGTAACAACGACTTCTCCTAACTGTTCAGTATCTTCAATTAATGACACATTAATTTCGGATTGTCCATTTATGGATATTTCCTTTTCTTCAAATCCAAGAGAAGAAAATATTAAAATACCCGATGAATCTGAAACCACAACAGTATAATTTCCATCAAAATCTGTTGATGTACCATTAGATGTTCCCTTTTCAATTACATTTACCCCAACCAGAGGTATCCCGTCTATACCCGTTACAATACCAGAAACGGTTTTTTTATTTTGTGCTAATGTTACACTACTTGATAAACACAACACAATTGTTAAAAAAATCAGTAATTTATCAATCATACTATCTTCTTTTAGTTAATTTATTTCTATATCGACAGTACAAATGTTACTCTAATGCTATTTTTTTATATAAATTTTTCGATCAATGACAACTCAAAAAGGTTAAATAACATCGAATTGATTTATAAAAGAAGTGGGGTAAGTTTTAGTTTTGCTATTCTTCCAGTTTTTTAAGTACTATAGTATCTTTTTCAGGAACATAGCGCTCTTCTTCGTGATGTTTCTGAGTTATTATTTCTATACTAGATACCATCATTAAAGTACACAACAATAAAAACTGAATTGTATTAGAATTTATAGTAAGTAGTCAACTTTATTTATTTTAAAATAAACTGTAATCTTCCTTGATTAATTAATTCCTGATGTGAAATAAAATAACTCTCATGTGCTTTTTCATTCACCAATACGGTATTAATAAAAGCTTCTTTTTCGGGAACATTAGAAGTGATTATAATCTTATCATTATTATAATATTCTCTATTTAAATGAATCGTTATTTTATCAAATTTTGGAGTACAAAACGTATATATCGGTTGTGCAGGTGAAACAGGATATATCCCCATCATCGAAAATATAGCCCATGCAGACATAGTACCTGTATCATCATTTCCTGGTAGCCCATCTGGAGCATTTTTATAATATTCTTCTAATAAGGTGTTGACTGTCTTCTGCGTTCTCCATTCCTCTCCTTTTACATAATTAAACAAAAACGGATATGCTATATCAGGCTCATTTGCCATATCGTATTGCTTATCATCAAATACTTTTTGTAACTGATTTAAAAAGTTTTTATCTCCTCCCATAAGGGTTTTTAATCCAGAAATATCGTGTGGTACCATAAAAGTATATTGCCATGCATTTCCTTCTATAAACCCAGGGTTTTTTACAAAATTAGCTCCTGTATCTGGATCGTAAGGAGATAGCCAGGTACCATCATCATTTTTAGGCCGTAATAATTTAAATTCTTTATCGAAAAGTTTTCTATAAGACAAAGAACGTCTTGTAAAACGATCATAATCATCTTCTTTGCTTAACGCTTTGGCTAACTGTGCTATAGCAAAATCTGTAATATTATATTCTTGTGTGGTAGATACTGATCCACTATTGGTTGTTTTCGTGGTTAGATATCCTTTGTCTATATAATCTTTAATTCCTGGGCGTAGTGGGTTATCATTTAATTGATCTGCACTTTTAAGCATGGCTTTATATGCGTTTTCAATATCAAAATCCTTAATTCCTTTTAAATAAGTATCTGCAATAATAATTCCTGCCGGATCTCCAACCATGGTTGTTGTTTCTGTTGCATTTAATTCCCACTTAGGCAACCATCCTGTTTCATCATAAATCTGCAACATACTCTTGATCATATCTGATTGTTGTTTTGGATATACCAAACTCATCAATTGATGTAAATTTCGATAGGTATCCCAAAGTGAAAAAACAGTATATCGCGTTCCTTCTGTTTTTAAAGTCTCCCTGGTTTTCATTTTAGGATATTCTCCATTTACATCATTTAGAGTGTTTGGGTGTATAAGCGTATGATATAGGGCTGTATAGAATTTTATTTTATCCTCTTTTTTCCCTCCTTCTACTTCAATTTTTGACAAATATTGATTCCAGTCTTCTCTGGTTTCTTGTCGAATTTGATCAAAAGTCTTATCCGCAGTTTCTTTTTCTAAATTTTCTCTGGCATTCGCTATACTTACATACGAGATTCCTACTTTCATTTCTACTTGTGTAGGGGCTTCAAAATGATATTTCATATATCCCCCAATACTATCTCCTACTACCTCTTTTGTGTACCCTTTCTTTATTCTTTCTTTTCCATTATACCCCATCCACTGTGCTTCAACCCCTTTGTATTTCTTTGGTTTTTTCCATACTCCAAATTCGTCTGCTGGTTTTGAAAATCGAGCTACAAAATACACCGGGTATGCTTCTTCGGGTTTATAATAACAAAACGACCCTACAGCACGTATTCCTTCAATTTCTGTTGAAGATACTATTTTGATCATTCCTCCTTGCTCATTGGTAAGCCCTAATCCCAGATTGAGCATTATATTAGACTCTCCTTTTGGAAAAGTGTATCTACTTACTCCCGTTCTGGTCGTAGCGGTTGTTTCTACTTTAATAGTATACTTATCGAGCATATTAGAATAATAGCCTACTTCTGCAACTTCATTAGAATATGTACTACCATATAAAGAATGATCAGTTTCAATTGCTCCTGTGGTCGGCATTGCAAGAATCACGCCCAATTCAGGACATCCTACTCCGCTAAGGTTTACATGACTAAAACCCGTTAAATACTTATTTTCGTGAACATAAGGTGTAGAAAACCAACGACTATCTTTTTCTAAAGGAAGGTTTTGTTTTCCTGCTACATTAAAAGGGGATACACTTGCCATTCCTCGTACTGCAATTGGCCCGGGGTTGGTGGTTCCAAAATTAGATGTTCCGATAAACGGATTTACATATTGTGTATAGTCTTTGGTTTGGTCTGTTTTTGATACTTGTTTTTTTTCTAATACCTCTATATCTTTTTTCTTCTTTTCTTCAGTACATGAAAAAAAAGTCAACAAACTAATTACTACTAATTGGAGTATATAATTTCTTTCAAAAACATTCAAAATCATTGTTTTAGGTATTTTTCTAATTCTTACTCAAAGAGTATGGGGTTGATTCTTCCTTATTTGCCCAATTTTTATTTGGAGTATTTGTCATTTTGAAATCTAAACGACCGCTCTTTTGAATTACTTCATAATCTAAATAGCTATTATGATATGTTTTTCCGTTTAACGAAGCTGATTCGATGTAAACATTCTCCTGATTATTTTCTGGAGCATTAATTACAAATTCATTTCCATTTTCTAATGTAATTGTAGCTTTCTTAAACAATGGACTTCCTATTACATATTGGTTCACTCCTGGAGTAACCGGATAAAAACCAAGTGCACTAAAAACATACCAGGCAGAAGTTTGACCATTATCCTCATCTCCACAATATCCATCTGGTGTTGCAGCATACAGTTTAGTTAATACTTCTCGTATTTTTTCTTGAGTTTTATACGCCGCATTAGCATAATTGTAGAGGTAAATCATATGTTGGATAGGTTGATTACCATGGGCATAATTGCCCATATTTACAATTTGCATTTCTCTAATTTCATGGATTGTAAATCCGTAATAGGAAGCGTCGAATTCTGGCGGCATATTAAACACATGGTCCAATTGCTTTTCGAATTCGGGTTTTCCTCCCATCAATTGAATCAAACCTTCTATGTCATGAAAAACAGACCATGTATAATGTAAACTATTACCTTCGGTAAAGGCGTCTCCCCATTTTAAAGGGTTAAAAGGCGATTGAAAACTACCATCTTTGTTCTTACCTCTCATTAATTTAGTAGTAGGATCAAACAAATTTTTATAGTTTTTGGATCGCTCATAGAATGTTTTTGCGATCTCTTTTTTTCCTAGTTTTTCTGCCATTTTAGCAATGGTAAAATCTGCATATGCATATTCTAAGGTTCTTGCTGCATTTTCGTTTATATTAACATCATACGGAACATATCCTAGTTTGTTATAATAATCAATCCCTTCTCTTCCTACAGAACGGATTTCTTTGCCATTAGACAAGGGACGTCCTTCTGATGTTGTCGCATTTTTGAGGATTGCCTGAAATAATGTTTCTACATCCATATTAGAGACTTCTTTTAAAAATGCGTCTGCTATTATGGGTGCCGAATTAGAACCAATCATACAATCTCTATGTCCCGGGCTAGCCCATTCGGGAAGCCATCCTGATTCCTTATAGGTATTAGCTAATCCTTCCATTATATGCCCATTCAATTCGGGATACATCATGTTGAAAAAAGGAAACACTGCTCTGAAAGTATCCCAAAATCCATTATCGGTAAACATATAACCCGGCAATACTTTCCCATTATATGGACTATAGTGTACAATCTCATTCTTTTCATTGAACTCATAAAACTTCCTTGGAAAAAGTAATACTCTATATAAACAGGAATAAAAAGTTTTGATATGATCTAAATTATCATCTTCGACCTTAATTTTACGTAATTCTTTTTCCCAGGCCTTTTTTGCCTTTATTTGAGTCTGTTGAAATGTATCGTTTCCTATTTCCCGATTTAAATTTAGTTGTGCTTGTTCTGGACTAATAAAAGATGATGCTACTTTTACATGTACCGTTTCTCCTTTTTTAGTTTCAAAACCTATTATCGCCCCTACATGCTCCCCTTCATTTTCTTTTGAATTTTCTATCAATTCCCAATCCTCTCCCCAGGTATGATTAATGTTAAAATCTTTATCAAATTCGGCTACAAAATAATTATGAAAATTATCTGGAACGCCTCCACTATTATTTCTACAATACCCTATTATCTTGCGTTCTTCTGGAATGATTTTTACCATAGAACCTTTAAAAAAAGCATCCAACATAATATAGGATTGATCTGCTTTGGGAAAAGTAAATTTAAAATGTGCTGCTCTTTCGGTAGGTGTAACCTCTGCTACTACATCATAATCTGCCAGATATACCTTATAATGATATGGTTTTACAGTTTCTGCTTTATGAGAGAACCAGGAGGCTCTTTCATCTTCTTTATACTTAAGATCTCCTGTTATAGCCATTACCGAAAATGCTGCATAATCGTTAATCCAGGGGCTTGGCTGATGTGTCTGTTTTATTCCTCTTATTTTATTCTCATCATATTTATACGTCCATCCATCACCCATTTTTGAAGTCATGGGTGTCCAGAAATTCATTGCCCAGGGAGTAGCGATTGCAGGATAGGTATTACCATTAGATAGGTCAAAAGCCGAGTCGGTTCCCATTAATGGGTTCACATAATCCACCATACTCTGTGTTAGAACGGTTTCTTTACTTTCTGTCTTTTCTATATTTTGTTCTTTACAGGATAGTATTGATATCACTATCAGACAACTCCATATTCGTCTACCTTTCATCTTTTACTTTTTTACGTATTAATCTGCAATATCATCTATTGCTAATTTAACTCTACAGCATTTCCATGACCTCGATACAATTCTAATTCTCCTTCTAATTCTATCTCCAAAACAGTTACATAGGTATCTAAGTTTTCTTTTTTAGGAACTTCTATTCTTACAATTCCCGGAATATTGTTCCAAGATGCCCCTCCGTTTCGAACAAAAGATAATTCCTGATCTTTCCCGATTACTTTAATTGACTTTATTTTATTTTGAATTCCTTTTAAAGAGATATAGTTTTTAGGTTCATTAAACAGGCATAAGTATAATTTTCTAGTATCCTTACTTAATAATGTGGGGCCATAAAAATGACCATATGGCAATCCTGCTTTAGTGCCAAAAACAACTTTTTTATGAGTATTAATCCAATTTCCCAGGGTTTCTAATCGTTCTTCCTGTTCTTTAGGAATTGTTCCGTCTGGTTTCATTCCAATATTAAGCAGTAAGTTTCCTCCTGAAGCTATTACCTCTACAAAAGTTCTAATAATCTGCGAAAATGGCTTGTAGTTCGTATCCGAAGGAAAATATCCCCAATTATCATTCATGGTCATACAAAATTCCCATGGACCTTTTGGTCTCATCACAGGAATCCCCTGTTCGGGAGTACTATAATCTCCATGTGTTTTTAGGCGAGAATTTACAATAGTTTTAGGGTTCCAGGATAGTAATGAATCTTTTAAAGATTGTGCTCTCCATTCTTCACTCGATTTTTCCCAATCTCCATCAAACCAATATAAATCAGGCCGATATCGATCACTTAGTTCCTTTAATTGTCCTTTATAAAATCTAACAAAACGCTCCCATCTTGTTAAGTTCTCTAATCCTTTTTGAGGGTAGTCATTTTTAGTATCTGGCCTAGAAAATACAACATCATAATCTGGATGCGACCAATCGCATAAAGAATAGTATAATCCTACTTTTAACCCTTCTTTTCGTAGTGCTTCGACATATGGCTCTATCAAATCTCTATTTGCAGGTGTTTTTTCTTTAACATTTAGAGTACTGTATTGGGTGTCCCACAAAGAAACTCCATCATGATGTTTCGTCGTCATTACAGCATATCTTGCTCCTGTTTTTTTAAACAGTTTAGCCCATTTTACCGGATCATAATGTTTTGCAGTAAACCCTTCGCCTTGTTTCATGTATTCTTCGTAGGAGATTTTTTTATGATATAAGGACCAGGATTCTGCTATTCCATTTACGCCATAATATCCCCAATGAATAAATATGCCTAGTTTAGCGTCTTCAAACCATGCTAAACGATCTTTTTCTGTTGTTTTTTTGTTTTGTGCAACTATCAGATTTCCGATACTCAACAAAACAAGCATGCAAATTGTTCTTATGGGTTTCATTTTATTTTTTTTTCAAATCATTAATTATCAGTTGATTAAAATTTCATCTATAAATAACCAGGTATCTCCTCCTCTTGGGTTTTCTTTTAGGTTTTCTATCTTCACTTTAATAAATCTTGCGGTATGTTTTTCTACATTAATTTTGAAATCTTTTAATTCAATATTAGCATTATCAGCATAGGGTCGTTTTACTTCTCCTGCTTTTTTGAAATCTTTTCCATCTATTCCCGTAAACACTTCTATTACAACCGGAAAATATATTCCCGGACCTTGGTTTTCCATGGATCCAACAATTACCTGGTTTATGGTATCTTCTTTTTTAAGATCTATGATAATTTCCATATCATCCTTTAACCATGCTTGCCATTGCCCATCCCGAAAGTTTTTGGTTCCTCTTAATGTATTTACCAATGTAGATTCTCCTGTTCCTTTATATCGATAATTATAAGGAATAGTATACAATACATTACCTGCCACTCCTTTATGAAATACAATGGTATCCCGAAAAACTTTGCCAATTGGTGTATTCTCTTTAAACATTGACGCTTTAACTATTGTGGTCTTGGTTAATACAATAGGATTCTCATATTTAACAGGAGTATCTTCTAATCTACTATCGCTTAACGCATATCGTATATCTGCATTTGTATATTCGTTTTGTAGTGTTAACGAAACCGATTTCTTTTCTAAATTTGTCTCGACTTCTGGTCGTATTAGATACGAGCTCTTTGCATAATTAATTCCTAAATATTCATATCGCTGAAACATACTGGTAATTCTATTTGAAAAATCATCCCAATCTCTCTGGTTTTTGGCGCTCCATACCGCTTCTGATAAGGCAGCTAATCGCGGGTAAATCATATACTGTGAATGTTCTTTTGTAGGGATATATTCTGACCACAAATTAGCTTGCCCACCAAGCACATGATTCGCTTCTTCTGTTGTCATCGAGTCTACAATGGGATCAAACTGATATACTTTGCTTAATGGCAGATATCCCCCAATTGCTAAAGGTTCTTCATTTTGAGGTCCCTGGTAATAATCAAAATAACAGTGTGAGTTAGGGGTCATCACTACATCATGTCCTTGCTCAACAGCCTCTAACCCTCCTTTTACACCTCGCCAACTCATTACAGTAGCATCTGGTGCTAATCCTCCTTCTAAAATCTCATCCCAGCCTATTAATTTTTTTTCATGAGCGTTTATAAATTTCTCTATTCGTTTTATAAAATAGCTTTGCAATTCTTCTTCGTTTTGTAATCTCTCTACTGCTATTCGTTTTTGACAATGCTGGCATTTCTCCCAATTGGTTTTAGTCGCTTCATCTCCACCTATATGTATATATTTTGAAGGAAATATTTCCATAACCTCTACCAATACATCTTCTAAAAAAGTAAACGTACTTTCTTTTCCTGCGCAGTATATATCTGTAATTGGCCAAACTCCGCCTGACGGTACTCCTATAGGGTTTTCTTTACAAGATAAATGAGGATATGCAGCAATGGCACTCGAAACGTGCGCTGGCATTTCTATTTCGGGAATAATTTCTATATTTTTAGACTGTGCATATTTAACTATTTCTTGCAATTCTTCCTGTGTCAAAAAACCACCGTACGTCCCTTTATCTTCGGCTTTTACAGGTAATCTGGCATTCCAATGCAAGTTCTCCTGATCTACTCTCCATCCCCCAACCTCTGTAAGCTTTGGGTATTTTTTTATTTCTATTCGCCATCCCTGGTCATCAACTAGATGTAAGTGCAACACATTCATTTTATGCATGGCTAAACCATCTATTACTTGTTTGATGTAATCTTTATCAAAAAAATGACGAGAGATATCTAGCATTAACCCTCTCCACTTAAAACGGGGACCGTCTTTAATTTCTACATTCGGAATTTCCCAGGTTCTATGTTCTAATTTAGTTTTGCTTTCTATCTCTGGAGGTAGCAATTGACGTATTGTTTGTATTGCATACGAAAAACCTGATAAGCTACTTGCCATAATCATAATTTTATTTTTGGTTACTACAAGTTCGTATGCTTCTCGTTTCAAATCTTTATTAACTACAAAAGCAACATAATTGTCCTTAGGGTTTTCTTTTACAATAGATAAATCCCAACCTGCTACAGTCCTAAATTTGTTTGTTAAAACCTGAGCTATTTCTTTTTGTACATCCTCTGTAATACTAAATTTGGTACTCTTATTAAACACAAAAAAACCTGGGTTACACTTTACCATTTCAGGTTTCGGAATTATGCTAATATCCTCCTCTGAATATATCTTCTCTTCGGGTGTTTTACATCCTATACTTAGCAGAATCATCAAATAAAAAATAGTCTTTCTTATCATTGTGTGGTATTTTTATTTATGGTGTGGTTACTTTGGGTTATTTAGCTTAAATCAAAAAGAGATCTTCACTTTTAATTTTCCCAGGCCATTTTAAAGGGTGCATCTTCTAATCTATTTCCTTTTTCTTTATCGTTTATGGCATAATTAAAGCCCGATCTTAGACTATACCCTCCATATTCTCCATTTTTATTTAATGCTATGAATCCCACCTGAAGGTATTCCATATCTTTATGGTTTTTGTGTTTATTATAGATGCGCTCTACAATTTCTTTACAAGCTTCGGCAGGAGATTTTCCCTGGCGCATTAATTCTACAACCATAGCACTTCCTGCTGTACGAATAACAGCTTCTCCCAAACCTGTTGCAGCCGCTGCTCCAACCTCATTATCCAGAAATAATCCAGCTCCGATTATCGGAGAATCCCCTACTCTTCCATGCATTTTCCAGGCTGCACCACTGGTAGTACAGGCTCCTGATATATTTCCATCTTCATCTAATGCTAACATACTTATCGTATCATGGTTTTCGATATTTATTACAGGCTTATAATTAGATTTCTGTAACCACTCTTCATAAGCTTTTTTGGTTTCTGGAGTTAATAAATTTTCTTTTTCAAATCCTTGATCTAAAGCAAATTGCAACGCTCCCTGACCGGTTAACATAACATGAGGTGTTTCTTCCATCACTTTTCGAGCTACGGATATAGGGTGTTTGATATGTTGTAAAAAGGATACGGCTCCACAATTACTATTATGATCCATAATACAAGCATCCAGAGTGACATTACCTTCTCTATCAGGAAATCCTCCTATCCCAACACTTTGGTTTTTGGGGTCTGCTTCTGTTACTCGTACTCCTTGTTCTACTGCATCCAATGCATTCCCTCCTTTACTTAATATTTTCCATGCTTCGTCATTGGCTGCAACACCATGATTCCAGGTAGAAATAACAATGGGCTTTAAACTCTTTTTAATTTCTTTTTCTTCCTTAACGATAACTGTTTCCTCCTTTTTTTCATTGGTTTTACAACCAAAAGTTGTTAGTATTAAAAAAAGTGATACGTAGTAATGCTTAGTGTTAATTTTCATCTGTTCTTTTTTTATTGTTCTTTTAATTGTCAAATGGAATTCACCACCGATCATATCGGTTGGTATTAACCTAATAATTATGGCTCATTTCATAATCAATATACTTTATTTACCTCTGGTAAGGATGTGTTTTTAAATGCTTCATCATTTGGAGAATTGCTCATTTCAAATTCGAGAAGTCCTCCATTTACAATTTCTTTATGTGTTATATACATACGATCAAGCGATTTTCCATTTAATCTTATGCTCTTGATATATGTATTCTCTTTAGATAGGTTTTTTGCTACTGTTAAAAACGTTTTTCCTTCTGGTAGTTGTATTTCAGTTTCTTCAAATAGTGGTGCTGTGATATGATACACCCCCTGTGCCGGGTTTACAGGATAAAACCCAAGAGAACTAAATATGTACCAGGATGACATCTGCCCGCAATCTTCGTTTCCACAATGTCCATTGGGTTCGTTTTTGTATTGCCCTTCTAAAATTTTATGAGTTAATTTCTGTGTTTTTGAAGGTTGATTTACGTAATTGTACAGATATGCTACATGATGGCTTGGTTCATTACCATGAGCATATTGCCCAATCATTCCTGTACTAAAAATAGGTAGTGTATCTTCTGGTTTGGGGTCATAAGAAAACATTGAATCTAGTTTTTGGATAAATCGCTCTTTTCCTCCTGTATTTTTTATCAATCCTTCTATATGTTGAGGTACAAACCAGTAATATTGCCAGGCATTACTTTCGCAATAAAAAGGCGAATATTCTTTTGGTTGAAAGGGAGTTACAAATTCTCCCAGCGTATCTTTGGGTTGAATCCAGGTATTTTTATCATTATATAAATTTTTCCAATTCTCAGAACGTTTCATAAAATATGTGTAATCCTCTTCTTTCCCCAGATCTTTTGCAAACATAGCGATACACCAATCGTCATAAGCATACTCCAAAGTTTTAGAAACAGACCAGTTTTCATGATGTTCTCCTATTGGGATATATCCTAAACGCTTATAAATATCTATTTGTCTGTTCTCTACCATAGCGCTTTCCTTACACGCTTTGTAAGCTAATTCGGCATCAAATTGAAAACCTTTAAAATATGCATCAACAATAACTGGAACCGCATGATACCCTATCATCATATTGGTTTCATTTCCTTGCAAAGACCATACGGGTAGTATTCCTGTTTCTTTATAATGAGCCAGTATAGATTGGATCATATCGGGAACTCTTTCTTGCTGAATTATTGTATATAAAGGATGTGCTGCTCTAAAGGTATCCCATAACGAAAATGTATCATAGCGATTAAACCCTTTAGCATTTACAATAGAATCGTTAGCTCCTTTATAATTTCCGTTAGGATCACTTAATAACGTTGGCGCCAACATAGATTGATACATCATTGTATAAAAAATACTCTTCTGATTATCGTCTGTGGTTGTAATTTGAATCTTTTGTAATTCACGTTTCCAAATGGCTTGTGCTTTTCTAATATAGTGATCAAAATCAAAGTCAGGAGCTTCTGTATTCAGTGATTCCCGAGCTCCTTTAATGCTAGCTGTAGACAACCCAGTTTTAATAGTAATCTGTTCATTTTCTTCTGTGCTATAATGTAGTATAATTTTTGTATTTGTTCCTTGAACGGGAAGTGTAGTTAGCTCTTCATCTTTAAATACTTGATATGTCATAAAAGGCTTCGAAAACTGCATTACAAAATAGATTCGTTGATCTTTTGCCCACCCGGTAGACATGCGATATCCCTGAATAGTATTATCATCTATTTTTTCTATGTAAGTATCAGTAGGTGTATCCCAGTTTATAGCATATCCCAGATCGACATGTATTGCAGTTGCTGTATCTTTAGGAAAGGTGTATCTATGTATACCTACTCTATCGGTTGCTGTAAGTTCTGCTTTAATCCTATAATCCAATAAATCTACAGTATAATATCCTGGTGTAGCAAATTCTTTATCATGGCTATATGTAGAGAATGGTTTATAATTATTTTCTTTTACTTTTTTTGAAAACCTACTATTCGTAGGCATTACCAAAATATCATATAAATCTCCGGCTCCAGTCCCGGTAAGATGCGTATGAGAAAAACCACTAATGATAGAATCCTTATAGTAATATCCTGCAATTCTATCCCACCCGGGAATTCCTATATCCGGACTCAACTGTACCATCCCAAATGGAAGTGTTGCTCCCGGATATGTATTGCCTGGACCATCTGTTCCTATAAATGTATTTACATAAGAAGTTAATGATTGTTCTGGTAGATTTACTGAAACCTTTTCTTGATTACAAGACCAAAACAATAGTAAAAGAATGATATGTAAATAGAATATATTTTTCATTTTTGGTATGAATAAGACCTCACAAATTTTAAAAACCTATTAAGTTCGTATACCGGATTACATTTTTGATTTTTTAATTACCTCTAGTTGTTCTTCTGTTATCGCATTTCCGTCAAAAAATGAAATCCCCGACGCTCCATTATCTTTTGCTAATTGTATGGCTTTTGATACATCATCTGCACTCATCGGAGGAAGATATATTCCTGTATGCAACTTAGTTTGCTTTCCTTGCAGATCATTCACTCCTTGTTTGGTTGCATACCCAATCCAATCCACCTCTTCGTTATAAAAGTTGTGATAAATCATGGGTAATACTTCATCTACATTCCATTTATCCCATCGTTGTCTAACCATATGATCTGCCATTTCGGGATATGGAAATACAGCTGCGGTTAACTTTTTATCATATTTATGAGCAATTTCATAAGCCTCATCTACCACTCTTTTTATCTGATTTAACCTAAATTGTTTCCACTCTATATCTATTGCAACATTTTTAGTTTCTTTTGGATTTTTATGATGCTCTTGCTCAAATGTTTTTATACATACATCGCAATAACAAAAATCGAACTCTGGCAGCTCTTCATCCTGTACTAAATTATATTTTGGTAATAACCCAATCGGTAGATAGATATCTGGATATCGAATGTAATCGAGATGTACACTGGTTACTCCTTCAACCTTTGCCAGTTGTTCTACTAAACCCAAAATATGTGCTCTGGATTCTTTTCTGGTAGGACATAACCACTGATAATAATCTACATAAGGTCGTGTATCATGGCACGATTTACCTTCTCTACTTACGGCATACCATTCTGGATGTTCTAAAGCCGTTTTATCACCGGGTCGATTCATAGTAAACATCCAGGCATGAACTTCTAATCCTTCTTTTGTGGCTAAAGGTGTTAGTTTTTTTAACACTTCGGGATCAGCCAGCGTATTTATTAATACTGCATCTATGCCATTTTCTTTATATTTTTTAAACTCTTCTCTATATTCATCATTTGATTTTGAAGGGTCCGCAGTAATCCAGGTCCAATACTTAAATGGTGTTGTCTTCTCTTCTGAAACAACTTCTTTTATGATTTCTTCTTCTTTTTCAGTTTCTGTTTTACAACTAACACTAATAAGTACACTACATAGGAGTATAATTTTGAGCATCTTCATATTAATCTTCTTTTTGGATAATTTTACCGTCTTCTTTAATAACAAACAGGTGTTTTGTATATGGGCTTACCACCATTATATTCCAACCTGTCTGATGATTTTCTATAGTTTTAACAACTTTATTTCCGTCAATCAACAGATCATGGGCTCCTAATTCTTTAAAGGTTAAAGCCCAACGATTATTCTTTTTATAATATTCTTTTTGTTTTCTATACAATTGATATAGCGATCGCTTCACTTTTTCGTCTTCAGGAATTTTGAAATCATCATTTTCTCCCACTTCTTTTGAAGAAAAATATACGTACCCCCAATTTTCGGGTTGATGCATATTAATCACACCGATAGGAGACCATACCCAATTATATTCTGGTTTAAATTTTCCGTTATCATCTCGCTTTCTAGAGTATTTACTATTCTGAAGTTCAAAATCCCAATTCACTCTTGAAAAATTGACTCTCCAAAACTTATCTTTCGGAATGTTTTTGTGATAATATGAGGTCCTAAATACTTTAAACGGAATAGCTATTTCTATTACCCATCCTTTATCGGTGTCGTTTGGGTTATTTATAGTTCCGTTTACTTTAACCGAAGATTTAAACCCATTTGCATCCCAATCGTTTAATACAGGGGTTCCTTCTCTATATGGCTTTGTAATAAACAAATCCCATAGTGTATTTAAGGCATTAACTTCAAATTCATAATAATTATGAGTATCGTTATCCGGATCGATAAAAATTTCGAAATCATTATCATAAAAGATAATTGTATCTCTTTGTTTTAGGTTTCCCCATACGTGAGGTTCTTCCATTTCTGCCAAAAAATAGAAATACTCATCATCCCAAAGCATTTTTACCGTAGTCTTATATTTTGGGATTTTGCTTCCTTCAATATCCATAAACAACTCGGTAGGTTTTGCTTTACTCCATGAAGATTCTAAAGTAGATCCATCAATATCTATTGATTCTTTGGTATAATGTGCGACATAAGATTTTGGAGAAATTTTACTTTCATTTCTTTGCCCATACACACTAATTGCATTACTAAGCATTATTACTATGACGCAAAGTATTTTGTTGATTCGAGCTTGAAAAAGTTTCAATTTCAGTATACACATTTCTATAATGAATTTTCTTTAGTAAACTTAATAATTTCACTTATCCTTCCAAAAGCCAATGCAACTACAGTATCTGCGGCTCCATAATAAATAGCTACTTTGTCCTGTTCTATATCTTGTAGAGTTGCGCAAGGAAATATCACATTAGGAACATCTCCTATTTGTTCATAAGTTACAGAGGGAGTTAAAAGGTATGGTTTTGTTCTATATTTTACCTGATCTGGGTTATTTTTATCCAAAATAGCAGCTCCCATGGCGTATCTAAATCCATTGCATGTATTTATCACTCCGTGATAAAACATCAACCATCCTTCATCTGTAAGAAAAGGCACAGAGCCCGCCCCTATCTTGGTACATTGCCAGGCACTTTTTTCGAAAGGAGTTGCCTGCATTACATTTCTATGTTCTCCCCAATATTTCATATCGGGGCTATAACTAATAAATATATCACCAAAAGGTGTATGCCCGTTATCACTTGGGCGGCTTAACATTGCATATTTACCATTGATCTTTTCTGGAAACAGTACTCCATTTCTGTTGAAAGGTAAAAATGCATTTTCGCATTGAAAAAACTCTTTAAAATCAAAAGTATACGCAATTCCTATAGTAGGTCCAAAATACCCATTACACCATGTGATCCAATATCTATCTTTAATAAAAGTAACACGAGGGTCATACTTATAATCAGAAGCTATCATTTTGGTATTTCCTGCTTCCATGATAATAGGTTCCTCATTAATTTTCCAATCAATCCCATTATGACTAAAGCCAGCAAAAATATTCATCTGTATAGCTCTATTATCACATCTAAACACTCCGGCAAACCCATCATTATAGGGTACAACAGCACTGTTAAATATGCTATTAGAAGTCGATATGGCATTTCTAGAGATTATGGGATTTTCAGAATATCTCCAAATAGGATCAGAGCACTCTTTAGGTTTATCCTGCCATGGTATTTCTTTTTTCATCGTATTTCTAGTATAAATATTACTACTTTTCAAAAAGTATTATTTTGTCTTAAGTTTATCATACCATGTTTTCTTTAATATTATCGATGTAATAATCATTAATATTATTGCAAAAGCCATACTATAATATTCTTTTATTATTAAATACATTGGAACCAAAACAAAGGTCATTTGCCAAATAATCCCTACGCCGCAATTAAACATATCTTTCCAGAAATTTTTATTAGGTAAAAAATCAGGATTTTCCTTTTGTATTGCATTAACTACAGGTTGCCACCATCCCCAGGGCCTGGTGGTTTTATAAAAGTTTTTTAGCACCTCTATATCATCTTGTTTTCCTAATATTACTCCTATAAAGCACCCAATAAAAGATATCAATAAGATAGCCGGAAATAAATAAATGGAGGTTGTATCGGGAAAAATTATAGGTACTATTGTTGCTGCAACAAGCCCTGCCAGCATTCCTCCAAAATATCCATAAGAATTAAATCGCCACCATATCCATTTTAATACATTTGCCGCTGCATATCCTCCATACAGGGCTGAGGTTAACCATATAGTAAGTTCATTAATGGATGATGCAAAAAAGCCACCAATCACTCCTACCAATACAATAATAATAGATGATAGATAACCATATTTAACGTATGTCTTATCTGGTGCATTTGGGTTGATATATTTTTTATAAATATCATTAACAATATATGCAGGTGCAGCATTTATAAAAGCTGCAAATGTACCCATAAAAGCAGCTAATAAGCCTGCCAACAATAGCCCTTTAAAACCTATGGGAACAAATCGATGAATCGCTACTGGTAGTATGGTTTCGAAATCTACATCTATCCCTGCTTGTTGTAATTCTGGTCCTAAATACACCAAGCCTAATACGGCAAATCCGGTGATCATCAAATATCTGGGAATAAAGAGAACCACTATAGTAAAAGCACTCATTTTTGAAGCTTCTACTTCATTCTTTGTAGATAAAACACGCTGCATATCGTAGCTGGGCACAGGGCCAGCCAGGCTGGCAAAAATGCCTTTAAAAATCATCATCATAAATAAGAAACCAAACAAAGAGAATCCGTCTTTCTCTATCTTTTCGTTCACACTATCGATATATCCGGTCCAATCCAAATCTAATTTCATATCAAAGAACAAATTATTCCAGTTTTCTGGGGTAGCGACTGCAATTTGCTCTGCTGTAACAGTGGTAAAAGCAATATATCCTATAACCAAACATGAAATAGTCATGATCACAAACTGGATGACTTCTGTTCCTACCACACTGTACATTCCTCCTTTTAGAGTATATAAAGTAGTGATCCCAATAATTATCAAAGCATAAGATTGTTCTGAGGCCACTGTAAATAATCCCAGATCTATAGATAAATCCCAGGGGAAAAATATAATTGCAAATTTGCCAATCCCTTCAAAAAAGTAGGCTATAAACCCTAAGGTACTGGTAACAGCAAAGATTGTTACTATAATATGAGACAGTTTTGCTCCCATTGCAGATCCGAATCTATAGGTTATCCATTGTGCTCCTGTTATCACATTTGATCTTCGTAACCACGCAGCCATAAAAATCATAATAAAAACCTGGTTCCATACAGGCCACAGCCAGGGTAGCCAGGCGCTTTTCATGCCATAAACAAAAAGAATAGTAACCGTCCACATCGTACCAGAAACATCAAACATCCCTGAAGCATTTGATAATCCAAGGTAATACCAGGGTATTTCATTTCCGCCCAGGAAATAGGATTTTATATCTTTTGATGCTTTCTTAGCAACATAAAATCCAAAAAGAAGAGTAATAACAATATAGCATAGAATTATTACAATATCTACGGTAGCTAGGTTCATTTAGAGTTGGTTATTTCTGTACACCCCAGTTTTTGTTAGGAGATGCTCCCATTACAAGATGTAATGTTCCTCCTTCTGTTATTTCCTGATGTGTAATATATGATCGATTAAATTCTTTTCCGTTTAGCGTTGCAGATTGGATATATATATTTTTATCCGAAACGTTTTCGGCTTCTATACTAAAGCTTAAATCGTCTGATAGTTTTAGAGTCGCTTTCTCAAAAACCGGACTTCCAATTTGATATTCTCCTGATGCTGGATTCATAGGATAAATCCCTATAGAACTAAATATGTACCAAGCCGACATTTGCCCGCAATCCTCATTACCACTTAGTCCATTAGGTGTTGTATTATATTGTGTTTTTAATATTTGACTTACCCAGTATTGAGTTTTCCAGGGGGCATTGGCTTTATTAAACATATAGGCAATATGATGACTGGGTTCATTACCGTGTGCATATTGTCCTATAAGACCTGTAATATCTGCAGAAATATTATCTCCAGTAATTTCAGAATCTTCGGTAAATAACTGTTCGAGTTTTGTTACAAAAGTAGTTTCGTTTCCAAACAATTCTATTAGTCCTTTAACATCATGAGGTACAAACCAACTATGTTGCCATGCATTTCCTTCTGTATAATCGGCATGTACTCTATGAGCAGAGAATTTGGGATCAAATGGTTCATGCCATTTTTTCCCATCTTCGGATTTCCCTCTCATAAACCCTGTCTTAACATCAAAGAGATGTACAAATGCTTTTGATCGATTTAGAAAATATTCATAATCTTTTTCTTTCCCAAGAGTCTTGGCAACTTGTGCTACACACCAGTCATTATAGGCATATTCTAATGTAATGGTAACCGATTCGTCTAGTAAATTATAAGGAATATACCCGTATTTTTTATAGTATTCTAATCCTCTTTCATCTTGCATCATAGTGGTTTTCATGGCTTCATATGCTTTTTCGATATCAAACCCTTTAATGCCTTTTAGATATGCTTCGGCAATCACAGAAACAGAGTGATACCCGGTCATCGTATTGGTTTCATTGGCATATAAAGTCCACACAGGTAAAATCTTGTTATTTTCATAATATGCTAACATAGAATTTACGATATCAGAAACTTTATCTGGTTCTAAGAATATGAGTAAAGGATGTTCTGCTCTAAAGGTATCCCATAGCGAGAGTGTAGAGTATGCAGTAAAGTTTTTTGCAAAAACAATGCTGTCATTTTCTTTTCTAAATGCACCATCCTGATCACTATACGTAACTGGTGCTACTTGAGCATGATACAATGCGGTATAAAAAATGGTTTTTAACGAATCATTTTTAGTATCTACTTTTATTTTAGATAATACGTTTTGCCATGATGCACTGGTGTTTTCTACAGTTTTATCAAATTCAAATTTATTTTTATATGCAGAAATGTTGTTTTTTGCATTTTCAACACTTACTGAAGAAATCCCAACTTTTACCTGCAATTGATTTTTGTTGCCTTTATTAAAAAACAACTGCGCAGATGATTTTACTCCTTTAATAGAATTAACATTTTCAATCTTTTTGGTATCTGTATATAAATCGTAGTCATTAATGGCTTTAGAGAATTTTATCACAAAAAATACTTTTTGGTTTTTTGCCCATCCGGTACTATTTCTATATCCCGAAACTGTAAATTTATCTTCAATATGTATTTGTGATTCTAAGGTTTTATCCCAATTAATAGCATATCCTAAATCTAATACCACAGATTGTATATCTCCCTCTTTATATTCGTATCTATGAAAAGCGGTTCTAACGGTAGAAGTTAATTCGGCATTAATATCAAAATCTTCTAAAAACACACTATAATATCCAGGTGTAGCTTTTTCTTTATCATGAGAATATTTAGATCTAAAAGGTATTTCGTTTCTTGTTTTAAAAGAAGTAGATAAATCTACTTTTTTATTAATTGGCATCAATCTAATATCGTTAAGATCCCCAATTCCTGTACCACTAAGGTGTAAATGACTAAAACCGATTGTTAATGAATCAGAATAGTGATACCCTGAGCACCAATCCCATTCTGAAATACCATTATCCGGACTTACCTGTACCATACCAAATGGTGCAGTTGCCCCAGGGTAGGTATGACCATGACCTCCCGTACCTATAAAAGGGTTTACATACTTAATAACATTACTATCTTCATGCGTTATATTACTTTCATTTTTATGCTCTTTCTTACACGAAAAAGTACTCAATATTACTATTATCAATAATTTAATATTACGAGGTATTTTCATCTATTTATATTTATTTTTTTATCATTGTCCTACAAGAAGAGCAAGTAATGACATAAATATTTACAAAACTTATGGTTAAAAGAATAATTTTAGATCAATAACAAAGTAACTCAGTTAAACGTCAAAAAATTTGGGGAATATGCTGCAAAAAATTAAAAATGCACTTAATATAACGTCGGGTAATAATTATACTATAACGGCAAAACATCATGTTATATTCTGGTTGGTATATTTTCTATTCACAACTTTTAAATGGGGTAGTTACTTTAACGATTATGCGTATTCTTTAAAAACCACTATTCTAGGGTTTATCATACATATGTCTTTAAGTTATTTCAATATATATTACTTAATGCCAAAATTTGTAGAAAAACGTAAATACCTGATATACATATTTTTATTACTTGCGTCTCTTTTCACAATGGTTCTGGCAAAATTTTATTTTACATATTTCCTTGTTAATCATAATGTTTGGCCAGAAGGTCCGGAAGTAACCAATGAATTGACCCTGAATTATACAATAGAAATGATGTTAGGAGAATTGTATGTAGTCTCCTTTGTTTCTGCTATTAAAGTAACTTTAGATCGGTTAAGAGAGCACAAAAAATTAATCGATGTAGAAAAATTACAATTAGAAACAGAATTGCGTTTTCTTAGGGCTCAAATGTCTCCTCATTTCTTTTTTAATACCTTAAATAATATTTACTCTCTTTCTGTAGAAAAATCAGACAAGACTCCAAAAACCATATTAAAGTTATCCGAGTTAATGCGGTATTTATTGCATGAGACTAATCAAAAAAGACAATGTCTTAGCAAAGAAATTATGTGTCTTCAAAACTATTTGGATTTAGAAAGAATTCGATATGGAGATTCATTAAAAATACATGTAAATATTTCTGGAGAAATCGAAGGTAAAAAAATTGCTCCCATGTTGCTTTTATCCTTTATAGAAAATGCATTTAAACATGGAGCTAACAAAAATGTTGGAGAAATCGAAATTGATATTTCTTTCAATATAATAGATGACTTTCTATATTTTCAGATTACTAATCCGATTCCTGCTAAAAACAATAAAAACAAAATTGATTCTTTTTCTGGTGGTATCGGGATAGGAAATGTAAAAAAAAGACTTGAGTTGGGTTATAAACCTGATGAATATAATCTAACGATTAGTGAAAATAACAATCAATATATTGTTGAATTAAAAATTAAAGTATAATGGATTTAAAATGTGTTATAATAGATGATGAACCATTGGCTATTAATGTTATAAAAAACTACGTTGACCAAACAAAAGGATTGACTTTTTTAGCTTCATTCAACGACGCAACCGAGAGTATTGATTATTTAAGAAATAACGAGATCGATCTTCTTTTTTTAGACATTAATATGCCTCTTTTAGATGGATTGAATTTATTAAAAAGTATACATCAAAAACCACTAACCATAATTACCACAGCTCATGAAGAATTTGCAGTAGAAAGTTATGAATTAGAGGTAGTAGATTATTTGGTAAAACCTATCTCTTTTCATAGGTTTATTATGGCCGTAAATAGAGCTTTCAAAATAAAGGAGTATCAACAAAAAGATAACTTTACTACTCCTAACAAACGAGCGTATATATTTTTGAAAATCGATAAAAAAAAGATGCAAAAAATATATTTAGATGAAATATTATCTATCGAAAGCCTTGGAGATTATATTAAAGTAAATACCTCATCAAGTAACTATATTGCTCATCAAACGTTAAGTAATTTTACAGATGACTTACCATCTGATAAGTTTATTAGAATCCACAGATCGTATACGATATCAATTGATAAAATAGAATCTATTGAAGGTAATAGTATAGAAATTGCAAATAATCGATATCCTATCGGAAGAAGCTATTTAAATGAGGTGAGAAGTGTTATTTTTAAGGTATAATGACTCTATAAAATAGCAAAACCTGGTCATTTTTATACCCTAACCTTAACTCCCTGATTTTTTTTATTTATAGTACAGCGCATCATTTTTTTAAGTTGTCGTCTTAAGAGATGAATACAAATTTTAAAAATGATGCAAAACAATAATTTACCCATAGCAATAATAGGTGCCGGCCCAGTAGGATTAGCTGCAGCTGCACATTTACTAAAACATAATCTTCCTTTCATTGTATTTGAAGCAGGAAGCTCTGTTGGACAAAATATACTTTCCTGGAGTCATGTTCGTGTGTTTTCTCCCTGGAAATATAATATAGATCGAGTTGCAAAAGAAGTATTAGAACAAACCGATTGGGTAGCCCCGGATGAAAGTGAATTACCTACAGGACGAGAGTTGGTAGAATACTATTTTCGTCCATTAGCAAATTTACCTCAGATTAAACCATACATTCATTTGAATAGTAAAGTTCTTTCTATCGGAAGAAAAGGTTTGGATAAAATGAAAAACCGGGGACGTGAGCGTAAACCTTTCTCAATTAAGGTTCAAGAACATGAAAACATTAATTATTATGAAGCAAAAGCGGTAATTGATGCTACAGGAACCTGGAATCAACCCAATCCCATTGGTTCTGGCGGTGTATTTGCCGAAGGAGAACAAGAACTAAATAAGCATATCTTTTATGGTATCCCTAATGTAAAAACAGAATATTTAGAACGTTATAAAAACAAAAATGTAGTTGTTGTAGGAGGAGGACATTCTGCAATTAATGCTTTATTAGATTTAGCAGACATTCAAAAAAAATACCCAAAAACACAACTTAATTGGGTATTAAGAAAAGATAATATGAACAAGGTGTATGGTGGGAAACAAAAAGATGCGTTAGAAGCCAGGGGCGCTCTTGGTATTCGTATTGAGCAATTGGTGAATAGCGGAAAATTAAATGTCTATACGCCTTTTCATATCTTAAAACTGACCAAAAAAGAAGACGGTATCCAAATTATTGGTGACCTAAATGGCGAAATAGAAGCTATCAATCAAATAGATGAAATAATCAGTAATACAGGTTCACGACCAAATTTGGAAATGATCCGAGAGGTACGAACAGACTTAGATGCTTCACTAGAATCTGTTTTTGATCTTGCCCAATTAATTGATCCAAATGTTCATAGTTGCGGAACAGTAAGACCCCATGGAGAAAAAGAGCTTCGCCATCCCGAAAATGATTTTTACATCGTGGGATCTAAGAGTTATGGTAGAGCTCCAACTTTTTTAATGGCCACGGGGTATGAGCAAGTACGCTCTATAGTAGCTTATATGGCTGGTAATATTGAAGCTGCAGAACGAGTTGAACTTAATTTACCAGAAACAGGAGTATGTAGTGCTGATTTTTTAACCAGTGAAAAAGTTACAATATAGCGTGTTGCTATTCTTCAGAACTAACCATAGAAGGATTAGAAACTATAGGTTCTGATTGCAGAACGTAGCGATGCAATTAAAAAAATAAAA
Source organism: Bacteroidia bacterium (assembly GCA_030427585.1). Classification (GTDB taxonomy): domain Bacteria; phylum Bacteroidota; class Bacteroidia; order Flavobacteriales; family Flavobacteriaceae; genus Aquimarina. Next base: position 93,663 of record JAUIBW010000002.1, read on the forward strand.
ATGGTGCATCATTATAAAAGTCTTGCGTCTTAAAGAGTGAAAACAATACATAACAATATAGAAGTGTTAAAATCAATAATTATGAAAACAAGAAATATAAATAAGCAGGTAGAAATAATTCAACAAAGTAGTGTATGCTGTGGATCTACACCGTTACAAGCACAATCTGCAAAAAGCTCTTGCTGTGAGCAACCTACTGATGGTTCATCGTGTTGTGATAAAGAAGATAGTAAAGAAATTAATATTGAAAAAACCGGATGTTGCTAACCAAAAGCTCTCCTATCCCCAAGGAACAAAGCTCCTCATTTCGAGGAGCTTTGCGTGCTAGTGGGGTGATGGCTTTTGCAGGATTAGGTGATGCCATTTTATACCCTGTACTTCCTATCTATGGTAAAGAATTAGGCTTTTCGGTATTTTTTATTGGCATATTATTATCTATAAACCGTTTTGTGAGGATTATTGCAAACACACCTATTGCAAATTGGGTACATCGAATCGGAATTCGAAAAATGCTGATTATTACTGCAACACTGGCTACGCTAACTACTTTTATATATGGATTGAAATTAGGTTTAATTTCTTTTCTGATAGCACGATTTTTTTGGGGCTTAAGCTATTCTGGATTAAAAATATCTACGTTATCTTATGCTTCACAAGCTAAAGAAAAGTTTGGTTTAGCATTAGGATTATTACAAAGCATCAAATCATTAGGAGCATTATTTGTACTTTGGTTTGGGCCAATCGTCATTAATAAATTTGGTATTCAAAATGGTTTGTTTAGCATAGCTTTAATCAGTTTATTAGGTATACTTTTAGCATATTCATTACCAAAAATTGAACCCGAGTCAAAAAACGATATAGTAAAAACAAACCTTACTTTTTATCCAAATGCTATCAATTTATTAGTATTTATAGTATCTGTTTCGATAGATGGTATTTTAGTTGTATCCTTATCACATCTATTATCAGAAAACATGATTAATTCGAGTAAGTTACTTGGTTATGTGGCGTTTTATTTGTTGTTAAAACGATTATTTGCTCTGTTATTTTCTATAATCGGAGGCATACTCACCATACATTTTCGACCACTATTTTTATTTTCAATTTCAATTAGTATTTGTTTATTAGCAATGGCGTTAATTGCATTCGATAGTACCATTTTGGGTATTATTCTAGCTTTTATATTCAATACAATTGTAGTTACTTTTTCGCCACTTATTGCTATTAAGACCCCACAAAATAAAGATAATTCCTTACAGGCAATTTCTAGTGTGAGTACATGGTGGGATATAGGTGCAGCCACTGGTGCATTTATTGGAATCTATGCCATCGAATTTCTTGGAATACAAAACCTATATTTATCTTTGTGTATAACTGGAACAATTTTATTCATCAATTTCTCTATAAAAAATGCAAAATCAAGTCATTCAACTATATAATCCATTATTGGGGTATGTTAAAAAACGTGTCAATAACCAGGAAGATGCCGAAGATTTAACTCAGGATGTATTTTTAAAATTATCTAAATCGAATAGTAATGGTGTCGAGAATCTTAAAAGTTGGGTATATACCATTGCCAAAAACACAATTACCGATTACTACAGGAAAAAAGAGCTGCAAACTAACTCAATTGAAGAAGATGCTTTTTTTGACTACGACGTCGATAATGATGCTGGCATAGAGTTGGGTAAATGTGTACATTCTTTTATCAACCAGTTACCAGAAGAGTATCGAGAATTAATGATCTTATCCGAAATAAAGGAAATACCACAAAAAAAAATAGCAGAACAGCTTAATATAAACTATGTTACGGTACGTTCTAAAATTCAACGAGGAAGAAAAAAGCTTAAAGAATTATTTGAAGGTTGTTGTATTATTTTACAAGGTGGGAAAGGAAGTATACTAGACTTCGAATCAAAAACCGGAAGTAATAAAAAATCATCATGTTAATAATCCAACTTTTTAATACAGAGTTTCATTACTAAAAATATCTCTTATCGTGTCTTTTATACCATTTCCAATCTAAATTTACTCAATAAAACCGCGTCTTTTTGTCTAATATTTCAAAATAAAACACAACCGTAACCCTACTATGCTTGATACCCAATCTAGCTGAGCACAAGTTTTTCTTTTTCATCTAAGCCAAAAATCCATTATTTTTCTTATGAGTAAATTTAAATCAGAACTGGTACTACCAGTATCTAGATAAAATCCCGTAAAACATTATAAGCACTGATATTTTATCATTTATAAAAAAGCCAGTTACTTTCGTAACCAGCTTTGCTATTAGCAGGAACGATTTAACTCCTTCTCTATATTTCGTCGTTGGGCCTTCGAGTTGTAAACCTTTAAAAATACAAAATCAACATTCCGTTTATCAGTATTTTACCCAGACTCTTGTTTGTAAATCAATACAAACCGATATAAATAAGCACTTACCTTTATTTCAGTTATAAGCTATATCTGATGGCATTTACTCATGTGTTTCAGTAATATCTCCAAATATTGTAAAAAATTAATCTTTCATTACCAAATACCGGTACTCCTCAAAATCAATTTTTCCCTGAAAAATTCTCATTGACTTTTTAATCAATTCTAATGCCCTTTCTTCTGAACAACCTAAACCAATTGCATACCTATGAATTAATTTCATTTCTTGCGGATTCACAAAATGGTCTGCAAAAATCATTTTAAAAAGATCAAAAAGATGCTGTAATCGTTCCTCTTTTGAGTTTGCCGCAACGATAGGGTATTTCTTAGGATTTTTAATTATTTGAAAGTATTGATCTTCACTAATATCCAATTTTTCTGCAAATTTAGAAAGTAGTTCTTCCTCTTCTTCATTAAGTTCTCCATCTATAGACGCCATGTTCACCATGCTTGCAAAGTGAGCTAAATTATCTTTTTGAATACCTGATTCATAAATTTCTGAGATTGACATAATTTATATATTTTAAATGTACTTTTTAGACACGATTTTATTATCAGGGTCACATTTTTAATTATATTTATTTTACAATCAATAACTGTTCATATGAATTCTTTTGAAGACTTATTTTCAATACCAGAAGAAAAGAAATCCAGTGCTATTATTAAGGAGGCTAAAGAATTAAATGACGAAGAATTAGTCAACAAGATTAAAGATACTCAAAACCAACTTTTATTTGGAGTTTTGTATGAAAGGTTTAGCAAAAAAGTCTATCACAAGTGTTATTCTTTTGTAAAGAATGAAGATGAAGCAGAAGATCTTTCTCAGGATATTTTTATGAAACTATATTCAAAACTTAACGGATTTCAAGGTAGAGCAAAATTCTCAACGTGGCTATACGTTTTTACCTATAATTTTTGTGTAAATTATTTGAATAGAGATAAAAACAAAAAGCTCACGACTTTCTCAGAAAAATTAAAAAATAAAAATTATCAAATAGCATCTGAAGAATTAGAGTTGGATGAATTTTTTTTTGACATTAAACTATCGAAACTAGAAAGAGTATTAGAAATGATTAATCCAGAAGACAAAGCACTGCTTATGCTAAAATATCATGACAATATACCTATAAAAGAATTACAAACCTTATTTAACATCAATGAAAGTGCTCTAAAGATGAGGCTAAAACGTGCAAGAATTAAAGTTGTTAAAGCCCACAATGAACTTACTTTATAACAAATACTTTATGATTCTTAATACACAAATTCCTCTTACCTATCCATTTAATATGATTAAATAGAATTAACAAAGAAATACTGTATTTTATAGTTTCAGACACAAATTGATCTTGAACAATGTCTTTACCTACAAATTTTACATTTTGTATCCTTATTTTGTTGTTTTTCGACGTAGATAAAGCTATTCAGAAAAAAATAACTTCATTATAGTACAAAAACCAAACTTTGAGATTTAAAGCCACTATTTAACAAGATAAAGTTTCTTAATCATTATTTCCTTTACCTTCTATACTAGGTTTACTCATAATCTCAGTACCTTTTTGTATGATCAATGATGTAGGCAAAGTAATATTTCTTCCATCATCTGTTTTCATAAAAAGATAAAATCCGGTAATGTCCTTTACTTCTCCTGTCCAGTCAAAATCTTTATCAAGAATACGAATCCCATCCCCTAATCTAACTGGATGGTTAAAAAACAAAATCACGCTAGCGGTAAGATCCGATAATATAGACCATTGTGCAAAAAGAACCTATACCAAATACAGCTAATACTGAAGAAATAAAAACGGTAAACTGTTTTAAATCGACTCCCCATATGATAGCCAAAATAGAAGCTGCGAATCCATAAATAAATCAATAACATACATACAGAATTACTTTTCTTCTATTTACTTCTATAGAACGCACAAAACCAAATCTTCTTACTGTTCTTTTGGTAAGTAATAGCACTAAAATAATAATGACTAGTAAGACAACAGTATATAATAATTTTTGTTTATATAAAAGTATAACATGACTTATATTTTCTCTGGTAATATTAGCAATGGAACCGGACTATTAAAACTCAATCTATCCACAACATCTTCTTCTACAAATCTTTGAAAAAAATTGTATTTATGATGTACCAAAGAAATCAAATCACTTTTTGTTTGTTTCGCAAATTCTTTTAACGATTCGGTTTCTGAGGTTTTCATATCAATTTTACAAAAAATATAATCTAATCCGTTAAAAATAGTTTTAATAGTCTCTTTGTTTATTTTTTGTTTATCAGTCAAAAATTCCTCTTCCATAATTCTGGCAATATTTACTTGAGTATTGTTAGATCGAACAATTTCTAGTAAAGGTTTTAGTTCCTCTTCGAAAAAAGCACGTTTAAAATTGGTTGAAAATGCAATAAGAGAAGGTTTCTTAGTCATATAATTTTGTGGAACCACTATTATAGGACAATTGTTTACTTCATTAATCACTCTAACAGTATTGCTCCCTAAAAAAATCTCTTTAGCTCCCTTTGCTCCTTTTGTACCCATCACTATGTAATCTATTTTTTGGGAAACCAAAAGGTTATTTATTGCCTTAACTAAACTTTGAGAAACAGAAATGGCATTATACTGATGTCTAGAATTATCATTATTTTTAATAATATTCTTCAAAAGTAAATCTAATTCATGTTCGGATTCATCCAACATCTCACCAAACATAGCATCATTATATTCTTCGCTCAACATAACCGAACGATTACTAATATAAACATTTAATAAGAAAAATGTACATTCTTCATTCTCAAAAAGAATCTGTGCATATTGTAATGCATTAGAGGCATTGTTCGAGAAATCTACTGGAATTAATATTTTTTTCATTTTAATCAATAGTTTAGCCCATGAAAGATACGAAAATTCAATCCTTGAAGTACCTTAAACAAGTATTTAGTATAAGTAAGACACTAAAAGATTTTTTAGGTCACCTTTAGATATAAGAAAGAACAAACTTTTCTGCAGAAAAACCGTATTAATAGATATTTAAATTATCAATTAAAAAAATTACATTTATCTATGACTAAATAATCTGTTTCTCAATGCTTCTTGTTTCATCATTAGACCCCATCATATCTCTGGTAGCTATACTTGCTATATTAATTATTGCTATAAGTACTATATTAAGAAAATTGAACCAGACTTATATTATTGGATATATTCTTGTAGGGGTGATTCTTGGAGAAAACGGTCTTAATGTAATAAAAGATACAGAATCTATTCATCTATTAGGAGAATTAGGAGTTATTTTATTACTATTCTTTATAGGTATGGAAATCAATCTTATTGATTTTCTAAAGCGTTGGAAAATAGCTATTATTGGTACTTTCCTACAAATTACCATCAGTGTAGCACTTGTATTACTTATTGGGTATTATTATAATTGGAATTTTGCCCGTTCTGTAGTACTTGGCTTTGTAATTGCTTTAAGCAGTTCTGCTGTAGTTATAAAACTTCTGCAGGATAAAAATCTTATTGACACAAAGGTAGGCAAAAATGTATTAAGCATTTTATTAGCTCAAGATGTGGCATTAGTACCTCTTTTAATAATCATCTCTCAATTAGGTGGAAAATCAGAATCTATAGAAAGTATAGTATTAATGATCATTGGGGCTATTTTAATTGTAGTAATCCTTGGATATATCTATGTGAAAGGCGTTATCATTCTACCGTTTTCTAAAAAAATATACCGAGATCATGAACTACAGGTTTTTATGGCTATTTTTCTATGTTTTGGATGCGCTTTGGCTACATCTCTTTTTGGTATATCTGCTGCTTTAGGAGCTTTTGTTGGTGGTATTATTATTAATGCTGCCAGAGCAACACATTGGATTCATGATACTTTACATTCTTTCCGAATATTGTTTGTTTCTTTCTTTTTTATAAGTGTAGGTTTACAAATTGACCTTACATTTATTTACAAGAATCTTTGGGCTATTTCTACTACAATTTTTGTGGTTTATGTGACTAACCATTTATTAAATTCTTTGGTTTTGCGAGTATTTTCCTGTGATTGGAAAGAAGCATTATTAGGAGGCGCATTATTGGCACAAATTGGAGAATTAAGTTTTTTATTAAGCTCTACTGCTTTCAGTTTAGGTATCATTGAGAATTTTGGATATAATTTTACGATTAGTTTGATCTCCTTGACATTGGTCGTTAGCCCTTTTTGGATAGCCATTACAGAAAGAATGATACGAAGGTAGTAAAAATTTGATTATGAAATACTTACAATTTCCAAATTCAAATTATCTCTCTTATAAATTTCGATACTACAGTAGTAGTAAAGTGACTTCTCAGAAAATCAAATGTTTAGTTTTAAAACATTTATAAAAATTAACAAATAAAAATTTGTTTAATCTATTTTTTTATTATGTTTGTTCTATAATGAGTTTATAATAAGAACGCATTGCCTTAACAAAATGAAACCTTTTTTCAGATTCGGGCTTAGGAGCATAAAGAAGTCTACTCCGAAAGCAGCCCTAGGGATAGGGATCCGAATTCTCAGGCTGACTTCTGAAATTCATACTATATTTCTGCTTTTAGTGCAAAAAACTTTTGCACCATCTACTATTTTTATTATACGTATTTGAGTTTATTAGAAATGATTCATGCTCTACTCCATATGGAGTAATTCAACATTTTCTAATTATTTATATACAAAACAATGAAAACAAAATATTTTGATCTTATAGATCAAACTTTTGATTTTCCACAGGAGGAGTTTGTTCTAAAAAATAATTCGCTACACTTCCATGGAATTGATTTAAAGGCACTTATAAAAAAATATGGTGCTCCCCTTAAATTCATGTATCTACCTAAAATCTCTGAAAACATAAACAGAGCAAAAGGTTGGTTTTCTGATGCTATTAATGAGAACAACTATCAAGGTTCTTACAATTATTGTTATTGTACTAAAAGTTCTCATTTTAAACACGTATTAGATGAAGCTCTAAAAAATGATATCCATATAGAAACGTCATCTGCTTTTGATATTGACATTGTTGAAAACCTAAAAGCACAAGGAAAAATTAATGATAATACTTACATTATAAGTAATGGTTTTAAGCGTGATCAGTATATTCGAAATATTGCGCAATTAATCAATAATGGACATCGTAATTGTATCCCGATAATTGATAACTATGAAGAAATTAGTCTTCTAAGTGAGGCCATAAATGATAACTATAATATTGGTATACGTATAGCATCAGAAGAAGAACCTAAATTTGAATTTTATACCTCCAGACTAGGGATTGGTTATAAAAATATTGTTCCTTTTTACAATAAAGAAATTAAGGACAATCCAAAAGTGACATTAAAGATGTTACACTTTTTCATCAATACTGGTATTAGAGATACCGCATATTACTGGAACGAGCTATTGAAATGTATGAAAGTGTATGTTAACCTTAAAAAAAATTGTCCTAGTCTTGACAGCTTAAATATTGGGGGTGGTTTTCCTATCAAGAATTCATTAGCTTTCGATTATGATTATGCTTATATGGTTAACGAGATTGTACTACAAATCAAACAAACTTGTGACGAGGCTGGTGTAGAAGTTCCTAACATATTCACTGAGTTTGGAAGTTTCACCGTTGGAGAAAGTGGTGGAGCTCTTTATGAAGTACTATATCAAAAACAACAAAACGATCGAGAAAAATGGAATATGATCAATTCCTCTTTCATTACTACAATGCCAGATACATGGGCAATTAACAAACGATTTATAATGCTTCCTGTAAGTGGGTGGGATAAAGAATATGAACGCGTATTACTGGGTGGTCTTACCTGCGATAGTGATGACTATTATAATAGCGAACAACATATGAATGCTATTTATCTTCCTAAATTTAGTAAAGAAAAACCACTATATATTGGCTTTTTTAATACAGGAGCTTATCAGGAAACCATCGGAGGGTTTGGTGGGTTACAACATTGCCTGATACCACAACCCAAACATGTAATTATTGACCGAGATGAAGAGGGTAATTTCACTACTTCTGTTTTTGCCGAACAACAAACCTCTGAACAATTATTATCAATATTAGGATTTCAGAAAAAAGCTAAAAAAAATAATAAATCTTTTGAAAACAACGCACTAGAAAATACAATTTAAACCATTTATAATTTTTAAAATGAAAACCGCTAAAACGTATGCTGGCATACCAGAACAATATGCTAGCTATGACAAATCAAAAGTAGTATTGATTCCTGTCCCTTATGATGGTACCAGTACCTGGGGTAAGGGAGCTGACAAAGGCCCAGAAGCATTTTTACATGCTTCAGAAAACATGGAACTATATGATATTGAAACCGATAGTGAAGTATACAAGCAAGGTATTTACCTTGATCAACCTATTAACGAAAAAAGCTCACCAGATGCAATGGTCGCTGCAGTACACAATACTGTAAAAACCAACATTAAACGCAACAAATTTGTGACTTTGTTTGGCGGCGAGCATTCTATTTCTATAGGAGCTATACGTGCTTTTGATGAATGTTTTAATGATTTAACAATAGTACAAATAGACGCTCATGCCGATCTTAGAAAAGAATACGAAGGATCAAAATACAATCATGCATGTGCATTGTATGAAGCAAACAAAAATACGAACCTAATACAAGTAGGAATTCGTAGTATGGATGCTTCAGAGCGATTTGTAATGAACAAAGAAAATGTATTCTTCGCTCACGAAATGGCTACAGATGATTATTGGATGGATAATGCAATTGAATTGATGACAGATAATGTCTACATCACTTTTGATTTGGATGCCTTAGACCCTTCCATTTTACCCTCTACAGGAACACCAGAGCCAGGAGGGTTATTTTGGTATGAAACATTAGAATTTCTAAAAAAAATATTTGATGATAAAAATGTTGTAGGGTTTGATATTGTAGAGTTATGCCCTAATGAAAAAGATAAATCATCAGATTTTGCTGCTGCCAAATTATATTACAAAATGCTGAGTTATAAGTTCACTGAACAGGATGCCGATGATGAAAATGAAAACTTGTACACCTACCAAAAAGAAAACAGTATTAACAAATTGAAATATGACCAAGATGAAGACTAAAGGAGCAATCTCTCAATTCTTAGAAAAGCATTATCTACATTTTAATGCAGCTACTGTAGTCGATTCAGCCAAATCCTATGAGACACAATTAGCTAATGGAGGAAAAATGCTGGTTTCTCTTGCGGGAGCAATGAGTACTGCCGAGCTCGGAAAAATCTTTGCCGAAATGATTCGCCAAAACAAAGTACATATTGTTTCCTGTACAGGAGCAAATCTTGAAGAAGATATTATGAACCTTGTGGCGCATAGTCATTATAAACGTATACCTAATTATCGTGATCTTACTCCACAACAAGAGTGGGATTTGTTAGAAAAGGGATTAAATCGCGTCACCGACACCTGTATTCCTGAAGAAGAAGCTTTTAGAAGGTTACAACAACATATTTTTAAGATTTGGAAAGATGCTGAAGAGAAGGGTGAACGCTATTTTCCACATGAGTTTATGTATAAAATGTTATTATCTGGTGTATTAGAGCAGTACTACGAAATAGACATTAAAGACTCCTGGATGTATGCTGCTGCAAAAGCTAACTTGCCAATGGTAGTACCTGGTTGGGAAGACAGCACTATGGGTAATATCTTTGCTAGCTATGTAATGAAAGGTGAACTGAAAGCAAGCACAATGAAATCTGGTATTGAGTACATGACTTTCTTAGCCAACTGGTATACTGATAACTCAAAAAATGGCATAGGATTCTTCCAAATAGGAGGTGGTATTGCAGGAGACTTTCCAATTTGTGTAGTACCAATGCTATATCAAGATTTAGAAAGAACAGACACTCCTTTCTGGAACTATTTCTGCCAAATAAGTGACTCTACCACTAGTTATGGGTCATACAGTGGAGCAGTACCTAATGAAAAGATTACCTGGGGTAAACTAGATATGGATACTCCAAAGTTTATCATTGAAAGTGATGCTACTATTGTAGCTCCATTAATATTTGCTTATTTACTAGATCTGTAAAAAAATGAAAACATCGAAAAACAACGATTTAAAAAGAGTTATTGTTGATTTCAAGAAACTTAATAGTAGTATCTTGGATTTATTAGTGACTAAATACCCTGATGGATATAATGACGATGATATCATCACGTTTAGAAACGCACAAAACGAAATAGTAGAATGTGTAGAAGTAAAAACCGAAGATATACTATATCTGGTAAAAGTTAGTAAACGCCTGGTGGCTGCTATGGAAGATTTTGATGAAACTGATGACGATAGTAGAGAAAAAAATCAGGAGCTACCTAATGAACCAGAGATGGATGAAGACTAAAATAAAGAAAAATGAAAAAGGCTGAATTTCATCTGGCACTTCCCTGTGAAGATCTAGAACAAACTAAAGAGTTTTATATATATAAGCTTGGTGCAAAACTAGGTAGATATACTGATAACTGGACGGATATCAACTTATATAGTAACCAAATCACGTTTACCAAAGCAGGTGATTTTAATTTCGATTTTAAAAATTATCGCTTAGGAGAACAAATATTGCCATCTTTTCACTTTGGGGTAATTATAGACGTAGAAACCTGGGGCAAATTGTACTCGCGTTTGTTTTCTATGGATTTGGAAGTTACCACTGAGGTAACCTTTTTTGAAAACAAAATTGGAGAACATCTCTCCTTTTTTGTAAAAGACCCTAACGGGTATATGGTAGAGTTTAAAAGTTTTAAAGATCACAGAGAGATATTCACCGTATAACAAAATGAAGACAAAAGCATATGCGGTACAAATTGCCGACGCAATTTCTATAAAAAATTGTAAAAATAATTTCAAAGCAAAACTATTATTCTCTGATACAGACGAATTATTTTATGAGCTGTATGAAGGGCAATATATCTACATCTTCAAATATGGAGTAATCAGTTTTTACAACCTAAACAAAGAAGATATAAAAGAGATTTGTACTGAGATTTTATTATATGGAAAAAACTCTATTACAGAAGAAGTTATAGAAGATATTGAGATTCTTATCAACGGAAAGTCGAATACGGTGTCCTTTGGAACAGTATCATTAAAAGAGTATAATGTAGAATCATTACGACTTATTATGCTTAATGTGTCTCAATCTGTAGCACTTGATAATTATTCAAATATCTCAGAACAAATCCTGGAAGACACCAAGGTGCATACCGCCTATCTTGAGGAAAAAGGGAAATTAGACATAAGTGGTAAAAATCTTAAAAAATATATCGGACGTGTATTAAATATAAAAAATAAAATTTCAGAAAACTTGTACATATTCGACTCTCACGATGTGACCTGGGATGATGAAACCCTAAATAAATTAGATCAAGATCTTAAACGAGTTTTTGACTTAAAAGACCGCTATCGAAGTATTAATGATCAGATTGAAATTATAAAGGAAAATCTAGAGCTATTTAAGGACATTATGTTTCATAAAGAAAGTAGTAAACTAGAATGGATCATTATTATTTTAATTCTGGTAGAAGTTATTGATATGTTCGTTATAAAATTAACATAAATACAAACAAGACATTGGAAGTAAAAGACCTAAAAATAATAGGAAGTGAAGAATGGTGCGTATTCAAAGAATTTGGTATCCCTGCAATAAAGGCACGTGTAGATTCGGGAGCAAAGACATCTTCAATACAAGCAAATAATATAAAACTTCTTCATAAAGGTACAGAAGAATGGGTACGCTTTGAAGTAAACCCTATCCAAGATAATCGTAGCATCATCGTAACATGTGAAACCAAACTGCACGATAAACGTATAGTTAAGAGTTCTTCTGGGATTTCAGAACAACGCTTTGTTATCAAAACACCCGTTACTCTTGGTGAAGCTACATATGATATTGAGCTTACTCTTGCCAATCGTGATGCTATGGAATTCAGAATGCTATTGGGTCGCGAAGCATTAGTAGATCGATACATGGTAAACCCATCAGCCACCTATCTGGAAACTAATTTTACTTCTGAGCAAATAGCAAAAAAATATGCTCCATTTATTAAAGAAAAATCAGGATTAAAAATTGCTCTCTTAGCCAGTAATCCAGAATTATACAGTAACAAACGTATTATCGAAGCCGGTATAGCAAGGGGGCATGAGATCGTATTTCTTAATGTAGAGCAAGCCTATATGAAACTAGATGCTGTAGAGCCTGAAATACGGTATCGAGGAGGTAATATCATTGATGAATTTGATGCAATTATACCTAGAATAAAGCCATCAATGACATTTTATGCCTGTGCTTTAATCCGACAATTTGATTCTATGGGTGCATATTGTTTAAATACCGCAGAGGCTATCACACAGTCCAGAGATAAACTACTGGCTACCCAACTTTTTGCCAAGAACGATATCCATATCCCAATTACAGGATTTGCAAAATCTCCTTTGGACACTAAAGATCTAATCAAAATGGTCAATGGAGCACCATTAATCATCAAACTTTTAGAAAGTACACAAGGAAAAGGCGTTGTACTTGCAGAGACCAATAAAGCTGCAGAAAGTGTAATTAATGCCTTTAAAAGTGTACAGACTAACATCCTTGTACAGGAATTTATCAAAGAAGCCAATGGTCAGGATATTCGATGTTTTGTAGTAAATGGCAAGGTAGTGGCTTCAATACAACGACAGGCAGCAAAAGGTGAATTCAGAGCTAATATCCATCAAGGAGGCTCTGCTTCCAAAATTAAAATCACTTCGGAAGAACGAAAACTAGCGATCAAGGCGGCTAAAATATTGAATTTACCTGTTGCTGGTGTAGATATTATTCGATCTAACAAAGGCCCTCTTTTATTAGAAGTGAATTCATCACCAGGCTTAGAAGGCATCGAAAATGCTACTGGACTGGATATTGCCAACATTATGATTGAAGCTATAGAAAAGAAATTAAAGTTTAAAAGATGATACATCCCAATACCGAAATAAAATTTATTAGTAAAGAGATAGGATATGGTGTAGTGGCTACCGATTTTATTCCTATGGGAACAATCACTTGGGTACTTGATAAATTTGATCAAGAATTTACTCCAGACAAAATTGAGAAATTAGAACCTATTTATAAAAGTATACTAGACACCTATGCCTTTAAAAACAACCTTGGAAATTTAGTGTTATGCTGGGATAACGCTCGATTTGTAAATCATAGTTTTAAATCTAATTGCCTGACTACGGCTTATAATTTTGAGTTGGCAATCAGAGATATTCATTCCGGAGAACAATTAACAGATGACTACGGCTACTTGAATATTGATATACCTTTTAGAGGAATTGATGAAGGAACCAGAAGAAAAATTGTATATCCAGATGATTTATTAAAATATCATAAGTCGTGGGACAAAAAATTAATAAAAGCTTTTAAGTATATATCAAAGGTAAAACAACCACTAATAGGGTTGTTGGATGAAGAATTATGGCAATCAGCAGTACAGATCGGTAAAGGAGAAAAAGAAATGGAGTCAATTTTAACCAATTATAACCACAAGATATAAAAGCGAGAAAACAAAATAATACGGTTATTTAATTCAACAAATTAACTACCTATGAGAGTCAAAAAACATAAAGAAAAATCTCGGCTAATTGTTTATCAGGGAGATGAATTGCTTGTGTTACAAAAACATACCAATGAGCTTGAATATGGACTTATAGGAGGTTTTCTAGAGCAAGGAGAATCCCCAGAAACTGCATTGATACGAGAAGCATATGAGGAAGTAGCAATTCAACTCTCAGAACAAGACCTAGAGTATCAATGCTCTATTACCATTGACTCAAAAAACAAACATAAACTTTCTAAACATTATTTTGTGTGTAGTGATTATACAAAGCCATTTTCATTGGCAGAACCACATAAGTTTAGAAAAATTGAATGGGTACATTGGAAAGACACTATAGATTTTTTGAGCAAATCTGATAGAAAAGTAGTAAAATCCTTATTTAAACCTTGCAAGATTAACTATTAAAATAAATAAAAATGAATGGTGTTATTATTAATCAAAATGTAGAGTACGGAGTATTTAAGAAATACTATGACGGGTACTATCAATTCGTAATGGATAATGGTGAGACTATCGTGTTTGAAGAAGTGTCTCGTGCAGTAATCAAAAAATTCGATCTTAAATCAGATACATTTAAAGGTAAAAGTTTTGAAATCACCTATTCAGAATACATAGAAGAAGATGATGACGATTTTGTGTCCTTCAAAATAGAAAAGTTAGAACTGGCTTAAAAAACAAAATTAAATCTTATATAATTTGAGTGACCTTTTAAACTAAAGTGTGTCATAATTTTTAAAAATAAAATATAATCAATCGATCACGTGTAAGTGTCTAAGAGATAATTTACTAAAAGCACCAGACTTGAGGTGATAACAATCTGGATTTTTAATAAAAAACTTAAATCTTACAAATTATGAAAAAATCAAAAAATATAATATTCGTTCTAATTACATTATTTTTTTGTAATGTAACTATTCAAGCACAAGCTTCAAATGAAGATACAGAGACCATAACAGGAGTGTTCGATGGTTTTGATGGAGAGCATTTTACTTTTAATTACACCAATGAAGAAGATGAAGAGGATGTTATCCTATTTACCAAAGTTAAATCAGAAGTTCTTAAAAAGTTTAACTTAAAAGGTGAAAAGTTTATTGGAAAAACATTTAACATCACTTTTATTACAGAAACTGAAACAGAAATAGATGAAGACGGTGATGAGCAAGAATATACTGTTAGAATCATTATTGATTTAGAACTATTAGATTAATCATAAAACAAAATAGTGATGAAAATAGTTAAAAAATGGATCCTACTAGTCGTTTTTTCTTCAATCTTACTTTCCTGTAGAGATACCAAAAAAGAAGAACCTACTGTAGAAATTGAAACTGAAAAAGTAACCTCTGAAAATGACGAAGAAGATATTGAAAAAGAAAATACAGAATCAGAAGAAGATTATGATTCTAAAAATGAAGAGGTTGAAATCGAAGAATCCGAAAAAGAAACCGATACACTCTCAATAGAAGAATAACGCAAACTCAACTAGTGGCCAAAAGCACTCATAGGTCTAAAGACCGTGAGTGCTTTTTAGGCTTCTCTTTTTGTAGAGGAAAAAATAAAAACTTTTATGAAAAAAATGAGAACTCGAAACGTAAGCGAATTAGAGTTCTTACAAGCCGTACAAGAAATTGTAGAAACAGTCATCCCTTTTATATCATATCAAGAAATTTATGATAGTAAAAATACCTTTCTTAGAACTGTAGAGCCAGAGAAAGCAATTACTTTTCTAGCACCATGGTAGATGGCAAAGGAGAAACACCTTGAAAAACTCATTGCAATATTGCTTTACCGTGCGCAACTTAAAATGAACTTGATGAAGAAGATGCAAAAGCCCTTATTAAAAATGGTTGTATTTGTGTAATCGAAGGAGCAAATATGTCTAACTCCAGAGGCTATTGCCGAGTTTCATAAAACAAAAATTCTGTTTGCATCTGGTAAAGCTTAAAATACGAAAGACGTGGCTACCTCAGGACTGGAAATGACACAAAACTCGTTACGATATAATTGGACATGGGATAAAGTAGATCAAAAACTACAACAAATTATGGAAAATATTCATAAATCTTGCTTAGAATATAGTACAGATGACAATAGTTATGTAAATTATGTAAAAAGTGCAAACATAGCAGGTTTTTGTTTAGGTTACAGATGCAATGTTGGGCCAAGGAGTAGTTTAGAATAAATACCCCCAACTTAATTAACATTTCAAATTACAATTGTTCTATATGTTAGGCCTAATGAGGCTAATTTTTGTAGCTGTTTTGTATATTTAGTAAATGTTTTATCAAAATAGTAATTAATGATACCTAAACAATTACATACCAAAGAGTTTTATAATAAACTTGCTCATCTTTTTTATGCAGTCTCGATGGTAGATAAGAAAATGGTTATAGAAGAAAAACGCAAGATTGTATCTTATGTCGAAAAATACTGGTCACATTCTTTTAATAAAAATGACAGTAAAGAGATCATTTATGAAACAATGAGAGAATTGATTAAAAAGCAAGCAACTTCTGAAGAAACATACGAAGTTTTTAAATCTTATTTTCTAAATAAGTCTAATGAATTTTCAAAAGATCTTTCTCTAAAAATAATGGAGGCAGCAGATAGCATTGCCACTTCTTCTTCCAAAAGAAATAAATCAGAACTGATACTGCTAACCAAGCTTCATAAGCTATTATTTAAAGATTAATATATTTCATTTGTTAAACAATGGGGCAAAGATTTTATATATTACTAGTTATTTTAACCATAAGTTTGTCTATTTCAGCACAAATAAATACCTACGATATCATTTCTAAAAAAGACACTTTGGGGATCTTAAAAACCTCAAAGTTAAAAGAAGGTGGAGATATAATATATAACTACCATATAGAAATGAAAGTGAAATTGCTAGTTAATATACATATAAAATATACAATTGAAGCTACTTACAACAAAAATCAACTAACATATGCCAGTGTAGATAATATCATAAATGGCAAACCGCATCATTCCTCTAATATTAAATGGTTAGACTCTTACTACTTGATTAATACTAAAAATAATAAACAACAGAAGATTACAGAAAAGATTGATTATAGTGGTATAAGGCTTTTCTTTGATGAACCACTTGGCATTAAAAAAGTTTTTTCAGAATATACCGGACACTATGGAATGATAAGAAAAATACAAACAAGCATTTACGAACTCGCTTTACATAACGGTAAGAAAAACAAATATTTCTATAATGATGGTGAGCTAATAAAAGCGAATATCCATAATTCATTTATTCAATTTGATATGGTTTTAAGGAAATAAGTTATGAATTAGTAGATTAAAAACCCGAGGTATGAATAATCATTATAAAATCATCATTGCCGGAGCAGGTGGTATAGCCGAAGCTGTTGGACTTATTTTGGCTGAATGGAGTAAGGTTACACCAACTATTTTTATTGGAAACCGAACTATAGATAAGGCGCAAAAGGTGACAAAATGGATAGAAGAAGGTGTTACCAAATCTTGCACTATTAAACCATTTCATCTTGCTGAAAAAGGCATTACCAAAGAAATGAAAGATATTTTTGAAGAATGTGATATACTATTGGATTGTCTTCCTGGAGGATTGGCACCAAAAATGGCCCAGTTCGCTAAAGATTATCACTTACATTATGCAAATCTTACAGAATATGTTAATGAAACAAATCAAATAATTTCTCTTGCAAAAGATGCTAAAACTGGTTTCATTCTTCAAACTGGTTTGGCCCCAGGATATATCGATGTGTTAGCCAACAAACTTTTTCAATCTTTTTGTAAAGATTTCAAAGTAGAAAAGGTCGATACTTTAGAGTTTAAAGTAGGTGCTCTTACTGATCATGCAGTTTCTCCTCATTATTATGGTTTTACCTGGAGTCCCATTGGAGTAGCAACAGAATATATAAAAGAGGCTATTACCATACGAGATTACAAAAGAACAACTATCCCTTCTTTATCTGAAAGAGCCAAGATTATTATTGACGGAATTACATATGAAGAAGACTTAACATCTGGAGGGGCAGCAGACTTACCTGATGCATTATCAGAAAAGGTACGCACACTCGATTATAAAACCTTACGCTATCCAGGACATTATGAATGGATACAAAAACAGATAGAAAGTATTGGCCATGGAAATGATATTATCAAGAGTTTACAACAAAATATGCAACAACACATTCCGCATATTGAAAATGACCAGATCATTTTATATGCCGCAGTGCAAGGTTTTGACACCAATAATGTTTTACGCAGACGAGAAGTTGCAAAAAAAATCCTGCCCAAAACTATTGGTAAGCACGTGTTAAGAGCAATTCAAATAACAACGGCGGTGCCTCTTATACAATCTGCACAATTATTACTTGAATCATCTTATACCGGAGTTATATTACAGAGTCAAATAGAAACAGACAGATTTTTAAAGGGAGATTATATTATTCCTGTATACGGAAAAGTATAAATAAACTAAAAAGGGATGTTTACTGTTATTCTTTAGTTACAAAACTGGTTCTAGTCAAAAATCACAAATATCATAACCATTTCTTTCGTTTGAAATAAATAATCAAACTTATAAATATACCAATAAGAACGCACCAAAATATATAGTATCCATACTTGTATTTAAGTTCGGGAATATTTTCAAAATTCATTCCATAAATACCCGCTAGAAAAGTTAAAGGAATAAAGATAGTCGCTATAATGGTAAGCATCTTCATTACTTCATTCATTTTATTACTAATGGTAGTCATATACATATCCATTAACCCCCATATCATATCACGATAAATCTCTACATTCTCAGATACTTGAATGATGTGATCATATAAATCCCTAAGATAAAATTGTGTTTTTTTAGCTATTAACTTATGTTCGCTTTTCTCTAATCGATTTACAACTTCTCGTAATGGAAATACTGCTCTTCTTATTTTTAATATTTCTCTCTTTAAGCTTTGAATATCATAGGTGATATCATCATTAGGTTTTTCTTCAAACAAATCATCTTCTAACTCTTCGATCTTGTCCCCCATAGCTTCAATTAAGTTAAAATAATTATCCACCACAGCATCCATTAAAGTATAGAGCAAATAATCCGCCCCCATAGATCTTATTCTTCCCTTATTGTTTCTTATGCGATTCCGTATCGAATCAAAAACATCTCCATTTGATTCCTGAAATGATATTACATAACCATCAGCCAAGATAAAACTAATATGTTCAATAGCTAGTTTCTCATCTTTATCAAAATAAAGCATCTTTAATACTACAAAAAGGTAATTTTCATATTCATCAATTTTAGGCCTTTGCTGTGTATTAACAATATCTTCCAATATTAAAGGGTGAAGGGTACAATACTCCCCTATTTTTTCGATTGCCTCAGTATGGTTAAGCCCATTAATATTTATCCAGGTAATAGGTTTTGAATCAATATAAATATAAGTATCCTCTATATGATCTAATTTTTTTTCTTCAAAGAAAGTTTTATCATAATCAAAAACTTCAATATACAAATCACTAGAAGTTTTTTTACCAACATATACTACTGAACCCGGTGCTAATCCTAAGGTTTTTTTAACCGATGAGTGTGTTGTTTCTCCCATAAATATTGATATAATTTATTCTTACAATGTAATATTTTAACATTATCTTTACAAGAGATGTTAGTATGAATTAATAATAGAAAAAAGCAAGCTTATTTTTGAAAATCCGATTCTCATTAAATTAGCTTATGTTGTTCTACTTTTTGTTTTCATATTCTTTATTGTCAGAATAATAAGAAAAGTAACTGACCACTCGTAAAAGACAATTCCTAAAAGTACAGAATTAAAAAACTTGTATTTTTTTAGGACGACTCAACATCTAGGGATACAAGGCTTAAAAATAAAGGATAAAGAATATTTGTAGTATTTATGTAAATATTTTGGTTAATCCAAAATAGATAGAATTCTATATTTTGGCTCCTTGAACTGTACTCTCAATGTTTTTATCGAACTCTCAAAGCTTTGATCTCAATTAACTGTGGCCAACCATTTAATTTTTTAATAACCAGAAATATATACAGCAAAAATCAATTCCAAATTGTAACATTAAAATTTTGGCACTATAAATGAATTAATTTATTTTTGCTTCTTAGATGAGTAAAATTTTTAATAAATATTTATCTTTTTTATATCTCCTTTTATTTACAGGAGTTCTAATCTCATATGCAAGTTTAGCATCAGAATATAACTACAGTAGCTTTATTGATGTTATTCATAGTATTGAAGATACTACTCAAGTTATAGGAAATACAAGTTTAGATGATTCATCTTATAATCCCATTCAACATAATAATGAAAACAAATTGTTTTTTGATGTTGTTGAAATTCAAGAAGTAGAAGAAGAATTCTTTTCTAAACATCATACAACTGCACTCAACAGTTCTATCACTTCTTTTTTTGATTCTCAATTGTATAGTTATTTATCTTATCAACTTCAAAAAGATATATACACTTACAAAGATCATTATAATTTATCCTATCCCAGACTTCATGTCAAACTACAGGTATTTATAATTTAAAATTTTTTATTGCGGAAACATCTACACATAGTTTCCCTATTCTTCATTTTATAGTTTCAAAAAAATTAGTAGCACTATTATCAAAGCATATAGTTGCTAAGCATACCTAATAAATTATTATTTATAAAAAATATGAAAAAAATCCTCTTTTATGCAGGCGTGTTCATGCTTGTATCCTTTACAAGCTGTAGAACAAAAAACGAAAAAAAGGAAGAACATACAAAGTTTCTTGTTACTAACCCAATAAAAAAAGACACCTCGATCACCAAGGATTATGTAAGTCAAATTCATTCTATTAGGCATATAGAAGTACGAGCTATGGAAAAAGGCTATCTAAAGCATATTTCTGTAGATGAAGGTCAGCACGTTAAAAAGGGACAACTAATGTTCCAAATCATGCCAAATGTATATCAAGCTGAATTGCAGAAAGCACAAGCAGAATCCAAAGCAACCGAAATTGAATTGCAAAACACTAAACTCCTGGCAGATGGTAAGGTTGTTTCTCAAAATGAATTGGCAATGGCAAATGCCAACTACGATAAAGCAAAAGCAGAAGTTTTATTAGCTCAAACCCATTTAAATTTTACAAAAATAAAAGCGCCATTTGATGGTATTATGGATCATCTTGAAGCAAGAGAAGGGAGTCTTATCGATGAAGGCGAATTGTTAACCAAGCTCTCAGACAATAGTAAAATGTGGGTGTATTTTAACGTTCCAGAAGCGGAATATTTAGATTATATCACAAGTGCAGACAAAGATTCTAAAAAGGAAGTAGAGCTTTTAATGGCTAATAACAAACGTTTTAACCAAAAAGGCGTTGTAGAAACTATTGAGGGAGAATTTAACAGTGAAACGGGTAACATTGCCTTTCGTGCAATGTTCCCAAATCCTGATGGAATTTTAAGACATGGAGAAACAGGAAGCGTTTTGATGGCTGTATCTTTTGAGGATGCGATTTTAATTCCACAAAAAGCTACTTTTGAGATTTTAGATAAAACCTATGTTTTTGTAGTAGATAAAGATCATAAAGTCAAGCAACAAGAGATTTCGATTGGTGCAGAATTACCCCACTTGTTTGTAGTTAGCAAAGGACTCTCTGAAAATGACACCATACTGCTAGAAGGTATTAGGATGGTTAAAAACAATCAAGAAATTCATACTAAGTTTTTAGAACCAAACCAGGTCTTCTCTGAGTTAGACCTTTATGCAGAATAATCTAAAACGTAATCTACAGAAAACATGTTTAAACAATTTATAAAAAGACCAGTTTTGGCAATTGTCATTTCGGTCATTATCATATTTATTGGCGGACTTGCTATTAAACAACTGCCTATTTCCCAGTTTCCGCAAATTGCACCAACTACCGTAAATATTTTTATCGCCTATCCTGGAGCTAGTGCAGAAGTACTAGTAAACTCTACCTTAATTCCTTTGGAGACTGCTATCAATGGTGTTCAGGACATGCGCTATATAGCTTCAGATGCTACCAGTGCAGGAGAAGCTACGGTTCGTGTAATTTTTGAACCTGGTGTCGATCCCAATGAAGCAGTGGTTAGGGTCAAAACACGAGTAGATCAGGTAATGCCTTTATTGCCTGAGCTAGTGCAACGAGAAGGTGTTGTTATTACACCTGTACAACCAAGTATGTTGATGTACGTTAACCTGTCCAGTAAGGACAAAAATAATGATGAAAAATTTCTTTATAACTATGCTTATACGAAGATTATTCCAGAAATCCAACGTATTAATGGTATCGCAAGTGCCCAGATTTTGGGAAGTAGAAAATACGCCATGCGTGTATGGTTAAAACCAGATCGAATGCGTGCCTATAATATTTCTGCAGAAGAAGTTTTGGAAGCTATGGAAGAGCAGAGCATTCTTGCCAGGCCAGGACGTCTTGGCAGAAGCTCTGGTATGACCTCTCAAGCTTTAGAATATGTATTGACCTATCAAGAAAGGTATAATGAACCAGAGCAGTATAAAGATATTATCATTCGTGCCAACGAGGAAGGTGAAATTATCGAGTTAAAAGATATTGCAGATGTCAAATTAGGAAGTGAGTTTTTTGATATCTATTCAAATTTAGATGGAAAACCCTCCGCTTCAATCGTTCTTAAACAAACATTTGGAAGTAACGGTAGCGATGTTATTGATGCAGTAAAAGAAAAATTAGCAGAACTGGAAGTCGATTTACCACCAGATGTTGATTTTCAAATTAGTTATGATGTATCAAATTTTTTGGATGCCTCGATAGAACAGGTTTTACATACGCTTAGAGATGCCTTCATTTTAGTAGCGATCGTTGTATTTCTGTTTTTAGGTGATTGGCGTTCTACATTGATTCCTATCATTGCTGTTCCTGTGTCCTTAATTGGTGCATTTTTCGTAATGCAACTTTTTGGGCTGTCCATTAACTTAATCACACTCTTTGCGTTAGTATTAGCTATTGGTATTGTGGTAGATAATGCGATTGTGGTAGTAGAAGCAGTTCATGTTAAAATGGAAGAGGAAAATTTAACACCTTATAAAGCCTCTTATGAAGTTCTGGGAGAAATTGGGGGAGCTATTGTAGCCATTACCCTGGTGATGGTTTCGGTTTTTATTCCAATATCATTCATGACAGGCCCGGTTGGTGTTTTTTATCGCCAATTCTCAATTACCATGGCCGGTTCGATTGTAATTTCTGCAATTGTTGCTTTGACCTTAACACCAGTATTATGTGCTATGTTGCTTAAGAATAACCACGGAAAGGCTAAAAAATCACTAGTAGATAGGTTTATCAATTGGTTCAATAAAGGATTTGAACGATTAACCGGAAAATATGTTAAAATCTTAGACAAAATAGTAACAAGGCGTCTTGTTACCTTTGGAATATTGGCTGTGTTCTGTGCCGGAATTTACATGACAAATAAAGTACTTCCTGCTGGATTTATTCCTAATGAAGACCAAGGAATGATTTATGCAATCATCCAGACCCCCCCTGGTGCAACTTTAGAGCGTACCAATGAAGTGGCTAAAAAACTCCAAAAAATCTGTGAGGAAACTGAAGGAGTGGAGTCTGTATCTTCTTTAGCAGGTTACGAAATCATGACAGAAGGTCGTGGTTCTAATGCGGGTACGTGTTTGATTAACCTAAAGCCCTGGTCGGATCGCCATCATTCAGTGCATGAAATTATGGAAGAACTGGAGGAAGAAACTAAAGATTTGGGGGCCGTTATTGAGTATTTCGAACCTCCTGCCGTTCCTGGCTTTGGATCTTCTGGAGGGTTTGCGATGCGTTTATTAGATAAAACCAATTCAACCGACTATCATCAATTTGAAAGTATCAATAATGATTTTATGGAAGCATTGTCAAAACGGAAAGAACTCATAGGTTTATTTACGTTTTTTTCTGCCAATTACCCGCAGTATGAATTGAAGATCAACAATAAAATTGCCATGCAAAAAGGAGTAACCATTGATAAGGCCATGGAAAATCTAAACATTTTGATTGGGAGCACCTATGAGCAAGGGTTTATTCGATTTGGTCGATTCTTTAAAGTATATACGCAAGCAGCACCAGAATACAGGCGCTTGCCCTCAGATCTTGAAAAACTTTTTGTGAAGAATGAACATGGTGAAATGGTACCTTATTCAGCGTTTATGACTATTGAAAAAAAGTTAGGTCCAAATGAAATTACCAGGTATAACCTTTATAATTCGGCATCTATTAGAGGGTTACCAGCAAAAGGTTTCACCAGTGGTGATGCCATAAATGCTATTAAAGAAGTTGCTGCTAAAGAGTTACCCCGTGGATATGACATTGCTTGGGAAGGTCTATCTTATGACGAATCAAGTAGGGGTAACGAGTCACTTTATATTTTTTTAGTGGTATTAGTCTTTGTTTATTTTGTATTGGCTGCACAATACGAAAGCTTCTTATTACCATTCGCTGTAATTTTATCACTTCCAGTAGGAGTTTTCGGTTCGTTTATTCTTCTAAAATCTATGGGGTTAGCAAATGATGTCTACGCACAAATTGGTGTGATCATGCTTGTGGGTCTTCTAGGTAAGAATGCCGTATTAATTGTAGAGTTTGCCGTACAAAAACACAGACAAGGCGCAACTGTTTTAGAAGCTGCGATTGAAGGATCTAAAGCTCGATTTAGACCTATTTTAATGACTTCTTTTGCATTTATTGCAGGATTGATTCCACTAGTTGTAGCTTCAGGAGCCGGAGCAATTGGGAACAAAACTATAGGTGGTTCTTCCTTAGGAGGCATGCTAATTGGGACGCTTTTTGGAGTGCTAATTATTCCTGGACTGTATTACATTTTTGCCAAACTAGCAGAAGGTAAGAGTCTTATCAATGATGAATCAAGTGAACCACTTACTGAAGAGTTTATTCGTCATAATGAGGTGGAAAACCAAACAAAAAACAATACCGAAAGTATCAGTAAGTTGAAAAAATTGATAAATAAATTAACCAAAACAAAAAAAGATGAATAGTATCAATATATTTTTAAAAGTGAAAAAGCACTTTGTAGTCGGAATTTTGGTATTGGTTTCAATATACTCTTGCGTGCCAACCAAAACTATAAGAGAGGAAAATAAAACCGTACCTGAGAAGTACCAAAATCAAACTCTAGATACTATAAACACAGTAACGGTAAAATGGCGAGACTTTTTCTCTGACCCTAATTTAGAAATATTAATTAATACAGCCTTGCAAAACAATCAAGAGCTTAATATCATGCTGCAGCAGATAGATATGGCTAAAAATGAGATACAAGCCAAAACAGGAGAATATTTGCCTTCTGTAAGTATCTATGCAGGTGCCGAAGCAGAAAAAATAGGTGAGTTTACCAGAAATGGAGCAACAGAAAGAAGCCTTACTATTCGCAAAGATGAAGAATTTCCAGAACCATTAGCCAATTTTCAAGCAGGATTATCGGCATCTTGGGAATTTGATATATGGAAAAAACTCCGTAACGGTAAAAAAGTTGCCGCATTAGAGTATTTGGCATCTATTGAAGGAAAGAATTTTATGGTAACACAATTGGTTTCTGAAATTGCCAGTGCCTATTATGAATTGATGGCGCTTGATAATCAACTAATCATTATTGAGCAGAATTTAGAGCTTCAACAAAATGCACTTAAAATGGTAAAACTTCAAAAGGAAGCAGCTCGCGCCACACAATTGGCGGTTAGTCGTTTTGATGCTGAAGTGTTTAAAAACAAAAGCAATAAATTTAAAATCAAACAGCAAATTGTAGAAACTGAGAATCTTATTAATTTTTTGGTCGGTAGCTATTCGCAACCCATCACTCGGAGTTCAAATAGTTTTATCACAAAAACTTTAGATTCTCTTAATGTTGGAGTGCCCTCTCAATTATTGGCCAATCGTCCAGACATCAGGAAAGCAGAATTTGAGTTATCAGCTTCAAAATTAAATGTGAAGATAGCTAAAGCCAATTTTTATCCCTCAATAGGCATTAAAGCAGGTATTGGTTTAGAAGCATTTAAGGCTAAATTTTTGACAAGTACACCAGAATCTTTAGTGTATTCTTTAGTTGGTGATCTTATATCCCCACTAATCAATAGAAATGCAATTAAAGCAGAATATCGTAATGCAAATAACAGACAGTTACAAGCAATTTTTGAATATGAAAGGGCAATCTTAAATAGTTATATTGAAGTTGCCAATCAGCTTTCTAATGTGAAAAATCTAAATCAAAGCTACAAACTAAAAGAAAAACAGGTTAGAGCATTAACAGAGTCTATTGATCTATCAATACGCCTGTTTAAATCAGCTAGAGCAGAATATACCGAGGTCTTGCTTACCCAAAGAGAAGCATTGGATTCTAAGATTGAAATTATCGAAACCAAAAGAGATCAATTGCTCGCCCATGTAAAACTATATCAAGCTCTAGGTGGTGGATGGAATTGATAGACACGCTAGATATAGCTTCTAGTGCCGCGAGGTGTGAGATTTCGAGTCTCTCTGCTAGCAAAGCAAATAAAAAAGGCTGTCTTTTTAGACGGCCTCTTTTTATGTTTAGTAACCCCTACAAAAGTTAGTATAGTAATTTAATTTTTTACAAAATATCTAGCTTGCATTTCAATACATTTGATAGTATTTCGTAGCATTAAAGGAGAAATCTTGAAGAAATTAGAAACCAAAATTTGCGATACATAAGTTTTACGGAAAAACAAAACAGTAGATTAAATATCAATTATTAAATAATTGAACCATTTCGGATTTAACACTTAACCGCACAATATTTTTATAGTAAACAAGGTGTTTTCGTAAATAAAAAGGATAAAACATTAAAATTAGCGTTTTATCTTTCACTAGTAGCAGGAGAAATTGAAATATCTAACCGCTATATCAACTATTTACCTGAATTAGAATCATTTACAAAAACCAATTCTACATTGTTAATAGCTTCATTAGGGTTACACTATTGTTTACTTTCAATTAATACTAGAGCCTTATCTTAATTAATACTTCTTTACAAATTGAAAACATTTTTGAAAAATAAAAACTAAATTAAAATGTTAAAGTACTAGTGAACTTTACGGATATTTAATAATCCCTAACACTTATTGTTTAAATTGCTTCAAAAAAATACTTATTGTTTTTAAATACGTACAATAAAGCTATTTTCATTTTTTGTTACAAAAATTATATTACTATTTTGCTGAAAAATCTATTGTTTTTTTAATATGAACCTAACCTTTAAATACATTCCTTTTTTACTTAGTTTTTTTCTTTTAATAGGAAGTATAAACGCTCAAAATAAAAAGATAGATAGCCTTAAAATTCAATTAGAAAATCATAAGTTTAATGATACCACCCGTGTTAACTTATTATATGATTTGTCGCGCGCTAATTTTGGAATGGATATTGGTACAACCAATCGTTACCTAAATGAAGCTGATAGCCTAAGCACTATTTTAAATTATGAAATAGGAAAGGCTCGTATTTATTATTTAAAAGGGATGCTTGAAAATATGAAAGCTAATTACACAGAAAGCTTACATTTTTTTAATAAATCACTTGAGTTTTATCAATCTGTTCATGATAAAAAAGGAATCGCTAACGTGTATACTGCTTTCGGGATTACTAATTATGATTTATCTAAGTATGATGAAGCTATAAAAAGTTATCAAAATGCAGCCAAAATTTACAAAGAGCTAAACAATAAAAGAGAAATTGTCACAAGTCTTATAAATATAGGAAATGTATATTCTGAAACTGGAAATTACAAGGATGCCATTGCCAACTATAAAGAAGCCCTCATTATTAGTGAAGTTATTAAAGATGAAGACGGTATTTCGTATGTGTATTCTAATTTGGGGGTTGTTTATAGTAGGCAGGGCAACTACCCATTGGCTATTGAGAATTATAATAAATCCTTGGAATATAAAAAAAAAGTTAACGATACATTGAGTATTGCAATCGGACTTAACAATATAGCCAATGTTTATACCTACCTCAAGAAATATGAGAAGGTACTAGAGTACAGTAAACAATCGCTAAATTATGCTATAAACTTGGATTATAAAAAGCTTATAAGTTCAAACAATATTAGTATTGGTAATGTATACTTTGCTAAAAAAGAATATCAAAAAGCACTTGATTATTTTCAAAAAGCCCTAAAAGCTAGTCAAGAAAATAACGATTTAAGCCAGGTGTCCTTATGCAATAACAATTTAGGTAATATCTATCTAAAACTAATTAAACCGATAACTGCCAGAGAAAATTATACAAAAGCAAAAAACATTAGTGAAAAAACGAACAATAAACGTATCTTGACCTTCAGTATTTTAGGAATAGCAGAAACTTATTTACTTGAAAAAGACTACCTAAAAGCATTTTTTTTTACCAAAAAAGCCAAAGAGGTTGCAGAGGAATTAGAAATTCTGGAAGTGCAAAAAACATCATTGAATTTGCTCTCCGAAATTTACCAAAATACAGGGCAATACAAAAAAGCTTTAGAAAGTTATAAAGAATTTAAAAAACTGAATGATAGTTTGTTCAATAAGGAAAATATTGAAAGAATAGCGCAGTTAGAGTACGAACATAAATATAAGCAAGCCATAGATTCTGCGAATATTAGGGAATTAAAATTAACAAAAACTGTTTTAACAACATCTAAAGATTTAGAAAAATCGAAACGTAATTACCTATGGGCTATAATTGGGGTTTTAGTGATTTCCATAGCTTCTATTTCATTCATTTTCTATGAAAAATTACGAAATGCAAAAGCCATAGCCCAAAATGTAATGATAGAGCAAAAATTATTGCGTTCACAAATGACGCCACATTTTATATTTAATTCTCTTTCGGTATTGCAAGGAATCATATTAAACAAAGAAGAAACAAAATCGGTTTCATACCTATCAAAATTTTCAAAATTATTGCGACTTACCTTAGAAAATTCAAGAGACAAAATGGTTTCTTTATCAAAAGAATTAATGGCTGTAGAAAATTATTTAGCACTTCAAAACTTGGAAAACAAATCCTATAAATATAGTATTAACGTAAAAAATTCTATTGACACTTCTGCGCTTAAAATACCCCCGATGCTTATTCAGCCTTTTGTTGAAAATGCTGTAGAGCATGCCTTCACAGATGGTACTGTAAAAAGAGAAATATATGTAAATGTAGCTCTTATAAACAAGCAATTAACATGTACTATTACCGACAATGGTATTGGAATTGATGCCCCAAAAGAATATAAAAGTGATACTAAAAAGTCATTATCAACAACCATAACTTCTGAACGCTTAAAAATATTATCAAAAGATTTTAAAATAAAAGGTTCGGTTATCGTTGAAGACCGAAAAAAATATAACGAACAAGGAACTATCGTCACACTAATAATTCCATATAAAAAAGAGAATATATAATGAAGGCTTTAATAGTTGAAGACAAACCTTATATTAGAAAAAGCTTGCGGAACCTGTTACAACTAATCGAAGTAGATATAGATATTATTGGTGAATGCGAGTCGGTAAAAGATGCAGTTGTGGTGACTAATACCTGTAAGCCGGAATTAATTTTTTTAGATATAAACCTTACCGATGGTACGGGGTTTGATTTTATAGAGCAAACAAAAACGTTGCCTTTTAAAGTAATATTTATCACTGCTTACGAAGAACATGCTTTAAAGGCCTTAAAAATAGGTGCTGTAGATTATTTGTTGAAGCCAGTTGATATAGAAGAGCTTCAAACGGCATTACAAAAAGTTGCCCAAATATCAATATCAGAGCAAAAACAACAAATAAAAATGGCAAAAGAAGTTTGGAGTAATGAAGATTCTAAACTTATTTTATCACTTCATGATAGTTTTCAGGTAATAGACTTAAATGAATTACAGTATTGCGAATCAGATAAAGGGTATACTACATTTTATTGTTCCGATAATAAAAAATATATGGTTTCAAAAACCTTGAAAGAATTTGAAGAACGTCTTTCTAAAGCCAACTTCACACGTCCGCATCAATCCTATATGGTTAACCTTAAATTTATAGATAAATATGATAAATCTGGAGTTATTCACTTAAAAAGCGGAAAAAAAATTCCAGTTTCTTCAAGAAAAAAAGAAGACTTTTTAACCGTTTTTTTAAAATGGAATAATAATTAGAAATAAATACTTCGCGTATTTTATCTAAAAGGTAACGGTTATTTATTCCAAAGCAACGGAAATAGGTTCCCTATTTCTCAGCTCTCTCTTTCTAGGTACTTTTATTGGTATGAAAATTAAAATCATACCAGCATGAAAGTCTCAAAACTCATTTTAACCGTTACAATAATCACCTTGTTAATTTCCTGCCGAAACTCAACAGATAAGACATCACCAGATCAAAAAGGATTTACAACCATAGAAAAAAACATTAAAGACGAATTTGGTGAGGATGCCTATTTTACCGATTTAACCATAACCTATAACAAAACCATAGGAAACATTATAGGTGTAACCGTTACTAAAGAACCTGCTTCTTTAAAAATGGAACAATGGAATGCTACTCAAGGAAATTGGACGCAGAATTCAGATATAACTCTAGAAGTTCCTCCAGGAACCAAAGCAGCAGATTTTATGTTTCAATTGAATGATGCTATTAATCTATCTACTTTAGGAAAACTGGTTAAAACGTCAAAAGAGAAACTAATTTCAGAAAAAGGACTTAAAAATCCTGCTTTACAAATGGCATACATCAAGTTTCCGAAAAATGGAGATACGTCCAGAACCGAGTATGTAGTTGCATTACTACCTGAAAATGGTGGTACTACTTTTACTTTTCGTTATAAGCTAAACGGCGATTTTATTGAGATGGATTATTAGTATTTTAAAATTAACCCTAAAACCCAAATTTAATTCCTAAAAATAAAATAGATGAAAAAATCTACCAAAACACTACTACTAGCTTTAATAATAGCAACTTTTAGTTGTAGTAAAGATGATAACCCAATTAATATTATGCTTCAAGATTTAGAAGTTACTGTAGATGAAAACCCAATTACAGGACAAGTAATTGGCACTGTGTTGAGTGATAGTAACAGTACGTTAACCTTTAGCATTGCTTCGCAAACACCCAATGGAGCTATCGAAATCAATGAAACTAGTGGAGAATTAACTGTTGCCGATGCTACCTTGTTCGACTTTGAAACTAACCCAACAATAGCTGTTATTGTTGATGCTAATGAAGCATCAAACTCGTCAACTGTGACCATTACTATAAACAATACTAATGAGTTAAGTGTACAGGATTTTACTGTTCCTATTGATGAGAATCCAATAAATGGAGATGCTATTGGTACAGTACAAGCCACGGGTGATGCCACATTAGCGTATAGTATTTCTTCACAAACTCCAGTAGGAGCATTAAATATAGATGCAACTACAGGAGAATTGACTGTTGCCGATGCTACGTTGTTCGATTTTGAAACCAATCCAACACTTACAGCAACCGTTTCGGTGGATAATGCTGGAAATACACAAACGTTAACTGCTACTATTAATCTTAACAATGTAAGCGAATTGAGCATTCAAGATTTTAGTGGGACTATTAACGAGAATCCAACAAATGGAGATGCTATTGGTACAGTACAAGCCACGGGTGATGCCACATTAGCGTATAGTATTTCTTCACAAACTCCAGTAGGAGCATTAAATATAGATGCAACTACAGGAGAATTGACCGTTGCCGATGCTACGCTGTTCGATTTTGAAACCAACCCAACACTTACAGCAACCGTTTCGGTGGATAATGCCGGAAATACACAAACACTTACGGCTACTATTACGGTAACCGACACACCTGAAATAGGCGAATATAAATATGGAGGCATTATTTTTTGGATTAACGCAGCTGGAGATGAAGGTTTAGTGTTAGCTCTCAATAACCTATCAACAAACTCAGCTTGGGGATGTGTAGGTACAGTAACTGGAGCAACAGGAACAGCAATTGGAACAGGCGAAACAAATACAAATACAGTAATTTCTGCTGGATGTGTATCTTCAGGAAGTGCGGTTGAACAGGTTTCTAACTTAAACTTAAATGGTTATGATGATTGGTTTTTACCAAGTTCAGGTGAATGGGCTGAAGTATATAATAATTTGTCTGTTATTCAGCCCGTAATACTTTCAAATGGAGGTGATGACTTATCATTATTATATTGGTGTTCTAATGAGAATAATGCATATAATGTTGCTGCTTTCCTATTCACACCACCAGGCGATGGTACAGCATATTCTTTTCAAAAATCATCAACAACTATTAGAACAAGAGCAGTAAGAGCTTGGACAATCAATTAACACCAAAATAAATGGAGTCCATCATAAAACTACAAAACCAATACAATTCTTTAGATACGCTTCAAACGTTTTTAAAAAATGAAACTAACTTTGAATGCTTAAAAGAATATGATGTTTGGCAATACACAACAGATAATAACGAGCAAATGACACAGTGCCTTGTTCTTAAAAAAAATGCAATGCACGCCGTAAAAATTCATTTTAACAATGAAAATTCGGTTACGGTAAATCATATCATACCTAGTAAGATATTGAACGCCTATTTTGGAAAAAGCCAAAAAAGACGACAAACTATTATTGAGGTAATAACAGATAAAATTAAAGCGACATTACTTGCCAATTCACAAAATAAAGCTTTTAAGGAACTCGAAAAAATAGTTAAAAAAGCTAGTAGTACTATAATAGTGGTTTAATAAAATAAGCATCATTGGTTTTTGGTCGATTACGGTAAGGCTGTATTACTCTTGCTAAGTGCTATAAATTTCAATTAGAATAATACTGCTCAACTGTATTTATAATCTCAAAAGTTAACAAAATGGATAAAAATATAACCTATACACCTCCAATACAAGAAAAACAGACATCAACAAAACAAGATGAAAAATGGGATGAAGCCGTTGCTCTGTTCAATAGTAAACAATATCATTTGGTTTTGCCCAAACTATTGGCATATGTAGGTGCTGACTTTCATAATGAAGAAGACAATAATTCTTATGCGATTCCGCACGGCTCAGTGGTATTGCATATAAGTCAGACAGATACCGAGCTACAGATTAAATGTCCTTTTTTAGATATAACTGATGCTAAAAAAGTACCGTTGATGCGTAGATTGGCAGAGATACGTATGTCTCCGCTTAACTTAACTAATATTGTTCT
Organism: Bacteroidia bacterium; assembly: GCA_030427585.1. Classification (GTDB taxonomy): domain Bacteria; phylum Bacteroidota; class Bacteroidia; order Flavobacteriales; family Flavobacteriaceae; genus Aquimarina. The sequence continues at coordinate 126,994 of JAUIBW010000002.1, forward strand.
GGAGGACAACTTGGTTTATTTTACGTTTTCGTGCCCTATTGATTTATGCGAGCCCTATAAAATATATAGCGTACTCAGGGAAATCTGCTACTATGCAGATAGTTATGATGATGAGTTTATAGAAAAATTCAATGCAGCACATCTCCAAGAACCAAAAATAACACCGTTTTCAAATCATTTAAAAGAAGAAGCTTACATCAATTACAAAAAAATAATTGAAGAAAGTCTTCAGCGTTTTGATCATTATATGGAAAAACGCGATCATAACAATGCTTGGTACACATTAAACATTACGTTCAAACAAATTGAATTTTATGCAGAACCACATGGATATTTAAGAACATTATTAGAAAAAGCAGTATCTGGTATTTTTGACAGAAAGATTCCTTTTCAAAATCGATTATTGAACGGAAAAGAAAGTTTGAAAAAACTGAAGTCCTATACCAAAGAGCAGTTTTCGGAAGATTTATACCAAATAGAAACCTTTATTCCTTATAAATACAACGGTAAAAAAGAAAACATCCGAGAAAATTGGGAAGATACTTACGAAGACGCCAAGGAGCTTATAAGTAATTCAAGACATGAAAACGCCGTTAATCTATTGCTATCTTCATTCTATAATTTGTTTTACTATAATTTAGTAGATAAGGAAATCAGCAACTCCATTACTGATGCGATGGCAAAAGCCAACGAACTACCATGGGCACAAGCTGCACCCATATTATTAAAAGGGATGCAGGCTATTATGGAGGATCATTTTTTTGAAAACGATTTTGGCATGGACCTGTCTAAAATAATGGGGGAACAAATGCAGCAATCCATGGCAGCAATACAACAAATGATGGCTAATTTTAAAACCAACTAATATGATGAGTACAACTAATAACATAGAGAATTCCGTTTACAGAATAAATACCGCAAATGGCTCGGGAACCGGTTTTTATCTACTTTCTGAAGACGTGGTGGTAACCAACTACCATGTGGTTAGCGGTAGTTTACGGGTAAGCATAGAAGGGCAGGATAAAAACAGGCATTTAGCAGAAGTAGTGTATGCAAATCCAGGCAAGGACATTGCTTTTTTAAAGGCTCAAAAATTACCCAAACTCATCAAAACGGTACGTACAGACCACAACAATATTACAGGCACTCGAAATAAAGTTTTGGTTTTAGGATATCCTTTTGGTATGCCTTTTACCGTTACCGAAGGTATTGTATCCAACCCCAAGCAAATCATTGATGGTAACACTTATATACAAACCGATGCTGCCATAAACCCAGGAAACAGTGGAGGCCCTATCATTAATGAAAAAGGAGAGCTTATTGGTATTGTTACTTCAAAATTTACAGAAGCCGACAATATGGGCTTTGCCATACCCATAGAAACCTTAAGGGAAGAGTTGGAAATCATCGGAGAATTAGGAGATACACTTACTATAGGTTGCCCCGGTTGCAATGGTCTAATCTATGAGAAAACAGCCTATTGTCCTAATTGTGGCAATGATGTAGATGAGAAACTGTTTGAAGCAGCACCCGCTTCAGATTTGAGTAAAAAAATTGAAGAGGCCATATGCAAGTTGAACATAGACCCTGTTCTAGCACGCACTGGTAGGGAACGATGGTATTTTCATCAGGGCAGTGCAGAAATACGAATGTTCGTGTACGACAACAATTACTTGTTTGCCACTTCGCCCTTAAACGATTTGCCTCGTAAAAATTTGGCCGAAGTATATGAATATATTTTAACTACCGATCTGGGGAAACATCGATTATCCATTTCAGATAATCAAATATTTCTTTCCTACAGAGTCCACATAAGCGATTTATATTCTAATACTAAAGATGAAATATTGGAAGATCTTGCACAACTTGCCTTTAAAGCAGATGAATTGGATGATGTTTTTGTAAACCAGTTTGGTGCTAAGATGACACAGTATAGCAAAGCTTAAAAACAATGGGTAGATTACTGTACATATCGTTTATTTTATTACTGTCTATAGCATGCAACACCACTAATAAACAAGTAATCGAAAAAAGTATTACCAAGTTAAAAGAAAGCTATGTGTCTAAAGATGAAGCGGAGTTTTTAAATCAGTTTCCAAAAGAATTTGACAGCTTTACAAACTATTTTGGTTGGGATGAGGCTAATGACAAACCTCAGGAGTTGTATGATGTAGCAAACGAATATATTGACTATTGGTTTGACCTAATTAGCAAGTATAAAAAACATGAAAAAGACATCATTAATCTGTGTAAACAGGGTATTTGGCAACCTGATGCTGTTAATTATCTTCAGGATAAAACCTTAGCCTATATCAAAAGAAATAAAAAATACGCATTAATTAATGAGTTAAGTGACGATGAAGCAAAATCAGTATTGTTTTTTCTGTTTGTCAATAATCATTCATATCTTGAAGATAAATTTGTATCTAATTTGACTACTGCAAAAAAGAAGGTGCTAGATGGTTTGGTAAAAAAAGATTTGTTCAATAATAATAAAAACCCAGATTTAGAAAGTAGTATTGAAACATTCTATAAAATTTCTGATTATGTAGGTTTTGAACATTATATCATCAAAGATATTGATATTAATAATGATAAAATTCAGGATAAGGTTGTAAGTGCAAATCCCTATGAAGGCGATGAATTGTTACTTTTTATCAATAAAAACGACACCTATGAATTCGCTTTAAAAACCGTTAATTTTTCAGAAGATGGTGGTAATCAAATAAAAGATATCAAAAAAGACGATAATGGATTTGTAGTGATTACCGCGTTCCCTGACAGATTTTTTTTTGAAGCACATTATTATATTTCATATATTAATGATAAATGGGTACTAACCCATACAGTATACAAAACCCAATCCAGCAATCAGGAAGATGCGTTTCTCTATGTTTGTGAGGTAAAACAAAATATTGATTTGAGTATTCCAGAGCTTATAAACACACTAAAAACCATACCCAATGAAATAGAAAGAGATACAAGTTGTACAAAAGAAAAGTTACAATAATACCTTATGAACGCCTTAAAAAAACTTATTACCTACTTTATTTGGACAATCTTAGCCTTAATAATAGGTGTAGGATATATGCGGGTTGTTTTAGGTCCAAATAATACTTCTACTGAAGGTGTAGGCTATTTGTTTACAATGTATTACAACTGGAGTTTGTTTCATGTTGGAGCAATAATAGGATTGATTGTCGCTGTTTTATTTATTCTTTTGGATGTTTTTTACCTAAAAAAGAAGCTGAAAAACAATGTAAAAGGAACAAGTATTCGTTGTATACTTCTTTTTATTACAACTGTATTTATAGGAATTATACACTATGTATTAGAGAAAATTATTGATGTTATATAAAAAATGAAATTACAAGCTTTACCAATATCTGCAGGCTGGAAAATACATTGAAACTTGTTCTATAAACAAGATATCAATGAAGGCAATTGTATGTATGAATTTTCTGACTCAATACTGCTTTGTGTTTCCAATACGCAAAAAGAATAGATATACTGAGGTAATATGGTACCCAATTAGGAGATTTGAATGAAAAATACATTTTAGAAGTTTTTAATCTTGTTGAAAAATATAATCCGAAGAAAAAAGTGATAGAAAAAGTTCCAGAAAGTTTAGCCTCCGGACTCACTTCTGAAAGTAAAAGCAGACAAGAAATAGTTAACAAAATTGAAGCATTAGTAATCGAGTTAAAATCATATTAACGATAATTTAAAAAATGTGCTTTTATGAGAATATTTTTATTGTTGTATTTAGTCCTTCTGTTTTGCTTATTATTTTATTTGATGTACAAAATAATACGTTGGATAATAAGAAAAAAAGTAAGAGCGTATTGGACATTAGCCTTACTAGGAATATTTCTTTTAACAAAAATCATAAACCATGTATTTTTTACCAAGATGGAATTTATTCAATCCAAAGTGTATCTCAATCTATATTTGGTAAAAAATGAAATCAAAGACCGTGATTCTTTAAACAGTATCATTAAAGAAAGGATTATGCTGGAAATAAATAACAACTCAGATATAACTAAAAAAATATATCCTAAAAACACACATGAAGCTCCTTATGCCACTTTGGCTTTTTATACCTATACTAAAAGTTCAAAGCTATCCATGTTTCAAGATTATGGTACCGCTTATTTTATTGATAATGAAGAAGACCTTGGTGGCATGGTAGTAGAAGATTTGTCCATGTACCAAAACTACAAACTCGCTACCTATAACATTCGTACACACAAAAAGGATACTACCCTATATTATGGTGTATTAGCTTATTATAAGCAAGGTTATCTAGTGAAAACAGATACCTTAATTACTAAATCAAATTTAACAAAAACCTATGAAAACAAATAGTACGTTAGTGTTTATATTTATGCTTGCTTTGTTAATGCAATCCTGTAAAGAAAAATCTCAAAAAAAAGCTACCTCAACCCTAAAGGAAATTTCTAAAAGCGAGGAAATACCATCAAAGTCAACTCCAATTCCAGTAGCTTTTAAAAGCTTGTTAAAACCTAACGAGAAATTGCAACTTGGAAAAATATACAAAGACACTGTAAGCTATATAGAGTTTAATGATAATTATGATGATTTCTATTTCATTGTTAAAAAAAATAGGGATACCATTAATCTTATATATAACCAAGAACCCACTAAATTCATCAGAGGTAAAGCAATCGAAATTCAATGGAAAATAGATAGTTTATGGCCAGCAGGTACTCCTGGATTATTACATTTTAAGGAGTATCTAATTTCTGCCAAAAGTATAAAACCGCTGCAACTGACAGATAAAAAGATAAAAATTCTTTGGAGGGAGAATAGGTACGATAAGGAATTGGATACAGAAATAAACACCATTGTTTTAAATCAAGACTATATAAATACAATTTCCGAGCCCGAAAAAGCAGCTTTAGCTTATGCCTCATTCAAGATTGGTAACGAATGCCAATGGGACGAAAAACCCAACGAAAGCAGAAGTAATCTACGTTGTAAGATACCGTGGGCTTTGGGCTTACGCTATCAATGTTCTTTTGAGCAATTAGACTTTTTAAAGCATTGGTTTAGAAACGATAAAAAAGTGCTTAATGAACTAAAAAAATGCCCTAAAAAACCAGACGGTGCAACCATTCAATCCACTTTTGATGAAATAGAGTTAGAAGTTGTTGATACAACAATCATGGTGTTTTTTAAAGCCAGTGGGATAAATACAAGAGAAAACGAAAGTTGGAAATGGACAGAAAAGCAAGTTTTTGAGTTCAATAAAAACGAACTTATTGTAAAAGAAAAAGAGATCTCGGAAAAAGAACGAAGTACCATTGAAATGAGTAAAAATTAATATCCCGTAAAATGACATTTACATTACAAATACTTATTGCATCCGCTATTTTTTGTGTACTGGTACTCATCGTATTAGGTATTCAAAAAATAGGCTATTTAAAACATAAAGCTGTTAGTATTTTACTACTCGTAGCTTCTACTTGTTTTTTAATGATCAGTTTACTTTATGTTTATGGCGAATTTTCCGCTTATAAAAAAAGAGTACAGCGGTATGCTAAAGAGGAAAACAATATTGTAGAGACATCGGATGATGTAGCTACTACCAAGACCGAGCTTGTTGTTTTTGAGTATTTCCAAAAATATCGAAATATTTTAAATGGATATGAATACTTTTTAATGGATATGAGTTTTGATACTCAGCATTCATCCTATCAAAATAGCATTAAAAATAAAATTATTGAACAATTTGAAAATCAAGAATATAGCCAAAACTATTGGGACAAGGTCTTTGGTATTGTTTTTAAGCAAGAAAACAATGCTGAAACCTATTCAAAATCTAATTACGATGCTATGTTCATCATCCCAAAAGACAATTTAGAAGGTGACTATGGTGATCTGAGCAATACTGAAAACTACAACCATTTTGAAGCGCTCTGCAACCGCATGTACATAGCACATAAAATAAAGGATTTTGACCGTTCTGCGATGAATATCGAAACACTTTGGAAGCATAACAAAGCCTTTATTTATACCTTTTTTTCAAAAACTAAATACGACCAATTGTGCAAACAAGTAGTTGATGATCTACTTATCGTTCACGACAGTATTGTGGCACAACCTCAGTATAAAACTTTTTATGAACAGTACGATGTATCGGATGAGGAATTCCTAAGTTTTCCGTCTAAAAAATTTACCAGCAAGTACAACTATTCTTGGCCTTTTAGCTTTTGGGACAGACGTTTTACCGAAAGTAATGACGAACAAGTGTATACTATTTTAACAGAAATTCAAGAACATTATAAATAATTAAGAAATGAAACTGACATGTTTAAAATTATTATTAAACACACAACGTAATGATTATTTTAAATATCAAAAGTTACATGTGACCATTAAAAAAACAATAAAAATAAACACATGAAAAAAGCTACGATTATCATCGTTTTTATAGGGTTTTGTTGTGCTCTTTCTAGTTATTTTTTTGCCGAAAAATCTTCAAAACTTATTAGGGCATCAGAACAAACACAAGAAATCGTTAATACAAAAAATGATATAGAAATTAGACTTAATCAACTCAAAAACAATACTATAAACCACCAGTGGTTAGAGTTAAATCAATCTGATTATGCAACGATAAGTACCTGTTTGCAATTTTACAAAGCCCAAGGGAAGCTACTTTCAAATTGCGATGATGAACTTTTTAAAATTATTATAGATGATTTTGAAGAAGAAGGCATGGTAAATGCCATTGTAGGTGAAACTATTAATTATTCCCATCTTACCTTTAATCATAACTTTTTAACCGATTTGTTTGCTTGGGATGCTTCTTTAAAATCGAAACTCATTTTAAGTTTTTTAAACCAATTCCGAAATCCCGAAAAATTACAGCAAGTTTTTAGTCAATATAAAAATCATATTTATGAGTATCTTCCTAAAAGCGTCTATCAAAAAATATTTGACAAAAAGCTAACCGAATGTATAACTGCCTACGAAAAAATTGCTGCTAAAGCCGATAAAGAAGCGTTTTTTAAAGATATTTATTTTAAGGCAGATACTCAGAATTTACACGGCAAATATTGGAATATTACCTTTTGGAAACGAAGAGCTTTAGAAAAGAATGATAAAATTCTCTATGCTATTTTAAAAGAAATTAAAACACATTATAATGCCGATTAGTTAGTAAACTAAATGACCACTAAAAAACACATAACCACATTTGCAAACCGTATTTTTTTTCTAATTGTTTTGCTTTTTATATTAGATACGCTTACTGATTTTAATATTGAAAATCAATCCATTAAGTCGTTTTCTTATATAGATATTATGTATATAGCACCCATCATCTTAATGTGGAATTTATGGTTTTATAACCATAAAAAAACAAAAATAGTAAGCTGTATTTTGCCTTTTTTTACTGTTTTAGGAATTTTATTAATTGGCCCCGTAAATATCATTTTTTCTTCGGCAAGTTGGACAACCCAAAAGGTGTTAACCAAAAAACCGCATAAACCGTTCAAGAAAATAGAATATCAAATGCAGGACATGGGCGCATTGGGCTATAACAGGCGAACGGTGGAATTCTTATACATTACCCATTGGTTTATGGTTGTACACGACATTAACCAGAAATATATAAACTGAATATAATAACCGTATAACAATGAAAAAAATTCTCATTTTATTAATACTCATACCAGTGTCTTGCGTTGATAGACCCAAAAAGGCTCTAAAGAACCAAAGACCTCAAGAAGTTGAAAACGCTGTTGATGTTGTCGAAAACTTTGATAACGAAATTGAAGCACCTGCACAAAAAGGAAATGTGGATGGAGCATTCAAAAAAGAATTGCAAAAATTGCCCTTAAAAGCTGTTCCTATCACAGAAAACACGTCTTTTGATAGTTTTATAGATGAAGATGATTACAAAGTGATAAATGCCAAAGTACTAAAGCTTCATAAGATTTATAAAAATTGGTCGAACCCAGTACAAAAATTTCGCGCTATTGTTGCCTACCGGTTAGATTTATCCAAAGATTTTTATACCGTTGTGGTTACCATATTACAAGGTGAATATATTATGGAAACACAACTCATCAACTACGACTTAAAAGGTACTATTATTGCTTCTGAAATGGTGGCTTATGACGAAATTACTGAAGGATGGACCAGGTCCAAATCAACCATTACCAAAGAAACTATTACTTATAATTATCAATATCCAGTAAATGAAGAACAACAAACCACATCCGAAACTCACGTGGTGTCGATTGAACCCAACGGAACATTGAATCGTTTAGGTGTTGATCAAATCTTTTACAATTTGGTAATCAAAGCTCTAAAACTAAACCGTAAAGAGTTACTTCCAAACTTACAAGTATTCAAAATTTTGCCCAATAGCCCTAATGAAGCAGTGGTGGTTATTCCAGAAATCGCCAGTGGCAGCGAAGAAGAACATTTTTTAGAACTCAATACACACATAGCTGTGGTAAATTTAGAAACGAAGCAGATAACACATCAATATTTTGAGAGTGCACAAACAAATGGCTGGATTTCGGATGCCGTACAATTACGTGAAATAAAAATTGACACCGCTCCTTACAATGTTTCAAAAAATACTAGAGCCTTTGGTATACGTGTGTATAATTATGGAGCGTCTCACGCTAATCCCTATGAAAACGAAACCCTTTCTTTATTTGTTAAATCTAATAATACCTTAAAAAAAATACTCCACAATTACACGATAATAGATTATGGTGGCGAATGGGATACTAATTGTTTAGGTAAGTTTATACGCCATAATAAAACACTCATCATAGCCCAAGAAAAAACCAATGAATATTATGATATTACCGTAAAAAACAAAGTTAAAGAAACCAACAATTTTGAAGATAAAAATGGAGATTGCGATTCAAAAGATGTTGTAACACACCTAACATCGGTATTAAAGTTTGATGGAGAATTATATAAAGAATTAAAAACCAGTCAATAAAGAATAAAAATTATGAACTATATAATACCTATTTCAGTTGTTGTTTTGCTGTTAATTATAACCATTGTCATCAACAATCAAATCATAGCCAAAAAAAATCAAGTAGCACAAGTCTTTGGGAGTATTGAAATCTATCTAAAAAAACGCTTCGATTTAATTCCAAATTTAGTGGCAATGCTACAAAAATATTAGTTTTTATGCTAACCATATCTACCTATTTAGAAGGTTTTTTCTTGGGGATGAGTTGGGCTTGACACAAAAATGAATTTATGCATAGTATTACTACTAGAAATTTACTAATCGTTTTCATGGCTAAATATTTTACTAAGTATTAATTTTTATTTTGAAAAAGACATAAGAACGGTACTACTTTGAAGTTTTCCCTTATTGCTGTAGTCTTCACTTTTTACCAGTCCAATACCTTCAGCTAGCCAAAACTTTTGGTTGCTACTAAAATTAACCATCATTTTACCACTCGTTAATTGAGAGATAACTACGCAATCGAAAGTTCCTGCTGGAGTGGTAACAGTTTCGTTTCCAATAACCTTTCGATTGGTAATATTAGTTATCATATTCATGTTCATACCTGCCATGTTTATTTTTATAGTAACTCCGGCATCGGGTAAACTTTGCCTTTCAGACAGGTTATTAGGGATATCAACATTAGTACCGGTAATTTCTGTTTCAAGATTATCAAATTGTTTCAACATATCAGCATTCATGAGTGATTTGAAGTCCATGATTACAGTATTGCCATCACAGGTCATATTATAATTACTTGAGATGATAGATTTACCTTTTTTATCAAAAATCTCTGATTTTAACGCAGCTATTGAACTGGTTCCAGTATTGTTTACACTTTCTACAGTTGTGATCATACTTCCGGTAATTTTGCCTTTGGGGTTTTGCATTTTATATTCTGTGATGCTTCCTTCCCGAAAAGAATAATACTTACTGCAGTTACTTTGCGCTACAATAGTTATGGAAAATAATGCAACTATTAATTTGATAAATGTTTTCATAATTTTATATCTCATTTTAAAAGCTTAATTTCTACTCTTCGGTTTAAGGCACGACCAGTCTCAGAACTGTTATCTGCCACAGGTTCGGTTTCTCCGTAGCCTTTGCTACTTAGATTAACCGTGTTGGCTTTATGGTCTTTGAGCCATTTCAATACTGCTTGAGCCCGTTTGTCTGATAATTCTAAGTTATAAATATCATTTCCTTGCGAATCGGTATGGCCGCCTATTTCCAACTTTTGCTTAGGATTATTATTGATTAGGGCCAATACTTGTTGAAGTGTTGTCTTCGATTCGGGTTTCAAAATGGCCTTATCTGCGTCAAAATAGATGCCGTAAAGTTCAATTTTACCTTTTTCTTCTAATTGCATCTCTAGGTTTTCTTCAGTTTCAGGTTCCAGTTTTATAATTACTTTGGTAGTTTCACCTTCAACAAGATCTTTGGTAACTTTGCCGCTTTTGTACCCGGCTTTGCTTGCCTGAATGACGGATAATCCGCTAGGGACATGATCATTTTTAAAAGAGCCGTCTGTTTGAGAGGTAATTGCCTCACTACCAGAAATTTTTACCATAGCACTTTCAATGGGTTCGTTAGTTTTAGCATCTAATACTAATCCTTCTATAGATGAAGTTGGGATATTTTTAGGATTGATCAATAGTCGGATAAAATCTACGGCAAAGCCATCACCCACATTTTCGTCGGGTCCGTCTATAAAAATTTCCAGTTTATTGCTTTCTACATCCGGGATAAACTCAGGAATAATCTGTACGGAAAGCAACTTACCAATAGGGCCAGTTTGCTCTACTTCATTTAAAAGATTATCAATATAAACGGCTTCTTTATTATTAATCCAAATTCTAAATTTTGAACCGAATACGGGTGCTTGAAAATCGTCAATAAACAACTGTAGAAGAGCTGTTTTTACCGAAATATTCTTTAAATCGTATGTTAACACTATTTTTTTAGGTTGGTTATCCGGTCGTTTGGTTCTTGCAGTATACCCATCTCTTTTTGCTTGCTTATAGCCTTCTTCTCCACGATATTTGTACCCAGAAACTACCATGATTTGATCTGTTCCTACTGGGTCTGAAGGTTTCGGGTAAAAAGGAAATTTATGCCGAGGGGTACTTTCGCCCGAAAAAGGGTTAAAACCTTCCGGCCAGCCAAATCCAAAATTATCAATATCGCCATAACGGTACACTACGTCGGCAATCTCGGTATTATAGACCGTATGATAGGGTTCTTTCCAGATATCTGGTATGTTAGGCGAATCGTAAACCTGTTCTTTTAGCGCTTCCATATCTACGTTTATTCCCCCCAATTTCTCTAGTAATTTTTCAAGATCTTTTATAGATGTTTCCTCTTTTCCAGATAAATCACCGATTTTCTCTAATTGCTTTTTCAATTCATTCATTTGATCTTCGGGTATTTGACTGTTGTTAAGAAGCTTTTGCATTTCTTCTATATCGAGAAGATTTTTTATCTCTTCTTTCCTATTTTTTGAGGTGTTTTGAAAATCTTCAATTGCTTTTTCTATTCCTACATGCTCTTCTTTTGTTGTCTCTTTATCCGACTTACAGGCAAAACCTATGGCCAAAACCAACATCATGCTTATTAAATATGTAATGTATTTCATCTTTAATTCTTTTTACTTAAATCCTCGATTACTTCAAGAACCCAGGGAGTTTTCCTGTTTACTGATTCTAGTTGTATACAAAATGTGGTCATTATGCAGCCCTGATGAAGCATTATGTGATTGTCTTTTAACCAACCCTTCACCCAATCCAAAACCGTCCTTAATTTCATACAGTTTTTCTTCCTTAATGCTGTAAACCCATGCCTAAACTCCATCACCAGGTGGTGCGGTTAGCAATATAAATTGCTTATTGGGTGACAGATCGGCTGTTTCAAAAACCTGCTAGCTGTATCTGGAGTTTTAATAACAATAGAAGTGCTATCATACTTTTTATTCCAGACTTCCCTTTCGGCAGAATTAACTAATCCCATAAGCTACTGCCCGGGCGGATTTGTTATGCTCTTTCGGTGCACAAAAAAAATCAGGAGGCTACTTACCAAAAGGAATATTACTTTTCTAAATATTGTTTTAACTAAAGTTTTTATTATACATTTATTCGCTTCATTTCTTTACTACAACTATCTGAACCGCTGTCTTTGTAAATATTGTTTTCGACGGTAATAGTTACTTCCTCCCAGGTTTCCTCACCCGAAACAGTTTTCCATTTCACCAATCCTTTGTACACTCCAGAGCTTTGCTGACTTAATCTGTAACCTTCTTCATTTAAAGTGAATTTGTATTTATCAAGTCTACCAAGTCCCATATAATGACCCACAATTTTATCATTATCTTTTTTTGAGAACTTTACCACACGCCCATCACAACCTTCCCAGGAACCTATTATGTCCTGATCTGGTTCGGGAGTTATCAGGTTAATTGATGTCGTTTTACAAGCTGTGTTTAGAGTAATATACGCGCAGAAAAATAGTACAATATTAAGTGTTTTCATAAGCTAATCTTCTCGTTGGTATTTATCACGCATAAATTCAAAATACATATATCCAAAACGGTCGTACCAATCATCCACACCATAGCGAGCTTCACATTTACTTAATTCCATTAAATTATTATGAAGGCTTTTTACGAGTTCATTATACTTGTTGTCGTATGCTTTTTGAAGTTCTACAACAGATTTTTCAATGTTTACTCTTTGGGTTTGCCAGGCCATACCAGATACCCCATGATAACCAGAAACATTATCTCCGTACGCAATGGCAGCATTAGAAAAATCTTTAGTACAGCGATATATACTGGCCAGTTGTGTAAAGAGATAACGAGTTTCGTTAAAGTTTTGCCGCGCCTCTTGAAAGCAACCGGCACAACTTTTATCTGTGTCCCACTCGGTATTACTTAGCGGGGTAGTACAAAATGACGGAATGCGTGGTTCACCAGGTATTGGGCCCGTTTTCATACAATCTGTCAGGTTATCATACTTCTCTTTATAGTCCTTGTATTTTTCAAATGTTTCTTTGAATTTGTCAAATTTCTCCTGAAATTTAGTGGTACGTTCTATAGGGTTATTACTACTGGATTTATCAGACTCGGAAGAAGAAGATTCCATTTCTTCTTCTGTATCTTCCATATAGGAGTTGTAATCGTCGGGGCCATAGAATCTGTCAGGTTGAGAACTCTGGGCTTGAACAGTCAAGGATGTAGCTATAAGTACTAAAATAATGGAAGCTGATTTTTTACCCATTAGTTTCCCGGCTAGCACACCAATGATTAAGATGGCTACACCCAACAAGATATAGAGTATAAGGTTGCTATCTTCTTTATCTCCTTTAGATGTACTGTCTATGGGTTCACCGCTTAAATTTGCACTAGCTTCACTTTGCATTTCTTGATCCGTAATTTTAGTAAACGGAGACTTCAAATAATTTTTTTGCTCCGGATTAGCGCGTACCGCAATGGTAAATTTCGCTTGTTTTGCGGATGGAGAGGTTACCTTAATTCCAAATTTATTGAGTGACCTCAGCTTAAAGTCAATAATGCCATCATCTGCATTCGCCGTTGATTGTTTTTGCACAACGTCTCCCCAACTGTTATTTACCAGTTCAACTTCCAGATTTTCCGAATTACTAAAGTCGGTTATAATTACATCGATATCCTGAAATAAGCTGTGGCCACTAACATAGTAGTATTTTATTGTATCTACAGAACTTATAGTTGCAATAAATAATTCACCCTCATGCCCTTTACGGGTATCTTTCTGTAACTTTAGTTCTACAGGCTCTATGTTGCTGTCGAGTGTAAAGGGTTGAGCATACGCCTGTAGAATACCAACCAATAAAAATCCTAAAAACAATTTGGTTCCAAGTAATTTCATCTTATTTATTTATTATAATGGTTAATGAGATAATTGGCTATTTTATAGGTGTTCTGTCTACGAGCTTCTACTTGCGCCTCAGTTAGTTTAGAGCTAGGATTATTTGGATTAAAATAACTATAACTCACTTTAATAGCATTTGTATAATTCGGATTTAAAAGTAAAAGAAAGCCCTGCACAGGATGCCTAGTAATATAAGTATCTCCAGATTCACTAACCTGAATATCTATCAATTCACTTTTCTTAGCACTACTAATTTCATTATTTATTACATCCTTTGTTAACTTTTGAAGGCTTACCCCATAGTTGGTTTCTAAATTATCCGATCCTGAAAACTTGAACCAGCAGCTCCCCATATAACTATTATTTAGGATGACTTGTCCTTCTTCAATATCTACGGCTTCAGCAAACTGTACAGTAGTAAGTTTACAGTTTTCATTTTCTGCATAGAGTTGAGTGTAATCACCGTTTTGTTTGAGATTAATACCACTTTGTTCAGTAACTTTAGTAGAAGCCCCTTTTTGTTCGGTACCTTTATGATTATCCTTTTTCTCCTTACCACCACAAGCAACGCATAAAATGGAGGTCATAGTCACCGAAAGTAATGTAATTGATTTTATACTATATGACATTAGTGATTTCTTCATTAGATTAGAGTCGTTTTAATGTTTTTTGAAAAACGACATTCAATAATTTATTAGAACTTTTATTTCCCTATTCTTTATCGAATTGGGTTTTTTTGATCAGTTTGTTTTTGTTAATAATGTTTAATTCATAATTGCCCTTATCTAGATACTCAATATTTAAATAAATTTTATAAGAAGAAAGGCATTTTATTTTTCCCAGATATTGTTTAGACTTACTACTGTATTTCTTCATTGTCTTCAAAGTTACAGGATGCTCTTAGTAACCTGTTAAACATATGTAACAAATACTATGAACAAATGTAACATGGAGTAAAATGACCTGAATATACCCTATAATAAAAGAGAAAAATTAGTTGTCTTTACGAAAAGCAGAAGGCGAAAGACCATATATTTTTTTAAAACACTTTGAAAAATAGGTTACCTCACTGAAACCCACACTATAAGCAGCTTCTGCAATGCCTATGTTAGTGTTTTTAAGTAATTCTGCTGCGGATTTCAAGCGTTCGTTCCGAATAAACTCTGTTGTAGATACTCCCAATAGAGATTTTAGTTTTCTGTGCAATTGCATACGACTCATTCTCATTAACTTACTGAATTCTTCTACGTTAAGAGAAGGTTCGGTTAATTTTTTATCTAAGACAGTCTGCATTCTCTCCAAAAACTGTTCGTCGAGATTTGTTATTGCAATATCTCTAGGTTTTAGAATTAATTCCTGACTGTAGCGATCGCGAAGAAGTTTTCTTGAAGTTACTAAATTTTGGACTCGGGTTTGTAGGAGCTTTAATCTAAATGGCTTTTTTATATAATCATCAGCACCGATTTCTAAACCTTTATATTGATCTTCTTCGCCAGCTCTAGCTGTTAATAATATAATTGGTATATGACAGGTGCGTTCATCTAACTTTAATTGTTTACATAATTCCAACCCATTAGTCTCTGGCATCATTATATCAGAAATAATAATATCGGGCACAAACTTTATTGCTTTTTCAATACCTATTTTACCATTTCTAGCTTCTAAAACCTGATAAGGTCCTGAAAATGATTTATTTACAAAACATCTAATATCTGGATTATCTTCTACAATGAGTAAAATAGGTTGATCTATATCTGGATCTGGATCTATATCTTTTCTACCTTGGGTCAAAATAATGTCAGGTTCAAAGTCCGTAGAAAATGTACCTACTGGCTTTGATCTAACTAATTCATCTTTATTAAAATCGTTTTCGGTAATAGGTAAAACGACTTTAAATTGTATCCTGTTATTTGTTGTATTTTCTACCGTTATTTCTCCGTATGATAAAGCAACCAATTCTTTAACCAATGACAGACCTATACCAACACCATCAGCATTAGCATCAACTTGGTAAAACCTATTAAAAATTTGGTCAATCTTTTCTTTGGGAAACGTTGCCCCTGTATTTTCTATATTAACTTCTAAATAATCTTTATTTATAGTAGTTTCAAAGTTTATCAAACCATTATCTGGTGTATATTTAAAAGCATTAGACAGTAAGTTGATTACAATTTTTTCTATTACATTCCTATCAAACCAAATATTTTTTAAGTCACCAACTTTTACCGAATATTTAATGCTTTTTTGCTTTGCCAGATATTGAAATGAGGATGTTATAGATTTTAAATGAGGAGATAAATTACCTTGGATAACTCTTAACTTTAGATTTCCTGATTCTAACTTAGAAAGATCTAATAACTGGTCTACCAAGCTCAATAACCTCTTAGAATTGCGCTGTATCATTTCAAACTCTTCACGGTCAGCTTTGTTTAATTTTTCTGAAGCTAGTTTTTTTTCAATAGGAGTTAAGATTAATGTAAGAGGTGTACGAAATTCATGCGAAATATTTACAAAAAATTTGGACTTTAAAGTATCTATTTCATTTAATTTTTTGTTGGTTTTCTGACGATTTCGGTATAATAAGAAAAAAAATAAGCCTGCTAACGAGGTTATGCCAATGCCACCTAGTAACAAATTTCGTTGATTTTTCTTTTGTTGTTGAACCAATTCATTTTGTGAAGTTAATACAGAAATTTCCTGCTCTTTTTTTTCAGTTTGGTATTTCTTTTCAAGATCTAACGCTAAGTTTCTTTGTTTTCTTGTTTCAAGAGAATCTTTATAGATCATGGCTAGTTTATAAAACTCAGAAGATTTTTTAAAATCTCCTACTTTTAAATATGATTCAGCAAGATTTTTAGTAATACCTACTAAGATACCACTTTTTCCAGTGTCGGATTTTGAATAGACATTGTATGCCTCCTCAAAGTATTTTATAGCTTTTTCGTAATTTTCAATTCTATACAAAAAACCTGCATAGGTACGATTGGCAGCTGCAATATTACTACGATCCCCAGTTTCTGTAAGGACTTTCAGTCTTAGCCTATAATAAGCATCAGCCTTATCATATAGTTTAAGGTCTGTATTTATGATCCCTAATGACCAGTAAATTCTAGCCAAATCTTTAAAAAATCCTTTATTTTTAAAATAAAGGATACTTTTTTCGTAGAATGGCATAGCCTTATCATACTGCCTTCTTTGACCATATATATTGCCCATCAATACATATCCGTAATTCTCATGATATTCGTCGTTAATTTCAGACGCCATTTTTATAGCTCTTTTAAAATAACCTTCTGCCTTTGATATATAAGAAGTATCTTGAACACTATAAGTTCTTAGCAGCACTTCTCCCAGGTTGAACATAGATTTTATCACATGCTTGTTTTTCATTCCTGAGTATTGAGAGACAGAATCTATTTTTTGATATATAGTTATAGCATCTAGATCTTCAAATTTAGAGTAATGTATATTGCCAATTGGAATATACGCACTGGCGATAACTTCAGGTAAATCATGTTCTATTCCAAGTGCAAGTGCTTTTTTAGCATAGTAATAGGTTGAATCATAATTAACTTTCTTAAAATAAATAGAAGCAATTTCGCTTTGTGTCTTCCCTAATAATAAAGGGGTAGATTTTCCCTTTAAGATTTCAAGGTCATGTAACGCCAATTGAAGTGCATCATCGTATTTTGATAATTTAATTAAAGAGTCAATCTTTGAATTTTGCTGACTATAAATAAGTACAGTTATGAAAAAAATGGAGATGAAGATACTGATTTTCATAAATCTAAAATTATATAAAAATTTAATAACTTAACATATAGATCAAAATTTTTCAAATACTTGATTTTCAGCTCTCAGGTATAAAAACTGAAAAAATAGGCACTTTATTTAGGTACTTCAAAATTTACTCTTACACCTAAAAACATTTTAAACTATTGATAACAAACAAATTAACTCATATATCATCTAAAGTAATGGATTTGCAACCTTCGGGAGAATCGCACGAAAGGCTCACAATTTTTAAAGAAGTAAACAGATAAATCTATGAAAAACAAAAAAACTAAAACATTAAAATTCAATATTTTATCTTTTTAGTAGCGGGAGCAGGACTCGAACCTGCGACCTTCGGGTTATGAGTATTTTACCATACTACCACAAATAAACATAAATATACTGAAAATCAATTAATTATATTTTTATTAATAAGCTTTAATATCAAATAATAGGGTTTAAAATCAACAAATGTTGTACCTATGTTGTACCTATTTTTATTACTTTTATATTCTCAAGTAATTATTATGGTAACAGTTAAAGCAGTACTCCGCAAAAAAAATAATCCTGAAGGGCAATATCCAATTGCCATTAGAATCACCAAAGACAGAAAAAGTACTTATTTAGGAACTGGTCAGTATATTGAAGAAAAGTATTGGGATGAGAAAAATAGATGCGTTAGAAAATCACATCCTAATGCTAGCATTATCAATAATTTTATAATTACAAAAGTTGCCGAGGCAAATAAAAAAGCTCTTGAAGCCGAAAGCAGCTCGGACTATCAAACAGTCAATTTAATAAAGAAAAGAATCAGACAAAACAAGAAAGTCGATTTTTTCAAGGTTGCAAATATGCACCTCCAAAACCTTAAAAATAGAGGAAACCATCATCAATATGATACTGAGGTTGGTCGTTTAAACAAATTCAAAACGTTTCTTAAAAAAAAGGAGCTGTCCTTTAACGAACTCAATGTCCCACTTCTCAAAAACTTTGAAGCCTATCTACTTCACGATAATAAGCGCTCACCAAGAACTGTTGTAAATTATCTCATTTTAATACGAACTATTTATAATCTAGCCATATCAGAGTCTTTAGTTGATAGGGGTAGATATCCTTTTGGAAAAGGAAAAGTCCAAATTAAAATTCCTGAGACACAAAAAATCGGGTTTAATATAGCGGAAATCCAGAAATTGGAGAATGCAACTAATTTAACTGAGGCTCAACAAAAAGCTGTACACGTTTGGCTTATTAGTTTTTATTTCGCTGGTATAAGGGTTGGTGATGTATTAAGATTGAAATGGTCTGACTTTAATGACGGAAGATTGATGTATCGGATGAACAAAAATAGTAAACTAGTTACCTTAAAAACGCCTGATAAAGCTAATGTCATACTTAAAATGTACCAACATAATTATTCATTTAAAAACGACTTGATTTTTGATTATCTTAAAGGTACTGATTTAGTTGATTCTCAAATGGTTTCGGTCAGAACACAGACCATAACACGAAACTTAAACAGACACTTGAAAAAAGTTGCTGCTAATCTAAACATCAATAAAAAAATGAGTATGCATATAGCAAGACATAGTTTTGGTAATATTTCAGGTGATAAAATCCCAATTCAAATGCTTCAGAAGCTTTATAGGCACTCATCTGTAACCACTACTATAAACTATCAAGCTAATTTTATTAATAAGGATGCTGATGATGCCTTGGACAGTGTTATAAATTTTTAGGAGGCAAATCAACAATGAACATCTTTAAAAAAATAGAATTAAACTAATTTGTTGACTCAATTAAGGATTCAACAGATTCAAAAATATTAAAGTTAAACATTACCTATAAGCCTGATGCAAGGTTTAATTATTATATGAATGATATTATCTCACACAACGAAACAAGTATACAAGATTCATTTTGCATAAAAACTATTAGAAAAGAGTTTCTTAAAAATGAAAAAAACCTATGTTCTATCTATAATCAAGTTATACTAATAGAAAAAGGTAGTGGAAATTTGAGCATTTTAGAAAACACGCACCAAATAACAGACTATGAACTTATTCTAATCCCTAAGAACGAAGTTTACCGGTTTGGTCAGGGAACAAAGATAAAAGGATTGATACTTTTATTTGGTGACTGTGTCTGGGAAAGAAGTCCTTCTAGCAATAATGATTGTAAATCTTTACTTTTCGATGGAATTTCATTTAGAAGCATTAAACTTAGTACAAGCACATACAATTCTTTGCAGTCCATAATGAATGAATTGCTCTCGGAGTTTAAAGAATCAAATTATATTAATAAATTAGATGTACTAGCTGCGTATCTCAAAATAATTATGATAAAAGTGGCCAATACCTATGAGGCACTGGGCAGCTCTTTCAGTGATTTTGACAGAGAAATTTATCAAAGTTTCCTAAAGGAAGTTGAACAAAAATCAAATGAACGTTTGAGCGTTAACGAGTATGCAGACATTTTAAATACTTCTCCAAAAAAATTATCAAATGTATGTAGAGCCATTGGGGAAACCAGCCCAAAGAATATCTTAAACAATAAACTGATTGCGGATGCAAAGTATCATTTAATATTTACTACATCTCCTATGAAAGAGATTGCTTATCAATTAAACTTTCAATCCATCTATCAATTCAGTCATTTTTTTAAGAAACATACGGGATTTCCTCCTAAAAAATACAGAACAGCTATGACACAAATTGACAAATAAGTGTCATATAATGACATTTTCTATTTTCAATCGACGAATTATTTTTAAGAAAATTTTATCCGGAGATTAAGCCAGATGTCACTGTAATTATTCTCGCAGATTCCCCTGATAACGGTTATAACTATATTATGCTAAAACAGAATGAACATATCATTATTTGGAAGAGAGAAAGCGTTGACACTACAACAATAGAAACGTTAAGACTCATTAAAGCTTATAATGATTATAGTATTAAAAGTATTGTAAATGGAACCTTAGCGGGTAAGCCTTTATTGATAGAATACCGTATTTCAATTGATAAGACTTGGAATGTCAAAACAGTTGAAATTGAGTCTAAACTTAATGATTCATTGAAAATTAGTTTAAAAACCGATTCTACAGGAAAGTGGTTTAATAATGATAATCAAGAGATAAAGGAATTAAATGGATGCATTGATATCGACATAACTATCACCCCTTTTACCAATACACTTCCAATTCGGAGGCTTGGTTCCATTTTAAAAAATAGAACTAAAATTAATGTTCTTTACTTTGATATTTCAAGTTGGAGCTTCAAAAAAGTACAACAATATTATACTATGCTAGATAGTAATTTATATAAATACGAAGGTGCGTTTAGGAATTTCACCGCTAATTTACCAACTGATAATTATGGATTTGTTACATCCTATCCTAATTTATTTAAAAGAATTTACCCAACTAGAAACCTTTTAATACAGCAATAAAGAAAGTGAAAATTTGTATTGTACAGACAAAATCTAGTAAAGGAAATATTAAAGGTAATATTCAAAACCATATACAATGGATTAAAACTGCCATTATGGAAAAGGCAGATTTGATAATATTCCCAGAATTGTCTTTAACGGGTTATGAGCCAACTCTGGCTAAAGAACTTGCGACTTGCCAAAACGATGTGATATTATCGGATTTTCAAAAAATCAGCAGCTCAAATAACATTACCATTGGAGTGGGTTTGCCAACCAAATCCAGATCTGGCCTATCTATAAGTATGATTATTTTTTACCCTAACCAACCTTGCCAAACATATTCTAAACAAATACTGCACCCTGATGAAACCCTCTATTTTACAGAAGGAAAAGAACATGGAATCATTAGTATAAAAAATCACAAAGTTGCTCCTGCCATTTGTTATGAATCCTTGAAAGAAGAACATATAATAAAGGCTAAAGAACTAGGCGCAGATATTTATCTAGCAAGTGTTGCTAAATCTCAATCAGGGATTGCAGAAGCATACAAATACTTTCCTGTGATAGCTAAAAAGTATTCCACTCCTATTTTATTGGCTAATTGTATAGGATATTGCGATAACTTTGAAAGTGTTGGTCAGTCAGCAATTTGGAATGAAAAAGGAAACTTAATCGGACAACTTGATAATAGGAATGAAGGAATATTGATTTATGACACAGAAGAAAAAAGAAAGCTTTAAAAAACATCAAGCTCTTTTAACACGCAAACAAACTAGAGCAATAACCTGTAAATCAATTTTTTAATTATTAAATATTACTTATAAATAACCTACCTCCTTTTTAGTTTTATTCCAAGTTCAATAGCTCTTAGTAAAAAGGATGTTCAACTCTAGTTTCCCAAATTGGCAAATAATCAGTACATAATGACATTTTCTTCACTCTGCTCTATACTTACTTTTGAAGAAAAACTTATTCATTATGAGAACAACAAGAAACTATGCCATAGCTGGCATTAAAATTCCCGACAGTACAATTGCAAATCAAGCTACCGAACTACTTAGAGAACACGGTAACGACTTTATTTACAATCACTCATTGAGAGTCTTTTTATTTTCTTCAATTTTCGGAAATCAGAGGGATTTAAAATACGATTCCGAGCTACTCTATGTTAGCTCAATATTTCACGATTTGGGTTTAACAACTCATTATAGCAGTCCAGACAAACGTTTTGAGGTAGATGGAGCTAATGCAGCTAGAGATTTTCTAAAAAGCCACGGTATGCCAAACAAATCTCTACAATTGGTCTGGGATACGATAGCACTACATACAACAATTGGTGTAGCGGAATACAAGGAAAGCGAAGTTGCGCTAATGTATGACGGTGTAGGTATGGATGTTATGGGCGACAAATACGATAGTATTAGTGATAAAGATAGACAAGACATTATCAATGCTTTCCCAAGAACCGATTTTAAAAAGAAAATCATACCTCAATTTTTTGAAGGGTTCAAGCACAAAACTGAAACTACTTTTGGAAATATAAAGGCAGATGTCTGTGCCCATATGATATCTGGGTTTGAACATAAAAACTTCTGTTCCTGCATTCTTAATTCACCCTGGTCTGAATAGGGGATTTATTAAAATTATGTGACTGATTAGCACGCTTCTAAGAACTTCAGTTTTTAATGTTTAGCGTGCTGATTGGTGGCAAAACTTGAATAATAAGACTTTGACCAACTAATTTAGACTTCACAAAATGAATGAGTACAATATTAAGGCAGGACAGCCTCATAATGCTGTAATAATTCTTATATTAATTTCTCTTCTAGCATTATTTCGATTCTATGAATACAGATTACTCAGTTAACTTAACCAAATAAAATAAACCAATGAACACTATTTCAATATTAGAGTATATCTATAAAATGATCAAGGGAAATTTAGATGAAAATCACCGTACATTTATGATATACCCAACAGCTATCTCTAAAACCCTAGGTTTTAAAATAACTAAAATTGATGAAGGTGCTGCTACCATTGAAGTAGAAGCTGACCCTTTAAAACACGGCAACCAACAAGGAACTGTACACGGAGGTTTTCTATGTGAATTAGCAGACGCCGCTATTGGAACGGCACATTCTACTTTAATGGAAGAAGGAGAGAGTTTCACTTCCCTAGAACTTAAAATAAACTTTTCCGTCCTGTATGGAAAGAAACATTAAGAGCAGTTGCCAAGCCAATACAAAGCGGGAAAACAGTCAGTTGTTATGTCTGTGAAATTTACAAAACAAATGGAAAACAGGCAGCTTCGGTAACAAGCACCGTGATGACACTTCGTGGGGAAAAAGCTAAAGGAAGATAATAAAGTAAGCCAACTGTAAGATGCCCACTTGGGAAGCATCTTTTATAGCAACCCTATTTCTATTTTATGTTTGTCTTAATAGAAAGGCAGATTTAAACTCTTAAAAAAATAAGAGCCCTGCACTAAATTCAATCAAAACAAAGTTTATCTGTGACAAATGAAATACAACATATACTTGATGAATGTAAGTTGGCTCTCGATGAAGTTAATGAGAAAAACCTGAGTGAATTTTCAAATGTTGAAAAGGGTATTAAAATATCTCGAAAATATCTACAAGAGTTAAGGTTTATAGTCCGCGAAAGGAATTTTCTCAATAAAGAAAATGAAATATTGTTCTTCAAAAAACAAAAACCATTTATCTATGGGCAGCTAAAATTTTACGCTAAACTGTATAAGTATCTTATGCAAAAACCTAGAGGTACCGATAAATCTAAGCGTGCATATATTGATGTTGAAATCAAAAAATTACAAGAGTATTATTTTTGTAATAACGAGTTCATTAAATATTACAGGCAAAATGCGACATTCCTGGATGAGTTCTATTTCTTACGGGGAAATGACAATATAGGATTGTTGGCTAATACTTCCCACTTTTATACTGATGCAGAATTTTCAACAAGTCACGATAATGCTGTTGCAAAAATTTTAGCATATGATTTACTTCTAAACCATTACACTAACGAACTAAATGAATTGAAAAAAACAACTAAAAAAATATCAAATAATGCAAAATTATTAGAAAGTTTAAGTCTTTCTTGGACTTCAAACAAAATTGACTTAACTGAACTTATCTACGCATTAATTGCCTCTGGTGCCGTAAAAGGAGATATCAAAGATTTGGCGACAGCTTTTGAGAAAATCTTTGATGTTGACTTAGGGAATTACTACCGTAGTTTTTTGGAAATACGTGGCAGAAAAGAAGAACCTACACGGTTTTTAGAATCACTAAAATTAGGTCTTATTAAAAGAATGAAGGAGGCCGATAACTAAAATCGAAAGCTTAAAAAATCTCACAAAACACCCAAGTTACAACCAACTTGGGTGTTTCTTTTAATAATAAATCTTAAAGAATTTCATATAGCATTTTCAGTTTTCAATCTACCAAAATCGATTAAACAACGCTAATTATCAATATGTTAAAGTTGTACCCAACTTGGGTGCAACTTGTGAATAAAACCCAATAAACCACTTCAAATTTGTAGAACGAAAGTCAAATCAAAGATTCACGAACACTTTTCTATTAAAATATTAAAGTTCGTGAGCTAAATCAGGTCAGGAGCTATCAAATTAGTTGACAGCGAGGCGATAGCTCCTTTCCATTAAAACCGTTCTATTATGCCAACAGCTATTATTACAACAGACGATCTTCGGGAATTCAAAATGGAATTGCTCGATGACATCAAAAACCTTCTTGCCAAACAAGCTTCTGGAAACATCAAGAAATATCTTAAATCTTCGGAAGTAATGGATTTGCTTCAGGTAAGTCCAGGTACATTACAAAACCTCCGTATCAACGGAACATTACCCTACACGAAAGTGGGTGGTATTATCTACTATGATGTAGCGGAAATTCAAAATGTAATGGATGCAAACCGTGTTCAGCACGGGTTAAATCTATAGTCTATGAACTACATAAAGCTACTGAATGCGGCTTTTGAAAGGTTCTATTTTGACGACCGCCTAAATCCTACCCATATCAGCCTGTATATGGCTTTATTCCAAGAATGGAACAGCAGCCGTTTTGCCGATGAATTTTACGTGAACCGGCGTGACCTTATGCGTGTGGCTAAAATAGGCTCAAAATCTACCT
Source organism: Bacteroidia bacterium (assembly GCA_030427585.1). GTDB lineage: Bacteria > Bacteroidota > Bacteroidia > Flavobacteriales > Flavobacteriaceae > Aquimarina. Next base: position 152,289 of record JAUIBW010000002.1, read on the forward strand.
ACCACAGATGTGTGACCGAGTTGGATGCTTGGAGTTACCTCTCCTATTTTCCCTCCAATAATCCATACAAGGGTAGTAAAATCAAGATGGCCATTATTGGGATAAGTGATGAACCGGTTACGGGACAGTACAATCCCATATTGGAACAACTTGCGGAACAGTACCATCCCATACGAGAACCAGTAGTGTACCAGCACCGTCCCATTAATGGACAAGCATTGGTATCTACTATAAACAATACCAAACAGGTAAATAATAATAAACAGCCAAAGGGCTGGCAGGCTGTCATTGATTTTTTTAAAGAAAAAGGTTTTGCTGCTGATGAAGGAAAAAAATTCTATGAGCATTATGAAGCCAACGATTGGAAAACTAGTAACGGAAAAGCAATCCGTGATTGGCAGGCATTGGCCATCAACTGGATGGATAGAACCGAGTCGTTTGAACAGGAAAACAAACCAGATAAAAAACAAGCAACCCAAATCAAGGACAACTTGCGAACCACTAAAAACAAGGATTATGGACAACCCCTCTAAAATAACCGAAGGTGGCGTGGAATATTCGCTTGGAAAGTTTGATGGTAAAAGCGTACTGTACGATTTTCCTAAAATCTTGATTTACTTGAATGCCAAGGGCAAACTACTTTTCGGGGAGAAATTCAGGATTTATGATGAGGATAAGGATATTCTACTCAAGCTCTGTTCATATCTTATCAAGGACAAAGAAAATTGCAAGACCTATGGCATTGATATCGATAAAGGTATTCTGCTATCCGGTCCCGTAGGCTGTGGCAAGACCAGCTTGATGAAATTGTTACGCCACATCGTTCCCTTGCAACGTCCATATGAGATGATCCCTTGCAGGAATGTCACTTTCAGCTTTAACCATCTTGGTTTTAAAACCATTGAAGAATATGGAAACACCAAATTCTTTTGTTTTGATGATTTGGGCATTGAACCCCCTGGACGGTTTTATGGCAAGGATCTGAACGTAATGGGCGAAGTGCTATTATCCCGCTATGAACTTTACCAACAGACCAAACATAAAATTAAAACCCACGCCACCACTAACCTAAATGCTGAGGAATTGGAAGAACGCTACGGAAATCGGGTTCGTAGCCGAATGCGGGAATTATTTAATTTGGTTGCTTTTGACAAAAGGGCTGGGGATAAGAGGAAATAATCAACCTTTGATGTTTATAAAATAAATTCAACTTGTAATGACTCTTAACTCAATATTACTCTGCTTTTTAATATGATTGGCGGTTACACCCAATAAATTAAGTATATCATCAGTTATGGTCTCCCGTGATGCTCCAGGTTGAACGATACAAATTTTAAATTTAACCTCTTTAGTCATTTTTACTACACCTAAAAGGTTTTCTAAATCATCCATTGTTCCTTTTCTAAGTCTAGTCTGACTAATATTTCTTTTTCTCCATTCCCTTCTTATTAAATGATTCATAAATTCAGTCCCTTCTTTATATTTCCATATGAGTGATTTTTGGGCCTGACCACAGACTTCATAGAAATTTTTGATTTGACTGGAAACTTTACCATCAATAGCATATTTTAGGTGATATAGTTCAATTTCTACAAATTCATCAGTATCCTTTATAGCTATAATATCAGCTATTTCCCCACTATCGTCATCATTAAAAAGTACCTTATAGTCTTTAGTAAGCAAGTATTCAAAAAAATAATATTGAATGGAAGATTTTCTTTTTTCTGTAAATCTTTCTGACTCCTGGCTTATGTCAACATTATTCCATTTAATTTGCTCAAGGCGTTCAACGGGGTAAAGCAAAATTTCTTCATTGAACTTCACAAAATCATTTCCTTGAAGAAAAGAGCCATCCGCAAACCAAATCAATGGCGGGTTTTCATTAAAGAATTCAACCAAACTAATATTATTAGCTCCTTTAATTACATTTACAAAGTGATTTGTAGTTGCTTTTATTTGATAGTCATATCTAGTTTGCCCTCCTTCTCCAGTCTTGGTAAGCTCTAATATAAATCCAGCCTTAAAATCATCGGTATCGAAAGTAAATTCTAGAGGACTATTTGTATCTGGGTCTTTAATATTTAGTTCTGAATTCGATAAATCGTAATCCTTTTCGTTGTATCTAAAAATGTAACTATCCTCCGTTTCTTTATATACAAGCGGGTTCCAATCGACAGTTAAAGGATATAAGTTGGGACGTTTGGATACTCTAGTTGGTTTAATCGCATTTTTAAGGAGGATTTTATTAGGGTCTATCCCTTTATTGGAAAGTTTACTTCCAATTGAATCACACCATTTAATAAACTCATTTATAGTACCTCGCGAATACGACCATATCCTTCCCTTTCTGGAGCACCCTATCGAGGTTATATCACCCTCTTCAAAGCCAACACCAAACACATTATTATTTATGCCAGATTTTTCTTCTGCTAAAGACAGAGCTTCTTGTACCCCTTTACCGTAATAAGATTGAAAAGTAATGTTTTTGCCTAATCCTTTTCTTAAACCTACATTATAGAGTTTTACCCTATCGACATTGTAAAAAGATTTAAAAACATTTTCATCTTTTATTAGTGATGCTTCCTCTCCAAGTATAGCTTTTGCAAGTTCTTTAAACTCACTTCCTTTCTCAGAAGAATGAATAAAGAGCATATTATTTTTTTGCTCCCAATACACGATGAATATGTTCCAAACAATATCATATACATCCTTGAAATTCCCCCAATCAACCTTTTTCTTGTTACCTAAGAAAATGACTAGGGTCTGTTCAGAAGAGTTAATTGAATAATATTTATGGTCATAATTATCATATCCCTTAATACCTTCCATAAATTTTTTAGGATGCCAAATTTGTGTTTTGTTCTCATATACCACTGCACTAAACGCTGGCCGAATTTCTTGAAATGGAATATGGGACTCATCAATCCTATTAAAACCTGATAAAAAATCTTGAAGGTCTATTTGTTCCTGAGTGGCCTTCAAACTTAATGTTGGGAGAATTGTATTCCAATTAGATTGTTTTACATACAGTAAACCTATTTCATCATTAATGTTTGGTTGATGAAGATTGGCAACGAAACTAGCCTTCCCTAATTTAGCATCACGACTTGTTCTGGTAAAGCGACCAGCAAATTGTAGAGTTATGGGCAAACTTTTTCTGATATCGTGAAAGGCTGCAATTTTTAATTCGGGTAAGTCAAACCCTTCACCTAACATATCAACACATACAATTATTTTATGTTTCTTTTGGGTAATGTTTGTTTTTACCTGCTTCTTGTTCTTTACATCTGAATGGATAAGAACCGGATTTAAATCTTGATATTTCTTGTAGATTTCAAATACCTCTTCTGCTCTTGGATGATTCTCACATCTGGCCATCAATATATGGTCCCTATGATTAGAAATATCTTCTCTTAGTTTTTTTACAGCGGTCTCAGCAATTTTTATGTCCGCTAATTTTTTATCATATTCTCGAATTGGAATGAAATCAATCTCTTTAAAGTATCCTTGTTCTTGAGCCTCTTTAAGAGTAAAATTGTAAATAATTCTACCATCGAGCATTTTTCCATCATTTCTGTAAGGTGTAGCCGTAAATTGTATCACTTTACTTTTTTCGAATGATTTTATGAACTTATCCCAATTACCTGCTTTGGAATGATGTGCCTCATCTACAAAAAGATGTGAAGTAATATTGGAAATGGCCTCAATAATACTTTCAGAGGAACTAGAAACAAGATTCATTGTAGAAATAACTACATTACATTCATTAAAAAAGTTAATTGCTTCATTTTCTGAACTAAATCCAGTGTTAAGGATTCCAATTATGGGGTTTTGAGCTTTCTCTCCTAAAATTGTTTCACCGTTTTCATCTCTAATTTTGAGCAAACCGAAGTCCAAAAATTTATTTGCCAACTGCGTTCTTAGAGAATCCGACGGTACGGTAACTAGCAATTTATTGCAAGGATTTGCTGCTAAAAGTGATAGCATTGTTTCTGTCTTTCCTGTACCTGTCGGCAAGACCACAGTAGCAATTTCCTTAGCATTCGTTAAATGACCAAGTAATGTATGAATTGCACCAATTTGAGGGGTTCTTAACCCAAGCAGTCCCTCTGTATTATTTTCCTTTTTAAAACTGAACTCGCCTTTCCAAGTTTTGATTATGTCGTTAGGGTTATATATTCTATTCAATGGATGCTTTAACCAACGAATTAATCTAAACCCCTTAGGCTTTAATTTTTCATAAAGTAAAACGAATTCAAATTCTTCAGGTAAGTCTTTTTTATCTTCGGTTGCATAGTATAGGTTGCCTATTTCGTCCTTGAATGTAAAGTAAGACTTTAGCTGTTTTGTGGGAATCACGTTAAGTTCTACATTCTCACAAATTAAATGCTTTATTACATTTTTTTTAGTCCTACTGCCTATCCTTTTATTGGTTATTAATTTTGGTAAAGTTATTTTCATAAATTATTGGTCTGTGCATCAGACCAATATAACAAAGTATTAACTTTAATAAGGAAATTATTTCAAAAAACTAAAGAGAATCAAACACTATCATTTTATCTTTTCCCTTTTAACGCAATAATGACATATACTATTTGTCTATATAGTGCTAAAATAATTACCTTTAAGCACTTTACCACCTCAATCCCCACCTCTTTCATAACTGTCCAAATTTTCAATTAAACTTTCCCAAAGTATTAGTGCCACAACCCTTATCGATTCAGGATTTAGAAAATAACCTCTTTCATCTTTGTTACTCAAAAACCCCAATTCCAAAAGTACCGAAGGAAGATAACCAACAGTTTCCCGCAACACCTGAAAATCAGCAAACTTCACATCCCTACTATCAAACCCTAACTGTTTTTTAATTTGGTTCTGCAATTGAAAGGCAAACCAAACAGATTCCTTTGAATTTTCAGATTCGTTCTTGCTTACATAAACCTCAATCCCTCTAGCTTTCGGATTATGAGAATGATTGCAGTGTAGGGAAATAAACAAATCAGCATTCAGAGACTTCGCCAGCTTCCTTCTATCCGATAATGAAATAAGTGTATCGTTGTACCTGGTCAAGTAAATATCCAATGGTGCTTCCGACTCTTCGTTAAGACTTACTATTTCCTTTGCTATCTTCAAAACAATATCCTTTTCCTGAATGCCATTTATTCCGATGGCACCGGAATCTTTTCCGCCGTGTCCAACATCAATTACGATTCGTTTTTGAGCGTCAATTTCTTGCCCAAAAATGATGCACATTTTCAAGAGCAAAATCACAAAACTGACGTTTTTGAGCAGATTTTTCATTTTCAATATTCGGGTTATCAACAACCTACCTTCAAAATTCCATAGAATTTGACATCAAATAACAGCAACGGGATTCAAACAAAATCAAATAATATTTTATTCACAATTATCTGATTGTCAATTATTTATAAGCAAATATATGTAAATTTTCAATAACGAAAACGAATCAAAATTTTAAACTTTTCCGTTATGAAAAAATCAATCTATTTAGCCACTTTTCTTTTACTGGTTTCATCTTCGCTATTTGCTCAAATCGGGGGAATCGAAGATTCCGTTAACGATGTTTCCGATACCATAAGAACCATTTTCCCTATTATTCTCGGTGTCATTTTCCTCATCGGCTTCCTCTTTAATGCTGGACATTTCTTTGGGGAAAATGCTGACCTAAAAAAAGGGATTACCCGTGTTCTGGTCTTTGTTCTAATTGCGGGTGCAGTAGTTGGAATTTTCACTTACCTAATCTCAATCGTAGTCTAATCCACTAAGTGAGATTTAATTATCTAACTGTATGAAGAAATTCGAAGTCTATAAAAACATCAGGAAACAGGCGGTCATTTTTGGGCTGCCCATTTCCCTATTTGCTGTGATGATGATTAGCATCGTGGCATCGCTATTGGTCATCATCTTCTCTTTCAGCTTTATGATGATTATAGGCATACTGGTATTCAACTCTATTCTATATATCGCCTTGGCACGAATAACCAACACCCCGCAACTTTTTCAGATTTCAAAAGTCTTCCCAGAAATTATTAGTAACAAAAGAAATTCAGGCTTTGAGTATGAATAAGATTAACCTATCAGCATATCAACCCATTGCGGATATTCAGGACAATATCATTTTTGCCAATAATGGCAATGTGGTCGTGTGCTACAAAGGCGATTTACCAGAAATCTATTCCTTATCGGAAAAGGACTTTGAAGATATGCACGGGGCGTGGTTTCAGTCATTGAAATCCTTACCCGTGGGTACCGTGGTCCATAAACAGGATATCTACTTAAAGAAATCCTATTCGGCCGAACAACTTCAGAATAAAACTTTTTTAGAGAAAGCGACCCACAAGCATTTTAAAGGACGTGAACATATGGAACACACCTGTTACCTGTTCTTCATATTGACCAAAAACAAAGCGCTTAACAATCCAAAATATGTCAACCCGTTCCGAAAGATTTCAAAAGGTATCGTTCAGGAAATGGATGACAACATAAAAACGTTCATCGCTTCGGTCAGTGATTCGGTTTCCTTCATCAATAACAGTCGTAAAGTTAAACTGACACCACTGAACCCAGAAATAATAAAGAGCATCAGTGATTCTTATTTCAATGGCTTTAACGAAGGTCTTGATACCGATATACTGCTTGAAAAGAAAAACGTCACTATTGGCGAAAATTATTTTGATGCCCTGGCCATCAATAGCGAACTGTGCTTTGGCGAAAGTGTACAGAGTAGCAAGACCAATGAGAAATTCACGTCAGACGATTTTGTGTTTCATCAAGGGTTTATTGATGGTCTAGGGCTTACGCTAAACAAGAACCACATTGTCAACCAGATTTTGTATTTGGATGACAAACAGAAATGGCGCAAGCTGCTGGACAAGAAAATCGAGGAACTGAACAAGAGTTCCAATTTTGGTTCGCAGAACAAAGTAGTGCTCGGAAAAATCCAGCATATTCTTGACCAGATCAATGCAGATGACAACGCCCGTATCATTCGTGGTCATCTAAATATTGTCTATTGGTCAAAGGAAGCCAAAGAGCTGGATAAAATTACGGCAAAGATAAAGACTGAATTCAAGGAACTGGATATTATACCATATTATCCAAGAGGGGAAGAGCGAAAGAATTATATACTGAATAGCTACTGCTGTTTTTCTTCCAATTTCTCGAACAACGATTTATACGTTACCGATTTAAAACACGCTCTTTGTCTATTCATTAACAACACCAATTACAAATCGGATGCTACAGGTATCATCTTTAATGACCGGGAACATAACATTCCAGTTTTAAAGGATGTTTGGGATGAGCGCAAGAAACGCATCAAAGCCAGAAACTTTGCCATTTTTGCACCCACGGGTGAGGGAAAATCCTTTTTGGCCAATAATATTCTGCGTCAATATTTTGAAAGTGGTGTCCGTCTGGTCATCATCGATTTGGGCGGCTCGTACACCAAATTTGCCAAACTCTATCCTGAACAATATACCGTGCTGCGTTACGAGAGCGGAAAGAACTTGGGCATCAATCCTTTTTACATCAGCCATGTAAATGACTTGGCACCGGAACGTCTTGAGGATTTATCTGTATTCCTATTTGAATTGTTCGCTTCCGATTTGAAAGTAACCAAGGCGCAATCAGTTTCCGTCAAAAAGATACTTCGCCATTATTACGACAGCACACCAGAAAATCACTCTTTGGATGGCTTTTACAGTTTTATAGAAAGGAATCAAGAAAACATTCTTGACAATCTCAAAATCCATCCCGACTACTTCAATGTTACGAGCTTCTTGCACGTAATGTCTGAATATGTCGGTGATGGTCTATATAGCTTTCTATTTGAGGTCAGTAAAGACCAGACCTATAAAATCGAGGACAAGAGATTGATTGTTTTTGAATTGGATGAAGTCAAGGACAATAAGGAAATCCTGTCCGTAATGTTGAAGCTTATCAAGTCGGCCATCCAAAGAACCATTTGGAAGAACCGTGCAGAAAAAGGGATTATTCTATTCGATGAGTTCGCCAAGCAGTTGAAGTTTGACAATGTACTCGAAAGTGTGGAATTCTACTACCAGGCCATACGTAAACAAAATGGGGCAATTGGCATAATCCTGCAATCCATCAATCAACTGCCGAACAATTCAACATCCGCAAGCATTCTGGAAAACACACAGGTCATTTATAGCCTGAACAATGAAAAGGGATATGCCGAACTGGTCAAACGCCTCAACCTATCCAATCACGACCTGAACCAATTGAAATCCATCAAGAACAACCTTACCGGGCCACGGAAGTACTCCGAAATGTTCATCAAAATAGGAAAGGAAAGCAACATTTTCCGGCTTGAGGTTCCCAAAGAAGTGTATGCGGCTTATCTGACCGACGGACAGGAAAACGAGGCCATAATGGCCATTTATGAAAAGACCCAGGATATGCAGAAAGCCATCATTGAATTCACATCTAAAACATAATAGTATGAAACCGAAGGTTCACGAATACCAAAACAACTATTTAGCAATGAGTAAATCGAAAATCTTAATTCTCGCAACAGCATTCATCTTTTTATTGCCTGCACGCGCTGCGTGCCAAGGAATGCCCACCTATGACAACACCAATTTTATCAGCTTGGTAAAGCAATTGGTGGAATCAGGAAAACAGACCGCCCAGCTTATCAAGTCCGTAAAATTCCTGAAGGATGCCAAGGAGAGTATCGAGAAAGTCTCCAATGTAGTGAGACAACTCAGGGCTGTAGAAGAAATTGGAAGAAACAACCAACGTCTTATTGAGGTAATGCAAAATGACTTGCAGGATATTTTGAACTCGCCCTATATCAAACCTGATGAAGTGGCCAGGGTGTCCGAATCGTTTAATGCCATTGTCGAGAATTCTTTGGATACAATGGACTTCATTGACGAGATCCTGTCCAGCGACTACCTCAAAATGAGCGATGCCGAACGTGCAGAAATATTAAAACAAAAGGAAATCGAATCGAAAGAGATGGTTTCCGATATCACCATCCGGACCAAACGCTATCGGGATATTATCTCCTTCCGAAAAATGCAAGATAAAATCAATAACCGCGAAACCGAATACTAAGGATGACCGCAACCATCATTTTAGGGATAGGGCTTGAATACGTGGATACCGTATTCCAGACGATACAGAACAGCGACTTCTCGCAATATACCATCGCGGGAATGAAAACGCTTGCTGTTCTGTTCTTTCTGGTCAATATCCTTAAAAAATACAATGAAGGGGTTGCGGATAAGGACGGGTATACTTGGGGATTAAGCCCAGGGGAATTGGCCAAGAATTTTGCAGTCGTTCTTGTGGTCATTTTCTCAACACAGGTTCTGGGCTTTTTCGATGCCATCCTAGTGTCCATCGAAGGACAATATCGGGGAACAGCCCCAGCCTTGCTGCCTTTGCAGATGCAGGATATTCCTATTGAAGAAGATGTAAATCTGATGGATGCTGCAAAAAATGCAATGACCTTGCTTTATGAAGCTCTGGTAACCCCACTTTTTGGGTTTAAGATATTTGCCTTTATTGTCAGCATCATCCTTTGGATTCTGGATCTGTTCATCTATCCGTTATTCTTGGCAGAACGCTTTTTCCTTTTGGGAATTATGCAGGCATTTTTTCCTTTGGTCATCAGTTTGGCTGTTTTTGAAAAGTTCCGCTCCTTGGCCTATACCTTTTTTAAGCTGTATGCTGCGGTGTATATGCTTGTACCGGCATTCTTTCTGGTCAATGTGTTTGTCAATGCCCTCTACACGGAAATCAATACCAATTTTTGGAACAACCTTTTTGGTACGGATGTGGGTCAAGGTTTCTTTGCCCCTGTAGTGCAACTGGGCTCTGTAGGTTTCATCGTTTTTCTGAAATTCAAACTGTATCGGCGTGCCACTTCCTTCACCTTACGACTTTTTACCAACTAATCGAACATCTATGAAAACACCCTATAAAAACATCTATACCATTTTAAAATTAAACAGGTTCATTGTTTTGGCAGTTATTATATGTGCCACACTCTTGGGCATATTTTCGGTTATAATGGCTTTTAATATGCACAGGAAAGCATTGAACAGTGCCTTTGCCATCAACACCGATGGCAGTATTATTCCTTTAAAATTGGTTACTCAAAAGGAAAATTTTAAAGTGGAGGCTTTGGCACACCTGGAACTGTTCCACACCTATTTCTATAATATCGATGCGAGCAATTATGAAAAGAACCTGAAAAAAGCCCTTTGGTTGGGCAATAGCTCCGTAGACAATCTTTATCGCCAAAAGAAAGCGGATGGGGTATATAATCGCCTTCTACAATATTCCTTGGTACAAAAAGTACTGCGCATCGATTCCCAAATTGAAAAAAAGAATGGTACTTATAGTTTCAAAACGGTTACCCTATTTGAAATCAATCGCGGGTCGGTAATCGATACTTATGAATTGGTTTCCACCGGAAACCTGATTACGGTCGACCGGAACTTTCCTAACAATCCGCACGGATTGTTGATTACAGATTACTTCGAAAACACTCTAAAAAAAACATCCAATGAAAGTAGAAAAGAATAAAATAGTGTTTGCGGCCGTACTTGCCGTACTGTTCATTTTCCTGATATCCTATTCCGTTATGATAATGGGTGATGACGATAGTGAAAACGAAAACCTTGAACAGACCTTAATTCCAGAATTGGAACAGAACCAGAAGGAATATGATTCCAAACTGGATGCCATTAATGATCTAAAGGAAGTTAGGGAAACCAATGCGCCCAGTATCTATGATGAAAAGATGATTGATTCGCATGGCTTTTATAATCGAGATTTACCCGAAATGGAAAAAGAGCGCATTGTTGACAGTATTTACGCTGCTGGAAAAATTAAATATTCAACCGCGTCCTATGAACATATCGGCAAAAAAAGAACTGCTCCAAATAGGGAAAAGGAAATTGATTCCACGGAACTGAAGAAGGAACAACAAATTGCAGCCAAAGAACTGGGGCTGGAGCATCAACTATTTTTCGCAGCTGCTCCCAAGAAAAGTGAGCTATCGATTTTGGGCAGTACGGACGAAATGATTTACGCTGTTGTTGATGGTAATCAAGTGGTCAAGGTCAATTCCAGATTACGGATGCGCCTGGTTCAGGACGCAATGATTAATAATAAAAAGGTGTCAAAAAACACCCCTATCTATGGGTTTATCAGTTTTCAACCCAATCGTGCCTTGATTACTATTGAAAATATCCAAAACCATCCTACCAGTCTAAAAGCATTTGACCTTCAGGATGGCAGTGAGGGAATCTATGTGGAAAACAATTTTCGCGCAGATGCCACCAATGAAGTTTTGGATGACATCATCGGTGACATCAATATCCCGAGTGTACCGCAAGTAGGTGGCATCACCAAAGTACTGAAGCGCAATAACCGAAAGGTAAAGGTGACCGTACTCAATAATTACCAACTGATATTAAAACCTAAACTATAAGCCCATAGTGGCATTTAAAAACGTACTCTTATGAAAAATCATCTATTTATTTCTGCCTTTCTCCTGGCTTCCATTGTCACTAAAGCACAAAATACTATAGTGTTGGATACCATTTATGCCAATGACCAAAAGAACGTCGCACTATTCTTTCCTGAGCCCATACGTCAAGGCATAACCGGTTCGGATAATTTTGTTTTCACCTATAACAGGGAAAAAGAACAGTATTTGGGACTTTTGCAGGCAAAACCCGGAAAAGAAAGCAACCTGTTGGTTGTCAATAGGGATGGTTCGGTTTTCTCCTATATAATAAAATACAAGGAGCAGTTATCAAAACTCAATTATTTCATCCCGATGTCAAGTCGTATTGGGAATGAAAGGCCGCTAGCGAACGATTCCATAAAAGCGGCCGATTCTGAAACCAGCACAACAAAAAAACATCAGTATTATGAAAGGTTCTGTGCTTACCTTCTAGATAGAAAGCAACGCATTGGTCACCTTAAAAAACGTAAGGAAGGCATCGCTTTGAGTGTGGAAAATATTGTTTTTGACAAGGACGAGCTCTATTTTGTAATCCAGATAAAGAACAATTCCAGTTTGGATTATGATTTGAATTTCTTGAATCTCTCCATAGAAACGAGACAGAAAGGTAAAAAGAAGTCATTGCAGAAGTTGTATCAAGAACCGCTGTTCCGATATAATGTGCCATCCAGAATTGCTAAAAATGAAACCGTAAGATTGGTGTATGTTTTGCCTAAATTTTCATTATCAAATGAACGTAGGTCTGTTTTGGAGTTGAATGAAAGTAATGGGGAACGCAACCTGAAACTGAAGATTTCTAACAAATATATAAATAATCCTAATTAGGAATAATAATACTAAAAATTTATATCCTTATTCAATATTAGGACTGTTAGTCGCTGTCACTGAACACACTCAACAAATAAACCCCAAGAATAGACTATAGTGATCTAATTTCAATTCCAAACTTTGTATCTTGATAAATGTTTTGCGGTTCTTCACAAACATTCAATAGTTTTAATTATTTCTTCCAAATAATATCCTTTATCAGTGTACATTAAAAGGCATTTATCGGTTTTTGTATAGTTAGTTGTGTTGGTTGGTATCTATGTTAAAAAAAGAAAACGAACCAGAGGAAAATCCTATGGATTTTCCGAGCACACACAGAAAAAGCAATTAACGTTACATGTTACCTAAATTTTCACTAAATTCTGTGAACTTTGATATTTGACCTTCATATTTATTTTGAGTACTTCCACCTTTTACTATTTTCTCGTCTTGAACTACAGATCCAATTCTAATGTGGATTGAAAATCCAATATCGGGTTTTTCCATAAAGTCTTTTTTATTTTCATTGCTCAAGATGAAGTTATTTTCATAAAGATGTGAATCATTATTTTTAATTGCTTTGTAATATGCTGACATAGATTCCTCCCCATTTTGTGAGTTAGAAATATATCTTTCCATAAAGTCAATAGTATAATCTAATTCACCAATTAACTGATTTATGTAAAAGCCCATAAAGATTGGTTTTTTAATTCTGTCATAATATCTGATCTTAAATGCATTTTGCAATATTTCTATAAAAACAGGGTCAAAATCTACGGTCACGTCATTATTGACTTTAGATAGAATTTTTTTGAGTGATTCAAATCTATCTAAATGATAACAATATTTTTCCCTTTTTTTTAGATTAAATACAATTAGTGCTTTCAGATATTTTTCTACTGAAGTACTTGCAAGTGTTAGTCCTTGAATTATTAAATGATTATTAAGTAAAAAACGAGCTGCAATATAATCGCGATAACCAAGATCCATTAGCCAATGCCCTTTATAAAGCTTTTCAGTCCATGTAATCGAATTGTCCATGATAATAAGATAACGGTTTTATAATCGTATTTATGGGTTAATATGCGTTTATTTTTGGTTTGGCACAGAATTTTAGCATTTTGAGTGGATCCGGACGAAGTGGAATCCGCGGTAATTGCGGATACATTGTTGTGCGTAATTTTTTTTAGCCTTAGGGTAGACATACTCTTTGACAAGTTTTGGCTCGTGCGGTTGACTTTGAGCGACTTGGCAATGTGTATGGATGCTAAACATGGCTAATCCTTCAGTTTTAATCCTATATTTTTAAAGCCTTCCAAAGCCCCTTCAATATTTTCAATTATCTCACGAGCTAAATCGTTTGGATCAGGTAAATTGTCTAAATCTATTATACTGTCATTTCGAAGCCAGAAGATATCCAAACTAGTTTTGTCACGAGATAGAAGCTCCTTGGTTGAATACTTTCGCCAACGACCTTCAGGGTTTTCTTGCGACCAGGTTTCTTTTCTTTTACTGAGATCGGCAGAATGATATAATTCTATAAACTCTTTTAAATCTGTAGACTTGAGAGGATTCTTCTTTGGAGTATGGTTAATATTGGTTCTATAGTCATAATACCAAACTTCTTTAGTACCTGATTTTATAGACTCTTGAGGTTTATCAAAGAAGAGAACATTTGCTTTTACTCCTTGGGCATAAAAAATTCCTGTTGGAAGTCTCAAAATCGTATGCAAATTGGTTTCTTCCAATAGTTTTTTTCTGATAGTCTCTCCAGCCCCTCCTTCAAATAACACATTATCTGGCAGTACAACTGCTGCACGACCATTCGTCTTCAACATAGCAACAATGTGTTGCAAAAAGGCCAATTGTTTATTGCTTGTTGCTACCCAGAAATCCTTCCTGAGAAAATAACCTTCTTTTTTAGACTGCTCCAAATCAATAGTTGGTGTATCACTGCTACTTACTCCAAATGGAGGATTAGCTAATATAATGGACACCTTTTCATTTTCATGAATTTTTCCTTCAGTTCCACGTTTGAGGCTGTCTGCGACCTGAATATCAGGGGTATCTTTTAGATCTCCAACCCCATGGAGGAAGAGATTCATTAAACATAATCGAGCTGTAGATTTCTCAATTTCCCAACCATGAAATGCCTTGAATTTCAGAAAAGTGGTTTCTTCTTTTGATAATGGCTTTTCGTTTATATGATTCAACGCGCCTAAAAAGAATCCACCAGTACCACAAGAAGGGTCGGCAATGGTTTCCATGGGCTTTGGATTTATACAGGTTACCATTGCAGAAATAACAGACCGAGGGGTAAAGTACTGACCAGCACCACTATTTTCAGCATTTTTCTGTAATAGTGATTCATAGATTTCTCCTTTGATATCTACATCCTGATTCGTCCAGTTTTCTCCATCAATAAGTTTAATTAATCTTTTCAATTTAACCGAATCATGAATTTTATTCTGCGCACCTGCAAAAATCTTACTTAACATGCCACCAGCATTAGATAAGTTTTTCAGAAGATTTTCATAATCTTCTATGATCTGAGCACTGGATAAAATAGTTTGCCAATCGCATCTTTTAGGCAAGTTATATTGATTCTTATTTTCATCCGCCATTTTAAGGAATAACAAAAAAGTCAATTGCTCTAAATAATCACCGTATCCAAGTCCGTCATCTCTAAGAGTATCACAGAATGACCATATTTTTGCTACTAAGTTATTTGTTGCCATAAACTATATTTCTAAAATTATTTCCTCTTGCTCAATATCAAAGTGGATATAGGTAAAAGGAAGTTTAATAAAATTCTTTAGATGATTAAGATAATTCTTAACTTCATCTGACGGTGTCACATGGGAAACCAACACAATACTTTCAGCTTCATTTACATTGGGGTATAGACAATATTCCAATAATTGTCCGATGCCTTCTCTAATGGAAGTTCTTAAACTATTGTAGGTTTTGATTTCGTAAAAAATGTAGCCTGTATTCGTCTTCCGAGTTACGTCAATCCTTAAAGCTCCATATGCGGTACACTCCCGTTTCACAATTGTCTTACCATACTTGTTTTGAAGGTATTTTAAAAATTTGGTCTGAAGGACATTGTGTTTTAATTCGAGTTCTATCTCTCTCTTTTTTTCAGTTCTTTTGCTTTTTGTGCCAAGATCTGCCTCTTCACTGCCTGAGTCTTCGAAAGAAAACCCTGTTTTAACATCTTGATTAATTTTTTCCTGTAGCGCAGCTGGAACATCCATTAGCGTGTATCTATTGGATGGGATTTCACTATTGTCCAAAACAGGGACTAGCTCTGGTGGAATTTCATTGAGATGTGATGCTTTAAACTTCACGTTCAACAATTGTTCAGCACCATCATTAATCCATGTATCTAACTGGCTGGAATTAAGATTTAGATTATATAAGTCGGCTTTCATTTCATCATACCAACCTTCGTTCTTGTAGTGATCTAATATCTTCTCCGATTCTTGTGGTAAGAGCACTTCAACATCTTTTAAATTGGCAACCCAATAACTCTTATTCGATTCTGCATTTCTCGTGTAAAGCGCAATGTCAAAAAGTTTTCCTTCATACTTAGATCGATATTTATGTATAGGCTCCAAAAATCCATACTTGTACCCATTAATCACTTTATCTCCATCAAATAGCCATTCTTCGTGACCAAAACCATTTTCATTTTCAAAACTTGGATTGGTTGATTTACCTGTTAAACCAGATGGTTTTACCCAACCGTTACTATTCCAAGTGATACGGGCAATTTTTGATTCCTTGAAAAGTAACTTCTTTAAGTGATTGTGATGTGGTAAATATTTCTGAACATAGGCTTTGCTTTCTGCAATAAGTCTTTCCCAATTGTATGTCTCCAATTGGTCAAATGATATTCTAGGCCATTCCCAATTGATAAGGGTTTTATACTCTTCAAGTAATTTGATTTTATAATCCGGAAGTGCTTTTGTGGTTTCGAAATAACCATCCAGCTTATATCCGATAAATTCATCAGATCCATTTACATCAACATTAAAAAACACATCTTTGTCTTCACCGCTATATATTCTTGGCCAGAAATAAGGTTTTATTCGGGCTACATGTCCATTGAGCCAATTTCCATCTTGCCTTAACTTAAACCCTTCTACCATAATTTGCTCAGCCCAATATTTGGCTTTGGCAATGATAGGATAGAGTTTTTGACCGTAGTATTGATGGGCTGGGTTTGATTTTCTGTAATCAGTGTTAACGATGGAGCTGTAAAACTCTAATTCATCTTTGGTGAAGAAGTTATACCCGCCCTCATAATACCGAAATTCAAAATGCAGCTCATTTTCAACATAACCACGGTACGATTCGTTTGACTGAAATTGAAGTGGCTCTCCAGTGGCTAATTCAAAACCAGTTCTTACCAGATGCTTGAACGGATACTCTTTTTCATTAACCACCACATAGTATTGACTCCAAACATAGTTTTTTGGAATGCCTTGCTCATCTATAATAGATGCAGCTTGCTCAATGTGGGTACTATTCAATGCTTCGAGTTTCATCTATTATTATATCAAAATTGCCGTTACAAAGCGTTCAAGCCAATTAAATCCATCTAGCTTGGAGTATACGCGAACACAAGCTTTGACTGCTGATGTATATGGTCTATTTGGGTTTTTCACATAATCAGTTAGCCGTTTTAGACAAGACGCAACTGCGATTCTCCTTGCTCTTTCATCTGGTGCTGTATCAATTAATTCCTTTATTTCAAGAATCTCTCTTTCACAGTCATTCCAAGCCATTAGCCGTTCTTTATTGAGCTGTTCTAAATCCAAATGGTAGTAAAATATTGATTGAAAGACTCTTTCATGCTCATAATCATTCAATCCAGCGCTTATTATCTCACCATTTGAATCAAAAGTCAAAAGGCTTACATCTTCCTGGCAAAGCGGATCGAGTAAAATGGGAACCTCACAATTAGTGTTCTCTTCATCATTTGCAATTCTTCCTACATCAGAACAATCCAAAGGAAAATATTCACCTTTACCATGAACCTCTTCACAATCACCTAACCTGTCTCGTCTTCTTTTATTAGCTAGACCTCCAGATAACCTATAGTTACTCCATTCATATGCCAACCACCAATAGCCATTTTCTTTTAATATTCTTGATTTACTCTTGGGGTCTTTATAATCAATCTTTTCTCTAGCGGAACTTTTAGGTCGAAAATGATCTATTTCAAAATCACTTGGTCCGATAGGGCCTTCTGTATACCAGCATTTGTTATTTGAGAGTCCAAGCATTATTGGTTGAAGCTGATTCCATTCGGGATGATTGCGGATGTATTCTTTTTTCTGCTCAATAGTCATTGTGTTCATAGCAACTAGTTGAGCTTGTTTGATAGCCTCCCACCCAAAGCCGTCAACGGCTTCTCTGAATCTATTTCTATCAATATACCTCATTCGCCCTTTTCTTCTTTTAAGATTTCGTCAAGGACTTCCTTTGCAATTCTATCTAATTCTTCAGCTTCTTCTTTGGTATATTTTCTATTTGTAAATTCCTTGTAACTGCTTGTTAGTTTTAGATATTGATTATATCTGCTATCAACAGTATCATCTCCAAAACCAATTCTATCAAAATAATTCTTTAGTCTTTCAAATTGATTTCTTTCATCTTCATTCAGTTGTCCGTGTGAAATTTTA
Source organism: Bacteroidia bacterium (assembly GCA_030427585.1). GTDB lineage: Bacteria > Bacteroidota > Bacteroidia > Flavobacteriales > Flavobacteriaceae > Aquimarina. Next base: position 170,328 of record JAUIBW010000002.1, read on the forward strand.
GCTTGAAGAAATCGTTTCTGGTTCAATAAGTCTTCTAACTTTTTACTCATTAGGGAAGGAATGCCAAACAATTCACTGGTTAGAATTTTTGAAACACTCATTTCTCTTGGGCTCATATAAGGATTGAAAGCTTCCGTTTTTCCGTCTTTATTTTTCTTGAAAATTTGCACTTGATTTTTCTTCAAGTTTCCAATCACTAAAGGATCATGCGAACAGAAAATAATCTGAGTATTTTCCTTTCTTTTTACGACCCTGTCCAAATAATCTAAAAATTTCCATTTCCACATGGGGTTCAAATGTGTGTCAGGTTCATCCAGTAAGATTAAGGATTCTTCGTCTTTGGTGAATTTCAACAAGCCCAAAACGGTAAGGAGTTGTTTTTCACCTTCACTTAATTCAGCCATTGATAGCTCGCCATCAACACCCTCTTTCTGAACTTTGATTTTCACATCATGGAGCATGTCGGAAATGTGAATACTCTCCAAAGCATTAAAAAGCTCAATTTTGTTTTTATACTTGAACTCAACCAAATCTGAAAAAGTGGTCTTGTCTCTGAGATACAAATAGAGCCTGTCCTGGGTTTCTGCTTTTTTATAGGAGACGTCAACTCTCGCCTGATGTTGAATAGGCGCATATGAGAATAAAAGTAAATCCTCCAAAAATTTTCGGACCAAACCAGTTGCACCCCAAAACAAAGCATTTTTGTTTTTTCTTGACTTTGCCCATTCTGGCTCTTTCAACATAAAAAGAGCTGAACCAAAATCATTGATTTTTAATTCTTCTTTTAAAAACTTTATGGTTTCATCGCCTTGGTCTTCCTTGTATAGAAAAAACGCAATCAGAGCAAAGTTTGCATGAATGTTTTGAGCAAGAAATATTCTTCGAATTGTATCAAATTCTTCAATTTTAGCTCCAGCCTTAATAATTTGTTCATAATAAATTTTTTGGTGCGGAATGTATAAATCTGCAAGGCGGTCACTAATACCTGAATAATAGATGAAAACATGTTTCGGTAAATAGTGTTCAATATTTTTTGTAACAGTTGTGGTTTCAGATTTGTCATTAACAACAAATGAATATTTTCCTTTTTCAAAAGTTATTTCAATGGTATTACTTCGACACTCATATTTGATGTAATACTCAAAAGGTTGCTTGAGCTTTTTGTTGTGATTATAGATTAAATCTATATCTCTAAAAATAATAACCAAGGCTTCCAGAAAATTCGATTTACCCGTAGCATTTAGACCGAGTAGTACTGTTTCCCATGCGTTTTCGTCAATATTAATCTGAAAATCCTCAAGGTTCTTGAAGCGGGATATGATATGTACTTTGTCTATTCTCATTTAGCCAAGCTTAAAAGTGATTCTGTGCCTTTTTTTACTTCCTTGATCTTAGACTGAATGTCTTTTAGCTCCTTATAGAAGTCTTCAATGTTTTCTTTATGCTTGCTTTTCTGCCAGATATCTTTGGCCAGCATAGGTTTTTCTGAAGTTTTGAGTACTTCTTCAATGCTCAGTTCTTTACTCATCTGCTTTATTTTTTTTGGTGCTTTTTTCTTTAGTTTCTTTTGCTCTTCCAGATGCTTTTTCTTTTCCGCATGTATGCGTTTTAGTAGTTCTGATGTAGGCTCATCACTAGGATCTTGGGGCACCAATTTTCCTTCAAATGCTTTCTTTAAAATGGATTGGCGAAGGGCTTCTGACTTTTTTAATCCCGTTTCAATTGTTTGCTCAAGATTATCAATTATAGAAAATTGTGATTCTATTTCATTCACCATTTTCTCTTGTTCCTCTTTTGACATCAATGGAAAAGGTAAACACTTAATAATTCCTAAATTTAAAACATCCATTGTTGCCCCATGGGTATGTAATGAGTACAAGCTTTTCAAAAAGAAACTTTCAAAGAAAAATTTGAATAGAAAAGGTGAGTAATAAATTCTGTCGAATGAAAGCTTAACTAATCGCGGGTTTATGATTCCCTCCTCCGCATTTTCAGGTAGAATTAAAACCTTTCCAACAGTCCCAACAAGACTAATTAATGCATCATAAGGTTTTGTTCTGCATGAACTAAGCTCTTCATATTTCTCTTTGTCAACATAATAATCCCCAAAATGTGGATTTCCTGAAATGACTTGTTCTTGTCCATAAATCTTATATCCTTTCTCGACATAGAATTCCTTTTTCAAAGACGAGCCAAAAGGACCTGCTTTAATAGCATGAGATGAATATTCCGTAAGCTTGTCAATTTTTACCCATTTCCATTGTAATGGTAATTCTGGAAACTCTTCCAATTCTAATCCTGAAAATTCATTTAACTCTTTTAGTTTTCTAGGCTTCCCTGGCTTTTTTCCTTTCTTCCCATCCTCCTCCCAGGTTTTCATCGCAGCTTTCCAGTCTTTGAGTTCTTGTGCATGGCGGTTTTGGCGTTCGACTTTGACGCGTTCGAGCAGTTTCTCTGCATTCTCGGGATTGTTTTGTTTACGCCATTGCTCGGTGAGTTTGCCTTCAAAAGCATATTTCAACAAAGCCTGCCGATAGACCTTCAGTTGGTTTTGTGCCAATTCGAGATGTGCCACGCTAGTGTCCAATTCGCTAAACAATTCTTCAATAGTATCTACAATGCGAAATTGTTCTTGAAGGGCTGGAAGGTTGAATATTAGCTCACGAACAATACTCAACTTAATCCGTTGCCTAGTTGTCCCTTTTTTGTATTTATCAAATTGCTTAATTAAAAAACTTGAATTAAGCTGATACAAAAGGAATTTCTTGCTTATATGATTATGATCAATTCTTGCCCTAATTAAGTCAGCTACAATAATACCATGTTCATATTTTTCTGGCACCAAACAAGCTTTGCCAACTGGCTCACCTAGCTTTGTTATTATAATATCGCCACTTTGGAAACTATGTCTTGACAGTGATTCTGACTTTTCTTCGGTCACATAGTTTATGTTCTTATCTATAAATCTATTACGATCAATATTTTGTATTCGAATAACTGGAATACCTTCATCTTGATATTCGCTCGCCTTCAGGTTAGATCCAAATGGACCATCAACAATATTGTTTTTAGGATCCAGAAATAAATCTGATAATGGCACCTGAAGCCAACTCCTCGGTATTTCTATTCCTGTATTTTGGCTCATGGATTCTTACTACTAACAATTAAGTCTTTTACATCAATGTCAAGGATTTTAGCAATGTCATTCAAAATTTCCAATCTTGGTTGCTGCCTATTTTGAACATAACCATTTACCATGTTGTAACTCTTTCCCAATTTTTCGGCCAGCCAAGTCTGCTTAATTCCTTTTTCTTCGAGTACTTCCTTTATTCGGTTCATTTCCGTATAAAATTATTTGTCCAAGATAATATTTAATTTTTCAATATCTCATTTTTCAATATATAAAACGTTTGGATTATTGCCCCCTAGTGTGTGTGGGGATATTTTAGCTTATTTTGGTTATTTAATAGTTGGCTGTGGACATTGCATTCTACAACATTATGCTATAAAAAGATTGTTCATTACATTATTCTACTTAAATATCGACCTCGCTTCCTCATAAATCCTCTCAAAATTAACTTCCAAATCAGCCAATGAAAATACCTTAGTTCCTTCTGGAAGCTCACGACAAATTTTCTGTAACTTAAACTGAACTTTCTTATCCATTCCATCGGCATACGTAATAAACTCCCCCTGCTTCAACCGAAAGAAAACATCCGCCCTGATTTTGGGGATGTCCTTTTCACCAGTGGTAATTCGTGTATCAAAATCCAGGTTATGCCCACGGCTTACACTTTTAGTCGGATCTTTTATAATTTCAAAAAAACGCTCGTAATATTTTGCGGTGTCCGGGTCATTGACCTTTCCAAAAAACTGATAGGAAAGATTGCTCAATATCGCTTTGCTTGCCTTATCGCCGTACATCATATCGTTCTGGATTTTGTCCTGCATCACATAGACCGTAGAAATATTATAACTCCGCAGCGTTGCCGGAATACGATGCATGTTCAATAAGCGTATGGTTGGGGCTTCTTCCATCAACAAAAATGAAGGCTCGGAATTCCGCACACTCATTTGTTTGGTAATGGTGTGAATAATGGTGGCAATTACGGGAGCATAGGAAGTCTCAAATTTTGGATTATTTACGACTGAAATCACACACTGATTTTCTGTGTTATTGATATTAAGCGGCACTTCATCTGCGGACAACGCCATAAAAATACGTTGCGTACTGATGCGTTTTAATGCATTAGCCAAGGTACTTTTTACACCAGCAGTTTGCCGTTCCGAATCTTTACCACTGATAAAAGCATCCGATATTGCCCGTGATGTCGTGTTGGTTTCCAAAAACTGTATCAGGCTATCGGTGTCCAGATATTGATAAATGGCAATTAAATGGGGTAGGGTACAGAATTGTGGATAGGTTGTTCAGGATAAATGCATATCTTGATATTTTATAGATTCCATAAAATAGTGTACTGGCCAAGCCAATAGTTAAAAGAGCGGTAAAGAGTTTGTCTATGTACATACTATTCGAATTAGATGCCTATGGAACTTGATTTGATGGCCTCTTCCACGCCACGACGTAATTTGTTGAATACTTTCATTGCCAGTTGTGCCTGAGAAACCGGAATGCTGGGCAGCATTGGAATACCACTTTCCTTCATCATTTTAAAGGCAATTGCCTTTTCATTGGTGGACAATTTCATCAGCGTTGCAAAATAGACTTTCGGATTCTTGACGAAATCCTTTCTTGCTTTGTAGGTCTCAGCGAAGTTTCGTTGGTAACCAAAAGTTTTGTCAAAAGTTTTTTCTGCACGTTCAAAAAATTGGTCACGGTCAAAGCCCCGTTTTATGTTCTTTCCGTGCATCTCGACTTCCGATGCCTTATGCTTGCTCCCTGGTGAAAGGCTGAAGGTATTAGAGACATCCTTTCGGCTGACAATAATGTGGATGTGACTTTGGTTTCCCGCCTTTGGCATTCCCTGGACAATTCGTTTCCCATTTTGTTGGTACGGTGCTTCCTTTTCCAGTCGCTCTACTTTCTTCTGCAGTTGCTTAATATTTCCTTCAGACCGCCCTTCTTCAATCCTTCTGATTTCAGTTTTAAGCTGAAGGATTTTCGTTGCATAAGGCTGGTTTTCCTTAATCTGCCAATCCGTTCCCTTAAAGGTGCGCTGGTGTTCTATTTTCGCATAATATTTTATATCATCGATGGTAATGGGTCTTCCGTTGATTTCACGATTAAAGGATGCCACATAATCCTTCATCAGTTCACGGGTGTATCTTTTTAAATCTTCACTACTGTTCTGTAATCGGTTCAGTTCGTATTTGGAAGGACTGACCGTAATGGAATAGAATTTCGGTTCGGTCTTTTTGAGTTTGGCACCGTTGCCATCAATATCCTTTACCACTTCTTCAGCTAAAATCTTATCACTATACTGGTTGAAAAAGTGTTCCATTTCTTCTTGTTCCAAACCTTGATTTTCTTTCTCCAGATAACCGACAAAATCACCTGAACTTTGTGAATAATTTCCTCCCAGTTTTTGAGGTGTTATTGTGATATACATAGCTCAAAAATTTAGCGTTCGTTAGTATGATTTTGCTTTTCCTGAAATCTTACTTTAGGTTTTTCTTCGACCGTTTTCTTTTCCAAAATCAAGGGTTTCTTTTTGGGTTCTTCGGACTGGAAAAGAGATTCCATCATTGCCACGGTGGGTTTGGTCTGGGTCTTTTCCATATCACGCATTATGGCGATGACCGCATTGATACGTTTCTTGAGTGAAGCTTCGATTGTCCTACCAGTAGGCCCCAATTTTTCCTTTGGGGAAATCTCGTTGTAGAAGAAAAAGTCGAGCATTGTTTCCAATGCCTCGGTATGTGATTTGAAGTGTGTCCGTGAAAATTCCTGAAAACGTTTTGCCGTTTCCTTTTTGAACCTGATGCCGATAAATGAGTCCATAATTCGTCGATTTGTCGCAAATCCTTCCCTAAAAATGGGCGTTTACAGGGCATTTGTCGCAAATTGTAGGAAGTGGCTAATTTTACAATTTTTTAAAATACTGATTAACAGCATTTTAAAAACAAAAGGTTGTGCTAAACATCGCATCGCGTGTTACCCTCTTGCTACTCCTTTTCGTCCCGCCCAGCGGGACAAAATTCCGTACAATTTGGCTCAAAAGCCAATTGCCATTTTAGGAAAATAATTTTCCGATGTTATTTTTCGATGTGTAAGGGTATCGGCGAAAGTCAAAAATTGGATAACCTTACTTTAATTTGTGTGCTGAATTTCAGCGAAATAAAGATAGTAATTTTTTGTTGAATTGGAATTGATTAAATGGAAAAACACCCCACAATTTGAGGGGTGTTTGCCTATTGAGTTTTGAAAATCAGATGTTGAACACAAATGTATAGGAATACAAATTCCATAGTGCTTCTTCGGCTATCGTCGTTTCAAAACAAGTATGATTTTCTCTTACGTATTTGCGGATAGCATCCCCAAATTTTCGTTCCACGTCTTTTTTGGAATCCTCCAAAAGTCGGTTTTGAGCCTCTTCGCTTAGATCGGTAAAATTGAGATGTACCATAGCTTTCAGTTTAAAGGATTCCGTTATCTGCAAAACTGTAATAGTCTCCATCAGGGGTAAGTATCAAATGGTCTAAAACTTTGATATCAAGTAGCTCCCCTGCATTTTTGATTTTTTGGGTCAGGCTTTTATCCGCTTCACTGGGCTTTAAAGTACCGCTCGGATGGTTGTGCAGTAATATGACCGCTGTGGTCAAACTTTTCAGGAGTACGGCAAATAGGATGCGGACATCCACTAAAGTACCTGTGATACCTCCGTTTGAAACCTCACAAATTCCTTTTACCTTATTGGCATTGTTGAGCAACATTATTTTAAAGGTTTCGTGCAGTTCAATATTGTTTTTGTTCCATTGGCTGTAGGCTATATCAGCAGCACTTTGGGAACAGGTTACTTTGGGAAGCAAATTTGCCTTTGTGCTTCCGCTGTAACTTATGGCTATTTCATTAACTTTGCTTTTCATTGTTTTTCAATTATTTGTGAATGATGAATAAGAGGGCGCAACTTTCGAGAGGAACGCCCTCTTAAATTTTAAGGACTACTTATCGCTTTTGCTACCAAGTAATAGAATCTCATTAGCTTCTACTTCGGTTACATAGCGTTGGTTTCCGTCATCGGTGGTATAGGTGCGGGTTCGTAATTTTCCCGTAATGGCTATTTCCTTTCCCTTGCCTACATAATTTTCGATAATCTCGGCAGTCTTGCCCCAAGCTACAACGGTGTGCCAGTCGGTGGACTGTACCTTTTCGCCCTTGATGTTTTTGTAGTGTTCATTTGTAGCGATTGAAAAACGGGCTACTTTTTTTCCGCTTTCAAGGTTGGTAATGGTTGGTTCCTGTCCAACGTTTCCGATTAACTGTACGTGATTTTTTAAAGTACTCATAATTAAATATTTAAAGATTAATAATGCTGTCCGAACCATTCAGACAGTTTGCGTTTGTATTCTTTGAAGTGATTTACTTATTATATCTTGAGCGTTTTCCTTTTTTGTTTTTTTTGGTGCCGCTTCTTTTTTGATGTTTTTGTACGATTTCATAAGATTCATTTTAGATTTACTTCCCATAGCGCCCTCGCTGTTACCTTTTTTTGTTGCTGATACAGTTTCAATATTTGGAATTGATAAGGACTTATAAAAGGGAGGCACGACCGGTTATGCAGTCCGTTCAACTTCCAAATATTGGTATTTTGCTGCCAAAAAAAGGGAGGGGCAGTGCGGGTGCGGGAGTAGGTCTAAAGGCTGTTGTGAAGTACCAATACATAGGAAGTGGCACCAAATGAATAATGGAATTCCGATGGAGCGGACTCCGTTCACGATTTCGGATTGGGAATGTAGGGTTCCTTCCCAGAGCATTGGGAAGGGTTAACGGAATGGAAAGCAGAAATTGGGGATGGTGTCCAAGACTTTTTAGGGAAGCGCTGCCGCCCGAAATTTAGCTTTTTGCGAAATGAAGGGGAATGGGCTGAGCGAACTCCATAAAAGAATAATGCCTTTTGGCCTAATTATACTTTATAGTGGAAAATATTGAGCTATAATCTGTTTATAATGGAAAATATTTGCTTGATATAATATAAATCACCTTTTTAATGGAAAATATTTTAATCTCTCTTTTATTTTATATTGGAAATATTTTGTGAAATATTATATTATAATGGAAAATATTTGTAATTTTACCTCTTTAATTTAATTATAATGGAAAATAGTTTACCCATACACCTTCAAGAAATTATTTTTTCTTCGAGCGATTCCAATATAAGCAGGCAAATTTCCTCGTTGGAAAAGGAAGGAAAAATAAGGAAAATCGCATCCCGCATATATACTTCGAACTTTACGGATACCAATGAAGCTATTGTTAAAAGGAATCTTTTTACTATTCTCGGGAAATTATACCCCGGATCATTATTAAGCCATAGATCTGCTATTGAATTCAAACCTACTTCAAAAGGACATATATTCATAACCTATACCTATACCAAAAAAGTAAGTTTACCAGGGATAACCATACGGTTTCTTCAAGGAGAAGGCCCAATTGAAGGAGATACAATTTTTTCGGGGGAATTATATGTTTCCCAAAGAGAAAGGGCTTTTCTTGAAAATTTGCAAGTTTCTAGAAGACCCGGACCAGAATCCAAAACACTTACCCTGCCTGAAATAGAAGAAAAACTGGAACAAATTGTTAGAGTAAACGGGGAAGATGCTTTAAATGAGGTCAGGGATAAATCTAGGGTCATAGCCGAAAAGTTGATGATGCAAAAGGAATTTGAAAAACTGGATAGGTTGATAAGTGCTTTATTGACCACCCATACTTCAAAAATATTGACCTCTCCCGTAGCAATGGCCAGAGCATTCGGAACTCCATTTGATCCGGCAAGAATCAAGTTGTTCGAAACCTTATTTTTAGCATTGCACCAACGCGAGTTTAAAAGCTATCCCGATGCAAACTTAGAGCCATCTGCATTTAAAAACTTTGCGTTTTTCGAGGCCTATTTTTCCAATTACATCGAAGGGACGGTATTTGAACTTGAAGAGGCAAAAGATATTATAAGTACAGAACAGCCTTTACCCAATAGAAATGAGGATTCCCACGATATATTGGGCACCTATAAATTGGTAAGCAATATGAAGGAAATGAAAACCCTCCCTACATTAGCAGAAGAGCTTTTAAAGATTTTGGAATACCGGCATCAAGTCCTTTTAGGAGCTAGATTGGACAAAAAGCCAGGAAAGTTCAAGGACAAGAATAATAGAGCAGGAAATACACATTTTGTAGATTATACAATGGTTCGGGGCACTTTATTAAAGGGGTTTGAATATTACAATGTTTTAAATGATCCTTTTGCCAAAGCAGCCTATATTATGTTTATGGTCAGTGAGATCCATCCATTTTTGGATGGCAACGGCAGAATAGCAAGGGTGATGATGAATGCTGAACTTGTAAAGGCAGGACAGACCAGGATTATGATCCCCACCGTTTACAGGGATGATTACTTAGGGGCTTTGAGACGGTTGACCAGACAATCGGACCCAGAAGTATATATTAGGATGTTGCAAAGAGCACAACTCTTTTGTAGTACCCTAACAGCGAATTCTATAGATGTTATGGAGGACCAACTGGAAAGAAGTAATGCTTTTAAAGAACACGACGAAGCTCGGTTAGTATTCTGACCAAATAGACTTTGGACTTTAATCACTTGAATAAGTTATACTACTTTATACTTTTTGACAGGGTGACAAAATCAAAAGATTGCCAAAAATTTAAAAAAGTGGCAAATATTTGAAATAGCAAATGATTAATATCCCATCTAATATTTATTCAAAAAACATTCTGTGCTTTCTATTAAACGAAGAACTTTTATGATTTTAATGACATTAAAAGGAAAATGAAATCAATTAGGGTCAAATAAAATGATTGGATAAAAAAGCCAAAAATGTTGTACCTATGTTGTACCCAGTACATAAAAAAAGGCCTCACATTTCTGTGAAGCCTTGGTTTTACTAGTAGCGGGAACTGGACTCGAACCAGTGACCTTCGGGTTATGAGACTAAATCGTCACTATTCAACATCACTGTTTATAAGGGTTTTACGATTTTGACGTGTTACATTTCTACACATTTCCCCACATTTCAGCACGTAAAATCAGCACGTTTAGGAGACGTGCTGTTAATAATATTTTTCAAAATTTCAAAAGGCAGTTTAAACTTTAAAAATAAGTTACTAAAATTATGTTAGAACGCTTAAGTACAAAGTGAATATCATTTTCCGTATATTTCATTTAAAATTACTATTTCGTTTGTGCTAATATTTATCTTGCTGAAACGTATTCTATAGAGTTTCAAATGGAGACAACTTGTTAGAAAAGATAAAAATTATTAAAAATAGCCTCTTAATGAAATTATAGATTTAAATCCGCTTACCTTTTATAAAGAGAGTGTGTAAATTAAAGAAAATTGAATATCCTAATCAATCATATCTTATAATTCTTCCTCCTCTTCAAAAATTAATATCCACATCAAATACAAAAAACACATTCCTGTTTTCTGGATTAGTAAATAACTGAACGACTTCAAAAATTCCATCTCTATGCTCAGATAAAAGTTGTTCTCCATCCAACATCCATATATGGACCAATTCCGAAACTGAAGACTCTAAATTATAACTGGAAGCTTGATTAATAACTTTATTATATAAAACCATAGATTCCTCATACAATATGTTCCAAAAATTATTATCAGTTTGTTTTGCTTGAGTACAGCACTTCAAGAATTTTTGTTCCAGATCTCCCTCGTATTTGTATACTTTATGTCCTTCAGGAAAAAGGTCTTCATAAAAGAAAGTACTCTGCCAAATATTTTCAAAAATATCCTCAATTACTTCAGGCATTATTGTATATGCCATATCTGTCTTTAAAAGTTCTTCGGCCTTGTAATTTAAATCTGAGTAACTTAAAACTAAATAGGTTTTATTTTTGTGACTAACAATTCTCGTTTGATTTCTTTTATTTACATAATAAGGTTTCATTTTAAATTCATCTTCACCGCATTGCAGTGCGGTCATAAATGCATCTTTATATAATTTTATATTTTGCATGAAACAACTTTTTAGAGTAAAGTGCAATATGTTACTTTGTTCTTATTATCTAAGCATATCACTTTCCAGTTCAGGTTCATCCCAGTTATGGGGAAAATACATGCTACACATTTTAAAAAGAAAGTCTTGATGTTCTGAATATTTTGGATTAAAAATAATTTCTAAAAAAGTATAAATTTTATTAACAACCTCTTTATTTAATCTTTTCATCTCTTCATTACTAATTCTTGAAAGCTCTTTCCAAGGAATTTCTCCATATGGTGTAACTACTTTTACATCAGTATAATCCCCAGTTTTGGATTGAGGAACTACACCAGAGTGATATTCTTCCAAAACTGTATTACGAACGCAATGCATAGCCATATTTAATGCCTGTTCCTTTAATATCATAGTCGTTTTGATTGTATCCTGATCTTTTCTATCCATAACATGAGATTCTATTTGATTAATTGTATGCATCCGTCTAACTGCATCTTGTTAGACACAGTGGATTTGGACATATTACTTTTTCTAGCAAAAATAGTAACAAGGCAAAATCAAATGAAGATGCAGTTAAACGGATGCATACCTTTTTTCTGTGTAGCTATTTTTTAAATTTTCTTTCAATTCTTCGATTGATCCATTTAATAATAAATCAAAAAAATGTTTACAAACCTTTAAATCATCTAATTGAATTTTATACTCTTTATCTCCAAAGTTATCAAACAGCACTTTGTTTTTGTGAACTTCTAACACAACTTCATCTATATTTTCTCCATAGACACCAACCCAAAAGGCGCCATGTTCTTTATCCATTTGTTTAAGATCATCAAGTGCATTAATTATATCTTTTATCGTTATATTATCTTTATCATAACCAGATGCATACTGAATATAAGATTCTTCTATTTCCATTGTTTATTTGTACTTTACTTATTTCTCTTTCCAATTTGGGATTTCTAATTTTGAACCTAACCAATCTCCTTTTTCATAATTAGGATCAAAACATTTAAAATCAACTGTTATCTCCTTAGAACTTCCTTTAATTTTAACAATTAAATTTCCTTTATAACTTCCCCATCGTTTATGCTTTATGAGTTGGAATAAAACTGTTACTTCTTTTTCAGAAATATCTTTTTTCTCACAACTTTTTTTTATCCAGCCTTCTGCTCCAGTCAAATTAGGTTCATAAGTTCTCCAAAACTTATCGTACATCTTTGGGTAATAAAACTTCTTCTCGTTAATCGTCTTATCAAGACTATAACTACCTTGACTATATGTAATTGTGAAAGCCAAAAAAATAAAGAGTTTTATTGCTTTTCTCATCGTTTATTTAGACTTTAAGTATTCTTTTTTAAATTCCAAAAAAGTATCATTAGTTCCTCCAAATAAGGTTTTGTTTTCCAAATATTCAAATATTTCACTATCAGTCTTTTTAGAAGGAAATTCTTTATCTCTCAAAATGTCATTAGCTAAATCTCCAATTGGAGTATCTTCTTTTGAACATTCCTTAATAAATTTATTTATTGTCATATAGTTATCGTTTTATTGAACTTTATTTTAACAGAGCATGTTTAGCTCTCGGAGCATGTTGTTGTAATATTTCATTGTTTAATAATTTCTAAACAAACTTTGTCTACAACGTTCCGCCACAATTTTACCTTTGTAACACTAATTGATTGATAACCATGTAATCCTTTTCCTTGCCGATTATCTCGATCAGCCTCATGAACTATCTTATGCCTTCTGTTAATTAGTTCTCCCAAACTACTCAGACTTTTTTGAATAGCATGGTTTATAGTATACCCACAGTCAGTTAATACAGAAGAAACATCAGTTGTATTATTAAAGCTTTTTAGACTAGCGTATTCTTCTATTGATTCTTGAATAAGAGCACCTACACTTTTGTGATTATGTTCAATAAGTTCTCCAAGAAAAAACTTTGTAGGCCTGCCATTAAAAAATACGCCGGCAAGTGGAACTTGATTCAATTTATCTTTTGATAAACTACTTCCTTTAAGGATAAAAATACTTCTAAGAAAATCTTCCAACGTGGAATGCAATAATACCACTGCCGATCTCAAAATATCAGTTTTTAAAGCTGGTCGCCTTCCTTTCCCTGTACCCTGAAGGTAATCTTCATATATTTTTATTAGATTATCTACTCGACTAAAATTTTTATCTAATCTAAAAACAATGTCGTTCATATCATCCATAGGAATAGTTTATTTAGATTTTTTTATTTGTGATTGTTTTGTTCTACTGAGAAGCCCTCTATAACCTTACCGACTTAATAAATTGTGCAAGCTAAGGTTTGATCTGGTTAGCTCTAATTTCTTTTAAAATCTCAATTAAACTTTCGTATGGGGTATCTGGTGACTTTGTAAAATTGTAATTAGGAGTTAATAAATTTGTTAAAGATTCTAAATCCATATCCAGAGGCAATAACTCTAACAATTCTAGCGCGTCTGCTCTAGCAGTATAAAAGTTAGATAACTTAATATAGTATCTATATTGAGGTATCAATATTTTTATAAAAAACAATATCAAAATTAAAGTACCAAACCTTGTGATATTGACTTGCAATAGTTTATAAATATTTTTTTCTTGATCCTTGACCTTAGATTTATTTTGCAAAAAATCATTTTTTTTAAGTTTTGTATTTGCCAATTGGAGCTTTAATTGGATATTTTTATCTTGAGTAGTATTAATTGAATCATTTATAATTTTGATTTTATTCTTAGTCTGTTTTATTCTTTCTTCTCTTATTATATTATATTTGTTATATACAAGATTGTAGTTATCTGAAAGCTTACCAAATGCATAATCACTAATTAAGAAATTTTTGATTTTTCCAAAGGCGTATGGATCATTGAAAATTGTTTTATAATTCCCAAACTTAACTTCTTTGCTGTAATTCGTTAGATATAAGTTCTTCGGATCATTTAGATCTAGTTCAACATCTTGGATAGCAATCAACACCTCAAAATAATCATTTTGTTTTTCTAACTTATAACTAGTACTATCTATATTTTGACGTACTATACCAGATATCAATCGTTGATTCATCATTTTTGACAAAGAGTCCAATCGCTCTTTATGATTAATCAAATCAGGATCAGAAACTAAAACTTGATATTCTTTAGTTTTGGAAAGTTTCCCTGAAAGTAATTCAATAATAGTGTCATTATTAACAATCTTATCTTCTAAAATAGTTATACGTTTTTCAAAATTCTTTACTTCTCCAAGATCATTATCAGCAATGTCAGAAGCATTAATAAACACCAAAATTCCTATAAGCAATGAAATCAGAATGAATAACATAAAAATATATGAAAGATAAAGTGTGTTCCTTGATCTATTACGAAGATCTACAATAAAATCTTGATACTTAATTTCCATCGTTTATTTAAACAAAATACCCCATACTCAGAGTTAAACTGAATATGGGGTTTAATTATAATTTTTTACGTTGCTTCTAAATTACTAAAAAACTAAAACAAATGGGTTTTATTTCCTCGATTAATTTGTTATATCTGGGATAGTATCGGTTTATTGAACTTTAGTGTAAATTAAATACCCTACAAATAAAAGTAAGATCAGAATTGCAAGTATTACTAATAACCTTTTATTGCTTTTAATTATCTCAGCAATTAAATCAAGTAGCGTTTCAATCATCGGTTATCTAGACTTTAAAGCTTATCAGGACTATTCACCTCATATTCTGGTGGGAAAAAATCACTAAATTCTAATCTTCCAGTTTCTACAAGTTGATTTATTGCATTGTCGTATTCGGAATGGTCTTTTGTAAAATCACTTGGAATCAAACTCATTACAAACTCGATCTCTATTCTCACTAGGATTGACTTTTAAATACTTACGGATCTCAATTGTCTTTTGTATAGATTCATTTTTGGGTCTATCATGCCGACCTGTTTTATGTTGCCTTTTATGATATGGCTGTTTTTTAAGTGCATTGAGTTTAAAAATAGCATCATCAGATTCTAGACTCTCCATTCCTCTTTCTGTTTGTAGTACTCTAAAGGTCATCGATAATATAGTGTTTTTATCATCCTCCTGGATATAGTTAAATACAAAAATTGAAACATCGAATTTTTTATAGTCTTGTACCAATACTTTATCACCAATTAATTCGAGGATAATCATTTTTTCTTTTCTAAGAAAATCAACAGCTTCCTTTTTAGTAGGTTTTGTAAGAGTGTTTTTTTGATAATCCTCCCACTTCTTTTTTGCAAGATATTCTGAAAGATCATTTAATTCACTTTGGGTAGCAAAACGGATGTCTAAATCATATGCTTTTATAAAATTATCTTTCATAATAAATTTCTACTTTTATATTGTATTAAATCAAATTTTATTTCATGTCTTAATATATAAAACTAACCCTTATATATAGGTAGTCAAAAAAAGTCGTTCCAGTGAAAACAATATACAAACTACATAATTTTTTTTCAATTACATAAACAAGTAAGTTTCTGCATGATTTAGCAAACAGGTAATCTTCATATTATCCGAGTAAAATTTATGAGTTTTAATCCTAATTGCTAAAATTGCACTCTTATCCATTTACTGATTACGGTTTTCCGTAATAATCAACAAGTTACCTCAATAAAGAAATAAAATAAAGTAACTTTAAAAATATTAGATCTCAATAATATTATGGTTTTAACGTAATTAAAATACGGGTTTAATGCATTGATTTCCAATTAAATATGCCCTTTTATTTTTAACTTTTTTTGAAAAAATGTCTTCATCTGACGTTTTATATGTCAAATTAGTGTAATGATTCACTATACTAATCCTTGGGAAGTCCTATTTTTTCGTTTTAGAGGACGCAAAAATAAACAGAAAAAACAAGAAAAATCCTATTAATTTTTTACTAATATTTACATAGTTTTGGTTTGTAAATCAGAGTATTACGACCTTAAAAATCTTTTGTTTGCTTTTCCTTTTAACTAATAAAAATATCAATATGAAAACTAAATCTTTTTTTTTGACAATTCTTTTTTTATGTTTATCAACGTTGTTTTTAACAAGTTGCGAATCAGATAACCCGGATGAAGAAATTTACCAAATTGAACCCGAAGAAGTTGAAGACCCAGGAGACCGTGGGAATAGTTAAAATAATATTTGTTATGATTATTTTAGGTGCTGTACTTGGAAGTATTGCACCTTTTTTGCATATTTTTTATCCTAAAACCGCTGTCGAAGTTTTAGAGTTAAACAAAAGATATGATGAAGGAAAAATATCGAAACAAGAATACTTAGTCGATAAAAAAAAATTAAAAGAAAAGTATCAGGTTTTTGGTTTTACTAATAAACGAAGATTTCTTTTTGCTATTGGGCTGCCTATAGCACTTTTTTGCTGCTCCTTTATTTTGATCTATATTTCTAAATATATAAATGATAGGAATGCCCGCTGGGCCACTATTAGCTCCGGCCTTTTATTTCAGTTCACCTCTATTTATTTCATTATTTGGACACTTTGGGCATATACATATGAGGAAAAAGATTTTAGTAGATCAGCATATTATACAGTTATCATTTTCTCTTCAATTTTGATGACATTAACAATTTTTCAATTTCAAAAATCCCTATCCAGTTATAATGCCAAAATCCGAGAGCTTATAAGTTTTATTGCAGGAACAAGGCAGCAATTTTTTGTTAATATTGAAAAACATGAATCTGAAAAAGAGATAGAAATTCAGAAAAAGAAGTTCGATCAAGAAATGTATAACACTTTTGAAAAGATTGTAGATTAAATAATATTTGATAAATGATGGATAATAAACGCCGAAAACAAATATTAGATAAGCTGAAAAGATCAAATCAAATATTTGATATTGATTATAATTCCTTTGAAAAAGATTTAGAAATGGAATTAGAAAATGAATTTAGGAAAAAAAAGAATGAATTAATTTCTCTTCTATATGAAAAAGAATTACTCAAACTTAAAATCGAAAATAGGAGCTTATGTTAAACCTCAATTTGATTCTTCAGCTAGTTTAGAAACTTGTTCTTTTAATTGTTCAATTTCTTTCCTTACTTCTCCCATTTCCTTGTCTGCAAACAGTAACTTTGTAAGTTTTTGAAAGCTCTTATAGGATTTAAATTCTGTAACATTATCATAAATATAATCAATGATTTCTATTTTATCAAGATCATCTAAATTAGGCTTTACTGGAAGATTATGTTCTATTTTTCCTAAGTTTTTATCACTTAGAAGCATTTCACCTTGACCCGTTACTAACCAAACCGGATTTAAATCAGTATAGGTTGTAAGAATATTTTCTATCACATTAGACCCGATACTCTTATTGTTCTTAACAGCTTTAGAAATACTACCCCTACTTGCTTTGATACTGTTCTCAAACAAATAATAACTAATATCTTTTTCAGCAATATATTGCCCTAATCTTTTTACTATCATAAGAAAAAAGTCTTATAAAATTTTCTAAAATAAGAAAATAATCATATATTTGTGTATGATTAAAACAAATGTATGAAAATTTTATACTACTGATACGAAGTTTGTATTTCATTCTTTATTAATCATTTTAACGTAAAACCCACATACTTGCATAAAACGCAATTTTAATAAAGAGAAAAATACCCCACTTAGAATTTCTCTTGACTAATTAATATGATAAACTCATATTTATGAAAAAGAGTAGAAGACAAAGAGTAGAAGAAATTCTCCTTAAAGAAAAAGATATCTTATGCATACTTCCTTTTGAGAGGAAATTAGGTTTTTCTAGAGGTATAATTTATAAGTTCATAAAATATCACAGAAAGCTTAGTACATCAGAAATTAAAAAAATTGACAACTATTTTCAAGAAGTCATTGATCGGTATCTAGAAGAATAAAAAGTTACAAATAACCCAAAATAGCTATGAAAAAGAAAAAAAGTTGCAAACATAAAAAAAGGTTCATCTCCCATATTATAGAATATCTACATATGGATATGCTTGATTTTAAAAAATGTAGAGAAGAAGGTAAATGCTATGAAAGTATCATTTATAGGTGGGTAATAAAACTATATGAAAAAGATGTCACACCTAAGCGAGCTATTCAGATCATTTGTCGAGCCCGGATCTTTATACTCACAAGAAATAGTATATACCTTGCTTCGCTTAGAAATACAATACGTTAACCATAGATTGAAAACTAAGAACCTATTACATATGAGAAATAGAATTTAAGCCAAGTTTTGTATAAACACTAAAGGATATCGAGTACTTGTAACACTCATATAAGCATGGTACCGTTTCGTATATCAATTACTAAGGGTAGTCATTTTTTTATGGAACGGCCATGCTTATTTCTCATATCCACAATATCGATATATCTGTAAAATAGAATCATATCTAACTCCAATATAAAATTATAAACATAACAACAATTCAGAAAAAAGACTATGAGATAAATTGATCAACTAAAACCAGCTTTTTATAGCTAAAAACCATTTTTTAAATATCCTTTCCCAAACTTGTACGTACTTACACTTCTATCGTCATAATTTCAAAAAGTACAAAAGGAATATGGGAGTATGTTCACTATTGCGTAGCACCCCATCTATGATATGTAGCCGTATAGAAAACTATTGCGTTGTGCTACTCCTGTATTCTTATTGAAAAAAACAATAATCTAAAAACGAACAGTAAACAACCATAAGTGTATGTGTTGCCTACTTAGATAAAAGGAAAAACAGGAGTTGCCCAAATCATAATTAAAGTTGAGTTTGTGTAAATACCCCATCTTTTGAGATTGCTCCTGTATCCTTTTTTAATTAAGAAAATATGTTACCAGACGATATAAATGATATACCACCAGATACACTCAATGGGATTTTAAAAGCATTGCATATAGATACTGGTGAGTTTATGTACCAACTTTTAAACGATAACCCAAAACAGGTGATGATCTATGCTAAAATATATGCTTTTGTACATGATATCACAAAAACCATTTGACTTATGAAAAACGTAATACTACTAACTATCATTATTTCAATACTCGCTTTGCTAATGATAATCTTACAAGGAGAACCAGTACAGGATAAGGAACCACACTATGAAACTAGACATAACTATCCTTTGGGAGTTGACCGTGCCCAATATGATGAGATTTGGCATGATGATGAAGAATTTAAAGAAGATGAATTCTACCATGAAGACCCATAATGAATGACCTCATTATTGATGTTTCCCCAAACCATCATGCCCCGTTTTCCATAATTTACCAATAGTGAACTCCTACTTATGTCTATAGCTATGATTTTTTTAAATAAGCAAGCTTCGGGACTGTAGTAAGCACAGCCCAAGTATTTAAATCCCGATTATCGGGAAAAACTTTAGAGTTATGAAATGAGCCATAATAATTAGGTTAATACTAACCGATATGATTAATGGCAAATTCCATCTGACCACTAAAAAACAATAAAAAAAGAACAGATGAATATCATGTTAAAACAAATCGAATTGATACAACGTATTGATCAATTAATCCGTCTTCATGCTGCCGGATCTCCTACGGAACTGGCAGAAAAGTTAAAGATCTCTAAAACCAAACTATACCGTACCCTTTTTATCATGAAACAACTTAATGCCCCTGTAGAATTTGACACCTCTTCACAGCAGTATTATTATGCTGAATCAGTAAAATTCACCTGTGGTTTTTATTCCAATAAAAACACTGCGAATCAGATGTATACTATGGTAGGAAATATAAATAAAAAAACGTTCAACTTTTTTTACCCAGTCCCGAAAAATGAAACTCACAGGGTTTATTATTGCACACAGAGTAGCGAAGTATTAACTATATAATTATCTAACTATGGAAACAAAAAAGAAACATGTTATGGTGTTTAACAACCATAAAACCCATAACCCTTAACCCTTAACATCAAACTATAGTATTCATTGTACTTGCCTTACCATCAAATTTTATAAGAAAGACAGTAATCAATAAGAGGGTTCTCTCTTGCTTACCCTGTTGATCTTTGCAAGTTTGGTACCGGGCAAAATAAGTTTAATCACAACTAAATTATTTTTATGAAACATCTTATTATTACATTAACATTCTTGCTTTTGGGATTTGTCGTTCCTGCTCAGGAAGGGCAACCACCTACAGAGCCACCACAGATTTTTCCAACCTCTCCCGAAGCAGCCAGTTTAGGGAAATACGGGGAGATCCCGGTCAATCTTTCTACCGGAAGAATGAACCATACTATCCCATTGCATACCATTAATGAAGCAGGTTTTAGCCTACCGATTTCACTATCCTATAATTATTCTGGATTGATGGTAGATGAGATTCCCGGAGCTACCGGGTTGGGTTGGGATTTCTCTGGTAAAGGGATGATTACCCGACAGGTTCGTGGCCTTGCCGATGAATCACAGCTTGGATATATCGGGCCGAATCAAATAGGGAAAAAGGTACATAAATTCCATACCGATTCTCAAAACATGACACCAGAAGAGCTTGGAGTATTGATCCGGGAATCTGCCTCAGGAAAATGGGATACAGAATCTGATAAATATATGATTAGTGTAGGTTCTCTATCGGCTACCTTTTATTTGAACCATAATGGTGAAGCTGTTTTTGCACCCTATAAAAATTATAAACTTACTCGTTTACCTAATAATGGTGGGTTTAAGCTTATTGATGATTCAGGGATCACCTATTATTTCGAACTTCAGGAGACTACAGAGATTGAAACTCTAAGTGCTACAGAACCTACCATTACAATTTATCCTTCTGCCTGGGTAGTGACCAAAATAGAACTTCCTAATACCAAAATCATTACTTTCGAATATCAAAACTATACCGTACGACAAAGAACCCATTCTGATGCCTGGACTATAGTAGATGTTAGCTCTCCGGACTATCAACGTTGTGTACAGGAACGTGGTTTAAACGGAGTTTCTCACTCTTTTTCAGATAATCAGACTTCAGGGCTTTTACCCAGTAAAATTATCACTCCTTCAGAGACTGTTGATTTCACCTACACTATCCCTACCAGTGTAACATTAAATCAAAATCTAAGTACTCTGGACGCCATAACCATTACTAATACCATAGGACAAAAAGTAATGGAATATACGTTAGGGTATAATGATAAGACGTCTCCCAGAAAAGTACTTACCACCATTCACCGGGGAAAAACAACTGCCAGTGAACACCAGGAGTATTATCGCTTCGAATATTATGGTAACCCTGCTGCAACTATTGCTTATTATAAACAAGATTATTGGGGGTATTACAGTGGTAGTACCAATACTACAGGTAGTCTGATTTCAGAAAACTCGAATCGATCTCCTGATTTTAACAGTACCCTTCAGGGTGCTTTAAAAAAGATACATTATCCTACTAAGGGATACTCAGAGTTTATCTATGAGCAAAACCAGGTGTTTGGAAAATTGGACACAGGAGAAATTGGTGGTGAAGCTCGTCTGGATGCTTCTATAAGTGAGGTCATTACTTCAGACAGCTATGCCCTGGATGAAAATGTTAATAAAACCATTACCATTCCTTTTACTCCAAAAACACTTCCAGGGGGTGGAGGTATTCAAGTTAGTTTAGGCTATTATCTACATACTTCTATGGGATATTCCCTGGCTTCGGTAGAACTTAAAAAAGTCGGAGGAGGTGTAGTATCAAATTGCCCGGGCCAGGGTATATGCAATTATAAATCTGAAGTTTCCTCGGCAGAACAAGAACCGGTTACCAAACAACAGGATCAAACATTATATAGCCTGGAAGCTGGAGATTATGAATTGATTGTTAGGTTAGAAAGAATTGCAGCTCCCTCAAATCCAGATAGAACACCAAGAGCCGTAGCGAATGTGAACCTAAAATATTATTCGGGAACCCCTCCTGCAGAACCAGAAGTGATCAATATCCCTTTTGGAGGGCTGCGGATCAAAGAAGTAAACTCTTATGACAGTCAGGGCGGACATACCACCAAACGATATTCGTATATGAAAGAAGATGGGATCACTTCTTCGGGGATCAACCTTTCAAAACCTGTATTTGTAAGCAAAGAATCCCATCATTACCTTCCGGATTTAACCCCTCACGGTAAGCCAAAAATGGACTGTAATCTTACCAGAAGATCATCATCCAGTATGATTCCGCTAAGTACTTACATCGGTAGCCCCGTATTATATACTACCGTAGAAGAGCAATCGATAGGGGATAACAATGAAGTACTTAAGAATCGATCTTATTTTTCGGGGACAACAGATGTAACCGAAAGTTTTCCTTATGCTCCTACAGAAAAAAGGAACTGGAGAAAAGGATTGACACTACAGCAACAATCCTATATTAAAAATGGGAGTACATTTGAGGTCAACGGAAAAACTTCGAATGCATATGGGCCATTAGAACGTTATACAGGAACGTTAAGCCATTTAAATTCATATAATTTAAAAGCAGGTAAGGTTAGACATATCTTTGATGCTGCCGGACATCCACAAACCTCTTCATCTGGGCTTAATAATTCTCAATATACCCGATATGTAAACCGTTCTGAGTTGTATCCTATTACATCATCAAAACAAGAAGAAATCCATCATGGTAAAACCATCACCAGGGATGTCACCTATACCTATGATGATCCCTATGGGCAGTTAAAAACACAAACCACTCTAACCAGTAATCAGGCGACCGTTGCCACAAACTATAGTTATCCTTATGATAAGAGTAGTACGGTAAACAATGCTTTGGTGACTCAAAACAGGATTACGATTCCTATAGAAGTTCAAAATATAGAAGCAGGTAATCTACTATCTACCCAAATCACAGAATTTACAGATTGGGGTAACGGGATTTTATTACCTGGGATTACTAAGGTTGCCAAAGGGACCGATACTCCTGAGCCACGTCTTACCTATCATAAATATGATGCCCAGGGAAATCCATTAGAAGTTTCACAAGTCGATGGAAGTCGTATTATGTATATCTGGGGATATCACAATACCCAACCTATTGTAAAGATAGCTAATGCCAGCTACACTGGGATACCGTCTACGGCTACAGCATTGATTACCCAATTGCAAACGGTATCGAATACAGAAGATACAGCTGCAGAAGAGGTAACTATGCGTAATTTGTTTAAAGACCTTAGGGAACATACCTATTTTGCAGATGCTCAGGTAATGGGGTATACCTATGATCCATTAATTGGTGTGAGTAGTATCACTAGCGCAAAAGGGGAAACAGCATACTACCGCTATGACGAAATGAACCGTATGCAATATGCATTGGATCAAAATCAGCATATCGCACAACAAGTACGCTATAATTACCAGGGGGAACAGACCGCTACTTTGGGTGATGTGACCATTACTCCAAGTGTAAGTGCTGTACAACCTAATCAATCTGTTACGTTTACATCCAATACTTCAGGAAGTGGGGGTGCTGATCTGTATACCTGGTCTGTAGAGGGTACACAAGCACAATGTGATGGTAGTACAAGCTTTACCAAAAGTTTTAGCGCAGAAGGCACATATGCTGTATCTGTGATCGCTTATAATACTCAAACCAAACACAGGGTAAGCAAAACCATAAATGTGGTAGTAGCTTATCCTCCTATTAATGTACCTGCAGTAAGTGCAAATTACACTTATGTAGTGAAAGGGACTAATGTAGACTTTAGTGCCTCTAATGTAGGAGGGGGTACAGGTAATTTACGTTACGAATGGTATGTTAACAATACAAAACAAGCCAGTACAGCAACTACATTGACATACAATCCTGGTAACGCAGGAACCTATACTGTATATTTTAAAGTTATTGATAATACAAGTGGAAAAACAAAGCTTAGTAATACAAGAACACTATACGCCTACAATCCTTTAAACACGCCTACGGTAAGTGCTTCAAAAGCGCATATTGTACGGGGTACTACTACAACCTTCACTGCTTCTGGTATAGGAGGGGGATCAGGAAACCGAAGCTATGAGTGGTATGTAAATGATGTAAAACAGAGTGCTACAGGGACCACATATTCGTATCATTTTCCTACCGCAGGGACCTATACCATTACATTTAAGGTGGTTGATCTAACAATGCAGAATGCAAATGCTATATGGAGTTCTAATGCTCCTGTTCTAAAAGTTTATCCTGGTATGACAGCAAGCAGCAGTCAGTCTCACACTTCGATTTCCGGGACTCATCCAAGTGTGTCGTTTAGCATCACCAGTGTAGCAGGAGGTTCGGGATCTCGTCAGATCTCATGGAAAGCGTATAAGAGTACAAATCTATCTCATGCCTTAGGATCAGGTAGTGGTACAAACTTCGGTTTTTCAAACTTTTCAAATGGTACTCATGAATATACCATTAAGGCAACCATAACAGATAACCTTACGGGTGAACAAATCACAAAGACGATGATAGTCGTAGCTACTGTTTCTAGTGATAACGGCGGTGGAGACTGCCCGGATTGTGGAGACCAACATTAATCAATAATTAAGTACAATGAAAAAACATATAATATATATCATACTACTGCTTTTAGGTTGGAACCTTCAGGCCCAGGTAGTATTATCAGACAAGAACTATATACATACCACAGTTCCGCAAGTAGCGTTAACGATTGCAGAACTAGAAAATGTAAACTGCGCTAACATTAATGATATAGACAAAGCTATAGAAAGTGTGACCTATTTTGATGGATTGGGTAGACCGATACAACAACGAGCCATCAAAGCTTCACCAGATGGTAAGGATATTGTAACCCACATCGAGTATGATGCCTATGGCAGACAAGCAAAACAATACCTACCTTTTGAGGCAGACAATACGATTGGGAGTTATAAAGAGATTAATGTCAATACCGATATCAACCAGTATTATAAGGATACCTATGCTAGTGATTTCCCTGGGATCACCGATCTTAATCAGATCAATGCCTACTCAGAGAGCCTTTTTGATGGTTCACCGCTTAACAGGGTAATAAAAGTTGGTGCTCCCGGTACAGCCTGGAAAGCAAACCCCAGTAGTGATGCAGATCATGCGATAAAGACTGATTGGTATACCAATACTGCTAATGAGGTAGTGTATCATAAAGTAGTTTTTGCCAACCCCAGTGATACAGAGAAACCTAGTTTAGTACAAGAAGGATATTATGGCGCAAATCAACTATATATCACTATTACTCAGGATGAGAACTGGACTCCGGCAGATGGCAATAACCATACGACCAAAGAGTATAAAGATAAACAAGGTAGAGTGATTTTAAAGCGAACCTATAATGCTGGAGCAGCACATGACACCTATTATGTCTATGATAGGTTTGGTAAACTTACCTATGTGATTTCACCTAAAGTGAATGTTGCAGATGGGGTATCAGAGAGTGAGTTATCTGAATTGTGCTATCAATACCATTATGATTATAGAAACCGATTGATTGAAAAGAAGGTTCCTGGTAAAGATTGGGAATATATTGTATATAACAAGCTAGACCAGCCTATTATGACTCAAGATGCCAGTTTAAGAAAAGAAATGACAGGTAAGGCCTGGGATCAATGGCTGTTTACCAAATATGATGCTTTTGGGAGGGTACTGTACACAGGTACCGTTATAAACGGAGCTAATAGAAAGGTTATTCAGAATAAAGTAAATAGTGCTACAACGCCACAATATGAATCTAAAATAACCTCTCCTATAGCTATTGGAGGTACCACTGTTTATTATTCTAAAGATGCATATCCAACAAGTATCTATAAGGTGTTTACCATCAATTATTACGATGATTACAATTTTGATCTTGCAGGGTTAACCAATCCTGGCACTGCATACGGAAAAACTATTTCTGATCAAACCAAGACACTACCTACAGGAAGTAAAGTACGAGTATTAAATACGAATTACTGGATTACTAACGTTACCTGGTATGATCAAAAAGCAAGACCGATATATGTAGCGAGTAAAAATGAGTATCTAAACACTACAGATGTTATAGAAACCAAGCTGGATTTTGTGGGCAAAGTAGAAAAAAGCAAGACCACTCATGTTAAAGATAGCAATACAGCGATTGTAACTCTAGATAGTCTTACCTATGATCATATGGGTAGGCCATTGACCCAAACCCAAAAGATCAATGATCAAGCCGTTGAAACTATTGTTGAAAATAGGTATGATAAATTAGGACAGTTAGAAAGCAAGAAAACAGGTGGTGGATTACAAGAGGTGGATTATACCTATAATGTACGGGGTTGGCTTACTAAAATTAATGATCCTAATACTGCTCTTGGAAATAAGCTTTTCGCATTTAAAATTAATTACAACGCACCGCAACATGGAGCTACGGCATTGTTTAATGGTAATATCTCTGAAACCACTTGGAAAACTGCCAATGATAATGTAGAGCGACATTATAAATATTCTTATGATAATTTAAACAGAATAGTAGGAGCAATTAGTAGTGATGGTAACTATAATCTAAGTGGTGTTACTTACGATAAAACAGGAAATATCCTCTCTCTAAATCGAAAAGGGCATTTGAATACCGCAGCTAATTCTTTTGGGGATATGGATATCCTGACATATACCTATGACAGTGGTAATAAACTCTTAAAAGTAGCTGATACAGGGAATCCAACTTTTGGTTTTAAAGATGGTAGCAATACGGGTAATGATTATGCGTATGATGCTAATGGAAATATGACCGTAGATAATAATAAAAATATCAGCGGAATAGTATATAATCACCTAAATTTGCCTACCAGAATTAATGTTAATGGAGGTACGGAATATATTAATTACATATATGATGCTGTAGGAACAAAGCTTAAAAAGATTGCAACTACAACTAATGGTAAGATTTTTACAGAGTATGCTGGTAATTATGTTTATAAAAACAGTAATTTAGAGTTTTTTAATCATTCAGAGGGCATTGTAGAACATGAAGCAGATGGGTATAAATATGTTTATCAGTATCGCGATCATCTTCAAAATGTAAGACTCTCGTATAAAGATGCTAACAAAGATGGTGCTATCACACAAGATGAGATTGTTGAAGAAAAAAACTACTATCCTTTCGGTATGACTCATTCTGGATATAATAATATGTTACGTGGTAGAAAGCATAATTACGGATTTAATGGTGTTGAATATATGACTGATTTAGATTTAAATATTTATGAAATGGATGTTCGCAAATACAACCCTTCTATTGCCAGGTTTACTTCTATTGACCCTGTTACACATCACTCTATGTCACCATATGTTGCGTTTGACAATAATCCTGTTTTTTGGGTTGATCCTACGGGAGCAGATGCACAAGATCCTATAAAAGAAAAGCATGTTTTCATAACTTCAAAAGTTGATGAGCATAATGTTACACATATAACTCAAACAACAATAAATACCACAACCACAACTAATGAGGACGGTAGTGTTTCTGTAGTCTATTCTTCAGGTTCAATAACAAATACGGTTGATGCTAACGGAAAAGTAACAAAAGGTTCAACCGTAACCACAAAAAGGGGTGCAATTATTAAAGATTCTGATGGTAATGTTTCAGAGAGTAAACCATCTTCGTATACTAGAAAGTCAAAGAGTAATGATAGTGGTTCGGCTTTGGGAGAATGGACAAAAACTGTTTCTGATTATAACGCAAATAATAAAGGTGTTTATAATAAAGATAAAATTAATAGTCTTGCAACTAATACAAAAAGATCAGCGAAAATTGGAGTTTCTGTTATTGGTGTTTTTGGAGGGCTTGACAAATTAGTTTTTGGAAAACTTGGCGATAATACAAAAAAAATAATTGGGTTATTAGGAGGTACAACAAGCTCAGATGGAATTATTGATAAGGCTGGTAGCTTAATTACAAACAATATAGGGGCTAATAATAGGTATATGATGATTTATAGTGTTGAGCATATTTATAATGATGTAATGATGAAACAAATGAAAACGCCTTCTAACCCAGAGGGTAATAGAAAAAGAGTTGGCCCGACTTCTTTTCAAGATCTCTGGAATGGTGTTAAAAATTTCTTTAAAAATTAAATTATGGAATTAATTAACGAATATCCGGTATTGTTTAGGTATATAATAGTAAGTATTAGTTTAATATTAGTTTATTATTTTTCTGAATATATTATTAAAATATTAAAACTTAAAATTAACCGTTTTCAATTTGCCATTTTTGTTTTTGGATTATACCTAGTTCTTGATTTAATACTTAATTGGTCATAAAAAAAATATGTCTATTCTGATAGAAGCTATAATTGGTTTTTTATTCATATTGATATTGTATCTATGTTCAGATAGAATAATAAAAACATTTAAGCTTAAAATGACTAAAACGCAATTTCTTTTATTAATGATTGCATTAGAACATTTAATAGGTATAATAATTCATAGATTATGGTAAAATATTATTAAAAATAATAATCTATACAAAGGCGTGGAATTAACCACGCCTTTAATACAACTTATTAATCGAGATTGAAAAAAATAAATTATGAGAAAGGTAGGGAGCATCTTTTTTTGGTCAATTTTTATTATAATATGTGGTATTTCTGTTTTTAGAAATATAGTCATGGATTCAAAGTTTTTTAATAAACATGTATATGATTCAAACTATAATGATATGAGATTACAGAATGGTATTATGGATTTACCAGATACTTTTATATATACTGAAGATGATTATTATAAAGATTGGTTGATTTGGGAAAATCCTAACCCGATATATAATGATACATCATACACTCATTTAAAAAAAATGATTAAGATTGATAATTCTAATCTTATCTTGGAAAATGATTTGTTAAAAAAAATTAATGGAGATTCTTTAAATTATGAAACAATGAACTTAAACTTTTATTATGATAATGGAAAACATATAATGATACATAAAAATTTTGAAAATGGGGTTGTAACTTCCATAGACACAACTAACATATCATTAGATTTTTTACTTAAGAATTAAGATAGAGATGTCAATTAATAATATTAAAAGGCGTGGTTAATTCTGCGCCTTTACTATTAGATACAAGATGATCCTTATGAATTATTCTGTTAGACCAAATAAAAAATTGAAACTACCGAAAACTCTACCTCAAAGATCAGATCTATTAGGTTTAGTTCCGCTGAAATCACTATAGAGTTTTCAACTAAAAATGCTGAAAAAATGAGATTACCGGTAATTCAAAGAGCTAGAATGTATGAAAATTAGAGATTTTTTATTTAGATACATTAGATTTATAGCATGGTTGTTACTAATTGTCACCTATTTTAATTTTTCAGAAAGTAAATGTAATCCTTTTGACTCTGTCAGTTTTATCTCTGTACTATTACTAATTATATTACCTGTAAGTATTTATGCGTTAATAATTTCTCTAAATAAAGCAAAATTAATTTTAGCTTTAATAGGTTTATTATCTTTAATTAATATATTATTAACTGGTTGTTGGCAATGGACTTTATTAATATAACCTTAATTTTTTTACTAAAAATCTTTTTCTACACAAACGGATTAATCGCAGGTTTTCTTCCTTTAGGATATCCCCAGGCTACATATTGCGATTTGGTAGTATCATTATCCAAGTGCACAAAGGTTTTTCCTACTCCAATACGCTTAAATCCAACTAATTTTGCTGCTACTACTATTTTATTTCTAATAGCTTTGGTAGGCGTGCTGATATCCGCAGCTTTACACGTCGGTATTTTATGAGATGAATTAGACACTCCCCCAACTTTGGTATTCCAATAGGCAGTTCTTGCCCCAGAGTTAATATTCTGAAAAACTGGATACCTGGTTTTCTTTTCTAGTCTCTGAAGCATTCGGATAAACTCGCGATCCATACACCTTCCAGATCCCGGGTGATCAGGACTATCAAATTTCCTCAGATCAATTTTGGGTTTAGTTTTAATGGTTTTCCATACTATTACACCCACCACAGTAATAGATACTCCAGCTAAACCCCAAACGATATGTTGCATGTTTTTTAACATTCGTAACTATTTACCACAATTACACTGCTTCTTTTTAGCTTCTACCGCTTTGGATTTCATATATATACTAAATCCAAGGTTGATAATACTCACCATTAAAAATAGCTTAAACAGCGTGTTATTCTGCGTGTTTTCTTTATCCATATCATTTTTTGTTGTTTTGATCCCTACGTAATTCATCTTCCAGTTGATCGATATAGTGCTTTAATTCATTAATGCGATCCCGTTGTTTGGTAATGATCTGCTTCATTTCAGTATTGTCTCTCTCCAGTTCCTCAATCCGTTTCTCCATCTTTTCAGACCATTTAAGCAGATTATTGATCACTATATCATTGGCCTGTACGGTAAGGTTTTGTGTTTCTGCTTTTTTAAGCTTCTTTTGTGTCCGAAACTGCAATAGGGATTCTACGGCTTTCCAAAATCCATGTGCTGTAATCACAACAACGGCTAATTTTAAATATTCCATAGAGTTATTATTTAGGGTTACTTTTATATACCGCCACAGCTATCAGAATAGCTCCAATCCCCATACTGATAATAGGGATAAGTGACACCTTCTTTTTGTTCAACTTTTTTAGTACTATAATTTGCTCAAGTTCCTTCATGATCCTTTTGATCTTACTGGCATACTTAGGATCTGTAGCATATCCTGCTTTTGCTACTTCTTCAGCAAAACGATATGGATTTTTTCTATGCTGCATTGCATATCTATATCGCCTATTTCTAAAAAGCAATCCTGCCCAATCTAAAAAAGAGAAAAAAGGATTTGGATATGCTCTAAATATATCTTTGATCTTATACTTCCATTTCCCTCCAGTGGTTTGTATTGGATATCCTGGATAAATAAATGGAAAATGTCGTGTCGGTACAGACGAATATTCGGTGGTAGTGATCCATTGGGTTAAGCCTTGTGACCAACCCCCGTAATTTTTTCCTGACCCCTTCTTAATACCAAACATCATGTTCCCTTTTGCAGATTTCCCCCAACCAGATTCTAAGGCACTTTGTGCCAGTGCAAACAAAATTGGTACTCCAGATTGCTCTGATGCTTTTTTTGCATAGGGATAGTAGCGCATTACAAACTGTTCTTTTCTTGTGGACATATCTCCTCTCTTACGGTATATTAAATACTGGGCTCGCTGGAATTTCCAATGGTGTTTTAGCTATATATGATGGAAAATGAATAGATACTTCATCTACATCAGAAGTAAATTCTCCATTGATAGCCAAAACTCCTAACCCACTCAACTGGCAGAAAAAAAGGTTCCCCTCAGAACTATGAGTTGTCCATGCAATAACTCCTCGTACTTCTTTTGGAGTCGGCATTTTTAAAACTGTTCCACCACTTGCCGTACCTCCAAGCTGACCTGCCCCACCAACCCTTCTTAGTCGTATATCTATTGAGACCACTAAATTTTCATTGATAACCGCATATGTATTCTTATTATCTACATAAAATACATTTTCAGAATTAATATTCTCATCCAAAATCGCAAATACCTCTTGCCTGTTTTCCGTAATTATATCCGATTGATATCCTGTCATTTCTATATCTTTTTTATTTACTAATTACTAAAGTCCCCAATACCACTAAACTAACCCCTAACAAAATCTTTTGTAGTTTTCCTCTTTTTACTTTTCTCTCTTGTCGGGCCAATCTTTCTTCTAATAGAAAAATGGTTTTATCGTTGTTCTGTTGAACCCTTGCATGATTCTCCAGCTTATCGGATTGAAAAGAAATAATACTATCCTTCTTTTGGATGAGTAACTGAAATCGTTGATTTGCCAATGACAAACTACTCACTAAGGAATCGTTGTATTTCCCAAGCTCTAATAATTTGGCAATCTCACGGGATTGTGCAATGGTGAAACAATAGCGTTTTTCATTCCCTGTCTGTTGTAATTTTGGTGTTAAATCCTGCGAAATACTGATATAACTCGTCATCAGTAAAATCATCAATGGCACTAACTTTTTCATTTTTCCTAACTATTAGTTTCTCTATTACTTGCTGATCTTTAATTACGAGTGCAATTAAACTATCCGTTATCAATTCCATTTGCGCTATTTGCTGATCCAATAGGTCATTATTTTCTTTCAAAACAAGGTTTTCCCTTTTCAGTTCCTCAATCTCTATTTTTTGAATTTGATCTATTGCACTTTCTTCTTCAGGAAGAACTACAAAAAGAATAATAACTACCCCTATACCTATGGCAAGGGGCAGTAGCCATTTATAATTTTTCATAAAAAATCGTCTTTAGAGGTTTCTATATCCTTTTTAGGGAATATCTTTTCAAAAACACTCTCCAATAAAAATTTGTGAAATGTTGTTGCTAAAAGGAATGATATAAAAAGGCTCAGTACTTTCGGCAGATCATATCCTCTGACAAAAAACACAATAATTCCATATACCATCCCTATGATCAATACCTGGTATCTGTTTCTAATCTTAATCCCCGTACCCCTTCCTATAAACTCAGGTACTCTATAATACATTATTGCTTGAGTGATTAGGATAAAGGAGAAGATATATACCCAATCCAGGGTATTCAAAAAATTCGCAAACTGTTCCATAACTATTTCCATAACTTCTTAGATTTAAAGGGTTTGTTTAATGTTTATTATTTCTTTTTCTATAGCCGTTAGTTGAGCATTGGGTATGATATTCTTAACTACATGGGCAACTACAATTATCGCTACTCCTGATATAAGTAATCCACCAATGATTTTTAACAGGGTTTGATTGGTAAGGGTAATGGTTACTTCTGTTTTTATCCCATCCTTGTCCACTAATGCATCCAGTATATTACCTATGTTCCTTCTTTTTCTTCTTTCCATTAGAATTATGCTTTTATAAGTTCGTGAATAGGAGTTCCCATTTGATGTTTATCATATGTGTCCTTATCAATACTATCCTTGTTGAAAACCTTTTTCACTAACTGCTCCGTTTGTTCATCAAACACTTTAGTAATGGTACCTTTCCAGCCGTGATGCCTAAGCAGCCATATTTGTAATCGCTCTACTTCCTTACCTGTACTTCCTTTGGTCAATAACCAGATTTTTTTAGCTGTAACCTTTGGGGTTACTTTTGCTACTTCCTTTCTTTTAATTATGCAAGGCTCTTCTGGTTGTATTTCTTGTGTAGCAGCCTGTATAACTGGTTCTATATTGTGGGAAACCATCTTAGGCTTTCTTTTTTTATTCTTTACAAAGTATACAGCCATAATGCCTATACCAATTCCTACTCCTGCAATAATCCAATCGTTTTTAATCATCTCCTAATCATTTTTAAAGCGGTTCGCATTCCATTAATATCTTGTTTGGTAAAAGATGTTTTTTGTAAATACTTCTTTGCTGCTTTGTTGGTCTTATTCCCATACATCCCATCAATTCCTATATTGTCCTTGTGAATTTTAGTGATATAGGATTGTAATACCTTCACATCCCTATGACACGTTCCATATTCTAATGGATATGTACTACTGGCACATCGAAACCTTTTTACTTTCACAGGGGTATCCACATCTCCATTTGGTATGTCTGCAGAGGGTAGAAATAATTCTGCTTCCTTTTCTTTTCTTTTTTTGTAATACCAATAGGCTACCCCTCCTAACAATAAGGCTGCAAATCCGATACCTATCCAAATTTCCCTATCCCCTTTGGTTTGTTTTACTACTTTTGATTTTTTCGTTTCTATCCCCATATCTTATATATTCTTAGCGCTTTTTTTTGTAATCAACTGTCTAGGTTAATAACCTGTAATTTGGTAATTGACGAACAGGGTCATGGACCAGTTTTTTCATTTCACTATCACTTAGAAAACCTCTTAAATATTGCCACATATCCTTCTTATGATTAAAGTAAAATGCTTTGGAAAGGCTTGCTACCTGTGTCTTATCTCGTAATCTTTTAAACACATGTTCTACGGCCTGCTCATCATCATTAAATCTCCCTTTCGCTTTTTTCAGTTGTAGGGCATATGTACTAGCTGCACCCGGTGAAAGTTCTTTTATACGTTTGCTGCCTAACCATTTTTTCACATCTTTGATATAATTCATATCAAAGGGGTTTTTCCAGTTCGGCTCTACTACCGGGGTGGCACTGCCCCCTCTTATTACTTGGACAGGTTTTCCCGGATTACTTATCGTAGCAAAAGAAGTTCCTTTTACCTTTTTTCTGTGTTTCATAAAAAAGTATGCTCCAACACCCAATCCGGCGATTCCTGCACCTCCGATAGTCCACCACATTGTTTTTGTCATTTTCATTGCTTTAATTTTTATAATTTTCTATACCTAGGTAATCTTGAAATGATATTTAAAACGGTCTTGATTTCATTTGTATCAAATCGATCTTTTAATTGGTCACCGAGTGACACCTTGTGCATATTCAAGTATGCTTTTGCTACCTGGGACACTTGTACTTTATCTTTTAGGTTTCTAAATACCGCATATATGTTTTCTTCTTCATCTCCCCCTCGATACCAGGGTTTAAATGCTTTATGAATCTCATTTGCATATCGTGTAGCTGTTGATTTCTTCAATACCACAACATTCCCAGTAACCCTGTTCAATACTTGTCCTGCATATTTTTCATCCAAAGCTTCTTCACGCGATAATCCTTTGCTTACAGGGTTCAACATCTTGCCTAGTCGTTGTAATAGGGCGCTGGCAACTTTATCACGTTTACGGTTTCGTACAGTGATATAGGTAGTACCAACTAATATCAGTCCTACTGTTGTTGCTGCGATTTGTAACCCAATTACTTTTTTCATGTCTTCAAAAATTTGATTCCTGATCCAATAGATTTTCCCATAGGGGGATAGTCTGCTATATCAGTTATATCAGCCTTTTTTGCTGTATTCCATAACACAAGTCCTATGATGACCAATATCATAGTCAGGGTTGCAGGAAGGGCTATGGATGCTATCTTAGAAAAGTTCTTTCCTAATCCCATAAAATTGCTTCCGATTTGGGATGCATCCGCAATGGCCCTGGTCGCTGCACTGGAAACATCTATTTTATTTTTAACAAGCCAGGCATTAAACTTTCCATTGGTAGTGCAACTTGATGATCCGTTTGTTTTCCAGGTCACCAGCCAGATTGTCCTTGCGTTATTTGTCCCTAAATCAGCCTTGAGGCTGTTGAAATAACCTACCCATAGTTCACAGGGATCACCAGGTTCAGGAACTAAAAATGATTTGTTTTGTATGTGGACTTCGATAGGCATATCTCTCGTTTATCTTTTAAAAATCGTATTCGACTGCTCTTTAATTTCTCTTTTGGATAGCCCTAAATCTTCTAAAGCGGTTATGATCCTTCTTTTGATTTGCGCTTCTTTACGATAGGCTTCCTTTTTATCACGATGGATATAGATATACCGACCAATAAGAAACCCCACACCCAATGTGATGATGGTATTTTTCATCTACCTACTTTTTAATCTTTTTATATATGTTTTTCTCATCAACCCCAATTTCCTCTAACCAAATAGAGGCTTCAAAGCCGGGGTTATCCTCCCCTTCTTTAGCAGGGACTTCATTAAACCCCAGTATTTGTATGTTTGGAAATTTTAAGATGTAGAACTTTACAATGGTTTCTAATGTGGTTAGTTGATCTTTTGTACGGGTATCTTTTCCCTTCGTTTCTTTTTCTGTTCTTCCACCTACATAACCAATAATTTTAGAAACCCCTTGTATTCCATGCTTTCCTTTGGAAATTCCCCAAAGGTCAACTACTGTAGGGTTATCTTCTGAAATCAAGGTTTCCATCCTTCCATCTGGTTGAATCAAATAATCAATACCAGGACGGTTAAAACCATAACCGCCATGTCTCACTTCAGTAGTGTGTAATTCAATGATATCAGATTTAGTTACCAGTGTCCTTTCTCCTGACGCTGTACTTCGAATGATTAAATAATCTACTTTTTTCATCTTTTAATTTTTTTTATATTATTATCCATTTTATATCAGCATCCCTATGGGATTGAATTTTTAGTGTCGATTATCGACCGAAACCCAAGTAGTCGGTAGGTTGGATACTTCTTTATGCATACCTGGTTATTCTGGTTACCACCAAGTACATAGATGTATTTTTTATCCTCACTATAACCTATAAAGAAACCTACGTGTCCCCTCCAATCACTTTTTTTTACTCTCCAGAAGACAACAACATCTCCTTTTCTTGGAGTGGTTACTTTAGTCCCTACGGTTAACCAGGAGCGGGCGTTTAGTTTACCGCTTCTATGACATCCTGCTTTCATAGCGACCCAATTGGCGAAAGCACTGCACCAAGCGGTCTCATCTGTAGTTATCCACTTATGACTGATTTCTTTGAAATAAGTAAGAATGCGAGGGTTATGGTGGTCACCAGCCACTTCTTGTATGCCATACTCTCCTAATCCTATATCTAATACTGTATTCATCTTTTTATGGTTTTAAATTGCTTCCTTCTAATGCATTGTTTAGAATATCCTCTGCTTCAAATTGTTTGTAATAGGTAAGGATGGTGATCGTTTGTTTTCCTGCTATTTTAAATACCCATCCATTTTTACCATCGATGATCGTTCCTTTCATTTCAAATACTTCGGCTACATTCGAAAAGTTTTGGGGGTTATGATAACTGGAGAAGGAGATAGGTTTCACCTGTGTAGTTCCTGTTACACTTTCCTCTTCAAGTTTTAAGACGTTAAAGCGCTCGGTACCGGACAAAATAAATTTGACGTGTTCCACAACGGCAGGATTAAAAGTGAAATCTTCCCGTTTTGCGTAATACCCTTCATTAATAAGGATCACATTGCTCTCCCTGCTATATGATATCAGGGTAACACCTCCTGTAGTGCTATCACTACTAAAAATCATACCTGTAGTACTATCAATTCCCATTGATGTACCTACCGTTCCTAATGAAAGGGTATGGATCACTGTATCGGTATCCATTATGGAATAGGTGTTATCTTCCCTGTTACCTACATACAAAAGTTCGTTAGTTGGATGATATAGGATACGGTATGGATTTACTCCCACGGAAATTTTTTGCCCAGGGATCCCTGACCCCAAATCGATGGGAATAACTGTATGTTCTCCGGAGGAAACTACATATAAATGATTGTTCTTAGGGTGGTAGGCTGCTGTGGTAAGGGTATTTCCTATATTTTCTATGGTTGTAGTTAGCTGATGATTGGCATCAATACTGGAGATACTATTTGCCCCGGAATTGATCACATATACCTGACCGTTATCAGGTCTTACCGTAACACTTTTTGGAGCTTTCCCTACGGCAATTGTCGTAAGGATGGTTTCAGTTATAGTATCAATAACGCTAACGGTATCATCCGCTATATTAGCAACATAAACATTGGAATTAAATGCATTGAAAGTAATTCCAATGGGACGTTTTCCTACCGGAATGGTAGTGGTAACTTCTAATTGCTGATTAATTACCGTTACGGTATCCCCTATAACATTAGCCACGTAGACCTTCCCATAGTTTGGGGAATCGGGTTGGCTATTCACGGTCAGGTCTACGGGCCCGGCCCCATAGGGGCTTTGATTATGAACGGTTATCCGGATCAGGGAAATTACAATGCCGTCACTATTCAGAACACTGATATTATGGGATAATTGATTGGCTATATAGGTAAATCCATTATAAGGATTGACAATGATTCCTTGAGGATATATGCCTGTTCCTAAATTTGAATTGACGGTTACCGTTCTAAAAATATGATCTGTAATGTCTCCCGGTAATGCAGGAGAAATCGGTGGTTTCTTATTACCTGCCCATAAGCGAACTTCGCGCTCGATATCAGAGGTATTGGTTAATGTGAGTTGTGTGGTTTCATAGTGTTGCTGTAATTTTTTGTACCGGTTTGCATTACTAAGTGGTATTCCAGCTTTCCCTAATCCTATAAAGGGGTTTTTATATTGCCGGTTATCATAGTAATGACTTTCTGTATTAAAAGGGTCATACGGATCTATATCTTCCAAAACCTCCTGAAAAGCATCTTCTTCATTCTTACTTTTTATCATAGCACCTTTCCCACCTTTTACAGGTGCTTCTATTAGACTTGAACCTTTACGGTTTCTACCCAGTAGTGCCCATAATGCAGCAATACCGATTCCAGTCATTATACATGCTATTTCTGTGTTTTTCTTCATTGTGTTAATACATATCCGTCTATAAAATCAACTATCTCCTTTGTTCGTTTCACTTGTATTTCACCCACTAATCCGGGATGCCTGCTAAAAATTTTTGTAGCTGCATACACGGCTTCTATTTTTGGAAAACCATAGTCTAAATAATGCCGAATCCCACATAAATCTGCTGTCGTCTCATTACGGGTATTTAAAAACCAATGACATCCTTCATGAGATAGTATAGCTACCCGTACAGGGATCGTATAGGTTTTAAACAATCGTTGCGATAGCTGTACCCTTGGCATTTTACGATGTATCCTCGCCGGGGTAATCAATTCTTTACCAAAAGCATCCGTGATTGCGGGTAGGTATTGAAACAAAAACTCATGATTTGGACTATCATAAAATCCAGAAGGGACATACCCTGCCTTTTGGGCAAACTGGATGGCAAAATCCATAAATCGTTGTTGCTCCGGTGTTGCCCAAAATTGTGGGTCCCCCATCATAACTACTTTAAAATCCACAATCTCAATTCCAAAATCATCCCCCGTATTCTTATCATACACTTCCAACTCTAATGCTTCAGGCGTAACAGGTAAAGGAATTTTTATACAGCGTTGCTGTCCTTTAGTCAAATACGCTTTCCGCCTGAAATAATGCGTATTGGGAACAGTAGGATCATATACCTTAAACCCCACATGCATTGCTTTTTTTACCTTAATGGTAATTGCTAATGTGAATCGTTTTCTATGGGATGGAATAGGGATCAGCATTTTTTAATTTTGTTTGATATGTACATACTTCCCTTTTTGACTTTGGTATATCGCCAATCCCAATATGGAAACCATAAACACAGCTCCTGCAACGATGATAATGGTGCTGGTATGATCTTTTTTAACCGGAGTATTTCCAGGAGGATTTTGCTCCCTTCTGTTATCATTTCCAAATACCGTTTTTCCTCCCACATTTACATTAAAATCTGAAGGTGTATCCATTGTCTGTTCAGGGTAAGGTGAATTGGTAACAGGATCAGGTTTACGGATAATGGTATCAATAGCCCCTCCAATCGCTGCCCCTCCTCCTAAATCGTCATATACTTCTCCCAGTTTAGAAAGAAAGTTCCCTTGATGCTGTTTTCTTATCAAGCGGTCTGCTCTCCTCTTTGCTTTTCTTTTCGCCCTTCTTGCTTTTCGGGCAGCTCTCCTTTTCGCCCTTTTTTCTTTGTTTCCAAAAAACAAAAAGTCATCGTAGGCATCATCGCCTATATGGTCTGCTAATAAGATTTCTGTTTCTCCTGCTATCATAGCTATTTATTTAGGTTGAATTCTAATATGGGTTTGTCTATAAGACATAGAGTACCCGTAAGGTCGAATCTTGCGGGTCAAACGGGATAGCACTGTAAGGTTTCCCTATAAATGGATATCCTTTGGCTTTCCCGGGAGCCAATTCAACATTATTGACCAGTACTGGTGTCTCTCCTACGTTTTTTACCGAAGCATATAAAACCCCCAAAGGGATCTCTCCTGCTGCTGTAAAATCCTGCTCTGTGATATTAGCTAACACGTCCATTTGCTTCTGCTTTTGTTTTGAGTTTATAGGCTACCGCCCCGACAACAACAATACTAAGTGCTGCGATTCCAATAATGTTTTTCATCTTACGCTTTTGCCTGTCCTTTTTCTCTTGCTCTTTCCCGACTTCGCTTTTACTTTGCATTGCTTTGTTTGTTGGTTTATACATAGCTTCATTCATTATTGGTCCATCTTCCATGATGGGTAGCGCTCTTTCCATTGGTGGAATGCTCACCTTTGGTATTCTTCCAGGCATTATCCCTGGTTTACGCCTGCCATATCTTCTTTTATATGGGAGGATAATATCCCTGGATACTTTTGGCTTTTTTCCTCTATTGGGTTTGGTTGTTATTCCTCGAGGTTTTGGCGTATTGCGCACTAAAGGGGTACCAGGTTTTACAGGGGTAGAAAATGGTTTCCCTATAGCTTGTGGTTTGGCTGTCACTCTAATGGGGCGACGCATCGGCTTTGCATACCCTCTCCTACGTACCCTTCTTATCGGGCGAATGCTTCGCCTTCTCCTTCTAAACACTCTTAATATTCTCGCTTTGGGGTGTTTTCGTATCAACCTGCCCAGTCTTCTCCGGTTTTTTCTTTTCCTTAATTTATGCCGGATGACATGGCTCAAAAAAGGATCATACTCACCTGTATCAAAATCATTCAGTTCTATTGGATAATCAATCATAATTTTTGTTTTAAATTGAAGCCTTGAGGTATATTTTCTCCTTCGATCTAATCTTTTAATTTTGAATACTTATAAACTCCAAATGCTATAAATACTGCGATCCCAATCATTAACTTCAATTGAACTTGTTTCCCTTTTTTTCTATTAATTTCCTCCTTACGTCTCCTTTGTTCTCGTTCTTCATTTGTTTCATGTCTTTTCCTCTTTACTCCATACATAAAGTTGTCATAGGTTTCAGTATCTATATTTTGCATCCTTTCCTTTTCTTTTAAGTTTTCTTATTAGAATATAAAGCCATGTGTCACCTATTAGATATCGGTTGTGGTGGTACATAAGGCATCATAGGTTTTTGACTATTCGATTTCGCCATAAAAATGCCTGCAATAGCTAACAAGCCAATCCCTCCACCTACCATCAACATCATATTGGTTTGCTTTTTCTTTGCTTCTGCTTCCCTTGCCCTTCTGGCTTCATCCTCCCTTCTTCGGCGTTCTGCTTCTTCCCTTCTACGACGTTCGGCTGCTTCTTGTCTCCTTCTGGCTGCTTCACGTTCCCTTCTTCGTTGTTCTTCCATCGCTTTCATACGCATTTGAAAATCCCTGCGCATTCTTGCTGCCTGTGCTTCTGCCTGCCGTTTCGCAACAGCACGTGAAGCTGCTAATGCAGCAGCATTTCCGCCCCCGCCCCTTCGTCTTCTACGTCTTTTCTTTCCAAACAATCCACCGATAAGACCAACTGCCCCTTTTGCCAATGCACCCCAAAATTCATCTTCCTCTCCATCATCATAAGAACTATATTCACTTCGCTCTAAAGCAAGCATTTCTTTTCCTCGATATTGGATATGGACCGTGAGTAAATTGCTTAAATCCTCCTGAAATTTTTTATTCGCAGATTTTAGTACTTCGATCACTTCATCGGCCAATTGTTTTTTAGTAGGTTTTTCTTCAAAACGCACCCCGTACTTCATCAACAATGTCATAACAGGTTTGGGTCTTGTTAGTATCAAATGACTGATCAGATTGATGGTGTCATTATATTGTTCTTGCATATGCTGTTTCATCTCTAGTCTCTCTTTAAAATTATGTTGCCAACTGCCCTTTGATAGTGGTAGTACCCACTAAGTATCCTGCTATAAATACCAATCCTAACAGGACTAATTCATCTTTCTCCAGTATTGATGATTTTCGAGGTGTTGTAGTTGTGGGTTCCGTTTTTACAGGTGTTTTTTCTTTTCCTGAAAGTTTTCTCTGCCTTACCTCATTCCAAACCATTTGTACCTCTGAAGCTAGTTTCTGATCTTCAGGGTTTGCATTGGATTTTTTAACTATACGGTCATAATAGCTTTTTAGTTCCTTGTCAGATGCATCTGAAAACTGGTCCAAAAAACTATCTTCATCACCAGATCCATTGTAATTGGAATGCCCACACGAACCACAAAAGTTATCTTCTTCATTATAGTTATCGTTACTACAGGAATTACAAGGTTTTTTCTTCTCCTTTAGGTTTAAGGATAGGATTGCTTTTTTATCCGGGTGTATTTTTAGCAATTCTGTGATTACTGATTTACCTTCCTTTTGGATCAATTCTTTCGTTGCTCTCACCAAAGTACGGAGGTTCTTAGGGGCTTCATACCCACAATCATATATGATCTTGCGTACAGGATCAGGATTGCTAAACACGATATA
This sequence comes from Bacteroidia bacterium, assembly GCA_030427585.1. GTDB lineage: Bacteria > Bacteroidota > Bacteroidia > Flavobacteriales > Flavobacteriaceae > Aquimarina. The sequence continues at coordinate 212,542 of JAUIBW010000002.1, forward strand.
GTCAATACTGTTTTGCGCTAAACCCTTTCTTTTCTTTCCTTTTGATCTTCTCATAAGCATTTCATTCATCTGTTAAAAAGACCAGCCAAAGCCCTGGAGAATATTCCTATCGCTTTGGCCGGTTCACTTTATTTAGTGTAAACTAAGTTTACTGCTTATCGTAGTTACCTCAATCTACGTCTACGTAATGCCCGTCTTGGCCTATAGTACCTGCGTATTGGCCTTCTTCGAAATCGTCTACGTCTTCTTGGACGGATGCCAAAAGCTGTAGAGCGCTTTCTTCTGCGGATCAAATCTATTTGGGGTAAACCTGTGGTTCTGGGAACTCTGGATAATTCAGCTACATTATGCCCTTTTAACAAATTACCCATATTCGCTCTGGCCTTAATGGTAAAAGTGAATACCGCCTTTGTCTCCGGATTTATGGTAACACGCAACGAATCCTGACCTGTAACATTCAACTCAAAATTGTCATCATCAATTAATTGCTGTGTGAAATTTTGAGGTGATGTTGCGTTACGGGGTTGATACACCCGGATGGTGTTTGATCCTGTAGCCGTTCTTTTGGTAAGCTTTAAAACGTTATCAAATTGTAACGGGTTCGATACAGAATACTTCATCCCCGATATCTTGAACGGGTTTGCCTTGGATTCTTCTTTGACCTCATTATGACTACTCTCCTCTACATCAACAGTAATCCCAGCAGGTTGTGCTGCATTTTCATTACCTCCGAAAATAATAGCTTCCGCTGCTTCCCCTGAAGTATTTTTAACCACAACCGTAAGGGTTCGGTCATTAGGGTCTATTTTTCCAATAGAGGTATGGGTATAATCGTCATAGCCGTCATCTTCATATCCGTCATAGTCATCATACCCATCTTCTTCATATTCCTCGTCATAATCATCATACCCATCTTCGTTTCCTTCAAAACCAGGATCAAAGTCATCTTCATCCTCATCATCATAACCATCATAGACTTCCATATCCCCGTCATAATCATCGTAACGATCCTCCGCGTCATCCTGATATCTCATTAATTCATCATTGTAACTCATTTTCTTTGATTTTTTATCTCGCTTTACGCGTGACATTTAACTTGTTCAATACCTCAAATCCTTTCAATTGTCATAACTAAAATCGCTCTGCGATCCTCTCTAAAGGATTATGCTTTTTTACTGACCATTTGTGGCTTTTTAGCTGCTGCTAGTTTTTTTTGCTTTTTCTCAACCCATTTTGGACCTAAATAAAATGTTCCTAGTGCTGTAAAAGCTATTGCTGATACTACGAGTACTGCTCCTATAGCTCCGTAGTCCAAATCTTTTTCATTTGCCATTTCCTTATTTTTTATGTGACTAATTGGCGTGGGTCTCTAAACCTCTGACCGCTAAATTCTGAAGGTATTTTGGGAAAAACACGCAACTTTTTTGCTACGCGTTTGCTAAAAAATGAGAAATGAGTAATTGGTGGGATGCCCCTAATGCAATGGTGTAGTAAAACTTTTTTCTTGAAAAACCTGAATATACAAATAAGAATCCCTTTTGTACTATAGTTTGCCTTTTCAAGCCTTATTATTTTTTAAATTAATTCGACTATTTTTATCATAGGCATTGTCGATATGAGACGTATTTTACTTCAGCAGCATCTTGTTATTACAAAAAAGGTATTTGAGAAATACTTTGGTTATGCTATGGATAAAGGGGAAATAAGGATTGAAAATGAAAAAGGTAAAGCCAAGCTTGCTGCTGGAATATATTTTCTAAATGATGTTCCCGAGACAAAGGTAAAAACAGATGAAATCTATAGCATTCTCTGGGGTCTTATTCAGAAATATAAAGCTTTTGGGTATTCCCCAAACAGGTTTCAAGAAAAACCTGTATACTACGAATATGAACCGGAAACAAAAACTTGGGAGGTGTATAATTGCCCTTCTAAATGACAACTGTATGTAACTTATAGATCTATCTCTCATTTATTCTTTATCACAAACACTAGTTCAAGGCACTTAAATAATAGCTAACTTTTTAATCATTTCATATAACTCACAGAAGATTATTTTTACGGATACCGAGAATAATTTAAGGGAAATATTAGTATGTTTGTATATCTTGAAACTTGTTTTTTTTTGGAAAAAATGCAAAAACAACAAATGGAGAATTTCTTTGTTTGGTTCTCTACTGGATGCATTTTTAATTAGTAGGTTTCTTGCCTTATATAATCAGTATATTATTAATTAAAAGTTGAAAGACCTGGTATTGCATATGATTTTGAGTGATGGGATTTATGCATTATTATCCCACTATGGATATTAGGCTTGTTTTTAAATGTTATATAAGAAAAAATAAATCCAAAAGACTCAAGTAATTTAAAAAAAGAATAATGATCTTTTAAAGCAAGCTTGTTGTTCAAAATTATTCAAAGTACTAATATGAAATTCGAAAAAGGACAAAAAGTAATATACACAAAAAATAACAAAAGGTATAATGCAATTATTTTACATCGAAAATGGGATTTTCCAAGAGATTATATAGACACTCCTTTTGCACACGGAAACTTTGATTATTTGATTAACGTAGATTGGGGAAATAAGGAAGAAGATATATTTGTTATGGAATCAGACTTGTCATAGTATAAACCATATACGTATTATGGCAGAATACTACGATAGAAAACTGTTTTATGATCGACACCTGGAAGATCATATCAATTTAAGAGAAAATCCATATCACGTCCATTTTATAAAAAATAAGGTAGACGAAGGTTATTACCTAGGAGTATACTTTAGTGAAAAATCAAATGAATATTCCATGTTAGTAAATAGCCTTTCTTCATTAGCTTCTGAGTTAAGGAAATACAATTCTTTTTTTACTCCTCAATCTAAAGTGTATAAAAGATTAAATTTTATAGAAAGTATATTGTTCTACGGATAAAGATTTAAAATAAGCACTCAAAAATGATACTAGATGTAACCAACTTAGACAAAAAACTTTTAATAAGAGCTTTATATGATTCTTCTTCACCAATAGGAATGGGAAAAGTAGAATACTATGTTAGAAAAGAGAGAGGGGATTTCGTTCATGACATAACAGATGAAGAATGTGAATATTTGTTGTCAGATTTTGAAAACTTATGCCCAAAAGAGCACAAGTTAGAAGCTTCTTATTATGGGGAGGAAGAGGATGAAGATAATCCGGAATTTCATGGAACATCAGCAAAAGTAGCGGACTATATAAAAGGAGTAACTCTAAAACTAAACTTGTATAGACCATATTCTGATTTCTCCAAAGTATATGTATATAGTGATGCTTATGATATGCGGAATGGTTTTTATATGTTCCTGGAAACGTTGATAAAGAATTTTCCTCTAACAGACTTTAGGATTGTGGATAAAGAATATGATGAGTTTTGGGATTTAGAGGAGATGAATGAAAAACATAATTTTGACAGGGACAGGTTTAATCTGATGAAAATTGTGGTTAACAATCAATTACCTAATGGTTATGTTGACAAGAATGTACTCAAGTCCTTTGAATATTTTGATCAAGTAGTCCTAGATATATAAAGTTGATGGTTTTATGCATTCCTAAGCATGTTTAGAACAAGGTTTAGAAAAAAAGAATTAGCAATTCACAGATTATAAGTGATGATTAGAAACTCGGATAGTATCCTAATGGCACTTGTATAATAAACTACTAATTGTATAACCTTTGGTTCAATTATCAAATAAAATTGTAACAATTTTAATAGTTATATTACTCATAAAGTAGTATATATGTACTATTCTATAAAACCCAACTTAAATAAATATTTACATGCCTGATTTTGATTTTTTTATAAACTATCCTTTTATAACTGCCATATTTCTAGTTTTCGCCTTAATAAAATACCGTGACAAAGTAATAGTATTGTTTCCAAATCCTAAAAAAAAACTGGAATCCTTACTTATGGCCAAAAACAATTGTAACCAGAATGATCAGGATTTTATAAATTTCTTAGAATCTGAAGTTGAAAAAACAACTTTTCATTTAGGAACAGGTCTACAATTGAATCCTAAAAACAAAAAATTGCGACAATTGTATCTTGATATTAAAGATGAAATGGAATGGCATGAAATCCTCAAAATAAAGGAGTACTTATGGAACTTAAATAGTCTAAAAGAAGTAGGAACATTTAGGGCTAAAGCTATGTTCTATGTACGTGGGTTCATTTGGTTTTCATGTTTTATGATCAGTTTATTTTTCTTAGTTTATTGGCTTATCAAAAAACAAGGTTCATTTAACATAGAGTCCTTCGATATCCTTCTTGGAATAGTTTTTATGATTTCTGGCTCAGTTTTATTTTTCATGGGAGAGTTATTTAATGTAAACCTTATTAAGAAATTTGATCATATTGTCATGAATAAACAAATAATCAAATCTAAAACGATTGACCTTTCTGAAGAAAATAGTTCCCTCGCTGACATAGCCTAAACCCAAGATAAGTATATTAAAAATTCAATCAAAACAAACCAATATATTTATGACACTAAATAAAGCTATGCTACTATTTTGGTCTGCCGGATTATTAATCTTTATTCTGGGTATACAATATTATTGGGGTGATTCCACAGTGGACATAAATGTTCACGACACGTATTATGTGATCCCTAGTTCATTCATCTTTATATTTCTAACCGGTATAATGGGACTCATTGGGTTTCTATATTGGGGAAATGGCAAATTAGGAATATCATTGCACCCGGGAATGGTTACGGTTCATACGATAATCACTATAACCTGTATTTTACTATCCATACTTATTCCCTGGATTATTGATCATTTTTCTGGTATTATTTACCATGTAGTAATCCTTGTTCTTTTTGTGGTTTTTATCCTGGGTCTAATATCACAAACAATTTTAATATTTAATTTAATTTAATTAGAGGGTTGGCCTTTAAATTTTAAAAAACATAATCTCATAAATTTTAATAAACATAATGAATAAGAAAGTCTTTATATCTTATAGTTGGGGAACAAAAGAACATCAGGATTGGGTATTATATTTAGCAAAAAGATTAATGAGCGATACTGTTGATGTAGAGCTTGACAAATGGAGTTTAAAAGATGGACATGATATCTTCTCTTTTATGGAATCCATGGTAAAATCAGATGAAATATTCAGGGTGTTGATCATATGCGATCAGAATTACAAAATTAAGTCCGATGAAAGAAAAGGAGGGGTAGGAACCGAAACCCAAATTATTACCCCGGAAATTTATGGTAATCAAAATCAAGAGAAGTTCATCCCCATAGTACGAGAAAGAGATGAAGACAACAACGCACACCTTCCGGTTTTCCTATCTTCAAGAAAGTATATTGATTTTTCCAGTGAAGAATTTTTTGAAGATAGTTATGAAGAATTGTTGAGAAATATCTTAGAAGCTCCATCATACGCCAAACCACAAATAGGAACTACAGTTCCTACATATATAACAGAATCTAATGTAAACAATAATAAAACCAATTCTTTATTAAGGACTGTTCAAAATCAATTACTGAAATACCCGGAAAAGGTAAATAGTTATGCCAGAGAATTTTTTGAGGCTTTTTTAGAAAATTTATGGGAATTTGAACTGATGAGCAAAAGTCATGATCCAATGACTTTTGGTGATGATATGGTAGCTAATTTAAGATCCTACAAAGAAATAAGAGAAGATTTTATTCTGTTTTTAAAATTAATTACTAAACCTGAACTTAAAATTGATATTGACTTATTAATAGAGTTTTTTGAGAAAAAACCGATTTATAGCAGACCAAAAAATCCTGATAGAAATAGCTGGAATGCAGAAACCTACGAAAGCTTTATGATTATATTCCATGAGCTTTTTATTTATACCATATGTATCTGTTATAAAAATAAAAATTATAAACTCATAGAAAACTTACTACACTCGAAATATTTGTTCAATGATGAGCGGAGGGGTACATCTCAGACCCTCAGATATACCCATTTATATACATATTCCTATTTTTTTGAAGAATATTATACTAAGAGACATAACAAATCTACAGGTATGGGTTCTTTTATGATTAGCAATTTATCCAAAGAAGTTAGAAAAAATGAGTTTGTTTTTGCTGATACTTTATGTCATTATATAGGAGAGTTATATTCAAATGGAGATATTCGTGATTCCTGGTTTCCTCATACTCATATCTATAAAGGTAATACAGGTTTTGATTTTTTTCAAAGAATGAATTCCTTAAGGCATTTTGAAAAAGTTAAAGGTATTTTTGATGTAAAATCCCCCAACGAATTAACTGATCTTATTACAGCATATAAAGAAAAAAAGGCAGGGGAAGAGCGAATTAAATACGGAAAAAACTGGATTAGTACAATTCCATTTGTCTTTGAAGAAATTGACTTAAATAAAATAGCTGTGGATAGATAATATCGTAAAATCCAAACAGGCTTGGATCTTAATTTAATTGGGTATCTCATTTCTTAAAATCTATAACCCAGTACACAATACTTTGCTTTGTTTCATAGTCTGGAGTTTCCCATAACTTGATATATGTATTATTGATACATACTTCTCTAAAATCTCTGATAATTTCAGGTATTTGATCAACCTGGATATTCTATTGATACTATTTTTTTATTGTATTTGAAAAGAATATAGTAAGAAAGAACTATGATAAAAAGTACAATATATGTTTATGAATCATTAAGAAATAAATGAATTAAGGATATAGGTATGAAGATTTTCTGCAATATGTTCTATACCTCGTATGTGATATTCGATTTCCAATTCTTCAGAAGCAAAACTAACATTAAGACCATTATATAAATAAATGTCAAAATTATGATCCTTCCAATAAATCCTGTATGTATCAAGTTTTTCTTCAAAAAGAGGATGTAAATCTTCCTTGCATTTTTTCAAAATTGCATTTGGTTCCATATCAAACTCGAAACTAGCAAATCCATATTTTTTGGTAAGTCTTATTCCTGGTATCGGAAATTGAAGAAGTTCCGTAATTTCTTCAGTTTCCAGAAATTGTCTTAACATTGTAGATGGACTACCATTGTCCATTTCAAGATTAAGTTGTTTTTCCTCCTGTATTGAAAAATCCTTTTTTATTTCAGAGTTATGAAGGATCAGGTTGACTTCATCACTCAATTTTTGATATAATTTTTCATTCTCCCCTTCTTTACTGAATATTACCCCTAGTTCATTATTCTTAATTTCTGAATATTCATAAAGGTTCATAGAGGTTAGTATCCCCATATTTTCATTTAAGTAAGCTTTGGCATGTAACCCTTCTTTATAAAGTAATCTACAATTTACTAAGGAGTCTAACTTACATTTTTCAGAAAGTTTTAATTCGGATTTGCCGTACACTAACGTAATGGATATCTTTTTTTGATCAGCTCTTTCAAGGCGTTCCAATAATCCTTCAGAAATACTCAAGTATGGGGTCAATAAAATGATCTCTATTTGAGCCTCATCTATAACTCTCTCTATAAAATAAGAAATACCCCTGGTGGAAATAATATCAATCATAAGTTGGCAATAATTGAAGTTAAAAAATTAAAGGAAATACAGGTTTTATGTAACGTTTGACTTTCTACGCATAAAGATATTTCAAATATGAAAAATCCCCTAATTTTATTTTTATGAAATTATAATTGATATGCGGTGTAACTTATAATATAATACTAAATAACAATCAATAGTTTTAGTGTAGTATATTAAAATTATATCTTATTCTCATCCTTAATCATTTTTGAAGATCAATCAGAATCAACTTTAACTCAATATATCGTGCTTATCTATCATTACTTTATATAAACTATCAGTAATGGAAACAAAAAAGGGAAGAAACTCTACAAATATAATTAGAGTAAAAATGATCCTTAGAAAAGTAAAAGAGACCGGAAACAAACATAATCAGAAAAAGATATGAACGTGAGTAAATATCTATCAGCATTCAAGTCAAAGTTAGAAGATGTTTGCCTTCTTCATGAGATAACAAAAGAAATTAAATTCATTTCATTTTTTCGTTGGGAAATACATTTGTTTTTCTTTTTATATGCATATCAAATATATTCCTTATCCCTTCTTTAAGGTTAAATCCTTCATAACTGACTCTAAATAAATTGACAACCACTATTTTCACAAAAAAGGCACCTACAATTGAAACAGCAACTAAACCAGCAATATAGAATATGTGATCAATATCTGTGTCCGGACTAATCGCCCATAATAAATACACAAAAGAAATGATAAAACATAGTAACGATGCTGGTAGAAAACTTTTGGTCATTCTATTCCAGTTAATAGTTTCCTTATTAATATATAGAATAATAAAAATAAATCCAATCATTAAAATAAAGATCGGCAGACCAATACCATTTAAAAAAGCATTTAAAGACTCAAAGCCTCTTACTTCATAAAAAGCTTTAAGATTTTTTAGATCTGTATGTAACTCAGACGATTTTCTTTCATTAAAATCATGTTCTTCAACCAGATCTAGAGCCCTATCTATCTTATCTTGAGTAATCGCATTAGGGTTATTTGCCATTTCCTTTAATAAAAGGATAGCATCACTTCTGTTTTCATTTTGTAAATCATGATATTTTCTGAATTCTTTCCTAGCTATAACAACCTCTTCAGGGTTATCATCCACCAAAGCTTGTGAGAGTGAAGCAAACACTCCAAAAGAAATAAAAAGAATTACAAAATATTTTTTAATAATAATATTCTTCGTCTTCGTCTTCGTCGGAAGAACTCCCAAGTGGGCGAGTTTGATCTTTATCAGTAGCCAAATATTCTTGATCATAATTTTCTGGGGTATGATTTTCTTGTTCTACATTATTAGCTTCACAGCTAATAAGTCCTATTATGATCATTACCAATAAGGCGAAATTCAATACTATCTTTTTCATTATTAAGTTGGTTTTAATTTTTAAAATACGGTAAAAGAGTTCGTAAATTTAAATAATTAAACCTCAATAAATCAAATAAATAGATATAATTTTAACAAAATATTTCCCTTAAAAATGATCATACGGTATAGCCGTAAAAAAACTATCATTTATTATGACAATATAGTGATTTTTAACCATATTTTTTATATGGCATTAGCGTAATTAAATAAAAATATAAAATCTATCTTACACACATTACAGTAAGGACCTTTTATAACTCTTATACAAAATGGATTTTCTTAATAGTAAAGAAGAGGAATATAGTGTCGTCATTTAAAATAACAAAATTTAAAAAAAGTGAATAACTACGGAAAATACCTTCCTTATAACCAAAGATTTAGACTGGTAAATGTATAGTCATATTTTGATTTTGCTTAATAGAAAGATGAATTAATCTTCCTGCTTATCATCATCTGAAGAAAATGAATTGCTTTTTACATTTTGATTACTAAGCAATCCAGATTTACTAATTCCAATACCACCCAAGATTCCTGTCAGAAAAGTTAACCAACTAACAAAATATTCATCTCGGAAAATCAATATTAATACGGATAAAATTGCAATAAAAAACAATCCGCCAAGCAAAACATACCTTTTAGTTTTCTGATTAACTGTGGTAGCTTCAATTCTTTTAAGTTCAACTCTCTCTTCTGCCTCTAACCTTTTTTTACTGTATTCAAAATGATTTTGCTCATTAACTAATACAGAATCAATCAGCTTATCTTTCTGCTTCTCACTTAAGCTAGCTAAATCCGGATTCGATTGATGACCTTTTTGCCAAGACATCATCATTTCCATTTCTGTCAAAAACTCCTTGGCTTTTTGCTTTGTCTCTTGACCTGTTTCGGTACCTTCAGTATTGCTTAATTCTTGATTAAATTGTGATGATTTATCACTCATAGCTCACGGAGTGGGATTTATTCTTGTAGTACAAAAAATTTCGATTCTGTTTTTTTTTCTCAGAAGAAGTATCTAAAATAGAAGTAATTTTTTTAATCTTATCATTAATCGCCCCGATCTTGTCTTCATAGAAATATTCCCTCTTCTTTTCCATATAAACTTCATCAATCATGTCTTTTATTTCCTGAGTATCGGTCTCAGACAAATCCATTTTTTGAGCATAATCATAAAACATCTTCACCATCATCTCATATGCCTCATCTAAGGCATTAAGATTATCTAAAGATTTTTTCTTGCTTAACAACATAGCTTCAAAATTAAACTCATAGAAAACATTCCGTATGTAAAATAGTAAAATTATTTGTAAATATATAAATTACTTATTCATTTCCTCATAAAACAATATCTAATATTAAGATAAATCAATCGACAAAAATCTTAAAATACATAATTATAAGGTAGCAAATCCAGAATCTTAAAATACCATAATTGACACTATGCTTTTAGCCATACTCTCTTAAACTCAAAGAATTTTTTCTCCGGTTCTTTAAAATAGAATTCATCTCCCGATATCTTCTTTTTACATACTAAAAAGCTAAATAGAAAGTATATATATGTGGTTTGCTGAATGCTTACGAAGTAATGTGATTAAAGCACTAAATAAAGTAATTCTTATTACGCGCCATATAATATTTGATAGATTTTCAGGTGAAATCTTGCTGGTTCTGTTATATTCATCAGTTCCTAGTTCTACTGAATCTTTCAAGCCTTTGCCAGTGAAATACCCAAAAAAAGTTTTCCCCAACAAAAGGTTGTTTTTCGCTTAAACCTATCATACTTCTTTTTCCTATCCCGTTCTAACTTTAATGCATTATTCTTTTTTTTAATTCTTCGTATGTCGGTTCTTTCTCTTTATCCATTTTAAAAGTCTATTATCTATAGAAGATATTAAAAATATCACATATAAAAGAAAGAATTACAATAGGCATCACTTAATTTGATAAACAACAAAAGGCTTCCGAGAATCATCTCTTAGAAGCCTTTTGTTTGCAACCACACAAGTGATTCTATATTATATTTCTGGAATTACTCCTGCTTCTTCTGCCATTTCTCTTTTCCAGTCTGGTTTACCTTTGGAAATCCATCGAACATAATATTTAATAAAATTTTGTAAACATTCGGTTCTATTTGCATAGTATTGATGTTCTCTTCTAACATAACAATACCAATTGAAAAAAGGATCGGCTGCGTTGATTGGCATGAGTTGATAAAGGGTATTATTAATTACCAAATTTTCAGGATCAGCCTGATGGTAATAGCTCGCATCTGTATGTGCCACCTGATACCTATTACCTAGAATTTCAAATAAAAAAACACTAATTTGTTTGTCACTCTCATCGTTAGTCAAATTAAAATCTACTTTCATACTACTTATTTTAAGTTATTTATATTCATTTTATATACCACAGTTCCCCGAACATTCTTCGATCAATTCCGGAAACATATTCAATTGTTTGGATGCTAACTCTTTACCCTTTTTGATATCTATAATTATTTCTTTCAGCGATCTGCAAGAACTATGAATAAAACACATATCTCGAATTCCCAGATAATTCCTGATTTTTTCGTCCAGCTGTACAGCAGCTTCGAAGCTTTCCTTTTCGTTTTCATATATCCAAAGCCAGTACTTATCCGAATGATATGGGCATACCACACAACTGGAACGAATGGGTACAGGAAGTCCATATTCCTTAAAATTATCAATACAATCAATTCTTTTGATCCTCTTTTCAATCAAAGGAAAACGGTGGGTAATCCATTGTACATTGGCCTGTTTCATGCGTTGCATTTCATCATAGCTGATTCCCAGCCATAACGATATCTTTTTGACTTTGGGCAATAGCTTACGAATATGCCTTCTGACAGGTCGTATTTTATACTCCCCGGTACATTGCCGTCTTAAAATACCTTTCTTTCCTGTTTTTGGATTTAGCGTATAATAGGGTATTCCTGCATATCGTTTTCGAGTACCCTCCAGATACGCCAGAGCATCCTGATACATATTTCCGGCAGAAACCACATCAATTGTAAAATGGTACTCTTTATCTACAAACTTTCGTAACCATTCCAAGTAGTTATATACTCCTTTGGGTTCATTACCTGTATCGGCAAAAATGGCGTGGGAAGGCACTTCCCCAAATTCCCCCCTAAGTCCACGTAATAGAAGATCTGTGGACTGTGTTCCAGCTCCTAGCGAAATTATAGTATGCTCCATAGGTTTTTCTTTTATAATGGGCTGGCCAGTTTGTTATCGTGATAGCGCAAATAATCGGAAATCAGCTTAATAATAGCTGCATTTCTGTTTGGATAAATGGGTTTGTCATAAAAATCCCGTTCATTGAGCATCATCCGTATGGTTGATTTTTCTTCCTGATCAATAAATCGTTTGCAGGCCCGGATATAGGCAGCTCTTGTGCACCCGCTTACTTTTCGTCTACGCATATCGATATACACAAAAAAACTACGTTGTTTTTTATAAGCTGATTCTGTTTCAAACTTTCCTTCATCCATTGCTTTGGAGCATAAATCATACTGCTCATTAACAATCAATTGGGCTATTCTTACAATCGGATAGTTTGGGATTCGTTCCTTGTATTTTGTGACCGGATCAACCTGATGGTGCAATCTTATGAATGTACAAGCCTGAAATTGTGTGGTAGTTACTTTACCCAACGATTGATGAGAAAACAAAATATCTATCCCTTTATGCCTTACCGTTGTTAAAGCTCCTATTAAAGACTGACCTTTTGCACCTGACATATAGCTATCTGTATCATCCAAAACTACAAGTCCATTTTTAAAATGATTTACAATTTTTTCGGCTACCTCACGCTTTTCGATATTACTCATAGCTTTACCTCCTTGTTTAAATGGAAGGATTCTTCTGGGTGCCACTTTGGTCAAAGCTTTTATATAGTTGGGACTAACGGTACGAAACGTTGGGTAATCGTGCCCGTTCGTATCAAATGCCAAGACTTTTCTACCTTTTTTACCTGTTGCCGGGTTATCCCTCATATATAGTTTGATTTCCTGATTGGTACGGAAGGTTTTACCTACACCCATTTCACCAATGATCAACATCACAAAAGGATCTCGTTCCAAATCTTCATTGCTGTATACAATTGGCTTCCTCCCTCTTGTAGATCTTTTCCTTGCTTTTGATTGGGTTGTCATGCCACCATCATTTTGTACTATCTTCTGCCACTTCGATAATTGTGCTTTCCATTCTTGGTTCTTCATCATATGCTGATTCAACAATTACAGGATCTTCTACTTCCTTCTCGTTAATGGGTACTTCTTCTTTCTTAGGTTCCGGTTTTCCATTGATTTCCTCATAAGCTGCATCAAGTATGTCCCTTTCATCATCGCCAGGTTCTAAGTCCTGATCTGAATATCCTTTTTCCTCCCTTACGATATCCAAAATACGCTCTACTAAAAGATCATTCTCTGCTTTGATTTCCATGATTACGCGACCCTTCTTAAATAGAATGGATAATACAACAGCCATTAGTTGTCTCTCCGGGGTAAGCTTTTTTGCTTTTCTTTTTAGGATCTGGACCAGCAATGGTTTTATCATTGCTTTATCTTCCTTATCCAGCTTTATCCGCTTTACATTCTTCTCATTCTGAACATCAATGAGTTCTACTATTTCTTCAAAATCATAAAACTCTTTATGCTTTTTAATCTTGACAAAATAGCCCCCTCCTAAATCAATCAGATTGTTAACCGTTCCAAAAATACTATCTGCTGCTTGTTTGGCAGCAGCCGTTGGTAACTCGAATTCTTCCTTCTCTCCATCATCATTTACAGCTGAACCCTGATCCTCTACAGTTGAATCTTCTACGCTTTCTTCTCCTATTTGTTGTTCCGGGGCATCCAATGGTCTATCATCCCTTATATCAAAGTTTTCTCGCTCCATTTCTTTTTTTGGTTTTTGATGTTCAGCCCCACGATCATTTCGTTGCTGTTGCCCTTGTAGTTTCCATATATTCCAGTCATTAGATTTTGGTACACCTGTTATCTCTTTTTCAATGACTGCCTGATTTAAAGGGCTCAGCTTTTCATCCTGTATATGCTCAAACCCTATGTCATTAGGATTCTTCAATACATCAACCACTTCTTTTTCTACCGCTTTATTCATATCCTCTTAATCTATCTTTGCTATAAACTGAAGAAGGTTTTCTTCTAATGTCTCATACTTACCCGCAAAGGATTTATTAAATCGGGGAATGGACAGGGTTTCTTTACACTTTTTAACATGATAGTACGCTCCAAATTTCCCCTGATCGAAATGTTCCCCTATTTCCTTATAACTTAAGCGGGTATACTGACTCAACAGATGATAACCTGCCATACGAGCTTCCTTAAACTCTCTAGTCAGCTTACCATCTACCTCTTTATTCGTTACTCCAAACACCTTAAAGGCTTCAGAAACTACAAAAGCAGTAATCAACTGGAGGTGCTGCTTTTTATCCGTACTAATAACCATAGTTCCTGATAATTGCCGTATGATACTTATGGCTTTTGACATGCCGAACTTGCCCACCAGTGTATCAATACCATTTTGTAAATCTGAATATTCTTTTCTTGTTACCTTTTCCATATCCTTTCAATGATGTAATTTCTATTGTTTGTTATTCTTCTTTTAATGGAATGATACTGTACCTGTGATAAAACATAGATTCTTTCTTTAAAATGTATTTACCTATTACAGTAGCATTCCTAATTCTGGTTTCCATTCCCATATCTCTCAATTCTGACCTACCGATATGGCTGGTTCTTCCCCTTTTTACCAACTCATCTAGTAATAACTCCTCATTACCTAATACCTCTTTCGAAACCTTCTTACCTACATTAATTTCCGGAATCTCTAAAAGCTCATCGAACTCTTCTTCAAGTTCTTGTAAAATCTGCCAATCAAGTTCCTTAAGTTCCTTCTTTACAGTACCCGCTTCCTTGCTGTCTTCAAAAGAGATATCATCATATGCTGCATAATATCCATTAAAACCCGCAACCTGATACTTGATATGATTAGGTAAATCATCTATGGTCAGATTATGATCCTCCATAAATTTTATATGTCTGAATTCTCCTTCCATGTATCTTTATTTATTTCCCTCTTGGAATAATATCATATCGGTAATAAAAAAAAGAGGTTCTTTTAAGCAGATACTTACCGACTATGGTGTCTCCGTCGATCTTGGTTTTCATTCCCATAGCAACCAATTTTGACCTCCTGATATTTTTGGTTCTTTTCATCTTGACCAATTCCTGTAATATTCCTTCATCGCTACGCAGCTTTGTTTTGGCTGTCTTTTTGATAGATGCTCTAACCAAAGGGGAGTTCTTAAGTTCCTCCAATCGGTCATTATTCTCTAACTGATCTTCGTACTCCTCCTCAATCTCTCCAAGAATTTCATAGTCCAATTGCTCCAATTGCTCCAGCAAATCATCTCGGTCTGAATCCTGTATAGCATCCAAAAGTTTATGAAGTTTCCAGAATATGTCAATCTTTTCTACTAAAGGCTTGGGAAGGTCTGTTTTCCTGATCTGATTTTCTTCCAGGAAAACACTAAATTTTACTTCTTTCATCTTTATAATTTTAAAATGTTATTGATAATTAAGCAGGAACTACTGCTGCCGATTTTGCTTCCAATGATTTTTCTATCTGATATGAAATCAATGCAGTTAAAGCAGAAGTAGCCAGGACAACCGCCATATTTTTAGCTAACTCTTTACCTTTTGGCACACCAAACTTGAATTTTTTACTATTGGCATTCGTACCAAGGTTGTAATACACCAGAGCTTCCGCAAAACCTATGGCCAATCCTACACCCGTTATAATGACTACTGTTTTATCTACTTTCATTCTTTTCGTTTTTAGTGTTTTGTTATTTTTCTAGTTTTTCTTCGATTTTCTCATATCGTTCCTGTAGTTCCTTATTATCCTTTTGCCCTTTAATAGCATTCATTTTATAAATTTTTAACAAGGAACGATGCGTGTTTCTTAAAAGCCTATTTGCTTCTTTTTGTGCTTTCAGATCATCTTTTAACCCTTTTGGTATCAGGTTTCCAAGGGAAATAAAATGTCCTTTAATCTTGGCATATCGAGTGGGTTTAGGTTTTGGCCCTTCTAACTTTCGTTTTTCCTCTCGATACATTTTCATTTTCACCCTACATATCTTTACTTCTTCTTCTAATTCATTTAATTCTGCCTTGGTAGCTTTTTGCTCCGGCTTAGTGTTTGAAGTGTTCTTTTTTTCACTTTTAGTATTTTCGACAGGTTTCTTTTTAGTAGTTACCCTCTTCTTTTTTGGGACTTTTTTCTTGCCTTTCCCTTTTTTTTCGGTTACATCATCACAAGGATTTTCCTGCTCTGAAGACAAAGCTTCAGGGGAATATTTACTGACAAGGGCATACACCTTATCAACACTTTCTTGTATAATTTCTGCTGCCTTTTCTTTATCCTCCATTTCCTTGTAATCCTGAATAAGTTCTTCTGCAAATGATCTTACCTTTTCATTATCAATTTTAGTGAGGTCTATTTTTAGTATCTTTTCTATCGTTGCCATCTTTTTAGTTTATTATTATTATTATGCTGTTCTCTTTTTAGATTCCATTTCTAACTCCAATTCCAGTTCAAGAAGTGCAAGTTTGCGTACTCGTTCCTTCTCCTTTAATTTCATTTCTTCAATAGATTTTATTTTAGAAATATCGTTTTTCTTAATCCCTTGACCTTCTATATTTGGAGTATGCTCTATTGCAAATTCATCCCAAACTTCAAAATCCTTTTCTGCTGTTATTAAATGTTCGGTTTCTTCATTTCGATTAATCCCAAAAACCTCTTTATTCGTCTTAAATCGATTTTTGGCTTCGTCAATGGATAGTATTCTCCACGTAAATCCATCACTCATTGTATAGAGTTCAAAAGATTGATCATTTACCATTGGCGTTGCTTTTTCCCTTTTTTCCGGATATACTACCCAATACAATAATTTGTCTGCTTCCCTGGCTACCGGATCATCTTTTGTAAAACCTTCTGTACGTTCCTTAATCAGTTGATACGTTTCTAAAAGGTTTAGTTTACTATCGTAATAGCGTTCAATCATTTCCTGGTCAGGAATTTGTATATTTTTCAATTCTTCCGGTGTAATATCTTTGACTCTGTACATAACTTATTTTGATTTATGGTCTACTGCATATTCTTGTGCATATAGGGGTTCTAACCCATTAAAAAAATCGTTGGCTTCTTCTTGGTTTGAATAATGAATGGAGCAGTATTGCGGTTTGCCATCCAAATCAAAACACTCATATCGATAGCATTGAAAAAGACGCTCTACATCACTAACATCGATAGTCAGCCATCGTAGGATAAGCGTATTTTTATGCTTCGTGGATTTCATGATCTTAAACTCCCGACAATGTTCCTTACAGCTATCATTGATTTCGATAGCTCTATTCATAATCCTTTCAACTATCTTCTTTTCCAGTATTTCTTTGGTATCATTTCTCATCTTATGATTTGTCATTTAAGTTTGCTTTGTATGATGCGATGATGCTCATAATTTCCTTTACTGCTTCTTCTATGGAATAGCTTTGACCAAAAGACACACCTCGACCATCTGTAACCGTATCAACAATGTGCCTATCCATGCCTTTAAAGTTTGTTCCTAACCCTACTGGTAAGTCAATACCAAAATAATCCCCTAATGATACCAATGCCTTAAACCCTCTGTATCTATAGTATCTTGGGTCACTTGTCAGTAATAACAATTGATTTTTATCCAGTCGGTCCTCAAAGTGCTTTAATCGTACTATCCCAGCTATGATTTGGGTATCAAATGATGTTGCTATGACTACATTAATAGCAACAGGGATTCCTCTGGCTTCCATATAATCTACCAGCTCGCTACAAGCAATCCCAACATACATCAGGGCATCTCCCTCAATTTTTGCATTTCCTCCTGCGGTTACATACACTTCTAATGCCGGATAGGTTCCCTTTTTTTGTTCAAAATGGGCAAACACTTTTTTGGCAGAACTCCCAATATTTCCAACTTGCAAGGCGATCTTCAGTTTCCCTATAGTTTGCTGTAAAGGACTTTCTTTTCTTCCTACTACGGGAATCCTGCGGAACAAACCTATGGATGCCATATCAAATGAGAAGATACCGACTCCCTTATCATTAAAAGTGAGTTTTGGTTTAGCTATCGTTTTTGAATCACCCATATTCAGGAAAGAATGCAACCTGGATTTAATCTTAGGCTGAATTTGTTTTAGCAGGTGCATCCCCTTAAACGTCTTATGATTATTTAATTCTTCAACATTGTTTGGAAGCGGAACACCATACATGTTGGAATTTGCTCTAATATGCCAGGACACCCAATCATTAATACCCTGGAAAGCTTTTAAATTGTGTTGATTTAATTTGGGTATTTGAGCATCCACAAAGGCATGAAAGGATAGTACGCTATCAAACATACTGTAGATGATGGCATATCTTTCTTTACTATGTATGGTATGTATCCGTGGATCTGTCATAAAGATTATTTTCTGCGCTTATATTCCTGTATAAACTCTTCTTTCCAAACCGACCCTTTGTAATTATTGATAAAGTTTTCATAACCCACTTCATCCTTGATACGGGCTGCTTTTTCACTACTCATGGTCCAAAAGAAACTTTCTAAACAATCTTTTAAAGTTTTCCCATTAGTAACAGTTTGGTGAATCCTACCATCAGCATCTTTAATACCCATCTCACGTATCATCTCCAATTCATAAATCCGTTGCATATTCACCATTGTTCTAAGCGTCATAATATCCTCGGTATCCTGTTCCATCGTTCCCTCTCCCTCATACGCCAAAATGGAATTACGAATATTTATACAAATAGTTACCACCGCAGGATATACCACTTGTCGCTCTAAGGCTTCATTAAAGCCAATCTCGTAAATACTTCCGCTAAATCGGTCTAACAGGGAAGCATCTTGTTTGTTATTACCTACATAAGAATGGCTAATCGCTTTCCCTAATGTGTTTCCTGAAGCAATGCATCCAAAGTCCGGATGCTTACGAATTGGTTTTTTCTGACCATTTAAAATAACTGCATCGGTATCGGCAGTTTTGGCTAGCGCATAATTTAACAGTCCTGCTGTATTGGGATCTAGTTTTGGTAATTCATCCAATAACAAAATCTTACCTTCTCCCCAAGCTTTTGATAATGCTCCTTCCTGGTACCCTTCCAGGGTTTGTCCTCCAATAATATCTACAGGTGATGTCCATTGATTACAGTTGATAATCTCAAAAGGAAGCTCTTTTTTGTCATTTCTTCTTCTACCAAAAAAGGAGTAGCTTACCTGTTCCTGTAATCTTGATTTTCCCGTGCCTTTACTTCCTACCAAAAACACATTATTACCAACACTCAAGTCATCAAGGATTTTCATAAAACTTGGAATTTGTTGTACTTCAGGTATATCTAAGGTGAATGTTCTTTTTTTCATATGTTTTACTGTTAAGGATGCTGTATTGTCCAATTCTTTATGAAGCTAATTGCTTATGATATATTCGTAGTTTGTCTAAAACTTCATCAAATGGGGTAATCTCGGAAATCATATCTTCATAACATGCCAATCCTAGTTGTTGCGGACTATATCGCCCGAATACAAACTCAGGGTTACCATCCTCGTGTGGGTTATTCGTGATAAAATATCCGAGTGCATCCTGAGCTTCGTGAATGGGAAGTTCACGCGCCTGATTTATGATTTCCTGAAATTCTCTATAGATAGGGGTGTCTTGCGTATTAATTTTCCAAGCCAAATAGGGAACTGCTACATTTTTGAATATAGGAATCAGGGAAAAAGAGTATTTTTCCTTATCTGTTAGTTTCCGTTCATAGGATACTATACCAAATGGATAGGTAGCTGTAGGTTCTTCGTATTCCAGAAAACCGGATAAAGGATTACTACCTTGCCCGTATGGTCTACCAAGTTCATATTTCCAATTATCACTGGGGTTAACAGTTCTGGCATCCCAATCCGTGCGATTTTCAATTTCCCAATCTTCTAATTCTTTGGCTTCTCCTTCGACTTTAATTCCGTGAGTATCTAGTACCTTAAGAAAACCTTCTAAGTTTTTAAGGGATAATGCGCCCGTCATATCGCCTGCATTTTGCACAAAATCCGGAAGTTCATCTTCACTTTGCCCTTCAGCTCGCCGAATTAACTGACGTAATTTTGGATCAATACCTAACCGATAATGTTCCTTCTTACTCATAAAAACCTGAAAGTAATTATTACCTATACGCTTGAACCTAATCCCCTGTGCATGATCTGAAAAGGTGTTATCTAATGCTAATTGTGCTATCGCACCTATGGCTTCGGATATAGGAAGTAATGCCAAATGCCCCCCATCCTTACCAAAATCAAAAGACATCAAAATACCGTTTTTGATCGTTCCGGCATTGGTATTGTACTTAATCAATCGATTCTTAGAGCCGATCTGATATGAAGCTGCTACAATATTTTCTGTAAGAATCTGCCTTCTTTCCCGTTTGGAAGATGCTTTTTTAATGAGTTCATTCCAGAGCCCCGGCACATTTGTTCTTTCTACTTCTGTAATATCTTTACTTTCCTGAAAAATACCATTAATAAAAGCTTGTTGTTCCGGAACTAAAGAGTATGTTAGTATTTTACGTTGATCGGCAACCGCAAATCGCATACGGATATTACTCAAAGTATATGTATTCCCCGTTGCTGTACCTATCGATATTCCAAGAAAAACACCCCAGGAAGGATCTGTAATCGAACCTACTTTCGGAATTTTTACTAATTCCCCTGTCTCAAAAGCACCCATTGCCCTAACAATAATAGTTCTTATACGCTCCAATCTTCCCACAAGGTCAGCTACATCATTCGTTCCTTCTTCTATAATTTCAATAAGCTTTGTTCTTTTATTGGCAATCTTATCATTCTCCTTCTCATCTTTACCCGAGCCGGAATCCGGCAGATTAGATAATTCTTTACGGGTTTTCTCTATAGAAGCAATTTTCTTTTCTTTCCGTTTCTCTATTAATTTTGGATATTCTTTTTCAATGCCCTCTATTAACTCCTGCTTTACTTCTTTTGGAGTTTTACCATCCAAAACTTCTTCAACCTGTTTATCTATTTCAGTTTTGGTAAGCGGTCGTTTAAGATTATTGACAATAGACTGTTCCCGTATGGTATCTTTTCCAAATGGAGTGTTTCCCCCGTTTCCTTTCTGAAACAAAAACCGTTTCTTAACATCTGCATCCAATTGTAGGAACTCCGTTTCTAAATCATAGGTTCCTTCCTGCTTTTCCAAGATGATCTGTTGATTGTACATCGCTAATAACTCGTTGTACAGTTTCTCCTGGTCTTTTACTAATAACAAGCCTGCACGACCTGTCAACTGGCGGATAGCTCCTTCTTTACTCTCATTACGGTCATAATAACTATTTCCCGTTTTACGATCATGTTTTTTATGATAGGTTGGATATCCCAATCGCGGTAACAATTCCTGATGTTCGTTCACCCATTGCCACGCTACTTTGTCCCCGTATTTGTTCAGAAAATCTTCACTCTTTAGGGTATCATCGTTGGTGTTTTGAGATCCCGTAGTATTGGCATCCAGTGATTTTAACTTCGCTTTCATCATCGTCATCAAACGAACCTCCATAGGAATGTCACTTGTTAAAAATGAATATGCGGGTAAATTCACTTGAGAAGTTCGATTCACCCTCCCCAAAATTTGAACCATCGTATTTACGTCCAGTTCAAATTGTGGAATGATCATGTGTCGTTGTCTCTGGTCATTAAAATCTTTTGAGGAGTGTGCTGAAAAACCTGTACTACCACTTTGATTGATCAGCAGCACATCATAATCTCCATTGTTAAACAATCGAAATGCCTTTTCTGCATCACTACGAAAAGAGGATACAATAGCATCATCTCCCTCAAAATAAACCTTTTGGTTTCGTCCTGTAACTTCTGCTACTTTAAAATACTCTCCGTTATGCCCTCCTATGGATTCAGGTTTTTTAGTATGGGTCAGAATATCGATCAACTGATCTATGGGCGATACCATAAGTCCCGAACTTTCCGAAAGCATCGCTCTTTTGATATCATAATATTCTGCTTGCGCATGGTCTGATAGGTCTTCTAACCGAAGTTTCTGCCTGCTTTTGCTACCATCAATATTTGTATAATTATAATTAAAGACCCCATCCAGGCTTTTGACCATTGTTCTTACGAAATCTAATTCCTCTAAAGGGATGACATCACCACTTGAAACATTCAGATCTTTAAGAAAAGTCCCCATTGTAGACTTAAAAGCAATGACTACTTTTTTATCCTGTTTTAATAACTCAAGGGTTATTCGTGCTGCATCTTGTACTTTTAAGGCAAAAAGCATCTGATCCACAATATTGAATACTCTTGAAAAGAAAGGGGCTGACTTCACCCCTAACGCCCTCGGTTTCTTTTTTACCAATTCTCCCATTGCCTTTGCCTGTTGATGAATAAGATCTAATTCAGGAGTGATATAATTGGCTTCAAAATCTACCACACGGTTCATCAACTTTATAATACGGTTGACACTTTTACGGTGTTTGCTGCGCTGGGGTTCTTCGTCTAATACGATATAGTCAATGGTAATCCCCTCATTGGAGCGTTGTCGCCTGATGAGTTGACCACTTTCTGCCAGGTTGGATGCTACAATTTCTTGTAACGCCAATCCACCACTGACCATTGAACTTACAAAATTACCATCACTCAATCCTGTTTCCATAATGGCTGTTTTCTTAGCATAAAAGGGCATTACTTCGGGATATTTCGCAAACGTGGCACTTAAAAAACAACAGGCTTCGGCATGAAGTAAAACACCACGCATCCATCTCCCTATGATAGAATCATAACCGCCTGCCATGTGGGATTCATCAAGAATAAACACTACTTTTTTATACTTCTTACTACCTTCTACACCATTGATACATAATTGTTCAATCCAATCTCTTTTATATGGGTGTGCTGATTGTACCTGAGAATACGTACAAAAGACCATATCATATCCCGTAGGTAAATGGTCAATACTTTCTTTAATGGTTAGCTTAGGGGTTTCTTGCGGGTCAGGCATAGCCATAGCATTTCTTTTCAGATAGGCTATAGCTTCAGGGCTTTCAATATCAAACGTATCTTCCCTAGTGAGTAAAGCTTGCTGGGCGTCCGAAGATAGTGGAGAGAATACCACACTACCATCAGCATCTTTGATTTTTCCTTTAGTATCCGTATTTACTATAAACGGATGAATGTCAGAAAAACCTATAGCCTTTAAATCCCGATACATGTCCGAAAAAAGATCAGGCTTTTTTGTAAAGAAAATAGGTAAGTACCCATTTTTAACCGCGTGTCGGATTACCGCTGCTGCTTGTCTTCCTTTTCCAATTCCTGTTTGGTCTGCAACGATGATTCCCTGCCCACGTTCAAATTGTTTTAAATACAATGCCAAAGCATCTACTTGCTCTGCAGCAAGTGCTTTCCATAAGGTTGCTTTAGACACATATTTCAATCCATCTCTAACATAGTTATCAATATTTCCCTTTTCTTTTACGATACCGTTTAACGCCTTTTGCACTTCAAATGCCATATTGCGGGGGATAAGCGTATCCATTTTAAAAGGGGCATTGGATTTTGGGATATAAGGGACTAATGCACTCTCCTCGGCTGCTAAGGCTGCTACTTGTGAAGCATCTTGAGTAAATTCCTCTTGCTGCTGTACTATTTCAATATTCTTTTCCATATTCACTTTTTTTGATGTCTACAGCTTCGGGCAAGTGGCGGCATTGCGCTACCTTTTAAAAACCACTTGTTGTGAAGCTGCATCCTATGATCATACGCTTTCCACTCCCGTTAATACTTCCAGATAGGTTCGTAAAGTAATTTCTGCATATAGCTGAATCGCTTCTTTCTTTTCCATACCTCCATACATTAGAGAATCTCCGGGTATTGTTTCATCTAAATTGGTCCAGCTCTCTTTAAGTGTCCACATCGCTAGTGTCATCTTATCACTCTGCATTAAAAAGTTGGCGATTTCGTTTGTTGTTCTACCTCCGGTATATACTGTCTCTAAATAAGATTCAATAAGGTGTACAGGATCTTCTCCTTCCGCTAATGCGCGTTCTATGAGTTCGTGTAACTGAATACATATGGCTGCTTCGTGATCTTCATACCTGGTAAATGCTACCGGATTACTTACCATATACAATGTTGCGCTGCCTGCTGTTGGCATTAACTGGTTATTAAAAAATATCATATCCTAATGCGATTTTAAGTTTCTCTATTTCTATTTCTAAGGGCGTTTTTATGTGTGATGCTATACGCTCCCATAGTTCTTCAAAGCTGTCAACGATATCCGCCAGGGATGCTGCCTGACCTCGATTTGGGGCTACTTTCTTGCTTTTCTTCGGTTTTCTTTTGTTGATTAAAATCAGCATCATTTCGGTGACTGCCCCCTGTTTATTGTAGAGTTTATAGGCATTCATATTGATGATATCATCAACAACATATCGACTGTACAACCAATTAAAAAAAGGTTTGTAGGTAGCCATATAACCGTCATCTTCCCTGAACTTTATATGCCCTTTGATGATTAAGGCTGCCTTTCCGCTATCTTTCATCGTATGTAATGCCAAACCGGACATCAAATGCTCTAAACGCAAGTGATTATTCAGACCGATATTCCCGTCAAAATATTTTTTGACCAAACGTCCTTTATCAAATTTATCCGCACTCCATTTATCGAATGGTGGATTGGTCACTACTACATCGAATGACCTCGTATATTCTTCTGGAAAGGGTTCTGCTGCGTTTACATGGGTAATTGTTTTGAAGCCCTGAAATTCTAATGATTTTCTTCGGCTATTATCAATCTCGTTCACATGGGTTTTTGAAGGATCAGCACCTAACACCAACAAACCATTTCCTGCACTTGGTTCAAAGATGCGAGTCGCATCAGACATTTTAGTATATTGTGCGATCATGGCACCAATTGGGCAGGACGTAGAGTATTGCTTGTACTGCTCCTTACTACTATCAGAATAGGCATAGGTAGGTTGCACCGTATTCCAAAATGCAATCATAGACTGCAATCTAAATTCAAAGGAATGAGGTTGTTTATAGAGCATTTTATACCATAAGAGCCAACTTAACTCTACAGCTTCCCATAGTAATCCCATATTGGGTACATTTGCCGTATCTTTTATCTCTTCGATCTTTTTTCGACTGAGGCGTCTTGCCTCCATATAGTGATCGTGCATAATGGCAATCACTTTATCTAAATAATCCGATTTCGTAGTTTCTGGTTCTTCCGTTTTTTTCTTCTTCCCGGAAAAGTAATCGTCAATAAGTAGGTAAACCACTTTACTAATCGGTTCATCAGGATAGTTCTCGATCATCCTTCCTTTTAGTAAATGTGTAGTCATATAATCACGAAAGTTGGCTATGCCATCCCTATCTATGACATAGCCCTGTCCTTTCGCCCTCTCTATCAACCCAAGAAACAACTCATCACGAAATATAGTATCTTCTGTTTCTACTAATTTGACCAGATCTTCTGCTTCTATACGTAAAGCAGAAATTCTCTCTATTCTATGTTTCCTTCTCTGTTTACTTTTTTGATCGGTTTTCCCTTCTAATTTCTGAACCTCTTTTTCTAGTATTGCAATCCATTTATAATATTCCTTTTCTAACTTTTCATCCAGCTTGGCCATCTGATAGCCATAGCGTACCCCCAACTCTACGACCGGAAGGTTTCGGTTAAAAGCTTCTTTTCCTGTAAAAGAAACTTTAAATCCTTTTGCCCTAAATTGTCTTCTTATCCGATCAGCTTCCTCCCTGGAGATCACTAAATAATCTTCTGTAGCTATTAGCTCACCTTTTGAATTGGATACTTCTTTTGAGGGGTCTTGTGTAGCTTTTATATAGGCTTCCAGGTGGTTTCTGGAATGTCTTAATAAAGTAATATTGCTTGAAAGGTTTTGGAATTCTTCATCATTATCACTAGCCTTTTGATCGGAATCATTTTTATCTTTTGAATAATTCTCAAATTTCTTAGCAAGGATATTTTGTTGTTCAGTAATCGCTTTTATCGCCTTGGAAACATCAGCAATTGGCCTATAGTGTTTTACGGCTGACCACCAAATCGTAACATCGGGTAACTTTGAAATAATAGCTTCCAGGGGTACTACTTCTAAATACCCCTTTTCAATATTCATATACGGATACCTCAAATCCGTAGGGTAGCCCAACTGATTCAATAACGATTGACCTTCCTTTTGCCAAATTCTATGAAGGGTTTCCTTTTTTATCAAAATCCCCGATTCCTTCAAATGGGTAAACTGCAAGAGCATAAATAATTCCAAAGGAGAAGCTCTATGCAGAGTTCTATAGGTATACCCGAACAAATAGAAAAATTGTTCTTTGAGTTGTAAAGCTTCTTCAAGCAACACATATCCTTTGTCAAAAGGGGATAGTATACCTTTTGGCAACATCATATTTGAAAAGTGATTTTGATTGTCTTTGTCAATAGTTTCTGTTGCTACTTCTTCTCGAAAGGTATTTTGATCTTGATGGGTAGAGGTATCCTCTTTTTTAAGATCCAGGTATTGTTGAATACTAATTTTTGAACCTTCCAAGTCTTTTATAGTAAAGGTGAGTGATTGATATTCTTCTTTAGATTCTTTTTTAGTTAGTGGTTTTCCTGTTTTGACATTTGTATGAGAACGTCTTATTTTAAAAAGAACTGCTATTTCTTTATCTATAAAATCCAATGCAGCTTTCAAATCTGCAATCGGACGGTTATGTTCTATAACACTCCACCATTGATTCCCCTCTCGTTCTATATCGATAAGACTTCCTAATGGCGATACACTTTTGTAACCTGTGTGAATATTAACATAAGGGTAATCCAAATCTGTAGGGTAGCCCAAATCTTTAAATAAGAGCTTCCCCCTTCTTTGCCACTCTTTGAGTAAAGCTGACCTGCTAACAGAAAACCCATAGTCATCCGGGTGTGGCATTTGAGATAACTCAAACATCGTTTTTGCATTCTGGTCTTTAAGGTTCTCATCCGTTACTGCTAATAAATGTGGTGCAATCTTTTGAATTGCTTGGGCTTCACTAATCGATAGACTGCCAGAATCAAATGGTGCTATGATACCTTTTGGAATTAGAACATTTGGTGTAATGGTGTTGTAATTTGTAATGTCTGCTACATATACTTTGGCTTCTGGAACGATAGACTTTGAAACCTTTGTAACAGAACTTGTATCTTCTTGTTTTATCTCCTCACCATAAGAATTACCGTAATTATCTATGTAGTATTGTATCTTTTTGCGTTGCTCCTTGTATGTTGCAATGATCGTAGTTACAATACTTGGATCTTCATATTCCCCTGAAGATATTCCCATATCTGTTTCTTCTTCAAGATCTTCTTGATACAAAGAGATGATTTCATCAATATGTTCTAAAGCCTGCTGTAAATCTGCAATAGGGCGATAACGTTCTATAGCCTTCCACCAATGCTTTTTTCCTTGGTTAACCTTTACGATCTCTTTTAAAGTGGCTATTTGATAATAGCCAAGATTCAAATCCACATAAGGGTAATCCATATCGGTTGGATATCCCAATAGCTCAAATAAACGCTCTCCATAATACAACCAATGTGATTGTAAATCCTGTTTTGCTACACGAATATCCAAGTCTTCTAAATCGGAAAACTGAGATAATACAAATAATTGCGAAGGAATGACATAGATCAGTTCATCATCGTCAATATTAAATATCCAAGGAAATTCTGCCTTAATGTCATTTTTGGATCTTTCCTGAATACTTCCAAAATCGAATTCAGGATCGACACCTTCGGGTATTAGCACATTTGGAATATGCTTTCCATTATGTTCTACGTCCGCTTGAGTAGCACCTTTATAATCACTTAATCGATATACTTCGGCTGGTCTAACACGTAAAGTTTGGGGGTTGGCAAGCATATACCTAATTGCCTTTTTTAATTTCCCCATTGGAACAGCTCCACCGTTATAAGATACAATCCCTTCGTCGTGGGGGTTCAAGCCATCAATTTTTAAAGTATTGTCTTCTTTTTTATGAAGAAAACTTATGGTATCCCTATCGGATGAGATCCTCACTTTTAAGATACTCAACGAGCCATCTTTTTTAGATTTCTGGTAAATGATTTGTAAGGCTTCCCTATGTAAATCTATAAACCCCTGAAACAGGGACAATAGTTTATCATCTAGCGTAGTATGCTTTTGTATAAGGGTAAAAGTAAAGTCCTTTGAAATTTCTTTAGGCGTAGCACCTATACGCTTGGCGAACCTTAAAGATAGATTCACTAAACGGTTACGAAATTCTCCTTTTGGCATATCTTCTGCCAAATCGATAAGATGTACCAAATTTTCCTTAAGTCGGGTAAGGAGTAATTCTCCCTGTACATTTTTTAGGATCTCATCCAACTCAATCTTGACATTCCCTATTTTAAAAGCAATCCCTTTATCCTCCACATCCGTTTCCAATTCCCTTAACTCATCAACAATCAACCCGACATCTTCATTTAGTGTGTGTAGAGCTTTTCCATTATCCAGTTCTTTCTTTTTGGATTCTTCCTGATCTATTGATAAAGGGAGTACTGCTTTTGACTTTTCTTCTGATAGTTTGATATTTTTACTTTCGGCAAAAGAGTAAATCGCCAAAATTGTTTCCGTATACGCTTTTTTTAAAGCCTCGGATGCACCTACACGCAACGCTTCTGTATGATCATATTGTATCCCTCCTAAAATATGTTCCAATGCTGCTGCTAATGCTGCTTCTTTTGACGGATATGTATCGTCTCCTTTAGTGGGTAAAAAAGAATATCCACTCCATGTAGATAGTGTATTGGTAACTTTTAAACCGAATAAATATTGATCTTCTTCATCTTGCACCAATCGAATGGTGGCTTCAAATTTTACTCTTAATGGGAATGGGATCTTTATAATCTCAAACCTATTTCCTGCATGATCTTTGGTGTATACTCCATTTTCATTAGCATATGATGTATAAGAATATGGTTTTTTTGAAAGGGTCAGTTTAGAAAAACCGATAGTATCTAACCCCAATTGTCCTCTATCTTCCTGCGTATCGTTAATGGTATTTATAAGTTTAATGGTGACCTCACGTTTCCCCTGAACACCGGTTCTGGATGCATATCCTTTATACAAAAGAGGATTGGAAGCCGTAACTATTTTCACTCCATTACCTTTCCAAACATATGCGTGCGCTCCTTTAGGTTCATCGTAGTCATATCTTGCAGTATAATATTCCCCTTCATTTCCAATGGATTTTAATATTTTAAGAAAGGCAGCTACCGATCCAAAATCAATCGTGCCATAACTGTACTCAAAATCATCAGGTTTGTTGAGCTTGGGATATCCTTCTAAAATATGATCCGGAATTATAGTACCCTTCAATAATGCTTCTAATAGTAATTGTTCATGTTGGTGAGCTACCGCATCAATATATCCCTCATCTTTTAGTTCTTCTTCTGTTCCACCGGAATCTGACAAATAAGCTTTTCTGGTTTTTAACCATTTTGATGAATTCTCTTTTTCAATTTTAATTTCCTTACTTTCAGAAATCCCGGTTATAATTCGTCCTTCATCAAAAGCGTTTCTTGCCCGCCTCTTATAGTTTCTTGGACTAACACTTACTGAATTTAACTTGCTTCCATATTTCGCATTTGCAAAACGAGTTGCGATATCTAAAGCGGTTTTCTTTAAATCATCAAAAATTACGTAGTCCACTCCTTTATCCTCATCCTTATCATCATCGGTTTTAATATTGACCAGACTAAATTGGTAATGATCTATATGATTTCTATCCACATCAAAAGACGGTGCTACTTTTATCGTTTTAGGATCTATGCCATCCTTAAAAGCTTCCTGAAGTTTTTTAGCGTAATTAGTATAAGATGGACGATCAATTACATACCACATACCATCTTTGGAATTAGATTTTTTAAAACCCAAATCCATTAAATAACCTTCCAGTATTTTATCAGATAGTTTTGGTATAAACATCAGTTCTATACCATTCTTCTCTTTGTTGTATGTTATCGTCAATCTCATTCAAATTTTATTTTATCTCATTGTTATATGAAAAAGTTCTAGCTCACTCCTATAAGGAATAGTTCCAGCTCACTCCTATAGAGAATAGTTCTGGCTTACTCCTATAGGGAATAGTTCTGGCTTACTCCTATAGAGAATAGTTCTAGCTCGCTCCTATAAGGAATAGTTACAGCTCACTCCTATAGAGAATAGTTACAGCTCACTCCTATAGGGAATAGTTCTAGCTCACTCCTATAGGGAATAGTTCTGGCTCACTCCTATAGGGAATAGTTCTAGCTCACTCCTATAGAGAATAGTTCTAGCTCATTCCTATAGAGAATAGTTCTGGCTCACTCCTATAGGGAATAGTTCTAGCTCATTCCTATAGAGAATAGTTCTGGCTCACTCCTATAGGGAATAGTTCTAGCTTACTCCTATAGGGAATAGTTACAGCTCCTTCCTATAGAGAATAGCAAAAAACTATTCCGAAGAACACTCACTTTTTCATTTTCAAAATGTGTACAAGAATCTCCTTGAAGCGGGAGTAAAAATGTAGATAACGTAGTTGATCTGTTCGATCATAAAATAGTTCGGAAATCTCCTTGTAGCGGGAGTCAATCCAGTGTTTAATATTTTAAATAACATATATTCAAAACACTTTACATCATATAAATTCAGTGATGTACAGCATCAAATATAGGAAGTCTTTTCCACTTTTATTTTTACCAAACGATGCTATCGTTGCGTAAAAAATTATTAAAAAAACAGTAAAACCTCCATTAACCCAATAATAATGCTCTTTCCCAATTTATACCCCCCATTAATTAATTTACCGGAACCGTAGTAAAAAAATATTTTGGGATACCCTGAAAAATGACATTTCCTATGCATTTTTTTGAATCGTATAGGCTAAATCTCCTGCCTGAACCTATAAGGAAATCCTCTTTCTTATCGGCATATAATTCTAAATGGATAAGTATTTCAATGGGAAGTATCGTCACAAGATCAAATAATGCTCCTGTTCCCGAGGTATTCCAGGTGGTACTTACATTATTTTAATGCTATATCCGTAATCTCTCATACGATAAAAATCGATTAAATGTTGTCTTTATTAAAGTATCTTTTATGATAATTATGCTACCGTAAAGAAGATTTATATATCATTTGCACTGAATACTACCCCTCTTTTTCACCTACCAAAACATGTAAAAAAATAACTCCGTTTTCGTGATCCCACTTCACCTTTTCTATTTCCCAACCTGTAGTATTTTCAATCCATTCAAATACGTTTACTTCTTTATGATCATGTATAAATAGTTCATCTGCCCGATAATCTCCATCTATAAATTTTGAAATATTGATTTCTTCGCCTTCTCTTGGAAGTCCCCCTCTATTGATCCAGCTGATCCTAAGATCACGACTCCCTTCGTCATACAAACCTGTCTTATTCCAATTAATATTAAAGTGTACCTCCATAATTGATTGCTGTTTAATTTATGATTGTATGTTTCCCCCGAAACATTAGTTTCTGTTCTTTACATGTTATGTTTTTTCAGAATCAATGCAAGGATTCTACCCTGCGCTCATTTTCCAGTTCCCACTCCCCATAGCGCTCCGGATGCCATTGGTTAGAAGCCTTATGCCCTGAGATATGACCGTTAAGTTGTCTGGAATTCTCAAAAGATTCTCCACATTCAGGACATACATACGGCTGCGCCTGAAAGCGCACACCCGCTCCCATAGCCTTATGAATTTTGATAAGCTCTTTGGAAATGCCTGTGATATTTTTAAGGCCGGTATTGGTATGGGTAATGAATAAATGACATAAGGTGTAGACCGTTACTGCCTGAATGGTACTGAGCAGGATTCCACTCAGATCACTCACTGGCATAAAGGTGTAAAGCAGGTTATGTGCCAACATCACAAATAAATAAACAAATGAAGTCCGAACCCAGCCACATAACCCAAATATAAGTATGGCAGAATCCACACCCACGGCATACGCCCAAGAAAACCAGGGATTTTCAAAATGACTGTTCTTAGCAAACAAATAATTGGTATGCTGAATTTGTGAGAGTAATAGTAAGCACATCGTTATGGTGGCGCATACCCGGATTATATGTAACTTTTTCATTGCTTTTTCCCCTTTAGCATTAATGAATACTTATAAATAATACAGAACTCATGAGCATCAAAATATATGTCCGTGTTCCTTTTTTTGTGAGTTAGCTATAAATCAAACGGGTAGGTAGTGTAAATGTAGTGGCATTATTTGCAAAAAAACAAATTCAATATCCTGCTTTTCAAGAAAAACAGGGTGCTTTTTCATGAAAGTGGTATTTTTTTATGAGTATTTCCTATGAAAGCTGTATTGTTTTATTAACAGAATGTTAAGATATAACAATCTTTTCTTAAAGTAATGATTTCGGAAGTAACAACGTATCACCCAGTGACACTAACGAAAAAATAGTATAAACCTATATCTAATCCCTTACTGTTCCGTGAATATACTTTTTAGTACCCACCACATACAGGTTCTTAAAATCCTAACAGGCATTTCTAAAGACCATCAACCCATCAATCTCACTATCAAAACTATATCAGAAAAAACTTCAACTCATTAAAGAAAATCATTGATATGTTTAATACAGAAATGCACCTGATTACCTTTGTAATATTGGTATTTCAGGTATTGGTATTGTTTGCGCAATCCCTATTTGTATGGGCAAGACCCAATGATATTCATAGAAAGCGATTTCTTATTTTAATTATCACCTATATAGTCCATAATTTGTTTGCAGGATTATTTCCTGACCCTGATATCCCCGTCAGTTTCCTAATCCAATATTCTTTAACCTATGGTGGGGGTATGTTGGTCGCCTTCTACTTTTTCTACTATATCACTATAGAGTTTCAAATTAAGCCCCTTGGTTCCTTTGGTGTAAAATCATTTTTACTCGTCGTAATGAGCTCTTTTATCCTGCTGTTTATGATTCCCTTTTATCTATATGAAAGTTTAGAGATTTCTAAAAAATTGTTTTTGGGAGTTCCACTAACTATTGCAGCTATACTACTCTATAAAATAGGAAAAGCCCTGATTACACTATATAAAAACAGAAGTCAGAAATCTAAATTATATAAATATAAAGTGATATCCGCATATGCAGGGTTACTCACCATAACCCTTATGCCCGTAATCAATGCCACAGGGGATTATCAGAGTATACAGCAATCAGTAGTGAATTTTGGTTTTTTCCTGATGATGATTGTCTATATAGTGGAATTGATTACACAGGCGCAACAGGAAGCCATTATACTCTCGCAAATAAAGTTTAGTGCCAATACCACCACTACATATGAAATGCAGATTGCAACAGAGCTCACCGAAGATATACTCGAAAAGCTTCAACACTTTGAACAGAAAAGAGAATACCTGAAGGGAAAAATAACACTTAACAACCTTGCCAAAAGGTTTGATACCAACCCAAAGTATCTCTCACAGATTATTAATGCCAATAAAGGAAAACCTTTTAAACAATATATAAGCGACCTAAAATTAGATTATATCAAGTACAGATTGGAGACAGATATAAAATATAGGCAGTATACAATAACCGCTATTGCACAAGAACTGGGATATACTCCTGGTGCCCTGACAAAAGCATTTTATAAAAAAGAACAGGTAAAACTAACAGAGTATCTAAAAAAAGTAAGGGATAATTAATCATATTATCCCTTACTATTGCCTATTATTTGAATCGTTATCTAAAAATGCGTTTATAGATTTCCAGATTTTTCGGAGTATACCCACGATGTTTCCATACCCATTGTTTTGCATTTGCTCCCAGTGTTTTACGAAATTCAGCATCATCGATCAATCGCAGTAATGCCGGCTCCCATTCTGGCAATTTCCATGCAAGCAATCCGTTTTTTCCATCATCTATAATGTCTCCAAAAGAAGAAGATCTTAATGCAACCACTGGAACACCGATTGCTGCTGCTTCCAAAAATTGTATGGTACTGGCATACTTATAGTACTCCAAAGATCGCATAGGAATAAGGAGGATATCAAAACGTAAATTTTTTAAGGTCTGATAATACTCCAGAAAACTTACTGATTTATGGTAGGTAACATCAATGCCTTTTAGGGCTTCTGAGCCTTTAGGATTCTTCCCGTTCCAACCAAATATAACCAGTTCCACCTGATCCTTATATTTTTCTTTTATATGTTTAAAAACAGTTTTGAAATATTTATAGTCTGATGCTGACCTATCAGATCCTATCATTCCTACCCTGATCGTACTTTTATCAGGCTTGGTTACAGGCTCCTTAATACCCTCAAATCCTATTTTGGATATCAGATTGGGAACATAATAGACCTCAATACGGGATTTCGGTTGAATACAATTCCATAGCCAATTCTGATAAATTATACGTAACTCAGGTATAGCAGTGGTTACCATATTCATCTGCAATATATTTTTTAACAGGTTCTCCTGTTGTTCTGCTGTATAAATAGTATGATCTGCATGTGCTTTTGGAATCTTATGAATTTGCCTGGTAACATCCATGACCAAACATACTTTGGGATTTAAAATCCGTATCGCTTGAAATAGATAGGTGTAACTCTTTGTCAGCATTGGAAAAATGATGTAATCTGCCCATTGTATTTCTTCTTCTTTCAAAGTATCATTGTCTATTGTATAGGTTTTGGCAAAATCCCATTTGGTAACAGAAGTGACTCGGGTCTCAAATTCCGGTAGGGTACCCAATTCTAAAAAAGGGAGGATCATTCGGTAATACCCTTCTGAATTCAAAGACGGGGCTACATACAATAAACGTACTCCTTCTTTGGGTAATTTTTCTATTGTTAATTCTTCCTGTACTGCGGATTGTTCCAGTAATTCCTTAACTTTTTTCATTGTTGTTTCTGGTTTTTGATTGTTTTTGATTTATTTTTTGGATTTCGACGGGTTCTCCCTCAAAATAGGCTTCTATAAGTGTATCTGTAGGTCGGTCATAGATCAGAATAAAGTTTGCTTTCTTACCCCACTCTGCAATTTTTTTATGAAACCATGCCAGTCCCTTCTCAGGCATAAGCGTTCTGGAATACCCACTTTTCCAATCAAAGGAATAGAAATAACTAGCTTCATCTTTTTCCTTTGGGTTTTTGGAAGCTTTGTTCTTAAAATACGCCACCATCTTGTACCTGGAATGCTGGTGTATGTTCCAACGTTTCCTTTTTTTTCCGGTATTCATTGGATAAAGTGCTTCATCAACATAGCTAATGGAATATCCGCTATAAATGCAGCACCCCTGTACCCCTTGATCCATACTTTATCATGGCTGGTCACAATACAAATCTGTAATTGATCCATATTCATGGCATGACGTTCGGAAAATTCCAACATAAAGGTTTTCATTCCTTTGGTTACTTTAGCCTCCAGATCAAACAACCCGGAAGGTTTAGAATTGGTAAAAAGCATGATCAGCTCGGGCACAGGAATTCTCTTTACTAATCGCCCATGATTATACACCCCTACAAAAATTGTTTCCCTATCGCTGAACATACGTACCACCAACCGATCCTGTGGCAGTCCTGTTTCTTTGGATAATCTTGAAAAATAAGTAATGATATTATGCCTTACTTTTGACTCATAGCCAAATACATCCACATTCAAATTCTGAACAGCTTTTCTTAATTTTTCTGCCAGTCGCGGGCTTTTCTTTCTTGTTTTTTGTTCCATCTTCTTTATTGTTTGTTTACATGTTCATTTATTTTTTGACCAAATACTGCCTTGTAAAATTTGTCGGTCAACTTTGGTATTCCCAATTTGCCTATCCGTTGCTCGCACTCCCTGAATACTGTTAATCGGGGTCGCGCTTCTGCGGTATCTTTGGCTTCATTTCTTTTAAATTTTTGGATTTGCTCCCGTACTATTCGTTCTAATTTTAGCGCGGTTTTGTGCGCTTTTTCAGCTTCATACCAAGGCTTGGTTCCTGTAAATCCTTTAGGGTTTTTCGGATCAAAATACCGGGAAGGAAGGGTTACAAATCGGTGCAAAGGGTCTTTTGCAATGTATTTAGCAACCAGATGGATACGATCTGTATAAACCTGATGCGTATGCTCCAGCTTTTCGTTGGATACAGGTTCGTACCACTCATACAACAAGGTTTTGGCAATACTACATTGTCTACTGTTTAGCCATACATCTTTGTACAAAACTTCCCTGGCCAAACTCCAAAGGGCATTGACATATTTCGATAGGAAAGCGTGGCGGGTAGCATCACAAAAAGGGGGATTCCCTGGATTGTTTTGCCTGTTCTCAATCTCAACCGCGCCGGTTTGTCTACCCCGCACAGTATTTTTTTCAAGTTCAGGGGCTTCCCGCCAAACATCTTTCCTTCGTGCATCTTCTTTCAAAGGGTCTTTCCTTCGTGTTTTTTTAGTTTCTTTTTTTGGTTTTTTTTCAGTAAAATCAGAAGTCGTGAGCCCCAGCGAACTCCTTTTTTCTTCTTTTTCAGTGGTTTTATCAGTTGTTATTTGAGTCAACCCCTGATCCTTGTCCAAATTCAATGACCAACTGTTTTCTAACTTATCAACAGCTATTATTCTATTATTTCTTTTATAAGTTGTTTTATAAGTGTATGAATGAGGACATTTTGTCCAATTACTTTTTTTAACTTCTTGATTATCAGTATCTGTTTTTTTATCCTCTTTGCTACACTTTTTTGCCTTATCAACACTACCAACCCCAGTTATCCACAGTATTTTTGGGTTTATAAACAACTCATAACTGGAGTGCGAACCATGCCATATCTTACGGGTGAGCATCCCACATTCCAACAGGCGATCTATATGCCGTTGTATTGTTCTCCCGCTTGCCTGGGTGATTTTTGCCAATTGTATATTGTTGGTTCGTAAGGAAGGAAGGTTGCACGGGTCTATGGGAGTTACTTTGTTGGACTTTATAAGGGAAGCCCCGTAAATCTTAAGGATTGCCGTTGCCGTTGCCAACATGGATTGTCTGACCATTGTACCGGTCGTTTGTTGATGGCTATTGAAACGGTAGACAAACCTCTCTAACCTGTGAAATGAATTGGAATAATTAAGAATCATAATCGTGGTTATTTTTAAAAACTAAAAAACAAGACATAAGGAGTTGGCAGTTGTCCAAAAGCAATGGATAACCAACATCTGTTAATTTTTACTATAATGTATAATGACTAATCTTCCCTTTTGAGATGTATCTTTCCGTAGTGTACAGGGGTATCGCTCGGTCTGGTCTTACGCCTAAATACCTGTCGTATCTTTAGCAGGGCTTCTTTTTCTGATTTGTGAATCGTTACTTTTCTCATGCTTTCCCCCAATTGTTATTCTATACATCTCTCTTTTTTCATATGCTCTTTTTTGATCAGCTCCGATTCCAACCGAACCACTTGTTTGCCCCGCTCCAGCAAAGATCTTCTTCTTGCTAGAGCTTCTTCATTCATTTTGATGACCTCCCCGATAAGAATATCCAGATTATATGGGCGTAACCTTTGTCTCCTTAAAAATTTACGCACAGTAGGGTGGGATAATCCGGATCGTTTGATCAGTTGTTCGGAAGGATCTTGGTAATAATAATAGAGCATTCTTAGTTGTGTTCTGAATTCTTTTTCTGTGTACATTTTAAGTGTGTTTTTAAAGTTTATATAAAGTTTAGGTAAAGTTTACACAAAAATTACTTACATTTGTATCTATCAATAAAACAGGCACATATAGTTATTAATTTCTATATAAATCTTACAAGATTTGTCAAAGTTAAATAAACTTTAGTTAGATTTTAACTGTAATGTATTTAAAATGTTTTATTTTATTTTTTAATAAATTGATTATCAATAGTTAAAATTTAACTTTTAACACTTATTTAATATGTCAGAACTCGATATTATAGATGCTCAGGTACTTAAATTAATAGATTACCTTAAAGATTTGCATACCAAAACGCAAACAAATCTCAATCTAACCGAAGATTATGCGTTTGGAAATAAATTCTATCATAACAATAAGTACATCGTAAAACAAATGCGAGGAAACGAAAAAAAAGAAGGTAAAAACAAACGCGCACCACACCTTTTAATCGTCAATCTGGGCAAACACTTCAATGTGGATTTTAATTTCTTTTACGACCCTAATTACAAAGTCGAGGACGCCATTAAGTCCAAAACAACCATTTCTGAACCTGCGAAAGAGGAAACCATAGAAGAGGTTTTTAAGGAAATTGATAAACGATTGGCTCTTTTTTTTAAGGAAAGCCAGCCAAAGGACAAGGAAGAAAACAAACACTATCAAGATATAACAGAGCAACTCACAACTATCAAAACACATCTAAACACCTCCTTTTCCAAGAGCACACTTTCAGAAAAAAGAACACACATCATAGAGGCATTTGACAGAATCATAGTACTATCCAGAAAAAAGATAGATACCATGATCTCCACAGCTCACCTGAAGCAAGACATAGCACAACTAACCGAACAAATCAAGGAGTGTACAGAAAACAAAACAGAACTCGAAAAAAGTATTCAAAAGTTAAATGCTGATTTGGCAGAATCCAACCGCATGGCTTTTGAAGCTCAAAAGGGACACACAGAAGCACTTAAACAACTATTG
Organism: Bacteroidia bacterium; assembly: GCA_030427585.1. Lineage (GTDB taxonomy): Bacteria > Bacteroidota > Bacteroidia > Flavobacteriales > Flavobacteriaceae > Aquimarina. The sequence continues at coordinate 251,292 of JAUIBW010000002.1, forward strand.
GCAGCAAAGAGTATTGAGTAACACGAATCAGCCAGTAGAACCATTAAAAACTAACATATAAACACTCATCAATTAAAAGACATAGCAATACCATATCAATTATTTATGTAATGACACTGTTACATTACGTAAATTTTTATACATTTGCAATACGACAATTGGAAATTAGAAAACTATGGAGTCAAAAAAAGAAGATTTTACAAAAGAAAGTGAAGCACTAAACGAACTTATTTTCGAAGCTAAAGTATTAAAAGGTATTAGGAGAATGACCGTCTCTAGCTGGAGAAAAGCAGGAGTGCTTGACGACAAAAGAGATCCTAAAGCTGCAAGACAGTGGAGCTACTTCAGTCCACTGGATGTAATCTGGATTGGGATTCTAAATGAAATGAAAAAATTAAGACTTACTCATGCGGAAATGAAAGCCTGTAAGAAGGTTATTTTTGAAATGGTTACAGCACAGGATAACAAAGAATACCCTGCACTGGAATACTACACTTTCCTGGTAATGCTTTACAACCAACCTATCTATATCGTAATTTCTTATGAAGATGGCGTAGATGCCATCTGGATGCTCGATGAAAAGGATTATTTCTCTAAACTACGAGATGGAACCATAGAACATCATACCGCGCTTTGTCTTCACAAAATTGTCAAACTTATCCTTGAACCTGTATATAAGCTACCAGACTTTAGTGCTACAGCAGGATTAACAGAACAGGAGACAAAAGTATTGGGGATCATTAGAAACAGAACTTTTCGTAGCATAAAAATTACCAAAAGAGATGGAGAGATTGACACCATCGAAAGCACAGAACGAATAGAGGATACTGATAATATTATCCAACTATTAACGGAAGGGAAATACCAAAACATTGAAATCAAACAAATCAATGGCAAAATTGCATCCGCACATCGTACCATCAGAACACATGTAAAAAAATAAAACAATTAACGCAAATGGCCGCTACAAGCCAAGCACACTTAGTCACTACTGTATTGACCGACGCTACAATCGGATTTACGGCAATTAAGTATCAAAATGAATACGAATGAGAAAAACGAAAAGATTTATATTGAAATAGGCGAATTATCAAAAATGATAAATGCCACAGATTCAAGAACCACATTAAAATGGTGCGAAGAAGTAAAGCTACCGATCATACCAATCGGAAACAAAAAAATGACATATCGCTTTCTAGCGGAAGCAGAAATGGACAAACGAATACTTCAGGTTCTAAAAAAACAGTATCCTGGTAAATGGCAAGAATTATTCCAATGTTATAAGAACAATGATGTTTACCAGTACCTTATCACAACACAACAAGAAGCTCAAACTACCATTAAACTAGACAAAAGAGTCGCTCCAAGATCAAGGTTCGCAAAAGATTTTGCAAAACAATAATTAAACAAATAATACATTATGAAGAGACGAAAGAAATTACCTCCTAAAAGACACAGTGGGCTTCAAATCTATTGCTCCAAATGTAGAAAATATTTCTCCTACACCTCAAAAACCATTACCAAGAAAAATGGGGACAAGGAAACTATCGAACCAGATTGTGGAGAAGAAAAAAAGAAATACTCAAAGTGCCCTTATTTTGACAAGCACAACTACAAAGCTATCATTCATATACCCGGAACAAAATCAGGAAAAACAAGTAAAACCCTAACTGCAACAAAATATGATGAAGCCGTAATTCAAACAATAGAGTTCCGAAAAGAAGTACATGAAGAATTATTTTCACTCCCCGTAGAATATGATACCTCAGTTAAAACTACATACCTATTTGATGCCCAAATAGCATATCTTGATTTTCTAGATAATATAGGTGTCCCAGAACAAGAAAAAGTCCAAAGAGGTGATCGCCACATTAAAGAACAAGCCAAGTGTTTAGAACTTTTTAACGAAGTTCTCAAAAAGAAAAAAATAGGAACAAAAACAACACCAATACACAAAATTGACAAACACCATGTAGGCTATTTTCATAAATTCCTATTAGAAGACATGGCGTATGCAAACAAAACCTACAACAATAAAATGGGGTCTTTAAAAAGTTTTTTTGATTGGGCTTTTGAACAATACAACGTCAATCAAAAAAACCCATTTAACAAAGTAAAAGAACGGTCACACAAAACCAACATTGAAACCATTACCGGTAAAGAATTCTTAGCATTAATTAACCCAAACAATATGTGCAAGGAAAATGGACAGGTAACTACAGGAATAAAAAGAAAATATAAAAGAAACTTATATCGTGACTATTTATCAGACGGGCTTGAATTAGCCCTTCACACAGGAGGGCGTCGAGAAGAAGTCGTAGAGCTTAGATGGAATATGATTCGCAAAATAAATGGTGAAATTTCCTATATCGAATTCAATAATTTAAAAGTTGAAAGAATGCTAGGAGAAGGGTTTAATGACAATGTAGACAAGAATATAATACCAATAACAAAAGATCTAAAAGACCTACTATTAAGACTCGGATATGACAAGTACAAAAACACCAGTAACTACCTATTATGTCCAGACAGAAAGGAGCAATCAACAAGCACCATTATGGACAACCTATCCAAAGGCTTTACTCATTTCTACAAACGATTAAACACAGGTAGAGAACTACAAATGAAGTGCCTAAGAAAAACATACCTGACTTACCTTAAATTAGCAACGGGTAATGATATGAGAAAATTGGATTCACATTCAACCGATGAAGTACTAAATAAACACTATATCGACACCACAATAATCAAAAAAGCAATTTCCGAGATGAGTATTTTCGGAGATTCAAAATAACAAAATCAGCACGTCAGTACAGCACGTCAAGCCAAAATTCAATGAAAAATCCTTATAAGCAGCCTTCCTTAAACCAAAATAACCCCTTGAAATTCAAGAGGTTATCCTTTGTAGCGGGAACAGGACTCGAACCTGTGACCTTCGGGTTATGAGCCCGACGAGCTGCCTACTGCTCTATCCCGCGCTATTGGACGGCAAATATACAACCATTTTTAGTATTAAACAATACTAATCATGGTAAAATTTTAAAAAATAATACAACCTGTTTAAAATAAACACGTTACCTTCATTGCTCAATATTCAATACTTCGAAAGCCACTAATTCCTGATGTTCAAATCTTGTATGCACCTCGATCGGGTTACAGCATACTTCACAGTCTTCAACATATACCTGATAGGCTACTGAAGGATCTAAAAGCATCGAAATCTCCTCCCAGCAATATGGGCATTGAAAATAGTGTTCGAACATAAATTAAATATAACACCTCTTATACTTTTGTGGGGCTAAGAGTATAATTTTAACAGTTCTTGTTAAAAACCTCACAAAACCACAAAAAAGGTACTTATACAAGTAGGGAGGGGGTACTGCATAAGTACCCCTGCCTTAGTAATAATTCTTAATTTTTTAACATTAGAGAAGAGATCATAACCTAATATTCGGATAAAAACATGTATAAAACGATAACTAAAAAAGCTTTTGAATACCTCATATACTTAACTCCTTAGAAAACAAAAAACAGGACTATACCCTGATATTTTGTTCTTTAGAATTCTATATTCAACAACTGTCCTGTTAATTGTAACAACTGAAGTTCTGCAATTTTAGCATCGTATTTTGCCGAATTCTTATTGGTTTCTGCCAAAATCAAATTGATCTGTGCCTGCCTGAATTCTATAGAAGTGATTTGTCCCAGTTTAAAACGCTCTTGCGAACGCTCAAAATTATTTTGATTCGTGATTACATTCTGCTGCTGAATCTTAAACACGTTTAAACGGTTCTCATAATTTCCTAATGCATTGGCAATATCTCTATTTACCTCTTTCTCTATTTGACTCTTTATAATTTCCTGATTATCCAATGCTATTTTAGCATTTTTTACTCTTGTGATTGTATTTCCTCCGTCAAAGAGATTCCAGGTAAGACTTACCCCCGCTCCTAGTGTGTAGGTATCCGAAATATTACCGGGAAAGAATGTCGATGGGGGATTTCGGTTTTGGTTCCAGCCATAAGACCCGGTTAACCCAATCGAAGGTAAATACCCAGATTTACTCACTTTAATATCATAATCACTAATTCGAATGTTACTTTCATTTTGTAAAAGTGTCACATTATTCTCTGTCGATTTTGATAGATACTCCTCTAGCTCCAGTTTTGAAATAAATGTTATAGTAGTATCTACCTCAAATTCATACGCTAGATCATTATCCAAAATTACATTCAGATCTCTTTTGGTATTTATTAATTGTTGTCTTGTATTTAGTAAATTAATGCTATCATTTGCTACATCTACTTCTGCATTAAGTACATTAAGTTTTGTATTTTGGCCATACTCAAACTGATAATTAGATCTTAAAATACGTTCTTTCGAAATACGAAGTGTTTCTTCGAGAATCTCTACATTTTCAGACAACCTGGCAACTTCGTAATATACAGAGAATAACTGCAAAATTGTATTCTCTATAGTCTCTCTGGCTTGTAATTCGGTAAGGTTATATTGTTCTTTCAGTCTTTTATAATTATAAAAACGCCCCAAACCATCAAACAATGTATAATTAAGATTTAGCCCTGCATTATACCGTTGTGTTTCGGCATCTTCTATTTTGATATCTGCTCGTGGTTGTCCTGTGTTTTGATCTATTGCCCCCTGAAAGTTAGTATTCGATGTTGCCGATTGGTAATTCGCTCCGGCATTACCAGTTAACGTAGGCAAATATCCAGAATTAAGAATTCCTTTATTGTTTTTTGCCACAGCTATAGTATTGGTAGCGATTAATATCCCAAAGTTATTTTCTAAGGTAAGTCGTATGGCTTCCTGCTTAGTTAACTGCTGACTGATTACATTTCCAGAAATCAAAAACAGAAAGAACACTAATTTTAGTATACTGCTACCCTTACAATTCATGATGCTCCTCATTCTCTTCTTTTTGTTCTTTAATGGCGCGTTCTACTTCTTCTTTGGTGATTTTATTTCCGGTAACTAACCACTTGGTTCCTACTTTTACATTGTTACTAAACGATAAAAATAACGGTAACAACAATAAGGTTAGTACGGTTGCAAAACCAATCCCATAAGCAATAGAAATAGCCATAGGTTTTAAAAATTGTGCCTGCCTGCTTTTTTCTAATAATAAAGGTGCTAACCCTGCAATAGTGGTAAGTGAAGTAAGAAAAATAGCTCGGAAACGTGATCTCCCGGCCTCATAAATAGATTCATCAAAACTTAACCCCTCCCGAAGATTACTATTAAATTTACCAATGAGTACCAAACCATCATTAACCATAATACCTATAAGAGCAATAATACCTAACATAGATAATATATTGATAGGAAAATTATGTGCCCAATGCCCTAATGCTACTGCTGGTATACTTAATGGAATTAGTAATAAGAGTAGTAATGGCTGACTATAACTTCTAAACGTAAATGCTATGGTTATATAAATTAATGCAAGTACAGTAAGTCCTACGGGTTTTAAAGATCCCAAAAGTTTACCTGCTTCTCTATTTTGCCCTTCATAAGAAGGTGTAACTGTTGGATATTTAGAAATAATCTCGGGCATAATTACTGTACGAATTTCTTGCAATATGTCTGTCGCACTGGTATTTTCTGTATCTTTTAAATCCGCAGAAATCTGTATTTCACGACGTCCTTCGAGGTGATTAACTGCTACATCACCTCTTTCTATACTATAGGTTGCAATTTCATTAAGAGGTACTCGTTCTCCACTAATCGTAGTAATACGCATATCATCCAGATTAGATATCGAAGAACGATTATCTCTATCATATCGTACCCAAACTCTAATTTCGTCCTGCCCACGCTGAAAACGTTGTGCCTGCACCCCAAAAAACCCTGCACGAACCTGCGCCATAATATCCCGAAGGTTTAATCCCAGTAAGTATGCATTTTCTTTTAACGCTATTCGAATCTCTTTAATTCCTGCTGGATCATTATCTGTAACATCCTTCAATAATGAATTATTTACTAATGTTCCTTTTAGTTCTGCTTTAGCTGCTTTCAGCTCTGCTATATTATTTCCTAATAATGAAACCGAAACCGGTCTTCCTCCAAAATTACCTCCACTGCCATATACAAGGCTTTCTACGCCGGCTACTTCTCCCATTTTTTTACTAATAAGGTTTGTAACCATAGCAGACCCTACTGCATCGGGACGTTCTTCTCCTGGTAGTAAGTTAATGCTTAGTGAGGCCGAAGACGATCCAGGACCTATATTGGTAATCACATTTTTAAATAATTTTTTACCTGTATATTCAGGTCCCTTTAAATATTGTTCTGTTAATTCTTCATTAGTTTCCCAGGCTTTTTCTGCGATCAAAGAAATAATACTGTCTGTTATCTTTTCATTGGTTCCGTTGGGCATTGCCAGGTTGATTGATACTCGATCACTTGCTATCTGAGGAAAAAAAGAAGTTCTAACTATTCCTCCACCTACAGTTCCTATAGTTAGAAAAAGAAGAACAATAAAAATAGAAAATGTAAAGAGTTTATGCTGTAATGAAAACCGTAATGCCGGGCTATAGATTTTGTCTCGCAACCAGCGCATGATAGCATCTCCAAATGTATTAATATACCGAAGTTTTGCAAATAGTTGTCCAATTCCCGTTTTAGGTTTTGAATCTTGCGATTTAAGTGCTTTAGAATGTGCTAAATGGGCCGGTAGAATAATCAAAGCTTCGATTAGAGAAACTGTTAATGTAAGAATGACAACCACAGAAACTTCTCCAAAAAATTCTCCTATACGGCCATCTAAAAACAAGAAAATACCAAAAGCAAGTATGGTAGTAATAATAGCAGAAATAATAGGTGGTATTACTTCCATAGTACCGTCTATAGCAGCTTGTATCGGGGGTTTTCCTTTCTCATAATGTTGATAGATATTTTCTGCTATTACAATACCATCATCTACCAGAATCCCGATTACAATGATCATTCCGAACAGAGATAATACATTTATAGTTACATCAAATGAACCGGCAAAAATAAACATTCCCAAAAAGGCAACAGGGAGTCCAAAAGCAACCCAAAATGCTAAACGTGTATTAAGGAATAAGGATAAAAAAGTAAGCACCAGCAACATTCCTATAATAGCATTTTCTGTAAGAAGTTCTGTACGTTGTACCAGTGTGATAGATCGGTCACTAATCACATTAAGTTGTACGTTATTATGCTTCTCATTAAATGCTGTTATATATTCTTTTGTTTTTTCTGCTGAAGAAATAAGGTCTTCGGTATTTGTGCTTGTAATTTCAACATTAACCGCCAAATTTCCATTAAAATAAGTAGCGTTAGCGGTTTCTGAAAAACGATCACGTACTTCGGCCACATCTTTAAGACGTATTACACTTCCTGAAGCATCTGCACGTACGATGAGGTTAGAAAGCTCATTGCCATAATACGAACGATTATTTGCTCTGATTAAATATTCTTCGGCATCTGTCTTTATGGTTCCTCCCGTAGTCAAAATATTGGCTCTACTTACTGCCTGCGCCACTTCACTAAAACTAAGGTTATATGCAAGTAAGTTTTTTTCATTTATGGCGATTTCAATTTCTTCTGCAGGATAACCACTCACAGAAATCTGAGATATCCCTTCTATCCCACGAAGATCATTTTCTACCTGTCGTGCAATCTGTTTAAGGGTAACCAATGGTATATTATCTCCACTTATAGAAAAATCGATTGTAGGTCGAATTGCTTCTTGTTTTGCCACTACCAAAGGTTCCATACCTGTTGGAAATGAAGGTACGCGGTCTACTGCATTCTTTACTTCTAACAGCATGAAATCGATATTCTTTCCTTTTTCGATTTCAACATTAATTGTCCCGTTATTTTCTCTCGAAGTTGAAGTTACACGTTCTACCCCATCCAACCCTTTTAGGTTATCCTCTATCTTAAGTACAATCCCTTCTTCTACTTCTAATGGAGAAGCTCCCGGATATGTAATATTTATACTAATATTTTTGGAATCAATTAATGGGAAAAATGAAGATTTTAAGGATAATGCTCCTACAATTCCAAATACAAAAAATGTAAGTACAATCACATTTACCGCTACGTGATATCTAATAAAAAAAGCAATAATTTTACGCATCACTATTATTTTTTAGCTGTACTAGCAGAACTATCACTGTGCACATTATTATCTTCTTTCTTTCCCTGGTAAATCTTTATTAGCATTCCTGCATATGCTCCCGGAACACTTTTGGATAAAATTATGGTCTCTTCAGGAACTCCCTTAAGTACTACTTTTTTATCTGAAAAATATACGGGTTGTACATCTATAACATCGAGAATACTATCTCTTACCACAAATATCTTATCTCCTTCCTGAAGCAATCCTCTTTCAATTTCGATGGCATTTTCTTCTTTCTTAGCATCGAGGTTGGCCTCAAGGTACATCCCTTCTCTAAGGGATGGGTCTGCTACTTCGATAAAAGTTGTAATGGTTTGAGTAGCTTGATTAACACTACTATTAATCCTAGACACCTTCCCTGTAAATATCTTTGTTTTGTTAAGGTTAGAAAGTTCTACCGATTCTCCAAGGCGAAGTAGGTCTCCATATTCCTTACCTATAGCAACCTGCATTTCATATACTTTGGTATCTATGTACTCTCCTAATTTTTGTCCCTGCCGAATTAAAGTTCCCTCGGTGACCAGGGCTTCGGTAAGTACCCCATTAAAAGGGGCAGAAATAGTATATTTTGCCAATCGTTGCTCCAGGTTTTTTACATTATAATAGGTGGTATAAATATTTCTTCCCGTTATAAAATATTTTTCTTTTTCTGAAGTAACTTCTGGTAGTTTTGGCGTGGCTTTACTCATATCAAAAGTATTGAGATACCCTTGCCATTTTTCATAAATATCTGGATAATCCAATCGCAAATCGGGCATAATAGAGGTGACCAGGTTGTATAAATTACTCTTGGCAGATTGCACACTAGCATAATATTCTGATGCATCAATTCTTATCAATGCTTGTCCTTTTTGATATTTTTGACCAGTTTTAAATAAGTGTGTTCCTCCTTTAAAAACTCCCTGAACTTCGGCATATAGCTCTAATCTTCTTTTTGCAGTTAAATTACCATTTGCTGCAATTTGAATAGGAATAGTTTTGTTTTTTACAGTATCTACAAAAACGGTTTTTATCACTTTTGCAGGTCTGGGTCTAAATCTTTTTTTACTATCTATTATTTTTCTGGCACCAAAATATGCTGCCACAATTAAAAGTATCCCCAGGATTGAAAGTATAATTTTTCTCATAGTATATCGATAACCATAACTTTTTGTAGAATCACTACAAAACTATCATCCATACCCTTGCGAAGCAGTTAAAGAACTCATAAATATTAGTATGAGAAGCTTTTACATCAGGAAATGATTGCATTTTTTTCAATGGGTACTATAATCAAAGACCACATAAACAACTCCTTATGCATTGTTTAATGCATCCATTTCTTCTTGTAATATTTCCCAATCTTCCATTAGCGAGGATAAGAGATCTTTTTTTGCCTGATAATTATCAAAAAAGTTGGGTTGTGCAATCGTTTCATCATAATTGATCGCCAGTTCTACATCAATTTCTTTAATTTCTCTTTCAAGCTTGTTGATTTTAGATTCTATATTACTCAACTTGTTATTAAGCGATTTTACTTTTTTCTGATCCTGATAGGATTGTTTTGCCGTTTCTTTGGTATCAGAAATTGTTTTCTCTTGCTTATCTTTCTTTTCTACATCTCTTAGATCATTTATTCTTTTTTCTTCTAAGTAGAAATTTATATCACCGAGATATTCTTTGATTTTTTTATTCTTAAATTCATACACTGTATTACTTAATCCTTGCAAAAAATCTCTATCATGCGATACCAAAATCAGGGTTCCATCAAAATTTTTCAAAGCCTCTTTTAATACATTTTTAGATTTGATATCTAGGTGGTTTGTTGGTTCATCCATCACCAATACATTAAAAGGTTGCAAAAGCATCTTACATAGTGCTAATCGGTTTCTCTCTCCTCCAGAAAGCACTTTTACTTTCTTATCTACTTCATCTCCTCTAAATAAGAAAGCTCCTAGCATATCACGAACCTTGCTTCGTGTTTTTTCGTCGGCTGCATGAATCATAGTGTCATGAACAGTTAATTCTCCATCGAGATATTCTGATTGATTCTGAGCAAAATATCCTATCTGTACATTATGACCTAACTTAAATTCTCCTGTATACGGTATTTCATCAATAATAATCTTAGCCAACGTTGATTTTCCTTGTCCATTCTGACCTACAAATGCTATTTTAGATCCTCTCTCTACCAGTAAATCAATGTTTTTTAGAATTTCTTTATCGCCATAACTTTTGCTTACACCATCAGCTTCAATAACTACTTTTCCTGGTTGTACACTTACCGGAAAACTAATATTCATTACTGCATTATCATCTTCATCTACTTCTATTCTATCAATCTTATCTAATTTTTTAATTAAAGATTGTGCCATAGCCGCTTTAGAGGCTTTTGCTCTAAACTTCTCGATCAGTTTTTCGGTCTGTTCTATCTGCTTAGATTGGTTTTTTTGTGTGGCCAGTTGTTGCTCTCTAATCTCTTTACGAAGCACCAAATATTTAGAATAAGGCTTGTTATAATCATAGATACGTCCCAAAGAGATTTCTATAGTTCTGTTGGTAACATTATCCAAAAACATTTTATCGTGTGAAACAATAACTACAACTCCGGTATAATTTTTTAAAAAATTCTCAAGCCAGATGATAGACTCTATATCCAGGTGGTTTGTAGGCTCGTCTAATAGTAAAATATCATTATTCTGTAATAAAAGTTTTGCCAGTTCGATTCTCATTCGCCACCCACCAGAAAAGGTATCTGTAAGTTTAGTAAAATCTTCACGAGCAAATCCGAGCCCCTGTAAAACCCTTTCTGTTTCTCCTTGATAGTTATACCCACCCAGGATCTCATAATGGTGTGTAAGATCGCTTAAATCGGTAATTAGCTGGTTATATTTTTCACTTTCGTAATCTGTGCGTTCTGCCAGTTGCGCATTAATTGCATCGATATCTCGTTCTGTTTTTTTAATTTCTGTAAAGGCTTCATAGGCTTCTTCTAAAACTGTACGTCCAAACACAAAATCTATATCCTGCTTTAAAAAACCAATCTTCACCTCTTTATCCATAGCTATCTGCCCAGAATCTGGTTCTTGCTCTTTGGACAAAATCTTAAGCATGGTAGATTTACCTGCACCATTCTTTCCTATCAATCCAACCCGATCCCCTGTATTTAATCTGAAGCTTATTTCTTCAAAAAGGTACTCCCCTCCAAACGAAATCGATAAGTTATGTATGTTTAACATCTGCTTGTGAATATTTTGTGCAAAGATGATTAATTTTGTGTTAGAATAAAAACGCTTATGAACTTCTTAAAAGGAACAAAAATTTATAGCATTATAACTGGTAGTTGTCCTGTATGCCATGAAGAGAGTATGTATAAGGAGTCTAACCCTTATAAATTAAGCCAAACTTTAAAAATGCAGGAACGTTGCAGTAATTGTGATACCAAATATAAAATAGAGCCTTCTTTTTTTTATGGAGCAATGTATGTGAGTTATCCTGTAGGAATTGCTTTTGCGGTTGCAGCTTTTGTGATTAGTAATCTTATTCTTAAGCTAAATCTAGTGGCTACTTTTATTATAATCTCTATAACGATGATTGCTTTTTTGCCTGTTATTTTAAGGTTATCTCGAAATATATGGATCAACTTTTTTATGCACTACAAAAAGCAAGAACGTTCTTTATAAGTTTTTATACCGTTTGCAATCTATTTCTTTATCTAAAGAAGTTCCTTTTTCTATATGATTATATAACTTTTTTGCCATAGTAGGGGCCAAAAGTATCCCTCTACTCCCCATACCATTTAAAATATGTATATTAGCATATCTGGCATGTGTTCCTATCAAGGGCCTTCGGTCTCTTACTGTAGGGCGTATTCCTGCTACCTGATCTACTACTTTATAAGGTACTTTTAAAAATTTTTCTAATTTTTTTTGCAATTCCTCCCTGGCAGTAGTTGTTATTTCTGAAGATTTATCCTGGTTGTTGTATGTTGCCCCCACTTTATACAAATCATCTCCCAAAGGAATAACAAATATCGAAGATTTTATCGCTTCCTTTTGTTTAAGTGCTTTAGACCTAATAATAATATATTCACCTTTATTACCATGTAGTGGTAAGTCATTAAAAAATGGATTGTTTTTTACTCCATAACCTTCAGCAAATACTATATGCTTACATTTTATTTCTTTGTATTGAATATAATCTTTTGTTAAGATGATTTTATCATACTCAAAAGATTTATCAATCAAAATATGGTTCTCTCTTAGGTTTTTTGCGTAGGCTGAAAGCATATTAACAATATCAATTTTTCCGGTATGTTTTACTTTTCCATAATGAAATGGGATATCTACTGCCGGATTAGTATTTCGGATTAATTCTGGAGATAGAAATTTCTCTAAAACGGGTTTATCGGAGGCTTCAAACCAATTATTTTGCTCCTCAACAGTATTAAATCTACGTAATATCGGAAGTTCTGAAACTACCGTTTTCTGGAGTTTGGTTTCTACATCTTTATAAAAGGAAGCTGCTGTTTCAATTTGCTTCGAGGCTTGCCAAGCCATCGTAAAACGTTTTAAAATTACAGGGTTATATAAGCCTCCTGCCACTCTTGATGATTGCTGTGAAGCGTCTTCGAAAACTACATATGATTTATTATGATTTTCTAATTCTTCCACAAAGGACAATCCTGATAATCCAAATCCAACTACAATATAATCTAACACCATGTAACTTCTTAATTTATGTAACTAGTGGTACTCATTATCAAATAATTTAGTTCTAAAATGTAAGTTTTGAGGTTATAATTTAATTCGTAAAATATCCTTTAAATTAAACAATTTTATAACCTCAAATTTATAATAACATAGTTCAAAAATAGCAAAACGCCCAACTATAGTTGGGCGTTTCATCTATTATTTATTGAAGAAATAGTAAAGTTGTTAGTAACTCCACATATCCATTTCAAAATTTCGGATACTTTCTTTAATTCTTTCACTTTCAAGCAGCTGCATCAAGGCGTTATCAATAATATAATCTTTGATTTCGCGGTCACCTTGAATATTGTCTTCTTTGTAAATTACCGAATTAAAGCGTCTTGCATTAAGAATATGGTCATACGTAAACGGCATTGATGTATTTTTCCTATTAAATGCCATTGCATTATGAAATATTTCTCTTGCATCGGGATACCATATCCAGAATAATGCTACCATATCTGGCTCATCATCATCGATAAAGTTAACATCGGGTGCTACAGGTGCTAATCCAAGCAATCTATATCTTAATTCCCCTAGCCTTTTATCAAAATACCAATATCCTCTTATTTTGTATTCTGCTATATCTGCAGAAGTAATATCTCGTCTGTTAATGTACTGAGGATCTACTTCTTCTCCAGCATTATACTGCTCAAATCCCAAATCTGTCGTATCGATCTTAGACATTGTAGACTGAAGATCTTCAAAAGTACGTGTCTCTGTAAAATATGAATCTGAATAAATATTCTTGATTTTTCCGTTTTTGATATTTGTTACCAGTACATCATATAAAGAACGACGATTAGCACCAATATTAAACGTATCTATAGGATAATATAATGGGAAATTTATTCGCTCATCAAGGTCAATAGTTTCCCAAGTGGTTTTTGCCCATAATACATCACGTTTATCTACATATCCGTACTCTAAGGGGCGATCATTGTCATATAAAATCTGTTCTTGAGTTTTCTTTCCTATTTCATCAGGATTATTGGCATTTAAAACATTTGCCTGTCCAAAAGAAAGAGAAGAAACCAATAGACCAAAAACGGTTAATACAAAATTTCTCAAATTCATAACTACGTAAGTTTATTTTTTAATTCGTTAACTCAATAACTACCGGAGATATTTTCTTCAACTTATATCCAGAACTATTAGCTAACTGTGCTTTTATATCAATAATTTGAACAGAAGAACCTCTTTTTGCTTTACGTAAAGCTGATTTTGCTTTAGCATTAAGTCTACCTCCAGGAACACTTACTGTAGGTTGTCCTTCTACTTTAAATTTAAATCCTGTTACTTTTAATTTAATATCAAAGTCAAAATCAGGAAGAATAGCACCTACCGAAGAAATTTCTAAGGCATTTCTTGCCATTTTGATTGCTCCATCTTCTCCACGTACTGTTCCTACGGGTCTTGGTATACCTTTAATCCTAAATTTCTTACTGTCGCTAACTGTAGTACCATTTGCTAGTTTACCGCTAACTTTAATATTTACTTCACGTGCTTTTACAGCAGTAACGTTCATCATATACTTTCCTGCTCCTCCAACTTTTCTTAATCCAGGGGCAGAAGCATTTACAGCTGGCACACCAGGAATAGAAATTGTCATTGGGTTATTAACTCCTCGATACACCACATTCATCTTATCTGCAGAAATTACCGCAGAATTTGGTCTAGGGATTACCGTATATGAACTCTTAATTGGAATGGTTACCGTAGAATCTCCTTCTTTAAATTGAAGTTCTCCAGCCACATCTCTTTCTCCAACATTTCCTGCTGGAAAATCTAACATGATTTGTCCATTTGTAACTTTTGTTTGCTCTTTACCATTAACCATTACTTTGGTTGGCTTAAGTGTAGCATCAAAACGTCCAAGAACGATTCTACCTTTAAAACTCTCTCCACTAAAGAATGCAGTTTTATCTGCAACTACAATTGCTTCATAGTTACTAAAAGAAAGTTCGGATGCTTGTTGTCCTGCTAATAAAGCAGAAAGCACTTTACTTTCTGTTGTTTTAACATCGGCTTGCATTTGAGTAAGCTTTGTTAAAGAAGCAACCAAAGGAAATCCTTCAAAGTTATAGTTTAACCATTTCTTAGTCACTCCAGATCTGTCTTTTACGTCATCTGTAGAAAAAGTTTTAACTACATCATCAGCAACTGAAGCATCTACTTCCTTTACTTCTTTGATCGCAGCAGACACACCATCTCTATATTTTGTGATTTTATCCAAAAATTCCTGAGCCCCGGCAGTAACCTTACCGCCTTCAAAAAACTTTTGATCTAATTTATCTGGTCTATCCATAGTTTCATAATCTGTAGGATCCTCTCTGTCCTCAACCAATTCAGCTTTAAGCTGATCTAGATACGAGTTAAATTCATTAGATAGAGCACTAATCTGATCTGCTTTTTCCTTTAATGGCGTATATTTTTCTGGCTGTTCTGAAACCTTTTCTGCCAGACCTGCCATAAATCCAGTATTTCGTTGAGTAGCCAATTCATTTGATTCTGTCAATTTTTCCGACATCAAACCAAATGCAGTTAATACTTCTTTTGACATATTTAATGCCATCATCGCGATGAAAACCAAGTACATTAGGTTAATCATCTTCTGCCTTGGGGATAATTTTCCTCCTGCCATATTCTTTTTAAGTTTTGGTAGTTATTATAAAATATTTAATTAAAAAATGTTAACTCCTGTTCATTGCAGTTAACATACCACCATATACTCCATTAAGCGAAGAAAGGTTACTAGCAAGGCTTTCCATTTGATCTTGAAGTTTAGTTGCGTTTTCAGCAATAGCCTGGTTAGCTTCAGCCTGACGTGCAGAAGATTCTAACTGAACTTTGTATAAGCTATTTAAAGACTCAAGATGCGCTGCTGCACTTGCCATCTCTTCACTATATTTTTTAGTTCCTGCAATAGCATCTGTCGTAGGCCCAAGGTTTCTCGCTGCTCCCTCAAAGTTACGAATACTATCACCAAGACTACTCATAAGACTAGTATCAAGTCTAGCTTCTTTAAGCATATCGTCTAATTTTTGAGACAATAATCCTTCTGGAGTTTCTTTCTCCTTTTTGTCTTTTTTGTTTCCTCCTGCTAATTCAGGGTACACCAGAGACCAATCTAAATCGTTATCTACTGGTTCGAATGCAGAAACAGTAAATACTAATGCTTCTGTGATCAAACCAACAATAAGCATTTCATTACCAAATGGCCAGTGCATAATTTTAAAAAGTGCACCTAATATTACAACGGCTGCTCCCAGACCGTAGACCATGTTCATTAATTTCTTGCTTGCTTTTGAATTTGCCATAATAAATTTGTTTTGTTTTTTTTTAAATCTTAAGTTTTAAAAAAGGGTTAGTAATTAAGTTGATAGAAAATTTTGGGACTTAGTTTTGATTTTGAGTATTAGCTTCTCCAGTCGATTCAGTACCCATATAGTCCTGAACTGTTCTAAATCCGATAAAACTCCTCGCAGAATCTGCGTATTCATAATCTCTGGTACTTACCTGTAGGAAGTAAGCAACATCTTTCCAGGATCCTCCACGTACAACTTTACGTTTGTTTTCATCATCATTGACATTTGGGTTCATTGATGACACATACTCGTAAGCTGCGGGATCATAAGACGACTGTACCCACTCAGAAACATTACCGGCCATGTTATACAGGTTATAATCATTAGGGTCGAATGTTTTGGCTTCTACAGTATATAAAAAGTTATCTGCTGCGTAGTTTCCTCTAAGAGGTTTAAAGTTTGCTAAGAAGCAACCTCTATCATTTAACGCATATGGGCCTCCCCATGGATACGTAGCTGACTCAAGGCCTCCTCTAGCGGCATACTCCCATTCCGCCTCTGTAGGCAGTCTGAAATAATTCACGAATTCTTTACCTTTTTTCTTTTGGTAGGTATTTTTCTCGATAGTTCTCCAACGACAGAAGGCTCTGGCTTGTTCCCAAGAAACACCTACTACCGGGTAGTCATCATATGCACTATGCCAAAAATAGTCGTTATGCATAGGCTCATTATATGAGTAGTTAAAATCTTTGATCCAAACTGTAGTATCTGGATATACTTTTATAACTTCTTCTTTTACAAAATCTTTTCTTCCTCCTTTTCTAGCACGTGCAGCTGCCTGAATATCCATCCATGTAAATCTGAATTCAAATTTACTCACATCTAAAGTACGTCTGCCATTATACGATTCTTCTAGAGGAATATACATAGTATCCATAACTTCGGCATAAAATTCATCGGGATAATCATCTATATCCCATTCGATATCTACGTCTTTATTAAGTTTTCTACCTTCGTAACCAGTTTCTCCTGTACCACTATAGTTATCGTACATATATTTTTCATAGACAGACATGTTTTCGGTATCAGCATCTAGAAATGCATATTCTCCAATACCGTCATCACCTGGGGTTTTACCCAACTCATCAGCCATTATTGCAAGCCTCATTCTAACAACGGAATCGCGAACCCAATTTACAAACTGTCTATACTCACTATTAGTCACCTCAGTTTCATCCATATAAAAAGAACGAACTGTAACCATTCTTGTAGGGGCGTTTGCAAGTGCTGCTTTATCATCATCCGACTTACCCATAATAAATGAACCTCCGGGGATGAGGGCCATACCATATGGTTTTTGCGGGTGCCATTTTTTCCCTTGTGCTCCTACCAGTTCTCCTCGGCTTCCACCACCACAACTGTAGAGCATTGCTAAAATAGCAAAGAGTGATACAAATTTCTTCATAACGTGTTTTAGGTTAAGATCTTCTAGATTTAAGGACGTAAACCTATTTATTTATTTCCAGAAAAACAATTTTTTTCTAAAAAAAACCTTAAATCGACCTAATAAAAATGTTAAACTTCGTTTTTTTGTTTTGCCTTATACCATCTTTCAGGTATTTCTTGATTACAAGCACGCTCATAATCGTTGTATGTGCAAGGTAATAACGTATGTCTTTTCAATTTATTATTACCAGATGAAATAAATGGTATTTCTATCCACCATCTTCCTGTCATAATACTTTTATAAAAAGATAAAATCTCGCCTTCTACCGGCACATTATAATGCAGTGTACTTTTTAAATTTTTAATATCAATTTCGTTAGATCTGTAATTAATTCCTTCTACAAAATACCATATCATCTGAGCAATCAACAAAGAAGCTGTTTCTTCGTTTTTAAAGTTTTTAAATTCATAAATTCCAAAACTTTTAACCTTATCACTTATCCCTGCATATCTCGAAATCGCACAAATTTCGCGACCATCAAAACCATTAGGAGAAGCAGCATACCCGCTTAAACTTGTAGAATTAATAACCCCTAAATCTACAGAAACAATATCGGCATCTCGCATAATTGGTTCTACAACAGTTACATCTGAAATAACCTCTCCCAAACGATAAGCATCAAAATATAATTTTTCTATCAGATCTATTTCTTCTTGAGTATTAAAATAAGTTTGATACCCTATATTACTATAGTTAAACAAATTATACGGTTGTTCTACAATAATTTTACCTACAAACGAAGTATTCGTGATGGGCTTAGAAGAGTTTCCTAAATCAAATTTACTATCTACATTAACCAAATTTACCATTCGTTCTAAAATATCGAATGATCTATATTGTGCATAGGCTAAATCTTGACTCCCCCCTATAATGATAGGGATAATATTTTTTACCAATAATGCAGATAACACTTCCTGCACCAAATAGTACGTGTCACTAACTTCGTTACCAGGAGTGATATCCCCCAGATCTACCATATTAGTACTCCAGTTTCCGGGATAAAGCTCATACAACGATTTACGAATAGTATCAAAATTTAAGTTTTCGCCCAAATAATTAATATCATTCCTATTTTCCCGAACACCGAGAATAGCAACATCTATTTTTTCCAGGTCAGGTACTCCACTAGCTGTTGTATGAATTTTAATTTGATTTCCTAATGCATGCTCAGAAAGTAAATTAGTATGAGCAGTAACTAAATCACTAACTGGTATAAGAAATTCGAAAGACATATATTGGTTTATTTCTTTTTAGTGGTCTTTTTTGTAGTTTTCTTTTTTGCTGCTGTTTTTTTCTTGGGAGCATTTTTCTCTATGAGATCTTTTACTTTATCCAAAGTTAACTTTGAAGCATCAACGGTCTTGGGCAGTTCAATTTTAACTTTACCTTTTATAATATTACTACGCCCCCATCTGGCTTTTTCTACTCGAATCCCTTCTTCTTCCCAATTATGAATAACCTTATCAATTTCTTTCTGCTTCTTCTCTTCTATAAGTGTTACGATATCATCATCAGACAGATTATCAAAATCATACTTCTTATTTACATTGATAAACATTCCGTTCCACTTAATAAAGGGGCCAAATCGGCCTTTTCCTTTTTGAACAGGAAGGTTTTCATATACATATATAGGAGCATCAGCTTTTTCTTTAGCATCGATTAACTCAACAGCTCTATCTAAAGAAGTGCTTAATGGGTCTTCTCCTTTTTCTAAGGAAACAAATTTTTCACCAAAACGCACATAGGGCCCAAAACGACCATTATTTACCACAATAGTTTCTCCTTTATATACACCAAGTTCTTTTGGCAACTGAAACAAATCCATTGCTTCTTCATAGGTAATACCACTTAATGTTTGTCCGGGAGGCAAACTAGCAAATTTTGGCTTATCCTCATCATCGGCAGTACCTATCTGAACCATTGGCCCAAATTTACCTAATCGTACACTTACTACTTTACCTGTAGCCGGATCTTCTCCCAAAATACGCTCCCCCACTTCTCGTTCTGCATTCTGTGATACATCTTCTACTTTTGGATGAAACTCTTGATAAAATTCTTTCATAACATGAGTCCAATCTTCTTGTCCTTCTGCTATTTCATCAAAATCTTGCTCTACTTTTGCAGTAAAATTATAATCAAGAATTGAAGCAAAATGATTTACCAAAAAATCATTTACAACCATCCCTACATCGGTTGGAATTAACTTCCCCTTGTCACTACCTACTTTCTCAGATAATTTTTTCTCACGTATAGCATCTTCAGAAAGAATCATTTGTATATACTTGCGCTCTTCTCCTTCTTTAGATCCTTTTTCTACGTAGTTTCTATTTTGAATTGTAGAAATCGTAGGAGCATATGTTGATGGTCTTCCAATCCCCAGTTCTTCTAATTTTTTAACTAATGAAGCTTCTGTATATCGTCCTGGTGCTCTTGTAAACCTTTCTGTTGCAGAAATGTAATTATTAAACAAGCTCTCTTGTACTTTCATTGCAGGAAGGATTCCTTCTTGCTCTTCATCCTCATCATCATTACCTTCTAAGTACACTTTTAAAAAGCCTTCAAACTTTATCACCTCTCCATTGGCAGTAAATTGCTCTTTATGTGTGTTGGCATCAATCTTTACATTAGTTCTTTCTAACCTGGCATCACTCATTTGCGAAGCAATAGCTCGTTTCCAAATCAATTCGTATAAACGTTGCTGATCATAATCAACATTTACGCTATGCCTTGAAAAATCTGTAGGACGTATTGCTTCGTGAGCTTCCTGTGCTCCTTTAGATTTTCCTTTATATTGCCTTGGATTGCTATACTCACTACCATAGGCCGAATCAATCTCTGCCTTTGCTCCATTTTGAGCCTCTGTAGATAGATTGACACTATCTGTTCTCATATAAGTAATCAAACCTGCTTCATATAACCGTTGTGCCATTGTCATTGTTTTACTCACAGAGAAATACAATTTTCTCGAAGCTTCTTGCTGCAAGGTTGATGTCGTAAATGGTGGAGCTGGTGATTTCTTAGCTGGTTTTGTAGAAAGATCTGCTACTTTAAATGATGCTCCGAGGTTTTTCTTTAAAAACGTTTCAGCTTTTTCTTTGGTTTTAAAATTTTTCGGAAGCTTGGCTTTAAAAGATTTACCGGCTTGATTACAAAACTCTGCATCAATTCTATATGAAGCTTCTGGCTTAAAATCTAAAATATCACGTTCTCGCTCTACTATCAATCGTACTGAAACCGACTGCACTCTTCCTGCAGACAACCCTCCTTTTACTTTTCTCCACAACACGGGAGACAGCTCATATCCTACCAAACGATCTAAAACACGTCTGGCCTGTTGCGCATTTACAAGGTTGTAATCTATAGAACGAGGATTCTCTATTGCTTTAAGAATAGCATTTTTAGTGATCTCATGAAAAACAATACGACGTGTTCTTTCTTTATCTAATTTAAGAGTTTCTGCAAGGTGCCATGCAATGGCCTCCCCTTCTCGATCCTCATCACTTGCCAACCATACCATATCAGCATTCTTAGAAAGATCTTTTAGCTTTTTTACGACATCTTTCTTATCCTTGGAAACAATATATTTGGGTTTAAAATCACCATCTACATCAACTCCTAATTCTTTGGAAGGTAAATCTGCAATATGTCCAAAACTGGACGCTACCGTATATTCTTTTCCAAGAAACTTTTCTATCGTTTTGGCCTTAGCAGGCGACTCCACAATCACTAAATTCTTAGCCATAGTCCTTTAATTTCTGACGACAAAAGTATATCAATTTTTTGATATCAAGATTCTTTATCAAAAAAATTAGTTCAAAAAAAACCTGCTGATCAGCAGGTTTCTTATTTTTTTATTTTACAAATAATGCTTCTTTGTTTTCAAATTCATCATCTTCAAAACCCAATGCATTCTTATATATAAAATAGATTGGCATATAGACAAAAGAGGCTGTAAAAAATACCCCCACAAAACACAATATCATCCCTATTAATTGAGATAAAATGGATGCCACCAGTATTAAACCAAAACAAACTCCCCAAACTTTATTCCCCAATTTAAAACTAGCTTTTATAAGATCTGAAGCACTATAATCTGGATTAAAAGCAAATATAGCACCTAACAGCTGCAGCGGAACCATTACATAAAGAATCGGAAGGTAACACAATAGTAATGCTAAAATTACTATCCCAAATATCGCTATCGCCAGTGTAAACACTTTTCCTAAATATTTCCCCTTAAGAAACATAAAATACGAAGATGTCTCTGGCAAACCTAAATCTACCTGTTTACAAACTCTATAAAAATGTGCGGTAATCCCAAATTGAAGTGCAGAAGCAATCATACTCATTATCAAAATCAGTATAATAAACAAAATCAATAGACCTACTGATAATTCTTCACTAGGGTGCCCATAGTCACCGTAACTTTCATAACTATTTTCGAATCCTGATATGCCTGCAAGAGCAATAATAGGAATATACATCACAAAAAATAAGGGAAACATAACTAACATAGAAATAAGCAAGTGTACAAAACCCTGAAGCCACACTTTTTTAAAAAGCTCAATACTTTTGTTAAAAATATCACCAAAATCAATGGGCTTACTATTTTCTATTTTCTTAAAAAGTGTATTCATCATTATACCTATATTTATTGGTTGAAAGTCATCAAATATAGATTTTTTAGAAAATAAACCCCTGCCACTTTGTCATAAATCGTATTAAAAAGTATCTTTGCATACTATTTGACCCCAATCGGTAAGGAATTATTTTATGGAGAAGATTATTGACGAAAGTATACAGGGACAGTCGCTTGCTCTTGATCAGAACAAAGAAAATAAACGTAAACTATTTATAGAAAGTTACGGTTGCCAGATGAATTTTAGTGATAGCGAAATTGTTGCTTCCATTCTGGCCAAAGAAGGTTTTAACACCACACAGCATCTTGAAGATGCTGATTTGGTATTGGTAAATACTTGTTCTATCAGAGAAAAAGCCGAACAAACAGTTAGAAAAAGATTAGAAAAATATAATGCAGTAAAAAGAATCAATCCAGGAATGAAAGTTGGAGTTCTAGGATGTATGGCAGAACGCCTAAAAAGTAAATTCCTTGAAGAAGAAAAAATAGTCGACCTTGTCGTAGGGCCAGATGCTTATAAAGATCTCCCCAACCTGATTGAAGAAGTAGACGCAGGTCGTAATGCGGTTAATGTTGTCCTTTCTAAAGAAGAAACTTATGGCGATATAGCACCTGTTCGCTTGCAAAGTAATGGAGTCTCTGCCTTTGTATCCATTACCCGTGGTTGTGACAATATGTGTACGTTTTGTGTAGTGCCATTTACAAGAGGCAGAGAACGTAGTCGAGATCCTCAAAGCATCTTAAAAGAAATTGATGACCTGGTAGCTCAAAAATTTAAAGAAATCACTCTACTAGGACAAAATGTAGATAGTTATTTATGGTATGGTGGCGGCTTGAAAAAAGATTTTCAAAAAGCTAGTGATTTTCAAAAAGCTACAGCAATAGATTTTGCCAAACTACTGGATATGACAGCCCAGAGATATCCAAAATTACGCATTCGTTTTTCTACATCTAATCCTCAGGATATGACATTAGATGTAATAGAAATTATGGCAAAACATAAAAATATCTGCAAGCACATTCACCTTCCCATACAAAGTGGTAGTGATCGTATTCTTGCAGCAATGAATCGCTTACATACCCGACAAGAATACATGGATTTGATTGATAGTATTAAACAAATAATCCCAGATTGTGCAATTACTCAGGATATGATTATTGGTTTTCCTACAGAAACAGAAGAAGATCATCAAGACACATTATCTCTATTAGAATATGTAAAATATGAACATGGATACATGTATGCTTATTCTGAAAGACCCGGAACACTTGCCGAACGTAAATTAGAAGATGATGTTCCTGAAGATGTAAAAAAGCGAAGACTCGCAGAAGTTATTGCTTTACAACGAACACACTGTGCCTATAGACATCAAAGTTATATCGGACAAACTTTTGAAGTATTAATTGAAAAAGAGTCTAAAAAATCTAACCAGCATTGGAGCGGTAGAACTACAAAAAATATTGTAGCTATATTTCCTAAAGGAAAATATCAAATTGGTGATTTTGTAATAGTTCGTATTGATGAGTGTACCAGTGCAACTTTACTTGGTGAAGCTATTGGATATTCTGACAATAATTAACGATAACTGACGTATTAAAACAAAAAAACAAACTCCATAAATGGAATCAATTCAAGCCATAAAACAACGATTCGGAATTATAGGAAACGATCCTAAGTTAAACCGTGCTGTGGAAAAAGCGATCCAGGTCGCTCCTACCGATATTTCGGTTTTAGTGACCGGAGAAAGTGGTGTAGGTAAAGAAAGTATTCCTAAAATTATACACTCTCTGTCTCATCGTAAACATGGCAAGTATATTGCTGTAAACTGTGGAGCAATACCCGAAGGCACAATAGATAGTGAGCTTTTTGGTCACGAAAAAGGGGCTTTTACAGGAGCTACACAAACCCGAAATGGTTATTTTGAAGTAGCCGATGGCGGAACAATATTTCTAGACGAAGTAGGAGAATTACCACTTACTACACAAGTACGCTTATTAAGAGTATTAGAGAATGGTGAGTTTATTAAAGTAGGATCATCAAAAGTTCAGAAAACAGATGTTCGTATTGTAGCAGCTACCAACGTTAATATGTTTGATGCTATTAAGAAAGGTAAATTTAGAGAAGACCTCTACTATCGCCTTAGTACAGTAGAGATCCTTTTACCTCCACTTAGAGACCGTAAAGAAGATATTCATTTGCTATTCAGAAAATTTGCTTCTGACTTTGCTACTAAATATAAGATGCCTACAATTCGTCTAAGTGAGGATGCGGTTACCCTATTAGAAAAATATCACTGGAGCGGTAATATCAGACAATTACGCAACATTGCTGAGCAAATTTCAGTCCTTGAACAAAACAGAACAATAACAGGAGTTACTTTACACGGATACCTGCCAAATATCGGAAGTAATTTACCTGCTGTGATTTCTACAGGTAAAAAAGAAAGTGATTTTAGTAATGAAAGAGAGATATTATACAAAGTGCTTTTTGATATGAAAAGTGATCTTAATGATCTCAAAAAACTAACCATGGAGCTCATGCAAAGTGGCAATACACAACAAGTACAAAAAGATAACGAAAGGTTAATCCAAAAAATTTATCAGGAGAAGGAAGAAGAAACACATTTTGAAGAACCCCAAAGACCGGCAACAACCTCTGAAGTTCTGGAAATACCATCTCAAATTCCAGTCCAGCGACAAGAAGATGACAAATATCATTTTGCCGAAGAAATTGAAGAAGAAGAAACATTATCATTGCATGATAAAGAATTGGAGTTGATTAAAAAATCTCTAGAACGTCATAGAGGTAAACGCAAAGCAGCAGCAGAAGAATTAGGAATTAGTGAACGTACCTTGTATAGGAAAATAAAACAATACGATTTATAACATTGATGAAAACATTAAAACATATAGCAGCGATACTAATTGCAATGGTATTGTTTCAGGGATGCGGAGCATACTCCTTTACCGGAACAAATATTTCTCCCGACACAAAAACATTTCAAGTTAATTTTTTCCAAAACCAATCTCCAAGAATTTTCCCCGGAGCCGACCAGACCTTTACCAATCAGTTACAGGATTTAATTCTTAATCAAACTAACCTTAGTTTATCTACTTCAGGAGGAGATATCATATACGAAGGAGAAATCGTACAGGATTATGTTTCACCAAATACAGCAACATCAAATATAACAGCTGCGCAAAACCGATTAACTATAGCAGTAAATATGAGGTTTTATGATACGAAAGACCCTACTCAAGACCTGGAGCAACGTTTTTCTTTTTTCTTTGATTACCCTGCTTCTTCATCAGAAAACACGATTAGAGATCAAGCCTTGGATGTAATCTTTGAAAGAATCACGCAAGATATGTTTAATGCCACACTGGCCAGATGGTAAAATAATAGTCATTACTATCAAATAGTTGAATAAATATATAATTAGTACTAGTTGAATATTAAAGAATTTTCATATTTGCTTCAAAACCCAGCCCAGCTTAATAAAGAGCAGGCAAAATCCCTTGAAAAAATCACAAGAACATTTCCTTACTTTCAGTCGGCAAGAGCATTGGTATTAAAATCCTTAAAAGATCAGGAAAGTTTTAGGTACAACCAGGAATTAAAGACCACCGCAGCATACACTACAGATCGCAGTGTATTATTTGATTTTATCACCTCTGATCTTTTTAAAGAAAGTAACATTACCGAAGAAGTAAAAAAGAAACATAAGTCTGATATAACAGTTATCGATCCAGAAGAGATTAAAACACTCCCTAGAATAGCTATGGATGATGCTGTAAGAATGAAAATAAAAGAAGCAGAAAATGTTCTGGATCCCAAATTATTTTCTGAAAGAAAAGAAAATAGCACTCTTAAACAAATCGAAATTGCTAAGTCTTCAACTCCTGATATAACAGAAAAAGATCAACCAAAAAATATTCTAGATAAAAACAAAACCCCAGAAGAAACTTTATTAATTGACAAACCTCTGGATTTTAATAAAAAAGAAACACATTCTTTTGCAGAATGGTTAAAACTAACCTCTTTACACCCAATAGATAGAGATTCTAATCAGGAAACCAAAGCTCCCATTCCCGAAATTGAAGAACAAAAACCTGTTAAATCATTAGATCAAAAACATAAATTCGATTTGATAGATGAGTTTATCGCTAATAATCCTAAGATACAACCTGCTGCCAAAAATACTCCTGCACGCAATCTGGCTAAGGAAAACCTAGTTCCTTCAGACGAATTAATGACAGAAACTTTAGCCAGAGTCTATTTGGTTCAGAAAAACTACAAAAAAGCAATTCAGGCTTATAACATATTAATTTTGAAAAATCCCGAAAAAAGTGGTTTCTTTGCAGACCAAATTCGAGCGATAAAAAAATTACAAGAAAATAAATAACAATATAATGACAACGTTTTCAATATTCTTAATCCTAATCGTTATTGTATCTTTTTTACTGGTAGTAGTAATTATGGTACAAAACCCCAAAGGTGGTGGATTATCTTCTTCTTTTGGTGGTGGCGGAACACAACAACTAGGTGGTGTAAAAAAGACTACAGACTTCTTAGACAAAAGTACTTGGACTTTAGCCACACTATTATTGGTATTAATCCTGTTATCTAATATAGATTTGATGGGTGAAAGTTCTATTCCCGAATCAAAAGTTAATACCGAGGATGTTCAGATAGAAACTCCTGTTACTCCTCCGGCAACAGAAAATGATGACACAGAATAACATCTTTTTCAAAAAAAACAATAACAAAAATGTCGACTTGTCATACAGTCGACATTTTTTGTTTCAATTTGTCAGTATCATCTTACTGGCATAATTTCTGAAATAATAAGCATCGAAGATTTCATTTTAATTTTAACAAAAAAAACAACAAATCATAATGGGAGTAAACATCAAACCTCTTTCAGACCGTGTGGTTGTAGAGCCACTTCCTGCAGAGACGCAAACAGCATCAGGATTATTTATTCCTGACTCAGCCCAGGAAAAACAACAAAAAGGTAAAGTAGCTGCTGTAGGTAGCGGTAAAAAAGATCACGATATGACTGTTAAAGTTGGTGATACCGTACTTTATGGTAAATACGCTGGTACCGAATTAAAATTAGATGGAAAGGATTATTTAATCATGCGTGAGGATGACATCCTTGCCATCGTATAAAAAGTATCAATTTAAAAATCACAAAAAACAAATCCACTGCTTTATTCAATACATTCTATGAAAATAAATATTCTGGAAGTTTTGAATGTTGAGATTTGGATTTTAATTTTTCAAAAAAATAATTATGGCAAAAGACATAAAATTTGACATAGAGGCACGTGATGGTATCAAACGTGGTGTAGATGCATTAGCTAATGCGGTAAAAGTAACTTTAGGACCTAAAGGTCGTAATGTAATTATCAGTAAATCTTTTGGAGCCCCTACAGTAACCAAAGATGGTGTTTCTGTAGCTAAAGAAGTTGAACTTGAAGATGCTCTTGAGAATATGGGAGCACAAATGGTAAAAGAAGTAGCTTCTAAAACCAATGACCTTGCAGGAGACGGTACTACTACTGCAACTGTATTAGCCCAAGCTATCGTAAAAGAAGGACTTAAAAATGTAGCTGCTGGTGCAAACCCAATGGATCTTAAGCGTGGTATCGATAAAGCTGTAAAAGCAATCACAGAAGACCTTTCAAAACAAACAAAAGAAGTAGGTGACTCTTCTGATAAAATCAAACAGGTAGCAGCTATTTCTGCTAACAATGATGAAACTATTGGAGATCTTATTGCCAAAGCTTTTGAGAAAGTTGGTAAAGAAGGAGTAATCACAGTAGAAGAAGCAAAAGGAACCGATACTACTGTAGACATTGTAGAAGGGATGCAGTTTGACAGAGGATATCTTTCTCCATACTTTGTAACCAACAGCGAAAAAATGACAGCTGATCTGGAAACTCCATACATCTTACTTTATGACAAGAAGATTTCTGCCATGAAAGATCTACTTCCAGTTTTAGAACCTGTTGCTCAAACTGGGAAACCACTTTTAATTATTGCAGAAGATGTAGACGGAGAAGCATTAGCAACACTTGTAGTAAACAAACTACGTGGAGCCCTTAAAATTGCTGCTGTAAAAGCTCCGGGGTTTGGAGACAGGCGCAAAGCAATGCTAGAGGATATTGCCATCCTAACGGGAGGTACTGTAATTTCTGAAGAGCGTGGTTTTACATTAGAAAACACTACTATTGAGCACTTAGGAACTGCAGAAAAAGTAGCTATCGACAAAGACAATACTACTATAGTTAATGGTGCTGGTGGAGAAGATTTAATCAAAAACAGAGTAAATCAAATCAAAGCACAAATAGAAACTACTACTTCTGATTATGATAAAGAGAAACTACAGGAGCGTTTAGCAAAATTAGCTGGTGGTGTTGCTGTACTATATGTAGGTGCTGCTTCTGAAGTAGAAATGAAAGAAAAGAAAGATCGTGTAGACGATGCACTTCATGCTACTCGTGCTGCTGTAGAAGAAGGTATTGTTGCTGGTGGTGGTGTTGCCTTAGTAAGAGCTAAAGCGGTATTAGACAAAGTAAAAACCGAAAATGCTGATGAAGCTACTGGTGTACAAATTGTAAACCGTGCAATCGAATCACCACTTAGAACGATTGTAGAAAATGCGGGAGGCGAAGGATCTGTAGTAATCTCTAAAGTTCTTGAAGGTAAAGATAATTTTGGGTATGATGCCAAATCTGAAGATTACGTAGACATGCTTAAAGCTGGAATCATCGATCCTAAAAAAGTAACACGTATAGCTCTTGAAAATGCAGCTTCTGTATCAGGTATGATCCTTACTACAGAATGCGCGCTAATAGACATCAAAGAGGATGCTCCTGCCGGAGGTGGAATGCCACCAATGGGTGGAGGTATGCCAGGAATGATGTAGTTACCCAGCAGTAACAAAATCAATTAACAGGTTTACTATATAAATTTGTTAAGAATACAAAAGCCCATTTTGAAGTTTCAAAATGGGCTTTTTAGTAGTATTCATTCTATAAAATCATGAGACAACCTTAGAATATTGCTTCATAATACCCTCTACCAATTCTGCTGTCTTTTTATGTTTTTCCTTAGCTAATAATTGTTTCGGAGGGGCCATCCTGGCTTTACAATCCACTAGAGAACATGATTCACAAGTGACCCCTACTTTTTCTTTTAATATTTTCGTGTCATTAACAAAGTTGATTTTTTTCTCTAGAGTAGAAGATTTCAAAAAACCAATCCCTATACTACGATAATAGTCTTTTTTAAAAGGATCTTTTGTTGCCGAAGTAAACACCAAATACTGTTGATCTGTATCTACATAATCAGAGATTTGAATATCAAATGCATACTCCAAATCCTTAGTAGCTGTGCGCTGCAAAATCTTTATAGCCATCCATCTTCTACAGTAATGCTCATTAACCTCGTTAGCATGAGGTTGCTGCTGGTGTGTGATATGTAGCTCTTTAACCAAATTAAATTTTTCTGCCCCAAGTTTATGAGTAAACCGAAGAAAGAATACATTTTGCATACCAAAATCTTTTGGTAATATATTGGTAAGGCGTTGATAAAAAGATTCTGGAGAAGCGTTATACAATTTCATAATCTTATGAAAAGCTTTCTCAGAGAATCGTTTCATTAAAAACAATTCTTTAAGATGCTCTTTCAGATGAGCTCTGGGGATAATCAAGGCACCAGCAAAGTATGATGCATAAAAATTATGTAACACTTCTTCAAAATTATCATACTTTATCCACGAAAAGGTATATGGTCTTTCGATGATTTCCAGGTATTGATATCCTAACTCCTTGGCATAAATAAATGTTTTTTGAGCCTCGTCTACTCGATCGGATAATAATAGTGTCTTTGTAGAAGGCACAAACACCGATCTCAGATTATCTAATTCTTCCTGTTTTGGGATCCCGGCAACATTAATCGTATATCCATATTCTTCTTTAAGAATATCTTCTAAATCAGCCGAAGTAATTTTTCCGCTTAAATCCAACTGATACGAGTTAGCACATCGTAAAGCCTTATCCTCTAGATCCTTAAAAAAATTATTATGTGCTTCTTGATATGATCGCAAAGAAGCCAGATAAAAACCTTCACGACTCATATTATAATGCTGTGCAATCTCAATAATCGTACTTATAAACGCATTTACTTTTGATGGTGCATTAGCTATAATATCAATTAAATCGCTTTGCTGTATCCCAAACAATTCTAACGGAATTTCATCTAATATCCCAGATTGCAAAATTTCACCAATCGGTGCCAGATTTTTATCTAATTTTAGAGAAACCAAATGATCATAAGAAACATCAAATGTCTCTGCAAGTTTAATAATTTTATCTGTTTTAGGATACTTTTTCCCTTTTTCTATTTCATTTAAATACGATTTAGAAAGCCCACATAACTTTGATAATCCAAAAAGAGACAAATCCTTCTCTGTTCGTATCTGTTTGATTTTCAGACCAAAAATCAATCTAATATATTCTTCTGCTATTGCCATAAGTTCAAAAGTAACCATTTTTGCGTAATTCACGAAAAACAAAAAGTTCACATTTAGCGAACGTTCGCTTGTTTTGTAAAAAACTTTTTTATAATATTGTTCACTCAAACGATATTAGTTATGGAAACACAGACAAACCTTAATCAGAAAATTAGCTTCACCAATGAAGTTAAAAACTACCATCCTGAAATACTGACCGATGGAGCCCTGATTTTTTTAGAGGCCTTACAAGATCGTTTTAACCAAAAACGATTAGTCCTTTTAAAAAATCGCCAAAGCCAACAACAACTATTTGATCTGGGATCTCATCCTTCTTTTCCAGAAAACACCAAAGAGATTCGTAATAGCGAATGGACAGCCACGGCAATCCCTATAGATCTACAAGATCGAAGAGTCGAAATCACAGGACCTGTTGATAGAAAAATGGTAATTAACGCTTTAAACTCTGGAGCCAAAACATTTATGGCCGACTTCGAGGATAGCAATGCCCCGCTTTGGGAAAACTGTCTTCAAGGCCAAAAAAACTTAAAAGATGCGGTTAACAAAACTATTTCGTTTTATAACCCAAAAAAAGATAAAACATACAGGCTTAACGAAAAAACAGCTACATTAATCGTGCGACCAAGAGGCTTACATCTTAATGAAAAACATCTTTTAATAAAAGGCGAGGAAGTATCTGCTTCTCTATTTGATTTTGCGTTATACCTGTTTCATAACAATCAACAGCTTAAAGAAAACGGTACCGGGCCTTATTATTACATTCCTAAACTAGAGCATTTTACTGAAGCCATATGGTGGAACGATGTAATTGATTTTTCTGAAGATTACTTAAACATCAAACATGGAACAGTAAAAGTGACGGTTTTGGTAGAAACTATTACAGCAAGTTTTCAACTCGATGAAATTATCTATGCATTAAAAGATCATATCGTTGGATTGAATTGCGGAAGATGGGATTATATTTTTAGCTACATCAAAAAATTAAGAAATCACCCCAACTTTGTAGTTCCTGATCGTGCCCAGGTAACAATGACCAGTCCTTTTATGGATGCCTATAGCAAGTTGGTAATTCAAAGGTGTCACAAAAGAAACATACTGGCTATTGGTGGTATGGCTGCACAAATCCCAATTAAAGAAGACGAAGGTAGAAATGCAATTGCATATGCCAAAGTACAGGCAGATAAAGAACGAGAAGTAAAAAATGGTCATGACGGCACATGGGTGGCACACCCGGGATTGGTAGCACTGGCAATGCGCGTATTTGACACTCATATGCCAAATCCTAATCAAATGGATGTAAAACGTGATGATATACACATTACCGAAAATGATCTTTTGGCTATCCCAAAAGGAACGATTACCGAAAAAGGAATACGGCAAAATATTAATGTAGGAATTCATTATATCGCTACCTGGTTGGGAGGGAATGGAGCAGTAGCATTATATCACCTTATGGAAGATGCCGCTACCGCAGAAATTAGCAGAACTCAAATATGGCAATGGCTGCAACAAAAAGTAGTTTTAGAAGATGGCAGAACATTTAATAACTCACTATTCACTACTCTTTTTATAGATGAAATTGAGGTAATTAAAAAACAGGTAGGAAACACACTCTTTGAAACCGAAAATTATCAAAACGCCATCCAGATATTTGAACAACTGGTAACATCTGATGAGTTTGAAGAATTTCTTACCACCAGGGCATATCAATACATATAAAGTAAATCATATATAGTAAAATCAATAAGTCATGAACACAGAACAAAGAATAGAAGAATTGATTATCGATTGGACCACAAATCCAAGATGGGCGACTATAGAACGCCCATATACTGCCGAAGAAGTAGTAAAACTACAAGGCTCATACAAAATAGAGCATAGTGTAGCCAAACAAGGTTCTGAAAAACTATGGATGAAACTAAAAACTCAGAATTTTGTAGCAGGATTAGGAGCTCTAACCGGCAACCAGGCAGTACAGGAAGTAGAGGCTGGATTAGAAGCAATATATCTAAGCGGGTGGCAAGTGGCTGCCGATGCAAATCTTGCCGGACAAATGTATCCAGATCAATCTCTATACCCTGTAAATAGTGTTCCACAAGTAGTAAAGAGAATTAATAACGCATTACTACGAGCAGATCAAATACAAGTAGTAAATGGCGAGGAAAACAAAAAGGACTATTTGGTTCCTATTGTAGCAGATGCCGAAGCCGGTTTTGGAGGCAACCTAAATGCTTTTGAGTTGATGAAATCTATGATTGAGTCGGGTGCTAGCGGAGTTCATTTTGAAGACCAATTAAGTTCTGCAAAAAAATGTGGTCATCTTGGCGGAAAAGTATTAGTTCCTACCCAAGAAGCTATTAATAAACTAGTTGCTGCTCGTCTTGCCGCAGATGTAATGGGAGTACCAGCTGTGATTATTGCCCGAACAGATGCGGATGCTGCTAATTTACTAACTAGCGATATAGACGAGCGTGACAGAAAATTTGTTACTGGTAAACGTACAGATGAAGGCTTCTTTTATGTAAAGAATGGAATAGAACAAGGTATCGACAGAGGATTATCATACGCTCCTTATGCCGATCTTATTTGGATGGAAACCAGTAATCCTGACTTAGAACAAGCTCGCAAATTTGCAGAAGCTATCCATGCCAAATATCCAGATCAAATGCTGGCATACAATTGCTCTCCTTCTTTTAACTGGGCTGCAAAGCTTTCTGTTTCAGAAATGGAAACATTTAGAGAAGAGTTGGCCGCTATGGGGTACAAATTTCAATTCATTACTCTTGCAGGGTTTCATGCATTAAACACAAGTATGTTTGAATTATCCAAGGCATATAAAGAAAGAGGAATGGCTGGTTATTCTGAACTACAAGAAAGAGAATTTGCACTACAAAAAGATGGATTTCGCGCAGTAAAACATCAAGGGTTTGTAGGTACTACGTACTTTGACGCTGTACAAAACACAGTAACTGCAGGTAAAACTTCGACTGTAGCTATGGAAGGTAGTACAGAAGTCGAGCAGTTCTAAATATAAAGCATGATTTTTTCCGATTTTTACAAATATTGTGCTGTAAAACGGCATTCACTAGGGTGAGTGTCGTTTTTTTCAATTCTAAAACCTAAACCTACAACTTAACAAGAGATCACCTGTTTAGATGATCTCTTTTAAAATTAAAAAATGATCTAAATACTTCCTAGTAGTCGTCACATGACCACTCCGCACATCCAACATTTTGTGGTCTATCAAAGCCACAATTTTTGCAACGAGGTAGAGTACCCCCATTAATTATTAGTCGTTCTGATCTACTTAATAAGGTTCCTGTTTCTAAAATGTTTTTTAACATAGGTTATAAGATTTAATATTGCTGTCACTTTTTTATAGACATGTACAGTTTTATGTCTGTTCTTGCAAGAATTTCTTTGTATATATTTATTTTCTAGCTTATCTATAGGCGTCGTAAAGCTATATTGTCCTATTTTATTAGCTGCTTTTAGCTGAATCATCAAACAATAAATATTCTTATAGAACTCACTTAAAAGTTTCCATTTTTATAGAAACATTATTAATGCGTTCGTTTTGAATATTTTTTTAAGTTGTATTAAGTATTTTTAGGTCAAAAGCTCTTAGAACGAACTATTTCTTAGTACTATGTAAAGAAAGTCTCATTTAAAATCATAAACAATACTCAATTTGAGTAAATTCATAAAAAGTGAAGTAATTCGTGCTTTGCCACAAGTTCTGCTGTAGAACTTAATCCCAGTTTTCGCAATATATTTCTGCGGTGTGTATCTACTGTATGCGGGCTAAGAAAAAGCTTAGCAGCTATTGTCTTACTGGATTCGCGGTGTATCAATAGCTTTACAATATCCAACTCCCTCAAGGTGAGTTGGTCATAAATATTTTGAGCACTGTAGTTTTTATAAAATACGGTAACCAGTTGATTGTGTGCATTAAGACTTCTTGCCGAAGCCGTATTAGGTAACTTAGCGGTAGTGTTCATTATCTGAAAACGTCCTAAACCAACTATGGGTTTTCCGTTTTTGTCCAGAGCAATTGGCACCACGTTTTCTATGATATTTTTATATTGATTCTCAATCTTTAGACGATAGTTGTATTGAAAAAAAGTTAGTTTCCGATCAGAGATTTTAGTTTTGTTCAAACAGAAATCCATCAAGTCTTTCATTGACTGCACCCATGGCTCAATATCATCTGGGTGAATATGTTCAACAAAATAAGAAACTCCTTCATCAATTAGTCTCTCATGTGATAGTCCTGTACAGGTTTCGATATACGGACTTATGTAATGATATTTTAGAGTTAAGGTATTTGTAACAAGAGTAAAGCTATTACCACTTGGGAATAAAGATTCTGCCTCGTAGAGTTTCTTGAATCCTTGATCAACCTCAATCTCATGACAAAGAGAATCGGTTTGGAAAACTTTTAAATATCCTATTAACTTTTTCAAAAAAGTATGTATAAAGTTGGTTTATTATCAAAAAATATCGATTCAAGCATTGATTCTTTCAATAACATATCTTTGATCATAATAGTTTTTGATCAAAATGTTCATCTTTATACTATTGAATTAATCAATCACATTTCCATCTATAATCTGATATTTTATACTTTTTATTTTCTTTAAAATTATAGTGCCACCATTCTGTTCTTATCGTCTTAAAGCCGTACTTCTCCATAGTTTCCTTTAACAACTTACGATGCCCAAGTATCGTTTTCGAAAGTGATGTATACGAATGATGTGCTTCTTTTCCGAAATGATCAAAATCTGTCCCCATATCGACATGCCCGCCTGCTGATCTAACCAAAGTTATATCCACTGCAGCTCCTCTATTATGTACAGATCCTCCTTTTGGATCTGCAACATATCCAGGGTTAGGAAATATCTTCCACATCTTTTTCTGCACACTATACGGTCGATAACAATCAAAGAATTTTATTCTGTACCCTTGGGCAAGCAGCTCATTATTTACTTTTATAAGTGCTTCTGCTACATCTTTTCTAACAAAACATTTGGCACAGGAATATACTTTTTCTTTTAAGAAATTATCAGAAGTAGCATATTTCATATCCAAAATAAACTCATCAGACAAGCTCTGTATGTTTACAAAATCTTTATCATTCGAAGTAACTTCTATACTCGATCCACCGATAAGCATTACTATCGAATCTTTTTTTCTGAGCATACTCTGTTCTACTTTTTTTCCTCGTAGCTGTAGTGCTTTAGATTTTTCTATAAGAGCAATTGTTCGAACCGCAGGTCCAGGAACCATTTTTGCTTCACTACAGGAAAAAAAGAGTACAGAAAAAATCAACAAGATTAATTTTTTCTCAATCATATCCTTTTTGTTTTATCCCAATTACAATACTAATCCAGTACGTATTATTATCTTAAATTTCCCTCAAAATTAAGTTTATTTACGCACTTGATTCCTTATAAATATAATCAATATTTCTGTTATAAGTATTTTCTTACTTATCTATAATTGACATATATTATATTTTATGTTAAAATAACACGAATTCGCTTGTTATTTAAAAGTTTTTTCTACGTCTCCGCAGGTTAGCATTTTTTTTCCATAATATGGATTTC
Organism: Bacteroidia bacterium; assembly: GCA_030427585.1. Lineage (GTDB taxonomy): Bacteria > Bacteroidota > Bacteroidia > Flavobacteriales > Flavobacteriaceae > Aquimarina. The sequence continues at coordinate 287,801 of JAUIBW010000002.1, forward strand.
TAATTTCTTTAGAATCAGACAACCAATATCCTCCTTCTCCATCAAATGCCATAGGACAAAATTGCTTATACACTTCACCCGATGTAATTTCTGCTTTACTAACCAGTTTTTCTACTTCACTAGTTAATGTCACAAAAAAATCACGTTGTTTTCTGATCTCTTTGGTTAGCGAAATGAGTTTCGAAACTGCCTTAAGCTGTTCATTCTCTTCTGAATCCTCTATAACAGCTTCTATTTTTTTTGTTTCTACCTGTACAATGCCACTTTCAGAATTTACTAAAGCTGCTTTTACAGACAGATACAAACTATATATTTCTTGAATTTTTACGTCAGCAAACTTAACTTCTGATCTAGAATCGGTCTTATTATAATCGGCAATTTCATTTACACGATCATCTACAGTAACCGATTCGGGCTTCCTATCTTTATTACAGGATACACTTATCAAAATCATAAATACTATTGCTATAAAACATCTTCCTGATGTTCTCAAAATACTACTACACATGTAATTATATACTAAAAATCAACCTAACTTCTTTACTATTAAGATGTCAAAAATACTCTATATATAAAACAATCACCAATGCATATTCACTTTTTAAATAGTTTTTTAACAAAACAATACCATTCTAAATAAGAAGCTTTTATATTTTTTTTAGATATTTTTGCCGGGAAAAATTGTTAAGGAATGCTTTTTGAAGATTTAAAACCCCAGGTTACTCATATACTTAAAGACAATGATAAATCTGTTACAGACAGGTTGTATATGATTTGCAAACTACTTAAAGACAATATAAATCATTATGATTGGGTTGGTTTTTATTTTAAAAACGAAGACAAAGAAGAATTGAAACTTCGCACATATGTTGGCGAAAAAACAGATCACGATATTATTCCTTTCGGAAAAGGGATTTGTGGCCAGGTCGCTGTTTCTAATGAAAATTTTGTGGTTCCTGATGTACAGGCACAAAATAATTACATTGCCTGTAGTCTAACTGTTAAATCAGAAATTGTAATTCCTCTATTCAAGAATGGAGAAAATATCGGACAGATTGATATTGACTCTGAGAGCCCAGATCCTTTTACAGAAAAAGATGAAAGATTTTTAGAATTTGTAAATCAAGAAGTTGCTAAAATCCTTTAATTATTGTTCCTTCGTTGACACAAATATTAAATCATTTTACATATGAAAATCTTAGTCACGGGGGGATTGGGGTTTATTGGTTCTCACACCGTTGTAGAGTTACAAAACAAAGGGTATGAAGTTGTTATTATCGATAACTGTTCAAATTCATCGCCTGATGTGATTAAAGGAATTTGTGAAATCACAAGGAAAGATCTTGTTTTCGAAAAATTTGACCTTAGAGAAAAGGATAAGGTTCAAGAGTTTTTTAAACGTCATAATGATATAGAAGGGGTAATCCATTTTGCAGCATCAAAAGCAGTAGGTGAAAGCGTAGAAAAACCTTTATTATATTATGAGAATAATTTATCGACTCTGGTATATATTCTTCAACAATTAGCTGATAAGCCATCGGCTAGTTTTATTTTTAGCTCTTCCTGTACCGTATATGGTCAGGCAGATGAATTACCAATTACAGAAGAAGCCCCGGTTAAAGCAGCAGAATCTCCTTACGGAAACACAAAACAGATTGGAGAAGAGATTATAAGAGATACCTGCAAAGTATATCCTGCCTTAAAAGCCATTGCTCTACGTTATTTTAATCCAATTGGAGCACATCCTTCGGCAGAAATCGGAGAACTTCCTATTGGAGTTCCTCAAAACCTGATCCCTTTTATTACACAAACAGCAATAGGGTTAAGAGAGCAGTTATCTGTATTTGGTGATAATTATCCTACACCAGACGGAACCTGCATTAGAGATTACATACATGTTGTAGATCTTGCAAAAGCTCATGTAGTAGCCTTACAACGATTATTAGACGGTAAGAATGCATCTAATTACGAAGTATTTAATGTGGGCACCGGAACGGGGAGTTCTGTTCTTGAAGTGATACAATCTTTTGAAAAAATATCCAAGCAAAAATTAAACTACAAAATTGTAGAACGAAGAGAAGGTGATATCACAGCAGCTTATGCAGATACAACTAAAGCAAATAATGAACTAGGATGGAAAGCAAAAAGCAGTTTGGATGACTCTCTTTCTTCTGCCTGGAAATGGGAACAAAAGGTTAGAAGTTAGACTAGACACACAAAAACTAGAATTGTATGTATAAAAACCCCCTGAAGAATAAAATTCTTCAGGGGGTTTTTATATTATATCAATTGTACTGTACTACTAGTAAAATTTAGATCTCTTGTCTTCTATTTCTGCAGCTTCTTTAAGCGCTTCAAAAACTTTGGTATTTACGGCTCCTGTCTGAGCTTTAGAAACTTGTGATGTATAACTCATATACGTGTCCAAACCACTGGCTGGTGTTTTCTTAGTTACTTCTATAACGTACACTCCATTATTACCAACAATAGGGTCAGATATTTTTCCTGATTCTAAAGCAAAAGCTGTTCCCACTACTTTTGGTTCTGTTCCCGCTCCACTAATAGTCGGAGTTTTCATAGTTAATGCAGAAGCGGTTTTTACAGTTTGCCCTTGATTTTGAGCAATTGCCTCGAGTGCGTTACCAGAAATTTTACTTTTCAATTTTTCTGCTTTCTTTTTATTAATCAAGATTGGTTTTATAGTTAAGCTTGCATCTTCTACCGTCATTAATCCCTTATCTTCTTTTTCAGTTAATTGAACTACCGCATATCCTTCTGGGATATCGAAACGCTTTATTTCACCTACTTTAGATTCTTCATTAAAGGCCCATTGCACAATTGCTCTTCTAGCGCCTAATCCAGGGATATTCTCATCTAATTCTTTGATTTTGTTTACTGGTCGTACTGTTAATTCATTTTCTTTAGAAACTTCCTCAAAATCTTTATCTCTGGCCGAAATCTGAAATTTGGTGGTTTCAGTAAAAATAGCATTGATAGTTTTCTCACTTGGCTCAACTTTTTGAGCTACTGTAGCTACTTTTATAGCTTTTTGCTCATTTTTTTGATCCTCAATACTTATAATATGATATCCAAATTGTGTTTCTACAATCCCCTGATCCCCTACTTTGTTTTCGAAACAATAATCATTGAAAGCCGGAACCATTCTACCTGGTGAGAAATACCCAAGATCCCCTCCTTTATCTTTATTTGAATTATCTGCAGAGAATTGCGCAGCCAGAGCCGAGAATTTTGTTTTATCTGCTTTAGTCACAGTAATAATACTATCTGCTAAAGTTTTTGCTTCTTCTTTAGTTCGTTTTGTATCACCCGCAGTACCTAATCCAACCCAAGAAATCAAAATATGACTTGCTTTAACCGAATCTGGCATTTGCTTTTGTGCAATTACTTTTGAAATTTTAATATACTCTCCATCTTTATACGGCCCGTATACATCACCTATTCCAAGATTATAAATTGTATCTGCTTCTGTAGTTGGTAAGTCTTTTTTGAATTTAAATCCACTATCAAATTTTACAGCAGAATTTTGATTTACAAATTCTTCTGCATCTTTCACATCAATATTTTTGAAACCTAAAACCGAATCATTCGTTTTGGTCGCTTCATTAAACTCTACTTTATCATCTAATAAGGCTGCTACTTCTGCTTTTACTTGATTCTCATCTTCTTCGCTAGGCACTTCGCTAAACAATACATAACGTATACTTCTCGAAGCTTCTGCTTTATATTGATCTTTATGAGCATCGATATATGCTTTAATTTCTGCATCAGTTACCTCTACTTCTGTATCTTCAATACTAGAGAATGGAAACTGTACATATTTGATATCTACATTATCATTTTCCATTTTATAAGCTAGCTCTCCTTCTTTTAGTGTAGACCCTACTCCAGCTTTAATCATATTAAGATAGGTTTGCTCTCTAGCACCTTTACTTACAGAAACTTCAAAATCTAACCATTGTTGGTATGCTTGTGGTGAAGTAGCTTTTACATTAGCAACATACTCTTGCATTTTGGCTTTATCAAAAACTCCGGCTTCATTCAAAAACGTAGGGTTATTTGCCAGTGACTCTTCTAATAACTGGTTTACCTGATCTTCTCCTACTCTAATATTTAACTCTTCGAATTGTTCTTCAAAAACTGTTTCTCTCAATTCTTGATTCCATACATAATTTACAGCCTGAATACTTGATGTTCCTCCTCCGAAACTTCTTGATGCTAGTTCTACTTTTCTAGCAAACTCTGTTCGATCAATATCTTTTCCGTTTATTGTTGCAATCGTATTTTCAGCTTTCTGGGAAATAGCTCCTCCGTTACGAATCAAATCTGCTAACACAAAAGAGAAAAGTGCTAGCGCTATGATTACGATTAGAAAAACCGAACGCTGTCTGATTTTATTTAAAACTGCCATGGTATATTATAATTTATTCAAAATATAGTGGGCGAAAATACCATTTTATTGTAATAATACCAATTAAAAAACTGAAAGTCTTATGAAGTTTTAACTCTTTCGGTTTTTAATATAGAATAGTATGGTTTTTACGTACTTTTAATACTTTAAAAAATTTGGTATTTTTTGTCTTAAAATACCGCAAACAATTAAAAGTTGAGCTATTGCATATGTAGTCATAATCCATACGTTACTCATAGATAAAGGCTGATAAAACATTGTAAATGCCAAAATACTATCAGAAATCATAAAAAACAAGGACCCTATAAAAACCATAAGAAAACTCATTTGAGAGACTCGTTTCTCTCTTAGATATGATGCATTCGACATTAATAAAATCACGATCATATACACTATCACTGGGATTAGCATATCTCCTAGCCCTGGATATAATAAATAAAACAAGCCTACGCTATAAGCAATGGTTAGTATAAGAAAAACCTTGTTTTTTTTGTGTTTATTATATTTTTTAAGAAACACCAAAATATACATTACATGTGCCAACAAAAACATAACTAAACCTGCAATAAAAAAAAGTTGAGATTGTTTGACAAATAAAAGCAGTATATCTCCTACCAAAGAAAACAATAAGGCTAATATTATTAATCTAAATATAGAAATACCCAGTCCTTTTCTGTGTACTAAAAAAAAGATAATTAATGAACCCAGAATTGAAGGTTTTGTAATCTTTCTAAGATCTAAATACGCTTCATTACTACTACAAATCAAATCACATATCACAATAATGATGTAAGCTACAACAAATACTACAACCCCCTGGTTTTGTGTTTTTTTGCTCATCGCACAGTGTTATTAATCCTCTGATATCACATGTAATTCTACAATTTCAATTTTGGTATTAGAAGTCTCTATAATTTTAATTTTGAAACCATCTATTTTCACCTCTTCTCCTTGCTGAGGGATTTCTTCGGTATGGTTTACGATCATCCCTCCCAGTGTTTCATAATTTTCATCTTCCGGAAGGTTTAATTTATAAGATTCGTTGATATGGTCTACTTCTATTCTTGCAGAAAATCGATATTTATTTTCTGATAATTGTTCTTCGATAAGTTCTACAGAATCATGTTCGTCTTCAATCTCACCAAAAAGCTCCTCTACAATATCTTCTACAGTAATAATACCACTAGTACCTCCATACTCATCGATCACTACAGCTATACTCTTATTTTTTTTGGTAAGAAGATTCAGCACATCTTTAACAAACATTGTTTCGGGAACAAAAACTACTGGCAAAAGAATTGATCTTAACGATTTAGGTTTTTTAAATAACTCAAAAGAGTGTACATACCCAATAATATCATCTACAGTATTGTTATACACAATTATTTTTGATAGACCTGTATCTATAAATAAAGTACTAACTTCTTCTATTGATTGTAATTTTTCTACCCCTACTACTTCTGTTCTGGGAACCATTACTTCTCTTGACTTGACGTCTGAAAAATCTAATGCATTCTGAAAAATCTGGATTTCGCTATCAATTTCGTCATGCTCTTCGATAGTTTCCATTTGTTCATTTATATAATCCCCCAGTTCTGTTTTACTAAAAGCAAGTTGAACCTGATCCCCATCTGTTTTTAAAAATTTTTTTAACACAAAATCAGAAACCCAAATTACAAATGAAGAAATAGGCGTAAATACAACATAAAAGATATATGCCGGAAATGAAAATGCTTTGAGCAATGTATTAGAATAAATCTGAAAGAATACTTTGGGTAAAAATTCTGCTGTAATTAGAATCACCAAAGTCGAAATACATGTTTGTAATAGCAACGTTATACTACCTACTATTTCAGGAAAATACCCCGCTATTATCTTCATCAATACTTCGCCCATATAAAACCCATATATGACCAATGCTATATTATTACCAACAAGCATTGTTGCAATAAATTTGGAAGGTTTTTTTGTTAATCGGGTTAGAATATTTGAGATAAATCCCCCTTGTTTTTTCTCAATCTCTATATGTATTTTATTAGAAGAAACATAGGCAATTTCCATTCCTGAAAAAAAAGCTGAAAGAATGAGAGAAAAAATAATAACAATGATATGTAATTCCATGAATTAGTCTTTGTTATTGGCGTCAAATCGTTTTCTAAAGTTTCTTTTAAAGAAAAACATAAAAATTGCGGCAATCGCAAAGAAAATATAAAGCATACTTCTTCCACCTTCTTGCCCCCATTCTACATATGCTTCATAGATAAAAAAACACATGATCGCCAAATAGGCATATTCAAAAAATCTAAATACTTTCATCATAGTACTGGATTACTCCTCTATAAACATTACCCCGTCATTTATTCTTGAATTCAAGATAGTAAAATCCTGATTAGCATCAAAACCATCTGCTTCATTAATTGTTCCGTCTGGTAAATAACTTTTATAGGGTTGATCTGTGAATATCCAATTAATATTTTGGTCCCAATATAACTGTTTGGCTTGTAAATGAGTACTATCTGCAGTTCGTATATCTACATTACCTCTCATATCGATTAGGCCTGTTTGTTGGTAAGAAATTGCATAATCTGAGGTAACCACACTTACTTTTCCTTCTTTATCAATAATATCTAACACAATACCTTCTGGGAATTCGTAATACACAAAAGATTTGTTAGAATAATCTAATATTTTTGATGTTTTAAGTATTGCTGTGAGCCTTCCTGAGTCTGTATATTTAAGATTTATCTCGTATCCTTCTGCAATAGGAGCATCTTCTAAAATTAAATTTCCCAGATCATTTTTTGTTGTTGATTGACATGAAAAAAACATTGTCACAGCAAATGCTGTGACAATGTTTACTAATGTATATATATTTTTATTTTGCATTATAGTTTTGGCACTCTAACCGTTTCACCAATCCAGCATCCAATACTTACAGATTTTTTTTCTGGGTTGTTAAAAATATCTGTTTTTGATGGTGCTTTAGCATGATAATTAGCTGCAAACTTATTTGCTGTAGATTTTAAACTCGGATCTACTTTCCCTGCTCTTAGGGCATAATTTTCTGCCAACCAATATACTGCTCTTTTACTAAATACATCAGTCCCACAATTATTTGCACTATCATTAATCATATCTGCAATTCTAAGGTAGCATACTCCCATAGATGGCCTATGTTTAAGTGCTTTTCTGTAAAAAGATCTAGCTTTTCCGTAACTCCCTTGTTTTTTCATCACATCCCCTATTTTAAAGTAGACTTTTGCCTTATCACTCGATTTAGTCTCTAATTCTGCAGACTGGTCAAAATATTTCAATGCTGTCGATACTTTTTTATCTTTCAATGCTAAAATACCCAGATAATATGCTGATTTTGCAGAAGGTTCTGCTTTGTGTAATGCTTCTACCAATTTAAAAAATAATGGATCATCGGTACACTCTTTAGACGACATTCTTCCTGCTGCTCCCTTTAACCAGTTAGCATCTGTTTTTTTAGATTCAAACTGTCCTGTATAGAGGGGTATTAAATTTTTACAATCGGCTAGCTCTCCAAGTTTCTGGTTAATTCCTGCTTTTACTTTACTAAAAGCTGTTAAGTTGATTCCAGAATTTTTTAACTTTCTTTTCTCTTTAGAAGATAATGTAGTTCCCGACTCTTCTTTTTCTGTAAGTTCTGCAATAATCTGTGCAAGTCTACTTTCTTCATCTTCTATTTTTTCTGTAATATCATCATACAGATCAAAAACTCCTTGAAGTTCTTTTTTTCCTTCACCATGAAGGTCTACAAAAAGAGAGAAATAGGTATATAATTTTTTAGGTCTTTTAAAGTTTTTCTTATCCTCTGTATATGCTTTATCAAACTCTGCAAATTGACTTTCTTTGGTTCCTATTTTATTATCATACATTAACTGACCAATATCAGAATACATATCCCCAATTTTAGTTTTTGCTGGGAAATACTGAAAACGTTCTTTCCAAAGTGTGATTATTTCATTTGCAAGAGCTGATTTCTCTGCTGCAGCAGCTTTTTTATACTTAGCTTCTAGCAATTTTTGCCCAAATTGATATGTTGCAACACTATATGTAGGACATTCTTTTCTTACTTTCCATAGAGGCTCCTCTGCGGCAGTATAATTTTTTACTTTAGCATGCTCATAAGCGATAGATGCTGTAGTTGCACAGTCTGTAGCCTGAGCACTTATTTTTGTAGTACTTAAAACTAATCCTGTTGCTATTATAAATAAAACTTTAGTATTCATAGCTGTAGTAATTATTGTATTTAATTAAATTTTATTTTTCTGAACCATTTATCATTTAACGATAAACTTAAAGAGATATTAAAAAACTCTTCTTTAACCAGCCCAAAATTTGTTGTTCCTCGTTGACCATACTCAAAACCTATATTAGTATTCGAGAATAATCTACCAACTGGTAGGCCTACTCCAAAAGATATGCCAAACTCATTAATCGAACCGTTATTAATAGTTAATCCTGTCTCCTCATAACGAAACCCAGCACGATATACAACCCTACTAAAATAGCTTGTTAACGAGTTATAATTAGGGATATAATATCCTCCTGCTTTAAATTTTGAGGCATTCTCATATACAACATTATCCTGGTTAGACACAAGATTCGTAAATTTTCCAGAATCCATGTATATATACTCTGCTCCTACAAACCATTTTTTAGGTTCCCCAATCCCGGTACCCAATTTAAATTCGGCAGGAAGATCTATTTCTTTATCTTCTACAGCAATATCTTGTCTTTCTATAACTCCTTCTCGACCATTATTATCAATTACAATAGTAGCGAGTTCTCTCGTACTATCTGTTGTTAATTCAAAAGAAGGTGTTGACACTGCAGAAGCAACTAGTTCTAGTTTCTCTGTGATCATGGTTTTATACGTCACTCCAAAAGATAAACTCAAGGATGATAAATCCGAATTATTTATTTCTCTCGTATCAAATTGAACCCCTGGTCTTCGTAATATTGTTTTGTTTTCAATATTCCCAAAGTTATAATTTAAATCTAAACCTATGCTCAGATTCTTATTAACTTTGAACCCTGTGGCCAAAAAGACCTTATTTAGCCCCCCACTTCCGGTGAATCGAAGTTCACTTCCATCATCTTTAACACTATTAAGTTCATATCCTACAGAGGTAAGAGGAATGACTCCAAAACCAAAACCAAATTTACCAGCAGGAATACCAATAGCCAAATAATCTAATGATGCATTCTCTCCAGATGATGATTGATTAGAATTACTAATCTTATACCTGCGGTATGAAGCCCCTACTGTATAAGCTGTGAGTCTCAATTCTCCATAAGATGCAGGATTTTGAAGATTTAAATGAATACTATCTGTATATATACTCAATCCCCCCATCGACCTATTTTCTACTGTTCCTTTAAACTTCGGAATTCCTATTCCGTAAAAAGAATACGGAGATGAAGTACCTTCCTGAGCGTAAGATATTATGGTAACATGCACCAATATGATCACTAAAATCTTCTTTATCATTTACTATTATTAAGAGCTAAAATGTGGTTTAATCCCTCCAACAAAAAATTAGAAGTGGCAAATATGCTATTTTTTAATCTTTTAGACAAAAAATGTGCGTCTCCACCAGTTAAAATAACTGTTAAATCAGTATAAATGTTGCAATATTCTTCAATTACTCCATTAATTTCGTGCAAAATCCCAAAAACTACTCCAGAATGTATTGCCTCTTCTGTACTGTTTCCTATGTGATTTTTTGGGTCAGTTACCTGTAATAATGGTAGTTTTGCTGTGTAATTATGAAGACTCTCATATCTAAGTCGCACTCCTGGTCCAATTGCACCACCAAGATACTCTTCTTTTTTGTTTTTAAAATCATATGTTATGCAAGTTCCTGCATCGATTACTAATACATCCTTATTAGGAAACTGATCTACCGCTGCCGCTACCAAAGCCAATCTATCTATTCCTAGTGTATTTGGGGTCTTATACATGTTTTTGAATGGCATTTCTACCTGATGATCTAACATAAGCGTATTATACAAACGCTTAACGTATGCTATATGATTCTTTTCTATAGTAGATACTGAAGAAATTATGGCATCGGTGATCGAAGGATATTCTTCTTTAATGTTTTGGATTGCTTCTTTAAAAAGATGTTGTTCTATCTTTTTTTTAAAGACAATTTTTGATTCTTCAAAAACCCCTATTTTGGTATATGTATTCCCTACATCAATAATGAGATTCATACTTTTATTTGTAAGTCGTAAAAATACAAAACGATTTTTTTAATTTTTTCTTTTGAGTATTAAAAAAAGCGTTCTATATTTGCATCCGCTTACAGCAAGGTGCCTTAGCTCAGTTGGTAGAGCAAAGGACTGAAAATCCTTGTGTCCCTGGTTCGATTCCTGGAGGCACCACCTTAAAAACCCGAACAAATGTTCGGGTTTTTTTTATTACATATCATTAATAGGTTTTATGCTATCCCTCTACCGGAACCGTTTTTGTTGGTATCGTGAAACATTTCTTCCCAGTAATACAAAGTATTCGCGAGGCAGGTGGTATGTTGCCTCCTTTAATTGTACTCTCATTTACCAACTTGGCAACTTTTATCTTTTTTAATTTTAATGATCTTATATCCTTATTTGTGCTCATAACAATTCGATTTATTAAGTTAGTGATACTAAAAATATAGTTTTTAACTAACTCACAACATAATATACTAGTTGATATTTATAAATTTAAAGCATAAAAACACTGAATTCGATACTATAACTTTATCTTATATCTCTAAATGTTTAATAAAATAGGATGGGTAAATCCCTGTTTTTTTATAGAATGCAGAAGAAAACGATTGTGCATTTTTAAACCCTACCTCTTCTGCAATAGCCTTGATAGTATAAGAACGTAATGATTTATTAGATGTAAGCTCATCTACAGCAAAATCAATCCTTAAATTATTGAGATAATTGGCAAAATTGACATTTTTATACACATTTATAATCTTTGATAAATATGCACTATTCGTATTCAATTCTTTAGCTAAAGAATTCAGTGTATACTGTTTTTTTGAAAATTTAGCCGAATTCTCAAAATTGTGAAGTTTTTTTAATACCGTTTCTACAACATCCTTTGGGATATCTATATCTTGTTTTTTTGAAATATTAGTGTTGATATCAACAAACTCTAGCAGATGGTGTTCTTTATTTTTTTGATCTTCAAGTAATCTTAAAAAACGTTTTTTATTCACATAACTCTTACGAAAACCATATATAGCAAGTACAATCAAAACAACAAGAAACACAATTAGAATAGTTATCGTTTCTTCTTTTAAGAATTTATCGTGTTGCAATTGATCTATTAATTTTTCTTTTTCAGAAATTAATTCTACAGTATCGTATCTCTCGTTAATGTTTTTAGTTAAATATATTTGATTAGCATGTCTTATACTATCTAATCTTAATAGTGTATTGATATATTCAATTTGTTTTTCAAGATTTTTTTTTGACTTAGAATCAGCAATCAAATAATCATATGTATCTATTAATTCTGGAATAACATCTTCAGTTTCTTTGAGAATACGATCTACATTTCTAAAATATTGTATACTCTGGTCTACCATACCACTATCCCGATATGAGCGAGCTATATAATAATCACAAATAGCAATTCTTGTCTTTACTTCATCCGATTTTTGTATTAGTTTTTTTCCTTTTTTCAGGCTATCAATTGCCTTATTGTAGTTTTTAGAGAAATATTCATACATCCCCGAATACATCACAAAATTAGAATAGATAGATATATCATTTGTTTTTAACGCTTCCTTAATTCCTTTATCAATATAGTCTTCGGCCAGTTTAAATTGATTACTATAAATGTATGAATCAGTAAGAGCAAATAGTACTCTATTGTAGATATTTGAAGTTTTGATTTTGGGGTTTTGATCTAAAAAATTTAAATATTCCAAAAAAATAGCTTGAGCCTCTTCTCTTTCTCCTGCTGTATTTTTTAATAGCCCTATATTAAATTTCAATTTTAGGTATAACAACTCATTTCCATTTTCTTTTGCAGATTTTGATGCTGTTAGGTAAAGCTCTAAAGCCTCTTTATAGTTTCCTTCTTCATAACGTATATTACCTTTACGCAGGTAACCCAATGCCGGATATCTTTCATAATTTTTGCTCTTTGTAATTGCAATAAGACTATCTGCATAATGTAATTGATTAGAACGGCTTAGTTTGGATAAAAAATAATAGGCATCGGCCATATGCAATGTATCTAACCTATGTATGGCTTTATCGAGAGATATCTGTACTATTTTTAATTTTAAGGAGTCTTCCTGTTGCTCTGCAATTATCCCTTTTAATTCATCAAAATCTAGTAAATCCTGAGCATCATTAGGCCTTTTAATCTGTCCGCGTAATGGTTGCGCAAAAACAAATAAAATTAGCAGATAACCTAAAAATGAATACTTCCTGATCATTAAAGTGATTTTTTATAGTACTTGAAATCTGCTCAACAGAATTCGAAAACCATACCTTTTAATTAAATCTATAAGTGAATGACATAAAAAAATAATACGAAATAAAACTACCAAAAAAAAACAATCTGAATAATTTATTCAATACACAGTTTGGTATACAATAGCAAAAATCAAACTCTTACAACATACATAAAGTATCAGTTTAAATTTATAAATATCAAGAATATTACTTTGTATTTCATACCCTTATAATCATATTTTTGAATTCTGTAGAAGGTGAACATACCAATCTTAAAACTAATTTCATCAAATACTAATTTTTAAAACTCTTAAAACCATGAAAAAAACCAAATTCTTAGTTTCAATTTTAAATTTGACTTTTGCGATATGTTTAGTATTTACATCCTGTGAATCAGAAAATGAAGGGTTACCCCTAGAGCAAATTTCTAATATAACCGAAAACAGTAGCAACATTAAATCAAGAGCCTTGAGTTCTCAAAACGTGTATCGATATTATAGCGGGGGATCTGCATCTCTTCATACTTATAAAACACAAGGAGGCCAAGGCATTGGAATAGGCCGTAGAGAAGGAGTTTCCTTTAGGACCGATGTAGCCAGATCTCGACGAGAAATCGATTTTAACACATATAATGAGCTATACTTTTTGTTACATCCGAGAAAAATAGATTTCGTTTTAACAACTAGCCCTACCGAAATTTTAACTTTAATTAGTAAAGGGTGGATAGATGTTTCCCGACTTGTTTTAATACATAAAAAACCCGGTAACGGAAGAAAAAAGCTATACCGCTTTTACAATACTCAAAATTCTGACCACCTGTATACCAAAAATTATTCTGAAGGTGTTAACGCTGGATACAGATATGAAGGAGTAACCGGCTGGGTATATTAAGAATATAATTTATAAGAAAAGGTGCCTTCAACAATCATTTTGAGTTTGTGAGTAAAATATATGTTGATATTTATCTGAAGGAGTTACACCGCAAAAAACCCAAACATTTGTTCGGGTTTTTTGTTTTTCTTACTATAAGATTTTACCCCCCCTTTTGTTTTCTTATATTAAAATTCATTTTTAAATAATAAACCCTTGCGAGTAATTATTCGCAAGGGTTTCTATCATAAAAAAATCAATCCTAAATTATGAAATAATCATATTTCACATTTTTGTAATCCTGATAGTTTACTATTTGTAACTATTGATTTCTTTAACAATGTCTTTGGTAGTAAAAACATGACTAGCGATCATTTGAAAATTTACTACTGCTGCTTCATAGGCATTTAAACCGGGTAAAATAGCTCCTGCCGTTGCATCTTTTACCACAGCCACATCAAAACCTGATTCTACAAGGTCTCTCATATGTGATTCTGTACAAAGGTTCGCAGACATACCTGCTAATATCACTTTACTATACCCATGTTTGCGTAATTGCAATGCCAAATCATTGGATTCTGGCCCATATACTTTGTGAGGACTTGTGACAATAACATTATCTTTTTTAATATACTTTTTGTACTTATCCAACCAATCTGCTCCAGAGCCTTCAAAACCTTCTGTAGATAATGCATCTTTTCTATCAAACATATTGATTTTATGCATTAATGCTTCTAGTGCTCCTTCTATTTCCCAGGTATGATCGTGAGGATAATAATAATGAGGAGAAACAAAAACAGTAATGTTTTTTTGTTGCGCTATTTTAAATAATGCTTCGATATTATCAACTGTATTATTTGCGGTAACACTTTCTCCTACTACTCCCCAGGTTACACCGTTAGGGCTTAAAAAATCGTTTTGGGGATCTGTAATTACAATAGCTGTATTTTGATCTACAGTAAATCCTGGATCAGGTAATTGTGCATATACACTTGTTAAACCTGATATGATTAACGTTACTAGTAGTATTATTTTTTTCATTGTCTTATTCTTTTAGATTAATACTTAATTTGACAATGCAAAGATGGTACGGAGAAGCAAGTCTTTGTTAGGTAACTATTCCCGAAGTGTTGGCAATTTTTCCTAGCTTGCCTTTTCTTTAAATTCTGAAGGAGAACGACCTTCTTGGTTTTTAAAAAATCTACTAAATGCCTGTACATCTTCATACCCAATTTCGTAAGCGATTTCTTTGATCTGCATATTTGTATAATGCAAAAGTCTTCTTGCTTCAAGCATTTTACGATCCTGTATATATTGCAGAGGCGTTTTGGATCCCATCTTTGAAAAAATATTAGATAATGTCTTTGGAGACTTAAATAATAACTCGGCATACTCAGATACGTGATGCTTTGTCTTGAAGTGCTGTTCTACCAAAAAATTAAACTCTCTTATAATATCAGAATCTGCTTTTTCATTAGGATAATTCTCTTTTGACTTATATATTCTAGCACAAAGAATCAAATACCTTTACAGCCTACTTCGGTATCATGATCAAGAATACAATAGAAAGGTCTATTGAATCTTAAAAATCGAATACAGTCAATATTATTGATTTCCACCTTATGAAATTCTGTTAAGAAAACAATTTCATTCTTAGAAAATGCTTGCTTCTTTCCATCAATTATGAGTTCATTGTGATCAGATTCAAACCATAAAATAGTTAAACTACTTTCTATAGTTTCATTTATTATTTTACTATTTTGATTATTGATGGTCTCTAATTGAAGATACTCCTTTATGTTTCCTAAAAATATCATATAAAGTAAGTTATGGTAATTCTGTTTTTTTTGTACCTTCTCTAATAAATGAATTAGTTAATTCTGATGTATGCTGTGTTTTCCTGGTAAACAAATATATCCAAAATATCCTGGCATATTTATAATTTGTAGTACTTAACAATATAGCACTCACAGATAAAATAATAAAGAAATGAACTGGTGTTGTTATAAAAAAACTACTGAACAAATAAATCATAATCCCTTCGGCAACGGTTAGGCCATAACTCACATACATTGCTCCATAAAAGTAACCAGGTTCAATCAAAAATTTATGATTACAATGTGGGCATTTCTCATTCATTTTAGGTAATTGCAATGCAAACACTCCTCTTTTTTTAATAAAAATATCTCCTTCTTCACACTTTGAACATTTTCCCTTTAGGATATTTATCACGGTTTTCATAAAAACTATTCTTTTTGTTGCAAAATATGGACATTTTGGAGTTTTTATATTTCATTATTTACACTTTTATTTGTATAATTAAGACATTTATTACATTTTATGAATCTTCCAATTTTAGATATTACGCAATTTCACGATACCGGGAGTGTTGAAAATTTTTATGCAAATGACTTTGCAACTCATCTATTACATAATCGAGATATTATATCTCATCCGCATAAGCATAATTTTTATCTTTCTGTTTTATTTATTGAAGGAACCGGAGTTCATGAAATTGATTTTGAGTCCTATGAGATTAAACCCGGAAGTGTTTTTCTTTTAAGGCCTGGCCAGACACATTTCTGGAAATTTACGACTAAAGGTAAAGGATATATATTTTTTCATTCTAAAGAGTTTTACGAAACCAGAGGACAGAATAAAAACCTTTCTATTTTTCCGTTTTTTTTCTCAAATCAAAACTCCCCCTGCATCTATTTGGATAAAAAAACACAAACATTAGTTGAGCCTCTTTTTATTTCTATTTTAAATGAATCTCGATCCAATGCCTTATTAAAAAAACAGAAGCTAGTTAATCTTATTGATCTCATCTATATAGAATTATCACGCCTTGTTCTAAAAGACAATTTTGAAGATCTGATAAATTCTAAAAATCTTACGATGAAACTACATAAGTTTGAACAATTGATAGAAGAAAAATATAAAAGGCAAAAATCTGCTATTGCCTATGCAGAATTCATGAATATAAGTGTAAAACACCTAAATCGAATATGCAAAGAGACCATCGGTAAAACAACAACAGATCTTATTTTAGAAAGAGTTATCCTCGAAGCTAAAAGACAAATTTTATATTCTGAAAATAATTTAACAGAGATCGCCTGGGACCTGGGATATGATGATTATTCTCATTTTTCAAAATTATTTAAACAAAGAAGTGGCATATCTCCTTCTCAATTTCAAAAAATGTATCTAAAAAAAGCTTAAGTTTTTATTCTTATATCACATCATTATTTTTTGTTTAAATATTTCCTCTGGTATGATTTATTTATGAATAAGTTGCTATTTTTGCATAGCAAATCCCTACTATGAATCACATTAAATCATTGATAATCTGCATTTTATTATCTTTTACACTCTCCATTTACGCTCAGGATTCTCATGACATGCAAGATTCTCAAAATGTTGGTGATACACTAGACACTAAATCTGAAATGACCACCTGGCAAATGATAAAGCATGATGGTGTATCTGTATATGGTGGCGTAAAACATGTTTATACAAGTCCATTAAGATGGAAAGGAAAAGACTGGTTAACTTTTGGTGGAGTTATTGCCGGGAATGCCATTCTTTTGGCAGTAGACGAGCCTGCCAATGATGTTTTCAGAAAACAAGGCGATGGGGTTCCCGACCTTATAAAAGAAGCTGGTTTTAGATTTGGAAAACCCTTGTTAAACTATGGTTTAACGACTAGTGTTTATACTCTAGGACTTATTACAAAAAATGAAAAAATTAGACGAACCGGCGTTCTTCTTATTGCGTCTGCAACTGCGGGAGGACTTCTTCAAACGCTAGGAAAAACTGCTGTAGGTCGTGCACGACCCTTAGAAGGTGAAGGAAACTTAAGTTTTCGCTTTTGGTCTAATGAAGCAGGATATCATTCTTTTCCCTCTGGGCATGCAATTTTGGCGTTTACTACAGCACATGCATTTGCTAAACAATTTGATAATTTATTTGTAAAGGGAGGAATTTATGCCCTAGGCCTGGTCACTCCAGTTTCACGATTATGGGATGGTGCACATTGGTTGACCGATGTAACACTTGGGATAGTAATGAGTGTATTTATTGTTGACAGTGTTGATAATTATTTGAAGAAGGATAAGCGTTATGCTTTTGGCTCTAAAAAACAAAAAATCCGATGGAATTTACGAGTAGGCGTTGGACAAATAGGTGTTGTTGGTAGGTTTTAACTTATTTTACGCAAATTCTTTTTCATAATAAGTAGTAGCATCCTGTACTAACAAATCAAGATATCTATTTTCGGTTTCGATACGAATTTCATCCCAGTTTAAATATTCAACAATATCTTCTTGAATCAATAATCGATATTTATGAACACTACTAATATTGAAATAGAGTCTCCCTGTTCTTCTCACAAAGAAATCTGCTAAACCATTAGTCATTTCGTAGTGAATACAATACCATAGTTCTGCCCGTATCAATCGTTCTATTATTTCATCATTTGGAAAACGCTTCATATTTTCTATAATAATGTCTGCTTGTTTACCATAAGTCGAAGTAAGGTACCAACCATAATAAGGGTCCTCTAGTTTTAAAGCTTTGAGTCGTTGAGTAATCTCATACTGGTATGTATGTACTTCTTCGGTATCTTTAAGAGGTGTACTGGTAAGTGGTATTTTCTGTGTATATGATTCAGAGAACTTTCCACTTCTTTTATCACTCATTGTTTTAAGTACAGTATCGATTACACGTTGTGCCATTTTGCGATATCCCGTAAGTTTACCTCCCGCTATAGAAATCAAGCCTGTTTTTGACACAAAGATTTCGTCTTTTCTAGACAATTCTGAAGGATCTTTACCATCTTCATGAATTAAGGGTCGTAATCCTGACCAATTCGACTCAATATCATCTTTGGTAAGTTTTAGACCGGGAAACATATGATTTACGGCCTTTAGTAAATAGTCTGCATCTTGTTTTGTAGCGACTACCCGATTAAGGTCTGCATTATAATTGGTATCTGTAGTCCCCACATAAGTTGCTCTTCCTCTGGGAATAGCAAAAATCATTCTACCATCCGGCACATCAAAGTAGATAGATTGTGTAAGAGGAAACCGGGTTCTAGAGAAAACAAGATGTACACCTTTAGTCAAATGTAGATGTTTACTACTCATCGAGTGATCTTTTTCTCGAAGCAAGTCTACCCATGGCCCTGCTGCAGAAATATAACTTCTGGATCGAATTGAAAAGTCTTTCTTTGTGTTATGATCTATACATTTTAGACTTCTGATCTTACCTTCTTCATCATAATTAAAAGAAACCATTTCACAATAATTGATACTATTAGCTCCAAAAGAAGCTGCTTTTTTTAGCAATTCTATAGTAAGTCGTGCATCATCTGTCCTATATTCTGCATAGTATCCTCCTCCCGTAAGTCCTTCTTCGCCAAGCAAAGGTTCTTTACTTAATGTTTCTTGTACGCTAAGCATTTTTCGCTTGTCATCACCTTCTACATTAGCCAAAAAATCATAGATTTTTAATCCTATAGACGCCATAAATTTGCCATATGTTCCTCCTTCAATAATAGGAAGTAACATCTTTTCTGGCATTACTAAGTGTGGAGCTAATTTATGCACTATTGCACGTTCACTTCCTGATTCTTTAACCAGGCCAATTTCCATTTGTTTTAGATATCTAAGCCCACCATGAATAAGTTTAGTAGATTTATTACTAGTACCAGAGGCAAAATCATTTTTCTCTACCAGACAAACTTTTAAACCTCTAGAGGCAGCGTCTAATACAGTTCCTGCTCCTGTAACCCCTCCACCGATCACAACAAGATCATATAGTTCATTTTTTGCACATTGTAGCTGTGCCTCACGATCCAAAACTGAAAACCTAATCAAACTTTCTTCTTTTGCAGTACGCTTATCTTTATTCACTATGATTGTTTAGATGTTTACCTCTGCTTATATTTTAATGGGTAGAATCTCTTAAAATTAATGATGTTTTAACGATTTCGGTATTGGTTTTGTGGTTTTCAACAAAATCATCCAATTGGTTCACTAAAATCTGTGCAGCTTTTATTCCTAAATCCTCGGCATGTTGAGAAACGGTTGTAAGTTTTGGGTATGAATACTTAGATAATAAGCCATCGGTAAACCCAATAACCGAAATATCTTCAGGAATTTTGTACCCTAATTTATGTGACATATTTATGGTGATAGCAGCAGCCGTTTCATCCAATCCAAGAACCGCATCAATATCATTGTTCTTAAGAAAGCTCTCTATCTCCTGTTCATTATTATTAGAATCCTTTACTACCAATTCTATTAAGGATATTTGATCATTAACATCTACAGTTTCTCTTGCTCCTTCTAAACGTAAATTCGCTACACTCAGGCCACCAATTGTTGTAATTACGGCTATCTTTTTACAACCTGTATCAATGAGATATTTGGTAGCTGTTTTTGAAGCTTGTTTATCATTAACAATCACTTTATCACAATCAATCTCTTCTGTAACTCTATCAAACATTACAATCGGTACATTATCTCTTTTTAGCTCTTTGAAATGTTCGAATTTATTAAGGAACTGCGTTTCCTGACTTAGCGATACAATAAACCCGTCAACACTACTATAGTTTAACATTTCTACATACTCTACTTCTTTTTTATAGGATTCGTTTGTAATACAGGTCACAATTTTATATCCATTTTTTGAAGCTTCCTGTTCAATTCCGTAAAGGACTTTTGCAAAAAAATGATTGAGAATTTCGGGTAGTATTACTCCTATAGTTTTGGTTTTATTGCTTTTTAAACTAACTGCCAGTGCATTTGGTTTATAATTATAAAAATCTGCAAGCTCATGTACTCTGGTAATTGTCTTTTGACTGATTTCTGAGTCGTTTTTTAACGATTTTGAAACTGTAGAAATAGAAAGATTTAATTCTCTGGCAAGTTGTTTTAGGGTTACTTTTTTCCTCATAGCTTCAATGTTGACTTCATAGTATTAGAAGAAGAACTGTCGAACTTCAACGCCTAAATTAAGCTTTTTTCTTAACGTAATATTAATATAGTGATGAGTTTGTAGTGTAATTCCTATATTTTTGCCAAAAAAATAGTTCATTTATTAATTAGGGTTTTTTTATCTTACATATCTTTAAGTATTTACATACTTTTTAAAGAAATAAACAATTTCTAATGTAAGTATAACACACCATCAACGACATAATATTGCATGTCTGTAACTCAAAAAAAAAATAATCTCATATGTCAAAAACATATTATGATCCTGCCGATTTAAGAAAATTTGGAAAAATCACTGAATGGAGTGAAGAATTAGGTACTAAATTCTTTGATTACTACGGTAAGGTTTTTGAAGAAGGAGCGCTAAGTGCTCGAGAAAAATCATTAATTGCACTTGCTGTCTCTCATGTTGTAAAATGCCCGTATTGTATCGATGCTTATACCAAGGACGGATTACAACGGGGGATTACAAAAGAAGAAATGATGGAGGCAGTACATGCCGGCGCTGCAATAGAAAGTGGTGCTACTCTGGTTCATGGAGTACAGATGATGAATAAGTACGAGAAGCTTTCTATGTAGATAAATTTGGGCATATCTAAGCAAAGCTTTATGCCTCTAAATGCAACAGTTTGTATCGAAGTAAGTGAAATCAAAAAAAGATCAGTTCAAATTAGAATAGCCCCAAAAGAAATATAACCCAAGAACAGAAGATGTCAAAAGCTAAAACAAAACAATCTTTACATAAACGAAATGATCAGTTAGCAAATACTACCAGACAATTAGAGATCCTGAACAATGGTATTTTTGCCAGTGGTGAACTCCCCAGGTTTGCCGATAAAATTGCAGAAATTGGTCATTCTACTATGCGCCCTAATACGCTAGAAATTTTACAAATTAATGTAGGGTATATGTGCAATCAGGTTTGTGAACACTGTCATGTAGATGCAGGTCCTGATCGTAAAGAAATTATGACTAAGGAAACCATGCAGCAATGCCTTGATGTTATAAAAAAAACCGGGGCTCATACTTTAGATTTAACAGGAGGAGCCCCCGAAATGAATCCTAACTTTAGATGGTTTGTTGAAGAAGCAAGTAAAGCAGGAATTAAAGATTTTATTGTACGTAGCAACCTTACGATTATTAGAGCGAATAAAAAATATTATGACCTTCCTGATTTTTTCAAAAAACATAATGTACATGTAGTTTCTTCTATGCCTCACTGGACCAGAGGAAAAACAGATAAACAACGAGGAGACGGTGTTTTTGACAAATCTATAAAAGCACTTCAGGAGCTTAACAACAGAGGTTATGGCATGCCAGATAGTGGCTTAAGGCTAGATTTGGTATACAATCCTTCGGGAGCATTCTTGCCAGGAAATCAAGCATCTATGGAGAAAGATTTTAAAAAAGCCTTATTAGAAGATTTCAATATTCAATTTCATAATCTTTTTGCCATTACCAATCTACCCATTAGTAGGTTTTTAGATTACCTAATCGCTTCAGAAAATTATGAAGATTATATGTATGCTTTGGTAGAAGCATATAATCCGGCTGCTGTAGCAAATGTTATGTGCACCAATACGATCTCTGTAAGTTGGGATGGATGGTTATATGATTGTGATTTTAATCAGATGCTAGATCTTAAAGTAGCCAGTAAAGTAAAACATATAAGTGAGTATAACGAAGAATTGCTTCAGGACAGAAATATTATCATTTCGCAACATTGTTATGGATGTACAGCCGGAGCAGGAAGTAGTTGCCAGGGAACAGTGGCTTAAAAACACTATGCCTTGAAGGTTTTAGAAACCTTCAAGGTGTTATTAATCAAAAAAAATGAAAATAACCTACTTGTTTCTAATCATAAGTTATTTTAGTAGCGCTCAGAATTCATTAGATGAATTATTACGTCTATACAATAACGAAAGCATTCCTTATATTTCAGTTTCAACATTAAAAACCATCCAGGATACAGTACTAGTGCTGGATGCAAGAGAAAAAAAAGAATATCAGGTTAGTCATTTAAAAAAGGCAATTCATGTTGGGTATGATCACTTCAAAATAAATTCTATTACACAACAACATATTCCTAAAGATGCTTATATCGTTGTCTATTGCAGCATTGGTATTCGATCTGAAGATATCTCGGAACAACTTAAAAAAGCAGGATATACCAATGTTTATAATTTATATGGAGGTATTTTTGAATGGAAAAATAAAGGCCTGCCTATTCTAAACTCTAAAGAAAAATTAACAGATGAAGTTCATACCTATTCTGAAGAATGGGGTAAATGGTTGTCTAACGGAAAAAAAATCTACTCAAATTGAAAGAAAAAAACCTACTTCTAATCTTTACCAGAAATCCAGAATTGGGTAAATGTAAGACCCGGCTGGCAGCCACCATTGGGGATCAGGCAGCTTTGAATATCTATAAATTTCTGCTACAACATACAGTTGATATTACTAAAAACCTAGATGTTCATAAAGAAGTTCATTACTCTGTAAAAATAAGGGATAACGACTACTGGAACCCTGAAATTTACACCAAAAAAAAACAGGTGGGAGATGATTTGGGGCAGCGCATGGAGTATGCTTTTGCAGCGGGTTTTGCTAATGGATATCAAAATATTATCATTATCGGAAGTGATATGTATGATGTAACCCAAAAAGATATTGAAAATGCGTTTCTGGATTTGGCATCTCATGAGTATGTAATTGGCCCGGCAGAAGATGGAGGATACTATTTATTTGGAATGAAATCCTTAAATTCACAAGTTTTTAAAAACAAAACCTGGGGAACAACAACTGTTCTTAAAGATACATTAAAAAATATTCAAAACGAAAACCTAAAATTATTAGAAGAACGCAATGATATTGATTATTATGAAGATATTAAAGACATTTCCGTTTTTCAAAAATTTCTAAGCTAACAAAACAATATGATCAAATACATCGAAGAAACTACAGAATTCCTTCAGAAAAAAGGCTTTGAAAATCCTGAAATAGGAATCATACTAGGAACAGGATTAGGACAATTAATTAATGAAATAGAGGTTATTAAAGAAGTAAGTTATAATCATATTCCTAATTTCCCGACAGCTACTGTAGAATTTCATAAAGGAAAACTAATTTATGGAAAACTAGGAGGTAAAAATGTAATTGTAATGCAAGGGCGTTTTCATCTTTATGAAGGATATTCGCTTCAGGATGTGACCTATCCGGTTCGTATTATGCATAAACTGGGAATCAAGACCTTATTAGTTTCTAATGCATCTGGAGCTGTTAATCTCAACTTTAAAAAAGGAGAATTAATGCTTATCGATGATCATATTAACTTACAAGGAGGTTCGCCTCTGGCTTTTAAAGGTGTAGAACAATTAGGAAGTCGTTTTACAGATATGAGTGCTCCTTATAATGCAGATATAAATGCAAAACTCGAATCTATTGCCAGAGAAAATAACATCAATCTTCATAAAGGAGTATATGCCTCTGTAGTAGGGCCTCAACTCGAGACTCGTGCAGAGTACCGTTATCTTAAAATTATCGGTGCCGATGCAGTAGGAATGAGTACCGTTCCCGAAGTGATTGTCGCTAATCACCTGGATTTGTCTGTAGCTGCTGTTTCTGTTCTTACCGACGAATGTGATCCCGACAATCTAAAACCGATCAATATCGATGAAATTATTGCAATGGCAGGAAAAGCAGAGCCAGAAATGATCCTATTATTTAAAGAATTAATAAAATCATTATAAATAGTAGTGAAAGTTTTTTTCTCACTTTCCGACAAAACTAATTATAACCCAAAATAACTTATATTTCCTTCTTAATTGGAAACAATAAAAAATACGATATGAGCTACTTAAATACCACTCACGATGTGTATAAAGAAGCGGCATTAACTCCAGATGTAGGTTTATGTTGCACTACTAACCCTATCTGGGAACTACCTGGACTTAAGATTCCTAAAATTATGCAGGAAATGAATTATGGTTGTGGTAGCACGGTAAATGCACGAGACTTAACTAATTCTCCCAAAGTCCTATATGTTGGTGTTGGAGGCGGAATGGAATTATTACAATTCTCTTATTTCTCCCGTCAAAAAAATGGAGTGATTGGTGTAGATGTAGTCCATGAAATGCTAGAAGCCTCTCGTAAGAATTTTGAAGAAGCCGAAGCTCAAAATGACTGGTTTAAAAGTGAATTCGTCGATCTAAGGTATGGTGATGCCCTTAATCTTCCTGTAGAAGATAATAGCATCGACGTTGCTGCTCAAAATTGTTTGTTTAATATTTTTAAAGCAGATGATCTTCGAAAAGCGATCGAAGAAATGTACCGTGTACTAAAACCACATGGAAGATTGGTTATGAGTGATCCAACTTGTGAGCAACCGATGAATGATACCCTGCGTAATGATGAGCGATTAAGAGCTTTATGCTTAAGCGGTAGTTTACCCATTGCAGAATATGTAAAAGCACTAACTGATGTAGGTTTTGGTACTATAGAAATCAGAGCACGTAAACCTTATAGAATTCTGGACCCAAAACATTATGATACCGATGAATTGATCTACATTGAATCTATAGAAGTAGCAGCAATTAAAGATCCAATGCCAAAAGATGGTCCCTGTGTATTTACAGGAAAAGCAGCTATATACTATGGTGACGAAGATTATTTTGATGATAAAAAAGGACATGTATTACTAAAAAATCAACCAATAGCAATATGCGATAAGACTGCTGGTGCTATAGCTAATTTAAACAGAGATGATATATTTATTAGCGAATCTACTTATCATTATGATGGAGGTGGATGCTGTTAAAAGCGAGGGCTAATTAACTATAACCTGAGAAGTCGAAGGCAAGTATTGATCTTCGGCTTCTTTTTTGTTTTCTTTTATAAATATTGTAAGGTACCCCAAAACAATACGTCGGATTATGAACAATTAATTCTTAACTACATACATACCGATGATATTGATTCTTCTTTTTATTGCTGCTTGCTTTTTGGCATATAGTAATGGTGCGAATGATAATTTTAAAGGCGTTGCCACACTCTTCGGAAGTGGGACTACAAATTACAAAAAAGCAATACATTGGGCTACCATAACAACATTTTCAGGTTCTGTTGCTGCTATCTTTTTGGCAGAAGAGCTGGTAAAAAACTTTTCTGGAAAAGGACTGGTACCTAATGAATTAATCCAGATGCCAATTTTTGCAATCTCTATTGCTCTTGGCGCTGCCTTCACCGTATTTATTGCAACAAAAATAGGAATGCCAATATCAACAACTCATAGTCTTGTAGGTGCTCTTTTTGGTGCTGGAGTAATGGCCATCGGTACAGAGTTTAATTTTACAAAACTTGGGAAAACGTTTTTAGTTCCTCTTATCGTAAGCCCATTAGTGGCTGCCGTATTAAGTTTAGTATTATATATCATTTTTAGGTATATCAGGAAAAAACTTAATATCACAAAAAACAGTGGTATCTATATTGATAAAAAACAAGAAGCTGAAGCGATACCAGTTGCTGCACACCATATGAGCGCAGTCGCTAAAGAGACCAAAATCACTACTTCTATCCACCACACCAAAGTAGAGACCTACAATGGAAAACTATTAGGTATTAATTCTCAGAAAGTACTAGACAGTTTACATTATCTAAGTGCCGGGATTGTTAGTTTTGCACGAGGACTTAACGATACTCCTAAAATTGTAGGCTTACTGTTAATCATTAATACTTTGGATATCAAATGGGGAATGGTTGCAGTTGCTGTAACTATGGCGTTAGGAGGGCTTATAAATGCCAAAAAAGTTGGTGTTATTATGAGTAAAAAAATCACTCCTATGAATTCTGGGCAAGGGTTTACAGCTAATATGATTACAGGTTTATTGGTCACCACAGCAAGTATCCATGGTCTACCCGTTTCTACAACACATGTGTCTGTTGGTTCTATATTTGGTATTAGTACCATAACCAAAAAAGCAAACCCTAAGATGATTTCTAAAATAGTATTATCCTGGGTACTTACACTCCCGATAGCAGCTATTGCAAGTGGGTTATTATTTAAATTGCTTCAAAGTATACTATAGTCAAGTTTCAAAAAAATTACAACATTTGACTAACCTCATAAGAACTTTAAAATCAATAAATTGTTATCTTTAGAAAGCAAATCATTTTAAAGATAACTATCATGGATAGAAGACAATGGTTAAAATCTACTTCGTTGGGAGGGAGCTTTGCATTGCTAGGAGGTTTAGGTATCACCAATGCATTGACATTAGATGAAATCCGTAGATTCAATCCCAGACCGCTATCAAAACATGTACGATTAAGTTCTAATGAGAATCCTTATGGGCCTTCAGAAAAGGTAAGAAAAGCTATTATCACAGCTTTTGACCATAGTTGTAGATATCCGTATGCATATGCTGATGAATTAGCTACAATTTTGGCTCAAAAAGAAGGGGTTACCAAAGATCATATCATCATCTGCGGTGGTTCTACAGAAGGATTAAAAATAACGGGACTTACTTTTGCTGCGAATGGAGGAGAAATTATTGCCGGGAAACCTACTTTTCTGGCTATGATGACATATGCCAAGCAATGGGGAGCAGCCGTAAACTGGGTACCGGTGGGTGATCATAAAGGGTACGATATGGCTGAGATCGAAAAACGAATTTCTTCAAAAACAAAACTAGTTTTTCTCTGTAATCCCAATAATCCAACTTCTACGATTCTTCCTTCAAAAAAGCTAATAGATTTTTGTGATACTATTAGTAATAAGACCATTCTATTTAGTGATGAAGCTTATTATGACTATATCGAAGATCCTAATTATCCTTCGATGGTCGAACTTGTAAAACAAGAAAAAGAT
This sequence comes from Bacteroidia bacterium, assembly GCA_030427585.1. GTDB lineage: Bacteria > Bacteroidota > Bacteroidia > Flavobacteriales > Flavobacteriaceae > Aquimarina. The sequence goes on from JAUIBW010000002.1 coordinate 315,468, forward strand.
GTGATCGTATCCAGAACATTTTCAAAAGTATACGGAATGGCAGGCCTTCGTATTGGTTATCTTATTGCAAAACCAGCTTTAACAGAAAAGCTTCGAAGAAATATGGTGGCTTATAGTAATGTTCCTGCTATTGCCGCAGCTAAAGAAGCATTAAATGATAAGGAGTTTTACAACTTCAGCCTACAAAAGACCCGGGAAGCAAAAGAAATGATTTATAAAACCCTGGATACTCTTAAACTCCCTTATGTAAAATCGCATACCAATTTTATCTTCTTTAAATCTGGAAGAGATATACGCACATTGCATAAAGAAATGTTGGAAAAAGGAATCTTAATAGGGCGACCGTTTCCTCCTTTCTTTGATTGGTGTAGAATAAGTACAGGAACTATCGAAGAGGTCACACTATTCACTCAGGCATTAACCAGTCTTTACGAGTAATTTATAGATATTTTTATAGATTAGATGCTATATAAAACCATCACTTTTTAAAGAAACAAATCGAATAACACACTATAAACAGTCTATTAACCCACTAAATATTAGTCTTTTACCCCTTGATCACTTTTGTACAATACTTTATTTTAAGTTCTAATATTAACAACAAAAAAAACGAGTATGGACTTAGGAGAAGTAAAAATTGCAGTTGGTATCAATGTAGATATTATTAAAGGCATTGTTGCTCATTTATATGCTACAGAAGTTATTCCTTCATCATTTGAATTTGGAGATATTCAAATTCAAATTAATGAACCAACAATAGAGGTTAGAGAGCCTGCCACTAACAATGCCAGGCTAGGTCTACACATTACCGGTGAGTTTAAGAATGGAGATTCTGATGCTTCTCCATTTGATATTTGGATGAAACTTAGACCTTTTGTAAGAAGTGTTTCTGGTTCATCTCCCGTTGCAGCATTATCTGTTGATGAAGTAGAAGAAGCAACCCCAGAAGATATTGGTGGGCTCGTAGGTACATTTGCTACCGGTTTAATCGATGATATTTTACAAAACATGGATATTCCTATTTATAATTCGTTGATCGGAGGAATAGAAGGTTCTGTTTTTGAAGAAGATGAAATTCCTAACCGATCTACCTGGAATGCTGATTTCTATCTAGGGGCTATCTCACAAATAGAACATGTACAGGTTGGATTTCCGCCGGGGCAACCGCAAAACCCACATGTAAGCGATAGCACGATGTTGGACACTACCCCTGCATTAATCGCCACGTTGGCACTACCCGGAGAATCTGCTCAAATGCCAGAAAACCATTCTATAGTACCCGAAAATACCGGGATTCAAATTATTATATCCAGAGATGCTATGGATACTGTGCTGGCCAAAAAAGCACAGGAAAAAGTAGGAGAAAGCATCGAAGGAGCTACCATAAATGCTATGCAAATGAGTATGCATGATTTAGGAATTCAGATAAGTGGTGAAGCCGAAAAATCGGGAGCAACTATAGAATGGGATGGAGTTTTACTTCTATTTTTCAGAAAATTCTATAATGTAAAAGGTTCTGTTCGCTGGCACGATGGATTTGTAAATGTATTTACCAGCGGGATTGATGTTGATGTAGATATTCCATGGTACATCAAACTACTAAGAGCATTTTTATTCGTTTTAGGACCTATTGGCTGGATACTTGATGCTACTTTAATTGCTCCAAAAATTAGCGAGGCAGACGAAGCACCTGATCTTGTACGAGGGGCTTTTAGAGAAGAGGTAGGCGAAGCACTTCGGGATATGATTGGTAACGTCGGAGGGCTTTCTGGAGAAGATGAAATCCCTTTTATGGATTTTGGACAAGATTCCTGGGTTCTTAATGGGCATTACACCCATAGCATTCTTGCTTTTTCGGGACTTAATCGCGATGAAATAGACAATGTAGAACACGATGTCTTCGAAATAGAAGGAGCTCATGGTTCTTCGGTAGGAATGATTAACCTGGCTAGCGGATATCGACTTCATCCCGAAGAATTGGGTAGATTATTAAAGAAAGGTATTATAGAGATTCCTAATGTACATGGCGTAGAGGCCGATTATGGGTTCTATGTTAGAACCAATCCTAATGATGATACTACAGATAACTTAGTCGATCCTTTAGAAATTCATACCGATTGATCCTCTTTAATCCTATTTTGGTAGGGCTAAATTAAAAAGTGTCAATTCAAGTATTTCTTTTAAAACCGAAGTACTTGAATTGGCAAATTTCAAAATAAAAAAACAGATCGCTGTTTAGTTTTTAGAGAATGTTCATCATACCCAAAGTTATATCCGACAGGAAATGTATCTTAGTTAACTTAAAAAGTGATCGCCAAATGAAGAACCTATTTTTTGTCGTGTTAATTTATGTATTTGTTGCCTGTAGTGGAAGTAAAAAAGTTATTCAGAATACAACTCCCAATGAGCATACTACAACTGAAGAAAAAGAAAACGCTCCTACAGTTACTCTTCCTGTAGAAGAAAAAGCACCAGATACAACGATCGAAAAAGTAGAACCCAAAGACGAAGTTGAAGAAGTTTCACAACAACAAAAAGAGACAATTGTTACACCAAAAAAAGAGCCAAAAGTTGATATCATTGAAGCATTTAATCATCAATCGTGGAATGACTTATTACAAAAACATGTTTCTGCTACCGGTACTGTAGATTATATCGGTTTTAAACAAGACTACCTTGTATTGAAATTATATCTAGGAACATTAAGTAAAAATATCCCTACAGAAAACTGGAGCAAATCCGATGTCTTAGCCTATTGGATAAATGTATATAATGCATTTACTGTACAATTAATCCTCGACAATTATCCTGTAAAAAGTATCAAAGACATTAAGAATCCGTGGGATTTGCGTTTTTTTAAGATAGGAAGCAAATGGTACACCCTTAATGATGTAGAACATAGGATTTTACGAAAAATGGGAGATCCCAGGATTCATTTTGGTATTAATTGCGCTTCTATTTCTTGTCCCCCATTAGTTAACAAAGCATTCACTGCTCAAAATGTAGATCATGAGTTAGAAAAGTTAACGATTAATTTTATTAACGATACTAAACGAAATACAATAACCCCTAATAGTGTTCAACTTTCTAAAATATTCACCTGGTTTGCAAAAGATTTTAAAACCAAGGGTTCTTTAATTCATTTTTTAAATAAATACTCTAGAATTACTATTAATTCTAACGCAAAAAAGAGTTTTAAAAAATACAATTGGAGCTTAAATGAATAGTAAAACACACAATATTTTACTCATTTCTTGTCTAAATTCTTATTCCAACACAATTTTTTTAGGGAAATAAGCAGTTGATTATGGCTTTTTGAAAAGTTAAAATTTATCTAAAAATCATATCCAATGATGATAGAAATTTTCAATATCTCAAAAAATCAATATTCTTCTTATTCTTTTAAAATCAACTAATTATATCGTGGTTTTATCTATCCACCTATTATTCAACCCTATACATTTCTACCTTTATTATTAGTCTAAACACCTACTGAAACGACATTTAACCTGTAAGTTCAGTTCCTGATTTTCTACTAAAAACATAAATCTTAAAAGAAGAATTAGTAAAAAATTAAATAATAACCATTTTAAAAACCTAAGAAAATGAAAGCTCCCAAAATTATAGTAATACTATTTGCCATGTTATCGTTACATCAGATTCAATCACAAAACAGTTTTGATCATATCATTTGGGATCAAGCGTTACTACTAAATGTATCTGATGACGGAAAAGTAGATTATAATGGATTTATGAGAGATAGTTCCTTACTATATCAATATTTTAACCAACTTTCTGAAAATCCGCCTCAAGAAAATTGGACAAGAGAAGAGAAATTAGCGTACTGGATTAACGCTTACAATGCATATACGATAAAACTTGTAATAGATAGCTACCCTATAAAAAGTATAAAAGATCTTGAAGATCCCTGGGGTAAAAAATTCTTCAAAATTGATGGAGTATGGTATAGTTTGGGTGAATTAGAGCATAAGATCTTAAGAAAATTTGGTGACCCAAGAATTCACTTTGCTATCAACTGTGCATCGATTTCTTGTCCTGTAGTGTGGAACAGAGCATATACTGCAGAAAACCTTAATACCGCCTTAGATAGTCAAACCGAAAAATTTATTAACGATCCTACCCGAAATACAATTACAAAAGACGAAGTTATAGTTTCAAAAATATTTAGCTGGTATAAAAGAGATTTTAAAGTAAATGGTGGTGATGTTAAGGATTTTATTAATAGATACGCTGCAATAAAAATTGAAAAACAGTCAAAAAAAGGGTATAAAGAATACAATTGGGGATTAAATGAACAGTCAAAAGATTATCCCTCGGCAGTGGTACTGGATTAGAAAACAAAAAAGAGAAGTGATTTAATTTTTTTTGATTCTAGCGAAAAATAGATGTTTTTTGATCAATCGACGTGTTTTATGCGCTTCATAGCACTTGTGCTGAGTTAAGTCGAAGTAGTGCTACGGAGTAAGAAAAAGACAAAAATTGAGTGAAAAAGAGCATTTTTATAGCGAATTCAAAAAAGTTTAAATCACTTCAGAGAATAAAGAATATAATTGGGAACTTAAATGAGTAAATTTACAATATAACCGAATCCTGAATAAAATTGAAAATATCCATCATTATCCCCATATTAAATGAAGCAAAAACAATTAGTGGTTTGATTTCTCACTTAATTAAATCTTGTACCACTAAAGAAAATATAAAAGAAATTATTATTGTAGATGGTGGTAGTGATGATGGTTCTCTAGATATTGTAAATACCATAGCAAAGGACGAATCAATTTTGATTACACTTCTTACCTCAAAAAAAGGTCGTGCCAAACAATTAAATACGGGTGGTAATGCTGCAAAAGGTGATATTCTGTATTTTCTTCATGCAGATTCTTTTCCTCCTCAAGGTTTTGACAACGATATCATCGCAGAAGTTAAAAAAGGAAATAATGCAGGTTGTTTCAGGATGAAATTTGACTCTAATCATTGGTGGTTACGTTTTCTTGGGTGGTTAACACAATTTAAAAGTAAGCGATGTCGAGGTGGTGATCAGAGCCAATTTATAACCTCAACTCTATTTCGGCAAATCGACGGCTATGATGAATCTTTTATCGTTTATGAAGATAATGATCTTGTGGATCGATTATTTGCAATTAAACAATTTGTAATCATCCCTAAATATGTGATTACTTCTGCCAGACGTTATGAAGAGATTGGTGTCTGGCGTTTGCAATATCATTTTTTAAATATTCATATGCGAAGATGGATGGGAGCCTCTTCAGAAGATCTATATCGGTATTATAAAGAAAAGGTTACTTCTTAACTCAACTACTTTATATACCATTTCTGACTTAAATTTACCTACTAAAATTTGCTCTTTTTCGCCTAATCAGAAAGTGGCTGTTTTTCTAAGTACATGACAAAAAATAAGTATTCTTGATTCAATAGTTTATTATCTAGACCTCACAGGTTTTTGAAACCTGTGAGGTCTAGATAATAAAACGTATAACCTTAAACAACTATCTTAAAAGCCGGTTATATTTTTATTGTTGTTTTTTGTCATGTACTAAACTGTTTTTTATTTGAGTATTTTTAAACTAGAGCTGGTATGAGGTATCAAAAACCAATTAAAAAGTGTCTTTGAAAAAACAGGTTCAAATTCTTTATCATATCCTTACCTAAGCAATATTGCCTGTATCATTCAGTTTATCTAAAAATTATTTTTGATGTGATATTTTAAATAAAAATGTTAATTTTTTGACATTTTGTCAATAAAACACAATAGATAATTGTCATTTTGACATTTATCTATATGCTTTTGATAATCAGTAATTTATATTGGTTTTAATAGGTTTATTGTATGATCTTTTTCCTTTGGAACAAAACTTGACGTATTACCGATGATATAAATTTTTAAATGAGATGAACATGTGGGTAACGTTTAAATCAATAGCCAAAAAGGATTCGGGAGATGTTGCGGCTATTCCAAAGCATTATACTTTGGTGGGAAATAAAAATATAAAACAGGCTACTACCACAAAAGGGGTAACTTCCCTATTCATCAAACAAACAAAAATTTATGACCCTTTGAATACTGCATCAAACACCGTGTTTCAATTCAGAAAAAAAGAGTATATCCATACGTAGTGTAACCCTACAATTATAAGGGTACTCCCTGGCGCTTCAATGACGCCAGGGAGTATTTTTTTGCCCAAAAAATGCCAAAACTCACCTAAGAAGCGATTTTTTTTGACCTTAGATGCCGTTTTTTTTCATCTAAGAAGCCGATTTTTTTGCTCTAGACGACCAAAAATACAACTCAAAAACACCATTTTTGAAGCCAAAAACGCCTTAAAATACCCTTAAAAAGCAGGTCAATATATACTCTTTTTTATGCCAAAAATTTACCAAAACAGAATGATTTTTGGGGAGTTTTTAGCCCGAAAGAAACCTCTATATATCTGGTGTAATTAACTTAATTGCTATATATGTTAGCAAGATCTGTCACTATA
>JAUIBW010000024.1 GCA_030427585.1 Bacteroidia bacterium
TCAATAATTTATAAAACAAACAAGCCTCAATAAAGAGGCTTGTTTATGTTATTTATACTACTTAACATTGCTTAGAACCTATTACATAAGGGTTTTGTATTGCTACGTGGATCAAATTGGTACTTGGTTATATTTGCAGCTATGAATTGTAAAAATTGTAACCAATCAAATTGTATAAAACGAGGTAAGAGAAATGGTAAACAACGCTATTTCTGTAAAGATGGTCATACTTCATTTCAAAACTCATACTCTTATAAAGCATATCAAACCACAACAGATGCTTTAATTAAAAGTTTACTCAAAGAAAGCTGTGGTGTTTTGAGTATTGCTAGAATTATAGGTATTTCAAAAAACACAGTATTATCAAGAATGCTAAAAATTAGCCATCAAATTAAAGTTCCATATTTTAATAGGTTAGGTTGCAAATTTGAGGTCAATGAGTTGTGGAGCTTTATTGGTAGTAAAGATAATGTAGCCTGGATTACGTATGCTATAGAAAGAGAGAGCAAAAGTGTTGTTGATTTTTTTGTAGGTAGAAAAACAAAAGATACGATCAGACCTTTGATAGATAAATTAATGCTAGTACAACCCAAAAGCATTTATACCGACCGATTAAATATTTATCCGGGATTGACCCCTAAAGAAATTCATAAAGTATTTCGGTATTGTACCAACAGGATAGAGCGTAAGAATCTGACCTTACGTACTCATATTAAAAGATTATCAAGAAGAATAATTTGTTTTTCGAGAAACAAAAGATATCTCATAGCACATTTACGAATCTATTTTTGGGGATAGTTTTCTTAAATTATAAAAAACTTTCTTGTTAACCCGATAGCGCAGATTTGAAATCCATGAAACATACCATAACAAAAAAACAGTCACATTATAAGTGACTGTTTTTCTCTAAAGAATATAATACTTTACCATTAATGGATAGCCATTGCTGCATACATTATATTTAGCATATAACATTGCGGGCATAAAAAAAATGGAATAGGTTCTGGTTGTCGATCATCACCTCCCCCATTGATTTTGGATAATTCTTTTCTATCTAGCTTCTTAAAATTTTTGAGATTGTTCATAATTATTATTGGTTTATACATTTTTATAGAACGCTTAACCTGCGTTTCTAAGCGTAGTATAAACCTAATACCAAAATGTTGTTTGAATGTCCGAAATGTTTGAATTTCAAAAAATTCGGACTTTTTAGCGAGCGTTTCTATAGATATCAATTATAACTCTTGTGAAGTTGCCTAGCTTTGATAGTGGATGTATGGCACAAATCTGTACTATTTTTGTAACTCCATAATCTTTTTATCAAAAATTGGTTTTCTTAAAAAATACCATTGTAGCCTAAAACCAAATTCTACATACTCAAAACCTGCTGCTGTAGCCGAAGCGATATTACTATACTTGCCATATACGTCTGCCTTAAATCGTTCTGAAAACTGATATCCAAATTTTCCTTCTGCTCTAAACGTAGATGAACCAGGATTGTCTTCTACAAATTGTCGGCCTAAAGCTGCACTTGCATTATAAAGCCACTTTTTTTGTGGATCACTTACCACTTCTGCAAATAACTCTCCCAAATTAAATCGTGCAGGACTAAAATAAATTACAGGTACCTGATTCTTAAAAGAAAGATATTGATAATTAACCCCTACTTTTAGAACAGGTCGTTGTAGTGCCGTATAATATAAAGAGGTAAAAAGTAGATTTCTGCTATTATCATCGGTTTGAGAGGTATAGATATATTGGGTATACCATCCTAGATTAAAATTGGTACCCAGGTTATAATTCAAAAAGTAATTATTCATTACAATCTCCCGATTTAATAAATCTGCATTAAAATTTTGTAATTCTCTTTTATATCCAACATCTAGGTTTTGAAGTTTAAAAGGTTTTGTTTTTACTATCGCCTCGGCAACCAATTCTGTATATTTGGTTGTAAATCCATTAGCATTGGTGATCCCTATTTTGGAGTATAGAGCAACGCTGCCTTTAAATTTGTACACTGCACCTAGCCAAAAATCATGAGACGTAGCTTCATTTCTGGTTACTGCATTTTTAGTCGTTCTATAATCGTATTGAATCTCTGATTTAAATTTGGAAGATAAAGGAATCTCGGCCTTTAAGGTGCTATTTACAGCTTCGTTATCTCCGTTATCAAAAGTGAATGCTGTTTTTTCTTCAATAAAAGGTGTATGCGATTTTTTTAACGTCTTTATCAATTTTTTGGCATCCTGTTGTTTTGGGTAGTAGTTTAATGTTTTAAAAGCATATGCATAAGATTTCATATCCTCTCCCACTGCTCTATACGCATTTGCTATTCCTAAATTACCATCAAAAGATCCCTTATCTTTTTCTAAAATCGCATCGTATTTTTGGAGACTGGTTTTAAAATTACTGGTATACATGCCATGAGTAGCCTGTAAAGCCAATACCCTCGGATGATCTGGATATAATTGCTGTAATCGGGTTATATCTTCTTTTGCTGCAGTAAACTTCCTGTTCCATAATAGTGCTTGTATATATCGTTCTTCTGTAAAAAGATAGAGTTCTTTATTTTCTTTAAATCTTTCTACTCTATGCATTGCCATACCGGCTATAGCTAATGCTTTTTTCTCCTTATGTCTTTTATGCGCGACAAGGGCCAGGCCGTTTAGCGACACAATACTATCCTTAGGATTAACTGCCAATGCAACATATGCCTTTTCTGCATTATCTAAGTCATTAGTCATTAGATACAGGTTTGCTTTGTTTAACCAGGTATCCTTATCATTAGGGTAATCAATAAGATTTTGATCTAATAGTGCAATGGCCTCATCATATTTTTTGTCTTGTGCAATGGTATTGGCATACCCAAGACGGATATATTTACGGGATAGTAGAGCATTGAGGTTTCCTTCTTGTAATTGTAATGCATTGTTAACCATCTTTAATGCATTTTCATATTTTTTGAGATTAGAAAGCGTGTTAGCATACCCTAATACTGCGGGAAAGCTTGTGTTATCTTCTTTAATCAATTTTTTATAAAATATTTCGGCTTTGGTAAACTGGCTATTCCAGAGTAGTGACTCTGCATAATTTAGTTTAATTTCAAAATCATCTGGATATTTATTTTTTAGTCCTGTAAAAATGGATACTGCCTGTTGTGAATCTCCTAATAACCCCACTGCTCTTCCGTAACACAAACGTGCCGTTTTGTTATTGGGGTATTGTTTTAGAATCGTATCAAAAAAAGATTTTGCCTTATCATATTTACCAGTTTCCAGATAATCGAACCCTTCCTGCATCTCTTGTGCAAGAGATGTTATAATATTTAGTAACAGGAAAATAGAAAACAGTAGGAATCTATACATAAGCCATTTGGGTTTCTTTACTACCAAGTTAAGCATATCTTTTATTTCAACATAACCAATAGTAACTTTTTGATCTTAAATATTTTCCATTCATCTATAGCAAATGGTATTCTATCGAAATCTACGACCAATCATGAGGCATTGTCGTGATATTTGTAATGTTATTCACCCTTAAAACTAAACAGTATGGCACTTCAAATTATAAACGATCAAGGAATTTTTAAAATAAAAGGAAAAATTAGTACCAAAAATGCTAAGTCATTACAGTCTCATCTCGAACAACTATTGGCTACTACAGATACCATAATCCTATGCCTTGATCAGGTAAAAAAAATAGATACCTACGGTGTGCATGTTCTTACCCATCTTTATAAGGAAGCAATGAACAACAATACTATTTTTCATATCATCGGAAGAGAAAATAAGATCATAAAAAACGCTTTTGGAAAAGTAAACTATATCCTAAGAAGCGATTTTGTATAAACCAACACCCAAAAAACACTACTATCATGGAACTACAAATACATAACAAACTAGGAACTTTTGAAGTCATCGGAAATTTTACTTCAATACATACTCAAAAAGTAAAGGATCATTTTAACTACTTGTTAGATCACTATGAAGAAGTAGTAATCTCTCTTAACAAAGTTAAACAGATTGATAAAAAAGCATTAAGCGTTCTTAATGACATTTATCTTAAAGCAAATAAAAGAAGTAAGGTGCTTTTTGTAATTGGTAAAGAAAATAAAACCATTGCCAGTGCTTTTGAAAAAAACCGATTAACCCACATCTTTAGAAATGACTACTAGTATCCATATCCCTAAATTGAGTGCTGAGCAAAAATTTATGCTTAGTGTAATTATTGTAAACGGAGGCAACTATCTATATAACCTGGCTTTGGGTAGAATTCTGGGGCCAGAACTTTTTGCAGATGCCGCTTTACTTATTACTTTTCTTTTGATTGTATCCTTTATTGCTATGACCTTTCAATTGGCTACAGCTAAGTTTTCGGTACTTTTTGAAGAAAAAGATTTTACTAATTTTATGAACCTCAGCTATAAATATGCAGTAGCTGTAGGATTACTATTTGGTATTTTACTTATTGTATTTGCTAAAGATTTACAAGACATTTTTAATACTCAATCTCATCTTATGTTTACCTTTTTTGGAATTGGTATTCCTATTTATTTTATGATGAGTGTTAACCGGGGAGTTTTTCAGGGAAAGAAAAAATTTGATAACCTGGCAGTGACTTATCAGGGAGAAATGATTAGTAGATTACTCATTACTCTGGTATTGCTATATGTACTTTCTATACATTCTTCTATTTTGGTTGCTATAGGTATTGTGATATCATTTGTGTTTGGACTAATTCCTTTTAAAACAAAAAAAATAGCTGTTTTTAAAAAGCATACACTATCAAAAGTACATTCAAAACATGTTACTCGATTTTTTATCCTAACTGCTTTTTACGAACTCACTCAAATTATTATTAATAACAGTGATATCTTATTGGTAAAGCATTATTTTGATGAGTATGAAGCAGGACTTTATGCCTCACTAGCATTAATCGGACGTGTAGTATATTTTGTTGCCTGGATGTTTGTTATGCTGTTATTGCCTAAAGTGGTTCAGAAACAAAAAGACAGAGAAGAACATACATCTATTCTTTTAAAATATGTTTTATATATTACTATACTTGCAACTACAATTGTTTTAGGATGTTATCTATTTCCCGAGTTTGCAATTAAGATTATGTTTGGATCTGATTATATATCTATCGCTCCTTTGTTATGGAAATATGCTATAGCGACTTCATTATTTGCGATATCTAATATTTTTGCCTATTACTTTTTATCACTAGATCGATACATCCCTGTGATATTATCGGGTGTGTTAGGTATTTCGCAAATTGCCTTCATCATGCTTTTTCACAATTCCCTAATTGAAGTGGTACAGATGCAGATTATCGCAATGAGTCTTTTGTTGACTGTTCAATTGATATATTTTCTCACTCAAAGCAGAAAGAAAAACGCTTAACTATACTATTACAAACTAAAAATCAATTATCTATCAATATACCCCACTTGTCTATATATAATTGCAACTCACCGAAAACTCAAAAATAAAGAGTTGATTTTAGACCATATTTGTACTGTAATTAAAACCTAAAACCTATGAAACTTGCAATTGTAACTGCCTATCCGCCCAGTAAAGTAACTTTAAATGAATATGCCTATCACCTGGTAAAACATTTTAGACAGCATACTGAAATTACAGAACTTATATTATTAACAGATACTACTCCTGAAGAAGCTGATATTCATTTTGAAGAAAAAGGATGTCATATCGTAGTTAAGCAATGTTGGAAATTTAATAGTTATAGTAATATCTTCTCTGTTATGAGAGCTGTTAAACAAACCCGTCCGGATGCTGTATTGTTCAACCTTCAATTTATGAAATTTGGTGATAAAAAGATTGCGGCAGCTTTAGGATTACTACTTCCTTTACTTTGTAAGCTAAGAAAAATTCCAACTATTGCTCTCTTGCATAACATCATGGAACAGGTAGATTTACAAAGTGCAGGCTTTACAAAAAACAAGATACTTCAACGCATATACAATCGTATTGGTACTACTCTTACCCGGTTCATCCTTAGTACCGATATGGTAGCACTAACCATCGCTAAGTATGTGGATATATTAGAAAAAAAATATCGTGCAAAAAATTTGGTTTTAATCCCACATGGTACATTCGATATTCCTGCCGAACCCACATATGAATTGCCAGAAAGTCCTCTTAAAATAATGACTTTTGGAAAATTTGGGACCTATAAAAAAGTTGAGGTTATGATCGAGGCTGTCGAAAAAATACGTTCACGAACCGATATCGACTTAGAGATTGTAATTGCAGGAACAGATAACCCTAATGTACCTGGGTATCTACAATCTATGAAAGAAAAGTATGCGAATGTACCTCAACTTACCTTTACCGGTTATGTAGAGGAAGCAGATGTATCCAGAATTTTTTCAGAAAGTGCTATGGTTGTATTTCCATATACTTCAACAACTGGTAGCTCTGGTGTACTACACCAGGCAGGAAGTTATGGAAAAGCAGTGGTTATGCCCGATTTAGGAGATCTTAGCTTACTGGTTAAGGATGAAGGGTACAGAGGAGAGTTTTTTGCTCCAGAAAATGTTGAAAGCCTTGCCAATGCTATAGAAAAAATTGTATTAAACCCTACCTATCGTGTTGCCTTAGGTAAGGCCAATTATAAAGCTGCAACTGCTCTGCCCATGAGTAAAATCACAAAAATGTATATAGAACAGTTTATGAACATTAAAAGAAAAAAGACTAAAAATCTAACTTGTATCAACCCTTCTACTATACGAAAAGTATATTAAGATACTAAATCAACGAACATTGTTTAAATGAATTTGTACTACTATAATTACCCCAAAATATAATTACCCCTAAAATTTACATTCTTATCTTTAGTATAAAAACCTCTGAATCACATCAGAGGTTTTTTATAGCTGTAATATAAGTTCTGATTTAAATTTACTCATAAGAAAAATGATGGATTTTTGGCTTAGATGAAAAAGAAAAACTTGTGCTCAGCTCGACTGGGTATCAAGCATAGCAGGGCTACGGTTGTGTTTTATTTTGAAATATTAGACAAAAAGACGCGGTTTTATTGAGTAAATTTAGATTGGAAATGGTATAATACTAAAGGATAGAGTACTATACTCATTGTATACAAATTTTCTTTTCCTGAAAAAGTTCCTGATTAAATATTATGTTTTGATATGATGTATCAAAATCACATGTTTTGAATTAATCATATATTCTTACCATATTTCTACTTTGCAATAAACTCGAACGCAGGTTTCTTATTTCCGTCACGATCTATAAAACCAAAGTGTTTCTGTTTATGTTTTCGCCAGGGCAATTTGCCTACCACAGTGCCAGGCACCTCATCAAAATCGTATAAAGTCCAGGAGAGGTAATGAATATTATTTTGCTTAATGATCTCTTGAAATTGTTTATAATAATTGGCCTGCTCTTTTTCTGAAGGGCCGAAAGGGCTCCAAAACCCTCTGCTCGAAGATAATCCAAACTCTTGTAACACCAGAGGTTTCTTAACCTTGGAATTCAATACTTGGTACGCCTCAGAAAAAGTATTGATATCCTGATAATAATGAAAAGAAATCATATCTACTTCATTTTGTAATAAGCCGGCAGATACTGTATCAGACCACCCGATGGTTACTAAATGGTTAGGGTCAAATTGTTTAATCTGGTGGATCATTTCTTTTAACCAGGCCAATACATTTTCTTTTCCCCTAGTATCAAAATCCAGATTAGGTTCGTTTTTTATATCCCAGGCAAGAATAGCATTATGATTTGTAAAGGTACTTACAATTTGTTCTGCATGACGATGGGTCAATGTCCAATCCAACACAGAGTAATCCCCATAAAAGTCAAATAATGTAACAATAACTTTAAGGTTTTTGGTTGCTGCCTTATCTAATACTTGTTTAAGTTTTTCTAATTTTTCGGTCTTCACCTTAGCTTTACCAAAGGCTTCATAAGGGATAAAAATTCGTATTGTATTTAAGCCTGCATTTTTAATAATATCAAAATCGGTAGCAATCACATCAATATCAAAATCATCACCAAACATATCCCATGGTGTTTTCTGGGGATAATAATTAATCCCTTTGATCTGGTATTCTTTATCTTCAACAAATATTTTGTTTCCCATAACTTGAATCGATCTATTGGTTTGCGTTACAGTGTCTGATGAATGGTTTTTTTCTTTTACCATATGGCGTATTCGCCAAAAACCATCTTCTAGCATTAACATCACCTGATAGTCTGATTGCAACTCTGTTTCTAATAACAATTCGTTATTACGATATACCCTTTGATATTCTTTTACACCTGTATCTGTTATAACTACTAATTGGCCATCTGCACTATAAAAATCTAGTGCTACATTATGAGTAGTTGTAGTGCTATGTATAGCAATATTTTTTTCTTTATTGGATACTAATGATTTAACGATATGTTTTCGTGCGTTTTTGGTATAGTAATCCTCTATCCCTTCTGGGGAATTAGTTTGATATGCTGCATTGCGTATATACCATGCATTAAGGTAATCCTGCTCTATATCCTGTAGTGCCTGTCTTTCTATAGGTCGCCCGGGATTGATCGTATCTTTCCATTTTAATTTAGGCAAATACACTTGTTCTTTATGTAAAGCCAGATGTAGCATCGAACTTCTATCTGCTCCTGTAGTAAGATAAGATAATGTCTGGCTGATACCAAAGAGCAATAGTATAATAACTCCTACAAATGAAATAATGATGAGTGACCTATATATGTTTCTATTCCATCCCATCATTTTAGTGCTATATTCTTAAATTCTTTTTGTATTCCTAAAGCTTTGATCTGTATATCATAATTTCCCGAAGCATAAAACCCTTCTTGTAACAGGAATCTCACCACTCCATGAGAAGAAGTTTTAACTTTGGTATCTATTTTTTGATTATCCTTAAAAAGATCCATCTTTACTATGGTGCCATCGGGGATTAATTGTTCCATAAAACTTACCAGGGGTCCAATAGTAATCTTTCGATTATCATGGTCAAATTTCACTTCAAAATCATCCAAAACCTGGGTATACGCTATGGTTAATGTATTGCTCTCTGCCATACCTGGTATATAAGCTTTAATTTGCCACGTATCTTTATGATCGGGATGTAAAATTTTACCCACTGCCTGGCCATTAACGGTACTTCCTTGTGTATGTAATAATAGCCCTTTTTCATTTTTAATTATAAATTTTACAAGTGAGCCATTACTTAGTACATTACCATATTTATCTTTTATGATAGAAGTAATAAACTCAGTAATTTGATTACCGTCTGCATATACATGTTTTCGATTACTTTTTATCTCAAAATTTTCTGGTAATGAAGGAAATACTTCAACAGAAAATTCTTTGGAAACTGTCTCACCAACCTTAGAAAACAACAATATTCGCCCAGATTGATCATAAGAAAATATGTTTGTCCAACCGATCATATCTTTGCTCTGTACTATGCTTTCTTTTTCTATATCTAAAAATTGATGTCCAATTAATACTGCCGTACTATCGCGCAACGGATTATCAAAAGAATCTTTAGGAATCACAATTTGCATAGTATAATCTTCTCCCCCTGCTATGATACTGGGAGGTCCTATGTAGGATTCTAAATGTATTTTTGTTTTGGTATTAGGTATAATACGTATTTCACCATCATATAAACTCCCTGACTCGCCAAGTAAGGTATATGACACTACTCCTTTTTTCTTTGCCATAAATTCTGGAACGATAAAACGAGCTGTATGGTAATCATCTGGGTCAATCACATTGCTTCCAAAAGAGGAATGTATAAAAAGTTGAGTTCGAACAGGCGTGCTAAGCTCAAAATCTAACACAATAGAATTTCCTGCTTCAAACACTCTTTCTTTGGTTAATAACACTGCAGAAATTTTATCTTGTTTTTTTAGAACAGTTGTAAAAGCTATACTTGAAGCACAAATTAATGCTCCCAAAAACAGTAGAATGATATGTTTCTTTTTTGGCTTCATTAGTTTGGTGCTCCGATATAGGTGTTAATTTCAAACTTAATATAACTAAACCCTTTTCCTTTTATTGGTAAAAACTGTACCGATTGATGCTCAACTTTTCTGTTAGGAACTTCTTTATTACTAATTATAGCATTTAATAACCCATTAATAAAAACGTTCTTTAAATCTTTACTAATAGTATGTACGCCTGATACATCTAATAACTGATAATTAAAATATTGTTTACGTTGCGGGCGAATACCTTCTGGTAAATATTGATGGTCTACCCACACTAGCTCATGATCTTTATTATAATAAGAAACTAATAGTAAAGGAATGGTTACCTCTTCTAGCCCAGAGTTAAACAAAACTCCTTCTACATAATCATTTTTTATAGAGAGTTCATTAATCGCAACACCTTTATATAAATCTACTGTGGTTACATTTCCTGCACATTGTAAGTTAAATTTAGCAGGTTTTTCATCAAATTTCATCGCTGTGAACTGATCGGGATTAAACGTTTTTGGTTTATGATCCTCTTTATTTATCCAAGCAATTCCTTCAAAATTAATACGGAAACTAGTAATTTCTTTAGGCATTAATTTATGTTTCATTTGATGTTTGGTATTATACCTAGCTAATTTTTCGTCTTTATCATTATACAATGTACCTGTGACTACAACATCTGCTGGTATATTATCAATATTTTGTATTTCGCCAATAAGGCTATATGTATCACTACATTCAACAATTTTTGCTGATAGTACCTCTAATACAGGTTGTTTAAGAACATCTTCATGATATGTTTGTTCTGAACTAATTCTACGTCTTCCGTGATTATAAAAAGTAGTACTATTTTCTGCAAATAACTGATCAGGAGGGATATCTAAATCATATGCTAATGGTTTTACAAACCACTTATTATGATATTTCACCAACTCATGATAGAATGTTTTATCTATTCTTTCTAATGGAGTGATCCAATGTGTAATGGCTTTTACCCTGGCAGTACTATCAGTTTGAGCAGTAATGCTTACATTAATTGCATCCATTTTGGCATACGAACTCAATAAACCATCTGTTACGGCAACTTCTAACATATATTGATCGATCGTTTTATCACTTCTTGGATCCAGATAAGAATATGCTTTTTTAAATTCTTTAAAATCTAATGCATCATAATATGCTTCTGTTACATTAACGGGGCTTATTTGTTTTACATTTTTTATATACATCAAATAAAAACCATATCCTATAATAATTAACATTAGGAATCCCCAAAGATAAGAGGCTTTAAAAACTGATCCCTGAAACTCCTCGTAATGTATTCCAAACTTAAAATATACGGGAAAACTCTTATGTTTAGCTTTTAAAGCGTGTATCCATATCAACTGTACATTAATAATAAATGCCAGTAATACAGAACATACCGGAATCAATCCCCACATCAATTTTTGAAACATAGGGACATCATCTTTGGGTAAAATACTGGATAGTGGAGGGACGTTTAATTTTTCCCAAACCATAATCCCATTCTCTAATTGCCGTAACCTTTGCCAACCACAGAAATACAAAATAGGATCATAAAATTTATCATTAGAAAATACATATTTTAAATTATATTTCTCGGGAACCGTAAGAAATTGTTGTAAAGAACCGATACCTTCTACTCCTCTGAATTTAGAATTTTCTAAGCGTTCTACCGCCCTGGTCGTTAACTCTGGCAATCTTCTTGCAGAATGATAATTGCCATCAACTGTCATTGCATTAGTTTGAGCAGAAAGCCACGCCATCTGATCTCCAAATCCCAGAGGAAGGTATCTCCAGTGATCATGCTGATCCTGGCTTAAAAAATTTAGGATAGGTAGCATTTTGATCTTTTGTGGCTGCGAAGGTCTAAAATACCCAAGACTCATGGTAAAAAGTGTCATAAACACAAGAACTCCTGTAAACAATCCTCCTAAAACCCTATGATATACACCTCCGTATCTTTTTTGAATTTTTTCTTTTAAATCTCCTTCTATAAATCGGTAGCTAAATTCGCCAAACATGGGTAAAGCCATAATAGAGGCCCATAAGGTAAACCGGTCTAGTGTAAGGATATTAAACGCATTGTCTCCTAGCATCATCCTGGGGAGTGGTGTTGTCCCTCCTGTTCCCAAAATTGTTAAAAGCGTTATCGATAACCCAAAAAACAAATATCGCTTACTGTAAAACCGATACCATATATAGGGTAACAAGAATAGTAAAATCCCCCATGGAATCAAAAAGAACACTAATCCCGATGAAGTGACTTCGAGAAAATTATCTCTCGATCCATGTGGTATGGGTACCTGAGTTATTGGGTTATTTTTAGTATTAATCCAATACGGAAGAATGCAAACAATGATCAGTAGCAGTGATCCAAAACCAAAACCTACAATTCTTTTAAAAAGTGAAAGAAAGCTTTGTAAGAATATTAAAAACCTAATTTCTTTATATGACCCTGTCTTTTCTCTGGAAACATCCATGATTACCATACCGATTAACGGAAAAATGAAAAACACCATTCCAAAAATCGGAGTTACATGATGAGAAGTTACTGTAACCGCTATTAGGCTCAAAGCGTTTAATACATATTTATATTTTCCGGTTTTGAGCCATAGATAAATTTCGGGTAATGCGTGCAGCAGGATAGACAATCCTATAATACTGGGTAATTGTCCAAAAACATGTAACGTTTCTATAAAGGCTGAAGAAAATACAGCTAGTATCGCTGTATATCCGGCAACTTTTCTATTAGAAGTAAGTACCAGGGCAAAACGATATATTCCTGTTATGAAAAGGATAATAGCTATAATAGCTACGGTGAACAAGCCAAATTTAAGTCCTCCAATATAAGAGAACAATCCAATACTTTGATGCACTAATGGTGGATATCCCATTACTGTAAACCCTGTATACCAACTATAGTTCCAGGGTTCGAACCAATTATTGGCATAATGATTTCCAAAAAACAGATGAATTAATGCATCATATGTAGACTCTAGCGTAAAAAAAATAGTAGTACCATGAAAAACCACTCCGATGAGTAATGCACTAATCAAATACTTATTTGTGGTTTTATCCATAAAGACTCGCCATAGTTTCTGATTTAAATATACAACAAAGGTTTCGGTTTAGAACAAATCTAAAAAGAATGCAAACTAAAAATTAATAGTATATGATTCTGGTTGACTACAAATCAGACTTCTATTAAATATCTACAATCTATGAAAGCATTCTTAAAACCTTCAAAACATTGGTTTTCAAGAATCATAGCTTTCTAATATAACTATAGACGAATGGTATGTCTTTCGATAAAAACCATTCACCGATAGCAATTTTGTGCTCATCGAAATATCACCTTTTCAGGCGCATACCGTAGCTACTTTTGGGGTATAAACCTCAAAATAGGACCATTATGAAAACAGGAATTATCATACCATGCTATAACGAAGAAAACAGATTAAACGTAAATGCTTTTTTAAATTTTATACAAAAAGAAAACGATTTTCACTTATGTTTTGTAAATGATGGAAGTAAGGATAACACTGTAGAAGTATTAAAGAAGATTCAATCTCATAACCCTCTTAAAGTAAGTGTTATTGATATCAAAAAAAATTCTGGAAAAGCGGCAGCAGTAAGAGCAGGTGCAAGATACTTACACAGTAGAGGTGATATAGAATTTATCGGTTTTATTGATGCCGATTTATCTACAGATTTTGAAGATTTTGATGGGCTTTTAAAAACATTAAAAACAAACAAAAGATTAAGTTTTGTTTTTGGATCGAGAGCTAAAAATGCTTCAGATAATATCAAAAAAGATGGTATTAGAGCAATGATCTCAAAGCTTATTAATATTCTTATTGTATTCATTTTGGGACTATCTATTCAAGATACACAATGTGGGGCCAAAGTGTTCAAAGCAGACCTGGTTCCTGTAATTTTTAACAAAAGTTTCTTTAGCCGATGGTTATTTGATGTAGAAATGTTTATAAAAATGAAAAAACACTTCGGTAAAACTGAAATAATGAATAAAATTTATGAACAACCTCTTAAAAGATGGGTTCATATGGAAGACTCTAAGCTAGGGTTAAAAGATTCATTAGAAATTCCTTACCGATTATTATCTATATGGTTTAATTATAATATACTTCAATCTTTACAGGTTTCTTTTTCTAAAGATATTACCGAACCTACAATAGAAGTATACGGAATGGCTACTCCAGCTTTGGCAGCCTAAGGTATAAGATTACCTTATAAAATTTGACTCGAAATTGCCCCTAAATATATCCTATCAATATAGAGAGTATTACTTTACAAAAGTATACTCTCTTTTTTCTTTTATTCAAAACTATATAATGAAGTAATTTAAACTTTTTTTCAATTTGCTAAAAAAATGCTTTTTTGTGCCCACATTTTGCAGTTTTTCACTGAAATCAAAAGCCTTAAGCACATTCAATACTAATTTTTATGTACTGTATGCAGAAACCAATCTCCTTTTAATATTAGGTTTCTTTTTATAAGTTCTTCCATACCACAATAACACCCCGGTAACTGGTAACGAAGCGCAAATTAGACTTGCTAAAAAAGCTATTATTTTACCTGCAAGCCCTCCAATAGCACCAATATGAATATCATAGTTCATACGTATTACCTTATCTGCAAATCTGGCATCCTTATATTTTCCGTAAATACTGGTCGTTTCTA
Source organism: Bacteroidia bacterium (assembly GCA_030427585.1). Classification (GTDB taxonomy): domain Bacteria; phylum Bacteroidota; class Bacteroidia; order Flavobacteriales; family Flavobacteriaceae; genus Aquimarina. Next base: position 14,718 of record JAUIBW010000024.1, read on the forward strand.
TTTCTTCTAATGTACTTTGATCAAAAAAGAGATAGTCCATATCATAATACATTCCTTTAGAATTACTCACTTCGACAAGTACTGAAGTCGAATCATTTTCTGGATAATGCAGTTCAAAACTCTGAGCATCCTTATAAGTATCATAAAGAAGAGGGATTAGACGATCATATGCTGGGTTTTTATTAGAGTCAACAATAGCTATTGTATTGATATTTTGAGGTATAATAAACTGTGGTGCTTTATCCCCTCCTGTGGTTACATAAGCTATAAAATAAAACCAATTAAATGCCATAACACATCCTGTAAATGCAAATAATAACCCCAGAGAAGAAATATAAAACCCGGTTACAGTATGTAGATCAAAGTTTTTTCGCTTCCAACGTGTCTTATTATTCCAATCAAATTTTAATCGTTGACGCCAGTTTTTTTTATTTCTAGGTATCCAAAGCAAAAATCCACTAATCAATATGATCAAAAACAATAATATAGAATAGGACACTACTCTTGAACCAATAGCTTCAGGAAGCCATAGCCGTATATGTCCTTTTAATACAAAAGCAAAGAACCCTGAATCATTATCCACTTTTTTAATAAATTTTCCCGAATATGGGTTTAAAAAAATACTTTGATAAAATAATTCTGGTTTGTCCTGATAAAAAACGACTTCTATTGCTTCATTTGGTTTTCCATAGATAACTCCATGAATGCTTTTATTAGGTATTATTTTTCCTGCAATGGTTTTTACCTGAGATGATAGAATAAAGTCTTGTTCTTGAGGGAGTACATATTTATAATCATCATAAAAACTTTCAATTTCATCTTTAAAAACCCATAAACATCCTGTTATCGAAACTATAAAAAGTACAACACCGGTAGTTAACCCCAATATTTTATGAAGTTGCAAAATGATTTTGCGTTTATTTTTCTTTTTTGTCGAAGACATGATTCTATTTTAAAAAATATTGACACTCCCAAACATAAAATTGCCTGAGAGTGTTTCTTCTCACAAAGATTAGTTTAGTTAGTTACTTTAAAAATTCCTTTAAGTGCTAGTCCTTGTACTTTTGCACCTTTGGTTGCAGTAGCCGTTTTTGGGTCTACAATATACACATGTGTTTCTGTTCCTGCATAGCTGCTAAGGTAGGCCTTACCATCTTCTACATACATCGGGGATGTATATCGATTGGCATGGGTTGGCATTCCTTGTACATCGGTAACGGTTTTATTTTCTAAATCAATAACAACCAGTTTGAAAAAATTTCCTGTTTCTTTAAATACGCCCCATGGCCCAATGGTGTCATCTATAATAATTCTAGCGATTGCCTTACCATCTCCCACATAATCCATCCAGAATAATTTTCCTCCATTAGGAGCATTTTCTACATCAAAGAAATAATCTTTATCAAATTCTGTAGTTCCGTTTTTTATTCTTAAAATACCTGAAGGTTTTATAGCCGAAGTAAAGCCAGCACTTAATGCCGAAGTAGAAAACGAATAAATATCTCCATTTTCGGTTTTTTCGATCCCTGTACTGTGCCCATTAACTCCTATCGGGCTGGTTCTATCATCATAAATTATTTTTTCTAATTCGAATTCGGGGTATTTAAAAACCGCTACATAAGCTCTACCCACATCTGGTGTTACATAAGAACCATCGGCCATCCACTTATGATAAGAAACAAATAGTTTTCCGTCTCTTAAAACCATACCTGTTACCCAAGGAATCGTTCCCGGATTTTTGGCAGTACCGTCTCCTTTATCAATATCAATAGGATGCTCAACAATTTTTTCTAATTTACCTGTTTCTGAATTTATAATATGAAATCTCTTATCAGATAATCCACTATAGGTAAGCTCTACAGCTAATAGTGTTTTATCATCTATAGCAGAATAATTATCTAAAGTAGATTGAAACGCAAAATTTCCTTTTTCTATTAATTTACCATCCTCATCTAATCCATAGGCAATACATTTGTCATCATCAGAATATCCTGCAGTAAAAACCGTATTTTTTACGTTATGAAAAAACCTCCAACCTTTTAATGGTGTTCCTTGCCCTTCTACAGAAATTTCACCAGTAGTAAGTGATTCTAATGAAGGTAATTCTAAGATATAGTCTACCGGAGATGCGTCCCCTACAGGAAGTGCCTGAAAACCAACTACATATTTAGAAACAGAAGCTGGGGGTGGATCTACAATAGGTCCTCCATCATCATCACTACTACAAGAAGTAGCTAGTATTGATACTACTGCCAGTAGCATCAAATATTTAATACAATTTATTATTTTCATTATGATATGATTTTATAGTTATTATTAGTTTTTGTTTGTTAAATAGTATCTTAGTTTTACATAGAAAGCACGCCCTGGTTGTTGTATTTCAAAATTATCGTATACTCTCTCATCTGTTACATTTCTTGCCTGTACAGAGATGTTATAAGTCCCCTTTTTAAAAGAATATCCTAGCTGTACGTTATGTGACAATTGTTCTGGTATAATATCTCTCTCGTTTGGGTCTCCTTCTACAAAAGAGGTTAGTGGATAATCATGTACATAGTATGAACCCCAGGAGAATGTTATCTGATCGTTGGTAGAAAATATATCTTTTAAATTACATCCTATTCTGGCATTACCGAATAGATAAGGAATATTAGCTATTCGTTGATTTTTTAGAAAATCAACACCAGAATTCTCTCCTACATTACGATCAATAATATTTTGATAGGTTGCATTAAGATCCAGAAATAAAATATCATTATATAATGTTCTAATTTCGCCTTCTACTCCTGTACTTCTCGCTGCTGCAGTATTATAAAACCTGGAAAAAATCCCTTCGGATCGAATTGCAACAAAATTCTCTGATTCTCTAAGGAAAATATTAGTATCAAAACGCAATTTGAACTTATTAATATTTGTATTTAAAAGAACTCCAAGATTTGCATTATAGCTCTCTTCTGGTAATAACTCTGGATTTGATTTCAACAAAAAACCGTCTCCAAATACTTCATAACCATCAGGAATCCTGAATGTTTTCTCAAACGAACCTTTTATCTGAACGTGATCTGAAAATTTATAGGTCGATGCAAATCCATACCCTAATTCTTCGAATGTATTTTCAATCTTTGTAAAACGATCTGATTCTACTGTTGTAAATGAATCTTCAATAATACCTTCTGAGTTCAACAAATACCCTTTAGCGAATAGTGTGGTATTCCAGGTAGCATCAAACAACCCTAAATCATAGGATACACCAAATATATTTTTGTTTATAATATGAGGATCATTAAAGGGTATTCTTCCTATTCTGGCAGGATCTTCTCCTTTTCTTTTAATGTAATTCTTGGTGTAATTAATAGTAAACTTACTCCAGTCATTGATCTTATAGCTTCCAAAAGCATTAATTAAATGGGTATTATCCTTAAACTCAAATAAAGTTTTACTAAATTCAAGTTCTCCTAAGTTTTGATCTCCTCTTTCAATAAAATTACCAAACCAATCATATTTTCGGGCAGAAGTATCTACTACTTTATCATTATTCTGGCCAATAGAAGCATATAGTTTTACTTTAAATTTTTCCTTAAGTAGATTTGCTTTTTCAAAAGTGACAGCAGCTTTAATTACATCATTCTCTGTAAAAACTTCACCAAATGGATTCTGAGGATCAATAGGATGTTGAATTTCATTTTTATTAGCCGATGCGGTAATACCAACCAGTAATTTATCTGCAAAGTTTTTATCAATAAAACCAGTTTCAACTCTGATCATTTGAGAATTATATGCATCATGAAACCGTCTTACATTATCACGCCTGATCCCTGTATCATTACCCAGTTCATCCCTTATTTCAATACCGTCTATCTTATAGTCATTATCTGAATAATTATAAAAAGAAGAAACTTTTACAGCAAATCCTTTTTTACCATAATATTGCCCATTTATCGTAGCACGATGTGTATTAAAAGATCCTATATCATAAGATACATCGAGGAAATCATTTTTGCGTTGGTTTGTAATAATATTTACGGCGCCTCCCAAAGCATCTGCTCCTAAATATATAGGAACAACACCTTTATAAACTTCGGCCCTCTCTACCAAAGTTGCCGGAAAATTATTTAGTGACAATGAGCTTCCGAAATTTTCTAAAGGAATACCATCGATAAAAAATTTGACTTGTTTACCAGATAAGCCGTTTAATGAAAAGTCAAAACCAGAGCCTAAACCTCCTCTTTGTCTTACATTTACACCCGGAATGGTCATTAAAATCGAGTTGACATCTACACTTACATTTTTAAGCCCTTTAGTTTGTACCACTTCGACTTCGAATGCCTTTTCTCTTGTATTTTGAGCATTAGATTTTGCTTTTACTATTACATCACTTAATTCCTTAATATCTTCTTGCAAAACAATCGTTAAAGATGTAGTTTTTGAATTACTTACTACTATTTTCTTGATATATTTTTTAAAACCTACAAAGCTAGCTTGTAAAGTATACGATCCCGAAGGTATTTCTAAGTTGAATTTACCATCAAAATCACTTACCGTTCCTTTATTTTGAAGTTCTAAAATCTGTATAGATGTTTCGGGAATCGGATTAGAATTCTGATCCATAACCATACCTGTTACCCTACCCTGAGCGTTACAGACCATTACGTATAAAAACAGAAAAAAAAGAGTACTGTTTTTTCTTAAAATAACCACTGACATTACAATTTTTTTTAAACAATTTAGTTTAGACTTTATATTATTATTTATATTTGATCTAAATAAATTTAATTACAAAATTAGCATCTAGGGGAAAGAGAAAAATGACGCATTATGGATAAAAAAAGACGTAATAAATATTCGTCAAAAACAACAAACTCAAATCATCAAAACAAATGCACATTACATACTGTTACAGAACTAATTAACACCCAGGAACAATGTGGTATACTTACTAAAAAAATTAAATTCCTGCCTGAATACGGAAATGGCTATATAGAGTACAACCATTTTGATGGATTACATATAACAATTTTTGACGTATCCTTAAACAAGGATTTCGATATTCATGGGACATATGCGATAAATGCCCTAGAGCTTTCTTACCTAATTGATGGAGAACAAATCATTAAAATTGATGGGAAAAATTATGATTTGATTTATGAAAGTCAGGAAAGTTATCTTGTCTATATATCCCAAACTTCAGGGTCTATTAAATATCATAAAAACAAATATTTTAAAGAGATTAAGATCAAAATGAGTTTGGATTTTATCAAAAAACATAAACTCGACTCAGAATATGGAATTCGTGAAAAATATGAATTAGAAAAACAGGATAAAGAATTCACAAAACCTCTATGTACCAAAACTCAGGAAATACTTGCAGAACTATTAACCGATACTCGACAAGGCTTATTAAAACGTCTATTCCTCGAATCAAAAGTGTTAGAATTACTATCCTTGCAATTAGATATACAAAAGAATGCTAAAACTGAAGTCTCAAATACTGATAACCTTATTAAAAAACTATATGAAGTTCAGTTTATTATAAGTTCTGATTTAACCGTTCAATATTCTATTCATGAATTAACCCGTATGGTTGGACTCAATGACTTTATACTTAAAAAAGAATTTAAACGCGTTTTTGGTACAACAATCTTTGAGTATGCTTTGAATTTGAGAATGACCAAAGCAAAAAAACTATTACAACACGGGAAAAAACCGATATATGAGATTTCAGAATTAGTAGGGTATAAAAATTCTACACATTTTACAGCCGCTTTTAAAAAACTCGAAGGTATTACGCCTAAAAAATATAGACAAAAAGGGCTGGAGTATATAAAATAGTCTTACATAAATATAATAATTCAATAAATGATATGCATGACATCAAAGACCAGAGTTTTATATTTAAACTTCCTGGTCTAATTTTTCTATTCGATCCTATTAGGTTTCTACTTTAGCTTTTCTGGATTGTGCATTTATCAGGATTTCCATTCTACGAAGGTCAAACGTGTTGATCTTCATACATGCCTCTACCCATAAATCTGTAACTTTCAAAAGTTCTTCTTTTTCTAAAGGAAAAACGCTTTTCTTACATTGTATGTGATGGTATTCAAAATTGAAGTTCTCGGTTATTTTTTTAATAAAGAGGTTTAAGGATACTGGTGCTGCTCCTTTTTCGGCCAGCTCTTCAATTAATCCTAAAGACTGTAAATATCTTGCTTTATAGATTCTTCCGCTTTTTATTATGGTATTGACATCTATTGTGTTTAATTTTCTATATAGCAAACTATAAGCTCCCATTCCTGGAAATAAATTAAATTTCTTTTCGGGTAAACAAAACTGTACTTTTTCTTCTGTAATTATAAAATCATGTGCCAATGCACACTCAAACCCGCCTCCATACGCATTTCCTTCTACTAAAGCCACACTTATTACAGGCAGACCAAAAGAAGTATAAATAGTATAAATAGCATCTATACATAAATGTGCATAAATCGTTAGATTCCCTACATTTTCTGTTTTAATATTTTCTACAAAAAAAGGAAGGTCCCCTCCCATATTATAGATTCCGTCATGTTCTGAAGCCGAAACAATAAATTTAAGAGGGCGATCCGGGTGTGAAAAAGTACTCTTTTACCCAAATTGCAAACTCCTGAAATTCCCTAAGGCCATCCAGGCAAAAATTTGGCATTCCCGTATCTTTGATTTTCCAAAATAAAACTTCCTGTTTTTTGAAATATCTTATAGTAACACAATTAAATTGTCGCATGATATTAAGGCTTTTGTAGAGATATTGAATTTTTTGTGATAGTATTTTGTTTTTTTGTTTTCTTCGACCAAAATGGTTTATCCAACAGTAATTTTTGGATTCCCAGGGTTAGTATTAAATAAAAAAGGATCAAAATCAGAACTCCTGTAGTACCAAATTGCTGATATCCTAAAGCTCCCATTCCCCAACAGATAATTACCCATTGAATGATGTATATTGTAGTTACCCGTTTACTACAGTAATATAGAAACTCAAAAACTCTATTTGATTGTATATAGGTAACCAGTATATGTGCTAACCACATTAGAACTAAATTGAATCCTGCCAAATACATAGTTCCTCCTGGCCCTAAATGAAAATAATCTCCGAAATGATACTCAAAATTGTAAAAACACAGTCCACCACCGGTTAGCATCAAAAGAATACCAGCTATAAACATTCTCTTAAATATATGGGCATTACTTTTATTTTTCTCTTTATACCACATTCCGAAGAACATCCCAATGAGTATAAAAGAAAACCAGGGAAATACAGCAAAATACACATTCCACTTTGCTCCCCACATTAGATCCAGGATATAATCCACACCACCTATCCCCAATTGGAAACCGCGTACCTCCCTGGTTACTACAGCTATTATAAATGCAATAATCAATGGTACATATTTATTTTTTGAAAGTTTATTTATAATTCCCATAAATAACAGAGAAACTCCGGCAAGTTGTAATATATCACCTGTAAGCAACATATAGATCATGTTATCTAACGTAGCAGGAGCTGTCCAGCCATAGGCTTCTATAAAAGCATCTGGCATTGTTCCCATTAGAACAGGTAAAACAAATTTTAAAAAGTTCATGATATACGCTGCAGCCAGCATATATAATGCTCGTTTTGTAGATAATACTATGCTTTGATTTCTGGATAAGGTAAATGACACTCCCATTGCAATTAAGAACATCGGAGTTCCTTTTCCTATAAAATGAACTACTTCTCCCAGCCATGTATTTGATTGAGTAGGTATATCTCCATAAATCCATAAGGTATGTACTATAATCACCATCAATACACTTACCCCTCTTGCCAAATCAATGGCTAAAATTCTATTACTAGTATTATTTCTCATTTGTGTTTATGTTTGTGCTTCTTTTTGTGTTCGTTTTATTAATTCGTCCCTTATCCACGCCTCAGATCTGTAATCACTCGCCTTTTTACCTCCATCGATATGGTTCCAACCGGGATACATAATCAAATATTTTAATTTGTCTGATAATTTTGTTGCCGTCTTCATATCAACCCAAAGCTCTTTCCATAACAGTAATTGAATTTGCCATAAACTCTCGCTATTTATGCTATCTCCCATTAATCCATACACGGGTTTTTCATCGTCTAATTCTACTTGTAGGGTCCCAAAAACTTTATCCCAAATAGAAAAAGTCTCTCCATAGTTTGTATCTAGGTATTTATGATTTTTGGCATGATGTACCCTATGCAAAGAAGGGGTTATGAAAATCCATTCTAACCATGGTTGTCTACCGACTAATTTTTCACTTACATGTTCATAAAGTCCATACAAATTTGCTATTAACTCGATGATAAAAATCATAAACGGGTCAAATCCTAATAGCGGAAGCCATAATATGGTATGTGGCATATGTAAAAAAATAAGAAATGATCCTCGTACAGCTACTGTTAACTTCATTTCTTCTGCGGTATGATGTACCCCATGAATACACCAAAAAAATCTAATTTTATGCCCTATAAAATGTAATACATAAAACATAAAATCATATAAAAGATAGGCCAGCACCCATATATACCATTCATATCCTAAGGTAAATAAACGATATTCATATCCCCACATCATTATTCCTAAAATCACGATCTTACCCAAAAAAATGTATGGAATCGATTCTAGTATATAAGACACTACATTTACTATACCCTCTTTATGGCTTTCTATTTTTCTGGTTATAAACAAAATAACCCATTCTATAACAACAAGAGTTATAATAACAATTCCAGAAATACCCTGAAACTTATCCAACCATATTTGAATTGTATCGTTCATGATTTGTTAGAATAAATAGGTTAAACTGATCTTCTTTTATAAATTACTCATAGCCGGAATCCTCACTTTATTATTTCGATATGCTGCAATAGGGTTTTTAAGAGTTCCTACTAATTGTAAACTCTCTATAGGATTTGCCAGATTTAGCATTTGTTTTGTATTATTAAGTTGTAATCTATTAAGGCAGCACCTGTCAAACTCTGGTGCAAAAAGGTCATATTTCTTGAATTGCCCTTCTAATTCAGGATGTCTTTGTTGATATGTGGTAACGCAATCGGCAACCAACTCCCAGAATAGTGTTTCGGGATATTCACAATATTCTTCAATAATATCTCCCATAAACCTAAAAAAGCAATCAAACACATCTGTAAAAATTGAAAGTATTTTCATTTTATCAGAAGTTTCGGTATACAGGCGTCTTACTTCTTTTGGTAAGTTTAATTCAGCATTAAAAACGATTACTTCTTCTGTAATATCTTTCATCAATACTTTTACTGGAGTATGATTTTCCATTACCATAATTAAATTTTCGCCGTGCGGCATAAAAACCAACTCATACGCAAAGAAACAGTGTAATAAAGGGCTTAAATAACTTTGTAGATATTTCTTTAACCAAGTTGCAGTATCAAATGGAGAAGCTTGTATCAATTCTGCCAATAACGAAGTATTATCATTATCTACATGCAAAAAAGCAGCCATGGTCATTACCTGCTGACCTTCTTTAACCTTAGACCCTGGAGCTTCTCTCCATAAAGCAGAAAGCATCTTGTTATGAGCATTTGTTTTGCCCAAAACCTCGTAATTAAGATTTTTATATCCAACAGTAGCAACTTCTCCCAACATGGTGAACCCAGTTTTTTTAAGGTATTTATCATCTTTAAGCAGCTCGGTTATCCAGGTAGTGATATGAGGTGTACTTTGCATATAATATGGAGAAAGACCACGCATAAATCCCATATTTAAAATAGATAGTGCTGTTTTGGTATATAATTTATCAGGATTAGTTTTATTATATAATGTTCTTATGGATTGTTGTGCAGAATACTGATCTTCTCCTTTCCCCAGAAACACGAGATCCATATTTGCAATATCTGCTGCAAAAATGTGAATAATCTTATTATACCATTGCCAGGGGTGAACAGGTATAAAAACATAAGATTCCATATCCAACCCTAGATCTTCTAATACATTATTAAATTTGGCGATAGTAGAAACTCCTATTTCTCGCCTCATTAGTGATTTATATTCAAACCCTTTTACCGCAGTAAATGTAGCTTTATCCCGATGGCCTGCCAACCATATAATTTGAAACGAATTATCGGTTTCGGGAGCATATTTAATATAATCTTCGGCATCAAAACCTATTCGTCCATTATTAGCTACAAAACAAGGGTGCCCTTCGGTCATCGCATGTTCTATTACCTGAAAACTACATTGTACCAATTCTTTTGAGGAGCATTTTTGGTTATGGTATTTATACGCTGCCCCAGATAAGGTACTGGTAATCTCTTCGAGGTAGGTAGGTAACATGTCATCAGAAATTCCTAAAGTATATCTAAATTCTAAAATAAAATGTAGGGCATCTACAGTAACCGGGTTTCCATTTTGTCTTTTTATAAGGCTGTTCTCATCAATATGCCAGTGATCAAGACTTCGTTTTTTGGCCTTAAACTCATAGGTAATTCCCGGTATATCTGAAACCAAAACAAAATGTCCCCAATATTTTTCCTGATACTGAGGTTTTGGTCGCAAAAGTAATTCGTGTGTAAATTCGCTAATGGCTTTTTTAACAAGGTTTCGATTTACTTTTTTCCAAATATCGAGTCTTAGATGATCAAGATTAACTTCTGGTTGGGTTACCATATCTGGCTTAGTCATTGATTTTATTTTTATATACTATATTTTTATTGTCTTCCCGCAAGAGTGCTTTCTTGTAATCGTTCTTATCACAAAAAGCTAATGCCGCCGTTTTATGAGGTAATTCAATTTCTTTATAATATTGAAATCCTGCTCGTTTATTGAGTACATGAATTTTTTCATTTCTCACATCTGGTTCTACAACAATGCGATGGGTTTGAGGGTCACTAAACAGATATTCGAGAATTGTAGAAAATATATGCCAGGTAAAGTTTGGAATCTTTTTTTTGATGGGGCTAACCAAAATATGCATCCCGCAATCTCCTTCCTGTACTTCATAATATGCTGAAATAGGATCTTTTACAGCAAGGTAACGTTCCATTAAAAAGATAGGTCGGTTATTTAGTATACCTATGAAAGTGTCATGATGATCTGATTCGATTATTTCTTGATATGCAAGTCGTACTTCTTCTAAAGTATGCTCCTGCATACCCCAGTAAGTAGCATAAGACCTGGTAACCCAATCGTGGATAGTTTCTATATCTTTTTCTATATCCAAAAGACGTAAATGTATATCTCCGAGTCCTTTAATAGCCCTAGAAAAAACTGTGGCTGATATGGTTGCTGCGTTATTCATAAAAAAGGATTTTATACCATTTCAAAGTTAAATTGGTATTATACTAGAGGGCTGGGTTTTTCTTTCTTAAAAGCTGCAATAGGGTTTTGTAATCGCCCTGCAAACTGAAGTAATGCAACAGGATCATCCAGATCAATCATCTGTTTATTGTTGTTTAATTGTAGTCTGTTAAGACACGATAGATGAAATTCTGGCGCAAAAAGATCGTATTGGTTAAATTTGGCTGCTTTTTCTGGATAACGTTCCTGATATTGCTGTATATTTTCTGCTACTAATTGCCAGAAATTCTCTTCAGAATATCCAGCATGTTCATTTAGGATATGGGACATGAACCTAAAAAAGCCATCAAAAATATCTGTAAAGATTGATAGTAATTTTACATCTTCGGGAACAGGAGCATACATACGTTTCAAGTGCTCGGGTAATTTAACCTCTGGACTAAGAATACAGGCTTCTTCGGTTATATCTTTCATTAATATTTTTACCGGTATGTTATTTTCTAATACCATAATGATATTTTCGCCGTGAGGCATAAACACCAAATCAAAATGATAAAAACAGTGTATTAGCGGACTTAGATATGCTTTGAAATAATGGTGTAACCATTCTGATATAGATAATCCCGAAGCTGCAATAATTTTGGGTAGTAATGCTTCTCCGGTTTGATCAATATGCAGAAAAGCGGCCATTGTCATTGGTTTTTGCCCGTCATCGATCATACTCATAGGGCTTTCTCTCCATAATGAAGCCAGCATTTTATTATAGTCATTATGTGGACCAAACTCCTCGAAATATGGATTTACATAACTAACAGAACCTATTTCTCCCAGCATTTTAAATCCTGTTTCTTTAATGTAAGTATCATTATATAACAATTCTTCTAACCAAACTGCCATTTTTGGAGCTGTCCCCAAATAATATAAAGGTAATCCTCTCATGAACCCCATATTTAAAATAGACAGGGCCGTTTTAGTATACATTTTATGGGGATTCGAAATATTAAATAATGTACGTATCGATTGTTGTGCCAGATATTGATCCGGGCCATATCCCAAACAAATTAGGTTTCCTTTGGCAATCTCTGGCGAAAATATATTGGCCAGTTTATTAAACCATTGCCAGGGGTGCATAGGAATGAAGTAATACTCATCTGGATCAAACCCCTTATTCTTTATTACTGTATTAAATGATAAAATAGTATCTGCATCTAATTCCTGCTGAATTAAGGTTTGGTATGGTAAATCTTCTATTGCAGCATATACAGCGCAACTTTTATGACCTGCTAACCATATAAGGCAAAAAGAATTTCCGGCTTCGGGAGCATATGATCTATAGTCGCTACTATCAAACCCTATTCGGCCATTATTAGCCACAAAACCTGGGTGACCTTCCATCATTGATTGCTCAATGGTTTGAAAATCTGCAGAGACCAAATCTATAGACAAAGGATTTTTTTTCACATGTTTAAAAGCGCTCCCGTACAGAGTACTGGTAATTTCTTCGAGATATATGGGCATTACAGTAGTATCAATCCCTAACTTTTTCCTAAATTCTTTGATAAATAAAATAGCATCTAACCTTACCGATTTTTCGTATTCATATTTCTGAATAGAAATTTCGCTAATCCATAAATGATGTAAAGCCAACTGTTTTCCTCTAAATTCATATCGAATCTCGGGGTTATCGGCTTCCAAAGTATACATACTCCAACCATCTCCCAATTTCTCTACTACTTTGGGTTGTATAAGTAACTCATGGCTAAATTCGCATATTGCTTTTTTGATTAGTAAAGTATTTACTTTACCCCATAATTCTGGTTGTATATGGGATACAGATTGTTGGGGCGAAACGGCGTTGTCTAACGTATTCATTGCACTTCTTTTATGAATTTGTGGAAATAATTTAAGTTGGTTATGTTTTTGTCTTGTTAAGAAAGCGAGTTGTGCGGTTTTATGCGGAAGCTCAACTATAGTACCTAGCTGAAATCCTACACGTTGGCAAATCGCAAACATTTTTTTGTTTCTTATATCGGGTTCTACTATAATGCGATGTACTTTTTCATCTTGAAAAACAAAATTCATGATTGTATCAAACATATACCATGTAAAGTTTTCAATTTTACCCTCGGATGGTGGTGCTACTATAATATGAATCCCACAGTCATTACTCTGGGCTGGGTAATGCTTCCCGATAAGATCTTGTTGGGGATGATAACGTTCTAATACAAAAACAGGTTGATCTCTATATACACCAACAAAAATATTGTAATGATCTGGTCGCATTAATTTGGTATACTCGGCTTTTACCTTCTCAACCGAACTTTGTTGCATCCCCCAGAATAAAGCATAATCCCGATTTACCCAATCGTGTAATACAATACTGTCTGTTTCAACATCAAAATGCCGTATATGAATATCACCAAAGTTATTATATGATGACGAAAACTCATATCCTTCTTTTCCAGATGTTACTAATCCTGTATGTTCTTGTACTGACATATAAAATCTTTATGTTTTTGCTAGATTCTTTGTTCGTGCTCTAAATGTTGTTCTGATAAACATGAAATAGTACATTGCCAGTGCAACAGAAAAACCTGCTAATGCTACTGTAAATGGAATTTGTAACCCGTGTTGATCTACCACAATCCCTACCGAAAAAGAAGCTAGTAATACTCCCAGGTTTTGAAAAAAATGGACCTTACTGTAATCGATGGCATAAGAATTTGGTGAACTAAACTCAAACAGTAATACATCAAAACGTACCACTCCCTGAAAAATCGCCCAACCATAAATAATTCTTCCCACGATCACAATGGCCTCAACAGGAAGTCCTTGAAGTATGAGTCCAATCATTCCCAGAAATAATGCCGATATGATACCTTTATTTTTATTTTTCGGACTATACTTTGTATTGATCCACAGCGCAATTAATGCCACAAAACCAGGTATCGCATATATGCTTCCCGAAATTAATTTACCATCATAGTCAGAAAGGCTTTCCCAGTATAACGAGAAAAAAGGACGGATTAGAAAATCACTAAAATATAAGATCATGGTTACTAACCCAATCTTAAGGATAAAACCTTGGGGAATAATTTTATCCTTAGCATCAAGAGTCGATTGAGTTTTAATAATTTTATTTGTATCATATTTTTTGCTACGCAGTACATACATGCTTATTCCCATTTGTATAAAATCTCCGGCAGCCATCGCCAGAAAAATATAACTGGCATCAACAAGATCTACAGTTAATCCACCAATCACTGCTCCCAAAATCCCTCCTAGATGTACAACAACAGAGAGTATTCCTATCGTGCTTGTGTGTTCTTTTTTGCTAATGATTTTTAAGATATAGGGGTATACCAAAAGATAACTTCCTTTAAATAACACCATAATCAAGGATATAATCCAGAAATCAATGTATGAGGTTGTCCAATAACAGTATAATGCTAATATTCCTGCTATGCATTGTGTATATACCAAAATATTTAGCTCAGCTACTTTTTTGGATATATAGGCCCAAAACGGAAATGCAATCATCACCATAAAGCAAATAGCAGCAAAATAATACCCTACATATTTGGGATCTGTAACCCCAAAGCGAGCTTCAAAAAACTGTGGGTAAAATGGATGTAGTAAATAATCGCTTACCACAGCTACTAGAGTCATGAGAATAAGGATTTTTTTTAGAGTCATTGTAAGATTACAATTTATAGGCCTCACAGATCTTTAAGACCTGTGAGGCCTGATTATGGTTTACCTTAAAACAGGTTCTTCCATATTGATTTCTTCTTCCTGAGTCACTTCAAATTGCTGAAAAGCAATACGTTTTTCTATCGGATAATACTCTTTTCCTGTTAGTTCTTTGATGATGAAAGAATTGCGATAACATGCCATTCCTAAATCTGGAGTTACGAATCCGTGGGTATGCAATTCTACATTTTGTACATAGATGTCCTTACCTTGCTTATCGATACTATAATTGCGATGTACATCATATCTATTTTTATCATCCCACTTAATCCGATCTGCTATCCCTTCTATAAATTCTGGTTTCTGATAGGTATAACCAGTTGCTAATATCAATGCCTCTGTTTGATGTCGATATCGTTTATTTTGTTCTATTTGATGTAGTTCAAGATCAAAGGTATCGTGATTTTCATTATACAATGCGGTAGTCAGTTCAGAATTGGTACGCAATGATATCTTAACATCATTGGTCAACTGCTTGGTATAGATTAGATCATAGATATCTGCAATTAGATCTTGATTAATTCCTTTATAAAGATGTTTTTGATTTTGAATTAAATGGTCCTTTTTATTCTGCGGTAGATTATAGAAATAATCAACATACTCTGGAGAAGTCATCTCTAGAGTTAATTTAGAATACTCTAACGGAAAGAACCTTGGCGACCTGGTAATCCAGTTTAATTGATATTTTTTTGTTTCAATTTCTTGTAAAAGATCATAAAAAATTTCTGCTGCACTTTGCCCGCTACCTAATATGGTAATAGATTTTTTGGATTGTACTACTGCTTTACTCTTTAGATATGATGAAGAGTGAAATGCTTTTCCCTCTAATTGCCTGCAACATCCCGGAACATAAGGTTGAGTTCCCGTACCTAAAACCAGTTTTCTTGCCTTGTATATTTTTAACTCATCGGTCTGTGTACATTTTGAGGTAACAACATAATACTCTTCTTTTTCATTATATTGTATATGAGTTACTTCGGTATTAAAAAACAGGTTAGGTAGTTTTTCTATTACCCATTGGCAATATTGATTGTATTCATTACGAAGTAGTAAGAAGTTTTCTTTTATATAGAAAGAATACATGCGTCCTTGTTTTTTGATATAATTCAAAAAACTAAATGGGTTGGTAGGATCTGCAAGAGTTACCAAGTCTGCCATAAACGGAATCTGTAATGTTGTATCCTGAAGTAACATCCCGGGATGCCAGTCAAACTTGAGACTTTTATCTAAAAAAACTCCTTCTAGCCCATCAATAGGTTCGGTTAAACAAGCTAGCCCCAGATTAAAAGGACCAATACCTATCGCGACAAAATCTATTATTTTAGTATCACTCATCATCGTATTATTTTAATTATTTGTGGTATAGATTAGCCCCTGTTCTTTGATCATTTTAATAACCTCTATCAGGTCTTCTTTGGTCGTTCTGGGATTTAATAAGGTAAATTTTAGGTAGGTTTTGCCTTTTAGTTTGGTACTGGCTACAGAAGCTTTACCAGCATTAAAAAGCGTGTTTTTAATATATAGATTCACAGTATCCAAGATCTTTTCATCAGATATACCAGGAATCTTAAATCGAAATACAAGAGTACTTAATTCTGGTTTGTGCGCTACTTCAAAATAAATATCATCCTTAATGATGTAATACACCTCGCGGGCTAGATGGTGTACTCTTTCCAGAAACGCTCCTAAATTTTTAGCCCCGGTTACTTTTAAGGTAAACCATAGTTTTAAAGCATCAAATCGTCGAGTAGTTTGAATGGATTTTTCGATTAAGTCTGGGTATTCTTCATTCCTGTTTTCTATAGGATTAAGGTAATCTGCGTAGTAAGAAATATACTTAAAATAATTTGTATCTCTAACCAGGAAAGCACTAGAGCATACTGGTTGAAACAAAGTTTTATGAAAATCGACTGTTATCGAATCGGCATATTCTATACCATTAAACATATGTTTATGGGTATCGGTTAGCACATAACATCCTCCGTATGCTCCATCTACATGAAACCAGATATTATACTCATTTGCAATTTTAGAGATCGTTTGCAAAGGATCAAAACTTCCAAAATCTGTTGTCCCAGCTGTAGCGACTATAGCAATTGGTATATTTCCTCGTTGTTTTTCTTTTTCTATAGCCTGTACCAGAGCATCTACTTTCATTTTCATTTTATCATCTGTTTCTACTGGTATTACAGCATCATATCCCATACCCAATAAAGCTGCATTTTTTTTGATACTGAAATGTGCTTTATTTGAACAAAAAATACGAAACTTGCTAACCTCATCAGACCACCCATTCTCTTTTAGGTTGATTCCATAATGTGTAAATGCATAATGATCTCGTGCCATCAAAAGTGCTTTGAAATTAGATTGTGTTCCTCCACTGGTAAAAACACCATCTGATGCTGCAGGAAAATTCATTTCATTACAAATCCAACGAATCATCTCTTTTTCTATTAAAGTAGCAGATGTACTTTGGTCCCAGGTTTCGATTGCTGTGTTAACAGATGAAGCTATTAAATCTCCCACCAATGCTGGTAATAAAACGGGGCAATTAAGATGCGCTACATAATGAGGGTGATGAAAAGAAATGGCATGGTCAAGAAATACATCTTTAATCTCTCGTAATGCCTGATCCAAAGATAAATTAGCTTGTGAATTTACTGAAATTCCTTCTTTACGAGATTTAAGCATTTCTGCAGGTTCTCCGCTATAGAAACAGTCATTATCTAAAAAAGTTTTAATATACTGAACGGCTTTTTGTATATATTCTTCGTATGTATATTTAGAATGAGCGTCAAAAAGATAGTCAACCGCGAGGTCAGGTTTAAGGGTAATTTGAGTATTCAACATTATTATTTTTATTTAATCTAAATAAATTATAATGCAAAATTAAGTATCAATTGAAATAACTAAATGACGGGAATTGGATAAAAAATGACGGGAATATTTAACTATGTGTTACGTAACACATATCTCATATTATTTTAAAATTTTTTAGATAAATATCAATATGGTTTAAGCATTTTTAACTCCTAAATGCTTATGGCTTAAATTAAATGCTAAAAATTTCAACTTTTTACAGTTTACATCCTTAATACTAAAACATTTAAACAATCTTCAAGATTATCTATATTTGCCTACCTTTCTATACAATTGTTTAGCTCAAAAGTATTCTAAAAACTGTATTTTGGTATTTAACATGTAGTAATAATCTAGAGCCATAGTATCTAAGTCACTCTAGTTTAAATAGTCTGAAATTTCAACATATCTAACATCTTCTCTATCTTCATAAAAATCTTTCAAAACTGCTCGATGTGCTCCTCCTATAATAACTAAAAGTCTATCCTCTTTTTGAGTTTGCATATCAATATTAGCCATAATATGAAAATTGCGTTCCCACCATTTTGAAACAAACTGTACCCCAATATAGGTTGAATCAGAAACAAACTGGGCAGTTCCTTTTAAATATTGATTTTTATTTTTTAAATCTTCTTCATTTGAATTTTTATATGCAAAATATTCTAATAATGTTGATTTTTTTAAACGCTTGGAATCTTCTCGATCATTTTCTTTGATACTAGATAGAAAAGTTTCAAACTTTTGCTTTTCATATTTTTCTGCATACGCAGACAATGACCCAAAAGGAAGTGACATTTTTTGATCAATACAATACAGTTTTTGGTGCCCTAACTCTTTAGCAAGACGAAAACCTAATTGGTCAATTTCATTAATACTTAGCGTATATGTACCATTGAGATATTCCTTATAATCATCATTAAGTTTATCCTCTTTTCTGTAAGGATATTCGACCATAATTTTTGTTGGCCTGTATTTTTTAAGTGCTTCTATTAACATACTAATTTCTGTTTGTCTTTTTGCAGACCTAAAATCATCAAGATCCATAGACGAATAATCTGAAGTAGCGGCAAAATGGAACGTACCAAATAAAGCAATGCCTGGTGATTGTATTTTTTCTTTAGGTGATTCTAACGGTTTAGCTTTCTCACAGGATAGAAACAATGAAATAACAGAGAATACTAATGCAGAAAAGAGATGTTTAAGATTCATTGGTAACACATTTATAGTAAAGATGTTAATTTACTCAAGTTGTTACAAAAAAAAGGAAGAGTGATAAATAGTAATCAAAGAATGATACGTAATAACTACTTTTTGAAATAAAAATTCTGAATATTCCTTTAAAACCCAAAAACCCTCAAAAAATGCATTGTATTTACTCATTTATACAGAAATAAGTAACGAGCATTTTGTGAGAGTTTATCTACTATCTTTTTTGACTAAGAAGTGGTTATTTTTTTGATTTTACAATACTCTCAATTGGTTTACCAGCATTTTCAACAGAGTATTCATTTCCCATAACCGCAGCAACAGTAGCCGCTATTTGATTACTGTATAATTGTTCGGTATTTTTTACCTCTCCCAAAACTGTCATTCCTTTTCCAAAAGCAACAATCCATACTTGTCCTGCATTTTTTATCTTTGTTCCATGGCTTTTCCAGGTATCCAGAGGATCTGTTCCTCTACCGTGATCTGTAGAGATAATAAAGACGGTATTATCCTTATAATATGCATCCTGCTGTGTAAACTCCCATAACTCTTTAATCATGTTATCTGTGTTATGAGCAGCTCTTAGGTAGGCTTCATAGTTTCCATCATGTGCAAAATCATCGGTTTCACCATATGCAATATACACTAAGTCAGGATGGTTTTTCTTCATGTGCTCTACCGCATAGTGATGTGTAAAAGCATCTAAACGAACTGAACTCCACGGACTAGGAATCTGACCCTGTAACTGGTTTAAAAACACCTCCCTTTGGCTAAGATCGTTTCCTGTTACAGCTTCAAAACCTGCATTAACAGGAACCCCAGAACGATCTTCATTTATGATATACGGAAACACATCCCAACTTCCAAAGGCAGCTACTTTTCCTTTATAGTCTGGTAGATTATTAGTGATTTCCAATACTGTTTTATTGGGGTTATTTATCTTTTGATTACTATTAATATTCTTATCATCAGCAACCCCGGTTAAGATCTCATTGTATCCCGGATATGAAAACCACATATTGTTTGTTAAATCAACTTTACTACCTGCATTTCTATTTCCATGTAGTTGCCCCATTGCAGTGATTTTTTTCCAAAAAAATGGCATCAGAGCTTCTCTTCGGTCTTTTGCTTTTGGCCTCCAAAAATCTGCTTTTAACTTTGTAGTATCATGTACATACGCCTTATTTGCTACCAATAGTGAATCAGCACCTGTATAAAGTTCTTGCCAACGTAATCCATCTAAAGTGATCAAGATTACTTTTGGTGAATTTTCTTTTTGCGCATTACTCTTAACTGCAAACAAATGTAAAGCGAAAACGACTATAAAGATTATATTTTTTTTCATCTGTTATTTTTTTATTTATTATGTTCTAAACATAATTTCATTACCCAAAAACCTGGTGATTATTAGTTTTCCCACCAGCCTTTTATATTAATATCGTTGCCTCCCATTTGGGAAACTGCCTGCTCGTAACTCTCACTGTTAAGTGTTTGTTCACTATCAGGATATAAAAAACGTACAGGTACACGGTCACCATTTACATTGTCTGGCCCGGGAACAATCACTGAAGGTAATCCCGTTCTTCTGAAATCATACCAGGCTTCGAAACCAACCAAAAATGATGCTAACCATTTTTGAGTGATTATGGTCTCTAACTTATCATCATATGCCACACCTGTTTGTGCAAGATAGGCATTGATATCTTGATTAACCTCCCAATATTCAAAAGATAATTTCACTCCTTTTTCGTATGATGTTTTAGCATCTTCAGTGATCCAACCTCGTTGTGCGGCTTCTGCAATGATAAAATAAACTTCGGCTGCTTGTATGATTGCTGCTTTTACACTATTTGGAGAATCATAAAAAAAGGATTGATTTATTCTGGATACGTTACTCGCTCCTCCATTAAATGTTGAAGCATTATCTTCACTCAATCCATTAGTTAACCCTGCAAAAAGATTAGGATCATCATCTGGGTTATCTGTTGGCTGAAACCACTTAGATAGGCGCTGATCATTAAATTGTTTCAAAATGGTCTCACTGGTTTCACTAAGCCGGTGTTCATCAAATCCCCCGATTCTACCTGTACTTATAGGCCAAGAATCTATTTGTGTTGTCGCTGGGTATGATACTGCTGCATTATCTGCATTGATAGTGATAAAAACGCCACTATCGACTATCTCTTTCATTTCTGAAGAAACATCTACTTTATTTGAAATCCTTAATAAATAACGAAGCCTTAAAGAGTTTGCCAGTTTTCTCCATTTTTCGAGATTGCCTCCATATAAAACATCACCACCAAGAATAGGCTGTCCTATTGCCAGCTGTTCTTCTGCTTTCTTTAAGTCCAAAAGAATTGCTGTATAAATATCCTGTTGGTTATCATATTTAGGAGTGAAGTTGTTATTTTGACCATCTATCGCTTCTGAAAAAGGAATATTTCCCCAATTATCTGTTAGAATAGAAAAGACATAAGATCTAAGAATTAACGCCATCCCTTCATAACTTGTATTTCTGGTTTCTTTTTGTAGTGAAGCCTTTAAAATAAGGTCAATTTCTGGGAGAATCCCGTAGTATTCATTCCATAATCCAGATTCTGATCCCCACTCATAACGGTCAAAGCCTGTAAAATTGATTTTTGCTGTTAATTGCCCTACAATATTACCCCTATCCCATCCAGATTGTGCTGCTCTATTTGTCACAGTAGAGATAACTGTAGACAATAACAAATCTGAACTTACTTCTTCGGGTTGGTTGGGGTTAGCGTTCGTTTCTTCAAAATCATTAGTACAGGATAATACTGATACTACTATTGCTAGTGTTACTATTATATATTTTTTCATCTTTATTACTTTAGAAAGTTACATTTAGATTAATTCCATAGCTTCTAGAGCTTGGTAATGCCATATCTTCGACTCCTGGCACAATAGTTCCTCCATTAAAAGAGATCGTCTCTGGATCAAAATGAGGGTTTTCTGTCCATAATGCTAAATTTCTACCTACCAATGACAATGACAGGCTCTTAATAATAGTTTTCTTAAGGATTTTTTGAGGAAAATTATATCCCAATCGCACTTCTCGTAGTTTTAAGAAAGAGGCATCAAATATTCCTATTTCTTCGTTACCACGATTATAGCGCCACCAATAATAATCTCGTCCAGAAAGCACTACATCATTTGGTCTATAGCTTCCATCTGCATTTTGGATAACCCCTTCTGAGATGATTCCTGATTCTCTTCCTACTGCCGTAAAATCCATCATTCCAGAAGTACCTCCAATAAGAGTTGTTCTAGACATAATTTCTCCTCCCTGTCTCCAATCAAACAAGAACCCAAAATTAAATCCTTTGTATGTAAAAGTATTCTGCCAACCTACAGTAAAATCGGGGTTATAATTTCCTAATTTCTTTAAGTTTGGATCTCGTACAGAAAAACCATCTTCATTATGCACTACCTGGCCAAAAAACGGACTGTTAGGGTCGTCTACGGTTACCAGATCTGTACCATAAATATCTCCCATTCTACCTCCGACCTGGGCTAATACATTAACATAATTAGAGGATATCTCATAAGTATCTAAACCATCAATTAAAGATTTTACTTCACCACGTGCACTGGTAAAGTTAACATTGGTTTCCCATGTAAATCCACCTTCACTTTTAATAGGTTTGGCATTTAGCACAACTTCTAATCCTTTATTTTCGATTTCACCTGCATTAATAATCCTTGATCCAAATCCAGATGTATTAGATACGGGTAAGGTTAAAATTTGATTTTTTACAGTAGATTTATAATAGGTTACATCAAATCCCAGACGATTATTAAAAAATCGGATATCTGCCCCAACTTCGGTTGATGAAGCCTCTTCTGGTTTCAAATTTTCGTTTCGCAATATATCTGATGCACTCACCCGTTGAAAATTACCAAAAGGCTCATTAAATGAGAATGTATTTCTAAGGGCATAAGGATCGGTATCGTTACCAACGACAGCCCAACCTCCACGAAGCTTTACAAAAGAAAACATCTCTGGCAACTCTACCATATCAGACACGATAGCACTAAGACCTACAGATGGATAGAAGTATGAGTTATTGTCTTTTGGTAAAGTACTGGACCAATCATTTCTACCTGTGATATCGAGAAAAAGAAAGTTTTTATATGAAAAATTAGCAAATGCATATAATGAATTGATTTTACGCTTATCGTTAAATTGTGTTTTCGATAAGGGTTCTGCCGAATTTTCGAAATTATAAATTCCGGGAACCGATAACGAGTTTGCACTAATTCGCTTATATCGGTTTTCTTCTTCTCTGGTATTACCTCCTACAGATAATCCCATTGTAAAATCTTCATTTAAGACTTTATTATACTGTAAAAGGAAATCGGTATTTTGCTCTTTGAAGTAAATATCATCTTCTCGATACTGTCCTTTTGCAAATCGTTGCGTGCTATAGGCACGTCTGCTGGCCCGTAGCTCACTAAAGTAATCAATACCTGTACGCAACATAAGAGATAAATCAGGCGTAATGTCTATATCTACTCTGGCATTACCAAAAATTCGATTTTTATCAAATCCATTAGTATTTTCATGTAATGTAAAAAATGGATTATCGTGCCAATTGTAGTTGTAGTTAAACTGTTGTCTCCCTTCGAGACCAGGTTGCCAGTAGTTTCGAAGAGAATTCATATCTATCTGACGCCCGAACCACACCCATAAATACATGATATTTTCTGTACCATAAGAGTTATTTGGCCTGTTATTACTTTTACTATTAACGTAATTAACCGATGAAGAAATCTTTAACCATTTTGTTAGATTATAAGAGCCATTTAATGCATATGTCCTCCTGTCATAATCTGTATTTGGAAGAATGCCTTCACTTTCTAAATTAGTTAAGGAAAGTCTTAAATTCCCAAATTCATTACCCCCTGTTAAAGCCAGGTTTGTTGTTATTGTTGATCCTGTTCTGAAAAAATCTTCGATATTATCGGGATTAGATTTCCATGGTGTAGGAATAATTTCATCTGCAAAAGTGCCATCGGGATTCCTTGGTCTTACTGCAAAATCTCCTGCTCTAAAACCACTAGTTGTTGGACTATCATGTTGAGGAATTAATTGACCATTTAAACGCGGTCCCCAGCTCTCATCGATATTATCATTAACACCTCCTCCAAATCCATCAAGAAATGTAAATTCTCCTCCTGCTCCCTGACCGTATTGATTTTGATATTTTGGTATTCTCAAAGCATTTTCAAAAGTTACATTTTGAGTAAAACTAATCCCCAATCCTTTTGTTCTTTCGGCAGATTTGGTGGTAATCAAAACGACTCCGTTTAATCCACGAGATCCATAAAGAGCTGTTGCATTAGGTCCTTTAAGAATAGAAACAGATTTAATATCATCGGGATTAATATCCTGCGCGCCATTACCATAATCTGTTTCAAGATTTCCTTCTGCCCGGTTACTAATCGTACGATTACTTATCGGAATACCATCTACCACAAACAAAGGAGAATTATTTCCTGGAATAAGAGAACCTTCTCCACGTATTGTAATTAACGAGGTTGAACCGACTCCCGATCCTCCTCCTGTTATCTGTACTCCTGCGGCACGACCAGCTAATGAGTTCGTTACATTTGTTTCTCTTGCCGTTGTAAGTTGATCTCCCTGCACTTCTTGCACCGAGTATCCTAACCTTTTTTTTTCTTTCTCTATACCTAAAGCTGTGACTACAACTTCATCTAGAGCTTCTGCTGAAGCAACGAGCTCAATACTTCCTAAATCTTTTATTTCCCCTGGACGTATTGTAATTGAAATCACCTTATCTTCAAAACCAAGATAAGAAATAGCAATACTATATTGACCTTCCTGAACTCCAACGATTTCAAAATTACCATCGAAATCTGTTACTACCCCTTTTTGAATTTCCTGAAGCATAACGTTTGCTCCAGGAAGCGGGGTTTGACCATCTGTAATTATTCCCTTAATACTAGATTCCTGACCGCTGACTACCGTAGAAAAAAAGTAAAATAATACTGAAAAAAGTGTTAATGAACTTTTCATTTGTTAAGTTTAAATTTTACTAATACTAAATTTACTGGTCAAAATTGTGTATAAATTTTAATATTAGTAAAATAGAAACGTTATTTAATCATTACTATAATAATGACAAATCGTAAACCTAACGTTAAAAAGATTAACTTAATTTAACCTCGATTTCTTGTTTTAAGGAATGAGGTGTTCTTTTTGAAAAAATTACTTCAAAAAGAAATAGTTGTTTAGAACGAAGTATGAATCAATCTAAAGCAAGAGTTCTGGTTATTATTTGAAATTGTGCAACACTAAAAAAGATGAAGTTTTACCGGGGAATGAGCAAGTTGTAAACCACCAATATTTTGTAGACAAAGGAGTTTAAAATTACAAGAATATACTATATGTGTTGCTCTTTATAAAAAATTATAATTATCGTCTATTTCTATGTCTTCTTACATCGACAACATTAAAAATTTTAGCCACATCTTTTAGATGCACTTCGATATCTTCATAATAATCATTTAAAGAATGGAGGGTTAGTATTCCTTTTTCAACATCATGCTCTATAATTCTTTTTAAAAGAATCCCCTCTTCTTTATGTACGATTACAAAGTCCCATTTATTAATATGCAGCTTACTACTCCAAAAATCCTGTCTCACGTCTCGACAAAGGATAAGATCACCTTCAAGATAACTTTCATAACTACCATTATCCATAGAATCTCCTTTTACTTCAAAAAACACATAATTACCTTTATATTGCCTATCTGCCAGATATGGCATTTTTGGTAATTCACCTACATAACCTTCGTTTTCGAAACCACTTAAATATCCTGCATATGCATATTGATTCACCAAAGGAATCATCATAACATTAACAGAATTTGATTTGGTCTGCCCCGTATCATGAGTAGGCTTCATATTATGAATCATTTCGGCGGCATCATTATTAAGTTTAATATTTTGTACTATAGCTAATAATTCTAAAGGCGGAACTTTTAAAACATCTGATATTTTTAGAAAAGCTTCTAAAGTAATCGCTGTTTTTCCTTTCATATAATTGAAAAGAGTTCCTTTCTTAATTCCCGTTTCTTCAATCAAATCCTTGATTAATTTGCCTTTTTCGTCTGCTATTTCTTTAATCTTTTGTAAATCCATATTCAAAAAAAGTTAATATTATAAACTTTCCTGTTTAAAAGTATATTTTATATTTTAAAAATACAAAATATTAAACTAATGATTTGTTTTGTTTAATATTTTGAACTATATTTGTATTGCCTACAAACAAATATACAAAAAAATGAACAAAAAAAGGTCCTCTCCTATATTAAGTCCTATTAAATTGGATTACATCTCATACTATCCCACTCAAGAAGTTGAAAATTTTGAATTTCAAAATAAGTTGAAAGCTTATTATAGATCAGAATAAAAGTGTATTAAAAACAGTAATCATAAAAGAAAAACTTAGTTATGGGTATTATTATTAAACACATTAAAACTATAGAACGAATAGATCAACTTACTCGTTTACAAGCTACAGGATCACCAGAACAATTAGCATCTCGTCTGGGGATTTCAAAAACAAAACTCTACCGTATTATAGACCTCATGAAAGAATTAAATGCGCCTATTAGCTATGATCTTTCTATACAAAGTTATGTATATGTAGAAGACGTGGGTTTTAAGTTCGGGTTCTACTCAAAAGAACAAAATTCTAATACCAGATCTCTTCTAGCATCAGTTTTGTAATCTCTGGAGAAGTAATATGACCACATAGGCTTTATATTTTGACGCATTTTAATAGTGTATAATCAAACTCTTTTTTCAACTTATCTTTTTCAATTTATAAATATCTAATTTTTGATGACAGCTCGTTAATTTCTGTCATGATTATTTCACTTTTAAGAAAAGTACGCTCTGTTATCAAATATAATTGTAAACCTTCTGATTTTAAGCAACAACCATCCTGCTTTTCCTTCTTTTTTATGGTAAAACCTTTGCTATAAACTTCAAAAACACCACTATAAACCCTTAAAAAACACGGGTTTATACCTATAGGAAATGTTTTGCTTTAAAGGTATCTTAGTACAAGAGTACATTCATGCTTAATACACCAACTTACTCACACAAATCAAAAAGTAAATAGCAATGCCAATAAATTTCAACTATTTCTTTAAACCAGGGCTTTATGGATTTACAACTAAGAGAATTATATCCTTAGGTATAGTTACACTCTTTTTATGTTTTCTAAATCAATCATCGTGCGTGTTAGCATCCTGTCCTGTAGTGAAATTTAACTCTTCTAATATTAATCCTATTACTTTGAAAGAATTTCAACCTCTTGCTGTAGCAATTGAAACAGCAAAACTTAATACTTGTAAGATTGAAATTACTAGTTTTACCGGGGAATCAATTACTGTAGCCTTTTCGGGACTTCCTGCTAATCAACCATCAACATACAAAAATTTTATAGCTATTTGGGAATCATCTGTGATCCCCTGGACAGTAGAGCCCTTAAAAATGATAGAAATAGGAGTTAATACTCAAAGTGGCACTGTTACTATTGATGGACTTACTATTACATATAACAGTTATGTAGTGGGGTATGGAGTAGGTTCTGGAACAGGGAATATTTGTGCCAGTGCGATTCTGGGTGCAGGAGGGATCAAAGCACCACTATCTAATGTACATATCGGAATTGAAAATTTAGGGCAAACTTCGTTATCAGTTTTCTACCAAACTCTTTCTGGCTATCTGCCGAAAAAAAATGGAAATTGGGTTGGGTTATGGAAAGGCTACGCCTCTCCATATAACTTACCTCCTGATCCTCTTATCAAAACAAAAATAGATAGTTATTCTAATCAAGGGATTGTAGCGCTAAACAACCTATCGCTGGGTAGAGATACAGAATATACCTTAATATACTTTATGGGGGCAGATAATACCACTGCTGCAGCCATCTTAAATTTTAACACAAGTGATCCGGCATCGGATAAATAGATACATTTTTAAAACCTAAAATTAACATTTAAATCTAAACAATTATGAGTACTGCAACATTAGAAAAACAAGGAAAATCAACAACGGTATTAACAACAAAAATTGAGATTACTACCATTACGGCCAACTCTCTTGACATTACTTATGATACGCTTTCGGGGAATCAACCAAATACTTTTGGAAACCAAGTAGTATTATGGCAGAACAGTAACGAGATTCCATTTGGTACACCACCACTTCAAAGCAAGATCATACCTAGTAATACTCAGGCAGGATCGTTAAACTTTGATGGCTTGGATCTTAATAACAATAGTTACATTGTTGGATATGCAGTTGGTCCTACATTAAACAATCCTGCACAGACGTATGGAAACATTTGTTCTTCTTCATTTATTCCTGCTGCTGGACAACCAAGTCCTACTAATAATTTTGAAGGAACAATCGTTAACGTAAAACCTGGTACAACTAGTGTATCTTTTGGTTTGGAAAATTTCCCAAATCAAATCGATCTTAAAGGTAATGGTTCATGGGCAGCTATCTGGCAAGCTGGAGCTCCTTCTTACTACGCTCGTCCATTATCTGCGGTTCAGATCACTAGTAATAATGGCGGAGCTTTTAACAATGTTAATATCGGTAGAGGCCTTACCTATACTATAGCGATTTTCATGAGTGGATATAATCCTACCGGGAACAGTAATCAGGAAACTATGGCTGCCGCCTATACATTTACTAATTAATAGTTCAGACTAATAAATTAGTATCTCCTTTACTTTACACTATGATTAGGAGTAAGCATTAATTAATGCGTTCAGATAAGTAAAGACCTATACATACACATAGGTCTTTACTCACCTGAATACTAACAATTTCACCCTAGTCATTATCAATGCTTTTTTGTCTAAAAACAAATTAGTAGTGCTCTTATATTCTCTTAAAATAAGGAAAAGTTATCGCTTTTATCCATCTTAATTAGTTAGACATGACAGTTTTCTCTAAGAAGTTTATCAATCAGTTATATATCGCTGAAAATGCAGCAGACGATCGTGGTTTTATTGCTTTTGTTACACCAGAAGAAATAGACCCTCCCGGTGACACTATTAACCTAAAAGATGCTCTAAGTAATACCTTTTATAATGGAAATTTTGTGTTTTCTGCACAGACACCTTCTATTGAAAATGATACAGATGCCGAAATTTTTGTAAAAAACATAAACGAGTTAATTTCCTCTAGTTCTGCCAATAGAGCTATGATATGGCTCGAAGAGATTGATATTAGTGAAATCGATAAATCTAACACATCTCTTATGGGACTTAGTGCAGACGGTTCAAATTTAAACACGGGACTACAAGCACCTCTTACCTCGAGTCTAAACCTTACCATACAAAACGGGATGGGACTGATCTTAGATGAGGTTTCTAGTGTGATTACTCTTAATGGAAACCCAGGTAATCTGGTCATCAATTTTTCGGGAACTTCGGCTCCAAAAACGATCCCTACCAAAATAGGATATATCGATTTCTCAGGAGAGTTACGTGGCTGTATACGCTTTTCTAATTTTTTTATTAACAGGCTCTCCCTTTTAAATGATTTAAAATGGGGATTTCAATACTTGTTTCCAGAGGAAGAAGGTGATGAAGATTCATTATCAGAATGGTTACCATTAGC
This sequence comes from Bacteroidia bacterium, assembly GCA_030427585.1. Taxonomy (GTDB): domain Bacteria; phylum Bacteroidota; class Bacteroidia; order Flavobacteriales; family Flavobacteriaceae; genus Aquimarina. The sequence goes on from JAUIBW010000024.1 coordinate 44,553, forward strand.
CCAAAGTACTCCTGCAGGAGATTATCTTGGATTTAGTATTGTAATCGATCCTTCAGATGTTACAAATGAAGCCTTTGACCCTTGCCCGAATGACGATTCTTCTGTATGTAATATCAATACAGCATACAACTCAAGAAGAACCTATTTTAACTTTACCGGCAAAAACAATGATCAAAGAAATACTACTCTAAACTCGTATTTTACTTCTAACTATGGAAATGAAATAACACTACTACCTAAGCAGGAAGCTAACAATGTATACAATGCTCGCCTGGTAATTTCTACAGGTGCCATAAACGATAATAGTAATACAGAAGAATTTCATTTTACTCCCGAAGGAGATTTTGAAATTCAATTTCAAAAAGAAACGACTACTGGTGAATACTACATGATGTGTGGCTTACAGGGCACAGAATTTTTCACTTTGAGTCAAAAAGGAGATACTATTCGTTTTATTTCTAAAAATGCAGCATTAGCACCTAAATTCCCTTTCGAAGCTGCTTCGTCTGTAAAAGCACCCGAGTCACCAACAGCTCCTTTATTATCTCATACAAAAGAAACCTCCTGGGCCACTATATTAAACACTTCTGGTAATACAGTTACCTATGTATCCCAACCAAGAGGCTCTGCTCTTTTTGGAGAAGGTAGTTCTTCTTATAAATATCCTGATCTATTTGTTCATAATAATTTGGGCTTTACCTATACAGCTAATAATACAACCTTATTTCCTATAGTTCCTTATCTGGGATTAACTGTAGGAAATGGAATCACTTCTTTTTCTGAATCAGATACCGAAACATTCGAAAGCCAAATCATTAGTCAAACTCGTAGAAATAATATCGGAAAAGCTAGCACTAATACATCATTGTTATCTGCAAAACAAATGGTAAATAAAAACGGAGTAACTCCCACTACTTCTACCACTCCGTCAGGACTTTTGGCTACTACAACACAAAGTGGAGGGCAAACCTTATGGAACGAAGTTTTCTTAGGTCAGAATACAGATCATGGTGACAAGTATAAACTAGAGTTTTTAAATCCCGAAAACGAGCTGGTAGAGGCACTACAAACCAGCGACCTCTTTTTAGTCACTGCAAATTCAAAATATTTAGGAGCATTAGGCGAAGAAGACCCTCTAACAGCCACATTTAACAATATCATGAGTATTGATAGTTGGAAGTTACAGGCCAATGTTGGGCAAGGAAGCGAATACAACAATTACAAAAATATCATGATCATTAAAGGACGTAAAGGCAAATTATATGATCCTGACCCTAATCCGGAAATTAGTGCTAAAGAAAGCCTGGTCGCTAATCCAAAAAAATGGACACAACGTGATCAATTTGGTTCTCCGTCTACCATTAATTCTGAAGGAGTGCAACAAGATCCAGATGCTGATCAATTGATCATACTATCACAGTGGCTGCAGTCCTATTTTAAAGAAACATACGAACAGTCTGACAACGAGTATTTCTCTAAATTTAATGAAATTGCTACCAATGAAAACTGGACCGGTATTCTGGTACTGCGAATGGATATTAAAGAAATCCCTACGAATCTTCAGGGTATTATGGCTGGGATTACTAATCCCGAAGCGTTTAATGCACATCATTTTGCAGTAGAAATAAGCCCTGTAAAAAAAGGAGAGTCTAAAAACACAGGAGCTGTTGTTGATCAATCCAGTACTATGTTTGGTTTGATCTATTATGTAGATCCAGACTTTGATGACACTATCAATCCACCAGAAACTATCTCTCCCACCACTGCAGACACTTATGATTTTAGACTACTCTCGTTAAAAGTCTTATTCGAAAATACCGCCGTAAAAAACTTTGAAAGCTATTCCCAATTAACCATCAATAAACTTTTTGATAGTGATGTGTTGAGTATGGGGAATCCAGAGAACATTTTCAAAAATATTTTACTCAAAGGTAGTTTTCAGATTAATAATGGGAATGCTGTATATAGCATGGGTAGTGTTGAGGATAATGTCTTTCTGTTCGATAGTAATATCTATAATAAAATAGAGATCACTAATGTATTATTAACTACACGAGACTCTCCAAAAGAAGGATATGATGAGTCCTGGTTTAGTATGCAGGGATTCATTGATTACAAAATTATTGAGAATACCAGTGATGCACAAAATGTAACCAATTTTGATATTTTCTCTTTCGGAAGCCCTGATAACGATAATCTCACACCAAGAACAGGCCTTAATTTCAGTAACCTTGGGATTGCTATGGTTTATGAAATTGAACATCCGCAGCAAAATAAATCCTTGAATTTTGATGCTGGAGAAATCACTTTTGATATCACTACCAGTACAGCCAGAAGCGAAAGTTTATTTATCAATTTTGCGTTGGATCTAAAAGGTTTAATTATCGGAAACAGTGAAAAAAGCCCACAGGACAAAGGTTTCTTAACTGTAATCCCCGATGTTAGATTATCTGGGGTCGACAACTCTGCCTGGTATGGCTTGGATTTTAAACTAAATATGGGAACTCCGGGAGAACTGGCAGGTAAAGTAAGTTTAGACTCTTTTCTGCTATTAAGTTGGGCGCCTGATAGCACAGGAGATACTTACAATGCCAACATTGGTATTTCTCTACCAGGTACAGGCGGTGGAGCAAAATTAATTAGCCTGCAATCGGTACTCAAACTCTCTATAGGACAACTTCGATTAGCTTTTGACAATAGTCAGAAATCGTTCCTTCTTATGTTTACCCAAATTGCTTTAAAATTTTTAGGCTTACTTAAAATTCCGCCTAATGGTTCTTCTTTATTTTACCTGTTTGGCAATCCTAATTCTGGAGGAAAATCATCTGGATTAGGCTGGTATGCTATGTATAAGAAAGATGATCCAAGTTCTATAAAAAGCTTAAAAAGTAATAAGAAAACAGCGACACTGGCAGAATAGTACAGACATGATATTTATAACCAACATATCATAATTCTGTAAAGAATTACACAAATCATAAAAATAGTTTAAGATGGGCGACTTCAATGATCTTTTAACCAAACTAATGCAAGGGCAGGATACTAGTGAGTCTACTACCGATGCATCAATAAAGGACATGCTTGCACTTATAAAAAGCAAGGATGAGCTACGATTTTATGTAGATGGCACCCCTAATTTTGGGCATCAGGCCACTACAGTTAATATTATGAAAAGAATAGTTGATGCTACAGACTATTCTAAAAATATCCTAATGATCTATTCTGGAGCAGATACCCCAAAGAAATTGGCTATACTGCTTACTGGTCTTATCCCAGATGACATATCAACGACCAGTATTACTTATGGTAAAGCTACCATTACCTTTTTAGAATATAAAGATACAAAGCCAAACCTAGAACAAATCGATTTTGGATTTACCGGAGGGGCCGATAACAGCCAAGTAAATTATGCAGATCTTTTTAATGTTACCTATTTTTTAAGACTTCAACCTTATTTATGGGAAAAAGCACCTAATCAAATAGAGCGTAAAGATAAAGACCCCTATGATTTAACAAAAGAATCTGCTTCATTCGCAGAATTAGCATTTAAATTCCCCGCAGATTCTCTAACAACTGTTCCAGAAACCTTATGGTCATGGTATGCAAAAAATCAAACCTATGATCCTAATTTAAAAATAAGATCTATAAATGCCGAGTCGATTTATAATGCCCATACTACTAAAAAAGAACTTCGACTTTGGCCAATATATGGTTTGCATCAGTTTTCCAGTCCAGCAGAAATGACTTTAAACTTAATTCTTTCTGCGTTTACTGCCCAAATGAGTAACAATACACCCATTGCCCTTTTTATTCTAAGCGATATTGCCAAAATACAAGAAAAATATCAGCAAATGCCTTTTGATTATGCTTCGGCATTTGCTACAGATTTAAAAAACAAGGACAGCTCTTTACCTGCCCTCAAAGCAAAAATTAAAGAAGTCTATCTGGATAACGATCTCATGGGAGCTTATGCCCAACTAAGTTTAAATAATTTTATTCTTAAACTGGGACAACAAGTTAAACCATTAATGGATGGTGGATATACATTATCATTAATAGAAGGATACAAAAATGGAAGTTATATAAAAATTGATGACCTAACCAGTACACTTACCGGGGCAGGAAATAAAGAAATAGTAGCGATCACGCTTGGACCAGTTCCTCAAGAAGTTTATAATTATTACTATGCCAATTCGGGATTACCCGGAGTGTTTGAAGGTCAGGGATCTTCTAGTCTACCGATTAGCCTGGGGCAACCTTTTTTGCAAATTCCAAAAACGGGAGAAGAAGACAGGGCCAATTATCCCTCTACCCTATCTGCTGTAAACTATTCCCCTGTTGCAGAGGCCGCAAAAACCGCAGCATTAAACTTCAGAAATCAGACGTTTGACACCTATCTGCAAAAAACAAATCCCGGCAAACCTGAAGAATATTATGATGCATTAGCTGTTTCGGGAGCGTTTATGGTAAATTCGTATACAGCATCTAATGATGTACATACCTATTTCACGAATTTAGGAGTTTATTATCAAAAAGATATCCATGATAAATTAATGCTTGGTTTGGTGGGAGTAAAATTGGTCTTACCAATTGTTACGTTATTAGCATCTTCAAAAGCACGTACCAAAATCAGTTCTGACACCGATCTAATGGTTTTAGAAGAAGAAGCACTTACATTAGAAGGTGTGTATAATAAACTTATCAATAATTATAGCAATGGTGGTGTAAATATCCTAAATGCATTACCAAATACATATCTATCCTCTTTTTTCAAACTGGTCACCGGTAATTTGTTTTTTATTACTGTAGCCAAAGAGGATATTACAGAAGAAAAAGACGGAGATACGGTAACAAAAGTTACCTTATCTAAAGGAACAACAACTGCCTTTGGTCCTGATTTTAATATTACATTAAATTTTACCAGTCCCGAAGAGTCGGTTGTAACAGAGATTGAAACGGAAATAAATCAACGTTGGAATATCGACGGAATCCCCTGGATAGGATTCGAAAAGCCTGGTTTCAGTTTAAAAATTAACGAAGCCGGAAGCGCAGTAGAAGGAGGTTTGAAAGGAAATATTATTGGGTCTGGCAAAGATGCCAATAATGATCCTATAGTACTGGAAACAATGATTAAATACCCCGAAGAAGAGAACACCTGGCTCATTACTGGCGGTTTTAGCAGTCCTCTTAGTGTATCCAGTTTTTTCCAGATGGCCGGAGGTATTAATCTGGTTCAAGTACTTCAACCTCCTTTGAATGGAATGGCTGGTTTTGGTTTAAAAGACATTCAACTACACTATAACAATCAAACTCATGCATTTGATTATATGTCGTATGCAATGAGTACCGACACCCCCTGGGAATTATCTGCAAATCCTCCTTTTCAAATTAATCCCAGTGTAGATGTACAAGTCTACAACGTGCAGGATGTAGCGAACAGAAAAATTGAATTTACGGTAACCGGTGATTTTACAATAGGCAAAGGAACGGTTAGTATTTTAGGTACTTACCCTGATTTTAAAGTCCACGGAGGGCTAAGTGATGGCGTTATCCAGCTTAGTGACTTACTAGAATTATTTGGTACAGGACCCCTAGATTTAGAAACTGCTGTAACCTTATTAGATTTTGATCTAAAACCAAATGAAAAATATTATCAATTAAATACGATTCTCGAAGCAGATAAGCCTTTAGTTATAGGATCTCTTTTTACGATTAATAAACTAACCGTTAACATCATTCACAACACAGGTAATAATGAAGTGAGTATCGGAGGTGAATTTGTAGTATTACCCGAAAGTATGAAAATTGGGCTATCGCTACAATCTACTTATGCCACAGGAAGTGGTTGGACATTTACTGGCACACAGACCTCTGGAGCCTTAGAAATTGGGCAGCTACTTACTTTTTATATTGCACCAACCTGGAAGCCTGAAGATGGATTTGATTATGCAATTGATGGTCTTGGTTTTAAAATCCAGACAAAAACCAAATATTGGGAGTTTAGCGGTAAAACCGCTAAACCCTGGGAGATTGATTTCCTTGATCTTAGTGTATCTGGTAATGCTATGGTAGCATACGGTAAAAAAGATGAAGAAACAGAGGTAGGGTATTACGGCAATATAAATGCTAATGTTACCTGGTTAGGTATTAATTTTCAGGCATTCTATGATTTCGATCCCAATGTAAAATCCTTTGGAATTATCTGGGAATTTCTAAAAGGCGAAGTAAAAAATATTGGCACCTCTGCAAAACCTCATTACATCGCAGAATTAAGCTTTACAGAATCCACTACTATTGGTAGTATGGTAGAAAAAATGGTTTCTTGGGCAACAGGAACTCAATTTGGACTAGCTGCTCCCTGGAATATTCTCGATAAGATTCCGCTTAACAACCTAAGTCTAAAATATGATTTTACCTCAAAACAGGTTGGTTTCAGCCTGGGTATAGGTCCTATTTCATTAGGGTTTGCTACAATAGAATCTATTGGAGTTACTTACAAATCAAATCAACCTAAGCCAGAAGATAATGGAGTAATGGTTACTTTAGATGGTAGTTTCTTATGGCAAGATAACCCTAAGGAGCCTTTGAGCTGGGATGCTGCCAAACCGGAAACTACGCCTTCTCCTTCGGGGCAAGGAAACAAGTATCTTGATTTACGCTTACTGGCATTAGGGCAACATGTTACCATTCCTGGTTTCCAGAATGTAGAAAAAGTACAGGATGCCATAGCAATTATGGCAGATCTTCCTAACACAGAACCAGGACAAATACCTGATGTACAACTGGATGCCAACAGCAACTGGTTGGTAGGAATGGATTTTGGGGTACTTAAGCTCGGGGAAGATAAAAAATCTACATCAGCAATGGCATTGGCAAATGGAGTTGATACTAACAGCAGTGATTACTTTATCACCATGCAGATTGTTTTTAATGATCCTAATTTATATGCACTACGCCTGGCCCTCGAAGGGGAACCGGCACGGATTTTTAAAGGCCTGGATTTTCAGATTTTGTACAAAAAAATTAGTGATACCATTGGGCTGTATAAGGCCGAAATCGCTTTACCCACAGTAATGCGAAAAATACAGTTAGGGCAGGTTAACCTTACCTTACCAATTTTTGGTATAGAATTGTTTACCAATGGTGATTTTCAGGTAGATATAGGATTTCCCTGGAAAGAAGATTTTTCTAGATCGTTTACTTTCCAAACCTTGATTTGGACACCGATAGGCATCCCAATCCCTGTTATGGGGTCTGCCGGAGTTTATTTTGGTAAACTAAGCAGTGCTACAACTAATAAAGTACCAGATACCACTCTGGGTACTTTTAACCCAGTACTGGTTTTTGGTTTTGGTATGCAATTTGGGTTTGGCTATGATTTTGACGCTGGTATTTTGAAAGCAGGATTTAGCCTCACTGCAGTAGCAATTTTAGAAGGAGTTCTGGCTAAGTACAATCCATACCAATTAACAACAACTTCTTCATCTAATGATGCCCAGGTAGCAGAAGCGTATTATTTCTGGTTTAGAGGTACAGTCGGTGTTATCGGAAAATTATACGGTACTGTTGATTTTGCGATCATTAAAGCTGATCTTAATATTGATATTAGATTACTGGCTCAATTAACCTTCTCTCCTTACGAGCCTATTGTAATTCAGTTATCAGCTTCGGTAAGTGTTTCATTGAGTGTAAGTATAAACCTGGGGCTATTCAAAATAAAAATGCACTTCAGCTTCTCTGCAAGCATAAGTCAAAGTATTACGATCAAAGCTATAGCAAGTAATCCACCTTGGGAGGATGCTTCTTCTGGTATGGCTTTAAAAGCATATGCACAGCATGGGTTACAAAATGCGAAACAACTTCGTATCGCTTTACATAACCCGCTTACAGTAGCATTAACTCAGGTTACCCCAAACTGGTCTAACCTAGAAAAAGCCGCAACAGTAGCCCCACTAACCGGATATCTAGGACTTGGGCTTACTATGGCCGGTGATAAAGCTACTCAACTAAGCGAGCAACAGGCATGTTATATTGCTATGCTTTTCTTAGAATCTATGACACCACCACAAGAGGATCGTGTAAATGGATACCAAAAAGCATTTAAAGACACTGCCGATTCTTCTTTTGAATTATTAAGTAAAGAAATCTTTAGATGGACAGTCGCTGCACTTCAGAATGGTCCTATTACTAGTGAACAAGTAGATAATACTCCGGTCACCAGCTCGCAATTAACACAACTATTAGCGTATTTTAGTGATCCTTCTAATCCTAGTCCAATCCCAACAGAAGCTATAGATTCTTTTATGACAGACCAGTTTGATCTGCATATTCAGGAACAACCACAACAAGAAACAGATGTCAACGCTACATTTTTCCCAATGGCATTGTCACTACAATTATCGACACCAGATTATGGTACCTATTACAAAGGAGTGACCTATGATTTTGAAAGTTATAACACTATTTCTTCTACATATATAAGTGATCTTAGAAAATACTTCGATCAATTGGCGATCCAGATGCAAGACAAAGATCCTGCAACTTTTGCTGCCTTTGCAGAAGGAGAAGATATCTCTGTCGGCAACTTTGTATTTAGTGACTATTTCTTACTGATTGCCAAACAAATGGTTCAGAGTGCGCAGGATTCTTTAAAAGATTTTAAATATTATACCAACAATGGAGATAGCCCAGACAGTATTGTAAAATGGGTTAATGATAATGGCGACCTCTCTGGGGATATGGCGTATACTATTGCAGAACTTTTTAATGATAATTCTGGTATAGCTTTAACTTCTAGCAAAGCCATGTATATCCCTAAAAGCGCATATACTGTACAGCAGGGGGATACTTTTGATAGTATTGCTAATCAAGCTATTTACGGAAAGAGTTTTGATGGAAATAGCCTAGCAACATTAAATAAAGAGGCTCAAAATATTCTGCAAGAAGGTATCGCTATTAGTTTTACCTATAATAATTATACATACGATTACACCACCTTACCTTCTCAATCTCTAACCGAAGTAGTTGATGCTATCAATGATACCGTACCAAAAGGAAATCAAATTGATATCAATATTTTGATTACTGATGGCAGTATCGCTTCTATAACCAACTTACTACTTCCTGTGGCTACATTAAGTATTCCTTTAGTTACATATACCACAGTCGAAGGTGATACCCTGAGAAGTGTAGCTTCTAAATTTAATGTTACTCCAGAAGATCTGGCTAATTCTGGCGATAAAGATCATAATAACGATAAGATTACAGATCTATTTGATTCTGCCACTCTGGATATGGCAAATCTAGAGCAGTTTAAAGTAGGCGAATTACTTAAAGAAATTCAGGCTACCCAGGGCATACAACACTTGTCTGGTATGACTTCTAGATATTACCTAGCAGGGCTTAAACTTCCGGTAGATGGGGTTACTCCAAACTATAAAGGGATGTGGGTAGAGGATAATAATGGTGTTTTATCATACGGGGATTTAGAATCTGCAGGACTATATGCACTAGATGGTCAGCAGTTTCCTATCCCCACTCTTACAGAAGGTAATAATTTTAAAATCACCTTTAGCAAACCAGATCCTGATGCATTAAAATGGTTATCATTTAATGGTGATGACCCTGAGAAAATGGTAATTACTATCAAACCCGATAGTGATGATGCTATACGCATAAATAAGGTTACTGAATATGCTACCCAAAACAAATTAAATACTGGTCTTAGTTTCTTAGGTGTTAATGATTTGTTTACCAATAGCGAAGCTAGTTATCCCTATACATCAGAGATTGTCTGGAATGCCGCTTCTTCTATTCATCTTCCATATGGAGGTACTCCTCCCGGTGTACCGGCATTTAGCTTATGGCCTTTACCAGACACACTACTTCAACTTCCGGATCTAAGTACTCGCGCTGTTAACCCAAGAATGGAATTTTTAATCGGTCAGTATGATGATGTTTCTAAAAAGATGATCAATCATAATGTTTCGTATTATGGGCTAGGGTCTCTGGTAGAGGTTACTATAAAGAGAGTGCCTATCGTTTCTGATAGCCCATCTACACTAACTACTTACGAAGTCGTTGGAGCGAATAGTAACAATGCTAATATTCTTGAAAAAATAGTTAGCGAAATTGGTGATAACAATTCGCTAATTGCCAGTTTGATCCCTGCCTATGCTGTTGATGCTAATGGAAGCACTCCTAATGGTATACAGACCGATGCACAAAATGCACTCACAATGGGATTAGCCCAGGTAAACCTTTCTACGGAAACCAGACCTGATATGGCTTTTAGTGCATTACTAAAAACTGCATCGATTCCTGAAGACGAAGAAATGAGATTGCTCAATACCGAGACAGATTTCTTACGATTGTTATGGCAAGCCAGCATTACCAGAAACGGGGGATATTATTTATACTACTATAATACAGATAGTAAACAAGGGCTACCGGATCGTATTTTTGATGATAACGGGGAGGCTACATTATCATTTATCGTAATGTACAGTAAACCTTCTGAAGAAAGCCTGCAAAACACAATAACTTCGTATATGAATGTTTTTGCTAATGGAGAGGCTATTAATAAAGATAACTCTGTACTCTTTGCGCAATCCAATCCGAATACCATAAAATTAGCATCTGCCAATACCCAAACATTAGGTGAACTGGCCTATGCATACTACGGAAATATTGCTGATGTCGCTACCGATAATCAAAATCTAACCCTTGGATCAGGGATTACATTAAATATCAACGAAGGCATCTACGAAGTTGGAGTTGATGGCAATACACTTCAGGAAATCGCTACTCGTTTTGAGACGACTGTCGCGGCAATACAGGAAATCAATAAACAAAAATCAGGTAGCGAGTTACCCGATCAGTTAAACGTATTTGATTCTATTTTCTTACCACAGCTTACGATCACTGTAGGTACCAGCCCTGGCGGCACTACCTTCGCTTCATTATCAGATTTTTACGGAGAGAATATTTCTTCTATTGCCAATTACAATCAGGATGTTACAGGGATATTTGCCGATAATCAAGATATTACAAGTACTGGCGGTCCAAAAATCAGGACGGCTAATGTTGCAGCAGGTACTACTTCTATAGATGCAATACGACCTATACCTGCTCCTGTTCCTGATAATCCGAAAACAGCAGATTTTGGAGAGTTATTCTTACAAAACGTGTATAGTTCGCTCACCTATCAGGTAGTAGCTAATGATTATTTTAACAGTAGTAACATTGGTTTACCTTCTGGTCCGACAACAGATGCAGAAGATCCGGATAGTACCGATAAAATACAGGTTCCCAAAACATTAACTGCCGATGATAACTGGAACTACCAGGTAAGCATACCTTATACTCGTTTTAGTAAAGAGGTAGTAGCTTCAGAGAATGATCTTCCTGATGGAAACCATAGTCCATATTTAGGATTAGGGGATATTCTTCAGGTTAATTTTACATGGCAGGATATTTATGGCAACAGTATCATAAGTGAGTTATCAGATCCATCGGCAACCAGTAATGAGCCATTAAATGAACCCCCGGTATTAACAGGATATACAGATGCTATTCTTGGACTTAACCAGTGGCCTTCTGTTAGTTCATCCTGGATGGTAACCGGTGAAGAAGGGCAAGCCAAACTAGATACAGGATTAAATTTTGATCCCAGTTATTATCAGGGACTGATCTCTACAACAGCAAAAAGCAGTACTACCATTCTGGGGCAATATACTGTAACTGTAGATGAGGCCAGTGCTGTAGACAAAGCTAATTATACAATCGATCAAAATGTTAATATCGAATCGATTGTTCTTAATGCTGATAAAAAATCGGTTACTATTACGGTAGATAACATTCCTGAAAATGTAGAAATAACAGTTACTGTAAGTAACGTTAAAGCTGATGTAACGAACCCCGACGATACCAATGTTCTCGTTTTTAACGGCTGGTCAAAATTTAGTGCTGATAATGATAAAGATCTGGCTACTTCTACAGTGATAGAACAGGCCACCAGGGATCTACAAACCTATACTCAGATTTGGTACCAGTTAACCGATCCTAATGGTATCGCTTTTCAGATAGATACTACATTAACTTCTAATGCTTTTGTGCTAAGCAAAGATGATGTGAATAGCCTGGTTCAGGAATGGATTGCTTCTATCTATCTATTCTTAGCTAATCGTAGTATGGGAGAAATTACTACTGCGACACCAGATAGTGATCATATGATATCTTTTGATATAGACACGGCACAGGTAAACACTGAGCAAATATTCAGACTAGAGTTAAGTTTTACCATCGAGCGTACCGGAGGTTCTATTTCTGGTGATTTTGAAACTACGGGAGGTATTAAATCGGCCAGTACCATTGTTCCTCCTTTATCAAAAGCAGAAGCAGGAAAAACAACAGGTTTAGAAGACTTTGCTACCGGATTTGAAACTGCTTTATCCAAAAATGATGTGTATCAACTTAAAGTTACTTCTGGTGTAGACCGCGATGAGAATCTAAGTAATGCCGGGGGAACAGAAATATGGGCTACCCGATTAGGTCTTGATTCGGCTACCAGTATCGGATATGAGATCAACGATACCAGTAATCCGGTGATTTTTGCACCAAAACCAATATCGAATAAACTAGAGACAAAAGATCATATTCCTATCTACTATTTTAATCCTAAGACAGGGATAGATTTTTCTACTCCTTCTACATATACCGATTTTAAAAATATTGATATGGATGTTTGGGGTAAACAGATCTTTTCGAGTATTGATAATGTATTAACCCCAGAATTTACAGCTGCTATTCAATTAGTTGATGATTTCGGAAATACAACATTCCTTACCGATATGTTGGCCAATAAAAAACGACTGGCAGAAATCCTCAAGCTATCAATGGTTCCTGTTTTTGCAGGGCAGACAGCAGACACATCAGATATTCAGGAAACCTTTTTACAGCAATTACTAGTTAAACTTAGTAATGCGTATACTACTCGTGCCGGAATTCAGTTTGCAGCAACGGTACAGGCAGATACGGTTACTGAAGGCGCAGACACTCCTCAGCTATACGGAAATATAAATCAGAATTTTGTCTTTATGGGGGTAGAATTAGATCAGGATGAAGCTACTATAGTGTATCTTTTCTTCTCTAATTTTATGACTAAAGAAGAAGCCGAAAAAATAAGCAATTATACCGTTTCTGATGATATACAAGTTGTAAACGCTTCATTGCTTAGTGAAAATAATCGCATTGTACGCCTAAAATTAAGTGGAGATGCTGTAATCGACAAAACTGTAGTAACTATAACAGATACATTGTTTGATGAAGTTGGGAATGTTATTACACCTCCGCTAAGTCATACCGTACAGCAAAAAGTTGATGGGGGTAACTTCAGTTCATCCTTTAGCTTAAGTTCTCCAAAATTAGCATTAAGTGAAAGTAAAGATGCCAAGTTGCCTTTCCTGCTTTCTTCTCCAGACATTATTAGAGGTACCGAAAATGAAGTATTATCTTATGTAGACCTGGATATTACCTATGCCGGTTTTGCGATCGAACATCAAATTAGTTCGGTTCCGGGAATCGAAGATTATAAAGCATCATCATGGTTAAGTTTTATTTCAAAAAGCAAAACCAATCCATTAGAAACTTCATTAGGGGCATTTAAAGTTCCTTTGATCTTAAGGTCCTTCCCTACTGCACCAGCAATGGTTAAGCAAGAAGGTTCTTATCCTTATACGACCAATACTAATAATGCGATAGATGATATCCTGAACTGGAACTACCAGATTACCTATTCTCAATCTTTCCATTATCCTCAGGATCAGGTTAATTTTGAGATTCTGTTTAATGTTCAGGAGAATATGGCTAAAGCCCTTGGCAGTTTTGAAGATGCATTTGCACAAATGGCCGAGTTTATCACTGTTTTTCCTAACATTAATCAGGTATTTAATGATACATTGATCAAGATCGATGCTACGACTACCGATGCTTCTCAGTTCGAATCAGCAGCAGTAGCTTTATCATCCTATAACCAGATGGTTTCCAGAATGGCAGATGCTGCAGAAACCAGTAATGGCTTTGCTCTTAACACCTTTAATGAGCTATTAAAACAAGGCTATACGGCAGATCCGTACTCATTTTATATCAAAGAAAGTTCTACAACAATAGAAACCACTACAGGAGTATTAGTAGTTAACATTTTTGGCGCAGTACCAAAAGGAATAGGTATCCCGGTTGTGAACATCCCAGATTATAATGCAATTTCTATTGCCCCTGAAGATGGTGCCAGCTACAGTTATTATTATACTTCTAAAGATACAGGCATAATCCTTGAAGCTTCTATTGGGCAATCTATAGCAGATCGTGTGGTACTAATCCCTACAATGAATATCCTAAACAGACAGGATGCCGATACCACTGCGAACCTGAAACGTAATGTAGAATTGGTTCCTGGTAAACCATCGGCAGATGATTTTATATATACGACAGGTGATATAGGATTTTCGAATGCATTTCATCCAACTATAGATAGTAGCGAACCGTTAAATATAGCAACGATAAATAATCCGTCCAGCCCTAATGTAGGGACACTAGAGCAACAGCTTACCATTTTGTTTGATACGTTATTAGCAAAAAACTCCCAGGATACCATTAGTATTTTGATGAATGCCAATTATAGCTATCAGACAAATAGTAAGCTAAGCGATATTTTCCTTCCGGTAATTATGCAACCATTACAGTCGATACAGGTACTGGGAGATGGATCGGATAAGGCACTACAACAAATGATTTCTGATTGGGCCAATAGTATTAAAGAATGGTTTAGCACAAATCAGGTAGATGATACTGAGGCATCACTATGGTTTGATCTTACTATATTTTCTAATCTAACCGCACAACCAAAACCATTAATTCGATTAAGAACATTAACATTACCTCTGGATTATATTACAGATATGTAATACATATGTAAAAACAGGCGAGCCAACCAAAAACCTCATACGACTAGTCGTATGAGGTTTTTCTTCTTGCAGATATGAGGTATACTCTTATATCTATTTTGTTTGTTTCTACTATGGTTAGAATATACGTATGTGTTCCAATCGTTTTGCAAATCTCTGTTTTTATGATTTCCAAATTTTAGTTCCATCTTATGACGGTTCCATTTTGATCCCATATAAGCACTATGGTCTATCAAAGATTTCCCATTTAGAGTACATTTTATCAGGAAGACCCCCATAGGGAATTCCATTTTTTTGTATTGATCCTTAAGTTCTTTCTTTGTTTTCATTTATCTAAACCCCAATTGCTCCATTACTGTTTTTCTGTCGTAGATTTGGGTATGGCCATTGATTAATTTGTCCTTGAAATGATAAATAGTCATTCCTTTTGTGTTGATGGCTTTTTTAGTAGGTGCATATTCTCCAATCTGTCCAAGATTTGTTCCTTTTAACCTCCAAGTGATCGCCACATAATTTTCTTCCTCAATAGCGGAAGTGATTTCAAATTTCATATCAGGAAACGGCTTGAAAGAATCGAATTCCATCCGATTTTTAAATTCGGAGTTTGACAATGTTTTCCCTTCCCATGGATCGCCCGGGTCGAGATGGATCGTATATTGATTATGAACAAATTGTCCAATTTTTTGAAAGTTCTTTTTATTCCAAACTTCATCCATAAATTCCCTAAGGAAAGATTCTTTGTTCATCACTCACTTTTTTGGGCAAAACCAAGTATGTAACCATTATTATCCCTCAAATAAAATTCTCTCATACCGTACCATGCTGTTTTTATTTCAGTAGGATTCAACCCCTTACTTTTAATTTGTTCGTGAAAATTGTCAATCCCTTCAATTTCCATGTAGAACGAAACACTGGCTCCTATGGAAAGGTCTTTTGTGAGAGGTATGTCTTCCTTGAAACTGTCTATTCGCTGGAACATCATTTCTAAGTTATCTTTACTTACCAGAGCGTAAACATACTCCTTTTCGTCTGCCAAAGATGGTTCAATGCCATTCTGCGTTTCAGGAACCGCCATTACCAGCGAAAAGCCTAACGATTCATAGAATTCTATAGTTTTTCGAATGTTCTTTACTTCAAAATTGGGTGTCAATTTGTTTCCTTTCATCTTCTTTGTTTTTAATTGAAAGCACAAATTTACGTTGTCTGAAGGGTGGTCAATTGTAAAAATCGGTCGTTTTCGTTCAAGTATAAATTGGATGGTGTTGACCCCGTAATCTGTTTAACCTGTTTGATAAAATGGGCTTGGTCGTAATAGCCGTTTTCAGGGAAAAGTCTACCATTGGCAATGTGTTTTAGCGAAGAATTGCATTTTAAAACATTACAGAATGTTTTTAGTGAAAAACCGAACCTACTGTTAAAATATCTATTGATTTGACGATTGCTCCAATGAATCATCCCTGAAAGCTCTTGAATGGAAATTTCGCCTTTTCTTTCGTAAAGAATCCTGAAAAGTTCAAACTTCCTGTTGTCAATTTCTTTTAGATTTTTGAGTCCGTATTGTAATTTTTCGGTGATGGAATCGGTAATTTTTTTGAAATCGTTGAGGTCGAAGTTTTCGCTGCCTAAAAAAGTAGTCGGCAATTCTGTTTTTGTGTTTTTAATTTCTTTGATAGATTGTTTGAAAATATACTCGGCAGAAATCAGTTTGAAACGAACACCTATGAGTCTAATATTCTTTGGTATGGAAATTTGGATTTGTTTGATCCAAACTCCTGTCAGGTACACATTATGGATGTGTCCGTTCTTGATTTCAAAAATGAGGTCAAAAAATCCGTCTGATAGTATTTCATAGTTACACTCCTCTTCGAAAGTTTCAAACTCCCAAAAACATTTTACAAAATTGGAAATAAATCCTTTGGTATGTCTCTCTCGATAGTTCATTTTGGTTCTTATTTTTTCGCTTGAAAAACCTAAGAGGTATAAATCTTATTTAGAATTTCTTTTAGATTTTAATTTACCCCTGAGGCCATAATTTATCTATTGCTTGGTAAGGGTCATAAGATTTGTTTGTAAGATTTGCTTTGCAGCACCATTAAGGCAATATTCCTCCATGATGATATCCCTGCTAGGTTCTAAAAAGAGTTTCATTTTTAGATTATTGGTGTTGTTAAGTATTCTAATAACCTGAGTTTCTATGTTAAAATCCAAGGGATATTCTTTAAAATTTTAAAATTAGCTCCTAAATATAACATCTAAAAAAACAACACCTCTTAAAAGGGCTTATTTAAACTCATTCTTGACCGAAATTTGGGTTGCGCAACAAGTACCGTTGTTAGGCAATGTATTTAATTCATTGCATGTTTAATTCCTTTCTTCCAAGCATCAATAATTTCTTTATAATCTCTAGTTAATAAACTTTCATTCACAGTAAATTTCACAATTCCTTTATCATTGGCTCTACCTAGCCAAATATTATGCTCATTGTATAAAAATATGGCTAGCTTTTTTAAGCTTATTTCATTACTTAATGTTAAATCATAAATATTAGTGCCGTTTTTTAAACTAGTTATACTAACACCATTTAACTTATTCAATGCAGTAATTATTTTTTCAGATTTAATAACGACTTCATCCCATCGCTCGTTAATACCTTCTAAATAATGCAACGCCATTGATGTATTATTCCAACTTTGAAATACAGTTCCACCTAATATTTTTATTTGATGTGATATTTGTTCAATGATTTTTGCATCCCCACAAAGTATTGCCCCACCAGCTGCATTTAAATATTTATATAAGGAAATATAAACCGTATCAAAATATGAAGCGTATTCTGAAAGCGAGATATTGTTGAAAGCAGATGCTATATGAATTCGCGAACCGTCTAAATGCATTTTGTAACTATTTTCTTTACAGTATTTTGATATGTCCTTTATTACATCTATTGGTACAAAAGTTCCATCTGCACGCCTAACAGGATTTTCAATCACTACAGTTCCTAAACCACTTTTAAAAACTTCATTATTATTTGTGTAGTCGATTGCACTTTTTAAATCATCTAAATCAAAATATCGTTTTCCTTTTCCAACTGGAATCAGTCTTTTATTATGAACACTTTGGGCTGCATCAGCTTCATCTCTAAAAATATGAGAGTTTTCAGGCACTATGACTTTAGTATTGTTTTCATTAAGCAATTTAATTGCTAATTGATTGGCCATTGTACCAGTAGGAAGATAAATGGCTTTTTCTTTACCAGTCATTGTTGCAAATTCCTCTTCGATTAATTTTGTAACTCCTCCATTTCCATAAAAATCTGGTTCAATTGGTTTCTTTTTATTTATTTCGTTTAATTTTTCTAAATATTCTTGAGGCGAGAATGCAAGTCCGTCATAAATAAAATTGACTGGTATTTTAGCGTTATTAGCCATTTTATTCTGTAATTCTAATAATGGCATTGCCTTTATTCCGGCTACAGGAAGTAAGAGCGAGGCAGTTGATAGTCCACATTTTTTAAGGAAATATCTTCTGTTATTTTCTTCTTTCGTTTTTTTCATCTAGATTTTTTGTATACATTGTGCCTGTTGCACAAGTTAGCAAAAAGTAGATCAGTATTAAAGTTATTTTTATCTTGTGATTAATACTTATACCATGCAAGACAAGAAAACCTACCAACTTTATATAAAAAACACCCTTAAAAGAGGCAAATGGAGTAACTTTTAAAAAAAACTATTGCCTTGTGTAACGGTTACCGTTGTTGTGTGCAGTTTTTATATTCCATTTCTACTTTTCCAGTTAGCATCTATGTAAAAGCAGCTTGTCGAGTATCTTTAGGATATACTAAAATCAAAAAGATATGAAAACACAACAAACTGCTATTGCTAAGTTATTTATTGGGATTGACATACACAAGCGAAGTTGGAAGGTTCATTGTTCTACGGATCTGTCCGCTGGAAAAACGTTTTCTATGGTACCTGACCCAGAACAACTTTTCTGTTATGTCAAGAAACACTATCCAGATTATAATGTTACCACAGCTTATGAAGCTGGTTGCTGTGGTTACTACGCTCACCGTTGTTTTGAGAGTTATGGTTGGAAATCACTGGTTGTCAATCCTGCGGATATTTTTAGAAGAGGTAAAGAGCGATACACAAAAACTGATCGTATAGATGCTCAGCTCATTGCCAGAGAGTTAAAAGATGGTCGTTTAGAAGGTATAGAAGTGCCGGATAAGAAACGGGAACAATTACGCAGTCTATTTAGAAGGCGTAATGATTTGGTTAAAGATATGCGCCAGATCAAGAGTTATATTAAAATGCAATTACTTTATTACGGCATACAAATACCTGATGAGTTTGATAATGATCATTGGAGTCATAAGTTTCGTATGTGGTTGGATCATTTAGTTTTTGAATATGAGCCAGGTAACGAAGTTCTAAAAAGTAGGATGCGTAGTTTTCGTTTTATAGATCAAGAATTTCGGAACGTTTCTACACTTTTACGAAAATATAATAAGCAATATTATAAGAAGGATTATATGCTATTGCGCAGTATTCCGGGTATTGGAGCTATAGTTGCCAGTGGTATACTGAGTGAGCTTGGAGATTTACGCAGGTTTAATGGTATTAAGCAATCTTTCAGGATACGTAGGTTTATGTCCCGGTTTATATCAAAGTGGCGATACGGTTCGTCATACAGGAGTCAGCATGCGGGCCCACCGATTGATACGCAGTTATTTTATAGAGGCTTCTTGGCAAGCGATACGGGCAGATCCTGTAATGCAACACTATTATCGCAAATATCAAGGAAAGGATGTCAAATCGATCATTGTAAAGATAGCCAGAAAGTTATTAAGTAGAACCCTTGCTGTCATCAAAACAGAAACTCCTTATGAACTAGGAGTGGTAATATAATAACAAATAACAAAGCTCAAAAAAAGTAGATACAACTCAGATCACAAAACAATGTGGGTGATCCCGGAAACTGGGAAATCACATCGGTTAGCAAGTTGACTGAGTTTATTATAGCTTATAATCATACAGATGCTGGTGACGGTCACTAAAGATTGATCACATATAGAATGCTGAGCAAGTTATACAGTGTTTAAATATTGACAAATAATCAATATAAAGGAAAGATTTGCCAACATTTAAACACTTTAAAATAAACACAATGAGATAATTAAAAATTAAAATAGTAACTTTAAAGAATTGGACTAGGGCTTTTCATAGGAGCATTGTTGTAGCACGTTATTTTTTATTTTCATAAAGTTCAATCGCTTTTAAGTATTTCATTCCGCCAGTCTTTGTTTGGTCGTGAATAAATCCATTCAGTTCAGGGTGATTTTTGTCAATCCAATTCAAGAGTCCTTCTCTGTTTTTTACAAATGCTGAATCGTTGAAAATCACATATTTTGTTGTTTCAATACTGGTTATTTTATCCTTATCAAAACGGATAACTTGGTCAGTTACAATAGGCTCTTTGTGAAGGAAAGAGATTCTTTTGTCTGTTTTTGAAATTTTAGCTTTTACAGTTCCATTTTCTTGTTCGATTTCGAGGGTTTTGTAAGTCGGTTCAAACACAGAATCCCATTTTAACCATTCCACGTATTCTTTTTTGGAAAATGTCTGTTCATAGTCGTATTCAGTTTCCTTTGTCAATAGGCTATCGGTCAGCAAAGTTTCGATTCCAGAAACATTTGATTTGTCAAGAACTTCATAGTATTTCTTGGCAATTTCCAATTTGTCAAATTTCTTTTCAGAATTTTTGCAAGAAATAATTCCGATAGTTATAAGTAAAAAAAGAACTGTAAATTTATTCATTTTGCGTTTGGTTAGTCATAATGTGCTACAACGGTTTTGTGTCGAGTAGACAAGGGGATTTTCACCCCGAGCCTCTCACAGAACCGTACGTGATAGTCTCCCATCATACGGCTCTTCTTATACAAATCTATACACTTAATTTGAATATCCAACATACCAGTGATAAAACAGACAAGGAAATTGTTTCCGAACCCTGTCCAGCCACCTATAGGCGTTTGTTAGATTATTCCTGTATCGTTTATAGCGATACCTTGCCCATCTTACCAGTTTTATGCGAAGTACATAAAACACTTTGGACAAACTATAACCACGGTATTTACCAAAGTAGCGTATCCATCCCCTGAGTTTTGGATTTAAGTGATGTGCAATCCCTACAATGCTGTCACATCGCATTCTTGGGATTTCCATTTTCCTGATCTGTTCAAATATCCGTGACCGTGATTGGATACTAATAGCACAGTCAAATCCTAAAAACAGTTTCCCTGTTTTCTTTGACTTTGAAGTGCGTGGCTGAAAAGTATATCCCAAAAAGTCAAATTGCACTTTTTCATACTTTTGCTGCCTTTTAAAATCCCTGCAATACACGATTTTCGTTTTATCTGGATGCAATATCAATCCACAATGCTCCAATCTTTCTTTTATCCTCTGTAGGATATGCTCTGCCTGGTTTTGCGTCTGGCAATGAATAATAATATCATCTGCATAGCGTACAAATTCAATGGCAGGGTTCACTCTCCCAAGCCAAACATCTAAGGTGTAGTGCAGAAACAGATTGGCTAATAGTGGACTTATCACCCCACCTTGCGGTGTCCCTTTTGTTCTTGCGATGATTTCACCTTTTTGGGTTTGAAGTGGAGCTTTGAGCCATCTTTCGATGTATTTGAGCACCCACTTTTCTTCAACGTGTTTGCCCAACGCTTTAAGCAACTTGTTATGGTCGATTTCATCAAAGAAGTTCTTGATGTCCAAATCAATCACCCAATCATGCTTCCAGCAGTTTTTACGTACCTGTTCAAGTGCTTGATGAGCACTGCGTTTTGGTCGATAACCATAGGATTGTGGATGAAAGATTATTTCCAGTCTTTCCTCTATTTGATTTCTTATCACCGTTTGTGCTACTCTATCGCTAATGGTCGGAATCCCCAGTTGACGGATAGAACCGTTTTTCTTTGGAATTTCAACTTGTAGGACTGGTGGTGGGTAATAACTACCCGAGGCCAAGCGGTTCCAGACTTTGTACAAGTGTCGATGTCTTTGCTTGTCATAACCTGACATACTTAGATTGTCTATACCTGAGCTTTTTCCTTTTCGCTGTACCTGCAAGTAGGCTTCACATACCATTTCTTTGGTAATAGGTACTGATTTTGTCTTCTCAAATTGAATCATCCTCTTGCGAGTTGTAAAAATTGATAAACTGTATAAGCCAGTCCCTTTGCTCCAGTTTCATTACAAAACCTTCATCACTACTACAGATTGGTCCGCCCCTGTCCCAAGTATCGCTATTTGGCCTCTAGTTTGTGCTATTGTGCCTTTCGATTTGCATCTTGGAACAGGTTCCCGAGTTCCGTAAATAAGCCCGAATAAAAGTCATGCCTCCTAAATGACGCCTACCGCTTAGCCAGTAAACAGGTAACCGCTAAACTTATCATGTTTGTCATACTTCAAACACTTTTGGCAGAATGTTGCACTTTCTCGACACTTCATCAGAGGTTCATTTGCATTCATCTCCTTTATCCATACCTGACCGCGCTCATGGCGCAGCCTTTTCCATAACGCTCAGCACCTTGGCTCTTTACCAAAGCACCTTATGGTGATTTGATGCTCTCCCCTGCAGGACAACACCGGTGGGTCGCTTCCACCATCTTATAAACAGTTGCGTAACGAATTTCTGCCGTTCGTTACTCTCGGCACACATATGGAAAGTTGCGATTTTGTGAACGGCTAATTTTCCTGCGGAAAATTGGAGTTCGCAAAAAAGCAACAACCTATGTTTAAGCACTAAAGTAGCAATTTTTCATAGGACACTTTGTTAGCTTGCGTAATTTATTTTAAGTTCTTGTTACTCCATTCCATTATCAAGGTCAAATTCTTTTTTAAGGACATTCCTTTTTCGGTCAGTCTATATTCTACTTTTGGGGGAATCACAGGGTAGGATTTTCTTTTCACAATCTTAAGTTTTTCCAAATCCTTTAATTGTTTTGATAGCATTTTTTGGCTAATTCCGTGAATTGCCTTATCCAATTCGTTAAATCGCATTACTTCGTTTAACAACAAAAGCCAAATGATTACGGGTTTCCACTTTCCGCCTATTTGTTCCATAAAAATGGTAATCGGACATTCTTTGGCTTGTTGATATTTTTTTTCAATTATTTTTTCTGCTGTTTCCATACTAATCACACTTTTCCGAGTTGCTAGTTAGTTACTTACCAAAAAGTAAGTACTTGTCAAATTTATAGTTATTTCACAAATTTGCAAATAAATTATTGGATATGGATAACAAAAAAATTGCAATTACAGGTGGAACAACAGGAATCGGTTTTGCTTGTGCAGAATATTTGTTAAAAGCAGGATATAACATAATCATAACAGGAAGAACCAAAGTAAATTTGGATAGTGCCGTTTCCAAATTGGGGAAAAATGCTTTTGGAATTTTATCCGATACTTCTTCGTTGAGCGATATTGACCAATTGGTCTCAAAAATTAAAAATGAATTTGGAAAGATTGATGGATTGTTCGTGAACGCAGGTATTTTTAAAGCAATGAACTTTGAAGGAACTACTGAAGATTTGTTCGATGAAACAATGAACATAAATTTTAAAGGTGCCTTTTTTACGGTTCAAAAATTTATCCCAATCTTGAAAAATCCGTCAAGTGTTGTCTTGAACACTTCTATTGTTATTTTTAAAGCATTTGCCGATACAAGTGTCTATACCGCAAGTAAGGCGGCCTTGGAAAGTATAGCCAAAGTTTTAAATATTGAGCTTGCCGATAAAGGAATTAGGGTAAATGTTGTCAGTCCGGGTATTACACAAAGTCCAATACAGAAAAAGTCAGGAATGAACGATGAGGCTATTGATAATTTATTAAAACATTTTTCTACAACTTCTCCAATTGGCAGAATTGTTCAGCCAACGGATATTGCTCCAATCGTTGAGTTTTTGTTGTCCGATAAATCACAGGTTTTACGAAACGAAAAAATTATAGTAGATGGTGGCACAACGATGTAAATATTTGATTTTTGGGTTTGTATTCTTAACTTTTGTACAGTCTGCAAATGCTCAGGTGAAGATTGATTCCACCCAAAATAATTCCAACAGATATTCTATTGGAATTGAAAATTTAAATGAACTAGATAAAGAAGCGTTCCAGAATATCGTCGATAATCTTTCAGAAATTGCTCCAGAACTTTCCGATTATATCGTGACTTTCGCTTATGGCAATATTTATGAAAACAGCCATTTGTCACAAAAGGAAAAGCAATTGATAACCATATCTTCTTTGACCACAAAAGGCGATGCATTGCCACAGCTTAAATTCCATATCAACGCTGGTTTGAATATTGGTCTGAAACCCGATGAAATCAAAGATGCTATTTTACAAACGCTACCTTATGTCGGTTTCCCCGAAGTTCTAAACGCTATTTTGGTTTTAAAGTCGGTTGCGTACGAACGAAAAGATTGATTTTTTCAATAATGTTTGCGGTTTGGTTTTTATGCAAGCTAACAGTCTCGTATAACCGTCAGTTACGGGTTAATATACGTAGACTTTTCGGTTTAGAACAGGCTTTAGCAATTCCGAGTGGATTCGGACGTAGTCGAATCCGCCGTAATTGCGGATACATTGTTCTGGTACGTTTTTTCAATTTCAGTTTTTAATATTTGTAACATTACAGTCCAAGCATTTTCCGCATGAATTAGGTCATTTGTATCTAAAAAGCCGATTCCATTTAAAATAAGTTTATAAGCATTTTTTCCGCTCTTTTTGATTGAAAAACTTAGCTTGGTAAAATAGTCTGAATCGCCTTTAAAATAATTATAAGTCAATAATCTATCTGTTTGAAATTCTGTGATTTCTGCTCTATCTATAAATTTCAAATCGCTTTTAAATCCATTAAAATAAATTGTGTGTCCTTTTTTCCATAAGTCACAATTCACAGACATTTTCAAACAATTTGATAGTTTTTGATTTGAGGTTAAGGTATTCCATATATCAACAGAACTAGCCTTAATTTCAATTTCTTTTTGAACTTTTAAAGAATAATCCATATTAATTTAAATTCCAATTCCGAGATTTTTTAATGTACCACAACGGTTAGTATATGCGTAATTGCTGACGATAGGAAGCAATTATCTCATATACATTAGGTCTCGTTTTCATTTCTTCGCTTTCTTAATCAGCTTATATGCCCAATCATAATGACTTGAAGTAGCTGAAACCAAGTATGCTCCCAATGATGTAGTTCCAGTCCATTTATACCTTTTTTTCTCAAACAGTTCTTCATTACTATGCTTCTCAATCAATTGCCTAACCTTTCGGTAACTTGATTTGATGTCCTTCTTGGCATATTCAAGAGAGATGTTATTATATTTTTCCCAAATCCACTTGTTCAATTCAGGGGTGGTTTTCCAAGTGTAACCTTTGGTGGGCATTTCTGGTTTTTCTCCCTGCATTCCGATGGTGTACCAATCAATCATCATTAGATGCCAATGATGAAGATGCATTAATATGTCTCGGATGTTTCTATTCATTGTTCCTTTGGGGAACTCTGAATTTTGTTCCTTTACCGAAAAACTCTCAATGAAATCCACTAAAAGTCCAAAGTTTTTTCTGCTTAAATCAAGCAATTCGGTTTTGTTCGTTGGTCTTGCCATAAGTCTTCCGTATATCTTTTAAATGTTTGCGAATGTGATTTGAGACGACTTCCAAATGCTCGGTTTTTGAATAATCCCTTGAACCCTTTTTATATGGAATCATATCGATTTTATCTTCAAATATGAACGCTTCAATTGTGTCCTGAGCATATTTCAACCGTTCGATTAGGTTTTCAATGGACTCGCCTTTTGTCGTTTCAACACTTTGTTTGTTGACTTCTGACAGTTTCCCTTTTAACGGTTTGGGTTTATTGCCTTTACCTAAATCCGAAATATTCTTTGCAAAACTCTCGTGCCAAAAAGTTATATGTCCAAGAATGTCCTTTGCATTCCAGAATTCGTAAACCATTTTAGAATAGTCAAGCCCTTGCTTGAAAAAGATAAAAAACTGTTCTATTTCATTCCTTAGAATTTTTACATTATTTTCTATATGTCTATGTTTATCTGTCATTTTTTGCTAATGAGACCTAACGGTTTTAGCTATGGTTTCGTTACGTGAAAATTCTCGCGGATTTTCCGCCGTAAACCGAAGATAGCAAATCCGCGAGGACTTTCCTTTCGGAAAGTCAGAAGCAATGAACTATAGCCGGTGTTGTAGTGCGTTTTTATTTCCATTTTCAGGTTAGATTAGATTCCGACATTTTATTTCAGTCCAATTTCGTTAATATTTTGGTCAATCCTTTTCCAGTCAGTTCCGATAAAATTCCGTTCGTCATAATTTTCTGACAGCACTACATAAAAATATTTGGTCAAATAATAGACTTCAGCATTTCGTTTCGCATATCCTAAAGCTCCAATATCTTTCATTTGAAATTCAACTTTATGATTTCCTTTATTTTCATTAATCAGTTCAACAGTTTGAGTTTTCCAAGTTGCAACATTGAATATAATTTTTAAAGGATTTAAGTAAATCAGTCCAATAATTGTCAAAATTGGTATTAACTTTCTTAAAATTGGTTCGGACAAATTTCGATTAGCTTTAAATTCCATTATGAGCAAAGGAATTGGTAAAATCATAATTCCGTAATAAATAATTGCTTTTAAAAATCCGATTTTGGTTTGAAACAAGTCGAAAATGTCCAATAAAAAAAAGGACAAAACTATGTAAAATGTTATTCGGATTATTTTCAGCATATCGGTTTGGTCTAATGCACTACAACAGTCTCGTACAAGATTAGTTGCGTGGTTTAAGTTATTAATTTAGCAAATAAAAACCGAATAGAAAATCCTCGCGGATTTTCGTAAGTAGGCTAGTTCCAAGCAATTAATTTTATACATTGTTGTAGCCAGTTTTTTATTCTTTTTTTTGTTCAAATATTTTCTCAAACGCACCATAAACAGCAATATGTAAAGCATCACCATGTGTTTTACCCTCTAAAAACTTGTGAAATAAATTCGTATTCAGTTTTTTGTCTTTATTGAGCTTATCATACAACTCCTTTGCAGTCCGTTCCATTACTTCTCCCTCTTTGCCACCAGCTATATAAATCGATTTTTTAGAATTATACGTTTTAGGATTTTTGTCTAACAATTTTTCATCATCCCACCATAAGCTTGGACTCACAATTATATAATTGTCAAATAGTTCAGGTTCTTTGAATAGAATCTCCGTTGCTAATAGTCCACCAAGCGATTGTCCAATAATTGTTTTCATTTCCGTTGTTCTGTATTCGGAATCAATAAAGGGCTGAAGTTCTTTTTCTAAAAAGGAAATGAATTTTTCAGATTTTCCAGACGTAGGAAACTCTTTTAGGTCAAGTTCACTTTTAGAAGGATAAGTAAAATCTCTTTTTCTATCTACATTTCCTATTCCGACAACAATTGATTCGGGAATCATATTTATCCACGAAAAAGAACCGAATTGCACAATTCCAGAAATATGAATGAAATCCTCATCTTTAGAGCCATCAAGTAAATATATTACGGGATAGCTTTTTAAGCTGTCCTGCGAATAACTCATTGGTAAATAGATATTCAAATCTCTTGTTTCGTTCAGTAGTTGAGATTTAATTTTTATCGTTTTTCCAATTGTAAAGTCAGTTTTACTAATTTTTTCGAGTAAATCTTGTCCGTAGGAAATTTGTACTGTTAGCAGTAAAATTAGACTTAATATTATTTGTTTCATAATTTTTTGCTCAAATTGGCTACAACGTTTTATATATGTGTCGTAACAGGGCAAAATGTTACCTTACTTTTCGGTTTTTCTGCGCATTGGTTGCTATTTTTTGGTTTTGCAAACATTGCGCTATTCCAAATATACACGAACCTATCGATTTATCACCAAAATCTGTTATGATCACATATATGTTGTTGTAAAACGTTTTCTATTTTAAATATTCAACATCAGAACGTACTTTTTTCCGCCATTCCATTCCATACTTTTCATCCATAAGTTCGAAAATCTGTTCGTTATAAATTTTGATACACTCATCAATTGGTGGTGTACAACCAAAGTCTAAATATTCTATTTCATATTTTTTCTCAAACCTTTTGTCAGATGGTGAGTTTGCGATTGGTGCAATTGAACCAGCTAAAAGTAATTTTGCTTTTCCATTATTCCAATCTTTTTTGGCTTGTTCGTTACTGTATTCACAACTAGCATCTAAAGTCAAAGTTGTTTTTGTAATTCCATCGTTCGTTTTTATTTCAAAAACTTGGTCTTTGTAGCCAAATGCCGAAAGTTTGATTTTGTAGAGTTTATTTGGTTCGAGATTTTCAATTCGGAAGAATCCAGTATTATCAGCCATTGTAATTCTCTCCATAGCTGACTTTCCGCTTTTTAATTGCTCAATATAAATGTCAGAAATTGGTCTTAAATCAGTTATTGATGATTTAATATACCCATTAATTTCAACTTGAGAATATGAAATACCACAAACCAATATTAAAATCAGTTTGAAAATTGTTTTTGATGTATTTACATTCTTTTTCATTTGATGATTGTCATTTAGCAATCAAAATTATTCTATTATTAAACATCCAGAAACAATAAATGAGCGAACTCTTATTTTCAATTAGAAAAAAGGGCTTTTTTTAATGTTTTACAACG